>CAVRWC010000003.1:0-307729 GCA_963724785.1 uncultured Alphaproteobacteria bacterium | reverse complement strand
CGCGTGAGCAAATCCCGGACTTTTGAGAGGCCAGACGGGAGGGGATCGTCCTGTTTTTGTATGGAAAATGACGAAAAAAGGTCGCCGCTAAGCCGTTCCGCAAAGCCCTGAAATCGCTGCGCCCGACCGATAAACCGCCCTTAACCGCCCTTACGCCTTCTTTTCCCTCACCGTCTTGATGAGCGCGACATAGTCGGTCTTGCCGGAGCCGAGCAGGGGAATGGCGCCGAGGACGACCACCGAGGCGGGGGCCATGATGGCCGAGGCGCCCTTGATCTTCATCCAGGCGTCGACCTCGGCCTTGGTCGCGCCCTTGTGCGTCGTGGCGAGGATGACGCGCTCGCCCCGCTTCGGGTCGGGGGCGGCGACGCAGGCGACCGACGTCGTCGGGCCACAGGCCCCAGAGCAGGTCCTCGATCGCGCCGAGCGAGACGAGTTCGCCGGCGATCTTGACGAACCGCTTGGCCCGGCCCTTGATCGCCGACGAAGCCCTCGGCGTCGATCGTCGACAATGTCGCCGGTGTCGTGCCAGCCGCCCGCCGGCGGCTCGAGCTCGCCGGGATTGTCGGCGCGGTAATAGCCGATCATCACGTTCGGCCCCTTGACGAACAGCCGCCCGCCCTCCTCGATGCCCGGCACCGGCTCGATCCGCGGCGTGATGTGGGGCAGGAGCCGGCCGACCGTGCCGGGCTTGTTGAACATCGGCATGTTGACCGCCAGCACCGGCGCGCATTCCGTCACGCCGTAGCCCTCGAACAGCCGAAGGCCGAACTTCTCCTGATAGACGCGGCGGGTCTCGGCTTTCACCGCCTCCGCGCCGGCGATCACGTAGCGCAGCGACCGGAAGCCGAAGGCGTCGGCGTTGCGCGCATAGCCGGTGAGGAACGTGTCGGTGCCGAACAGCACCGTCGCGCCGACCTTGTCGATCAGCTCGGGGATCTGCCGGTAGTGCAGGGGGGTCGGGTAGAGATAGACCCGCATCGAGGTCATGAGCCCGAGCAGACATCCCGCCGTCAGGCCGAAGGCGTGAAACATCGGCAGCGGATTGAAGAAGATGTCGGAAACCCGGAGGTCGTAGCGGGCGTCGACCTGGGCGCAGTTGGCGAGAATGTTGGCGTGCGACAGCGCCACGCCCTTGGGCGCGCCCTCGGTGCCCGAGGTGAACAGCACCGCCGCCGGATCGTCCGGCTCGCGTCTTCGCGAACGCGCGGCCCGCCGTCAGCGCCGCGAGGAGCTTGTCCTTGCCGCGTCGCGCTCGCGCGCACGTCCTCGAGCCAGACGATGCGGACGACGCGGCCGAGCGCCTCGACGAGCGCGCCGAGTTCGGCCTTCTCGACGAAAGCGCGCGAGGTCAGCACCAGCCGGATCTCGCGCCGCCTGGCAGGCGCCGACGAGGTTGATGGGGCCGGCGGTGAAATTGAGCATCGCCGCCACCCGGCCCGCCGCCTGCAGCGCCATGAAGGTGACCACCGCGCCGTTGGCGTTCGGCAGCATCAGCCCGACCGTCTCGCCCGGGGGCCGTGATCGCGACGATCTTGCGCGCCAGCACGCCGACCCCGATGCGGAACATGCGCATGGTCAGCGGGCCGGCGAGCGGGTCCTCGACGACGATGCGCGAGAGGCCGGTCCTGCGCGCCTCGGCCTCGAAGGCGTCGTGCAGGGTGCGGCGGATGTCGGTCGTCTCGAACACGACGTCGGCCAGGAGGTCGGCGAGCGCGGCGCCGGCGGCGCGCCGGCGCGCGCGGCCGTCCGGCGCATGGGGGACCGCGAGCCGCCGCGGCGGCAGCACGGTGATCTTGATCTTCGGGAAGCGCCGCCGGCCGGTATGGGCCGGGATCGAGCCGCGAGAAGATCGTGCGCTCCGCCCCCTCGATGCGCACCGGCGTCACCGGCGCGCCGGTCTTCTCGATCATCAGAGACAGCGCCTCGTAGTCCCGCATCACGACGGGGGTCAGCGCCACGCGCCCTTCCGGGAAGACCGCCAGCGCCCGTCCCGCGCGCGCCGCGGCGATCAGCGTCCGCGCGGTCAGCGGCTTCGCCGGGTCCATCGGGCGGACGCCGGCGAAGTTCAGGAGCGGCGCCACCAGCAGGCGCCGCGCGGCGGAGCGCGGTCGACGGCGAGAACCGGCGGCTCCTCCATGATGGCGGTCAGCGCCGCCGCGTCGAGGAACGAGACGTGATTGACCGCGATCGCCGCGCATTCGCCCGGACGCGGCAGGTTTTCCGCCCCCACCACCTCGAGCCGGTAGACAAGCCGCAGCGCGGTGCGCGCGACGAAGGCGAGCGTGTTGGCCGGCAGGTTGCGGAAGACGTAGACCGCCGCGACGACATTGGCGAGGCCGAGGACGACGAGCGCGGTCGGCTCGCTCAGCCCACGACCTGGAGCAGGATCATGGTCACGACCGAGCCCGCGACCATCATGAGGTAGTTCAGCGCGTTGACCGCGCCGACCACCCGGGCGCGCCGGTCCTCGCCCGCCCAGGCCTGGATGGCGGCGAAGATCGGCACGACGAACAGCCCCGCCGCGGCGGAGAAGACGAAGAGGTCGAAGGCCAGGCGCAGGCCGAGCGCGCTCGCGAAGAACTCGGCGAGCGGGACCTCGCGGGTCGCCGCCGTGGAGCCCCATGGTCGGCGAGGCCGAGATCGATCGAGCACAGCCGCCATCGACGAGGAGCAGGAACGGCGCCGGCGCGAGCTCGATCCGCCCGTGGGAGAGTTGCGCCGCCGCGAGCGAGCCGAGCCCGACGCCGGCGGCGAAGATCAGATTCACGGCGATCTCGACGTCGAGCCCGCCGCCGATGCGCGCCTTGACGATCACCGGCACGAGCGACAGCGCGACGATGCCGACCGTCCAGAACCAGCTCGTCGACAGCGCCGCGGCCCACTGGCGGCGGTCGGCGCGGACCTCGCTCGATGATCCGCCAGGTCGAGGCGAACACGTTCCAGTGGACCTTGAGGCCGGGCGCGCCGACTCCGGTCGGCGGGATGTAGCGCGACGTCCCGTAGCAGGCGACCGCGATGATCATCATCTGCATGACGACGCCGAGCGTCGAGCGATCGTTCGCCGCGGCGAGGCCGCCGACGATCAGGCCGCAGATGATGGCGGCGTAGGTCGCGCCCTCGACCAGCGCGTTGCCGGCGACCAGTTCCTCGCGCCGCAGGTGGTCCGGGCAGAATGCCGTATTTGATCGGGCCGAACAGCGCGGCGATGCAGCCGAGCCCGAACAGCGCCAGATAGAGCAGGGTCAGCGAGGACAGGGCGAAGCCGGCCGCCCCGATCGCCTGCACAAAGATCTCCGCGAACTTGAGGCGCCGGGCGACCGCCGCCTTGTCGTGCGAATCGGCGATCTCGCCGCCGAGCGCCGACAACGGGATCGCCGGCAGGACGAAGGCCATCGAGGCGATCAGGATCTTCATGCTGCCGCCCTCGCGCGCCGAAGCGGAACAGGATCAGCATGACCAGCATGTTGCGGACGAAATTGTCGTTGAAGGCGGACAGGAACTGGCACCAGAACAGCGGCGCGAAACGCCGCGATGTCATCAGGGTGCGGAACATGACCCAGGCGTCCCCCGCGCTCGTGCGCCGGCCGTTGGACGCCAAAACCCCGGCCCGCGTCAAGCGCGGCCTGGACGGGCATTGTTGCGGCGCGGCTGATTGGGGCCTTGCGCGAACAACCGGCGGCCTTGGTCAGCCGTCGAGCCGCAGCGGACCGTCGATGAAGGGCGTCGCTTCGAGGAATTGCTGCTAGACGCGCCCCGAACTCGCGCCTGACCCTGGTCAGCGGCGGCCGGGATCGCCGCCAGCCCGGCCGTTCAGGCGCCTCGGCCCATTCCGGCCACGGCGAAGTCCTGAACCAGTCGCGGTAGGCCTCGGCGAAGCGCGCCTCGCCCTTCCATTCCGCAAGCGTCCAGGGCTTCGGGCGCGTTGACGAAATGCAGCACGATCGGGTCGAGTCCGGCGCTCGAGGTCCAGGAGGAAGAAGTCGCCCATGAAATTGTAGCGCGGCGACAGCGGCGCAAAGCCGCCCTTGCAGCGTCGCGTTGAGCGCGTCCTGCTCCATGAACGGGTAGCGCTTCGGGTCCTCGGCGAGCGCCGTCGTCACCCGCTCGGTCGAGCTTCTCCCGCCGCCACGCGGCGCGGTCGATCGCCATCAGCCCGGCGTTGAAATAGGGCGTGCCGGGGCGCGAGGCCGAGCCTCTTGCGCGACCGACGGAACTGGCGCACGAGCGCGTCGTCCTCGCCCTTGAAGTCCATGAGGAAGATCATGTCGCAGGCGGCGGCGAGCGGGCGGCCGCCGAAGTCGAAGCCAGCGAGGCGGGAGAGGCCGGGACGGACGATCAGCATGTCGGAATCGACGCTGACGATCCGCTCGACATGCGAGCGGCAGGAGTTCGGCGAGGAACAGGCGGCGGAACACCGCGCGCGAGAAGCGGCCCTTGCCGGAAAGGCGCCTGTCGTAGGCGCGAGAAGTCGAGGGTGAGGAGCGTTATGCGCTCGCGCAATGCGCTGGGCAGGCGGTCGAATCCGGGCGTCACGTCGTCCGGCTCGCAGACGAGATAGATCTCGTGGCGCGCGTCCGGCTCGGCCTCGATCAGCGAGGCGATGGCGCGCACGGCTGGCGGAAAGAACGCGCGGTCGGGCGTGAAGCAGAAGGCGGCGCTCATGAGGTCCCCCGAGGTCGCGCGTCGCGCGTGAGGCCGGTCTATCGGGAATCGCCTGCCGCCGAAACCGGCCTGGCAAACGGGGCTGCCCGTTCCTGGACTGAGGCGCTATTGTCGTGCGAGGCGGTCGCACGAGCCATCGAGAGGACATCCCATGGAATACCTGCACACCATGATCCGCGTGACGGACCTGAAAGCCACCATCGCCTTTTTCGAGCTGATGGGCTTCGTCGAGACGCGGCGGGTCGAGAACGACAGGGGCCGGTTCACGCTGGTCTTTCTCGCCGCCTCCGGCGACGCCGAGCGGGCGCGCAAGGAGCAGGCGCCGCTGATCGAGCTCACCTGGAACTGGGACCCGGAGGTCTATACGGGCGGGCGGAACTTCGGCCATCTGGCCTATCGGGTCGACGATATCTACGCGACCTGCAAACGGCTGATGGACGCCGGCGTGACGATCAACCGGCCGCCGCGCGACGGCAATATGGCCTTTATCCGCACGCCCGATTCCATCTCGATCGAGCTTCTCCAGAAAGGCCGGGCGCTGCCGGCCGCTGAGCCTTGGGCGTCGATGCCGAACACCGGGGTGTGGTGAGCGCGCACATGCTCGGCCGAGCGTTGTTCTGAATTCCCGGGCAGGCCGGCGTCTGGTCGCGGGCGGCTTGCTGGCGAGGGCCTGCAGAACGCGTGATGGCCGCCCCGTAATCTCGCAGCAGAGTCCTTTGGGATATTCAACGCCGACGCCTTTCTCGGCCGCGTTGCACAAATGGCGACCCGCCGCGAGACCGCTCAGCGGATGGAGAGATCCCCTTTCGAAAAGCAACGAGAGCCGGGGCCGATCACCACAAAGATCAGTCAGGAGATGCTTTGCGGAGATGATTGGGACGACCTGTGTGCGGGCCGGATTCTTCACGAACAAAGTCGAGGAGCTCGAATCCATTGAGTACAAGTGGAAGCTGAAGGTCCACCAATCTTCGTTTAGCGCCGCCCTGCACGAATAAGCGGCATCCGGCGCGGCCGGTTTTTTTTGCCATTGTGGTCATTTTTGAACAGCCGATACCACTTTCGATCCTTACCCTCCACGTGTTCAGGACCGCTTTGCTCTGGCTATGTCGCCTGCGATTGACGGCCGCAATTCTCGCTGAGGCAAAAATCGGGGTGAGCGCATTTTCCTCTAATGTCAATTCTGAGATTGGGAAAGGGGCCCATGGCGGCGAAGGCTAAAATCGTTTCGTTTGATCCGGTCGGATATCGGGCGGCCGCCCGCCACGGCCAATCCAAGGCTAAATATCTGGCGGGAGCGGTCATTTACGCGCAAGGCGACGCTGCCGACTCCGTCTTCCAGATCGTGCGGGGCAAGGTCAAAATCGCGGTGACCTCTGGGCACGGGCGGGAGGCGGTCGTCGGCCTGTTCGGCGACGGAGACTTCTTTGGCGAAGGCTGCCTGATTGCCCAGCCTCTGCGCTTGGCGTCAGCGGTGGCTATGACCGAAGCGTCCGTCATGCGCATCGAGAAGGCGGAGATGATCCGCGTGCTTCATGGCGAGCCCGATTTTGCCGAGGTGTTCACAGCGCACCTTTTGAAACGCAACAGTCGTGTTGAGGCGGACCTCGTGGACCATCTGTTCAATTCCAGTGAGAGGCGTCTGGCCCGCGTTCTTCTGCTGCTGGCAAATTTTGGCAAAGAAGGAAAGCCGGAGCCGATCATTACAAAAATCAGTCAGGAAACGCTTGCCGAGATGATCGGGACAACGAGGCCGCGGGTGAGCTTCTTCATGAATAAATTCAGAAAGCTCGGCTTCATCGAATACAACGGGGAGCTGAAGGTCCACAGTTCGTTGTTGAGCGTCGTGCTGCGCGAATAGCCTATACGGAGCGGCGGCCAATTTTAGCGATTTGGTCATTTTTGAACATCCGATACCTCTCCTAACCTATAGCATCTCTTAACCTATAGCATCGGTGTTCAGGACGAGCTTGAATAGGCTTGGCGGGGTCGGTCGAAATTTAGGTTGCCGACTATAATGTTAACCTCGGGCCCGCCGAGAACTGCACTGAAAACGAAGCGAACGGGCTGTAAGCCCATGCAATGAGGGACAATATGGAAGAATTCGCCAAGAAGAAAAATTACCGGCACGGAAATGTGCCGAATGCGATGCGGGCCGCCGCCAGAGAGATTCTCGATGAGGATGGATCGCAAGCGGTGGGACTGCGCGAGATGGCCCGCCGCGTCGGTGTGTCTCCGACCGCCGCTTATCGGCATTTCGCGAGCAGGGAGGACCTCCTCGCCTCGGTCGCGGCAGAGGGATTCCGGGAGCTTTCCGCCGCTTTAGAGGCGGTCGAGGGACCGGATTTGCTGCTTGGACTCGGTCTCGCTTACGTGGAATTCGCTCTGCAGAAACGAGGTCTGTTTCGCCTCATGTTCGGGCCGATCTTGGCCGAGCGGGCGAAACATCCGCATCTGAACAAAGCCGCGACCGAGGCTTTCCGCGCATTGGAGGTCGCCCAATCAACCGACGGTCATGCTGGCGAGGTCGAACGCGACGCACTCGCCGCCTGGGGCTTAATTCACGGGTTGTCCGCGCTTTTTATCGATGGTCTCGTTCCCGAAGAGCGCATCCCGTCTATGGCGGAAAGAATCCTTACGGCGTCAGTCGCGCCGAAGCCGGCGTTCGCACTGACGACTGTCGCCGAGAATTAGATCCTTCCGACTGCCGCCCCGCCATCGCGACGGTCGTCGGCGACTTGCCGATTTGCTGGCCCGTGGCGGCGTGCAGGAGGCTAATGTCCGCTTAACCGAGTGTCTCACGTCATGTCTCTGATGGCATTGTCTAAATCTGTGCTGTCGCGATCGAGCAAGGGAGAAGATTCGTGGCCAGCAAAGAGATCGCCGTCAAGAAATACGTGGTCAGGCTGAGCGAGGAGGAACGTGTTCGGCTCGATGAACTCATCCGCAAGGGCAAGCGCGCCCGGCATTTGTTGACGAAAGCCCGAATTCTACTGAAAGCGGACGTCTCGGAGGCTGGCGACGGATGGAGCGATAGACAGATCGCCGAGGCGCTCGACACCAGCATCCCGACCATCCAGCGGACGCGACGGCAATTTGTCGAGGAAGGCTTCGCCTCCGTCTGGACGCGCAGGTACAATCCCAATTCGGACCCGCGACGGATTTTTGACGGCGCCGCGGAAGCGAAGCTGGTCGCTTTGGCTCGCGGCCCGGCCCCAGCGGGCCACGCCAAATGGAGCCTGCGTCTTCTGGAGGAGAAAGTCGTCGAACTTCAGATCGTCGAGAGCGCCAGCGACAACACGATCGGGCGGACGCTCAAAAAAACGTTCTACGCCGCCGCAGCGCGGTCACGCGTGTGACCCGCGCGCCCCTTCCTTCGGCTCGGCTGCGATGACCCAATCCTCTCAGATCAGCGCCGCGTAGACCAGGCTGCGGAACAGCACCCGAAAGTATTCCCGGTATTCCGGCGATTGCACCATGAGAATCGCGAACAGGTCGTCGCGCGGCGAGATCCAGAAGGTGGTGCCCATCATGCCGCCCCAGAAATACTCGCCAACGCTGCCCGCGCTCGGCGCCAGCCCTTCGGCGACCCGAACGGCGAAGCCGAGGCCGAAGCCGTGGCCAGGCCACAACAGCGCATGGTTGCGGTCGACCTTCGCGTCGAGGTGGTCGCTCGCCATATAGGCGATCGTCCGGCGGCTCAGCAGGCGGTGGCCGGCGAAGGCCCCGCCGTTCGACAGCATGGCGCAGAAACGGGTGTAGTCGGCGAGCGTGGAGACCAGACCGCCGCCTCCCGACTCGAATTTCGGCGGCGTCGTCGCATTCATGGAATTGACGCCCGCCGCGGTCATGAAGGCGAAAGAGAATGGATCGGCGCGCCGCACGACCTTCGCCTCCGGGGTGAAGAAACCCGTGTCGATCATGCCGAGCGGCCCAAAGATGCGGGCGCGCAGCACGTCGCTGAGCCGCGCCCCCTCGACGATCTCTACGACGCGGGCGAGCACGTCGGTCGAGACGCTGTACTCCCATACCGTTCCGGGTTGGTGCATCAGCGGCAGGCCGGCCATCGCCTCGACGTTCTGGGCCGTAGTCCGCTCGCCGCTGAGAACGTGCGCTTCCGACATCAATCTCTGGACGGACGAGGCGCCGGTGAAGCCGTAGGTCAGACCGGACGTGTGCCGCAGCAGGTCCTGCACGGTGATTGGGCGGACGAGCGGCGCGAGGTCGAACCCGTCAGCCGTGGGGACCGCCACCTTCACGTCGGCGAAGTCGGGAATGTAGGCGGACACTGGATCAAGCGCCGTGAGCCGCCCCTCCTCGATCAGCATCATCGCCGCGACCGAGACGATGGGCTTGGTCATCGAATAGATGCGGAAGATCGCGGCGTCGCTCATCGCGGGGCCGCCGGGCTTGAGTTCGCCGAGGGCCTGGCGATAGGCGACTTTGCCATGCCGGGCGATCATCATCGCGATGCCCGGCGCCTTCCGGTCATCGATCTGCCGCTGCATCGCGTCGGTCAGCCGCTCGAGCCGCTGCGGGTCGAAGCCGAGGTGTTCTGAGGGGACGTAGGGCAGGACGGAGGCGGACATGACGCAACTCGGGGTTCGGGGCGGCGAACCGAGCATAGCTGCGCCAAGCGGTCGGGCAAGGAGTCCGGTCGTCGCACGGCGTCGAACTGTGAAGCGTGGCGCAGCTCCCGACCCACGGTTCCTAGCGGTTCCGCGGATGGTCTTAAGGCCCGCGTAGCGGCCCGGCTGGACAGCGCCGCGCCCGCGCGGGACAAGAGGGCATGAGCCTGTTCGACGACGCCAAGAGCCGCGGCGAGCCGCCGCCCGCGCCGCTCGCCGAGCGGCTGAGGCCGACGAGCCTCGCCGAGGTCTCCGGGCAGGAGCACCTGACCGGCCCGGACGGGGCGCTGACGCGGTTGCTCGAGGCTCCGACGCTCGGCTCGATGATCTTCTGGGGACCCCCCGGCAGCGGCAAGACCACCGTCGCGCGGCTGATCGGCGCCATGCGCCCGGACGCTTTCGTCCAGGTTTCGGCGATCCATTCCGGCGTGGCCGAGCTCAAGAAGATTTTTGACGCCGCCCGCCTCCGCCGCTCGCAGGGGCAGGGGACGCTGCTGTTCGTGGACGAGATCCATCGCTTCAATCGCGCCCAGCAGGATTCCTTCCTGCCGGTGATGGAGGACGGCGCCGTCACCCTGATCGGCGCGACCACCGAGAACCCGTCGTTCGAACTGAACGCAGCTCTGCTGTCTCGCGCGCGCGTGCTCGTCTTCCGTGCGCTGACCGCCGAGGCGCTCGAGGCCCTGATCGAGCGCGCCGAGCGCGTCGTCGGCAAGGCGCTGCCCCTCGACGCGGCGGCGCGCGCGGCTTTGATAGGGATGGCGGACGGCGACGGCCGCGCAGTGCTGACGCTCGCCGAGGAAATCTGGCGCGCCGCCCGTCCCGACGAGGTCTTCGACCCGAGTCGCCTCGTCGATGTCGTTCAGCGGCGCGCGCCGCTCTACGACAAGGGGCAGGACGGCCATTACAATCTGGTCTCGGCCCTTCACAAATGCGTGCGCGGGTCGGATCCGGACGCCGCCCTCTATTATCTCGCCCGCATGCTCGACGCCGGCGAGGACCCCTTGTTCATCGCCCGTCGCGTTGTCCGCATGGCCTCGGAGGACATCGGCCTCGCCGACCCGCAGGCGCTGGTGGTCGCCAGCGCCGCCAAGGAGGCCTACGATTTTCTCGGCAGCCCGGAGGGCGAACTCGCCATCGCCGAGGCCGTGGTCTATGTCGCGACCGCGCCGAAGTCGAACGCCGTCTACAAGGCGTTCGCCGCCGCGCAGGCGCTCGCGACGACGCACGGCTCGCTGACGCCGCCGAAAACCATCCTCAACGCGCCGACGCGGCTGATGAAGCGCGAAGGCTACGGCGCCGACTACCAGTACGATCACGACGCGCCCGAAGGTTTCAGCGGCCAGGACTACTGGCCGGAGGCGCTCGGGCGCCGGACGCTCTATGAGCCGGTCGAGCGCGGCTTCGAGCGCGAGATCAGGAAGCGGCTCGACTACTGGGCGCGGCTGAGGGCGGAGCGGGCGCGCGGGTGAGGCGCGGCTTGCGCCGGCGTTTTTTATCGCGATTCCTGCGCGTGTCGGTCACGAAGGCGCCGGGTTTTCCGATCAAGTCGTCCTTGCTAACTTAAGTTTGGGAGCGCCGGCGACATGGCCGCGACACGCAGGGATTTCATGGCCTATGCGGCGGCGGCCGCCGTTGTCGCGGCGCGCCCGGCCGGCGCTGAGGCGCCACAGGCGCCTTCTTCCCCAGCGCAGCCCGATTCCTCCTCCGCGTTCGATCAGGTTTGGGAGCTGGTGCGCGATCGCTTCTATGATCCCCGCCTGCACGGGGTTGACTGGCCGGCGATGCGGGACCGATTCCGTTCTGAGGCGACGAGCGCCCCCACGCGCGAGGATCTCGCGACCGCGATCAATGCCATGCTCGCGACCCTGAGCGCCTCGCACACGCGCTATTACACGGCCGACGAGCCTGCCTATTACCAGCTCGCCGACATCTTCGCCGGCGCGCTCGAACGGCGTGGGCTCGATCGCCTATTTCCCAATGGCGAGGTGACCTATCCCGGCGTCGGGATTTTCACCGAGACCGACGATCGGGGCCGGCTGTTCGTCGCCGGCGTGATCGAGGGCGCGCCGGCCCATGGCGCCGGCCTCCTGGTCGGCGACGAGATTCTTTCGGCCGACGGGCGGCCTTTCAAGCCGGTCGACTCGTTCCGCGGCAAGGTCGGCGCCAAAGTGCCGCTTTCGATCCGCCGCGCGGCCGACGGCGCGCCGACCGTGATGGCGATTGCGCCGGCGGACCTGAAGCCCGGCGAGATGTTTTTGGCCGGTCTGAAGCAAAGCGCCCGCATCATCAAGGCGAGCGGAGGCGCCCGGATCGGTTACGTCCATGTCTGGTCCTACGCCAGCCGCAGGTATCAGGCAGCGCTCGAGGACCTGATCGCCGAGGGTCCGCTCAGCGACGCCGACGCGCTGGTCTGGGACCTGCGTGACGGGTGGGGAGGGGCGCAGCCGTACTACCTTGATCTCTTCAACGCCCGCTCGCCGACCATGCAGGTGGCGGGTCGCGACGGCGAGACGGGCATTGTCGGGGCGAAATGGCGGAAGCCGGTCGCGGCGCTGATCAACGGCGGCACGCGCAGCGGCAAGGAGGTTTTGGCCTACGGTTTCAAGGAATATGGCTTAGGCCCACTGGTCGGCAGCCGCACCGAGGGCGCCGTGCTCGCGGCGACCGCGTTCCTGATCGGCGACCAGGGCCTGCTGCTGCTCGCCGTGGAAGACGTCCTGGTCGACGGCAAACGGCTAGAAGGCGTCGGCGTCGAGCCGACGATTCCCGTCCCCTTTGACCGCCGCTACGCCGCAGGCTCGGATCCGCAGCTTAATCGCGCGGTCGCGGCGTTGTCGCGAAGTTAGAGCGCATTGCGCCCGGCTGGACGCAGCGAATTGCAGCGGCGTTGCCGATCGCGGCCTAAATCGGAAGCGCGCGCGTCTCGCGCTGACGGATGGCCCCCGGGACGCGCATCGCCCCGAGCGGCGGAACGCGAGCCCGCGAGGGATGTTCGGCGCGTGGCCGGGGATCGCCTCCCTCTGCGCCCGCCTTGCGAAAAATTGTAGCGCGACAGTCCGTGCCGCCCGTATGTTTGGCCGAGCGCGACGTTCGGGCGCGCTTCGAAGGCGAGCATGACGAGCATTGAGTAGAGCCAATGAGTGATGCGCGTATCGTACTTGTGTGGGACGGTCCCACCCGCCTCTTCCACTGGCTGATGGCGGCGCTGGTGGCGGCGGCGTATGCGACTTGGCGGCTAAACTGGATGGTTTGGCACGGGAGGATCGGCGACGCCTTGCTCGCTCTGCTGCTGTTCCGGCTGCTGTGGGGCATCTTTGGCGGCGAGACCGCGCGGTTCTCCTGCTTTCTCACCTCTCCACGGACGGCCGTCCAACATCTGAAATACGCGCTTCTCCGAGAACCCGACCGCCAGGTGGGGCATAACCCCGCAGGTGGCTGGATGGTGCTGTTTCTCCTCGCGCTGCTTCTCGCCGAGACCCTGACCGGAATTTACGTCGCCAACGATATCGCCGACGTCGGACCGTTGACCGCGATCGTTTCGGCCGGGGCCGCCAACGCGATCGAGACATCGCACGCGATCGTGTGGGAGGTGCTGTTGGCGGCGATCGTTCTGCATCTCCTGGCGATCGTCGGCTACGCGGCGGTTAAGGGCCAAAACCTGCTGCGGCCGATGATCACCGGCACAAAAATTCTTCCGGAAAGCGTGCCCGCGCCGCGCATCGCGAGCCGGGCGCGGGCAGCCGTCCTCTTTGCCGGCAGCGCCGCGGCTGCGGTCATTCTCGCCAGTCTCATGTAGTTTCGATCAGCTCTTGGGCGGTATCACCTGGCCGCGAATCTCGCCCGCCGGATGAGACTGCGTGTGCACATTTATGTACCACATCCCCGCCGATAATTGCTGCGCCTGTTCGGCCGTGAGCGTCGCGCTGCCCGTGATCGGGTTTGCGGGAGGGCTGCCTTGCGTGGTGAGCCAGATGACAACCGGCCCGTTCGCGCCCTGCTTGGCTGGACCATGAAAATGAGCCATCGTAGCGGGGCTCGACAGTCCGCTGTAGGGGATTTTCCATGTGACGACCCGGGTCGCCGGGTCAAAGGCCAGGTCAGCCGTTCCTGTTCCGCCGGTGTCGACCGGCGGCACACATTGCGCCCCGGATAGCGGAACCTGAAACGAAACGGATGCCGCCTCGGCCGCCGAAGTCACGGCTACGCCCAGAACGATTGCAAAAAGAATGATGACTCGCTGAAAATTCGTGGCCTTCACCTTTTCCTCCTTCAGGCGCGGATCCCAAGGATCGCTTTAGGTCGTCACAGGTTTAACATCGTCATAATCGCATGATCTCGTCCCGAGTCGACAGCCCCTTTACTGGTTGGCCGAGTATGGGATGATGCGGGCGAGCCGGAAAGGGAGGCGCGTGCGGTCTGACGGCGCTTCGGCCACGATTTGTGGCCGCCTGCGCTACTGGCCGCGGGGCGGATAAGGGGAGAAAAGGGTGGACCCAGGCCGATGCCCAACGTGTCGATCCGAGCACGGCTGATCTTCCTTTCGGCCTTGCTGCTTGCGATTCTCGTCATCTCCTCGGCGCTTCTGATCCGTGAGCTTGCGCGGGACTCGGGGAGCCTTGCCGAGGAGGCGACGCTTGTCTCGGTGGTCAGGAGCGCCAATTCGGCCAGTAAGCACTTTGGCGATTTGAAATACTGGGTGATCGACTCGGCGGTCACGCAACTCGCTCGCTCTCAGCAAGCGGCGGAGGCAGCCAAAGCGGGGCTCGACTCCGACCTCACGGCGATCTCCGCGGTCGACCCGGCAGTCGTCACCGGCATCGAACGGGAAGTCGACGCCATTACCGATCTGGCGAGGAAGGCTGGCGTCGCCTATTCGAGCGACGACAGCGCCGCCGGCAACGCCCTGTTGGAACAGGCCAAGAGGCACATTCTCGATATCGACGACTCGATCGATAGGATCGTGGACCGGGTCGAGCAGCAGGCTCTGGCCCGGCGCGATGCGTCGACGCGCCAGGCCGAACTCGCCGTCAAACTCGCGATCGTCGGCGGAATCGGCGCACTCGTGCTCGCGTTGGGCTTCACTGCGCTGACCGTGCGCTCCGTCACCGTCCCGCTGAAGCAGCTGGAACGAAGCATAGCTTCGATCACGCGTGGCGAACTCAACGTCGCAATGCTGCCGACCGGCGTCTCCGAGATCGTGGCGATGACAAGCACGCTCGGGATGTTGCGCAACAGCCTGATCGAGCGGGACCGCCTCGAACGCGAGCGACAGCGTGCAGAATTGCAGATCCGGGCCGCGCGCGACGCCGCCGAGGCGGCGCTCCATGACCTTAAGGCAGCCCAAGCGAATCTCATTCAGGCTGAGAAGATGGCCTCGCTCGGGCAACTCACCGCCGGGATCGCGCACGAGATCAAGAATCCGCTCAATTTCGTCAATAATTTCGCTGTCCTTTCGATCGGACTGCTGGACGAACTGAAGGATGCGGCCGCTCCCGCGTTCGAAGCGCTCGACCAGCGTCAACGCGCCGAAGTCGACGAGGTGACGGAGATGCTGACCGGCAATCTCCAACGGATCGCGGAACACGGCAAGCGGGCCGACAATATCGTCAAGAGCATGCTGGCGCATTCCCGTGGCGGTGGCGGCGACCGCCAGAGCGTCGAGCTCAACGCCTTGGTCGAGGAGGCGCTCAGTCTCGCCTATCACGGCGCACGAGCCCAGGATCAAGACTTCAATATCACTCTGGATCGGGAATACGGCGCGGACATCGCGCCGGTCGACCTCGTGCCGCAAGACATGACGCGCGTGTTTCTCAACCTGTTCGGCAATGGATTCTATGCCGCGAACAAGCGCAGGCGGGCGATGAACGACGGGGCGTTTGTTCCCGTGCTGACCGTGACCACGCGCGATCTGGTCAAGGCCGTCGAGGTGCGGGTGCGCGACAATGGCTTCGGCATTCCCGACGACATCAGGGATAAACTCTTCCAGCCGTTCTTCACGACGAAGCCGCCCGGCGAAGGCACCGGTCTTGGGTTGTCGATCAGCTACGAAATCGTCACCAAGGAGCACGGCGGGACAATCAAGGTCGCCAGCGAAGTTGGAGCGTTCACCGAATTCATCGTAATTCTGCCGCGTTGCTTTATGGCTAGAGCGGCATCGGGTTCTGCAGCAGCGAGCGGACAGTCATGACCGTAAGCATCTTGATTGTCGACGACGAACCCGACGTCGTGACCCTGTTTCGCCAGCAATTTCGACGAGAGGCGCGGGAGGGCGCCTATGTCCTGCACTTCGCTCTCTCGGCTTCGGAAGCGCTCGATCGTCTCGCGACCGACATCGAGCCGCAATTGATCGTTATCCTGTCGGACATCAACATGCCGGGGATGGACGGGCTGGCGCTCCTGCGCGAGATCAAGTCGCGTCGGCCCGACCTGCCGGTCATCATGCTGACCGCCTACGGCGACGAGGAGCGGCGCCGCCGCGCGGCCGAATACGGAGCTGCCGAATTCGTCACAAAGCCGGTCGACTTCGATTTGTTGAAGGAGCGGCTGCGCCGGTTGCGCGCGCGATTGACCTGAAGGTGTCCCATTGATCGCTTCAACAAAGATACTTGCGGTCGACGACGAACCTGATTTCGAGTTTCTGATCAGGCAGCGTTTTCGCCGCCAGATCCGCGAGGGAGAATTCGCATTCCGCTTCGCCCACCATGGCGAGGAGGCTTTGTCTGCGCTCGACGCCGAGCCGGATATCGACCTCATCCTGCTCGACATCAACATGCCGGTCATGGACGGCCTCACTCTGCTTAGCGAGTTGGATGAGCGGCGGTCCGCGGTGCGCGCGATCATCGTCTCGGCTTATGGCGACATGGCCAATCTCCGTACGGCGATAAATCGCGGCGCATTTGATTTCGTCACTAAACCCGTGGACCTGAGCGATCTCGAGATCACTGTCCGCAAGGCGCTGGCGAGCATCGCCAAGCTGCGCGAAATGGATCGGTTGCGCCAAGAGGCCGAGCGGGCTCGCAACAATCTGTCCCGCTACTTTTCGCCGAACATCGTCGAGTTGCTGGCGGCGCAGGACGAGCCGCTCGGCGCAGGCCGCCGGGAAACAGTTGGCGTCCTTTTCGCCGATATTGTCGGGTTCACCCAAATGACCGAGGCGATGCCCCCGGAAGCGGTCCTGGAAATGTTGCGCGAATTCCATGCGCGGATGACGGCGCAAATCTTTGCCTGCGGCGGCACGGTCGACAAGTACATCGGCGACGCGATCGTCGCGGTGTTCGGCGTTCCAAGCGCGAGCTCCAAAGACGCCGCCAATGCGCTCGCCTGCGCCGAAAGGATGCTCGATGCGCTCGAGAGCTGGAACGATGATCGCGAGCGGGTGGCGGAGGAACGCCTAGCGATGGGCATTGGCGTCCACTACGGGACAGCCGTCATCGGCGACGTCGGCAGCGAGTACAGCATGTCGTTCACGGTGATCGGCGATACGGTCAACACCGCCGCCCGATTGCAGACGTTGACGCGCACCCTGGGGACGCCGCTGGTGGTTGGCGACACCGCTGGTCACGGCGGTCAAGACAGCCTGTCCCGACATCGCGTTTGAAATCATGGCGCAATTGGAGGATCAGGGCGAGCATAGCTTGCGAGGTCGCGCCAGCCCGGTACGGATCTGGACACGCAAGATAAACGGATCCCATGGAGGTTCGCGTCAACCGGGCTAGCGGGTCAAGACGGTCCGCTTCCCGCGCCTCTGCGGGGGCCCCTGCGACGCATACGGCGCCTCAGAACGACGCGGTGGCGGGATCGGGTCCCATGCGGCCGTCGGCCTTGTCGAGACCGCGCATGCTGCGCATGTCGGCGTCGTCGAGCCGGAAGTCGAACACGGCGATGTTCTCCTTCAGGCGCTCCGGCCGCACGGACTTCGGGATCACGATCAGGCCGCTGTCGAGATGCCAGCGGATCACCACCTGCGCCGGCGTCTTGCCGTGCTTCGCCGCGACGCCGGCGATCACGGGATCGGCGAGAAACGTCGCGCGTCCGAGCGGGACTCCACGATTCCGTCTTGATCCCGCATGCGTCATGATAGGCGCGCAAAGCCTCCTGCTGGAAGCGCGGGTGAAGCTCGATCTGGTTGACCGAGGGCGTGACGCCGGTCTCGCCGATGATCCGCTCCAGATGGTCGCGGTTGAAATTGGAGACGCCGATCGAGCGGATCCGGTCCTCCTGCTTGAGACGAACCAGCGCCTTCCAGGTCTCGACATAGAGGCCGACGCGCGGCCGCGGCCAGTGGATGAGATAGAGATCGATCGGCTCGCGCCTGAGCCTCCTCGGCGCTCAAGTCGAAAGCGCGAAGCGCATTGTCGAAGCCGTGATCGCCGTTGCCGAGCTTGGTCGTGACGAACACGTCCGGCCGGCCTTGCGAGCGCCTCGCCGACGCCCTCCTCGTTGCGATACATCGCGGCCGTGTCGACCAGGCGATAGCCGTCGGCGACCGCCTGCCGGACGACCTCGGCGGTGGTCCCGGGCGGGGTCTGAAAGACGCCCAGCCCGAACTGCGGCATCGAGACGCCGTCGTTGAGAACGACGATCGGTTGATCCGTCATGGCGCATCTCCTCGGTCGGTTCGCTGGATGGTCCGCCAACTATCGCCGAGCGCGCCCGGGCGGCGCAAGCGGGCCAGCCTGCGCGCTCGCCGAGGCGCCGCCGCTAGCGATCGGCAACCGCAGCCTACCGCGCCAGCGACGCGCCGAGCTTGTCGAGCAGGAAGCCGGTCCCGTGCTCGCGCGAGCCGGCGTCGTCGTAGCCGTCGAGGAAGGCGCCCTGCTCGGTCACCTTGCAGGGTCGTGCGGCCGGGGCCCTTCGGCGTGCGAGCTCCATCGTGGCGAGCGAAACGGAAATCTTCCGACTCGTCGAGTTGCATGACGTAGCTGTAGACGATGCGCGCGCTCGGAACGATGTCGTGGTAGACGGCGTCGAAGGTCGAGACGACGCCGCTCGTCCAGCGGCCCTTGGCGCGCTCGGCGCCGCCGACGCGGAAGTCCATGACGCGCTCGATCTCGCTGCCACTCGCCCGGCGGGCCGCCGAACCACTTGGCCTTCGCCCGGCGTCGCTCAGCGCCAGCCAGACCCGCTCGACCGGCGCGTCGTAGGTGCGCTGCGACGGTGAAGGCGGCGTGGACGACGGACGGTTCCGGCGTTCTCGACGCCTGCATCCGCTGGACCTCCTCGGCGAGCTTGTCGAGCGTCTGCGCCCAGCCCTGCGGCGCGCCTTCCGCCATCCAGGCCGCCTCGGGGTCGAGGACCGTGTAGCTCTGGGTGACGTCGAGGCGCGTCCCGCCGAGCGTCGTCGGAGAAATCGACCTCGGTGAGGGCGCGGAAGAGCGCGCGGCCGTTGGGCTCCTCGACGACGAAGTCGATGACCAGCCGCTCGAACGTCTGACACCTCTTTCACGACGCCGCGCGCCCAGTGCTCCTCGCCGGACGGGCGAGCGCATCAGCACTTCGAACGGCCCGCCGACCCGCATTTCGACCCTCGCCTCGGAATGGTGAAGCCGGTCGGCGGCGAACCAGCGCTTGACGTGCTCGGCCGAGCTCCAGGCCTCGAACACGCAGCTTTCGCGGAGGCGTGCAAGGTGCGCGACAGGCGCACGGGCTTCAGCGTCTTGGCGGCGAAGTCATCCATGGGGGTCTCCTTCCTTGGCGAGGTTGGCGAGATAGTCCCCCAGCCGGTCGAGGCGGTTTTCCCATTCGGTCCGCCTTTCGTTGATCCATTGCTCCGCGCGGCTCAGCGCCTCGGGCTCGACGCGGCAGGTTCGCACCCGGCCCGACTTCTCGGAGCGCACCAGCCCCGACGCCTCCAGCACCGCCAGGTGCTGCATCACCGCAGGCAGCGACATGGCGAGCGGCCGGGCCAGCATCGCTGACCGAGGCCGGTTCGCGCGCCAGCCGCTCGACGATCGCTCGCCGGGTCGGATCGGCGAGGGCCTGGAAGGCGCGATCGAGGGCGGCGGAATGGTTAAGCATATGCTTTAGTATCACGGCTCAGATAGTTAAGCAAGGGCTTTAGTTTCTGGCCCATCCGGCGCGCTTCGTGTCCCTTTGTGTCGTTAGTGGTGAAATCAGGACGCCGCTGCGACCGTGGGTCAGCCTCGCCCGCGGCTCGCCAGGAACTTCTCCTTCAGCGCCACGACCACGTTCGGCGGCGCGAAGGGGGAGGCGTCGCCGCCCATCGAGGCGATCTGGCGCACCAGCGTCGCGGTTATCGGCCGGACTGGCGAGGAGGCTGGCAGGAAAATTGTGCGCAGGTCCGGCGCCATCGCCCGGTTCATGCCGGCCATCTGCATCTCGTAGTCGAAATCGGTCGAAGTCGCGCAGGCCCCGGACAATGAGCGTCGCGCCCGCCTCGCGCGCCGCGTCGATCGCGAGCCCCGAGAAGCTGACCACGTCGAGTGTCGCAGCCCTTGCCCTCGAGCGCCGGCGCAGCCGCCTCGCGGATGAGCGCGAGCCGCTCCTCCACCGTGAAGAGGCCGACCTTGTTCGGATTGGAGCCGACCCCGACCACCAGCCGGTCGCACAGCCACGCGGCATGGTCGATCACGTCGAGATGACCGTTGGTCATCGGGTCGAAGGAGCCGGAAAAGAAGCCGGTGTGGGTCATGGCACCCAAGCCCTAGCCTGCCGGCCGCCGCGTCACAAGCGCCGCGGCGCGCATGTCCGTAGCGCGCATTGCGCCTTCGGCGCGGCGCGGGCAGACTGCGGTCCCCGACGACCAGGGAGGATTTCGAACGTGAACGCCGACGACTTGCGCGCGCTGCAGGCGCCGATCAAGGACCGCTACCGCGCCGAGCCCGAGGCGGCGCGCGTCACGCTGAAGGCGCGCGGCGAGCTCGACTCCGCCTCGATCGCCTGCAAGGTCGAGACCGGCCGGGCGCTGGCCGCGGCGGGGCTCCATCCCGCGACCGGCGGAAGCGGGCTCGAGCTCTGCTCCGGCGACATGCTGCTCGAGGCTTTGGTCGCCTGCGCAGGCGTCACCCTGAAGGCGGTCGCCACCGCCTTGGGCGTCGCGCTTCGCTCGGGTCAGGTGCTGGCCGAGGGCGACCTGGATTTCCGCGGCACGCTCGGCGTCGCCAAGGAGGCGCCGGTCGGCTTCACCGACATCCGCCTGACGTTCGAACTCGACACCGACGCGCCCGAGGAGCAGCTCGACTCGCTGCTCAAGCTGACCGAGCGCTATTGCGTCGTGCTGCAGACGCTCAAGCGCCCTCCGGCGATCGAGGCGAAAATCACGCGGAGCGAGAATGAGCGTTAGGCGGTTTGAGCCCGACCCCTTCTCGCGACGGCTACCACCAGTGCGAACCCGAGGGTTGCGGCCACTCCGCCGATGAGGAACACGACGCCATATCCGAAACGGTCGGCCAGCAGGCCGGTCACCGGGCCGGTGACGCCATAGGCGAGATCCTGGAATGCGGCGAAGCCGCCGATCGCCGTGCCGCGAAGGTGGAGCGGGATGCGCCGGACCGCTTCGACGCCCATGGCCGGGTAGATCAGCGAACAGCCAAGCCCGCTCAGGAATGCGCCCGCAAGCCCGACGACGGGGCCGCTCGCGACCCAAAGCAGATATTGCCCGACAGCCTCGATGGCCAACGAAACAAGGGCCACCGGAATGCCGCCGATCCGGTCCGGCAGGTGGCCGAACAGGATCCGCATCAGCACGAACGCGCAGCCGAAGCAGGTCAGGCCCAGTCCGGCATGGGGCCAGCTGTGGTGCAGGAACAAGAGCGGCATGAACGCCCCGATCGCCGCGAAGCCGACGCCCTGGAGGCCTACAACGAGTCCGGGCTCCCAGATCCGCCCAATGATGCTCCAGAAAGACGGTCGCTCGCCAACCAGCGGCGCAACGCCCGCGACTGGCAGCGCCATCGCCAGCCCGATGAGCGGAACGAGCGCAGAGGCGCCCATGACGCCGGCGAAGCCGGCCCGGTCGAACAGGGCGAGTCCGACTGGACCGCCGACCGCGAACGCGCCATACATGCCCATGCCGACCAGCGCGATCACCTGCCCTGAGGCTTGCGGCCCCATGATGCCGAATCCCCAGGAGAGAAGCCCGACCAGCGTCAGACTTTCACCGAGACCCTGCAGCAGTCGACCGACGATCAGAACGCCGTAGGCATCCGGGGTCGGAAAGCCCGGCAAACTCGCGGCGAGGCAGACAAGTCCGGCGAGGGAATAGACCCAGAGTCCCCGCACCATGCAATACTTGCCGCCGCGATGGTCTG
This sequence comes from uncultured Alphaproteobacteria bacterium, assembly GCA_963724785.1. GTDB lineage: Bacteria > Pseudomonadota > Alphaproteobacteria > Rhizobiales > Beijerinckiaceae > Roseiarcus. Next base: position 286,167 of record CAVRWC010000003.1, on the reverse strand, counting down.
AGATACGGCCGGCCATGCCACGCGTGGCAATGGTGGACGCGAAGGTGACGCCGACAGCCAGCCCTGCGAGCCCATTGCTGAAGCCAAGTTGTGTGGAGACGTAGACCGACGTTACCGGAAGGGACATCGCCACGCAGAGATAGGATAGGAAAAGCGCCAGCGAGAGCCAGACCACGCGACGCAATGCGCGGTCCGTGTGGATCGGAGCGGTTGAAGCTGAAGATGACGTCAACGGGCAGCCCTTTCTGGGAGGCCCTGTTGTCAGATCGCCGCCTCGCGTCGCCAACAGCAACGCGACCCATCGATCTGGCGACAGGGCGCGCGTTGGTTGACGTAAACGCTTACGGCGGACCCTCCGGCCTCAGCCGGGCGGATCCACGTCCATGCCTAAGACATATCTTACGACGTCGAGAATTGCTACTGCGCTTGAAAAGTCGCCCGGCAGACGCCTCTTGGCGAGGGCTTGACCGGACGCCCGCTCCAGAGGCGTCGGCTTCGCCTTTCCGATCGTCACCGGATGGCGATCTCGATCAGCGACGGGCCTTCGCGCCTGAGCGCGTCGGAGACCGCCGCGGCGATCGACATCGCGGTCGTCGGCGCGGGCCGAGGGAACGCCCATCGAGGCGGCGAGCGCCTGGTAATCGATCGCTGGCCCAACGATCTCCATGCCGACGAAGCGGCCGGCGACCGCATTGGCGTAGCCGAGGCTTTTCGCCACGTTCTGCAGCACGCCGTAGCGGCGGTTGTTGAACACGAAGAAGACGACCTTCGCGCGATAGTGGGCGGCGCTCCACAGCGCCTGGGGCGAGTACATCGCGCCGCCATCGCCGGCGAATGAGGCGACGAGGCCGGCGCCGGCCAGCGACGCCCCGACCGCGGCCGGCATGTTGCAGCCGAGCACGCCGCCGCGGGAGAAGAAATAGCGGCCTGGCCGGGTGGTCAGCAGGTCCTGCACCTTGCCGAAGGTCGCCGCCGAATTGTTGGCGATCAGCGCGTCGCCGGGCAGGGCGTCGAGCGCCGCCAGCACCGCCGCGTCGGGCGACAGCGGCGGGCCGGTCTCGGCCAGGATTTCGGCCCGGAGCGCCTCGTTGCGCGCGCTTGCTTGGCGGCGCCGCGCGCGCGAGCCGGGCCTCGACCGCCCTGCGGGTCGACGAGTTCGCCGAACCGCGGCCGCTGCGGTCGACAAGCGTCGCGCCGATGTCGCCGATCAGCGCCATGTCGGCGGCGTGCTCGCGGCCGAACGCCTCCGGATTGTCGGCGACATGCAGCACCGCGACGCCCTCGGGCACCGGCTTGGCGGCGCGGTAGGGATAGGCGACGAAGGCGCGGCCGCCGACCAGCACGATCGCCTCGGCGTTCTCGAAATGCTCGCGCATGAGGCGAAGTCGGGCTTCAGCACGCCCGCCCAGCAGGGATGCGCCGACGGGAAGGCGGTGCGCGACGTCAGTTGGGTGCCCCAGACCGCAAAGCCGCCAGCTTCCGCGAAGGCGATGAGACCGGGGCTCACCGAGGCGGAAAGGTCGTCGCCGAGCACCACCAGAACGCGGTCCGGATCGAGACCGGCGAGCTTTCCGCGAGCATCGCGGCGTCCGGCGAGGGCCCGAGCCGGGGCGGGGCGGAGGCCGGCGGCGTCGGCCCGCTCACTTCCTCATCGAGAATGTCCATCGGCAGCGACAGGAACACCGGCCCGCAGGGCGGCGTGCGGCAGATCGCGAAGGCGCGCCGCAGCGCCTGGCCGACGTCCTCGCCGCGCCGCACCTCCTTCGCCCATTTGGAGACGGGACCCGCGAGCGCGACGAGATCGCCGGACAGCCACGGCTCGGTCATCAGATGGCGGGTGTCCTGCTGGCCCGCGGTGACGACGAGCGGCGTCTCGCTGGCCTTGGAGGCGACCAGCACGCCCATCGCGTTGCCGAGGCCGCCCATGGCGTGCAGGTTGACGAAGCCGGCGCGGCCCGACGCCAGCGCCCAGCCGTCCGCCATCGCCACCGCCGTCGCCTCCTGCAGGCCGAGGACGTAGGTGATGTCGGGCGCGTCGACGAGCGCGTCCATCAGCGGCATCTCGGTCGAGCCGGGATTGCCGAACACGTGGCGTGATCCCCTCGTCGCGAAGAATGTCGAGCAGAACGTCGCGGGCGCGGCGGGTCATGGGGCATCCTCTTTCGCAAGTCGAACGGCGGGCGAAGGCGGACAACCGCCTGTGCGGCATCCTAGCCTCGTCTCGTCACGGCAGGAGGAGAGGGCGGCGCCGGGTTCAATCGCGCTCCGCGGCTCGGCTTCGATCGTCATCGGGCGGCGCCCGCCATTCGCGAATACCGAATTGAGCCTTTCCGAATCGCTTGCGGCGACTTTTCCGGGCGAGAACCGCCCGGCCGCCCTTCTCGATGTTCGGATTCGGATCGGCGTCGGGCTTCGGATCTGTGAGGCTGCCGCCCTGATTGCCCGGCATCTTCCGGATGTCCGCATTCGCGGGCATGACCCTGTGTGAGGTTACGAAGGCTATGCTGAAATCGTTGGCGCCCGCGTCGCGCGTCGAGCGCTTGCATTCAACGATCAGCCCGCCTCCTCCTCGTCCCCTTCCGACTCCGTCTCCGTCTCGCTGATCCGGTCGACCGCGACGACGCGCTCTTCGTCGGCGGTGTGGAACACGATCACGCCCTGCGTCGCCGCGCCCGGCGATGCGGATGCCCTCGACCGGCACGCGGATGAGCTGGCCGCCATCGGTGACCAGCATGATCTCGTCGGAGTTCTCGACCGGGAACGAGGCGACCAGCGCGCCGTTGCGCGCGTTGACCGCCATCGCGACGATGCCCTTTCCGCCGCGCCCGGTGACCCGGTACTCGTAGGACACGGTGCGCTTGCCGTAGCCGTTCTCCGACACGGTCAGGATCACCTGCTCGGCCGCCTGCATCGCCGCGAAGCGTTCGGGCGCGAGCGTCGAGCCGTTCCCGCCGCCGTTCGCCGTCGCCTTCTCGCCGTCGGCCTCGACGTCGGCCTCGACCTCGACCGGCTCCTCCGCCGCTTCGCCGGCGAGCGCCCGCCGCTGCTTGAGATAGGCCGCCCGCTCGTCGCCCGTCGCGTCGAAGGCGTCGAGGATGGCGAGCGAAATGACATGATCGCCCTCGGCGAGCGCGATGCCGCGCACGCCCATCGAGTCGCGCCCCTTGAACACGCGCACGTCGCCGACCGCGAAGCGGATGCACTGGCCGCGCGCCGTCGTCAGCAGCACGTCCTGCCTGTCCGAGCAGATCTGCACGTCGACGATCCGCTCGCCCTCGTCGAGCCGCATGGCGATCTTGCCGGCGCGGTTGACCTGGGCGAAGTCGGAGAGCTTGTTGCGCCGCACCGTGCCGCGGGTGGTGGCGAACATCACGTCGAGCGACTCCCAGGTCGCCTCGTCCTCGGGCAGCGGCATGATGGTGGTGATGCGCTCGCCCTGCTCGAGCGGCAGCAGGTTGACCAGCGCCTTGCCGCGCGCCTGCGGCGCGGCGAGCGGCAGCCGCCACACCTTCTCCTTGTAGACCTGTCCGGCCGAGGAGAAGAACAGCACCGGCTGATGGGTCGAGGCGACGAACAGGCGCGCGACGAAATCCTCGTCGCGCGTCGCCATGCCGGCGCGGCCCTTGCCGCCGCGCCGCTGCGCCCGATAGGTCGAGAGCGGCGCGCGCTTGATGTAGCCGCCGTGGCTCACCAGCACGACCATGTCCTCGCGCTGGATCAGGTCCTCGTCGTCCATGTCGGCGTCGCTGTCGACGATCTCGGTGCGGCGCGGCGAGGGGAAGTCGGCCTTCACCTTGAGGAGCTCGTCGCGGATGATCCCCATGAGGCGGGCGCGCGAGCCGAGGATGTCGAGATAGTCGGCGATCTCGACCGCGAGCCTGTTCAGGGCTTCGGCGATCTCGTCGCGCCCGAGCGCGGTCAGGCGCGCGAGCCGGAGTTCGAGGATCGCGCGGGCCTGGGCTTCGGACAGGCGGATCGAGCCGTCGGCGTCGAGCGTGTGGCGCGGATCGGCGATCAGCGTGATCAGCGGCGCCATGTCGCGCGCCGGCCAGGAGCGCTCCATCAGCGCGGTCGCGCGCCGCGCCCGAGTTCGGGCGAGGTGCGGATCAGCCGGATCACCTCGTCGATGTTGGCGACCGCGATGGCGAGGCCGACCTGGATGTGGGCGCTGTCGCGCGCCTTGGTGAGCAGGAACTTGGTGCGGCGGGTGACGACGTCCTCGCGGAAGTCGAGGAAGGCGCGCAGCATGTCGCTGAGCGTCATCATCTCCGGCCGCCCGCCGTTCAGCGCGATCATGTTGCAGCCGAAGTTCGACTGCAGGGCGGTGAAGCGCCAGAGCTGGTTCAGGACGACGTCGGCGACCGCGTCGCGCTTGAGCTCGATGACGATCCGCATGCCGTCGCGGTCGGATTCGTCGCGCAGGTCCGAGATGCCTTCGATGCGCTTCTCGCGCACCAGCTCGGCGATCTTCTCGATCAGCGTCGCCTTGTTGACCTGATAGGGGATCTCGTGGACGATCAGGGCCTCGCGGTCCTTGCCCTTGCGCATCTCTTCGACCGAGACCTTGGCGCGCATGATGATCGAGCCGCGCCCGGTCGCGTAGGCCGAGCGGATGCCGGCGCGGCCGAGGATCGAGCGCGCCGGTCGGGAAGTCGGGGCCGGGCAGCATGCTCCATCAGTTCGTCGAGCGTGATGTCGGGCTTCTCCATCATCGCGAGCAGCGCGTCGATGGTCTCGCCGAGATTGTGCGGCGGGATGTTGGTCGCCATGCCGACGGCGATGCCGCCCGCGCCGTTGACCAGACAGGTTCGGGAAGCGCGCCGGCAGGACGACCGGCTCCTCCTCCTTCTCGTCGTAGTTCGGCTTGAAGTCGACCGTGTCCTTGTCGAGATCCTCGAGCAGCGCCAGGGCCGAGCGGTCGAGCCTCGCCTCGGTGTAGCGCGAGGCCGCCGGAGGGTCGCCGTCGACCGAGCCGAAATTGCCCTGCCCGTCGATCAGCGGCACGCGCATGGAAAAGTCCTGCGCCATGCGGACGAGCGCGTCGTAGATCGCGAGATCGCCGTGCGGATGGTACTTGCCCATCGTGTCGCCGACGGTGCGCGACGACTTGTTGTAGGGTCGGTCCGGGAGTGAAGTTCGAGCTCGTTCATCGCATAGAGGATGCGGCGATGGACGGGCTTCAGGCCGTCGCGGACGTCGGGCAGGGCGCGGCTGACGATCACGCTCATCGCGTAATCGAGATAGCTGCGCTTCATTTCATCGAGGATCGAGACGGGCTTGATGTCCGCCGGCTCTTCGGGGCCGGGTCTGTCGTCGCGGGTGTCGCTCAATTCGCTGCCTCGGTTCGCTCAAGCGCTAGGGTCTAGCCCATTCCGGCGCTCGGCGCCATACTCGGCGAGGGGTGCTCCGCCATTATTTTTCTCTTTCAAATCATAGTGTTAGATGGAAGCCGGGTGGTCTTGGCCCGGGCGTGGGCGCCGAGCCGACGGCGTCGGCCCTCATGCTGGCGTTGCATTCGGTCGCGCCGATGCGCTGTTGGTTCCCGACGACGTCGCGGCGATTGGCCGGAATGCGTTGACACGACGTCGCAATCGGCGCCGATCCTGGCGCCGCAGCCGCAGGATAGAGCGGCGGGAGAGCAAAACGATGACCGTCGCTATCTGGTGTATCTTGATCGCCGCGATCCTGCCCTATGTCGCCTTCGCGTTCGTCAAAGGCCTCGACCCGAACCAACCGCGCTATCATGTCGGCGAACTGGCCGGGCGGTCGCTGAGAGCCTATGGCGCGCATCTCAACGCCCTCGAGACCTTCCCGTGTTTCGCCGCCGCCGTGATCGTTGCGCACATGGTCGGCGGCCCGAGCCGGATCGCGGACGGTCTCGCGGTCGTCTATGTTCTGCTGCGGATCGGGCACATGGCGGCCTATCATCGCCGGCCGTCAGCCGCTCCGCTCGGCGGCGTTCGGCCTCGGCAGCTGGTCGCGGTGGCGATCTTCGTGTCGCCGCTCTTCCGGTAAGTTCAGGCCCCTCTCCCAGGAAGAGAGAGGGGCGGTCGGGCGCGGCCCGGGGTACGGAGGGCGCCCGAGTGGACTCGGATCGCTACTTCGCCAGCGACGGCAGCGGCGTGGCGTCGGTGCGGACCGGCAGGATCGGAGACTGGATCGCCGGCAACTCGCCCGTCAGCGTGCCGAGGAAGGCGACGATGTCGTCCTCCTCCTTGTCGGTGAGCTTGGCGCCGAGCTGCGAAGCGCCCATCACGCCGACCGCCTGCTTGAGGCTCCAGACCTGGCCGGAGTGGAAGTAGGGCGCGCGCAGCGCGACGTTGCGCAAGGGCGCGGCGCGGAAGACGTATTCGTCGCTCGCCGTCTTGCTGACGTTGAAGCGGCCCTTGTCCGCCGACGGAAGCACTTCGGCGCCCGGATTCTCGACCACGCCGAACGGGAAATAGCCCTGGCCGCCGACATTGATCCCGTTGTGGCAGGCGACGCAGCCCTTGTCGACGAACAGGCCCAGCCCCGGCGTCTCCTGCTCGTTCAGCGCGCTGGCGTTGCCTTCGAGATACTGGTCGAACTTGGACGCGGGCGTGATCAGCGTCGCCTCGAACGCTTCGACCGCCTTGGCGAAATTGTCGAAGGTGACCGGCGAGGCTTCGTTCGGGAAGGCCTTCTGGAACAGCTCGACATAATCGGGCATCGAGGTCAGGACCTTCACGACATGGTCCGGCGTCGCGTTCATCTCGACGCTCGCCTGCACGGGACCCTTGGCCTGGGCCTTGAGGTCGGCGGCGCGGCCGTCCCAGAATTGCGCGACATTGAACACCGCGTTGTAGACGGTCGGCGCGCGGCGCGGACCCTTCTGCCAGCCGTGACCGACCGAGGTCGGGCCGGCGTCGACGCCGCCGGTGCCGAGGTTGTGGCAGGTGTTGCAGCTGATGATCTCGCTCGCCGACAGGCGCGGATCGAAGAACAGGAGCTTGCCGAGCTCGACCTTCTCATGGGTGACGGCGTTGTCCTTCACCGCCGGCGCCATCGAGGGAATCGGCTTGAAGTTCTCCTGCGCCTTCTTCATCAGGTCGTCGGCCGAAGCCGGCGCGACCGCGAGCGCGAGGATCGCCGCCAGCGCTCCTGCCAAGACTATGCGCATCGAATCTTCTCCATGATGATTTCGGCGCCCCGCGCGCGGGGATTTGCCCATCTTCGAAGCGCGCTTGGGGAAACCGATCAAGACGTTAGACCAATTCCGGACCGTCCGGCGATGTGGCGCGTCGTCGCAAGCCGACCGTCGCTCGCCCGAATTCTTCGGCGCATTTGCGCTGGATCAATGCGGCCTTCGACGAGCCCGGCTTAATACCCGCACGCGATCGCGAAAAGGCGTCGCGAGGCAGTGGTCCGGGAGCCTCCGCCGTTCCCCCTTGGCTCTCGGATCGCTGCTTATTTATCGCATCGGCGAACAGGCAAGAGCCGCGCCGACGAAGCAAAGCGATCACGGAGCGGCGGGGAGGAGCCCGGCTCCGTGACCGCTTTGTTACGTCGCCAGTCTATTGCGGACGCACAGCGCCAGCGTCGGCTTTAAGCAGGCCGAGGCGGGATGCGAAAAGCGGACGCCCGATTGTTGCGAACACTCCGAAATTGCGGAGACTCCGATCTTAGCGCCCTCCCGCGACGTCGAGAATCGCCCCGGTGACGTAGGAGGCCGCGTCGCTCATCAGCCACACGGCGGCCTCGGCGACCTCCGCCGGGGTTCCCGGCCGGCCGAGCGGCGTCGAGCGGCCGAGCGTGCGCGCCCGATCGGGTTCGCCGCCGCTCGCGTGGATCTCGGTTTCGATCAGACCCGGACGGATGGCGTTCACGCGCACGCCCTCGGGGCCGAGCTCCTTGGAGAGGCCTAGCGTCAGCGTGTCGATCGGCGCCCTTCGAGCCGGCGTAATCGACATAGAGGTTGGGCGAGCCAAGCCGCGCCGCCGCCGACGAGATCAACACGATCGAACCGCCCGCGCCGCCGCCGGACTCCGACATCCGCCGCGCCGCTTCGCGCGCGGTCAGATAGGCGCCGAGCACGTTCACCTCGAACATCCGCCGCATCCGTTCGAGGCTCATATCGGCGAGGCGCGCGGCCGGCGCGACGACTCCGGCGTTGGCGACGACGGCGGAGATCGGGCCGAGCGCATCCGTCGCGGCCGCGAACATCGCGACCACGTCGGCCTCGACCGCGACGTCGCCCTTCAGCGCGACCGCCCGGCCGCCCGCCCTGGCGATTGTCCCGACGACCTCGTCGGCCGCATGCGAGTCTGCGCGGTAGTTGACGCCGACCGACCAGCCCTGCCGGGCTGCGGCGAGCGCAATGGCGCGTCCGATGCCGCGCGAACCGCCGGTGACAAGCGACGACCTTGGACATGGAAGACCTCTTCAGAGGATGCAAAGCGCTGGCGGCGAGTTCTAGCGTCGCCGTCGCGCGGCGCCCATTGGGGGTCGCTTCGCTATCTTGTCCGAGCGCCGGACCCGGTTGGCGCCCCGCAAAGACCCCGCGGGACGGCTCGCCCCGCCTCGAAATTTTTTTTTCCGCTTTCTTCCGACTTTCCTCTTGCGATCGGTCTCCCGGCGGCGTAAAACGATTTACAGTAAAACGTTTTACAGGGAGCGAAGGCCCAAGGCCGATGATCGAAAAAACGCGATCGATCAATGACGTGGCCAAAATGGCCGGGGTCTCTCCGGCCACCGTCTCGAACGTTCTGACGGGCCGCAAGCCGGTCAGCGCCAAACTGGCCAGGAAGGTCGAGGCTGCGGTCAAGGCGCTCGACTACCGCGCCGATCCGCTCGCCTCGATGCTGCGCTCGGGCGAGGCCAAGATCATCGCCGTCCTCGTTCCCGATCTCGACAATCCGTTCTTCACCTCCATCGTCTCGGCGATCGAGCAATGCCTCGGCCAGGACAGCTACGAGGTCATCGTCGCCAGTTCCCACGGCGAAGAGTCGGTCGAGCGATCCAGGCTCAAGGCGATCCTCGCCTGGCGTCCGGCGGGCCTGATCGTCGTTCCGTGCTCCGACGATTTTCCCGGCCGGGAGCTGATCGAGTTCGTCCGGAGCCCCTTACGTGATCGCGGACCGGGTCACGGAGAACCAGAGCGCCGACACGGTGTCGGTCGACAACGAGGACGCCGGCGCCATCGGCGCCCGCCATCTGACCGACCTCGGCCACAAGGAGGTCCTGATTCTCGGCGTCGTCGCTCAGCCTCGCCAACATCCGCCAACGCTGCAGCGGCGCGACCGCGGTGTTGCGGGCGCTGGGCCTGCCGGAGCCCGCCATCATCGAACTCGGCTTCTCGATCGACGAGGCGTCCGGCCGGCTGTCGGAGTGGTTCGATCGCAAAACGCCGCCGACCGCGATTCTGGCGCTGACGAATTTCACCACTCTGAGCGTGCTGACCACATTGGCCGAGCGCGGCCTCCGCATGCCGCGCGACATCTCGCTGATCGGCTTCGACGACTACATGTGGATGCGCGCGCGGGCGACGCCGTTGACGGCGATCTTCCAGCCGGTCCGCGAAATGGGGCGGATCCTTTGGGAGACGCTCAGCGCAAGGATCAAGGGCGACATTTCGCCTGCCAAGCATGTCCTGCTGCCGTGCGAGCTGCGGGTGCGCGCGTCGACCGGGCCCGCGCCCTACGTCCGTCACGAAGGGGGAGATCAGGCGGACGCAGTCCTGTCGGTCCGCTGACCGCGCCGAAGTTTGAGGAATTCCGGGTCGCCATCTGATCCGGAGAAGCCGGATCACATCGATCCGTAACTTGCCCGCGAGGCAAACGATGGGAGGGTAAGTGAGGCTATGATGAAATTCTCCGTAACAAGGCGCGCTCTGCTCGGTCGGACTGGCCGGCGTCTCCGCGGTCGCTCTTTCCGGGGCGGCGTATCGCCTCGCCCGACAGCCCGGTGATCGGCGTCGTGGTGAAGATCGGCGGCATCCCATGGTTCAACGCCATGGATGCGGGCATCAAGAAGAAGTCGGCCGAACTCGGCGTGAAGGCCTTCATGATCGGTCCGACCAGCGCCGACCCGGCGCTGCAAGTCCGCGCCATCGAAGACCTGATCGCGCAGAAGGTCGACGTGATCGGGGTCGTGCCGAACGACGCGGAGGTGCTCGAGCCGGTGCTCGAGCGTGCGCGCGCGGCGGGCATCAAGGTCATCACCCACGAGTCGCCCAAGCAGAAGAACGCCGACTACGACTTCGAGCTCGCGTCGGCCAAGGGTTTCGGCGAAGCGTACGGCAAGCGGCTCGTCGAGGCGCATTGGGCGGCAAGGGCGATTACGCCGTGTTCGTCGGATCGCTGACGGTGCCGCTGCACAACGCCTGGGCCGACGCGGCGATCGCCTACATCAAGGCCAACGCCCCCGACATGAAGCTGATCGGCGACCGATACGGCGTGGCTGAGAACGTCGACCAGTCGCGCAGCACGGCTCTCGACCTGATCCGCGCCAACCCGGACCTCAAGGGCTTCCTCGCCTTCGGCAGCCAGGGGCCGATCGGCGCCGCTCGGGCGGTCCAGGAGAAGCATCTCGAGGGCAAGATTCTGGTCATGGGCCCGTTCTCTCCGGGCCAGGGCAAGAAGCTCGTGCACGACGGCGTGCTGACGGGCGGCTACATGTGGAATCCGGAGCTCGCCGGCGAGATCTTCGTCACGCTCGGAACCATGGTCGCCAAGGGCCAGCCGATCACCGACGGGACCAACATTCCCGGCCTCGGCGTCGTGCATCCTGACGGCCACAATCTGATCGTCAACAATCTGGTCGACCTCAACAAGGACTCGGTCGACGAGCTGGCGAAGATGGGTCTCTGACCTCCGCGGTCCTCGTCGACAGCCTGCCCGGCCACGCCGGGCAGGGGTCTCCCGGTGCCTCGCAAGAGCGAGCGAATGACAATGTCTCAGGTCCAGCAAACATTGGCGAGCGATCGAGCGCCGGCCTCAGGTGTTCCCTTGCTGCAGGTCGAACATGTCTCCAAGCAGTTTGGCGGCGTCAAGGCGCTCGACGATGTTCGCTTCGACGTCATGCCGGGCGAGGTCCTGTGCCTCGCCGGCGAGAACGGGTGCGGCAAGAGCACGCTGATCAAGATCATCACCGGCGTGTACCAGCCCGAAGCCCGGCGCGATCATGAGGTTCAACGGCCGCGATATCGATGGCCTGAACCCTGCCGCCGCGCGCGATCTCGGGATTCAGGTGATCTGGCAGGACCTCGCTCTGTTCGCGGAATTGTCGGTCGCCGAGAACATCGGTTTCGAGCGCAACCTCGGAAGGCGACCGCGGCTCGTCAACTACCTCCGCGATGCGCGCCGACGCCGAGCGCATCCTCGCGCGGCTCGGCGTGTCGCTCGATCTCGACGCGATCTTGCGGACCCTGCCGATCGCGCAAAGGCAGATCGTCGCCGTGGCGCGCGCGTTGGTGACCGAGGCGAAGCTGGTGTTCATGGACGAGCCGACCGCATCGCTGAGCCAGGCCGAAACCGACGCGCTGCTCGTCATTGTGCGACGCCTGTCGGCCGAGGGGATCGCGGTCGTGTTCGTCAGCCATCGGCTGGCCGAGGTGCTCGACGTGTGCAGCCGCGTGACGGTCCTGCGGGACGGCCAGCTCGTCGGCACCTATCCGACCGCCGGAATGACCCAAACCCGGCTGACGGAGCTGATGACCGGAAAGACCTTCGACTACGCCGTCAGTCGCCGCGACCTTTCGGCCAAGCCCGTCGTCCTCGAGGTCGAAAAGCTTTCGCGCGCCGGCCAATACGACGACGTTTCGCTGACGATCCATGCCGGTGAGATCGTCGGTATGACTGGGCGCCTCGGATCGGGCAGGACGGAACTGGCGCTGAGCCTGTTCGGCATGACCCAGCCCGGGCGCGGCGTCATCCGGCTCGACGGCCGCCCGGTCCACTTCGTGAGCAACCGCGACGCCATCCGCGCCGGCGTCGCCTATGTCTCGGAAGACCGCCTGACGCTCGGGCTCCTCCAGCCGCAATCGATCGAAGACAATACGGCGATATCGGTTCTCGACAGCCTCCTCGACCCCTGGCCCCTGATCTCCTTCCGCAGGCGGGACGCGCTGGTCGCCAAGTGGATACGTGACCTCGGCGTGAAGATCGGCAAGCCGGCCAACGCCATCTCGACCTTGTCCGGCGGCAATCAGCAGAAGATCGTCCTGGCCAAGTGGCTCGCGACCAATCCGCGCCTCCTGATCCTCGATTGTCCGACCGTCGGCGTCGATGTCGGCGCGCGCGCCGGAATCTTCGCCATCGTGCGCTCCCTCGCGGAAGCGGGCATCGCGATCCTCCTGATCTCCGACGAAATCACCGAGGTCTATTTCAACGCCGACCGGATCCTGCACATGCGGGACGGCCGCATCGTCGGCGCGTATCGGCCGGACGACACCGATATTCACGCCATTGAGGAGGCCGTCCATGCGTAGCCTCGGCGTCGGGTCGACGGAGCGTTGGCTGCATCCTCGTGATCCTCATCATGGGCGCGGCGCTCAGCGTGCTTACCCACACGTTTCTCACCCTGCCGAACCTGTTCGACCTCCTCAACGCGAGCTCGGTCAACATCATCTTCGGCGTCGGGCTGCTGGTCGTGCTGATCGCCGGCGGGATCGACATCTCCTTCGCGGTAGCCGCCTCCGTCGTTCAGTACCTGACGGCCCTGTCGCTTCAGGCTCTGGGCGGCGGAGACTGGGCTCTCGGCATCCTGCTCGCCGGCGCGTTCGGCACGGCGCTCGGCTGCTTCAACGCCTTCTGGATCTATCAATTCCGGATCGTCTCGATCGTGGTGACGATCGCGACCTACAACCTGTTCTTCGGCCTCCTGATGTTCTTCTCGGGCGGCGTGTCGCTCTACGACCTTCCCGACTGGCTGACCACGCGGATCGCGGTCGTCAGCATCGAGACGACCAACGGCCGCGCGGAGATCACGATCCTGGTGGTCGTCATGATCCTTTGCGTGGCGGCGACCTGGACGCTGCTGCAGCGAACCAGCACCGGCCGGCAACTCTACGCCATGGGCGACAATACGGAAGGCGCGCGCCGCATCGGCGTCAGCCTCGGCGCCATGCACTATCTCGCCTTCGGTTGGCTCGGACTGATGGCCGGCATCGCCGGTCTCATGCAGGCCCATTACGCGGAGGAGGTCGTCCCGAACGCCCTCGTCGGTCGCGAGCTCGATGTGCTGGCCGCGGTCGTGCTCGGCGGCGCGCGTCTGGGAGGCGGCCGCGGTTCGATCCTCGGCGTGATCCTCGGCATCATTCTGGTGGCGATGACGCAGAACGGGCTGAATCTCCTGGGGATCTCGCCTTACGCATTCAAGATGATCATCGGCGCGATCATCCTCGTCGCGATCACCCTGTCGAGCGAGGGCGTGGGCGGCTGATCGGATCCTGGCGGACGCCCATGAAGCGGAAGATGGCGCAATGACCACACAGGCCTTGACGCGGGACGAGAGAGGCTGGGCGAGCCGTCTCGTCGACCCGGAAATTTCGAGCCTGCTCGCGCTGCTGGCGTTCGTCTGCGTCGTGTTCGGCTTGACCGCCAACGGCTTCCTGAGTTCGACCACCTTCGCCTCGATCGCCTTCCAGCTTCCGGAGCTCGGCCTCCTCACGCTCGCGATGCTGATGCCGATCATCTCGGGCGGCTTCAATCTCGCGATCACCTTCACCGCCAACCTCAGCGGCCTCGCCATGGCGGCGGTCCTGCATGAGTTCGGCGGCGCCGACGCCGGCGTCCTGGCGATCGTGCTCGGCGTTCTGGCGGCGCTCGCCACGGGCGCGCTGGTCGGATGGCTGATGGGCGCCATCATCGCGACGACGGGGGCGCATCCGATCCTGGTGTCGCTGTCGATGATGATCTTCGTGCGGGGCTTGGGCGAGTTCCTGACCCGGGGCGGCGACATCTCCGGCACGCCGAACGCCGTCCAGGCCATCGGCCAGGGAACCGTGCTCGGCGTCCCGGCGCCGATGCTCGTCTTCGGCGGAGCGGTGCTGCTCTGGTACGTCGTGATGTCGCGGACGCGGCTCGGATTCGCCACGCGCATGATCGGCTCGAATCTCGAGGCCACCCGCTATTCGGGCGTGCCGACGCGCCGGATGCTGACGCTGATCTACACCCTCTCAGGGCTGATGTGCGGCCTCGCCGGCATCGTGATGCTCGCCCGCTTCAACTCGGTGCGGGTCGGGCATGGCGAGGCCTACGTGCTGATCACCGTGCTCGCCTGCTTCCTCGGCGGCGTCGATCCGTTCGGCGGCTTCGGCCGCGTGCTGCCGGTCGCCATCGCGCTGGTCATTCTTCAGGTGATCGCCTCGGGTCTGAACCTGCTCGGCGCCAACCAGCACCTCGCGACCGCGCTGTGGGGCGGGTTCCTGCTGCTGATCATGGTCGTCCGGTCGATCTGGGCGAGCGGTTTTCTGCAGATGATGTTCGCCCGGCGATGAACGACTCGCAGGTGGCTTACGGACTGGTCCGTGCTCGCACATCGCTTTCGGCAAACTTGGAGGACGCACCATGAAATTCGGCATTTACTACTCGTACTGGGAGCAGGAGTGGAGCGCCGACTGCCTGAAATACGTGGAGAAAGTCGCCAGGCTCGGCTTCGACATCATCGAAATCGCCGCGCATCATCTCAACAGCTATAGCCCGGCGCATATCGAGGAAGTCGGCCGCGCCGCCCGGGACAACGGCATCACCATCACCGCCGGGCTCGGCCCGTCGCCCGCAGAAGAACCTGTCCTCCGCCGATCCGGCGATCCGGAAAGCCGGGCCGCGCCTTCTTCGAGGAGACGCTGACCAACCTCGCCAAGCTCGATATCCACGTCATCGGCGGCGCCCTCCATTCCTACTGGCCGATCGACTATTCGAAGCCGGTCGACAAGGCCGGCGACCGGGCGCGGGGCCTCGAAGGCATTTCGAGCCTGGCCGGATTTCGCCGCGGATCGCGGCGTCACCCTCTGTCTGGAAGTGCTCAACCGGTTCGAGAACCACGTTCTGAACACCGCCGACGAGGGCGTCGCCTTCGTTCGCGAGGTCGGCAAGCCCAACGTCAAGGTGATGCTCGACACGTTCCATATGAACATCGAGGAGGACAGCTTCGGCAAGGCGATCCGCACCGCCGGCCCGCTGCTCGGCCATTTCCATACCGGCGAGAACAATCGCCGCGTTCCCGGCAAGGGCCGGCTGCCCTGGCACGAAATCGGGACGGCGCTGCGCGAGATCGGCTACGGCGGCGCGGTCGTCATGGAGCCGTTCGTCAAGATGGGCGGCGGGGTCGGCAGCGACATCAAGGTCTGGCGCGATCTTGAGCGACAACGCCGACGAAGCGCAGATGGACGAAGCCGCGCGCCAGGCTCTGGCTTTTTCGCGGTACGTGCTGGGCTGAGGATCGCACGCGCGTCGAAGTCCGCCCTGCCGACCGCATTGCGATGGGGCCGCCTGACACGCGCGGCGGCTAGAACACCGCCTCGATGTCGAGCGACAGGCCCTCCGGCTTGTCGGTCGGGGCGTAGCGGCGCACGACCCTGTGGTTTTTGTCGAGCAGGAACTTGGTGAAGTTCCACTTGATCGCTTCGGTGCCGAGCAAGCCGGGCGCTTCCTTCTTCAGCGTCCTGTAGAGCGGGTGGGCGTTGGCGCCGTTGACCTCGATCTTGGCGAACATCGGGAAGCTGACGTCGTAGGCGAGCTTGCAGAAGTTGGCGATCTCCTGCTCGTCGCCCGGCTCCTGGTGGCCGAACTGGTCGCACGGGAAGCCGAGCACGGCGAAGCCGCGTTCGCGGAACCGCTTGTGCAGGGCCTCGAGCCCCTCGTATTGCGGGGTGAACCCGCATTTGCTGGCGACGTTGACGATCAACAGGGCTTTGCCGTCGAAGTCGCCGACGGTCTCGGTCTTGCCGTCGATGGTTTTCAGGACGATGTCGGAAGAAACAGGCATGGGCCTCGACCGTTGCGATTGACCGGACACGGAACGTAAGCATCCCGGCGCGCGATCTCAACGGAGCGGGGCAACAATGTCAACCGGTCCGAGAGCTTGGAGGCGAAGGGCGCTGCACGCTCGATCAACGGTGACCGCCGCGATGGGCAGGCGGCGCCGCTGAACCGGCGGACGCCACCGCTAGCCGCGCTAGCGTTCTCGGGCGTCGAGTGACGGCATTAGAACGGGATGTCGTCAGAACGGGATGTCGTCGTCGATCGGGCCGCCCCCACCCGCGCCGCCGCTCCCGCCGCCGGAGGAGAGCGCCGGACGGCGGTCGCCGCCGCCCGAGGAGCGGCCGAAGCTGCGGGAGGCGCCGCCCTCGTCGGGAAGGCTGTCGCGGTCGCCGCCGCGCCGCGCAAGTCGAGCAGCGTCAGTTCGCCGCGGAAGCGCTGCAACACGACCTCGGTCGTGTATCGGTCCTCGCCGCTCTGGTCCTGCCACTTGCGGGTCTGGAGTTGGCCCTCGAGGTAAACCTTTGTGCCCTTCTTGCAGTACTGCTCCGCGATCTTACCGAGATTTTCGTTGAAGATCACGACATTATGCCACTCGGTGCGCTCCTTGCGCTCGCCGCTCGCCTTGTCGCGCCAGGTTTCCGTGGTGGCGACACGCATGTTCACCACCTGGTCGCCGGAATTGAGCCGCCGCACCTCCGGGTCGGCCCCGAGATTGCCGATCAGGATCACTTTGTTGACGCTGCCCGCCATGGGACCTCCTCACGCCTTTCGCGCCGTCCATAGGGTCGTCCGTATGGACGCCCGTCTCCCGACGGGCGATGGACCGCGCCCTTCAACGCCTTGCATAGCTCAAAGCGGCCGCGATGAGACGCGGAAACGCCCAACCCCGCCACTTGTCCACAAACGCCGAGCCGCCGGCTTGGGAATGCGCCACGGCGCGCCTACATTAACCATTCAGCGGGGCAGGCCATGCCTTCCCCGCGTTCTATTTTTGTTCTAACATCGCCCCGGGGATGCGCGCAAGTGCGATTCCCGTGAGCAGGAACGTTTCCGGTCGAGGAACCATGGCCGTCGCCGACGACAAGCGCAATTTCCCAAAGACGTCCGCGCCCGACGGCGCGGCGGTCGAGGCCCTGTTCGGAGGCCGGGCGATCGTCGTGCGCGGCGCGCGCGAGCACAATCTCAAGAACGTCGATCTGACCATCCCGCGCGACAAGCTGGTCGTGTTCACCGGCCTCTCGGGCTCCGGCAAGTCGTCGCTCGCCTTCGACACGATCTACGCCGAGGGCCAGCGGCGCTATGTCGAGTCGCTCTCGGCCTACGCCCGCCAGTTCCTCGAAATGATGCAGAAGCCGGACGTCGACCAGATCGACGGCCTGTCGCCCGCCATTTCCATCGAGCAGAAGACGACGTCGAAGAACCCGCGCTCGACCGTCGGCACGGTGACCGAGATCCACGACTATATGCGCCTGCTGTGGGCGCGGGTCGGCATTCCCTATTCGCCGGCGACCGGCCTGCCGATCGAGAGCCAGACGGTGAGCCAGATGGTCGACCGGGTGCTGGCGCTGCCCGAGCGCACGCGGCTCTATCTGCTTGCGCCGGTTGTGCGCGGCCGCAAGGGCGAATACCGAAAAGAAATCGCCGACTGGATGAAGCGCGGCTTCCAGCGCCTCAAGATCGACGGCCAGTTCACCGAAATCGCCGACGCCCCGGCGCTCGACAAGAAGCTCAAGCACGACGTCGAGGTGGTGGTCGACCGCATCGTCGTCAGGGCCGACATGGGGGCGCGGCTTTCCGAGAGCTTCGAGACGGCGCTGGAGCTCGCCGACGGGCTGGCGGTGGTGGAATTCGCCGAGAAGGGCGAGGGGGAGAGCGAGCCGAAGCGGATTCTCTTCTCCTCGAAATTCGCCTGCCCGGTCTCCGGCTTCACCATTGCGGAGATCGAGCCGAGGCTGTTCTCGTTCAACAATCCGCACGGCGCGTGCCCGGTCTGCGGGGGCCTCGGCTCGGAGCTGCGCGTCGATCCGTCGCTGGTCGTACCGGACCCGAAGCTAACCTTAAAGCGCGGCGCGATCGCCCCGTGGGCGAAGTCGAGCTCGCCCTACTACCTCCAGACGCTGGAGGCGCTCGGCAAGCACTACAAGTTCCGCCTCGACAAGCCCTGGAGGGAATTGCCCGAGCCGGCGCGCCACGCGATCCTCTACGGCTCGGGCGCGGAAGACATCCGCTTCGCCTACGACGATGGCCTGCGCGCCTACGAGGTGAGAAAGCCGTTCGAGGGCATCGTCTCCAATCTCGAGCGCCGCTACAAGGAGACCGAGAGCGAGTGGTCGCGCGAGGAGATCCAGCGCTACATGAGCGCGAAACCGTGCGACGCCTGTCACGGTTTCCGCCTCAAGCCCGAAGCGCTGGCGGTCAAGATCGACGGCCGGCATATCGGCGAGGTGAGCCTGTTGTCGGTCAAGGCGGCGATCGACTGGGCCGAAAGCCTGCCGCAAAAGCTCGACGCCAAGCGCAACGAGATCGCCCATCGGATCCTGAAGGAGATCATCGACCGGCTGGCGTTCCTGCGCGACGTCGGCCTCGACTATCTGACGCTGGCGCGCGCCTCCGGCACGCTGTCGGGCGGAGAGAGCCAGCGCATCCGGCTCGCCTCGCAGATCGGCTCCGGCCTCACCGGGGTACTCTATGTGCTCGATGAGCCGTCGATCGGTCTGCACCAGCGCGACAACGCGCGGCTGCTCGATACGCTGAGACGGTTGCGCAACCTCGGCAACACGGTGATCGTCGTCGAGCACGACGAGGATGCGATCTGGGCCGCCGACTACGTGGTCGATGTCGGTCCGGGCGCCGGCGTGCATGGCGGCGAGATCGTCGCCAAGGGGACGCCGCAGGAAGTCGCCGCCAACCCGAACTCGCTGACCGGGCATTATCTCTCCGGCGAGCGGACTGTGGCGATTCCCGCACGACGCCGCGCGCCGACGCCGGGCCAGGCGCTGACAATCGTCGGAGCGCGTGGCAACAACCTGAAAAACGTCACGGTCGAGGCGCCGCTGGGCCTGTTCACCTGCGTCACCGGCGTCTCGGGCGGCGGCAAGTCGACGCTCGTCATCGACACGCTCTACAAAGCCGCGGCCCGCCATCTGAACGGCGCGAGCGACCCGCCGGCGCCGCACGAGCGGATCGACGGGCTGGAGGCGATCGACAAGGTGATCGACATCGATCAGTCGCCGATCGGCCGCACGCCGCGCTCCAACCCCGCCACCTACACCGGGGCCTTCACCCCTATCCGCGACTGGTTCGCTGCCCTGCCGGAAGCCAAGGCGCGCGGCTATCTCCCGGGCCGCTTCTCGTTCAACGTCAAGGGCGGGCGGTGCGAGGCCTGCCAGGGCGACGGCGTCATCAAGATCGAGATGCACTTTCTGCCCGACGTCTACGTCACCTGCGACGTGTGCAAGGGCAAGCGCTACGATCGCGAGACGCTCGAGGTGCGCTACAAGGACAAGTCGATCGCCGACGTGCTCGACATGACGGTCGAGGAGGCGGCCGACCTGTTCAAGGCGGTCCCGTCGATCCGCGACAAGATGGAGACCTTGAAGCGCGTCGGCCTCGCCTATGTGAAGGTCGGCCAGCAGGCGACGACGCTGTCGGGGGGCGAGGCGCAGCGGGTGAAGCTCGCCAAGGAGCTGGCTCGCCGTTCGACCGGCCGCACGCTCTACATCCTGGACGAGCCGACCACCGGCCTGCACTTTCACGACGTGGCGCAACTGCTCGACGTGCTGCACGAGCTGGTCGATCAGGGCAACACGATGATCGTGATCGAGCACAATCTCGAGGTCGTGAAGACCGCCGACTGGATCATCGACATGGGGCCGGAGGGCGGCGACGGCGGCGGCGAGGTCGTAGCGGCCGGAACCCCCGAGCAGATCGCCCGCAACCCACGAAGCTACACCGGCGCCTATCTCAAGCCGGTGCTGGCGCGGAAAGGCGCGAAGGTGCGCAAGAGCGCGGCGGAATAGGGGGCTGCTCCAAGCCGCCAGCGTGTGGTAACATCGTGCGGTCGGTCGAATGGCCGTCGCTTTTTGGCCGGCCATGGACCCGACCACGCAATCCGACAGTCGCGCGCCGATGGACGAGGTCGGAGCCCTTCTCGGCCTTGCCGCAGGGCTGCTCTATGTCAACGGCCAGACCACACGCAGCATGATCGAGCGTGTCGAGCGTCTCGCAAAAGCGCTTGGCTATTCGGCCGAGCTTTTCCCGCACTGGGGAGAGATCATTATCCGCGTCGCCCGGTTGGGCGAACCGAACGTGCAGAGGATCGTGCCCGTCGGCGGCGCGCCTGTGGGCGTAGACATGAACAAGGTGATGAAGACGCTCCAAGTGGTCGATGCGGTCACCGGCGGTCGGCTTGACGTCGCGGGAGCGAGCGCGGCGTTGCAGGATGTAGCGCGTCTCAGCCCCGTCTCGACGCTGCGCTTTGTTGCGTTCGCCGGAATCGGCGCGGCCGCGCTCGGGGTGATTTTCGGCGACGAGCGTCCTTCCGGAACTCGTGTTGATCGGCCTCAGCGGGGCCGCTGGCGCGCTGGCGCGGCGGCTCATCGCGGCGCGAGGCGGCGGCGCTCTCATTCAACTCTTGTGCGCGGGGCTGCTGGCGGGCCTAGTGGCCGCCCTGACATTGAGCTTCGCCCCCACCGCGAACGCCTATCTCGTCGCGCTTTGCCCCTGTATGGTGCTGATGCCGGGCCCCCACTTTCTCAACGCCGCGCTCGACTTCGCCCATCTGCGCATGGCGCTCGGTCAGGCGCGCTTCGGCTTCGGAATGTTGCTGACGCTGCTCATCTGCGTGGGGCTCATCGCCGGCCTGTCGGTCGCCCGGCAAGGCCTGCCGCCGCCAGATCCGGTCGTCCCGACGCCCCTTGCCTTCGACGTGCTTGCAGCCGGACTCGCCGTCGCCGCCTACGGCGCTTTTTTCTCAATGCCGTGGCGGGCCCTCCCAATTCCCGTTCTGATCGGCATGTTCGCTCATGCCTGCCGCTGGTTCGCATTAAGCTCGGGCGCGAGCGCCGCGCTCGGCGCCCTGATCGCTTGCGCGATCGTGGGCGCGCTGGTGACGCCGATTGCGAACCGACTGCATCTGCCGTTCGCAGGCTTCGCCTTTGCCTCTGTCGTCTCGCTCATCCCCGGCGCCTACCTCTTCCGCCTGGCGGCGGAGTTGGCGGCGGTCATGAACGCGGGCGCCGGCGGAAACGTGCAACTCCTGATGGGTCCGTTCGAGGACGGCGTGACGGCCGGCGCCATCCTGCTCGCCATGGGGCTGGGCCTCAGTCTGCCAAAGCTTTTGATGGAAGGCTTGTTTCCGGCTCTGGCCGGGCTCGAACAACGCTCAAGGCCGTGAGCGGGCGGGAGCGGCGGCCGCCCCAGCCCGTGCCCGGCGCAGCCAGCTCCGATCAGATATTATCAATCTTGAGAACCGGCGCCGTTTCCGCTCGGATTCGAGTGCAAGCTTCAGCGTCCTCGATGAGATTGATTCCGAAAGTGGGGATGAGCTCCTTCAGCTTCGGCAGCCAGGCGGTTTCGGTCAGCTGATCGGGGAAGCATTTTTTTAGGACGCCGAGGGCGATGAACGTCGCCGTCGAGGCCCCCGGCGAGGCTCCGAGCAGAGCGACGATCGATCGGTCCTCGGACGCCACGATCTCGGTTCCGAATTCGAGCGCCCCTTCATGCCCCGGGTCCGGTTTGATGATTTGCACCCGCTCCCCCGCCACCGCGAGGCTCCACTCGTCCCGATCCGCGGTCGGATAGAAGTTCTGCAATACGGCGAACTGATGCCGTTTGCTTTGCAGCACCTGGCCGACAAGGTATTCGACCAGATCCACGTTATCTTTCGCAACGGCGAGCATGGGCATGAGGTTGTCGGGCTCCATCGACCGGAAAAGGTCGGTGAGGGCGCCGTGTTTCAGGAAGCGGGTGGTGAAGCCCGCATACGGGCCGAACAACAGCCACCTTTTGCCGCCAATTACTCGAGTGTCGAGATGGGGCACGGACATTGGGGGCGACCCTTCCGCGGCCTTGCCGTAGACCTTGGCTTCGTGCCGATTGACGACCGCCGGGGTCTCGCATCGTAGCCAGATGCCGCTGACCGGGAAGCCCCCGTAGCCATGGCCCTCGGGAATGCCGGACCTCTGCAGCAGCTCGAGGGCGCCCCCGCCGGCCCCGATGAAGACGAACTTCGCCGACACCTCTTTCACCGAATGGTCGCCGACGTCCTCCACCTCGACGAGCCACCGCCCGCCGTCGACGCGCTTCAGACCCCGCACGTGATGCCGGTAGCCGAGGCTGACGCCGGGCTGGCTGGCGAGGTGGCCGATCAGCAGGTGGGTGAGCGCGCCATAATCGACGTCGGTCCCGGTGATGATGCGGGTCGCGGCGACCGGCTGGTCCGCGGGGCGCCCCTCCATCGTCAGCGGCGCCCATTGCCCGATCTCTGCATGGCTCTCGGAATATTCCATGCCGTGATAGCAGTGGCTCGCCGACATCGCCTTGAAGCGCGCGCGCAGGAAGGCGATGTTGCCATCGCCCCAGACGAAACTCATATGCGGGCAGGGGTGGAGGAAAGCCCTGGGGTCGGCGATGGCGCCTTTCTTGACGAGATAGGCCCAAAGCTGTCGGGAGAGATCGAACTCCGTGTTGACCTCGAGCGCCTTGGAGATGTCGACGCTCCCGTCGGGACGCTGAGGCGTGTAATTCAGCTCGCAATTGGCGGCGTGGCCGGTGCCTGCGTTGTTCCATGACCCGGAACTCTCCAGCGCGCAGTCGGACAGGGTCTCGAAGATCGAGATGGCGAGCGATGGCTCAAGCTCCTTGAGAATCGTGCCGAGCGTGGCGCTCATGATCCCGGCGCCGATGAGAACGACGTCGGTGGCGGCTTCGGTCATTCGGGTTCTCCTCGGTGTCAGACCGCCGGCGCGCCGGCGACGAAAGGAACTTTGACGCCGGGCGCCAGGATGACGTAGGCGCGGCGCCAGGGCTCGTCGTCGACGAGACGCCAGCTGTGGCCGCTGCCGCTTGTGTCCTCGGCAAGCAAGACGTCGCCGGGGTGTATGGTGAAGCGATCGCCGTCTCGGGTTATGAATTCCAGCGTGCCGCTGAGCGTCAGCACGAACTGGCGGACCGGCGCGTCATGCCAGGCGAACGAGCCGCCAGCCTTGGTCTCCCGGAATGAGATGCTGGTCGAGACCGCGACGTCGCTGAGGATATCGCCCCTCGCCCCGCCCGGGAGGTCGATTTGCCCCTCCTCGGAGCGCGAATTGCCGTCTTCGGCTGTCCATATGCGAACGCAGCGGATCATCGGGCTTGGCCTCCCCTAAGCGATCGAAGCAAGGCGGGACAGATCGGCGGCTCAGGCGCCGGCTAACCCTTTCCCAACCATGTTGAGCGGCACGATGGTCTTGTCGAACAGTTCTTCGGTCACCTTGCCCGAGGCCAGCGCCGCCTGTTTCAGGGTGGTTCCGTCGGCGATCGCTTTTTCCGCGATGTGGGCCGCGTTTTGGTAGCCGATCACCGGAGAGAGCGCGGTGACGAGCATGACGCTGCTGTCTACGTATCGCTGGATCTGCGCGCGGTTGAGCTCCGTGCCCTCGACCGAGTACTCGCGGAACTTCTCGCTTCCGTCGGCCAGGATGCTCACGGAATGCAGGAAGTTGCTGATGATGATGGGGCGCATGGCGTTGAGCTCGAAATTGCCCTGCGAACCGGCGAAGGCGACCGCCGTATCGCTGCCCAGCACCTGGATGGCGATCATCACCATGGCTTCGCATTGGGTCGGATTGACCTTGCCCGGCATGATGGAGGACCCGGGCTCGTTGTCCGGCAGCTTGAGCTCGGCGAAGCCGCACCGCGGGCCAGAGGCGAGCCAGCGCATGTCGTTGGCGATCTTCATCAACGCGACCGCGAGCCCTCGCAGCGCGGCGTGCGCCCGGACGATGGCGTCCAGCGAACCCTGGGCGGTGAACTTGTTGGGCGCGGTGACGAAAGGCTTGCCGGTGAGCGTGGCGATCTTTGCCGCGACATCCCGGGAGAAGCCCGCAGGCGCGTTGAGACCGGTGCCGACCGCGGTTCCCCCGACTGCAAGCTCGTAGAGCCCGGCGCGACTCGCCTCGATATCGGCGAGAGCGGCGCGAATCTGCCCGGCCCAGCCGTGCCATTCCTGGCCGACCGTCAGGGGCACCGCGTCCTCGAGATGGGTGCGGCCGATCTTGACCACGTCCATCCAGCTTTCGGCCTTGCGCTCGATCGTATCGCAGAGCGCACCGACTTTCGGCAGCAATTGCGTGTCGAGGGCGAGAACCGCCGCGATATGCATCGCGGTCGGAAAGGTGTCGTTGGAGGACTGGCCCATGTTGACGTCGTCGTTCGGGCCGACCGGGGCCTGCGTTCCCAGCACGCCGCCGAGAAGCTGGATCGCCCGGTTGGAAATCACCTCGTTGACGTTCATGTTGGACTGGGTGCCCGACCCGGTCTGCCAGACGTAGAGCGGGTAGTTGTCGTCCAGCTTTCCAGCGATGGTTTCGTCTGCGGCGCGAATGATGGCGTCGGCCTTCCATTGGGGCAGTCGGCCGGCCTTGTTATTAACAAGCGCGCAGGCCTTCTTCACATAGCCGTAGGCGTGATAGACGGCCTTGGGCATGCGGTCGTCGCCGATCGAGAAATGTTGCAGCGAACGCTGGGTCTGAGCGCCCCAATAGCGGTCGGCCGGCACCATGACCTTGCCCATGCTGTCGAATTCTTCGCGTTCCCCGACCGCGGGAACGCCGATGGCAAGGTCCTTCAAAGTCGGCGTGGAATTGGCGTCCAAGGCGGTCTCCATCCGACAGTAGCCCCGCCCCATTGAATAATGGTTGAGTTGGCGCTGGAAAGCAACTCGGCGCTGCGCCGCCGAGTGACGAAGAACCTTGGGTCGCTCGCGTCGCGCAGGCCCGCAAGCGGTCAAACCAGATCCACCTTTTGTCGGCAGCGCGCGGCAACAGACGTGTTAGCCTTGAATGCAATGACGGCCCGGTGTTTTGCCGCCAAAGCCTCGCGCGCCTCCTCGCGGTTTCCGCAACTCGTCAACGTTGACAAACGTCCACATACTTTCACAACCCTCTTGCAGATTCTCTTGACTGTTCACCGCCTTCGCGATCGCAAGCGGGGCTTTTCTTTCCGATCTCCGCTCTCATGTATGGGACGCACGGTCCTGTCGGTCGCCGCACACAGCGCCCAAAGCGAGACGGGAAGACCTCGGGCGAGTTCGCCATCAATGACCGATGGCTTCTACTTCGGAAAAGGGAGCAATGTGGTGGCGAAACTGGAGTTGGAGGTTCCCGTCTCCATCAGGGAGGCCCTCGGCGAGGAGGCCCGGCGGACCGGAACGAGCAGGTCATCGGTCGTGTCCGCGGCTCTGGCGGCGTATCTCGATATTTCGGTCCATTCGCTCTTCCAGATTTCGACGTCCGGCTCACTGGTGACGGGCGTCTATTCGGGCGCCATCTCCGTCAAAGCGCTTTTGGCGCACGGAGACTTTGGTATCGGAACCTTTGAAAATCTCGACGGTGAAATGGTTGTCCTGGACGGCTTGGCGTACAGAGTGCGGGGAACAGGAGAGGTCTCGGAGGCGGACCCCAGCGCCACGGTGCCGTTCGCGGTCGTCACCCGCTTCGCACCGACAGTCGACGCGGAGATAAAGGCGATCTCGACGCTGAGCGAGCTTGGCAACTGTTGCGATTCCTATCGGTCATCGAAAAACATATTCTATGCGATCCGGCTCGATGGGATATTCACGCGTGTTCAGACCCGCGCCGTAAGTCCGCCCCAGGCAGGCGGCGGGTTGATCGCCGCCGCCAAAGCCCAGCATGAGTTTTCCCTCACCGACGTCGCCGCCGCGCTGGTGGGGATTTGGTCGCCAGGGTTCTCCAGCGCATTCAGCATCCCCGGATATCACTTTCATTTCCTGACGGATGATCGCCGCCACGGCGGTCACCTTCTTGAGTGTTCGGCGCAGTCGCTTCGCCTTCGGATGGAGGCCCTTACCGATTTTCATCTCGCGCTGCCCGAAACCGAGGCGTTTTTGAAGGCCGATCTGAGCAAGAACTCCGCCGATGAACTCGCCTATGCCGAGGCGGCTCATTCGGAGAAGAACGTTGGGCAATAAGAGAAAGGCGGTCTTCGACAACGATCTGGCCGAAGCGGTTGCGCGCCGGACGAGGCTCGCCATCGGGCGGGCAAAGCGCGCGGCCAATCGCTCATCGTCGAATGAGGCTCAATCGTCGGGTTGTGGTCTTGCAGGCTCAGCCCGCCAGCGCGTAGGTTGTCAAATCTCAGCCGTTGGTCTCGAACTCGCGCCCGGTGCTTCTGGGGATACGGGCTAACTACCTACGCCGTTCGGCATCGCGGTTCTTTCCGCTCATAACAGGTGCGATTGAAAGCAAACTTAACGCCCCTTTAGCAATGGGAGCTAAGACATGCTTAGCCACGCGAATTGGCCTTACCGAAACGATGCGACGCGGTCGCTTAACGAGGTTGAAGCGAAGGCGCGGCCTGAGCTGGTCTGGAAAAGCTTCGAGGACGCGCCCCAGGCGCCGGCGCGTCACGAGAGCGAAGAGCCGGCCTCGATTCAGGCGGGAGGGCTGCTCGAGCGCTATCGCACGGTGCGCGCCCGATCGCTCGCGCTCGCGGCGCCTCTGTCCGACGAGGACATGCAGCCCCAGTCAATGGCGGACGCCAGTCCCGTCAAGTGGCATCTCGCCCACTCCAGCTGGTTCTTCGAGACCTTTGTCCTGGAACGGTTCGGCGACAGCCGCCCCTTCGACGCCGACTTCCGCGTCCTGTTTAACAGCTACTACGTCGGAGTGGGCCCGCGGCCAGCGCGCGAAGCCCGCGGGCTCGTCACCCGACCCACCGTCGAGCGCGTGCGCCACTACCGCGCGCATGTGGATCAGGCGATGGAGAAGCTCCTGACCGGGCCCCTTGCCGCCGAAGCCTGCGAACTGGTCGGTGCTGGGACTGAATCACGAGGAGCAGCATCAGGAGCTGATCCTGACCGATCTCTTGCACCTCTTCTCGTGCAGCCCGCTGCTTCCGGCCTACGACCCGCGGCCGCCGCAGGCGGAGCCGGAGGCCGACACGCTGCGCTGGGTTGTGCATGCGGGAGGCCTCATGGAGATCGGACGCCCCCGCGACGCCGAGGGGTTCGGGTTCGACAACGAGGGGCCGCGCCATAAAGTATGGCTGGAGCCGTTCCGCCTGGCGGACCGGTTGACCACCAACGCCGAATGGCTGGCTTTCATGACGGCCGGCGGATATCGCGACCCGTCGCTGTGGCTCTCCGACGGCTGGGCGGCGGCGCAGGCGGGCCAATGGGAGGCTCCGCTTTACTGGCGAAGCACGACGCATGGCTGGAGCGCCTTCGGGCTGCACGGGCTGCGTCCGCTCGATCCGAACGCCCCGGTTCTGCACGTCTGCTACTACGAGGCGGACGCCTACGCCCGTTGGCGTGGGCTTCGCCTGCCGACCGAGGCGGAGTGGGAGGCCGCCGCGGTCGCCGCGGCGCCCCTGGGCGAGCCAGAGCTGCGCCAGCTCTACGACCGGGCCTGGCAGTGGACGTCCAGCGCTTATGCCGCCTACCCCGGCTTCGCGCCGGCCAGCGGAGCGGTGGGCGAGTACAACGGCAAGTTCATGATCAATCAGATGGTGCTGCGAGGCGGCTCCGCCTTCACCCCTCCGGGCCACTCGCGGGCGACCTACCGCAACTTCTTCCACCCCGACAAGCGCTGGCAGGGCGTGGGCGTCCGTCTGGCGAGGGACGCGCCCGCAGCCGTCGACGACGTCGCGACATTCCGCGCCGACGTGCTGGAGGGCCTGTCGCGCCCCCGCAAGGCGCTGCCGAGCAAGTGGCTGTACGACCGGGCGGGTTCGGCGCTGTTTGAGGAGATCTGCCAACTCCCTGAGTATTACCTGACCCGAACCGAGCTCGCGATCCTGGAACAGGCGGCCCCCGATCTCGCCGCGACAATCCCGGACGGGGCGGTGCTGGTCGAATTCGGCTCCGGCTCCAGCCGCAAGACGCGGCTCCTGCTCGATGCGGCGCCGCAGCTGTCCGCCTACGCGCCGATCGATATCTCCGAGGACGCCCTGGCCCCTGCGACTGCCGCGTTGCGGCAAGCCTATCCCCGCCTTGAAGTGACGCCGTTGCGCGTCGACTTTACCCACCCCACGCCGCTGCCCGAGCGCTACTCGGAGGCGCCGCGCGTCGGCTTCTTCCCGGGCTCGACCATCGGCAACTTCGCTCCCGCCGAGGCCGAGGATTTCTTTCGCCGCGCGCGCGAACTCCTTGGCGAACAGTCGCTATTCGTCGTCGGCGTGGACCTGCGCAAGGACGCAGGGGTGCTGGAGGCCGCCTACGACGACGCCCAGGGCGTCACCGCAGCCTTCGATCTAAACCTGCTTACCCGGATCAACCGGGAGCTGGAGGGTTCGTTCGACCTGGAGAGCTTCGGTCATCGAGCGGTCTGGGACGGCGAAAAGAGCCGCATCGAGATGCGTCTGGAGAGTCTGATCGATCAGGTCGTCACGGTGGCGGGACGGTGCTTTGCCTTCCAGGCTGGCGAGACCATACACACCGAAAACTCCTACAAATACGCGCCCGAGGCGTTTGCCGCGCTGGCCGAGAGCGCCGGGTGGACAGTGGAGCGGACTTGGGCGTCCGAGTCGCCGCACGCCTTCGCCGTCACGCTGCTGCGGGCCTTGCCGCGGACTTTCTGATGGTGCGGGCGAGGCTGCGGGCGGCGGAGAATCCGCCACCCTCACGCGAGCGACGACGCGTGCCCTCAGGCGGATAGTCTCTGCATCGGAATGCGCCCTCGGGCTCGGCGCCACGCGAAAGCGCGTCTTCCTGATGCGATTTAGGGAGGGCCCATCCAACCCCTTTTTCAGCAAGCCTGCGCTTTCGCCCCGGCCAGGGGGAACTGAGCGTGAGACAATTGCCGCATTTATTTCAACTTCACTACGATTGCGTGAGGATTTCGGGTCGACGTGAGTATTATCCGAGTCTACCGCCGCCGCCTCGTTTGCGACTAAACGATTATGCCAACGCCGACGACTTCGGGCGCCGTCTGGAGCACTTCGGGCTCCTCGTAGACAGATTATGCCCGTGCAATGAGGACTGAGATGCGCCGCATTTATCCGCTCGCCACCTTCGTATTCGCTGGTTTTGTCGCAACGTCAGCTGCAGGGGCCGCTGGAGGCGCGAGGACTATTCCAGCCCTGCCAGCGCAAGGGAGCGACGAACTGCCAATTGCCAAACCCACGCCGCGCGAAATCGTCGATTTCAATGGACCGCAAAAGCCCGGAACGGTCATCGTCAACACATCCGAACGAAGTCTCTATTTTGTTCTGCCTGACCAGCAGGCGATCCGATATGGGGTCGGCGTCGGGCGGCCCGGCTTTGAATGGACCGGCGTCAAACATATCGCCAGCAAACGCGAATGGCCCGACTGGACGCCACCGAGCCAGATGCTTAAGCGCCGCCCCGACTTGCCGCGTCACATGGCGGGCGGCATCGACAATCCGCTCGGCGCCCGCGCGATGTATCTCTCGGGCACGCTCTACCGCATCCACGGCTCGAACGAGCCCAACACGATCGGTCAAGCGGTCTCATCCGGCTGCATCCGTATGACCAACGACGACGTCGTCGATCTCTATGACCGCGCCAGAATTGGCGCGACCGTAATCGTCATGCGCTGAGGACCGTATGGTCGGCGGTTAATCGAGGAGAAGGCGCCCGCCGAGACAGTCGGCTTACCGCACGGACAGGCTCAGGCGCGTCAAAACAGTCCGCCGACGGCGCAGGCCGCCCACGGGCACGAGAGAGAGCGTCGAGCCGTCGACGTCGTCGATCCGTTTCTGGAGTTACCGAATGAGGGCTAAGTGGGGCTGTCTTCAGCCAGTCCAAAAACAAGCAATATCAATATAATAAAGAACAAATGGCGGAGGGGGCGGGATTCGAACCCGCGATACGGTTTCCCGTATACACACTTTCCAGGCGTGCGCCTTCAGCCGCTCGGCCACCCCTCCGCGTCGCGCGGGGCTCTTCCTCGCGCGAGCGACGCGCATAGCCCCTTCGCTGCGCGGGCGCAAGGCAGGCGCAAGCGCAAGCGGAAGGCAAAGGGGGGGCGCAAGCGAAAGGAAAGCGAAGACGTGGACAAGACCGCCCCCGCCACGATAGGTGTTTGCCCCGGGAGATGAGGGCGGCGGCGTCGATGCGGTTTCTCGCGCGGTTCATCGGACTCATTGCGCTGGCGGGCGCGTTTGCGGCGGCCGTCCTCGACGGGGCGCGCTGGATCGCCAACGGAACCTGGGCGCCGACCTCCACAGGCGCGGCGCTCGACTGGCTCTCGCCCAAGGGGCTCGCCGCAGCACAAAAGTTCGTCGACAGCCGGATCGGCGATTGGGCGTGGAACGACGTTCTGTCGAAGGCGCTGTTCGCCCCGGCCTTCGCCGCGCTCGTCCTCGTCGGCGCCCTCATGTTTCTCGCGTCGCGTCCGCCGCCGCCCGAGATCGGGCGATCGAGCCGGGATCGTTGACGAGGCTCGCGACGCCGCGCCAAAGGCGGCGACCATCTTTCCCTTGCGCCGCCTCTGTCCTCGGGCAATCGTCAGCTCATGGCCCGCTTCCTGATTGTCGATGATCATCCGCTGTTCCGCGAGGCGCTGACCAGCGCCCTGCGGCTCGTCGACGTAGAAGCCGACATTTACGAAGCGACCTCGATAGAGGGCGCGCTCGACGTGCTCGACGCCCACGACGATTTCGAACTCGCCCTGCTCGACCTGTCGCTGCCCGGCACGACCGGCTTTTCCGGCCTGATCCGGCTGCGCACGTCGCGCCCCAGGCTGCCAATCCTGGTGGTCTCCGGCCACGAGGAGCCGGCGGTGGTGCGCGAGGCGCTTTCGCTCGGCATCGCCGGCTACGTGCCGAAATCGACATCGAAGAAGCGACTCGCCGAAGCGATCGCCAAGGCGCTCGCGGGCGACGTGTACGAACCAGAGCTGCCACGCTCGGCCGCCGTCGAGGCCCGCCCGTCCGAGGAGAGCCGCATCCTCCAGCGGCTCCGGGACTTGACGCCGCAACAACTCGCCGTGCTCGAACTCGTCCGCGAGGGGCGGCAGAACAAGGTGATCGCGCATGAGTTGAAGCTCGCCGAGACGACGATCAAGGCGCACGTGTCGGAGGTGCTGCGCAAGCTCGGCGTGGCGTCGCGCACCCAGGCGGTGATCGAGGTCGCCAAGGTCGACTTCGAGGCGGTCAAGAAGGCTCAGAGGTAGCGGCGCTGCCGGGCTGCCCTGCGAAGGGCGCGTCCTCTGGCGCTTCGCCCTTAGCGATCCTACCTTTCGGGCATGGCGGGGATCGGCGGTCTCGAGAACTTCATCGGCCGGCATGGGCGGCTCTTCGTGCTCACCGGTGCGGGGTGCAGCACGACTTCGGGCATACCCGACTATCGCGACGCCGACGGCGCATGGAAGCGCCCCCAGCCGGTGACCTACCAGGCCTTTATGCAGAGCGAGGCGACGCGCCGGCGCTATTGGGCGCGCAGCCTGATCGGCTGGCGACGCTTTCACGCCGCCGCGCCGAACGCCGCACATCTTGCGCTCGCCCGCCTCGAAGCGCTGGGCAAGGCTGAGCATCTCCTGACTCAGAACGTCGACCGACTGCATCAGGCCGCGGGCAGCGAACGGGTGATCGACCTGCACGGACGGCTCGACCGGGTCCGGTGCATGGGTTGCGGCGCCCTTTCGGCGCGGATGGACCTCCAGGACGAACTCGCCCGCCTCAACCCCTGCTGGATTGCGCTCGAGGCGACCGACGCGCCCGACGGCGACGCCGATCTCGAGGGAGCGGATTTCTCCGCCTTCGCCGTCCCGCCGTGCGCGCGCTGCGGCGGCGTGCTGAAGCCCGACGTCGTGTTCTTCGGCGAAAGCGTGCCGCGGGATCGGGTCGAGACGGCCTACGCCCATCTCGACGCCGCCGACGCCATGCTGGTCGTCGGCTCCTCGCTGATGGTCTATTCCGGCTATCGCTTCGCCGAGCGCGCCGCCGCCAGCGGCAAGCCGATCGCGGCGGTCAACCTCGGCCGCACACGGGCCGACGCGCTTCTGGCCTTGAAGGTCGAGGCGCCGTGCGAGGCGGCGCTGGCGTTTCTGCTCTGAGGAGCGCGGAGGCGGCGAGCGGATCGCTTCGCGCTCGTTCTGAGCGCTCGTTCCGGCGGCAGGATCGTCGCGCGTTTTCCGCCTCGGCCGGTTTTCCGTATGATGGCGCGATTCGATTTGCCGCTGGGCTGACGCCGATGACTTCACGTTCCATTGCGCAGCCGATTACGGCGGGCGTCGTTACAGCCTTTGTCGGCTTCGCCTCTTCGTTCGCCGTCATCCTCAAGGGCCTGACCGCGGTCGGCGCGACGGACGCCGAGGCCGCCTCCGGCCTGATGGCCTTGTCGATTGCGATGGGGATCGCCGGAATCGTGCTGAGCTTCGCCTCGCGCATGCCGGTCTCGGCCGCCTGGTCGACGCCCGGCGCGGCCCTCCTGGCGGCGACGGGAGCGGCGTCGGGGGGCTTTCCCGCCGCG
Organism: uncultured Alphaproteobacteria bacterium; assembly: GCA_963724785.1. Classification (GTDB taxonomy): domain Bacteria; phylum Pseudomonadota; class Alphaproteobacteria; order Rhizobiales; family Beijerinckiaceae; genus Roseiarcus. The sequence continues at coordinate 253,569 of CAVRWC010000003.1, read as the reverse complement.
GTCGGCGCCTTTCTCGTCGTCGGCCTCCTCCTCGTCGCGGCGGGCCTGTTCCGGCCGTTCGCGCGCCTGGTCGCGGCGATTCCCGGTCCGCTCGCCAACGCGATGCTGGCGGGCGTGCTGTTCGGCCTCTGCCTCAAGCCGATCGGCGCGCTGATCGAGGCGCCGATCGCCGCGACGCTGATCGTGCTGGCGTGGCTCATCGTCTCCCGCTGGAGGCGGGTCTACGCGACGCCGATCGCCGCGCTGGTCGCAGGCCTGGTGATCTTCGCAAGCGGCCGCGCCGCCGGCTTCGATCTGGCGACGATCACCCCGCGCCCGGAATTCGTCGCGCCGGTTTTTTCATTCGAGGCGATCGTTGGAATCGCGGCGCCGCTGTTCATCGTGACGATGGCCTCGCAGAACCTACCCGGTCTCGCCGTGCTCGGCGCTTACGGCTATCGCCCCGATCCGGGGCGGATGGTGTGGACGACGGGGGCGTTCAGCCTCGCGGCTGCGCCGTTCGGCGGCCACGCAGTGAACTTGAGCTCCATCACCGCGGCGCTGTGCGCCTCTCCCGACGCCTCGCCGGACCCCGCCAAGCGCTGGATCGCCGCAGCGACTGCGGGGGCGACCTATGTCGCGTTCGGGCTTCTCGCCGGCGCAGTGACCGCCTTCGCGTCCGGCGCGCCGATCCTCGTCGAGGCCGTCGCCGGCCTTGCCCTGCTTAACCCGTTCGGCTCGGCGCTTCACAATGCTCTCGCCGACACTCAGGACCGCGAGGCGGCGCTCGTCACCTTTCTGGTCACGGCGTCCGGCGTCACCATCTATGGCGTCGGCGGCGCTTTCTGGGGCCTGCTGGCCGGCGGCATGGTGCTGATCCTGACACGGGCGGGCGCGTCGCCGGCGAAGCGTCAGGCGCCATAAAGCCAGTCGTAGCGGGCGCCGAGGCGCTGGGGACCGACGAGGCGCATGGTCGCGTCGCGCGCCGCCGCCATCGCGCCCTTGAGGTGATAGATCCGGCCTTGCCGCACCGCCTCGACCTGGACGCGCGTCGCCCGGGCCACGCGGGCGCGAGAATAGGCGGCGAGCGCCTGCGGGATGTCGTCGGTTTGCGCAAGCGCCGCCCCGAGCGCCCCCGCGTCCTCGATCGCCTGCGCCGCGCCCTGCGCCAGGAACGGGACCATCGGATGGGCGGCGTCGCCGACGAGCGCGATGCGGCCGAGCGAGAACGAGCCAAGCGCCGGACGCCCGTAGAGCGGCCAGGCGCGCCAGTTGGTCGCCGCCGCGATGAGCTTGCGCGTCGATGCGGACCAGCCGGCGAACGCGCGATCGAGCGCCGGCCGGTCGGCGACGCCGTCCCATGGATGCTCGGTCTCGCCTCCGCGCCAGGTGTCTTCGATCACAGCGACGACATTGACGATCGACGCATTGCGCAGCGGGTAATGGACCAGATGCGCGTTGGGCCCGAGCCGCAGCACGACGTGCGCCTCCGTCCAGCGGGAATCCAGGAAGTTTGCGGGAATCGTGGCGCGAAACGCGACACGGCCGGAAAAATCGGGGCCGTCGTCGCGGCCGGTCGCGAACTTTTCGCGGACCTTCGATCGAAGGCCGTCGGCGCCGACCAGCAGATCGGCGGTGTCTTGGATGGCCGCCGAGCCGTGCGTCCGTTCGATGGCCACAGCCCCGCCGTCGGTCGCGACCGCCGTGACGGTCGATCCCAGATCGAGGCGTATCGTATCGCGACGCGCGGCGATTCGCGCCAGAGCCTGCTGCAGGTCGGCGCGATGCATGGCCAGATAGGGCGCGCCCCAGCGACGTTCGGCGCCATCGAGCGAAAGGCGCATGAGGACCGCGTCGTCTCTGCCGCGCAAGGCGACGACCGCGTCGGGAACCATGGCGGTCTCGCGCACCTCGTCTAGCGCGCCGAGCCTCGCGAGGACACGCGTCGCATTCGGGGTGAGCTGCAGCCCGGCGCCGAATTCCTCGAGCGCCTCGGCCCGCTCGCAAACGGTGACGTGGAGGCCTGCTTGCGACAGAGCCAGGGCCGTCGCCAGGCCCCCGACGCCGGCGCCGGCGATGATGGCGCGCCCCGCCACGCGTTCAGGCCGCCGCTTTGAGCTCGCATTCGGGCGGCGAGCAGACTTCTGCGAGCCCGCCGTCGTAGATGAAGCGGGTCGAGCAATAGGAGCAGATCGCCTCGTTGTCCGAACCCATGTCGATAAAGATGTGCGGGTGATCGAAGGGCGGTTTGGTGCCGGTACACATGAACTCTTTCACCCGGACCCTAATGGCGGGAACCCCGGGCGAGTTGTGGAAATGGGGGATGGAGTGAGCGGCCATTGTGCTGGGTCCCTTTTTGGCGCGACGGCGTTTAAGCACGTCCGCTCACGCGCCGCCAGCGATTGGCCGTCAGATCGGAAGGACGTCCACCTCGACCTCGAGCTGGTGGCTTCCGGACGAAAGGACCATGCTCTCGATCGGCGAGGCGTCGGAATAGTCGCGCCCTCTGGCGACCTCGACATGATCGTTCTGGATGGCGATCGCATTGGTCGGATCGAAATCCATCCAACCCATCGAGGCGCCGCACCACAGCGAGACCCAGGCGTGGGAGGCGTCGGCGCCGGCGAGTCGCTGCTTGCCCGGCGGGGGTATGGTGCGGATATAACCGCTGACGTAGAGGGCCGGCAGCCCGAGGCCACGCAAGGCGGCGATCATGATGTGGGCGAAATCCTGACAGACGCCGTGGCGGTGGGCAAAGGCGACATGCGCGGGCGTGCTCACTTTGGTGGCTTCGGGATCGTAGACGAAATCGGCTCGGATCCGGCGCGCCAGGTCCATCGCCGCCTCGTAGACCGGCCGCCGCTGCGTGAAACTCGCGCGCGCGTATGCCGTCGCCTGGTCGAAAAGTGACACGGCGCGAGAAGGAAAGAGACCGATCGCCGGACTGTCGTAAGCCAGAGACGGAACGATCAGCGCCTCGGCGGCGACCGATTCCCATGGGGGCGACATCTCAAGGACGACCTCACGTTCGACGCGCACGCGGGACGCCGCCTCCACGGTCAACTCGCGATGCGGTTTCTCGATCCTGAGGCTTAGCACCGCATTGCCGAATGCGTCGGTCCGTTCAGTCGGCGGCAGGCAAGGGGGATCGGTCTTGACGCTGAAGCGTTCGAGGAGCTGACCGTCGCGCGAGACGGGTTTGAGGCGCAGAACGCCGGTCGTCAGCTCGACGGTGGCGCCGTAGATGTAGCGCGTGATGTGGGTGACGTTGTAGTTCACGCGAGACCCGTGACCTTTTCCGCCCGGCCGTGGCCGGCGCCTTGCAGGAAATATCGGGTCGCGATCGCGTTCCCCAGCGCCAGCAGGCGCTGTTCGATCGCCAGAATTCCCGAGTCGTCCAAGGTCTCCGCCCGCTCCGTGGTCAACTCGGCGCAAAGCGACGTGGTGAGCCTGCGAGGCTCCTCCAGGATGCCGTCGCGCCTCAGCACCGGCAGCGTTGCAATGCCCTCGTCGATTCGATTGACCTGGAAGACGACCGATCGGGGATTGAACGGATCGAGAAGCGCCATATCGCGCACCGGCGCCAGCGCGACGCCGACCAGATAGCGGGAGCTGTAGGTGATCTGCGAATCGATCAGATCGAGCATGACGCCCAGCGTGTGCTCCGTCGCATCGTTTCCGGCGAACTGGCGCAAGAGCCTGCAGGTGTTTGCGCCGCGCTCGACGCAGCGTCCCATCACGTAGAACACCCAGCCCGCGCCGCGGTTGAAGTTTTCGTCGAACAATCCCGACAAGGCGGCGATCACCGTCAAGCCCTCTTCCGTCAGGTCGACGATCTCGCCGGCTGAGAGCCGGCGGTCGGGAGCCGGATCGATCGCGCTTTCCAGGCGGCCGATAAGCTCCCACGTCTTGTACGTCAAACGCTCACGGATGACCGACGCGGACGTGCGCGCCGAGCGCGCCAGCGACAGCGCCGAGCCGTAGTGGTTCGAATCCCGCAGGCCCTGGGCGCTGGCTTCGGCGGCGCCCTCCTTCAGGGCCGTCGCGTCCACGGCGCCCCAGCCGACCAGGACGCCCATCAGCCGGTCGAGCGCCTGACGGCCGACGCGCGCGGGAGCGTCCGGATCGACCGAGCGCGCCGCAAGGCATCTCACAACCCGCAGTGTCGCTTCCGCCCGCTCCAGGTAGCGTCCGAACCAGAACAGGTTGTCGGCGGCCCGGCTCGGCAGATTGCCGAGCAGCCGCGTGATCCGCACGCTGTCCGGGTTCGGAAGCAGGCTCGAGGCCTCGACCGGGCTGTCGGCGAGCACCCAGACGTCGGCGGACTCGACGCCGTCGCCCATCGAAACGGCGCGCGCGTCGGCACGGTCGGAAATGCGACAGAAGCCGCCGGGCATCACACGCCAGCCTTTTGGCGTCGCCGCGCAATAGACGCGCAATACGAAGGGCCGGGGCTCGAGGCCATCCTCGACCCATCGCGGCGTGGTCGACAGGCGCACCACCTCCTGTCCGACATAGTCCATGCCGCGCGCAGCGATCGCATCGCGCAGCAGCGCCTTCTCGCGGGCTGACAATTCCCCGCCGATAACGCTTGAGCGCCCCTTCATTGCAGGGGGGTCGGCGCCGAACGCCGGCGCGATTGATACCGAGTCGAACTCGTCGAGGACCCGCTCGCGCTCCTTGGGCTGACCGCACCACCAGGTTGCGGTGTTCGGCATCAAAAGGTCCTGTCCAAGCAGTTCGCGCGCCAGCGCCGGGAGGAAGGCGAGCATCGCCCGCGATTCGATGAAACCGGTTCCCGGCATGTTTTCGACCGCTACGCCGTCCTGTCGGATGGCCTCGATCATTCCCGGGACGCCGATACGCGACGAGGCGTTCAACTCGAGCGGGTCGCACCAGTCGGCGTCAATGTGGCGCCAGATGACGTCGCAGCGCTTCAGGCCGGCGATGGTCCGGACGAAAATGCGTCCTTCGCGCATGACGAGATCGTCGCCCTCGACCAGCAAGAAGCCGAGGTAACGGGCGAGGTAGGCCTGCTCGGAGTAGGTCAGGCTCAACGGTCCCGGGCTCAGAATTGCGATCCGAGGGTCGCTCCGCTGGCCGGCCGACCTTAGACCGGCGCCCAGGGAGCGGAAAAACGGCGCAAGCCGCTGAACGTTCAGTTGCGAATAGAGGTCCGAAAACGCCTGCGAGACGACCAAGCGGTTCTCCAGAGCGTAGCCGCATCCCGACGGCGCTTGCGTGCGGTCGCCCAACACCCACCATGCGCCATCGGGGCCTCTGCCAATATCGACAGCATAGAGGCGCAGCCACCGTCCGCCCGGAGGCTTCACGCTGCGCATGCCAGGAACATAGTCCATCGAACCGGTGATCGCTGCGGCGGGAAGGGCGCCGCTCGCGATCAGGCCTCCGACGCCATAGACGTCTGCGAGCACGCGCTCCAGCAACTCCGCGCGTTGAGACACGCCTTCCGCGATCTGCCGCCACTCGGCTTCGGTGATCAGCAAAGGCATCCGACCGATCGGCCAGTCGCGCTCGTCTTTCTCGCCGGCGACGCGGTAGGAGAGACCGCGATTGCGGATACGGCGGTCCGCCGCGGCAAACCGCTGCCGCATATCGCTTGGATCGAAAGCCGCGAAGGCGGACAGCATGCGGCGCCAATGAGGCCGGTGGCGGCCTTCTGCGTCGACGAACTCGTCAGGAATTCCGGGAAGCGGGGCGTAGCCCTGCGTCCATGCGTCGAGGCGCTTCGAGGCGCGGTCGTCCGAGGGGACAACCGTCGTAAATCGTCCTGGCAAGCGAGCCCCGTCGTTCCTGGATGCAGCGGCCTGAAAGGCGCATGTCCCCCCGCGGCCGCCCGGCGCTCACTATGCCCGCCAACGCGCCGTTGCGCCAGCGGCAAGGTGCGTGCGGCGCTCCTAATAGACATTATTACAATGTTAAAAATGGACAAAAAAAGAGCCGCCCCGTCTTCCTTGGCGGGGCGGCGCAGGCTTCCTATGTTGGCGGTCTCATAGTTCTGGGGGTCCACAGCCTTGCTAACCTCATTCAAGCGAACGGCCGCCGCTCTGGCGACCTTGCTCGCAGTTTCGCCTGTCTTCGCAGAATTCGCTCGATCCGGATCTGATTTTTCGGAAGTCCACCACGTTCAAACTGCTGACCCCGAACGACAAGCTTGCCGTATACGGAGTCGACGATCCGGTGGTCGAAGGTGTCGCCTGCCATTATACGACATCCGAGAAAGGAGGGCTGACGGGAGCGCTGGGGTTGGCGGAGCAGACGTCGGACATTTCGCTTGCCTGCCGGCAGTATGGTCCGATCAAATTCAAGGACAAATTTTCGCAAGGCGATGTCGTTTTCAGCGAGCGACGCTCACTTTTCTTCAAGAAAATGCAGATCGTCAGGGGATGCGATCCCAAAAGAAATATTCTTGTCTACATGACGTACAGCGATAAATTGGTCGAAGGTTCTCCGAAGAACTCGACATCGACCGTGCCGATCCAGCCTTGGGGAGGAGCATCGGGAGACGTCCAAAAATGCGCAGACTACCTGCGCTAGCCGCGGTTATTCGCCGCAGGTGATGAAGTACGGTCGCAACTCTGGCGGCTGGCTGTTCGCGCCGCCGTCGCCTTCAGAGCGGCCAAACCTCAGCGCTTCGCCACGGCCGTGCGCCTCGCACCAGGCGTCAGCGACGACACGCCCGCATTCGCCCCCCTCGGCCAGACAATCCTCGACCCCGTAACCCGAGGCCGCGGCAATCACGAACGTGCTGGCTTCTCGAGCGTAAGGCGCGCCAGCCGCGGCGACGACGAGCACGGTTGCCAGAGGCGCAAGCAGCGCGCAGCGATGGAACGTCGAAATCGTCATGCCTTCCCCTGCGAGGCGTCCAAACAAACGTCGGTCGTCGTCAATTTTGGAACGATCGCATAAACGTGCGGTTAACGTCCCGGCCCCAGGTTCCCCGCGATTGCGCGGGCGCCTGCGAGTGGCGGATTCTCGGGAAAAAATCAAGCCGCGGAGTTGGCCGTCCGGTCGGCGCGTTCGACCAGGCCTCTTGTTATGCTGCCGCTCGTCGGCAGCGTCGGGATGAGACAGGCCTGCAACGAGTGATAAATATCCACTTTTCCGAAGAATGGATCGGAATTCGGCCGAAGCGCGTCATCCACTTGGGCTCGCCAGCCGCCGTTCTCGCGGTCGATGAAGCGGGTTGCGACAAAGCTCCAAATCCGACGATACCAGTCCTCGTACTGCGAATCACCGAAGATTGCGCTGAGGAACGCGGCCGCGCCGATCCCTTCGCAACAGGGCCACCAGTACCGATCGCGGATTCTGGGCTGACCGTCCCAGTCGAGCGTGTAATAAAAGCCGCCGGCGGCGCGATCCCAGGCGTCAGCCACGGCGCGTGCAAAAAGCGACCTGGAGGCGTCCGGCAGCCAGTCGAGCTTTCGTCCTCCAAGCTCCCAGAGCTGGAGCAGCAACCGCGACCATTCCAACGAGTGACCGGGCGTCGTGCCGTAGGGCCGAAACATCGGGCTGCCCGCATAGTCCTTGTCGACACGCCAATCCGAGGTGAAGTGCTCGGGCAGGCGCCAATTGTTCGCGGCGGCGTTCGCGCCAATGATGCGCTCCGCGACCCGCTCGGCCATGCGAAGATAGGTCGAATCGTTCGTTGCTTCGAACGCCGCCATCAGCGCTTCGGTCAAATGCATGTTGGAGTTCTGACCGCGGTAGGAATCGAAGGCGCGCCAGTCCCTCGTGAACTCTTCTGCGACGGCCCCGAACGGCTCCTCCCAGAACCGGTCCCGAATGACCGTCGAGACGTCGGCGAGGAGGCGCTCGGCGTCAGGGTGTCCCGCAACCTTCGCGCTCGAGGCGGCGAGAAGGACGAAGGCGTGACCATAGGCCTGCTTGACGCCGTCCGACGGACCGCCATAGCCGACCCCCCAAAAAAACCCGCCGTGCTCCTGATCGCGATGGCCGTTCCACAGGAAATCCATTCCGTGGTCGACGATGACATCGGCGCCGGGGCGGCCCATGAGATGGGCGATCGAGTAGGCGTGAACGATTCGGGTCGTCGCGAAGAGGTAGCGCGCGGGCGTTCCCCCGGCGCCATAACCGGGCGCCGCGGGTCGCCCGACGTCATCGAGGTCGTAGAATCCTCCGAGCGGATTGATGAGGTTCCGTTCGTAAAAGGCGAAAAGCGCTTCGGCCTGCCGATTGAGCCACGCTAGGTGGCTCGGCAAAGCGGCCCATCTGCTATTTGCGGTGACGGCGAAGGCTTTCATGGGTTGGCGGCCTGCTCGGGGAAACCATCTCGACAGACAATGCTACGCAGCGACGTGTCGGCGCAAGGCGGCAGGGCGGCGTGCTCTTTACTACAGGCGAGTGGACGCCAAAGGCTTGCTCGGGAGCCCTGACCCGGTCAGTTTGTGCGCTTGCGTCCGTTTTGTAACGCCGTCAATCGATGTGGAATGTTTGGATGAATGTCTTGATTCTCGGGTCTGGCGGACGTGAGCACGCGCTGGCTCGCGCTTGCGCGCGATCGCCCAGGATCGGAAAGCTGGTGGTTGCGCCCGGAAATCCCGGATGCGCGGCCTTGGCCGCCACCCGTCCGGTCGACCTCTCGAACAATGCGCAAATCGTTGCGCTGTGCAGGCAGGAAGCCATTGATCTTGTCGTGGTCGGCCCGGAGGCGCCCCTGGTGGCGGGAATCGTCGACGACCTCGGGAAGGAGGGGGTTGCCTGTTTCGGGCCGTCTCGCGCCGCCGCACAGCTTGAGGGTTCGAAGGGCTTCGCCAAGGATTTTTGCCGCGAGTTTGGCGTTCCGACCGCCGCGTATCGCCGATTCCGAAGCCGCGACGACGCCAAAGCCTACATTCGAGACCGTGGCGCGCCAATCGTGGTCAAGGCTGACGGATTGGCTGCCGGCAAAGGCGTGATTGTCGCATCGACGATCGAAGAGGCGGAAGCGGCGGTCGATGCGTTGCTGTCCGAGTCGGGAAGCGCAGGGGGCGAGGTCGTTGTCGAGGAATTCCTCGATGGCGAAGAAGTGTCCTTCTTCGCTCTCTGCGACGGCGTCGCCGCCGCGCCGTTCGCGAGCGCGCAGGACCACAAGCGCGTCGGGGAGGGGGACACCGGGCCGAACACCGGCGGCATGGGCGCCTATTCGCCGCACGCCGATCATGACGCCTGAGATCAGCGATCGGGTGATGCGCGAGATCGTCATGCCTACGGTGCATGGGATGGCCGCACGAGGAACGCCATTTCGAGGCGTGCTCTTCGTCGGTCTGATGATCGGGAAGGACGGGCCGAAACTCATCGAGTTCAACGTCCGATTCGGCGACCCGGAGGCGGAAGTGATCCTCGAGCGCCTGGCCGACGACCTCTTGCCGTTGCTCGAAGCTTGCGCGAAGGGCGCCTTGCCAGGCGTGTCGCCAAGGTTCAAAGCCGACGCCGCTTTGACGGTCGTCATGGCTGCGCGCGGCTACCCGGGCGAGCCCCTGAGGGGCACGCGGATTGTTGGCATAGAGGACGCCGAACGGGTTCCAGGCGTCTCGGTTTTGCAGGGCGGCACACGGCAGGAGGGCGACGCGCTTGTCGCGGACGGCGGCCGGGTGCTGGCCGTGACCGCGGTCGGCCGCACAGTCGGCGAAGCGCGGGAAAGGGCGTATGCCGCAGTCGACCGCATCGACTGGCCCGAAGGGTTCTGCCGCAGAGACATCGGTTGGCGCGCCGTCGCCCGCGAACGCGAGGCCAGCCCTTGACGATGACGCGCAATCCTACGTTGAGCGTGCAGCCTCCGTCGGTCGCCATCGCGCTCGGCAGCGGGGGCGCCCGCGGTATCGCCCATGTCGCCGCACTGGAAGCGCTGGACGAACTGGGAATTCGCCCGGTCGCCATTGCAGGGACCTCGATGGGCGCGGTTATCGGCGCCGCCTACGCCGCCGGACTGGAGGCGCACGACATTCGCGCCCATGTCTTGAAAGTCCTGCGAAACCGATCGAACGTCATGGGGAAGCTGCTTCGGGCGAGAGTTGGTCGGTTCGCCGAGCTGGTGCTGCGCGGGCGCGGCAATCCGGTCTTGCTCGATCCGGAGATCTTCCTCGAGTTGTTCTGGCCCTCCGCCGTACCGGATTCGTTCGAGGATCTTGCGATCAGGACCATCGTCGTTGCGACGAACTATTCGGACCGCAACGAAGCGGTTTTTCAGTCAGGCTCGTTGACGGCCGCCGTCGCGGGCTCGATGGCCATTCCAGGACTGTTTCGTCCGGTGGAGAGCGATGGCGGTTTGCTGATCGATGGCGGCGCGGTGAATCCCTTGCCGTACGATCACCTCTTCGATCTCGCCGACATCGTGATCGCGATCGACGTCACTTTCGGCGGGCGATCGCGCCGGCGCCGTGCGCCGACACCGCTCGAATCGATGTTCGGCGCAGCACAGATCATGCAGGGCGCCATCACCGCGCAGAAGATCAAGCGCCGGCCGCCCGACATCCTCATTCGCCCGAGGGTCGAACAGTTTGGTCTGCTCGACTTCTTTCGCGCGGGCCAGATTTTGCGGGCCGCAGAGTCCAGCAAGGAAGAACTTCAAGCTGCGATCAAGTCTCAGTTGATGACGCTCCGAACGGCGTGAACGCAGCTCCGACCGGAACAGATTCGCGACGCATAAGTTCGCTGCCGGATACCGCCGTGCGCCCAGCCCGCTGCCCTTCCAGGACGCGGATTGCGCCCTTGCCGCATGCGACCGTCATCGTTTCGTCGAGGACTGTCCCTGCCGGGCCGTCGACGCGCGCTGTTTCGGCGCGCAGGATCTTGATCCGCTCGACTGCGCCGCGGATGGCCAGGGTGGAGAAGGCGCCGGGCGCGGGCGACAGACCATGGATGTGGTTGCGAACCGCCTCGGCGTCCCGCGACCAGTCGATTTCGGTCTCGCTCTTGTCGATCTTGTGCGCGTAGCAGGCGTCGGCGCTCGTCTGCTCATGGAATACCAGGCTTCCGGCCTCGAGGGCGGCGAGGCCCCGGACCGCAAGCCCCGCCGCAATTTGCGCCAGACGATGGGTCAGGTCTCCCGCGGTGTCATCCGATCGGATCGGGACGACTTCGCGCAACGCCACCGGCCCGGTGTCCAATCCCGCCTCCATCCGCATCAGGTCGACGCCGGTCTCGGGATCGCCGGCCATGATCGCCCGTTGGATCGGTGCGGCGCCGCGCCATCGCGGCAGAAGCGAGGCGTGCAGGTTCAGGCAACCAAACTTCGGCGTCGCCAGAATCGGCGGCGGCAGCAACAAGCCGTAAGCGATGACGAGACCGACATCCGCCGCGTGGCTTCGGAAGGCTTCCTGGGCCGTCTCCGTCTTCAGCGTAGCGGGCGTATAGACCGGGATGCCCAACGCCTCCGCCGCCTCGTGAACTGGTGTTTTCCGGATCTCGAGCCCGCGACGTCCGCCGGGTTTCGGCGCGCGTGTATAGACCGCAACGACGCGGCGCCCGCTTTTGACGATTTCTCGCAACGTCGGAACCGCAAACTCCGGCGCGCCCATGAAGACAATTCGCATGCGTCGCCGATAGCATCGCCGATTCCGGTCGTCAAAGTCGTCAAAGTCAGGCGACGATCCCTGCGCTGGAGGATGATTGACCGAGGCCCAGCCAGGAACTATGCGGACGCCGGGACAAGGAGCGGGTCACGTGAGCGCTCAATCCATCGGACACATCGGCGTCAGGGTCTATTACGAAGACACTGATTTCTCCGGCAGGGTTTATCACGCCTCGTACCTTCGTTTTCTGGAGCGGGGACGGACAGAGTGGTTGCGCGGATTCGGTTTCGGTCACCGCGACCTCGCGGGGAGCGCTGGCGTCGTGTTCGCTGTCCGAAGCCTTCAGATCGAATACCTGGTCCCCGCGCTGATGGATGACCTGCTGGACGTCGAGACCCGGGCGTCGAAAGTTCGCGGCGCATCGATGGAGTTTCTGCAGCGGATCGTCCGCCAAGACCGGGAGCTCGTCACCGCGACGGTTCTGGTCGCGGCGATTCGCGGCGATCGGGCGACGCGGATTCCCGAAGCTTTGCGACGTGGAATCGATGACGCTGCGCGCAGCTCCGATGGCGACCGACCTTAGGAGATCCGGGGATCGAAAGCCCGATCGAAACGTGACGCGAGCGCATCCAGACGTTCGCCGAGGCGGAGTTCCAGATCATGGATGTCGGTGCGATTTGGGAGCGCGCCGATTGTTTCCCGGAGGCGATAATGATCGTCATGGAGCATCGCCAACCGTTCCGCCAGCCGAAACATGGCTAACTCGTTGTTGGACTGAGCCGCGTCGAGGTCGTGCCTTTGTTGCCGCACGGCGATCTCCAGCGTGTGGAGGCGCGTCATGAGCCGCCAGACGAATGCCGTGGCGCTCGCCACGATCGAAGCCAAGCCTGCGACTGCCCATTCCAGGAAGCCCCACGGCGCGTTTTCTGCGGGCGACACGACGACCTCCAGATCTCCGCCGCCGGGCGATCGCAAAGTCGCGTCCGGCTGAATCGCTCAATCTCCGGCGCGCGTCGTTGGCGGAGAGATCGCCGTACCGGGGCGTCGGCCTTGACCACGCCGCGCCGCGCCGTGATCTTGGTCGGCGCGACGATCACTTCGCAGCCGGGACGTACTGGGCCAGCGCCGTGTAGGCGGCGACAACGTCGAGGCCGGCGTTGACCGCGTTGGTCGGCGCGCCGGTGGAGCAGATCTGCTCAGCCGTGGCGTAATCGGCCTGCAATTGCGCATTGAGCTTGGCGACTGTCGGCCCAAGCGCCGGGACGCCGGCGCAGAGCACATTGTAGGCGGTGGTAATGTCAATCGAGGCCTGCGGCGTGAGCGACCCGGTCGCCGAACAGCCGGCGAGGCCGAAGGCGAAGGCGAGGCCGAAGAGCGAAGCGGCGAAAACCTCGGACTTGATCCGGGGGGCGGCGGCGACGGAAACTTTCATCGTGAATTTCCTCAAAGGTTCAGCGCGGCGAGGTCCGCCGCATAGCGCGCGATCGCATGGTTTTTGACGAAATCCCCGACGCTGGCGCCGATCGCGGTCGGCCTCGTCGGGTGGCGGTAGAGGGGGCGGAGCGGCACGTCGGGGACGATGTCGCCGGTCCGCTGGTATTCGGCCGCCTCCAAACCGGAGCGCGCCAGACGACCGAACCATGGGTTGAGAAACCCGATCCGGGGCGCGCCAAAGGTCACGACGCGGAACCGAACGTCCCGCCATCGCTGGGCGTGGATCGCGGCGAGCCCCTGCGCCAGCGCGCCGCCGAGCGAATGGCCGGTGTAGGTGATCAGGCCGTAGGGCGGCAGGTCGCGCTCCAGCTCCGGCCACAAGGCCGCCGCGCCCTTGCCGAAGCCGGAATGCACCGGGCCGATCGGCCCGACGACCGCCGGCCACGCGCGGAGATCGCGCAGCCAGTCAAGCGCGTCGGCCGGATGCGTGCCCGGCATGACGACGATGACTTCGCCCTCGCGCGGGATGAGATCGTAGCGCACGTCGAGCGCGACATGGCCGGACTGCGGGCCGCAGTAGGAACGGGCGGCGAGGACGGCGAGCTCGGAGTGGGAGAGCATGGCCGTCAGGTCGTGGGAGCGGCGGCCGGCGCAGCCCCCGGCGTCGAGATCGCGCCGGCGGACACGATAGGCGCTCCTCCGACGATCCTGGCTTGCGCCTTGCCGACCTCGGCGAGCACGTCCGACGCGATCGCGTCGGGGGTCGCGCCAACCGCGACGAGCGCCGCCTGGACGTTCGCAGCCTTGGAGCCGAGGACGTTGTTGACGGCGGCGGTGATGACCGGAGAATTCAGGTTGACCTGGGCGTTGCCGAACTCGGTCGTGATCGCGCCGGCCACGATCTTCGCCGCCTCGGCGCCAACCGCCTTCGCGTAGACGGCGTCATGCGCGGCGTCGATGGTGGACGCCCGCCATTTCCATGAGTTGTAGAGCGCGACGGCGATGCCGACGATTCCCGCGACAGCAGCGGAGACGGCGGCGGTGACGAGCGGCTGCAGGGCGTCGAGGATCGGCGCCACCGCGATGGCGGTGTCGGAAGCGGACATTGGATTTTCCTTGGAAGTTAGGGCCACGCTTTGGGGGAAAGGACCGCGCGCGGGCGGACGTCGGCGCGCGGCGGAGGACTACGGGTCAGAGGGAATGCGGGTCGTCTCGCGCGCCTCGAGCGCGGCGATGCGCTTGAGCGCGTCGGCGAGTTCAGCATTGCGGATGCTGGCGTAGACGACCAGCGCGGCGAAGGCGTCAGCGAAGCCGTTCAGCGCCGACTGGACGGCGGTGTCGAGCCGGCGGGCATGGGAAGACGCCAACGCCATCTGTACCGCCTCCCCGAGGGCGCGCGCGGGATCTGGCGCAGCGGGCGCGGCGGCGCTCGGATGCAGAGTCATTTTTTCGGCCTCCATGAACGGCTCCCGCCAAGTCTGCGGATTCGGGCGAGATCGAGCGTGTGGTTCGCGCGAGGCCCAGCGCCGGCGACAGGGACAGGTCTTCGTCACTGAAGCGCCGCTCGACCGCGTCGCGCGTGGCGGGGGTCAGGTGGAATGCGGTCCTGTCAGTCACCGGAAAGATCCTTGAGGATCGCCTTCTGCGTCGCCGGTCCCACGACGCCGTCGACCTCGAGGTGGGAACGGCGCTGGAAAGCCTTGATCGCATCGACGGTTGCGGGGCCGAGGTCGCCATCCTCGTGAAGCCGCGCGCCCAGCGCGTTCAGCGCCTTCTGCACGCCGAGCACGGTCGAAGGGTCGAATCCGACGCCTCTTTTCGGCGCGCCGGCTAGCGGCGCGACCGCGGGCGCGGCCCCTATGGCCGCATTCGCTGACGCCCGGGTCAAGCCCGGGGACGGGCCGCGGTCATCGACCTCGGCTCGAGGCGACGCAGGCGGGGACAGGCGGCATGGCGCCAGGCCCTCGTCGACCTGGTGCAGCCAGTTCGGATCGAAGTCGGCCTTGTGGTAGGCGGCCTGCACCTTTGGGAGAAAGACATCGGGGATCCAGTTCGGATCGGTCGAGGGGTCGGAATGGCCGCCGCCGGCCCTGCCGAGGCCCCAGTGCAATTCGACCCCCGGCCCGACCCCGCCGCGCGCGTGTCGCACAGGGATCTGCAGGTAGTGGCAGAGATAGGCGACGAGTTCAGCAAGCGTCGAAAGCAGCCCGTCGTCGAAGCCGTCCTTGGAGTATCCGGCCGGCTCGATGCCAACGGAGCGGCCGTTGAAGGCGCATGCGTGCCAGGCGGTGTCTGCCACGTGAACCATCTGCGTGATCCACGCGCCTTTTTCGCCGACGACGAATTGCGCCGACACGTCGGCCGCGCGGGTCTGGAAATAGGCGACCGTGCCCGGGCCTGAGCCTTCGCAGCGGTGCACGACGATCAGGTCAAGCTTCTGGCCGGCTCGGCCGGCGCGGAAGTTCGGGCTTGCGGCCCATTTCAGCGAGGGTAGGGACATACCGATTTCCTCGTAGGAGCTTGCCATCCCGCGAAAGCGGGGAGCCAGCGTGAAGGGCGGTGCGAGTTGAGGTGGATTCCCCGGCGCGGGATTCAGGTCGGGATCAGCGCGGCCGCGAAAACGATCGCCAGCGCGAAACGGAGGGCAACGCGTCCGTGCCCGCGATCGCCGATCCCCGGGCCAAACTCGGGGACGGGCCGGGCGACGCGTACAAGGCGCGAGGTCAGACCGTCGGCGAGTTCACTGAAAATATTCCACGTCCAGCGTGCCCGACGCCGAAAAGACGAGAAAGTTGGCGATCACCGCTGGTCCGGACAACGAGACGCAGGAGCCGGCCGGGAGAGGTTGGCCGACGCTGCCGGTCGGAGTCGTGACGCCGTCTGTGGTGTATTTCGCAGTCGCGGCCGACGCGCAGACCGTCGCAAGGCGCGCGCCAGCCGGGACCGTGAGCGCCGTTGCGCTGGTCGGCGCGACGTTGTGCTGCCCTGGCGGCAAGGGCGTATAGGCGTATGGCAGCGGCATGACGCCAGGCACGATCGAGCCGCCCGAGTCGCGATAGGTCTGAGCATCCGCGGCGCAAGCGATCAGGGCGAGCGCCAGCGCCGCGCCGCCGACGCGTTTCAGTCCGTGCATCATGTCGAGGGTCCTTACGAGGCCGACGGGTTCATGAAGGCGAGGTGGATCGACAGGCGGACGGCGCCGGCAGTGAAATTGCCGCCCGCCGCCGTCAGGACGAGCGGCGTCGCCGAATAGATCCCGCTCGGACCGATCAGACCGTAATTCGTCGAGCCCGCGGCGATGTTGAGACCCGAACCGAAGCGCGATGCGCTTGCGCCAAAGTCGCCGAAGCCCGATTGGTCGCCGACGCTGAAGCTCGTCGCCCCGGTGATCGCCGTCACGACGCGCGCGCCGACTGCAAAGACGATGCAGTTGGCCGGGATCGACGGGCCGACGACGGTCGCGCCGCTCATGCCCGTGACAAGCGTTTCGAGCACCGCAAACTGCATGGACGCGCCATTTGGCGCCTGCGCGGCGAGGAAGCTGTCGGTGATTGTCCAGGCGTTCGATCCGTTGCTCTCGAGCGCGAGGAAGCCGTAAGCGACATTGATCGCCAGCGACGCCTGGCCGTTGATCGTGTCCGCGCTGGCGCGCGTGACGGTGATCGTGTTCGTCATCGAGCAGAGACCCAACTCGTCGATGATGAGGAGCCGCTCGCCGACCGGGAAAGACGCCGCCGCCGGCAGGGTCACGGTCTCGGCCGCCGAAAGCGCCGTGTAGGCGACGATCCGGTCGGTCGAAAGCGCGGTGTACGCGGCGTTGCCGACCGCCGCCCGTTGCGCCATTGCGCCTGCCCAGCCGCCGGCGGTCGAGCCGTCGCCGACGTGAAGCTTGTTGTAGGTCGTGTCGACCACGACCTCGCCCTGTTGGGGCGTGAAGGCGGCGACCTGCGCCAGGGTTCCGCGGCGGAGTTGCAGTTGTTCGGACATAGGGGCTCCTGTCCTGTCATCCCCGCATAGGACGTCCACAAAAAAAGGACCGCCGTCTCTCGACGGGCCTATGGCGGGGATCCAGTGTCAAAGGACGGCGACGGTCGGGTCCCGCTTTCGCGGGGATGACATGCCGGTTACGGCGTCGCGCCGAGGCTGATGGCGTCGACGACGGGGTCGGCGACCGAGCCGAAGTCGTCGTTGACGGTCGGGTAAGTCGTCGTCGCCCCGAGCGTGACCGCTAAGCCGCTGAGCAACTGAACGGCGATCGGATGGGCGACGGGCGGGACCGGTCCGCAATCGACCGAACCGACGATGGGCGATCCGACAAGGCCGAAATCGTCGGCGAGCGTCGGACCGGCGACGACCCCGCCGAGATCGAGGGCGAACCCGCTGGCGATCTGCGCCGCGATCGGGTCGGACGCGCCGCTCGTCGACGACCCACCCGAGGAAGACGAGGCCAGCGTCGGCGTATAGGTGTAGACGGCGCAGTCCGAAAGGTCTTGCATGGCGCCGCCGAAGATATTGAACGACGGAAACTTGAAATAGAGCGTCCTTCCGACAAGGTTCGCCGGCAGATTGTATTGAATGACCGCGCTGTCGATTCGGGAAAACGCCGCGCCGGTCGAATGATAGGCGGGAGGCGTTCCCGAAAGTCCGCGCGCGAGCCCGGTCAGGTTGTAAGCGCTGGCCCCGGTCAGCGTCGCGGTTTCGTAGCCGAGGAGTTCGCTGTCGACCAGCGAAACGGTCGCGCCCTGCTCGGCCGCCGCCTGGGACGTGCCCCCCAGCGTCCCGCCGCTTTCGACGAGGCTCACCGCCAGCGTGTCGTTGGAATCCCAGCCGGAGGCCAGCGGCAGCGCCGCGGTCAACAAACCCTGACGCATCGCCTGCGTGATCGTGGCGATTTGCGTGTAGGTCACGCCGTCGACCGAGACATAGACGTTCGCCCCGCCCCATTGGGTCGAGGAGCCGTAATTCGCGCCCGAGGCGCCGACCCAGATTTGCGCGACGCCGCCCGTCGCCGATAGCGGCGGCTGGTAGATGAACGGCGTGTTGACGGGGACCGCGGGGACGCCCTGATTCTGCTGATAGCCGCTCGTCGCAGCGCTCGGATAGAAGGCCGGCGTCGAGACGCCGGTTACGAGCTCCTCACAAGTGAAGGCGAGCAGGCCCTTATCGTCCTCCTCGATCTCGATGATACGGACCGGATAATTCGACAGGCCGAGGTTCGCATCCGTGATCGTCACGACGTCCATCGGGTCGAGGAGGCAATACTCCCATGACAGCTTGAAGGTGAACTTGGTGCGGACATAAAGCTCGCGCTGCAAGATAGCCTGGGCGACGACCGGACCGATGATGTAGGGGTCGCAAATCTCGTGCGCTGCGATGGTCGGGCCGACGCGGGGGCCGAAGATCTCGATCTGGCCCTGATCTCGAACTTCGACAGGCATGGCGGCATATTGATTAGTGCAATTCGAGACCTCGATTCTCTGAATGGTGGGCAAGGAATAGATGTCGACGCGCTCGACTTGCACCGGATCTTTGTTGCCCTTCTGGTCCACGAAATCGGCGTCGGTCAGCGTATAGACTGGCGTCAGGTTGGGGGCATAGCTGGTGAGGTTCTGGGCTGTGAAGGTGACGACGACCGGCTTTCCCTCGTCGGCGACGGCGAAGACGTATTGCCCCGGCGTCATCATGCCGTAGGTTCCGGCGGCGGTCGGGAAAGCGGCGCCGATGAAGACGAAGGGGATATTGGAAAAGGCGTAGACGACGCCGCCGTCGCTGACGAACGCCGCAGCGGAGCAGGCCGTGACCAAGGCCGGAACTCCGCCGCTCGAGAGCGGGACGGGGACGGGAATAGAGAACTGCGACTGGTAGGTGGTCGAGGCGCCCGCGGCGATCGCGGTGTCGCCGTAGGGAATGAATTTCAGCTCCCCGCCGCTCCAGACCGCGGCGCAGTTCAGGAGTTGCAGCCAGCGGGTGAGAATCGAGTTGGCGGCCTCCTGGCTGTCGAGGACGGGCGAGATGGCGATACCCATCGCCCTGCAATAACTCTGCAAGGATCCGTCGCCGCCCGAGCCGAACAGCGACGTTCCGTTGATGCTGGCCGCGGGGAAGCCCGCGCCATATTGAGCGTTGGTCAAAAAGTCGTAAATCACCTGCGCCGGGTCGGCGTCGGAGCCGTTGGCGCCGGAGCCGGCGAGGACGCCCAAGACCTCGAAATTGTGGTTGCCGATCGAGGCGGTGTCGCCAAGATTGTAGCCGGCCCCCCAGATATAGGCCGTCCCCTGATAGGCCAGCGCGTTGTAAGGGTAGATCGCCTCGAGATAAGGCCAGGTCGTCTGCGGCGTCGTTCCGTTGTAATTGCCGAGCCCGAGTTGCCACAAGAGATAGATCGACTGATTCTTGTAGACCGAAGCCGATCGAGGCAATCGGGCCTTCGCAAAGACCCATGATGAGGTCGGCGTAATAGGTATAGGAATCCGCGGCGCTGGAGCCGCCGAACATGCCGCCCTTGCCGCCTGAACCCTTGCCGCCCCGAGCCCGGCGCGAGCGCGGAAGTTCGCGAACCACAACACGTTGGCCGCGAGCTTGTTCTGGCCGTAGACGATCGGGATCGGCAGCGTCGAGGCGCTCGTCTGGATCTCGAGCGAGGTGTAATCCGGCTTCGCGTTCGGGTTGCGACCGAGCCAGCTCACGGGCTGCCCCAGGTGCTGGCGAACTTCGCCGACGCCATGCGGGCGGCGAGTTCGGCGTTGCGGGCGATCTCGTCCTCGATCACGAAGCCTGCCGGCAGGGAAAGCGTGACAGATCGTCAGCGGGTTGATCTCGTCACGATGCCTCCATGGGCGAAACAGCGCCCGATGCGGAACAGGATCACGTCCCCCAGGCCGGGCGCCTCTATCAGTCGCGCTCGGGGGAGCAGGAAGCCCAGATAGCGCTCCTCGACTGCGATGGTTGAACCAATCGCGCGTGTAGGGCCGCGGGTCGAACGGCTCGATAAGCCCGAGGTCGCAATAGCGCGCACCAGCAGCATGGCGCAGTCGACGCCGACGCCGCGGATGTCCGCCATGTGATGATAGGGCGTGCCGATCCAGGTGCGGACTGCGGCGACGACCGCGGCGCGCTCGCTCCCCTCGCCCGGTGGGGCAAAGGGCGCGGAAAGACGCCTTTCTTTCGACGGGCCCTGGGGTGAGGAGACGCCGGAGGTCATGGCCAACAATGCTCCGTTGGGCTTAAACTTCTATGGGCTCGCGCGACTGCTCGCCGAGCTCTCTTTGGCCCTTTGGGCGAAGGGTTCTTAGTAAGCCATCTGCGGCGGCGGGACGTAGGGGAAGCCGCGGAAGTTGGAGACGTTGTTGAACCGGCCCTGGCACGTTCCCTGCGTGTGGTCGCAGCCGGCGTAGACGATGAAGGCGTCCCCGGTTGCGGGCGCGAACGGCAGCGGGTACATGAGGGTCAGCGCGGCGCCGGCGGAAACGCTCTTCACTGTCACGCGGACGTTCGCGTTGGCCCCCGAAGTGAAGACCAGCGAGCCTTGCGCGTGTTGCGCCGCGGCGATCGAGGTCAGAATCTGATTGGACGTCGAGCCCGGGCCCGCGGTCCCGGTCGCCGCATAGGTTCCCCTTGGGATGCCGCAGCCCGAGTCATAAAGGCTATGAACGCAGGTCGGCGACCAGAGATTGCGCGGCATGTCATATTGCAAAATCACGAGATCGCTCGCGACCGTGATCGTGGCTTGCGTCCGGCCGACATTGTCGACGGTCGAGATCTTGCCCCTGAACATGATCACGCCGCCGACGACCGTTCCCGCCGGCGCGGTCAGGAAGACGCGATACCGGATGACCTCGGCGCCGTCGAAGGCCCCGTCGCGCAGCGCGATCAGGAACGGCGCTCCGTTGATCAGATCGGTCGGCCGGGCGGCGATCGTGATCTGCTGCTTGTCGACGTCGAGCCCGACGGTTCCCTTGTACTTGAGGCCGTTGACCAGCGGGCCGCCGCAGTTGAACGTGTAGCCGTTGAAACTGACGGGATAATCGACGTTGGTCCAAGTGTAGACGGTCCCGATCGTGGTGGTGAACGCGAAGCACTCGGCGAAGGCGATTGGCGCGTCCGGCGCCGCGCGGGCGGCGTTGATCAGGTTTGTGACGGCAGTCGTCGTCGCTTTCATCGAATGGCCCTCGTCCTGAGGAGCGTCGAAGGCGCGTGTCGAGGCATCATCAGGACGCTCGCAGCGATCTGAATTTCACGCTTCTTGCGTTCCACAACTGCGACGTGAACTGCTCGAATTCGGCCGCGTCGTCGTCGAACCGGCAGAGGAAGGCGTATGCGAACGTCCCCGCGACGGCCCCGCCGTTCGCCGGCGGCGTCGTGAAGGTCAGGGTGTTCGGCGTGGTCAGCGAATACGTCGAACTGCCGACGACTGACCCTCCGACCGTGATCTCGGATATGCTGGTGACCCAGCCGACCGGCTCGAGGAAGGTCCCGAGGTACCGCGCCATGGTGAAGACCGTGGTCACGCCGTCGCCGGTCGCAAACTCGCCGGCCGTCACGGCGTTGTCGGTCGGGTCGGTGAACAGGAAGGGGCTGTACTGCCCCTGACACGCAAGAAACAGGCCCATGATCGCCTGCAGCGATTGCGAGCCGACGCCGCCGCCGTAAATGTTGTCCGGTGACGAATCGAGCGCGTTGAACGAGACCTCGAATTGCCAGATCGGGTTCTGATAGAGCGCGTCGCGCACTTCGCGGCCCGAGATATGCGGAGCGACGATGGTCGAGAACGTCGGCTTCTTGATGAAGCTGATGTCCTGGCCGGAGAGGGTCGGGAAGACGAGGGTCATGCGGCGCGCTCGCCAGGCGCGGAGTAGGCAGGCACGGGGACGAAAGGATAGGTCATGGCCTCACCGTCTGGAGTCTGAGGGTGTTCAACGCGAATAGCTGCGCCATGAATTGCTCGAACTCGATCACGTCGTCGGCGAACCGGCAGAGCCACAGGACGCCGAAGTCGGCTGAGATCGCGACGCCGGCGGCCGGCGGTGTCGCGAAGGTGACCGCAGGCGCATAGCCGCTCGAAACGCTCCAGCCGATTCCCTGGCCTGACCCGGGGACTTGCGCCACGCCGCCGAGATAGACGGCCGAGACGCCGGAGGTTCCGTAAACAGGGCCGGTAAACACCCCCGTGGAGGCCTGGAGCGAGAACGTCACCGTGGATCCGTCGCCGGTCCCGATCGCCTGCCCGGTGACCGCGCTAAGGCCTGGCGGGGCGAACCAGAAGGGCCTGTCGGCGCCGCCCATGCTCTCGAAGAACGCCGCGATGGTTTGAAGTTCCTGGTAAGCTGCCGCGGTGCGCAACACCGCGTAGGACAACTCGATGTCGAACAGCGGCGACGCGCGGCCGATCGCGCGCGACTCCCGGCCCGAGACATGGCCGGCAATTCCGGTCGAGAAGCGCGGCGTGATCAGCATCGACCATCCGAGAGTCGACAGGCTCGGGAAGATGGCGAAGGCTCCGGATGTCGGCGACGGGGACGGCGCCGGCGGAACAAGCGAGGTTCTGAGTCCCGTCGTCCAGTCGCCCGCCGCCCAGTTGCCGGCGTCGCCCCACGCCGACGAGTCGAGCGGGAAGATCGGCCAGGGGCGAGCGTCCCAATTCCAGACGCAGGCGAACGCCCAGTTGAGCATCGGCAGGCCGGCGCTGCTGGCGGCGTTGTTTCCGTCGGTGTTCCAGTAGTCATAGATTGCTTGCAAGGCCAGCGCGGCGATGGTGTCGTCGCGCTGCGGCAGATAGCCGAGGCCGCCGGCGTTGTTCCAGATCGACCAGTACGGCGTGGCGCTTTCAATCGATTTGGCGTCGAAGAACACGTTCGGCTGATTGGTCGCCTTGTCGACCGCCGAGAAGCCGTATTCGAGCATGATGATCGACTTCGACTGCGGCGCCCATTCGGTCTGCGGCCCTTGCGGAACCCAGCCGCCGCCGGCCTCATAAATGGCGTGATGGGCGTTGTTCCACCACCAGCGTAGCTGCTTGTTGGCGAGGATCTGTTGATCGGCCGATAGGCGTTGCGCGCCTGCGCCAGGCGGTCGCCTTCGCACAGCGAGACCTGCAGCCCGGACCCGTTCGGGTCGAGACCGATGCCGTCGTTGTTCCCGTCGTTGTAGAACCAGTTGTAGTACTGGCCCCCCTCGATATTGGCTTTGAGGTAGGCCGACGAGTAGATCGTCGGGACGCCCGAGAGGCCGAGGCCGCTCATGGTCGCCGATGACGGCGGCCAGGAACCGCTCGGCGCGGGCCGGCTCCAGTTCTCCGTGGCGTCGATCCCGCCCGTCCCGGTCGTCCAGTCCGACAGCGGCAGGTAATTGTCGAAGCTGACGAGGTCGATGTTCGACGACGCCCACAGGCTGTCGAGGTGAGGCCATTGTCCGTTGGCGCCCGGGTGCTGCCAGCCCATCCATGACGACCAATCGGCCGAATAGGTGATGAGGTTTTCGAGCGTCGCGAGGCTCTTGGTCAGTCCGGCGAGGTCGAAGACCGAGCGCACGTCGTTGGCGAGGGTGACGAGGCCGGCGACGAAGGGATAGTCCCAGACCGCCGCGCCGCTTGAATTGGTCGTGCCGGCCGCCGTCCACGCCGGCCCGCGGATGGTTTCCAGACCCCTCAGTTCGGAGCCGATGACGAACAGGTTCACGCCGCCCGCAACACAGCAGAGGTTGGCGTAATGCAGGATCATCCTGCGATAGGTCCAATCGAACTTCGAGCCCAGATAGCCGACCGTCAGATTGACCGGGTCCTGCACGAACTCGCCGCCCGCGGCCGCGCCGAGGAAGGCGCCGACAGCGGCGGTCGCGGCGCTTGAATTGTCGGGCGAGAAGGCGATGCGGCCGCGCCAGGGATAGCCCGGGCACGTCCCAAGCAGGAACGGATAGAAGACGACCTTGAACCCGCGCGCCTTCAGGTCGCGGATGCAGCGAACGATCGACGGGTCGCTTGGCGTGCCGCCGTAGACGTAGGAGCCGTTCGATGTCGTCGGCAATGGGATGACGCCCGGAAAATCCTGTTCGGTGAGGCCGGAAACCATCCAATGCGTTTCGACCGGGACGCCGCTTTCGGCCTGCCAGATTTCCCCCAGGAGGAAGATGGTCGAGGGATAGATCTTGCAGGCTGCGGCGTCTTCCGAGTTGAAGAACCAGGACACGACGACGCTGACGGTCCTGCATTCCGGGTGGGCGGCCTGCAGTTGGTCGATCGCATAGGAATAGTCGGTCTTGGCTCCGCCCGGCGCGAAGTAGGTGTTGATCGGTTCCGCGCCGAACAGCGTCCCCGTCGTCCAGCTGTGCTGCGCCGCGATGAAGGGGATCGTGTCGTAGGTAAATTCTCCCGTCGAGGGGAGAAGATGAACGCCGGTCGCGGTGACCATGTCAGGACCGCCCAGGCCCTTGAGGCCCAGATGTGCGCCGTGCTTCATGGCCTCGTCGATCGCCTTCATCATCGTGCCGCTGTTCGACTTCATCCACTGCGACACCGAGCCCGCGTCGAGCGCCGACACATGGACGTTGGTGGTCGGATGGATCTGCACGGCGCCGGGATTCCCGCCGCCCGCTGCGCCGTCGCCGAGCATCGAGCGGAAGGCGCCGGCCTCGGCCGCCGGCATGATCAGTTCGTTGTGATGGACGAGCGTGAGCATGTCCTGCGGCGCCTGCCACATGCCGATGTCGGCCGAGGCGACCGACCCGGCCATGCCGGCGACCGTCGCCTGGGCCGCCGCCGCCGGTCCGGCCGCGAATGGCCCCATCAACGGCGCGAGGAAACCGAATACGCCGGCGAAACTCTCGGCGGCCGACGAGAGGATCGAGCGGACCATCGCGGCGCCCTGCGCGCCCATCGACGCCGCGGCGCCGGCCTCCTCGGCGCCCGTTCGCGCCGCGACCCCGGTCGTAGTCGCCGCCGTCTTCATCGTCTCGCCCAGGAGGTGATTGGCGACCGTCGTCTCCGTCATTTCGATGAACTTGATCAGAAGGCCCTCAAGAACGTTCTTGAAGGCCGTATGCCAGTTCTCGGTCCCGGAGATGAGACCGCGCAATTGCGAATTGAAGGCCTGCTCGATCGCGTTGGCGAAGGACTGATAGTCCCGCTCCTGCTCCTGCAGCGCCGCCCGGGTCACAGACGTCATTTCGTCGTCACGCCGGCGCGTCGCCTCGATGAACAAGTCGTCGACGCGCTGCTTTGCGGCAAGCGACTGCTCGCCGAGCGCCTCCCGCTCCTTCAGAGCCCCGACTTCGAGGGCGTAGGCCTCGTTGATCGCCTGCGTGGAGAGGGCGAGCTTTTGACTTTGGCTGATCGCGTAGGCGCGCGCCTCCTCGCCGTAGAGCGCGAGCTTCTGCTTGAGCCCATCTTCGATGAGGCGCAGCTCTTCGGTCGCTGCGAGCTGCGCAGCGCGCGTCGCATCCGCGTAGGCCTCGTCGTCTCCAGCTCGCATAGCCGCCGCGGCGCGCGCGCGATCGGCCGCCAGCGACTGCTCGAGCGATTGCGTGGCGGTGAGCGCGTCGCGGTAGGGCTGGAAGCGAGCGGCGCTGAACGCGTCAGCCGATGCTTTGGCCAGCGAGGCGAGCTGGCCGTTGATGTCGCCGAACGGCGCAGAGAAACTCTGCAGCGCGTCCTTCGCCTGGCCGACGCCCGCGACGAAGTCGGCGACCGAGGCGCTGAAGCTGACGGAGACGTTGGCGTCGGTCATGGGCGGTCCTTCATCACAGCGTACCGTTCGGGAAGGCGGCTCTCAGTTCGGCGACCGTCGATTGGCGCTGCGCGGCCGGCCCGCCCGGAGGCTTGTATTTGAGCGCAGCCGCGATGAGCCAATGGGTCGGCGGATGGCGCCGCCATTCGGATTGCAGCGCCAAAAAGCGCGGGACGGTCAGCTGGTCGAGCGCCTCGTCCCAGCTCCAGCCGAGATTGGCCACGACGCCCGCGATCAGGGCGTCGTAATCGATTTTCCCGCGTCGGGCGACGCCTCCGCCGTCGCATTCTGCGCGGCCCGCAGGCCCGCGGCCTTGGCGACCGAGGGGAAGGCCTGGATGAGGTCGCCGACGGAGAACGGCAGCTCGAGAAAATCCGCGAAGGAGAAGGCGGGATCAATATGGGAGACAGCGCGCCAGGTCGCCTCGGCCAGCCGCTCGAGCGCGTCCTCGCCGAGCCGGGCGACGCTGTCGCTCGACATCGCCCGACCGCCGGCTGCGACATAGATGTCGTAGAGCGCCGGCTGGATCGCCTTGATCGCCCGGAACGGCAGGTGCGGCAGCGCCCATTCCTTGCCGCCGAGCGCAATGGGGAAGGTTTCGTCACTCACGCTGCGTCTCCGAAGTTGAACTGGCACACCTGGCCCGCCGCATTGGCGAAGCACTGGAAGTCGAGCTCGGGCACGAGGAAGTCCTCGACCTTGGTGCCGAACGACAGTTTCTCGGCGACGCAATTGTAGAGCAGCACCGAGAACTGTTTGCCGGTGCCGGGGTCGGAGGCGAACAGGTTCGCCGAGAACGTGACCGACGGGCCGATGAGCTGGGAAGCGACCGCGATGCTCTCGCCGCTCGTCGCGTTGGTATAGGTGTAGGAGATCAGCACGCTCTGGCCGGCGTCAGCCGCGGCGAAGGCGTAGACGCCGCCCGACACCGAGTATTGACCCTGCACGGGACTCGAGGCGACCGCCTTAAGGGGCAGCGCGGAGCTCGCATAGACGACGCCCTGGTCGGCGACGAAGGTCGCGTGATTATTGGTCGAGTAGGTGTAGGGCGAGGACGCGGGAACGGCTGTCGTCTCGCCGAACTGGGTTTGGACGACCCCGAGGCTCGGCGAAAGGCCAAAGTAGAGCGAGCCCAACGCCTGGCCGGAGATGCGCGCCATCTTGGCCTTGCCGCTCATCTTCTTGGTGCCCGAGCCGATCGCGACGGGAAAGTTGTACTGCCCGTAGAGCGCCTTGGTGGTGGTCTGGACGTTGAGGGTGACTTCCTGGGCGAGGCCGAAATTGATCGGCGAGCCGCCTGCCGGCGTGCCGATCAGCACGCCCGAGCCGAATACGAACATGGGGGACTCCGTTGGGGGTAGGATCGCCGCGCGTGCGGCGCGTTGTTTGAATCGGTTGGATGGTGGTGGTCTTCAAGGCGCGCCCTAAGCGGCCGACCCGAGAGGGCGGCGTCCCGCCTCAGGAGAGGCGCACGCTCCAAGGCGTGCGAGGCCGGGCGCCGCGCCGGTTGGTCAGGGAAACGTCGCTGTTACGGTGCAGTAGTTAAGACTTAATCTGACAGTTGGTGTCATAGCTGAGGCGGAAGCCGAGGCCGGGCGCGGAGTGGTCGGGGTTCGCAGCGCCCGGCCTCGGCGTTTCGAAAGGACACCGACGATGACCAAGGAACAGAAGATCATCCGCGCCAAGGTAGGGCTGCTGGAGTTGGCCAAGCAGCTCGGCAATGTCAGCCAGGCCTGCAAAATGATGGGCTATTGGCGCGACAGTTTTTATCGTTTCAAGGAGCTTTACGACGCCGGCGGCGAATTGGCGCTGCAGGAGCTGACGCGGCGCAAGCCGATCCTGAAGAACCGCACGCCGCCCGAGGTCGAAGCGATCATCGTCGAGCTTTCGCTAGACCGGCCGGCTTATGGCCAGATCCGCATCGCCAACGAGCTTCGCAAGCTCGGCCATTCGATCTCGCCGGCCGGCGTTCGCGGGGTCTGGCAGCGCCACGACCTTGAGACGATGAAGAAGCGGCTCAAGGCGCTCGAAGCCAAGGTCGCCCAGGAAGGCCTGGTTCTGACCGAAAGCCAGCTGGCGGCGCTGGAGAAGGCCAAGAGCGAAAAGGAAGCGCATGGCGAGTTCGAGAGCGAATGTCCGGGCTATTGCGGGGCCCAGGACACGTTTTACGTCGGCAACATGAAGGGGGTCGGGCGCATCTACCAGCAGACCTTCATCGATACCTACGCCAAGGTCGCCTTCGCCAAGCTCTATGACCGCAAGACGCCGATCACCGCGGCCGATCTCCTCAACGATCGCGTCGTGCCGTTCTATGATGCCGAGGGAGGTAAGGCTCTGCCGCGTGCTGACCGATCGCGGCACGGAATATTGCGGCAACCCCGAGCACCACGAATACGAGCTCTATCTGGCGCTCGAGGATGTCGACCATTCGCGCACCAAGACCAAGAGCCCGCAAACGAATGGCATCGTCGAGCGGTTCCACAAGACGGTGCTCGATGAGTTCTATCGCGTCGTCTTCCGCAAGAAGATCTATGGATCGATCGCCGAACTCCAGGCCGACCTCGATGCCTGGGTCCAAAGTTACAATGAGGAAAGGCCGCATCAAGGGCGATGGTGCTTCGGCAAGACGCCGATGCAGACCTTCCTTGACGCGACGCCGCTGGCGAAGGAGAAAATGATCGCAGCCTGATCACACCCGACAGGCAGACCCGACCCATCTCCGGACGCTGACCGTCAGATCAAGTGCCAGCTACTACAGTTACGGTTTCGGGCGATGTCTCTCGGACAGCGCCGCTCGGCCCGCCTTACGATGCAGGCGGTTGGGCGCGGACGTCTACTCGTCGTTTTCCGCGAGTACCATATGCACGGCCGCCTGAAGCTCGAACCCGACGCGCCGCGATTCTATGAGCTTCATCACCTCGAAGTGTTTCGACGCCACGCTCGGCCCTCGCTTTCAGCACGCGAAACGTCTCTTCGCATCGTAGAGCGCATGACGATATCGCCCGCTTTCTAGCCGGTAAAGGAAACGATCGCGCCATCTAGTTTCGAGATCGACATGCCGATGGGGCCGCCGTAATCCCTGGTTTCTCTCCCTTCGATCGGCCGGCTGCCGCTTACTGCCCAGACGTTTCCGGCGTCTTGAACTTCGATCGGCTCCTGGGCGCGCAACTCCGCTGCGCCGCGACAGTCCACGATTATCAGTTTGTAGATGGCTAATGCCGCCTCACGCGAAATCAGCGTCTCACCCATGGCGACGCGAGAAATCATGGATACGTCGGGCTTCGGTCTCTCCATCTGACATCTCCAACGGAGGTCGCCAATTTCAGCGCCTGGACGTTTAGTCTCTTATGTTCGCGGTCAAGTGGCTAGGCGCGGTTGAGCGCCCGGTCGGCGGAAAGCCGTCGGTGAGAAAGGCTTTGGCTGCGCAGAGCTGGGAGCGGAGCGAGAGACGACGGTTGATCAAACTCTTATCCGCGGGTTGGTTACCGCCTTCCGTGTCTTCGTCTCGGGGCTTTCCTCGGTCTAGAGGACGGGCGTCGGGCGCGAGCCCGGCCACATAACTAGCGACGGGAGTTCCCCACCTACGTGCTCCGCTCCCGGCTCTGGGCAGCGGCTAGAAGAGACCGTCCTCCTTTACGCTCGGCGCAACCTCCCGCCCGATGGCCCACAGGAACGCAGCCATCTCGCGAGCAATCGCGGCCACGACGATCGGAAGCTTCTTGCCTGTTGCGCTGAGGCGGCGGTAACGGGCGCATAGGCGCACCTGCGCCTTCCAGGCGATATCGCGCACGGTCTTCGGCTGGCCTTCGAGCCGGGCTCTCAAGGTGTCGCTGACCCGCGCCGGATAGCGATAGGTCCAGGCGGCCTCGACCAGCGCTCGCCGCGCGCGCCGGTTGCCCGCCAACGTGAGGCCCCTTCGTCGGATCGTATCGCCGGTCGAACTCTCCGCTGGGACAAGGCCGAGGAACGACATCAGCTGCCTTGGCGTATCGAACCTGCGCACGTCGCCGATCTCCGCGGCGAAGGTCACGGCGACGAGAAACGACGCGCCGCGCATCGCCTGGTAGGCTTCCACGACTGGCGCCATGGACCACTCCGGCACGATGAGAGCGAGTTGCTTCTCGAGACGACGCAGGCGTTGGAGCGCATCTTCGATGATGTCGATGCCTTCCTGAAAGACGATCTGCTGCGCGGCATGGTCGAACTTCTGATGAGCCAGCCAGCGCCGATGCGCCAACGTCCAATGGCCGCCGCCGCTGTAGATCCGGCTATGGCGCAGCAGGAAGGAAAGCAGCTGCTGGCGTTTGCGGCGAAGGTCGTCCGCCGCCGCCTCGCGTGCCCGCACAAGATCGCGCACCGCCTCGTGCGCCGGGTCCGGCGCCCAGACTCCCGTCAGTTCGCCCGCCCGGTGCAATCTCGCCAGGGTGACAGCGTCGCAGCGGTTCGTCTTGATCCGCTCGCCCGCCCGTTTCGGGATCAGGGCCGGAGCGACAACCATGCAATCGTGGCCGAGAGCCTGAATTTGGCGATAAAGCCCGTATCCCGTCGGCCCGGCTTCAAAACAGACATGCAGCCGTTCGTATCGTTCCGCCAACCTCTTGATCGTCCGTTCGATCGGCAGTGGACTGTTCTCGACATCGCCAAGGAACCGGACTTCGCCGGTCCGGCCACCTTCCGCGACCGCGACGGCGTGCTTCTTCTTGGCGACGTCGAAAGCAACAAAAACTTCGCTATGCTTTCCCATGGTCCGCCCTCCGTGCATGAGGCTCGGCTCGGTCTGCCCGAGCAACCCTCGTTCTTACCTGCACGAAAGGGCGGGCCACCGGCTCAGCCCGCGAACATGACGTCTAGTCGTCGTATTCCAGCGCTTTGAGCACGGCGTCGATGCCGACTTCGACCAACTCGTCGCCGCGGAAAACAGCGACGTCCACCATATCCTTCTCATCCACTGTGATTTCAACGCGCTTGCCGATGAGCGTCGCCGCGATCGTCAGCCCGTCGTCCCGGTCTCTTTGGAGGTAAAAACTGATCTTCCGCTCCTCAAGTGCTTTAAGCACTTCGAATATTTTCGCAGACATCGCAAATCAACCTTCAATTGTTTGTTTGTCGTGTCCGTGACGCAAAGCGCCGTGTTCAGCCGAAGAACGAACGATCGCGCCGTCGAGTTTCGAAATCGACATCTCGATTCGAGTGGGATCGCCGGGCGCGCTGTTGGGCTTCATTTCAATGGCGCCTCGAACGATCCAGACATTCGATCCGTCTTCAACCGTCAGCGGCTCCTGCGTGTGGGCGATGGGCCCGCCGGGGACGCATAATCCTTAGTGCACAGTACAACAACGGGGATCAGAACGTGAGAGAGACTATCGCCGCGTCGAGTTTCGAGACGGAGGCTTCTATCGGCCCGCGATCGTATTGTTTAGGGACCCGGCTCCCAGTGACTTTCCAGACACAGCCGCCGTCTTCGACTTTAAGGGGCTCCTGCGCCGTAAGTTCCTCAGAACCGTAGTAATCCGTAATCACCATCTTGATAAGCGCGAGCGCTGTGGTCGAGGAAATCAGTTGCACCTCGGCCGCCGTGAAGACGATCATCGATACGTCCCGTTCCGGCTTTTTCATCGAAACCTCATACTGCTTGTTGGACGCATCCGAAAAGCGCTATTTACGCATGTATCGCAGTATTGGGAAGAAATAAATAGATGCGCCTGGTCCGGCGGTTCGCATGACGACCAGATGGATAGAATTGAGCTGAATGCCTGGCGTTAGGCCGAGAGCGGTGATCCTGGGGTCCGAGCTTACGACAATTCCCCCAGCCTCGACGTGCGGATAGACGATCTGCTGCGGCATCGTGAACGAGGATCGTTACCGGTCTTCACCTCAATGCCATAGACGACTCCGTCGAGCGTCCGGAAAAGGATGTCGATCTCGGCCGTTATTGGCGGATCGCTAGCTATGGTCAGGGGCACTTCTTTAACGACAGTGTTCCCCTCCGCGCGAAGGATGTCAGCGTACTGATCCCTCAGGAAGTCGTGATATTCGCCCTGATAGGCCGCATCGACAATCGGCAGATTGTTCCCTGCGGATGTCGCGTCCGTTCTGACCTCGTGCCCACGCCTGTCGGACGCATGTGCAACCTGAATGCCGGGCGGCTGCTCTGTCGTCGAGCCTGTCGTCGCTCCGGAATTATCCCCGCTCGTCCATTGCCCGCCGTCCGTATTCCCCGCAGGCACGCGCGGCTGGTCGGGATTATACTTTTCGAGCGCCTCCGGCGGAAACGCCGGCCCGAGGCCGAGCCCTTCGACGATCTCCGAGGGTGTGACGCCCCCCTCCATCATCGCGTCGACGAGAAACAAGCGCCGCGCGTCCTCCTTCGGCTGCGCGAGCTTGGCCAACCCGCTCAGGGCAAGATGGGTCAGCGCGAGCGGCTTTTCGCTGTCGCGCCAGGTCTCCATCGCACGCGTCAGATGCCGCAGCGCGGACGCCGGGGCAGGGCGCCCGTGAGCCGCCGCGAGCAGCGCGCCGAGGCGGGCCTCGTCGACCGGCGCGCCGACTCTTGCGAGCCGCGTCCCGGCGCCGAGCGCCAAAACATCCTCGATGAACGTCATTTCCGCCGCGATCGGCCG
This sequence comes from uncultured Alphaproteobacteria bacterium, assembly GCA_963724785.1. Lineage (GTDB taxonomy): Bacteria > Pseudomonadota > Alphaproteobacteria > Rhizobiales > Beijerinckiaceae > Roseiarcus. Next base: position 221,286 of record CAVRWC010000003.1, on the reverse strand, counting down.
CGCCGTTGCCGCCTCCCAGGCCTTGTTCAGTTCGTCCGTTCGCATTGCAAATCCGCTCCTCACGGCCCAACCAGCCGTACGCTGACCACCGCCAGCCCGTCGCCGTCGAGGTCGCCTGGATCGCGCACCGGCACGGCCGTGATCTTGCAGTCGTGCACGGCGCCTCCAAGAGTCTGGCGGCCCAGCGCCGCGTCGGCGCCGGAGGGCGCGAGCGCCGCGTCGATCGCGTCGAGCGCTGCGTTGAGCGCGTTCGCCCCGGGCGTCGTCGGGTCACGCGCGTCGAAGTAGAGGAAGAGCTTGGCTTCCAACGTCCGCTTCGGCGTCGCGGGCGAGGCCCACTGATAGGTTTCGGGCCCGCTCTCAAGCTGAAAGAACGCCGGCCTCAGCGAGGCGGGGACTTCGCTCCAGAGCTTCATCCGCCGCGAGGCGAGGCCCCAGGGGTAGGCGGCCGAGACGGCGGCGAACAGGGCGGAGAAGGCGGCTTCGCGGCTCATGGGCGCTCCAGAATTTCGGCTGCGGCGTCGGCGAGCGCGGCGACGATCTCGTCGCTCATTTCATCCAGCGACGACCGCAGATAGGACCGCTCGGGGATGACCGACCCTGGATGCTCGACCTTGCGGGCGAAGCGCAGCGCGCCGCCGCCGACAAAGGCGAGCGCCTCGGCCTTGACCGGCAGAATTTCGTGCGCGGCGGTCTTGCCGCCGTATTCCTGGATCGCGGCGTAGGGGACGGCGCCGTTCGAACCGACCGCGGCGCGCGCGCCGTCGCGGTTTGCCGAGACCTCGGCTGCAATCGAAGCCTTCAGCGCCCCCGAGCGGGCGTTGAGGACGCCGCCGGAAAGCTTGTCGGTCCGGACGCGGTCGGCGAGCATCAGCCGCGAGTTCGGCCGTCTTGGCCGCGATCGCCGCGGCGAGTTCGGCGGGATAGGCGTCGAGCCTGGCGCCCGCTTCGTCGAGGCCGTCGACTCGAAGCGCGAACATCAGACCGCGACCCGCTTGTAGGGCTGCAGCATCGCCAGGATCGGCGCGGAGATCGCGCTGGTGTCGTAGGCGATCGTCTCCTGTCCGCCCATCGATTTCGACGTGAGGCCGATGCGCTCGGCGGCGCGGAAACGCTCCGCCGCCAGTTCAGTCGCCGCCTGGGCGACGTCCTGCGGCACATAGCCGTAGGCGATCGACACCGCCTGTCCGGCGTCCGCCGCCGAGAAGGCATAGAGGCCGGCGGTGACGACGTATTGCCCTGCGCCCGGCGCGGTCGCGACGGGGCTTAAGGCCGCGCCGGTCGCGGCATAGGAGACGCCGAGATCGCTCGCCCATGGCCCGAACGGCGCGAGCGCAGTCAACGGATACGGCGCAGCGGTCGCAACCGTCTGCGTCTCGCTCGGGACGGCGTAGCCGGCGCGGTAGGAAACGACCAGGCTTTGGCGTCCCGGCCGATGGAACGCCCCAAAGAGGTCGAGCGCCTGCGGGCGGCCCGGCGGGGCGGCGTCGCCCGCTTGCAGGACGTAGCCAGTCGAGGCCTCCGGGTCGGGGTTCGGATCGGGCGGGACGACGACGCCGCGCCACAGCACCGCGTTCACCTGCAGGACCGGCCATTGGCGCAGATAGACGCGCCGCGTCTCGAGATCGAGCGTCTCGGTGTAGGCTTGCGGCAGCAGGCTCGGGCGGCCGAGCGCCGCATGGATCGCGCGGCTCGCAGCGGTGACGAGCGCGGCAAGCGTCGGGTCGTTGGGGCCGCTGGCCGAGGGCAGGCCGAGCCAGGCCTTGACGGCGGCCAGCGTGGTGAGATCGTATGGCGACATGGGGCGCTCGCGCGATGCTGCTGACTATGATGCGGCCATCTCTTCTCGCCCGCGGGAGAAGGCGCCGCCGAACAGTTCGCTGTCGGCGCGATCGCCGACAGCGCCGCTGCGCTCGCCCGGCTTGCGACGGGCTATGGAGCGCGGCTTGAAAGGGGGCGACCCCTCATCCGCACGCGCGGGAGAGGGGAGCCAGGTCACCCGTTGCCGATGTTGGTGAGGATGCCGATGCCGAACGGGGCGTAGACGGCGAGGGTTTCTTCGGCATAGACGCCGTACTCGCGCCGGCGGGTGCGCAGCGGCCAGTCGACCCGGTAGTAGTCGCGACGCGTCAGCACCTCGGCGACGTTCGGGGTCTGGTTCGACTGGTACCACACCGGCAGGCGCTCGCAGAGCGCGAGAATCGTGCCGGGCGGCAGGTCGGGGTGGACCTTGACCGGGATGTCGAAGCCGCCGTCGACGCTGAACGGATTGTAATACCAGCGCACCACGCCCGAGGCCGACACGCCATACGGTCCGCCGTTGTCGGTGTCGGCGGTGACGTTGTAGCGCACCAGCGGCCCCGAGGCGCTGGTCAGACACTTGTTGGTGATGTTGCGCTGCTCCTGCGCGTTGACATAGAGCACTGTCGGCGACAGCCGGTAGTTGTTCCACATCGCGACCAGCATATTGTCGATCTCGAGCACCGAGCCGCGGCCCGAGGCGGTGAGGAACGAGCCCGCGCCCGCAGTCCCCGACGCGAGCGCCTGGACATAGGCGTTGTTGACTGGATTGAAGCCGACCGTCAGCAGGCCGTCGAACGCCAGCGTCGCGTTGCGCGAATTGTCGGTCGTGATCACCGTCGCGGCCTGCTGGCCGGTCGTGAGGGGAGCGCTGAAGGTCGCGCTGTTGATGGTGGTGATGGCTTGCAGCGTCTCGGCGCCGGCGGCGCCGACATACCAGGCGTAGGCGACGGCGCCAGGGGCGACGGAAGCGGTCGCGCTCAGCGTCTGGCCGAGCGTCACCGCCTGGGTCGTGTTGGCGCTGCGCATCGAGGCCCCGCCGTTCAGCGTATAGGTGTTGCCGTCATTGCCGGTGATGGTCTTCGAGGTGGCGACGCCGCCGGCGAGGCTGGAATTCGTGAAGCCCTCGAAGCTCAGCGCCACGACGATCACCGAATAGGTCGCGGCGGGCAGGGTTGCGCCCGAGCCCGAGGCGGCCAGCGTCGGCGCAGCCGGCGTGCCAAGCGCGAGCGAAGCGTTGCCGCCGAGCAGCGATGTCTCCTCCTTGCGCATGGTCTTCTGCAAGAGGCGCAGCGTCGCGGTGGCGTTGATGTCCTCGTAGCCCTCCGCGGCCGCTTCGGCTTCGAAGGTCACCGTGTCTTCCTCGCCGAGCGTCAGGTAGGGCGCGACCTGAAGCTGGGCGGCGTAGGACATGCTCGCGGTGCGCTGGCCTTCGGGCACCCATCCCATCGAATTGTAGCCGGAGCCCATGATCGAAGTGATCGTGCGCCAGCGGGCCGCGTCGCCTGGATTGAGGCGCCCCACGCGCGGCAGCGCATTCCGGAGCGGCGTGACGATCGGATACAGGTTCTTCGCCGGAGCCTGGAGGTCGTAGGCGGAAAGGCCAGTCGACAGCGTCACGTTCTTGGTGAGCAATTCCTTCATCAGGCCGAGCGTTTCCTGCGTGCTGTGAGCGATGGTCATGAACTTTCCTTTGGGGGTGAGGAGGGACGGGGCGGTCGAGAGCCAGCGCGCGGCCGGAGCCGCGCTCACGCTCGGTTTTCTCGGAGGATGTTGGATGGAGGCAGGGCGCCGGCGAACGGGTCGGCGAGAGACCGTCGGACGAACCTGAGGCGTCAGGTGGCGCGGACGATAAGCACGGTTGGTCCGGCGCGCCGCGTCGACAGCGCGATGGGGCGGAGGGTCATCCTGATGCTTCGGCTACGGAGGCTATTGAGCTGGTGGATTCTCGTTCAGCTTAAGGTGGCGCGAGCGCCGCCGCGGCGTCGTCGAGGACGCGATCGGCGAATTCCTCAGGCGAAAGGGCGGTGTTACGCAGATCAGTCTCCAGGAATACAGCGCGCTCGAGAAGCCGAGCGATCGTCAGTTCGCGCGGAACGTCGAGCCAGCGCGAAAGGTACGCGATCATCGCCGCCCGAAAAAGCGCTCGGACGCGAAACCAGCGCATCGGCTCCTCGTCGCGCTTCAGGAAATCGAGCAGAGCCTCGCGGGTCGTAATCGGACCAACATAAGGAACGAGCTTCGTGCGCACTGCTTCGGCCATCGTTACACCGAGCTCCGCGGGGGAGAAGCGCCGCACATCGAGAGCGCAAAGCCTGCCCCAATCGCAAATCATGCCGATCGAAAACCGCATCGGCCGAAACCAGGGAGGATCCACATACCCGCTCTGCCTCAGCGTGCTCAGCATCATAGGATTCGCGTAGCGCTCGTAACTCTGTTGCGCGAAGGTTGCGGCCGGAGCGTTGCTGAGCGCGGCGTCACCCGAGACCCACGTCCTCGATTGTCCCGAAAGGTTGAAGGTGAGCGTGTGCTCGACATCGACCGTGCTGAAGTTCGCCAGATACGTCAGTTCGTCCACCCGGCGATAGCCCGCGGATTGCAGCGCGGGCGCCAGCAGTTCGTCGAGTTGCCTCCCCTCGCCCGCCCGTCCAGCGGAGTGAGTTGGCTCGGGCGCATCGGCTGGAGTGAACGCGTCGCCCAGCGCCCGCACGGCGCGAGTCGCCGACCTTCTAACCTCCAACGGGACCTCTCCCGGCGCACGCTCAATGAGCACACTTGAAAAGTCGGTTTCGGGAGCGAGGGGCGACAGCGTCTTTGTCATTGCCCGCGGGGGCTCAGGGTCTGTCGCGCGCGTCATGAGATAGGCCTTCTAAAGATGATTTTCGCCTCCCGGGAATCGATAGCTCCAGGTGCGGATCCCTTTCGCGAGCAAACTAATAGCGAGTGCGACGGGGCGCAAATTGAGAACCGAACACCCGACGCAGAGAGCGACGTAGCCGACCTTTGTAATCGGCCTGCTCGAACCGATGGTGAAAGCTCCACCAGTTGTATAGACTGCGACATCTTGATCGACTTGAGATTGATTCAGGTGTATGGTGTCGTATAAGGTCGTCTTGACCTCTACTCCGGCGTATTCGTTGGTAATTTGATCGTATACGATAAAGGCGTACACTCTTGGTGTGAAAAACCTGGGACGTTGACCGCTGTCGCCTGAGGCAAATCAATGAGAAATCCGCGCGACGCATATTCCTGCATTGCCTGTTCAACCCCTGCAGCATGCTGATCGTTCGGAGCTCGGCCGTTAAACGGCGGCCGCGCTGCCTCCGCCGCTTCGGCGCTGGAGACTGGATTGAGGTACTGCGCCCAACCCGTCGAATTGCCAGCCACGAGCGTGGCCTGCGTCTCAGTCGTCGGCTGAGCGGACTGACGCTCGTCTATTCTCGCGGGTTGAGAGCCCGAGGTCGCTCCGTCCTGGTCTCCGCTCGTCCACTGCCCGCTGACCACCCCGTTGCCGGCCGGTACGCGCGGCTGGTCCGGGTTGTAGGCTCGTGCGACATCGCTTCCGACCGTCAGAGCTTCGATGATGGTCGCCGGCGCGACCCCGGATTTCATCAGCGCGTCGGCCTTCGCCAATCGCCAATTCGCCTCGATCGGGCTGGCGAGCGGCGGCAGCCCGGCGAGGGCGAGATAGGTGTGAGCCAGCGCCGCCTGCCCCGCGCGTTGCTTCAAGAGCGCGCCCTTCAGATAGGCGACGGCTCCGCGCGGCGTCCTCTCGCCGTAGGCGGCCGCGAGCAGCGCCGCGACGCGCGTCTCGTCGAACCGGCCGGCGTCGGCGATCGAAAAACCGCCGAGCGTCAATCCGCCGTCGGCCAACGCAATCGGGATCGGGGCGGACGGGCGCGGCCGCGCGTCGTCAGCCCGAGGGAGCGGATCCTGGCGCATTGCGCAGTCTCTTGGCGGTGAGGGACCAACCGGAACGAACGCGCCGCTCAGGTCGGTGTCGGCGGCGCGCCGAGCGTAGTCTTGGTCGCGGTTGAGCGACGAAGAAGGTTCGCGCGGCGGCTCGAAACGCGTGAGCGGCTGAACCGATCGCCGCCGTGAGCAAGGCGACGGCCCGCAGTTGCGCTTGTGAGCCGCCGCGCCGCCGGACGCCGCGGCGTCTGGCGATTCGCGGAAGGCGAAAGACGACGTCGATAAGACCGCCGCTCAGAAGCGCAGCGGATTTGCCAGGCTGAGCTTGGTCAGGGCGAGCGCGCGGGCGTCGGGCGGCAGGGCCGCGAGGCGCCGGATCGCGTCTTCGGCGCCGGGAAACTCGGCCTCCCCGTCGGCGTTCTTCGCCACAGCCCTCAGCGCCGCCTTGGCGGGGACCGGCTGGGCCTCGATCGCGGCGACGCGCTTCACGAGGTCGGCGAGCGCCGGCGAGAGATCGTCGAACGCCTTGCGCAGGCGAGCGTTCTCGTCCGCCGCGCGTTCGAGCTTTTGCGCGGCCTCGGCGAGCGCTGCAGCGGCTTTCCCAAGGGCCTCGGCTTCGTCCGGGGTCTGCCCGGCCGAAGCGGCGAGGGCGGCCTTCTCCGGCGCGGCCCAGTCGCTGGGCAGCGCGGCTCTCCGCGCCGATCGCCTTGGCCCGCGCCAGGATATGCGCCTTGACCTCGGGCCTCTTGCCGCTTCGCTCATAGTCCCTGACCGCGTTCTCCACGTCCTCGGCGGTCTTGATCGGATAGGAGCCGTCCGGCATGGCGACCCCGGTCTCCGCGTCCTTTCGGCGCTCGGCGGGCGCGAAGGCGCGCTTCTCGACCACGCCGTCCTTCACCACCTCGAAGGTGGCGTCGGGCAGGCAGGGCAGGTCGACGAGCGAGATCTCGTGCGGCTCGGCGGTGTAGCGGGTGAGGCCGGTGTCCTCGTCGGGCCAGCGCTTCACGTAGCGCCCGCCCTGGGAGAACCCGGTATAGACGCCTTCGGTCACCTTGCGCCACTCGTCGTCGTCGACGATCTTGGCCGCCACCACGACGCGCTTCTCGTCGTCATCGAAGGCGATGTCGGTGAGCTTGCCGGCGGCGATCTTGCCGTGCATGGCGCGCACGGCGCCGAGCGACTTGCCGCCGCTCGCCGCCAGCGCTTCGGCCGACCATTTCTCGAAATAGGGCTTCGAGGACGCGTAGTCGCAGATCTCGCCCGAGCGGTCGGGAGTTCTCGGCGGTGGCGACGCCGGTGACGAGCCGCCGGTCGAGGTCGACCTTCATGAGCGGCAGGAAGAGTTCGAGTGCGGTCACGCGGGGCTCCGTCAGGCAAGCGCCAGAACGCGCCCGGATCGGCGCGGGCGCGAAAGAGGAGGGAAATGTTCGGTAGGGGGAGGGGGCCGCCTCGGCGCCCACCATCTCCATTGTGTCCAACTATGCCACCACCCGAGTTACGGGTCAAGAGAATGTAAGTATGACGCGATACGATTTTTCTGAATCTTCCCGCCTGGAGCCGGCGCAAGCCCATGCGGCCGCCCCGCGTCGGCGCGGGGGCGCTGCGCTGCTCATGACATAGAGCCGATGGGCGCGGACGTTGCGCGGCAGGTACAAAAGCTCGTCGGCGGAGAAATCCGCCGCCGGCACGCCGGGCAACACCTGCTGATAGGCGGGGTCGGGCGGCTCGGGCGCGCGGCCGTCCTCGCCAATTAGCGGCTTGATCGTCGCCCCGTCGACAATGCGAAAGCCCCAGCTCGGCGCGCGCCTCCTCGCGCGTCTTGATGCCGGCGGAGACGAGGATCTGCAGCGTCTCATGCCTGCTGCAACGGATCGACCCCGTCGTCGCCGACCCACACGAATTCGAGCCCCGGCTCGCCCATGCAAACCTGGATCACCTGGTCGAGCGCGCTCTTCACCCAGGCCTTGAGCGGCGCGAGGCCTTGCCTCACGACGCCTGCATCCGCATCGTCTCGGAGGTTGCCCGGTTGACCTGAGCGACGGACGGCGTGACGGGGACGGAGAAGGCGTAACAGATCACCCGCGCCAGCCACTCGTCGTACAGGTCTTTCAGCGGCGGCTGGCGGGTCTCGATCAGCTTGAAGTCGGACGGCATGAACTTGAGCATCCGCCGGCGCGCCGAGTTGCCGCTCATCAGCGCGTCGAAATAGTCCTGGAACGAGCGCGCGCGCACGGCGAAGCTCCGCGCTCGGAGCCGGCCTTCTCTCAGACTATCGTTATCGCGAAGGTCGACTAGCGTTGACCGGCTTTTCCAGCGGTGGCCGTTGCGTCCGTCCTGCCAAGCCGGCGCAACTGCTCGACCGGATCCCAATCGGGCGGCGGCGGATTGACACGACTGTCCACGCCATACCGTCCGCCACCCATCTCTCGCGGAGGACAGCACGAGGTGTCTTGGCGTCATGGTAGCCGAACTGCGTTCCGCAACAGTCGCATATGTCGAATGACGGAACGCCGTCATCGTCGAAAGCCGGTTCCTCTAGGCCGTCATAGCCGCGGACCGGACATTTATTCATCGAACCCGACCTTCATGATAGTAGCAATGGTCCGACGGCATGAACTTGAGCATCCGCCGCCGCTGGGAATTGCCGCTCATCAGCGCGTCGAAATAGTCCTGGAACGAGCGGATCTGGTCGGCGGTCCATTCTTTCGGCAGGGTCGCGAAGGCGTCGGGCGAGGAGCCGGTCTTGTAGTCGTCGAGCATCGCCGCCTCGCGCCTTCTACCTCGCGTTACACGATTTAGCCAAGACCACGCGTCGTAGCTGTTCGACCGGATCCCAATCGGGAGGAGCGGATACTACACGACTGTCCCAAGGCATGCCGTTTGTTATCCATTTGGCGCGCAGGACAGAGTGCGGTGTTCTGGCGTCATCATAGCCGAATTGCGTACCGCAACAATCGCATATGTCGTACGATGGGGCGCGAGCGTCATCAAACGCCGCCTCGTCGAGGCCATCGTAGCCGCAGACCGGGCAACTATTCACTGGATTCCTCCTTTTCAAAGTTGAAGTAATCGAGGTTTGTCGGGAAGCCATGCCGTTTCGGATCAGGGCGGTAGTAGGTTCGAAAGCGCCCGTCACGAGTGAGCGCCCCGAATTCATCCGTCTCTGGATTAAATCTGACCGTATCGCCCTGCCTGTAGCCCCTTGTACGTGTAAATTCAAGTAAATCGGAATTGTCGCTGTCGCCGAGAAAGCGCGGCTTGTTCCTCGTACTCAGACGCTGTATTAGCGTCAAAATCCGTGCCGTGCTTTGCGAAATGCTTGGCGAGTAGGTTTTCATTGACAAATTGCGGGGCGCGCGACGAATGCGAGTTGCTGTCAACCGTCGCACTGTTCTCGTCGACCGTGGCCGCGGATAGTGCGTTTTCACTGGCTCCTGACCCTGGCTCATGATCGTCTTTGACGCCCCCTAACGGCTCGAAGAACATCGGCTTGTTCGGGTCTGGCAGGTCGCGCGCATCGACCCAACCGTCCGGCTTCCGGGGCGCATAGCGGGCCGGGTATTCGCGCGTCTCGCCGGGGTCGGGGTTGATGTAGCGGACGGTTTCGTCTTCTCCGCCTTCGTCTGGTCGAGGCTCCTCGTCTTCCTCACCCTCGGCGGCCTGAGCCACGACGATCGCGCCGCCCGCGTGCTTCCCGTGCGATAGTAGTCGAGCGTGGCGGCCTCGCGCCGAAGCGCGATGTTGATCGTCAGCGCCACCTGCTCGACCGGGCTTAGCCCATAAAGCCGGTGGGCGCGGATGTTGCGCGGCAGGTACAAAAGCTCGTCGGCGGAGAAATCCGCCGCCGGCACGCCGTGCAACACCTGCTGATAGGCGGGGTCGGGCGGGTCGGGCGCGCGGCCGTCCTCGCCGATCAAGGGCTTGATCGTCGCCCCATCGATGACGTCGAGGGCATAGAGGCGCCCGCCGCGGTCATAGCGCGGGTAGACCGTCGCCGCGTCGATCACCAGCAGGTCTTCGAGCAGCATCCTGAGCCAGTCGGCGAAGGCATGGCGCCGGTCGGGGCGGGCGAGCAGGGCGAGGCCTCATCAATCGCCGATGATCCCATTCAATTTTTCGACCCATGACCGCTCGGTTTCGTCGGCATGATTTTGCCTTCAGCTACAAGGCTGCCATTGTATTGATGCGAGCCGTCATAAACATATGCTGAGGAGAGCAGCAGGGTACAAACAGACCAGATGCATAGAATTTGAAAATCCTTCCGATAATAAACCTCAGTTGCTATTCTAGGGATGACGACAACGTTGCAGAATGCACCAAAAATCAACCACGGAAAGGCAAGAGACGTCCAGATTATCGCGTCTCCCGGACCACCCCACAAACCCTCTTGTCCCTGCGGAGCCCAAATCCACGATGAGAAATAGAGGAATAGCGGGATGGCCAATAGGTTCGCGAGGATGAGAAAGACGAGGACGCCGTTTCTTGATATATGAGAGGCGCTCATGCGCTTGAGACTGAGTTCAGGGGTGGGACGTAGGCCACGAACCGTTTGTCGCATCGTTCCATCCTCTTGTCCACCATTTAATGTGATAATCTAGTCCTGATTCCCAATTTGAAGAATTCTTCAATGAATACGCGATGCCTATTGCGATCGTATCAGTATATGAGTATCCCGCTCCTGCCATGTAAACACCAACGCCATAGTTAGAGGCATCCGTATAAGCCTGATAGAAACATCCATTCTTTCGTTGAAAGTCGTAAGTTCCTGCCGTCCCGACTGCGGAACGGACCGCATTTACGTCCTTCCCATTCGCCAGACCCGCCGCGTAAACTGCCCGAAAATCTGCGTTGGGCGGCGCGTAAAACTGAGTTCCGTCGCTCGTCGTCAGCGAAGCGGCGTCATCAGGCACGCCATGGATGATCTTCATTTCCTGTGCTTGCGCCGGACTTCCCCGGTCGGGCGGATTTGCGGCTTCAGGGGTGCTTCCACCGTCGCCCGTCAATCGCGCGACCCGCGCCCCCTGCGTCCGCGGCTTCCTCGCCGGATGGCCAACGGCCCCCACGGCGTTCTCCGCCGTCGAAAACCGCCCCCGCTCGTCGTGGTTCGGGTTCAACTTCCCCAGCCCCGCGCCGGCCTTTTCGCCTCCCAACCCCAGCTCGGCGCGCGCCTCCTCGCGCGTCTTGATCCCGGCGGAGACGAGAATTTGCAGCGTCTGCGCTTGCTGGAGCGGATCGACCCCGTCGTCGCCGACCCAGACGAATTCGAGCCCCGGCTCGCCCATGCAAACCTGGATCACCTGGTCGAGCGCGCTCTTCACCCAGGCTTTCAGCGGCGCGAGGCCTTCCTGCGACGCCTGCATCCGCATCGTCTCGGAGGTGGCGCGGTTGACCTGCGCCACGAACGGCGTCGCCGGGACCGAGAAGGCGTAGCAGATCACGCGCGCGAGCCACTCGTCGTACAGGTCTTTCAGCGGCGGCTGGCGGGTGTCGATCAACTTGAAGTCGGACGGCATGAACTTGAGCATCCGCCGGCGCGCCGAGTTGCCGCTCATCAGCGCGTCGAAATAGTCCTGGAACGAGCGGATCTGCTCGCTGGTCCATTCTTTTGGCAGGGTCGCGAAGGCGTCGGGCGAACTTCCCGTGCGGTAGTAGTCGAGCGTGGCGGCCTCGCGCCTCAGCGCAATATTGACGGTGAGCGCCACCTGCTCGACTGGGCTTAGCCCATAAAGCCGGTGGGCGCGGACGTTGCGCGGCAGGTACAAAAGCTCGTCGGCGGAGAAATCCGCCGCCGGCACGCCGTGCAACACCTGCTGATAGGCGGGGTCGGGCGGGTCGGGCGCGCGGCCGTCCTCGCCGATCAGCGGCTTGATCGTCGCCCCGTCGATGACGTCGAGGGCATACAGGCGTCCGCCGCGGTCATAGCGCGGGTAGAGCGTGGCCGCGTCGATCACCAGCAGGTCTTCGAGCAGCATCCTGAGCCAGTCGGCGAAGGCATGGCGCCGGTCGGGGCGGGCGAGCAGCGCGAGCGCCTTGTCGATGCGGGGCGAAGCGTCGGGGATATTGGCGCGGGCGCGCGGACGCACGGTGAAGCTTTGCGCGGCGATCTGGTCCTTGCGGGTCTCGATCACTGCGCGGAGCAGCGGCAGGGCGTCGGCGAGGGCTCGCAGTTCGGCAAAGCCGATCCCGCCCTCGGAGCGCGGCACGTAATTGAGATTGGCGCCGAAGGCGTAGTCGAACTGCCGGCCCTTCACGTCGGGCGGCGCCTGCGGGCTCGAGCGGCTGTTGCGGACCGAACCAGGAATCCGGCGTCACGCCGGTGATGGCGTAGCGGGTCGCCTGAGCAAGGCGAGCGAACACGCTTGGGGTCAGCGGGCGTTCGATGGCGTCGGACATGCGGGGGTCTTTCATTGTTGTAGGCGCGGTCACTGACCGCGCCGCCGCGCTCAGCGAGCGCCGCCGCAATGGCGCGGCTGCTTCGCCTTCCGTTAGGGATTGGCGTGCTAAGGCGGCGCGGGGCGCGGCGTTCGTGAGGTTTTCGTTGATGCGTCGGCTGGCCCTCGCCGCTCTCTTGGTCAGCCTGCCGGGGGCCGTTTGCGCCGCGCCGCGCTGGACGTTCTGCGTCGCCGCGGCCAACGGCGGGGCGGAGATCTGGATCAGCGACGTGTTCGCCGCCGATGCGAGCCGCGAAAAGCTCGAGGGCGCCTTCAGGAGCGCGGTCGAGCGGCTCGGCGCGACGGGCGCCAACGCCCAATGCCCGCAGCCCCGCGACGACAAGACGGTCGCGGTCAACGCGCAGGTCGACGCGGAGGCGTTCAACCGCAAGATGGGCGCGAACTTGCACGCCGTCGCGGCGAGCGACTTTCCGGGGCGGCGGTAGAGGGCGCGAAGGGTTGGAAGAGTTTGCGCGGGGCGAGCGCGCGTCTCGCGCGCCTCGGCGGCGGGACGCCGCCGCTCCCACTCACCCGATCCGCGGTCGGCGACCCCACTGGCGCGCGACGGACTGGAGCGCGCGCCCTACAGCGCCCGCCCAGCCCAATAGTCGATCATCCCCGAACTCGGCCGGTCGATCCCCAGAAGGTCGGCGATCGCCCAGACGAGGGCGTCGGCGCGGTCGGGGGAGGGGCCGGAGCGGCGGTCGAAGTCGGGAGTGAGCGCGCAGAGCTGGTCCTCGAGCTTGGGGAAGACGCCGGCGTGGAGCACGAGGCCGCGCTCGTACGCCGCGGCGATCGGCTCGGCGCGCAGGAATTTTCCGCGCGTCGCGGTCACGGTGCGCACCGGCAGGTGGGGCTCGGCCTGGCGCAGCACCTCCGTCACCATCTCGCCGCCGTTGTTGATCTCGGCCACCACCCGGTTCGCCCCGAACCCGCGATAGGCGGCCCCGACCCGCGCCGCCCAGCCGGCGGGCGTATCGCCCTGGCTGGTGAGGTCGGCGAGCACGTAGAGGCGCCCGTCGCCCGCCTTGCCGGCGACCACGAGGCCGCATTCGTCGGCCTTCGAGCCCGAGCGCGCCGGCGGATCGACGGCGACCACGACCTCGACGAACGCCCGTGGGGCGGCCTCGGGGGCGACGCGCTGCCGCTCGATCAGCGCCCGCGTCCACAGCGCGCCGGGCGTCTCCTCGACGATCTCGGCGAACAGCTCCTGCCGGCCGATCGCGCGCCCCTCGTAGCGCTTGGCGATGCGCTTGATGAAGGCGCGCGCGAGATGCCCGCGGTTGTCGAAGGTCGAGCCGCGGGTGACGATCGTGTCGCGGTCGGCGACCAGCGCCTTGACGATCCGGGTCGGGCGCGGCGTGGTGGTGACGATCATCTGTGGCTTTTCGCCGAGGCGCAGCCCGAGCATCGCCTGATCGAAGGCGTCGGGCCGCCGCCAGGCGGCGAGTTCGTCGAGCCACAGCTTCATGTGCTGCTTGCCGCGCAACCGGTCAGGCTCCTCGGCGGAAAAGAGGTGGCTGACCGCGCCGTTCGGCCATTCGAGCCGTCCCGCCGAGGCGAGGTATCGCGGCCGCTCCTCCGCTCTGCAGCAGGCGAGGACGCCGGATTCGCCGAGCACCATGACGTCGCGCACGTCGTCGGCGGTCGGACCGATCAGGTTGGTGAGCGGGAATTGCCACGACCATCGTCGCACCGCCTCGGCGCCGGCGCGCGTCTTGCCCGAGCCACGGCCGGCGAGGATCAACCAGACGACCCAGTCGCCCGGCGGCGGCTCCTGGTCGGGACGCGCCCACAGGTTCCAGTCGCACAGGAGCTGTTCGCAGTCCTGTTCCGTCATTGTCGCGAGGATATGCGCGCGCTCGCCCGGACTGAGCTTGAGGAGATCGCCGATCCGCCGGATCGGCGGTCGGATTGCGCCGTCCGCGGCCTCGGTGGCGCCGGTCATGCGTCGAGCGGGGCGTCGGGCTCGGCGTCGGCGAGGTTCGCCGCGGCGGCGTTGAGCTTGGCGAGCAGCCGCTCGCGATGCCCCTCGCCATAGGCCTCGGGCATCGGCTTCACGCGATAAAAGCCGTGGTATCGGTCGAGCCGGTCGATGATCTTCAGCGCCCGATCGATGGCGGCGAGCTCGCCGGCGTCGATGCGGTCCATCAATTGCAGGCAGAAGCCCTCCAGTCGGGCGATCTGGATCTTGGCGAAATCGGCGGCCGGCGCCACCCAGCGCCGGCCAAGCTCGTCGCCGAGGACCCGCTCGACTGTCCCGGTCGGCAGGTTCTCCTCGGCGCCGATGGCGTCGGGACTGACGCCGCCGATCAAGGCTGCAAGCATGCGCCGGGCGCGATGGGGCGAGACCTTGGAGGCCGCGTCGAACTCAGTCATGGGGGGGACGCCTTCCGGAATGGGGAGGGGCGCGCCGAGCCGCTCCGGCGCAGGGCGAAGCGGCGGACGTGTCTTCAGATGTCGGCGCGGGGAGAGGCCGAGGCCGCCTTTGGCGCATTCCTCGACATTGGCCAAGAATGCCGCAACCGGCGGAAAAGGGCAAGCGTTTGTTTCTGGAAAAGGGAACTTATGGCGGGAACTCGCGTAGAGCGCATTGATCAGGTCTTGGGGGGAACGGACCCGGTTAGGGTCCCTTCCCCCCTTGTGGGGGAAGGACAGGATGGGGGGTCGCGCCGACTTATGTCGCCGAGTCCTCGACGCGCGGCCTTCGCTCGATCAATCTCAGCCTGATCATCTCCAGCACGCCTTCGAGATTATGAAACACCTCGTCGTTGGGAAAGCGAAGGACGGCGAAGCCCATCGCCTCGAGCGTCGCTGAGCGAGCGGCGTCACGCGCTCGCTCTTCTTCCGTCGAGTGCGTTGCGCCGTCGACTTCAACAACGAGTTTGGCGTCAAACGCGACAAAATCGACAATGAAGCCATCGAGCGGCGCCTGACGGCGAAATCGAAAGCCCCCGACCTCTTTCTGACGAAGACCCCGCCAAAGCCGTCGCTCGGCGTTGGTCGCGTTTCGCCTCAGGTCCCGCGCGAGCGGCGTCAATCTCGTCGGTATGGCGCGACCCCCCATCCTGTCGTTCCCCCACAAGGGGGGAAGGGACGCCAGCCGTCGACGCAAGCGCTCGATGTCGGTTAAGCGAGCGAACCCTCACTCGCAAAGGCTCATTCATCCCGGTCTTGGCGAAATGGACCCGATTAGGGTCCCTTCCCCCCTTGTGGGGGAAGGACAGGATGGGGGGTCGCGCCGACTGACGGCGTGGAGTCCTCGACGCGCGGCCTTCGCTCGATCAATCTCAGCCTGATCATCTCCAGCACGCCTTCGAGATTATGAAACACCTCGTCGTTGGGAAAGCGAAGGACGGCGAAGCCCATCGCCTCGAGCGTCGCTGAGCGAGCGGCGTCACGCGCTCGCTCTTCTTCCGTCGAGTGCGTTGCGCCGTCGACTTCAACAACGAGTTCTGGCGTCAAACGCGACAAAATCGACAATGAAGCCATCGAGCGGCGCCTGACGGCGAAATCGAAAGCCCCCGACCTCTTTCTGACGAAGACCCCGCCAAAGCCGTCGCTCGGCGTTGGTCGCGTTTCGCCTCAGGTCCCGCGCGAGCGGCGTCAATCTCGTCGGTATGGCGCGACCCCCCATCCTGTCCTTCCCCCGCAAGGGGGGAAGGGACGCTAACCGCTGGCGCCCTCGCGCCGCCCTTCCTCTAAGGAAGACGGGTTTCGCGTCCCCTTACTCGCGCAAAAGCTCGTTGATCCCGGTCTTGGCGCGGGTCTTGGCGTCGACAGTTTTCACGATCACGGCGCAGTAGAGTGACGGGCCCGGCGAGCCGTCGGGCAGCGCCTTGCCGGGCAGGGAGCCGGAGACGACCACCGAATAGGGCGGCACGTAGCCGAGGTGGACCTTTCCGGTCGCGCGGTCGACGATCTTGGTCGAGGCGCCGATGAACACGCCCATCGACACCACCGAGCCCTCGCCGACGATCACCCCTTCGACGATCTCCGAGCGCGCGCCGATGAAGCAGTCGTCCTCGATGATGGTGGGGTTCGCCTGCAGCGGCTCGAGCACGCCGCCGATGCCGACGCCGCCCGAGAGATGCACGTTCTGCCCGATCTGGGCGCAGGAGCCGACGGTGACCCACGTGTCGACCATGGTCTTCGAATCGACATAGGCGCCGATGTTGACGAAGCTCGGCATCAGTACGACGTCGCGCGCCACGAAGGCCGAGCGGCGCACGATCGCCCCCGGCACGGCGCGGAAGCCGGCCTCGCGAAAGCGGTTCTCGCCCCAGCCGGCGAATTTTGACGGGATCTTGTCCCACCAGGTCGCCCCGCCCGGACCGCCCTCGATGATCGCATTGTCGTTGAGCCGGAAGGAGAGGATCACCGCCTTCTTCAGCCACTGGTTGACTTTCCAGGAATTCGGCCCGGTCGCGCCGGGATCTTTTCGGCCACCCGCGCCTTGCCGGCGTCGAGCGCCTCCAGCGCCGTCTCGACCGCATCGCGCACGTCGCCGGTCGTCAGCGGGTTGATGGCGGCGCGATTCTCCCAAGCCTGCTCGATCACAGTCTGAAGGTCGGTCATGGAGTTCCCTGAGCCTTTGCGGGAGGGGTTTGTGCCGCCGCAGGGCGGCTTGTCAATGGCGTGCTCCCTGCGCCGATAGGGTGAAGCGTCGGGGATGAGGGGTTGCGACGCTCGTCGGTTTTCACCTTGCCCGTTTGTCGAGCCGCAAGTTCAATCCAGGCCCTCGAATTCGCGGGTCATCCGCTCGCCCGTTGCGTCGAAGTCGTCGGCTGCATGAAATTTGTATGGCGTGCGGCCAAAGGCGCCGGTACGAGCCGAGCCTTCGCGACCCCAGTATGGATCGGGCCTCAGTGCCCCGCGAACGCCATCAGCGCGTGCACCGGCACGCCCAGTTCGGCGAGCTTCTTCGCCCCGCCGAGGTCGGGCAGGTCAATGACGAAGCAGGCCGCCAGCACCTCGACGCCGAGCTTTTTCAAAAGCTGCACCGCGCCGACCGCCGTGCCGCCGGTGGCGATCAGGTCGTCGACCAGAATCACCCGCTCGCCGGGCTTCACCGCGTCCTGATGCATCTCCATCTCGTCGACGCCGTATTCCAGCGAATAGGCGATCGACACGGTGACGTGCGGCAGCTTGCCCTTCTTGCGCACCGGCACGAAGCCGGCCGAGAGCTGGTGGGCGACAGCTCCGCCAAGAATGAAGCCGCGCGCCTCGATCCCCGCGACCTTGTCGATCTTCGTGCCCGCCCAGGGCTGCACCAGTTCGTCGATCGAGCGCCGGAAGGCGCGGGCGTCGCCGAGCAGGGTGGTGATGTCGCGGAACAGGATTCCCGGCTTCGGATAGTCGGGGATGGTGCGGATCGAGCGGGCGAGATCGTTCATGGCGAGACTGTGTGTATCCCAACGGAGCCGGTCGCGTCGAGCGGGAACGGCGCGACAGAGTGTCACCATATTTTTACCATATAAAGACTGTCAGATGATATCCGCGGATCGCCGCTAAGACGCCCCGCAAGCCGCTGGCGGAGAACGGCGCCGCCGCCAAGCGGCGCGAACCTCCCTTACCGCACCAGCACGTTGCGGAACTGCCAGGGATCGCTTTCGTCGATGTCCTCGGGGAACAGGCCCGGACGGTTCTGGAGCGGGGTCCAGTCGGTATAGACTCCGACCACCGGGCCGAGATAGGGGCGCTGGACCTCCAGGCAGCGGCGGAAATCGAGCTCGTCGGCCTCGACAATTCCGGCCTTGGGGTTTTCCAGCGCCCAGACCATGCCGGCGAGCACGGCCGAAGTCACCTGCATGCCGGTGGCGTTCTGATAGGGAGCGAGGTCGCGCGTCTCCTCGACCGAGAGTTGCGAGCCGTACCAGTAGGCGTTGCGGGCGTGACCGTAGAGGAGCACGCCGAGTTCGTCGATCCCGTCCGCGATCTCGGCCTCGGTCAGAATGTGCTGGGCGCTCTGCACCTGGCCGGCGCGGCCGAACAGCTCGTGCAGCGACAGCACCGCGTCGTCGCTGGGGTGATAGGCGTAGTGGCAGGTCGGCCGGTAGACGGCCTCGCCCTTGTCGTCGCGCACCGTGTAGTAGTCGGCGATCGAGATCGCCTCGTTATGCGTGACGAGGAAGCCAAACTGTCCGCGCGCCGTCGGCGTCCAGGATCGGACCCGAGTATTGGCGCCGGGCTGGTCGAGATAGATCGCCGCGCCGCAGCCGGTCGCGTGGAAGCCGGCGTTGGCGGGGGCCCATTTCTCGTGCGTGCCCCAGCCGAGTTCGGCCGGCTGCATGCCCTCGGACAGGAACCCTTCGACCGACCAGGTATTGACGAAGACGTTGCGCGGCTTGGGGTTTTTCGCCCGCTGGGTATCGCGCTCGGCGATGTGCACGCCCTTGACGCCGAGGTTCTGCGCAAGCTTGCCCCAGTCTTCGCGCGTCTTCGGCTCGGGCGCCTTCGACCCCGCGTCGCCAGCGAGGTTCAGGAGGGCCTGCTTGACGAACCACGACACCATGCCCGGATTGGCGCCGCAGCAGGACACCGCCGTTGGACCGCCGGGGTTCTTGCGCCGCTCCTCGAGCACTGTCTCGCGCAGCGCATAGTTGGTGCGCGCCTCGTTGCCGAGGCTCTTGGCGAAGTAGAAGCCGGGCCAGGGTTCGACCACGGTGTCGACGTAAAGCGCGCCGAGTTCACGCGCGGCGCGCATCATATCGAGCGAGGAGGTGTCGACCGACAGGTTGACGCAGAAACCCTGACCCTGGCCCTCGCCCGCCGTCAGATATTTGCGAAGCACGTCGCGATAATTGTCCTTGGTCAGGCCAAGGTGAACGAATTTGACGCCGCGCTCGTCGAGCAGCTTCCGGTCCGAATCGTTCGGGTCGATGACGGTGAAGCGGTCCTTGTCGAACTCGAAATGGCGCTCGATCAGGGGCAGCGTTCCCTTGCCGATCGATCCGAACCCGATCATGACGATCGGGCCTTCGATGCGACCGTAAATCGGCCAGTGCGACATGGCGTCGTTGCTCCTGTCTTAAAATGTCCTCTCGACGCCACGCGTCATTCGGGCGCTTAAAGCCACGCCGCGCCGGCGCCGTCAATAGCGCGAGGGGGCGGGATTCTGTCGCAAATCCGTCACTTTTCGCGGCGCCGCCGATGCGGCGTCCGTCCCGGGTCCGCTGGCTTCGCCGGGCGGCGGCGGCGTGCTAGAGGAAGTCCGGGCGGGTCGTTCGCGCGCTGTGGAATTTGGCCGGGCGCCTGTAACGCGGGCGGAATCGGAGCGAAGACTATATGGGAGCCTTGCCGGCCGATAGCCGTTCGGACGATCCTTGGTCGGTGATGATGAAGGCCGCGATGGCGGGCGACGAGGGCGTCTATCGACGCCTGCTCGTGGAGCTCGGCCGGTCGGTGAGAGGGATGGCGCGCGCCGCCTTCGCTCGGGCGAGGCTCGGCGACGCCGATGTCGAGGATGCGGTGCAGGAGACGTTGCTGGCGATCCACCTCAAGCGGCACACCTGGGACCCGGGCCAGAGGCTCGGCCCGTGGGTGAACGCGATCGCGCGCCACAAGATCATCGACGCCATGCGGCGGAGGGGCGCGCGTCGCGCCGAGCCGATCGAGGATTTCGAGGAGTTTCTCGCCGCGCCCGCGGAGGAGGACCCGCACGCGCTCAGCGACGCGAAGAAGTTGATGGAGACGCTGAACCCGCGCCAGCGCGACATTGTGCAGTCGATCTCGCTCGACGGACAGTCGATCGCGGCCACCGCCACCCGCCTCGACATGACGGAAGTCGCCGTTCGGGTGGCGCTCCACCGGGCGCTGAAATCCCTCGGCGCCGCGTGGCGGAGGTCGGTGTCGTGAAAACCTCCGAACTGATTGCGGCGCTCGCCGCCGACCCCGTCCCGGAGCCGATCCGTATCGGCCGCCGTATCGGCGCTGGCCTGGCGGTGGGCCTTGTCGGGGCGCTGGTCTTCTATGCGCTCGTCCTCGGGCCGAGGCCGGACTTTGCCCAGGCGCTCGGCACGATCCGTTTCAACCTCAAGTTTGTCGACGCGCTGGCGCTCGCGCTGCCATCGCTCCTGCTGCTCGTGCGGCTCGCGCGGCCGGACGCGAAGCCCGGCGCGCTCGCGCTTTGGCTGGTTGCGCCGCTCGTCCTTCTGGCCGCGGCGGTCGTTGTCGAACTGATCGTCGTGCCGCGGGACGAATGGCTGCACCGCCTCGTCGGGCACAACATGCGCTATTGCATGACGATGATCCCGATGATGGCGGCGCCGATCCTTGCGGCGCTCATTGTCGCGCTACGGGCCGGCGCGCCGCAGCATCCGGGATGGACCGGGGCGCTGGCGGGCGCGGCCGCCGCCGGACTCGCGTCGTTCCTTTACGCCTCGCATTGCCCGGACAATTCGCCGCTATTCGTGGCGACCTGGTATCCGCTGGCGACGCTCATTTGCGCTGCCGTCGGCGCATGGGCGGGCCGACGCTTTCTGGAGTGGTGATTCGCGCGCTCCCCCGCCCGAAGCCGGAAGAGGGCAAGAGAAATCGCGCTACTTCTTCACCAACGGATCGAGAATCGCCTTCAACTGGTCGAAGGTCAGCTCGCCGCCATAGACCTTGCCGTCGATGACGAAGGTCGGGGTGCCGGTGAGCTTGATCTCGTCGTTGGCGCGCTTGGCGATCGCGACGATCCCGTCGGCGAGCTTCTGGTTCTTGAGGCATTCGGTCGCCTGCTCCTTGGTCATACCGGTCGGGCGCATGGCGGCGATGAGCGGCTCGAGCGGTTTGTCGACGAAGGCCCATTTGTCCTGCGTGGCGAACAGAAGCTCGTCGGCGGCCAAAGCCTTGTCGTCGCCGAGGCAGCGGGCGAGGACGAAACCCGCCACGTCCAGGGTATTGCGCGAGAACTCGCGGAAGATGAACCGGACCTTGCCGGTGTCGATGTACGCCTTTTTCAGCTGCGGCAGCGTGTCCTTGCTGAAGACTGCGCAATGCGGGCAGGTCAGGGATCCGTACTCCACAACCGTCACGCCGCCGGGATCGCCGATCGCAAGCTCCGGCAGAGCGCCCGGCTTCAGCACTGTGGCCATATCGACGGTGCGGTCCGGCTGCGGCGCGTCGGCGGCGTAGGCGCTTGCGGCGAGCGTCGCGGCGCAAATGACGGCGGCGCCGGCCAGACGGCGAAGGGAAATGAAAGCCATTTGGGCTCCTGACAGTCGGGCTGTTCGAGACGGGCGCGACAATTGCTCACAAACCCTGCCGGGCGGCAACCCCCTATTCTCTTTGGGCGATCACGTCGTCGTTAGCCTTGGCCGAGGCGCTTGGCGCGCCTGCGCTGGCATGCTAGCTCCTCCGTCGAACAATCAGGAGGAGAGGACAATGGAATACCGGCAACTCGGTCATTCGGGCTTGAAAGTCTCGGTTCTCACCATGGGCACGATGACCTTCGGCGGCAAAGGGCCGTTCGCCAAAGTCGGCGACGTGTCCCTCGGCGAGGTCCGCCGCCTCATCGACATCGTCGCCGACGCCGGCGTCAACCTGATCGATACGGCCAACATCTATTCGGGCGGCCGCTCGGAGGAGCTGATCGGGGAGGCGATGCCGACGCGCAAGGCCGGCATGCTGATCGCCACCAAGGCGCGCTTTCCGATGGACTCGGGGCCGAACGACCGCGGTTCGTCGCGCTGGCATCTCATCCGGGAATGCGAGGCGAGCCTCAAGCGGCTGCGCACCGACGTCATCGACCTCTATCAGTTGCATCAGTGGGACGGCCTGACGCCGCTCGAGGAGACGATGGAGGCGCTCGACGCGCTCGTGCGCGCGGGCAAGGTGCGCTACGTCGGATGCTCGAACTTCTCGGGCTGGCACATGATGAAGGCGATGGAGGTCGCGCGGCGCCAACACCGCGTTCCGTTCGTCTCGGAGCAGATTCACTACACGCTGCAAGCCCGCGAGGCGGAATACGAACTCCTGCCCATCGCCGCCGACCAGGGCCTTGGCGTCCTTGTCTGGAGTCCCGCTCGCGGGCGGCCTTCTGTCGGGCAAGCACCGTCGCGACAAGGCCGCGCCCGAGGGCACGCGCCAGTTCTCCGGCTGGACGGAGCCGCCGGTGCGCGACGAGAACGCGCTCTGGGACATCGTCGACGCGCTCGTCAAGATCGGCGAGGCGCATGGCGTGTCGGCGGCCCAGGTCGCGCTCGCCTGGACGCTTCATCGCCCCACCGTGACGTCGCTCATCATCGGCGGACGCACCGAGGCGCAGTTCCGCGACAACCTTGCCTCGGTGGACGTCAAGCTCAGCGACGAGGAGCGCGCGCGGCTCGACAAGGTCAGCCAGCCGCCGCTGATTTACCCCTACTGGCACCAGTCCAACACCGCCAGCGACCGGTTCAACGCCGCCGACCTCGTGCTGCACAAGCCTTATTTGAAGGGATAGGCGGGGCTCCATCCCGCGTTGCCGGCGCGTGTCCGCTGTCGGCGCGATCGTTGATCGCGCCGCCGCGCTCGAGCCAGGCGCGGCGACAGCGGGCGCGGCTACCGGCTCGACTGGATGTGGTTGCGCAGAACCGGGTAGACCTGCGTCTCCCACCGCTTGCCGTTGAACACGCCGTAATGGCCGACGCCGGCTTGCAGATGGTGTGACTTCATGTAGGGCCTGAGGCCCGAGCACAGGTCCTGCGCCGCCAGGGTCTGGCCGACGGCGCAGATGTCGTCCTTCTCGCCCTCGACGGTGAGCAGGAAGGACTTCTTGATCGCCCGCGGCTCGACCGTTCGGCCCTTGTGCTTCATCAGCCCCTGCGGCAGCAGGAAGCGCTGGAAGACCTGCTCGACCGTCTCGAGATAAAAATCCGCGCTCATGTCCATGATCGCGAAATATTCCTTGTAGAAATCGCGGATCGTGTCGGCCCGCTCGGTGTCGCCGGCGACGCGGTGCTGAAACAGCTCCACGAAGGATTTGGTGTGCCGGTCGGCGTTCATGCTCATGAACGCGCAAAGCTGCAGGAAGCCCGGATAGACCCGCCGTCCGGCGCCTTCGAACTTGTCCGGCACCACACCGATCATGTTGGTGCGGAACCACTCGATCGGCTTCTCGAGCGCGAGTTCGTTGACCTTGGTCGGCGCCACCCGCCCGTCGATCGGACCCGCCATCAGGGTGAGGCTCGCCGGCTGGACGTTGGAATTGTCCTGCGCCATCACCGATGTCGCGATCAGCGCTGAGACGGTCGGCTGGCACACCGCGACGATGTGGCAGTCCTCGCCGATGAAATTGACGAAGTCGATCAGGTGCTGGGTGTAGTCTTCGAGATTGAAGCCGCCCTCTTCGAGCCGCACGTTGCGCGGGTTCGTCCAGTCGGTGATGAACACCTGATGGTCGCGCAGCAGGGTGCGGATCGTGCCGCGCAGAAGCGTGGCGAAATGTCCCGACATCGGCGCGACCAGCAAGATCTTCGGGTCGTTCTCGCCGCCTTCGCGGCGGAAGCGCAGCGAGCTGGCAGAACGGCGTCCGGTATACGCCCTTCTCCTCGACCGGAACGGGCTCGTCATGGATCTCGACAAAGTCGATGCCATATTCGGGCCGCGAATGGCTGAAGCCCGCGAGCGCGACAAGCTCGTAATAGGCGGCCATGCGCCGCACCGGGGGCGCGTAAGGGTTCGCCGACCAGGCGCTGAGGATCGCGTTCGCGTTCTCGGCGAACATGCGAACCTGATCGCCCGCGTCGGCCATTCTCTGATAAGCGTCGTACATCATCCCGCCGGTTCGCCCCACGCGCCCGAAGCTGAGCAAGCGGCGTGCCAAAGCGATTCGCTTTTGGCATAGCGCTTGCAGTGCGATAACATGAAAGAGAGTTGGGACAACCGTCAACAAGCGGGAGCAGGAATGTCACCTACGACGCTGTCGATCAGCAGCAAAAATTACTCGTCCTGGTCCCTGCGCGGCTGGCTCATGGCGAAGCTCGCCAAAATCGAGTTCGAGGAGGTCCTCGTCGCCCCCGACGACGCGGACGCGCGCGCGGAAATCCTGCTGCTGTCGCCCTCGATCCTGGTGCCGTGCCTGACCTACAAAGGGATTCGTGTCTGGGACACGCTGGCGATCGGCGAATTCCTGAACGAGGTTGCGCCGAAGGCGAGCCTTCTGCCCAAGGATCAGGCGATGCGGGCGCATTGCCGGTCGGTGTGCGGCGAGATGCATTCGGGCTTCGTCTCGCTCCGCCAGGCGCTGCCGATGAATATCAAGGCCGAGTTCGCACACTTCAAGATCTGGTCGAAGGCCGAGGCCGACATCGAGCGGATCAAGGCGATCTGGCGCGACTGCCTCAATACCTACGGCGGCCCGTATTTGTTCGGCAAGATCTCGATGGCCGACGCGATGTACGCGCCGGTCGTGAGCCGATTCCGCACCTACGGCATCCAGCTGGACGAGCCGCTCCAGGCCTACGCCGACCGCGTCTGGGATCTGCCGGCGATGCAGGAGTGGCGCGAGGGCGCGCTGGCCGAGAAGGACGAGATCGAGGAACTCGAGGTCGAGTTCTGACCCCGGCCCTGGCGGCCTTGCGTCCCCGTCTCACCGCACCAGCGCGACGCTGGTGATATCGTCGAACTGCGGGCGCCCGTTGGCATGGGCGCGCACGGCGTCCTCCACCCGGGATATCCACGCCGCCGCGCCGCAGGCCTCGCCGCCCGCGAGGAGATCGCCGAGCCGCGCCTCGCCGAATTCGACCTCCGCCTCGTTCTCCGCTTCGGTCACGCCGTCCGTATAGAGGAAGAGAAGATCGCCGGGCCGCAACTCGGCCCGCAGCACCCGCGGCTTCAGCGTGTCGAACAGGCCGACCGGAAGCCCGCCGCCACAGAGCTTCTCCACCGCCCCGCCGGCGCGCCGGATCAGCGCCGGCAGGTGGCCGCAGCTCACCAGCTCGATCTCGCCGGTCGGCGGATCGAAGGCGGCGTAAAGGATGGTGGCGAACAGCTCGGCGGCGTTGTTGTTGGCGAGATAGGCGTTGGCCTTGAGGATCGCTCCGGGCAGGTCCGGCTTCTCGCGCAGGTTGATGCGGATCAGCGTCTTGGTGATGCCGGTGAACAGGGCGGCCGGGACGCCCTTGCCGCAGACGTCGCCCACCCCGACCGCGACTCGGCCGTCGTCGAGCGGCACGAGCTCGAACCAGTCGCCGCCGACGTCGCGCGCCGCGTTCATCGAGGCGGAGGCGTCGAGCCCGGTGTCGGCCGCAAATTCCTCCGGCTTGGGCAGGAGCGCCCGCTGGATTACCGCCGCGCTCGCCATTTCGTCGCTGCGCTGTCTTCTCAGCAGGATCTGCTCGGCCATGCGCCCGAAGGTGTGGCCGAAGTCCGCGAGGTCGGGAAGCGGGTTGCGCAACTCCTCGAGCAGCGCCGGGTCGAACTCGTGCCGCTCGAGCGCCTCGAGCGCGTGGGTGTAGAGCCCGATCGCGTCGTTGAACCGGCGCAGCCGGTCGCCCATCCGGCCGATGACGTCGATCAGCAACGAAGGGGTCGTCCGCGCCACCTCGGCAAGCGCCGAGCGTCCGATCCTGAGCACGCTGACCGGCGTGCGCGCCCGCACCGTGGCGGAGCGGCGCAGATGCGCCAGCGCGCCGAGTTCGCCGACGAGACACGGCGCCTCGATATTGGCGATCGGAATGGCGCCGCGCGCGCTGTCGGCGATCACCGTCACCTGCCCGCTCAGGATCAGCGCTGCGTCGTGCGACTCCTCCCCCTGGACCATGAGGGTCGCTTCCGCTCCGTAGGTCCTCAGTTCGCCGACTTCGATCAGATAGGAGACGTCGTCCTCGGTAATCTGGCGAAACGCGCTGGTCGCCCGGATGGTCGAGCGCAGCGTCGACAGGTCTTTCATTCGGCGGAAAACGCTCCCGTTGCGGAGTTCTTGTCCGTCCCTGCGTCGAATTCGAGGACCAGACGGTTGGCGCCGTCGGCGCGATGATAGGTCATGCGGCGAGAAAACTTCTGAACCAGCCCGACGCCGAAGCCGCCGATCTCGAAATCCGTTCCTGGTTCCTTGAGGCGCTTGAGCGGCGCGGCGGTCGGGTCGAACGCCCGTCCGTCGTCGACGAATTCGAGTCGCGCCCCGTCGGGCTCGGTCCAGATGGTGATCGTCGCTCTGTTGGCGCGGCCATGCTTGACGGCGTTGAGGAACAGCTCCTCGACGCAGAGGTTTATCGCGAAGGTCGTGTCTCCGGCAAGACCAAGCGCGCCGGTTTCGTAAGCAAGCCAGGCTTCCGCGTCCGCCGCCGCCTCGAGCGTGCCGGGAAAGTCGCGAGAAGCCATCGAGGCCGGCCTTTCCCACTTACGCCTTGCGGCTCTCGAACTCCCTGGCCCGCGAGGTCAGCGCCGCGGCGGCCGCCGCCGCGTCCGGATAGAGGCCGACGAGTTCGTCGAAGCCGGTCAGGCGCAGCACCTTCTCGACGCCCTCGCTGGCGCCGGCGACGGCGACATAGGCCCCGCGACGGATGATCGTCCTGGCGCTGACCATCAGCGTGCGCACGCCGAGCGAGGCCAGGAACGTGACCTTGGACAGGTCCACGACGAGGATCTTCGCCTGGTCGGCGAGCTCCGCGAACCGGCCGTCAACCTCCTGCGCGCCCGCGATGTCGAAGCGGCCGTCGAGCGCCACGTGGGTCACGCCGTCGGCGGTTTCATTCACGTTCATGTCCATGCGCGCACCCATCCCGCTCTGGTCAGTTGAAGATAGACGTCGGACTATGCACGCTTGATGACGCTTTCGCGACAGGGAGTCCCGCACTCGTCGCCTGGGTGATCGGAAATGTCACGTCGGGCGAAACCCGCTCCTCGCCGGGCGTGAGGCGGTCGAGGGACCGATCCTACGGGCGACGCTCCTCCCGAGGCGGGTCGACGGCGGGCTCGGGCGGCAGCGCCTTGGCCTGCTCGAGGGCGAGTCGCACCAGCCGTTCGGCCGCAGCGGCCTCGGCCGGCGTCTCCGGCGCCGGCGTCGGCGACGCGTCCGGCTTCTCGGACATCAGGTTGGCCGCAAGCAGCAGGGTTGAGCCGAGGGCGGTGAGGATCAGGATGTGAAGCTTGCGGCGCGAGGCGAGCCCATCGTAGCCGCTCTTGGCGCCATCCGCCGAAAGCAGCGCCTTCTGGAGGCCCGCCATCAGGTCGTTCGACTTGTCCATGGCCGCGTTTTCGAAGTCGTCGACCGCCTTGTAACTGGCGAGCGAAAAGCTCTTGCGCGCCGCCGCGATCAGTTCGCCGTACTGGTCCGACGTCTTGCGGTAGTCCAGCCGGCCCGCCATGGCGAGCGCTCCGATCATCTGCCGCACCGCGGTCGAGCGGTCGAGCAGCGACAGCTGATAGAGATTGTTGAGCGTGTCGCGCTGGGACGATCCCTCGGCCGACATGCCGGTCGCGTTCAGCGCATAGATCAGCACGCCCATCTGTTCGAACAGGAGATATTGCGACTGCGCGGCGCGCAGGGTCTCGATCCGGCCGGTCAGAAATCTTGGCGGATTGGTCGGACTCGGCGCTCAGGTCCTCGATCGGGCCGACGTAGAATTGCGGCCCGAGCGTGCTCAGCACGGCGAGGGTGAAGCCGAGCAGGATCGCGATCCGCTTGGCCGACCAGTATCCGAAACTAAGGAACGCCGGTTTTGCGCGCGTCACCCGCGACCTCCTGGCTTTGCAGCCGTTTCAGCGCCGCGGCCAGCGCCTGGGTTGCGGCGTGGGGCGCGGGCGCCGCAGAACGGCCGCCGGCGAGCGCGGCGACGAGGACGATCGCGGAGCCGGCGATGGCGACCAGCGTCAGCGCCAGGCGTCGCCGCGCCTCCTCGACCTTCGCCTCGCGTCGGGTCTTCTGAAGAACGATCGCCCGCATCGCCGCATCGCCCTCGGTCTTGACCATCGCCATCGCCAGGTCGGCCTCGAAACTGTTCACGGCGCGATAGGTTTCGAGGTTGAAGTCGGCCTTTTCCGCCGCCACGAGCGCTTCATACCGCTTCAGCTCCGCGTCGAAATCGACCGCACGGGCGAGCGCCAGCTCGGCGAGATAGGCGCGAACCGCGTTAT
The DNA here is from genome assembly GCA_963724785.1 of uncultured Alphaproteobacteria bacterium. Taxonomy (GTDB): domain Bacteria; phylum Pseudomonadota; class Alphaproteobacteria; order Rhizobiales; family Beijerinckiaceae; genus Roseiarcus. The sequence goes on along the minus strand of CAVRWC010000003.1, from coordinate 193,102 downwards.
GACGACGGTCGAGGGCGCGCCGGAACAATTCGCTCATCGTCGCGCGAACCTCGTCCGGCTGATCCGCGCCGGAGGGCACGCTGAAGACAAGGCTCCCCATGTGCTCGGCGAGTTCGTCGGACGCGGTGGCCGCGCGAATGATGCGGGCGCGGGCCGTCTGCAGCGCCATGTCGAGCGATGCGGACTCGACCGCGCGCTGAGCCGGATCGAGCCAGAAGGCGCCGCCGACGAGGCCGGAAAGGTTGACCGCGAACCCGACCAGAAGGAGCGCCGCGCCCCTCGACCACAGCCATTCAGGCTTTTTCGCCATGCTCCCGCGATTCGCCCTTCCGTCCCTTGACCGCGTCGCGCCGCCACGGCCCTTTTCGGGCTCCGAACCGGCTATCCGCCGAGTTGCACGAAAATCGCGTAGCGCCCGGAACTCAGCGTGATTCCATTCTGCTGGCCATGGAGGCGGATGATCACGCCGTTGGTGTTCTTCAGCCAGATCTCGCTGGGAATGGAGCCGACCACCAGCGGGCCCGCCCCCTGGATGTAGGCGCCGGCGAATTGCGAGACGTCCCTGAGGTTGTAGACGTCGCCCGCGCCCTGGATGCCGGCGAGCGCCCCGAGGCCGTTGAGCTCGCCGGTCAGCGTGAACGGATAGTTCCGGCCCTGGAAGGTGAGCGTGCCGCGCCCGAGCCCCGAGCCCGAGATGAACACCTGCTCCATCGACACCCGGCCCGAGGCCTTAAGGCCGCGAATGTCGGCGGCCGTCGGGAGCACGGCCGGCGGCGTCGCGCAGCCTGCAAGCGCGGCTAGGCCGAGGAGCGCGACAGCGACGAAATTCCTGGCTCTGGCGATCATGAGCGATGCCCCCTCAAGCGTTCGGGGCCGTCATGGCGCAATCCGGGCGCGGCGACAAGGATTTTGACGCCGACGCTGCTGGCCCGCCCCGGCGGTCGCACTTGGGCGAATTGGCGGTCTCTCGCTCGGGGCTGATCCGGTACGCGGCCCGCGCCGCCTGTTCATTCCGGACGCTCGGTCCGCCCACACCCCGGCTCCCGGCAGGCGAAGGCGCCGAGCGTGTTGTCCCAGACCATCGGCTTCGGCGGAAAGGCGCAGCGGCAGAGCGGGTAGCCGAGGTCTTGGGCGAGTTTGGCGTTGGAGAGCTCGAGGGCACGGTCCGAACTCTTCGAGCCGTCGGGCGACGTCTCCGCGGTCGCGCCGCTTGGGCAGGAGCGCCGAGGCCGAGCGCATCAGCTCCAGCACCGTGCGCCCCGCCGCCACCCATACCGCCGGCTGGGTCGGATCGATCATGGCCAACTCCCGATAATTGACGAAGCGGTTTTCAGCGGCCTCGTCCCGAAGAGCCCGCGAAGCAGGGGTCTCGAAGAAGGGATCCAGGCCCCTGCAAAGTCTACGCTGTCTCGATCGCCTTCGACCGATGGCGCCCATCGCCCTCGGGACGAGAGCGTGGTCGTGACACCCGCGCGAGAGCGGCTCGATAGCATTCTGTTTCTGAAAAGTCAAATTCATGCTATCAAAATGTTCCGTATAACTGAAGGAGATAAGGATGGTCGAACAGGAACCGGCAAGCGTCCCGACGACGAAGCGCAAGCGCGCGACCCGGCGCGAGACCGCCATGCGCGACGCGCGGATCGTGCGGGCGCTGGCGCATGGCGAGGCGATCGACGAGGTGGCGGCGCGCGAGGGGCTTACGCTCAAGCGCGCGCGGGAGCGGGTCGCGGCCGTCGTCGCGCGGCGCACGCCCGGGCCGACCGAGGATTTTGTCGCCGTGCAGATCGCCCGCCTCAACGAGGCGATGCTGGTCGCCTATGGCGCGATGAAGGACGGCAACCTCGGCGCGGTCGACCGGGTGCTGAGGATCACCCGCGAATACGACCGCTACCAGGGCCTCGCGCTGACGCTGGCGCGAGGGGCGGGCGCGGCAGCGGGCGGCGGGGCGATTGCGCCGCCGGTTGCGCTGGCCGCGCTGCAGGCGCCGGCGCTGGCGCAGGTCGCGACGACGGAGACCGCGAACCAGTCGGACCAGTCCGTCCTGACGAAATAATAAGGTAAACTTTGCAGTTTGACTGTTAATCTGCTAGGAACGTCGGGAAGGAGGCTCATGCCGGTGCTCGATCTCGTTTCCTATGTCTTTGGCGGCGCCGTCCTTGCCAACGCCGTTCCGCACGTCGTCAGCGGCGTGACGGGCAGGGCGTTCCAGACTCCGTTCGCAAAGCCGTCGGGCGAGGGCCTTTCGTCCTCGACCGTGAACGTGCTCTGGGGCTTCTTCAATCTCGTCGTCGGCTACCTCCTCGTCTGCCGGGTCGGCGATTTCGATTTGCGGGACCTGGCGCACGTCGGGTCCCTTGGGATAGGCGCGCTTCTCGATGAGTTCTGTTCGGCGCGCGCGCGTTCGGACGCTTTCATGGCGGCAATGCGCCGCAGCGCCCATGACGGCGACAGGGACAAGGGTCTTCCGTTCGCTTGGCGGGTTCAATTACCGCGTGTGGGCCGCCGGCGCGTTCGTATCGAATGTCGGCACCTGGGTGCAGCGCACGGCGCAGGCCTGGCTGGTCCTCACCGGCCTGACGCATCACAACGCCTCGGCGGTCGGGGCGGTCATGGCGCTGCAGTTCGGGCCGCAGCTGCTTTTCCTGCCGTGGACCGGCTCGGCCGCCGATCGATTGAATCAGCGCAAGCTCCTCATGGCCACGCAGGCGACGATGGGCGTGCTTGCGGCGGCGCTCGGGCTCCTTACCGTCGTCGGCCTGGTGAAGCTCTGGCATGTCTATCTGTTCGCCTTCCTGTTCGGCTCGGCGGCGGCGTTCGACGCGCCGGCGCGCCAGACCTTCGTCGGCGAGCTGGTCGGCGATACGGACCTGTCCAACGCCGTCGCGCTGAACTCGACCTCGTTCAACGCCGCGCGGATGATCGGGCCGGCGATCTCCGGCCTGATCATCGCCGCGTTCGGCGTCGGCTGGGCCTTCGTCATCAACGGGGCCTCGTTCGGCGCGGTCCTCGTCTCGCTCTGCGCCCTTCGCTTGGCCGAGCTTCACCCGATCGCGCGGGCGCGCCGCGCCAGGGGAAGCTTTGTCGAGGGGCTGCGGTACGTCGGGTCGCGACCGGACCTCATGGCGATTCTCGCGATGCTGTTCCTGATCGGGACGTTCGGCCTGAACTTCACGATCTTCATCGCCACCATGGCGGTCGGCGTGTTCCACGTCGACGCTTTCGGCTACGGCCTCCTGTCGTCGAGCATGGCGGTCGGGACGGTGGCGGGCGCGCTCGTCGCCGCCGGCCGAGACCGCCCGCGGTTTGGCGCGCTCGTCGTCGGCTCGGCGGTGTTCGGGCTCGGCTGCGCTTTCGCCGCGCTTTCGCCCGCCTATTGGGTGTTCGCCGCGGCGCTCGCCGTCATCGGCGTCGCCGCCCTGACGGTCACCAACGTGTCGAACAGCCTGATGCAGCTTTCGACGGAGCCGGCCATGCGCGGCCGCGTCATGGCGCTCAGGGTGAGCGTCGCGCTGGGCGGCACGCCGATCGGCGCGCCGATCGTCGGCTGGGTCGCCGACGCGTTCGGGCCGCGCTGGGCGCTCGGCGTCGGCGCCGCCGCTGGCGCGGCCGCCGCGATCGTCGGCGTCGTCGCCGTCACCCGTGGGGCGCACATGAGGTCGCCGGGGCGCCCGGCGACCGCGCGGAGCTGACGGCGACGTCAGATCGTGATCAGCGCGCCGAGCTTCGCACGGACCTCTCGGGCCGTCGCCGCCGGAACCGTCGCGCCGATCGGGCGGACGGGCCGGGCGAGCGCATCGAGGCTGCGCAGGTGGCTCAGCAGGATTTCGCCGGAGATCGGCAGCCCGTCGGGAAGGACCACGCTTGTGGGGAACGCGCGGACGCGCGACGTGATCGGGCAGACGAGCACGATGCCAGTGTTTTTTGTGAACGCCGCCGGCGACACGACGAGCGCCGGCCGGCGTCCCGCCTGCTCGCGGCCGAGCGTCGGGTCGAAATCGGTCCAAACGAGATCGCCGGCGTCGGGCCAGGCTTCCGAGTCACTCATCGTCGAGGCGCTCGCGGCCCTGGTCTGGACCCCAGGCGAACGCGTCGCGGTAAAGCGCCCGCCAAGCCTCCGGCGAGCGTCCAGCGAACAAGTCTTCCATCGTCGTTTCGGCGGGCAATTTGCGGATGACGACGGCGGCGTCCGTGACTGCGATCTCCACCCGTTCGCCGTCGCTGAGCCGGGCCGCCTCCGCGACCTCAGCGGGAAAGCGGATCGCAAGATTTTTTCCCCAGCGTCCGATAACCGCGCGCGGCATGGTCTTCCTCTCAAGGATATTCCTAGAATATCCTTGACCGGCGGTCAAGGTTATTGTGGCGCCCGTTCAAGGGCGCCGCTAAGGCGGGTCGCAAGCCCCTGAAAGTCGTGGGCCCGGCCGATAAACGGCGGTCGGAGCTACTCCGCCGCCGCGGCCCTGACCGGCGTGTAGTTCAAGACCGGCGCGAGCCAGCGCTCGACCTCGGCGACGCTCATGCCCTTGCGGGCGGCGTAGTCCTCGACCTGGTCGCGCTCGACCTTGGCGACGCCGAAGTAGTGCGCCTCCGGTTGTGCGATGTAGAGGCCGGACACCGATGACGGCGGCCACATGGCGAAGCTCTCGGTGAGCCTCACCCCGATCGCCCGCTCGGCGTCGAGCAGGCGGAAAAGGGTCGCCTTCTCGGTGTGGTCGGGCTGGGCCGGATAGCCGGGGGCCGGGCGGATGCCGCGATAGGGCTCGGCGATCAGCGCCTCGGGTGAAAAAGCCTCGTCGGGCGCGTAGCCCCAGAGCTCGCGCCGCACCCGGGCGTGCATCGCCTCGGCGAAGGCTTCGGCCAGCCGGTCGGCGAGCGCCTTGACCAGGATCGAGGAATAGTCGTCGTTGGCGTGCTCGAAGCGCCTGGCGATCGCCGCGTCCTCGACCCCGGCCGTGACCACGAAACCGCCGATATAGTCGCGAGGCCCGATGAAATCGGCGAGCGCGAGATTGGGCCGGCCGTCACGCTTTCCGAGCTGCTGGCGCAAGGTGTAGAGCGTCGCGGTCCGCCGCGCGCGCTCGTCGTCGGCGAACAGCGCGATGTCGTCGCCATCGCGGGCCGCCGGCCAGAAGCCGACCACCGCATTGGGACGAAGCCACTTCTCGGCGATGATCCGCTTCAGCATCGCCTGCGCGTCGTCGAACAGGGCTTTCGCCGCGGCGCCCTGCTCGGGATCGTCGAGGATCGCCGGATAGCGGCCCTTGAGCTCCCAGGTCTGAAAGAACGGCGTCCAGTCGATATGGCGGGCAAGGTCGTCGAGATCGTAGGACTTGAAGGTGCGCGTTCCGAGGAAGCTCGGCCTCGTCGGCTGGTAGGCGGTCCAGTCGATGGCGAGCGCGTTGGCGCGCGCCCTGGCGAGCGGCACGCGCGTCTTCTCCGCTTCGCTCCGCTCATGCGCCGCGGCCACCCTGCGGTAATCGGCCCGGATCGATTCGATGGTGGATGCGCGCGTCTCCTTGGAAAGGAGCGACGACACGACGCCGACCGCGCGGCTCGCGTCGTTGACATGCACCGCCTGCGAGCGGGCGTAGCGCGGATGGATTTTCACCGCGGTATGGACCCGGCTCGTCGTGGCGCCGCCGATCAGCAGCGGGATGTCGAAGCCCTCGCGCTCCATCTCGGCCGCGACATGGACCATCTCGTCGAGCGAGGGCGTTATGAGGCCGGAGAGGCCGATCGCGTCCGCCTTTTTCTCGCGCGCGACGGCGAGGATCTTCGAGGCCGGCGTCATCACCCCGAGATCGATGATCTCGTAGTTGTTGCAGGCGAGCACCACGCCGACGATGTTCTTGCCGATGTCGTGCACGTCGCCCTTGACGGTGGCGAGCACGATGGTGCCGGCGGTCTGGCGCGCTCCGGCGCTCGCCTTCTCCGCCTCCATGTAGGGCAGCAGGATCGCCACCGCCTGCTTCATCACGCGCGCCGACTTCACCACCTGTGGCAGGAACATCTTTCCCGCGCCGAACAGGTCGCCGACGTGGTTCATCCCGGCCATCAGCGGGCCCTCGATGACGTCGAGCGGGCGTTTGGCCTGAAGGCGCGCCTCCTCGGTGTCGGCCTCGATGTAGTCGGTTATGCCGTTGACCAGCGCATGGGCGATGCGCTTCTCGACCGGCTCCTCGCGCCAGGCGAGGTCCTGCGCCTTGGCTTCCTTTCCGGCCGCGCCGCGGTAGCGCTCGGCGATCGTCAGCAGGCGTTCCGTTCCGTCGGCGCGGCGATTGAGGACGACGTCCTCGCAGGCCTCGCGCAACTCGGGATCGATCTCGTCGTAGACGGCAAGCTGGCCGGCGTTGACGATGCCCATGTCCATGCCCGCCTGGATGGCGTGGTAAAGGAAGACGGCGTGCATCGCCTCCCGCACCGGCTCGTTGCCGCGGAACGAGAACGACAGGTTCGAGACGCCGCCCGAGATATGGGCGTAGGGCAGCGTGCGGCGGATTTTTCGGGTCGCCTCGATGAAGTCGACCCCGTAGTTGTTATGCTCATCGATGCCGGTCGCGATCGCGAAGACATTGGGGTCGAAGACGATGTCTTCCGGCGGGAAGCCGGCTTTCTCGGTCAGAAGCTTGTAGGCGCGCGTGCAGATCGCAACCTTGCGCTCGAGCGTGTCCGCCTGACCCTGCTCGTCGAAAGCCATCACCACCACGGCCGCTCCGTAGCGGCGCACCAGGCTCGCCTGGCGCAAAAACGCCTCCTCGCCTTCCTTCATCGAGATCGAGTTGACCAGGCTCTTGCCCTGCAGGCGCTTCAGGCCCGCCTCGATGATCGAGAACTTCGAAGAATTGACCATCACCGGCACGCGGGCGATGTCCGGCTCGGAGGCGACGAGATTGAGGAACTCGATCATCGCCGCCTCGGAATTGATCAGGCCTTCGTCCATGTTGACGTCGATGATCTGCGCGCCGCCCGTGACCTGATCGCGCGCCACCGCGAGCGCGCCGGCGAAATCGCCGGCAGTGATCAGCTTGCGGAACTTGGCCGAGCCGGTGACGTTCGTCCGCTCGCCGATGTTCACGAACGGGATGTCGGGGGTGAGCGTGAACGGTTCGAGACCGGAGAGGCGCATCGCGGGCTCGATCGTCAGGACGGCGCGCGGCCTGACGTTCCGGACCGCTTCGGCGATCGCGCGGATGTGCTCGGGCGTCGAGCCGCAGCAGCCGCCGACGATATTGACGAGACCATCGCGCGCGAAGCGGCCGATCTCGGCCGCCATCGCCTCGGGGCTTTCGTCGTATTGGCCGAAGGCGTTGGGGAGGCCGGCGTTGGGATAAGCGCAGACGAACGCATCGGCCGCGGCGGCGATCTCTTCGAGATGCTCGCGCATCGCGCTCGCGCCGAGCGCGCAGTTGAGGCCGATAGTGAAAGGTTTTGCGTGGCGCACCGAATGCCAGAAGGCGGTCGGCGTCTGACCAGACAGTGTGCGCCCTGAGCGGTCGGTAATCGTGCCGGAGATCATGATCGGCAGCCTCACGCCGCGCTCGGCGAACACCTCCTCGCAAGCGAAAATGGCGGCCTTCGCGTTCAGCGTGTCGAAAATGGTCTCGATCAGAATCAGGTCGGCGCCGCCGTCGATCAGGCCGCCGACTTGCTCCGCGTAAGCGATCCTCAGGTCGTCGAAAGTGACGGCGCGGTAGCCGGGATTGTTGACGTCGGGCGACAGGGAGGCCGTGCGGTTGGTGGGCCCGAGCGCTCCGGCGACGAAGCGCCGCTTGCCGTCCGCCCGCTCCGCCTTGATCGCCGCGCGCCGGGCGAGGCGGGCGCCGTCGCGATTGAGGTCATAGACCACGCCCTGCATGCCGTAGTCGGCCTGGGCGATCGACGTCGACGAAAACGTGTTCGTTTCCAGAATGTCCGCGCCGGCCATGGCGTAGGCGAAATGGATGTCCTCGATCGCCTGCGGCTGGGTCAGCGTGAGAAGGTCGTTGTTCCCCTGCAGAAGGCATTCGCACGCCACGAAGCGGTCGCCGCGGAAATGGCTCTCATTGAAACCGATCCCCTGGATCTGTGTGCCCATGGCGCCGTCGAGAATAAGGATGCGCTGTCCCGCGGCTTCGCGAAGCGCTTCGGCGGCGTCCTGCCGGTGGGCGAAGGCAGTATCGAAGATCGGGTCGAGAGACGAGGTCATGGGCGGCTGCCAAAATTTCCGGAAATGGGCATAATCATATAAACATGTCTTTATATGGACGCAACTAGCGACCATTGAATTGGGAGCGAACGCTTGGCGGGGTGCGGCGCACAGGGGAGGGGAGAGGTCTTACGGTTTGAGCTGAATTTCACACTGCCTAAGGATTTTGATTGCCGCGAAAACCCAGCGCCAAGTGTCTCCACCACCCGGCGCGGCTAATGAAGGTCGTGCCGATTTCCGGCAAGCCGATCGAGGCCGCGGGCCGCAGTCACCGCAACTTGCGAAAAAACAGAAATCATGGTATCCGTATTTTGGTTCGGGCCACAGGCGAAGGAGCGCGGGTGCTTGCCGGCGCGTGGGTCGGGGGGGTCGCAATCGAGGACTGGAGGACGATGGGATAGGAACGCGGCTCGCGCTCTGATACGGCAAGGCGTTCTTGCGCGCCTTGCGGCCGCATGCCGCGGCGCAAGGGCGCCCTGGCGCCGACGCGCCCGCCGAAGCGTCCTTTGAGACGCGTCGCCTGCGGCGCCGCTCCTCAGAAACGAGGGATTTGGAGACATCGGCGACCGGCCCGGCGGCTTCAGCCGCCCAGAAAATCCGCCGGATGTGCTTGAGAAACCTCAAAACCGGCTCGGAAAGGACAAGAGCCGGGATGCGGTGGAGAGCCGGAACGCCTGTCACCCGGACGCCGACGGTCCGCCGTAGCATCACATCGACGGGCTCGGGGCAGGCTCTTCGCGACGGACGACGGGAGGTGGGATGATTGGAGCGCCTGCCTCGGCGGCTGCGGCCGCCCGGAAAATCCGCCGGAAGTCCTTGAAAACCCTCAAAACCGGCGCGGGAAGGACAGGCGACGGCGGCCGCCCGGCGGAAGGCGGGGCGCCCCGCGGACGGGCGGTGACAACGGCCCGACATCCGCGTAAACGCGGCGGCGAGCCCGGACGCGGGAAGCGGGCGGGCGCCTCCAAAACCATCAAGATTGCGAACCAGGAATTTAACGATGGCTTCGAAAGCCGACGGACCAAAAAAACGCCAATCCATCACCGATCAGGAAGCGCTGCTGTTTCATTCCCGCGGGCGTCCGGGCAAGCTCGAGATCACCCCGACCAAGCCCATGGCGACGCAGCGCGACCTGTCTCTGGCCTACTCGCCGGGCGTCGCCGTTCCGGTCAAGGCGATCGCCGCCGATCCCTCCACCGTCTACGACTACACCGCCCGCGGAAACATGGTGGCGGTGATCACCAATGGAACCGCGATCCTCGGTCTCGGCAACCTTGGCGCGTTGGCGTCGAAGCCGGTAATGGAGGGCAAGGCGGTGCTGTTCAAGCGCTTTGCCGACGTCGACTCGATCGATCTCGAGATCGAGACGGAGGACCCCGACGAATTCGTCAACGCCGTTAAATATCTGGGGCCGTCGTTCGGCGGCATCAATCTTGAGGACATCAAGGCGCCGGAGTGCTTCTACATCGAGGAGCGCCTCCGCGAGATGATGGACATCCCCGTCTTCCACGACGATCAGCATGGCACCGCCATCATCGCTGCGGCCGGCATGATCAACGCGATCCATCTGACCGGGCGCGATGTCAAGACGACGCGGCTCGTCTGCAACGGCGCCGGCGCCGCGGGGATTGCCTGTCTGGACCTGATCAAGGCGATGGGCTTCGAACCGAGGAACGTCATCCTGTGCGATACCAAGGGCGTCGTCTATCGCGATCGACAGACGGGCATGAACCAGTGGAAATCCGCCCACGCCGTCGATACGCCGCTCAGGACGCTCGAAGAGGCGATGGCGGGGGCCGACATCTTCTTCGGACTGTCCGCTAAGGGCGCGCTGACGCCTGAGATGGTCAAGTCGATGGCGCCGAACCCGATCATCTTCGCGATGGCCAATCCGGACCCGGAGATCACGCCCGAGGACGCGCAGAAGGCGCGCGACGACGTCATCATCGCGACCGGTCGCTCCGACTATCCCAACCAGGTCAACAACGTCCTGGGATTTCCCTACATCTTCCGCGGCGCGCTCGACGTGCGGGCGAAAACGATCAACATGGAGATGAAGATCGCAGCGACCAAGGCGCTGGCGGAACTTGCGCGCGAGGACGTGCCCGACGACGTGGCCGCGGCTTACCAAGGCGCTCGCCCGCGTTTCGGCCGCGAATATATCATCCCGGTTCCGTTCGACCCGCGCCTGATCCACGTCGTCCCGATCGCGGTGGCCAAGGCCGCCATGGAGTCCGGCGTCGCGCGGCGGCCGATCGTCGACATTGCGGCCTACAAGGCGCAGTTGTCCGCCCGTCGCGATCCGATCGCCGGCGCCATGCAGCGCATCCTCGATCGCGTCCGCAGGACGCCGAAGCGGGTCGTTTTCGCCGAGGGCGAAGAAGAGCAGGTCATTCGGGCCGCCTATTCGTTCGTCAACCAGGGCTTGGGGGCGGCGATCCTGGTCGGTCGCGAGGATCGCGTGCAAGCCGTCGCGGAGGCCTCCGGGCTCGATCTCGCGGACAAGGGCATCGAGGTGCACAACGCCCGACTTTCGCACCGGAACGCAGTCTACGCCCATTTCCTGTACGAGAAGCTGCAGCGGAAGGGCTATCTGCTGCGCGATTGTCAGCGTCTGATCAATCAGGATCGAAACTACTTCGCCGCGGCGATGGTCGCGCAGGGCGACGCCGATGCGATGGTGACCGGCGTGACCCGGAACTTCTCGATCGCGCTCGAGGAGATCCGGCGCGTGATCGACGACAAGCCCGGCCATCGAGTGGTCGGGGTCTCGATCATCATTTCGCGCGGGCGTCCGATCCTGGTCGCCGACACGTCGATCACCGAAATGCCCAACGCCGAAGATCTGGCGGAGATCGCTATCGAGGCGGCCGGCGTCGCGCGGCGCCTGGGGTATGAGCCGCGCGTGGCCCTGCTGGCGTTCTCCAACTTCGGACACCCCGTCGGCGAGCGCACCCAAAGGATGCAGGAAGCGGTCCGCATACTCGATTCGCGACGGGTCGATTTCGAGTACGACGGCGAGATGGGCGCGGACGTCGCCCTGAACAAGGAACTGATGGCCGCCTACCCGTTCTGCCGACTGACGGACACCGCCAACGTGCTGGTCATGCCGGCGTTCCATTCCGCGGCGATTTCGACCCGCATGCTGCAGGAGCTTGGCGGCGCGATGGTCCTGGGGCCCCTGATCGTCGGGCTCGAGAAGCCGGTGCAGATCGTTTCCCTCGCCTCCAAGGATTCGGACATCGTCAATATGGCGGCGCTGGCCAGCTTCAACATCGGCGGGTGAGGGCGGCGGCGGAGCGCTGACGCTGAGCGGCTCCGCTTACCCGACGGGAACCATCGTCGTCTCGGGCTTCAGGAATGTCTTGAGATAGATCGCTTCCCTCGCCTCGGCGGCCTGGCCGGCCAGGCGGGCCCCTTCGCGCCAGAGCCGGGCGAAGGGGAGCGTCGCGTTCGAGCGGGCCCGCCGGCGCTCATGGCCGTCGCGAAAGTCCGGCCGCCCTCAGCTGCAGGCCGCAGATGATCCTGGATCGCGACCGCCGGAGTGAGCTGATAAATGCGCAGTCCCAATCGGCGCCCATTCTTCGGGAATATCGCATAGTCGGCGGGCAAGGTCGGGCGGGCGGTCAACGCGAGGTAACGCTCGGCGCCTCGCCGCGACAGATGTAGGCCGCGCTGCTTTCGTGGCGGCGTATAGAGCCGCGCCACCTGCGGCCGCCCGGGACGGGTCGCCGCTCGCCGAGCTTCACCTTCTGGAGATAGGTGTCGATCTTCACCGAATGGGCGTCGGACGGGACCCACGCGTCGTCGTCGACCAGCGCCTTGAAGCCCGGCCAGATGTGAATGTCGTCTTCGAGAAAGCAGGCGTGACCTATCAGGCGTGCCGAGAAACTGCCGCCAGGCGTTTCGATGGCTCGCCAGACAGGCCAGCTCGAATCGGGTCAGTCCGCTTTGCCGTTTCCGGGTTCCTGGTCCCGTCGACCGCCGGCCATCCGCGTGAAAGCAACGCGGCTCAGCTGCTCGCGCATGTGCGCCAGGCGATCCCGGTCGCGGTCGAGATTGATGAGATAGACTTGCATCGCGCCGAGCCCGGGCCTTCGTCAGACTTTCATTTGCGCGCCGAGTTCGACCACGCGGTCCGAGGGCAGGTTGAAGAAGTCCGGCGCGCTCGCCGCCTGCTTGCTCATCGCGATGAACAGCCGGTCCTGCCATTGGGGCATGCCGGAGTTTGGCGCAGCTTTCAACGTCCTCCGACCCGAGGAAGAACGAGGTCGTCATGATGTCGAACTTCAGACCGGCTTTGCGCATCGCCGCAAGCGCGCGTGGGATGTGGGGCTGCTCCATGAAACCGAAATGAAGCGTGACGAGCGTGAAATCGGTCGAGAGCTGAGTGATCTCGAAGCGGTTGGCTGTCGGCCACGCGCGGGGTCGTCTCGGTGCGCACATTCAGAAGGACCACGCGCTCATGGAGCACCTTATTGTGCTTGAGGTTGTGCATGAGCGAGGACGGCGCCGAAGTCGGGTCGTTGCTGAGGAACACGGCAGTCCCCGGGACCCGCACGGGCTTCGACTTCTGCAGCATCTTGATCAGGTCGACCATCGGGATCGAGTTCGCGATGGGTCTTGGCGTTGAGGATCGCGCTGCCGCGAGACCAGGTCCACATGATGATGAACATGGCGCCGCCGAGCGTCAACGGAACCCATCCGCCATCCAGCACCTTGTAGAGATTGGCGATGAAGAAGCCGATGTCGATCGACAGGAACGCGCAGACCAGGGCGAGCGCGCCCCACAGAGGCCAGCGCCAGAGCTTCCACACGACAAAGAACGCGAGCGCCGTGGTCGTCACCATGGTTCCGGCGACGGCGATGCCATAGGCGTTGGCGAGCGCGTCCGACGAGCGGAACAGCAGAACCAGCGCCAGCACGCCGAGCAGAAGGATGCGCGTTCACGCGCGGGATGAAGATCTGTCCTTCCTGGGTCGAGGACGTGTGGACGATTTCGAGACGCGGGAGCAGGCCGAGCTGGATCGCCTGGCTGGCGAGCGAATAGGCGCCGGTGATGACCGCCTGGCTTGCGATCACGGTCGCCGCCGTCGCGAGCAGGATCAACGGCATCAGCGCCCAGCTCGGCGCCATGAGATAGAACGGATTCTCCACCGCCTTGGGGTCGTTCAGGATCAGGGCGCCCTGCCCGAGATAGTTGCAGATCAGCGCCGGCAACACGAGAAACAACCAAGCCGCCTGAATTGGCCGCCGCCCGAAATGCCCCATGTCCGCGTATAGCGCCTCGGCTCCGGTCACCGCGAGGAAGACGCTGCCGAGCACGACGAAACCCATGGCGCCATGGGCGAAAATGAAGCTGACCCCGGGCGCGGGGCTGAGCGCCTGCAGAATTTGCCAAGCCGCGGCGATATGGGCGACGCCGAGCGCCGCATTCACCAGGAAGAACACCACCATGATCGGACCGAAGAATGCGGCGACCCCGGCCGTGCCGCGGCTCTGCGCGGTGAACAGCAACACGAGAATGACAACCGTCGCGGGCAGGATGTAGGGCGCGAGATCGGCGTCGACCTGCTTCAGGCCCTCGAGCGCCGAGAGAACCGAGATCGCCGGGGTGATGATCGCATCGCCGGAAAACAGCGCGGAACCGGCGACGCCAAGCAGAAAGGCGATCGTTGTGCTCTGGCCGAGCGCCCGCTGGGCGAGGGCCTTCAGCGAGAGAATGCCGCCTTCGCCCTTGTTGTCGGCCTGCATCAGGAACACCACGTATTTCGCGGTGACGATGATCAGGAGGGCCCAGATGATGAGGGAGACGACGCCGATGACGTCGCGGGCGGCGAGCCCGGATTGCTTGAACTGGCCGAGCGCGGTTTGAAGGGCGTAAAGCGGGCTCGTTCCGATATCCCCGAAAACGACGCCGATCGAACCCAGGGCGAGGACCCAGAAACTGTCGCTCGAATGGCCGTAGGCCTCCCCTGCTGCACGAGGGGGTGAAACCGGAGGGGGGTCCTTCGCGACGTTTTCCGACATCTATGTGAAGAATCCTGGGGGCCGCTTGGTCCGAACCCGTCAAATCGGCGGACGTCTATAGCCTCTCGCTCCTCGCCACGCATAGAGCGGGTCGATTAGCCTTTCGCAGCGGCCGAACAGTCATGAAGCCCCAGTCTTTTTCGCGTGCTCGGCGCAACAGTTCGGCGGTCGCATCGGGCTTCTCGATCCCGGGAATGTGCCCCGCCCCGGCGATGACCTCGAACCGCGAGCCATCGATGAGGTCCGCGGTCTCGCGCACCAGCGCGACCGGCGTCGAGCCGTCCTCTTCGCCGACCAGACAGAGGGTCGGGACTGCGATCGCGCCGGCGAAGGGTCGGAGATCGGCGCGTTTCAGAGCGCCGCAGGCGGCGAGATACCCCTGCTTGGGGGAGCGGACCAGCATCGTGCGCCAGCCCGTCAGCTCGTCGGGGCGGCGCGAGCGGAAATCGGCGGTGAACCAGCGCTGAAGGACGCCGTCCGCGACCGCTTCGACGCCGCCGGCTTCGATCGCCGCGATGCGCGCGTCCCAACTTGCGTCGTCGCCGATCTTTGCGGCCGTGTCGGAGAGGACGAGCCCCGCAAAGAGTTCGGGGCGCTGCCGGTAGAGTTCCTGGGCGATGAGGCCGCCGATCGACAGGCCGACGATCGTCGCGGGCGGCGACGCCGAGGGCGTCGATGAGCCCGGCGAGATCGCGGGCGTAGTCGGTCATGTCGTAGGGATCGGGGCCGGCTTCGGACAGGCCGTGGCCGCGCTTGTCGTAGCGGAGATGCGGAAGTCGCCCGCGAGACGCGCCGCGACGTCGTCCCAGATCCTGAGGTCGCTGCCGAGCGCGTTGATCAGAACGATCGAGCGACCGGCCCGCGGACCCTCGTCGCGATAGTGGACGACGCCGCCGTTGACCCGCAAGAAGCTCATGGCAAGCCCCTCTCCTCAGTCGCGCTTCGCCGGCCCGATCTTCGGGGCCGGCGCGGTTCTCGCGCGGTCCGTCCACAGGCTTCGGAAGAACGTCCACCAGTACCACAGGAGCAGGATCGGCGCGCCGATGTCGACGACCGCATCGAGGCCGGGGATCGGAGTCGCCGGCGCGGCGATCAGACCCGCCGCCGCGGTCGCGCCGACGCGGTAGCTCAGCGCAGACCAGGATGCGCTTCAGCGGATTATCGTCGGGCATGCGGGAGACGATCACCAGGAGCGCGACGAGCAGCGCGGACATGGCCACGACAAAGATGAGCAGGTCGCGGATGATCGCCTCGATCGAGGCCAGGGCGTCCATGCACTGTCTCCCTTTAGGCGCCGGACGGGCCGCCCTCATTCCCCTGAACCCCATAGGCGGGTAGAAGGTTTCGGACAAGCGGCGAACGGGAGGCGGAGATGAGCGAGACGGTCGAGCGGTGGCATGCCGTCGCCAAGGCCCGCGATGCGGCAGGTCTGGACGCGCTTCTTGCCGACGACGTGGTCTTCCTGTCGCCGGTCGTCCATACCCCGCAGCGGGGCAGGGCGATCACCGCGAAATATCTCGCCGCCGCGCTGCGGGTTCTCGGGAACGAGAACTTCCGCTACGTCGAGCAGTGGGTCGGGCCGTCGTCGGCAGTGCTCGAGTTCGCCACTGTTATTGACGGGATCGAAGTCGAGGGCGTCGACATCATCGGCTGGAGCGCGGAGGGTCGGATCGACCGGTTCAAGGTGATGGTCCGGCCGCTCAAGGCGATCGATCTCGTGAGGCAGAAGATGGCGGCGGCGCTGATGGGCTGAAGGCCCCGGGCGCCGGTCAGGCGCCCTTTCGGCAGAGCTCTGGGACCCCTGCCATTTGCGAGTCCGGAATCCATCTTTTCAAGCCGTTGCGGCGCCATTTTCGATTCCCGGATTCCCGGTCACTCCCTTCGCGGTTGGCGGCCGCCCGCTAGCGGCGACAGAGATCCGTGGGCAGCCGCGTCAGGGGCCCGATCCATTGACCTTGAAGCCATCATAGCCGATCTATCTATTTTCCGCAAGAGATTGTTTCGATATTCTGGCTAACAGAAATAAGCCGAAGGCGCATATCGGGTTAGCTGTTGTTCGCGATGACGTACCCACCCCGTCACGGCCGGCCTTGTGCCGGCCATCCACGCGGCGCCGCTGCGATTCCCGGACTCGTTGGGAAGTCGGGCTCTCTCTATCGGAACTGACCCTGATGCCGCGGTGTTCTCGTGGATGGTCGGGTCAAGCCCGGCCATGACGGATGGAGGTTCGGCGGCGAAAAAGTTGGCGCCAACAGCTAACGCCATGAGAGCGCCAAGCCGAAAACCAATCCGTTGATCTGCCCCGGGCGCCGGTCGATTCCGGCCGGTCACGATCCTTGCGCTTCGCTACTCCGGCGGCCCGATCGTCAGCGCGATCGTCCCTACGCCTTCGATCTTGCCCTCGAGCTTGTCGCCGGGCTTCACCGGGCCGACGCCTTCGGGCGTGCCGGTGAAGATGAGGTCGCCGGGCGCGAGATGGTAGAAGAGCGACAGGTCGGCGATGATGTCGCGCACGCTCCAGATCAGCTTGCCGAGGTCGGACTTTTGCCGGACGGCGCCGTTGACGGCGAGCTTGATCGCGCCGCGCTCGAGGAGCACGCCGGGCATCGGCGACGATCTCGGAGACGACGGCGGCGTTCTCGAAATCCTTGCCGAGGTCCCACGGCCGGCCCTTTTCGCGAGCGGCGAGCTGCAGGTCGCGACGCGTCATGTCGAGGCCGCAGGCGTAGCCGTAGACGAGATCGTGCGCGCGCTCGGGCGCGACGCGAAACCCGGCTTGCGCCGATGACGACGACGAGCTCCATCTCGTGATGACAGTTCGCCGTCTCGGGCGGGTAGGGGATGGTCGCGCCGGATTCGACCAGCGCCTGCGGCGACTTGGTGAAGTAGAACGGCCGGTCTGCCGCTCTTCTCGACCGCTGTGGCCCATCTCGGCGGCGTGGGCGAGATAGTTGCGCCCGACGCAGAAGATGCGGTTCACCGGCGCGCGTTCGGTCAGGCCCTTGATGGGCAAGTGAGACGGGCGCGGGCGGCGCCCAGAGTTTGGTTTGCGGTCATGAGGCTTTCTCGCGGTGGTTCGATCGGTCGCGCCGCTCTCTTTATACCGCTCCGACGCGGCGGCGCGACGCCGCTCTGAGGGCCCGATCAAAGCGGGGCGTAAGCCGGCCGCGACCGGGACCTGCGCGCCTACGGGCTTGCCACAAAGCAGTCCGAATTCCGCTTCAATCTCACAGGACCGAACCTGGCGCGATGGCGCGGGCTCGGACGCGTCGGGGCCAAGAGGGCGTCGCCGGCTGCCGCCGCGTCGCAGCGCTCATTGCGCTGGGCGTAGGCAACATCGTCTTTTGCGAGAAAGCGACGCCTGCATGGTGAAAGTCGGTCCTGCGTCCGGTTCCAGGCCATCGCCTCGCCGACGGCGCTCGTTCATCGCCTTCGGCGCGCTCGCCCTCGCCGCCTGCAACGCCAAGAACGCCTATGTCCCGCCGCCGCCGCCGAAAGTCGTCGTGGCGCAGCCGGTGCAGCAGCCGACGACGCTCTATTTCGAGCTCACCGGCAACACCGCGCCGTTCAATTCGGTCGATCTCGTCGCGCGCGTCCAGGGCTATCTCGAAATCGATCGACTACAAGGACGGGGCGATCGTCGCCAAGGGCGACGCAGCTCTTCGGCATCGAGCGCGACCAGTACCAGGCGCAACTCGACCAGGCGAAGGCGTCGCTCGCCAACGCCCAGGCGCAGCAGGCCTACAACTCAGGCCGAATACGAGCGGCAGGCGACGCTCGGCAGGCAAGGACTTCGCCACCCAGGCCACGGTTCAGCAGTGGAAGGTCGAACGTCGATCAGTCGGCCGCCTCGATCCTCAGCGCCAAGGCCTCGATCGAGCTCGCCAACATCAATCTCGGCTACACGCACGTGCCGGCGCCGTTCGACGGGCGTCGTCACCCATCATCTGGTCGACGTCGGCGCGCTGGTCGGCGTGTCGCGGGCCGACCAAGCTCGCGACCATCGTGCAGACCGACCCGATGTACGTCTATTTCAACCTGAGCGAGCCGCAGGTGCTGGCGATCAAGGAGAGCAACGCCAAGGCGGGCCTCCCCTTCCGGACCACCGACCTTTCGAGCATCCCGGTCGAGATCGGGCTGCAGGGGGAGGACGGCTATCCGCACACGGGACACATGGATTACGCCTCGCCGCAGGTCGATCAGTCGACGGGCACGCTGCTCGTGCGCGCGCTTGTTCGACAACAAGGACCAGACGCTGCTGCCCGGTCTGTTCGTCCGCGTCCGCACGCCGGTCAGCCACCTCGACAAGGCGCTCCTGACGTCGAACGAGGCGATCGGGACCAGCCAGGAAGGGTCCTACGTTCTGGTCGTCGGCCCGGACAACGTCGTTCAGCGCAAGGTGGTGAAGACCGGAGACCGCCAGGGTCAGCTGCGGATCATCGAATCCGGCCTCGATCCCGGCGACTGGGTCGTCACCGAAGGGATCCAGCGCGCCTTCCCCGGCGCCAAGGTCGAGCCGCAGCGGACGGTGCTGACCGCGGACGCATCGGGCTCCGCCGGCGTCGGCGGGACGGCCGTCCAGGGCGCGGCGGCCAAATGACCGCGCAGGAGGACGATCCGCCCGGAGGAGCCGGGCACGACCCCCGGGCCGCGCCGGCGCGATTTCGCGCTTCTTCATCGAGCGGCCGGTGCTCGTCCAACGTGATCGCGCTGGTCGTCGTGCTCGTCGGCCTCGTCGCGCTCTTTCAACTGCCGAACGCGCAATATCCCAACGTCGTCCCGCCGACCGTGCAGGTGACGACGCGCTATCCCGGCGCGAGCGCCCGCACGCTCGTCAATTCCGTCGCCCTGCCGATCGAGCAGCAGGTCAACGGCGTCGAGAACATGATCTACATGCAGTCGACCAGCGCGGACGACGGCACCTACACGCTGGCGGTCACCTTCGCGATCGGCACGGACGCCGACAAGGCGCAAGTCCTTGTCCAGAACCGGGTGGCGATCGCGCTGTCCTCGCTTCCGCCGGAAGTGCAGATCCAGGGCGTGACGACCAAGAAGCAGTCGACCTCGATCCTCGAATTCGTCGGGCTTGTCTCGCCCGACAGCCGCTTCGACAGCCTGTTCCTGTCGAACTACGCGGTCATCAACGTGCAGGACGAGCTTCGCCGCCTCAACGGCGTCGGCGACGTCACGGTGCTCGGCGCCGGGCAGTACGCCATGCGCGTCTGGCTGAATCCCGACCTGCTTCAGGCCCGCGGGCTGACGCCGCAGGACGTCATCGCGCATCATCCAGCAGCAGAGCCAGGAGGTGACCGCGGGCCAGGTCGGCGCGCCGCCGGCGCCCAAGGGCCAGGACTTCCAGTACACGCTCAACCTCAAGGGCCGGCTCGACGACCCGGCGGAGTTCGAGAACATCATCGTCAAGGTCGATCCCGCCAACGGCGGACAGATCACCCGGGTCCGCGACATCGGCCGCGTCGAGCTCGGCGCCCAGACCTACAGCGAGTCGTTCAACCTCGACGGCAAGCCGGCCGCCGGCATCGCCGTCTCCCTGCTCCCGGAAGCCAACGCCATCGAGGTCTCCAACGAGGTGAAGGCGAAGATGGACGAGCTCGCCAAGAGCTTCCCGGAGGGGCTCTCCTACGTCATCCCCTACGACACGACGAAATTCGTGCGGGCGGCGATCTACGAGGTCTACCGGACGCTGATCGAGGCGGCGATTCTGGTGCTGATCGTCATCCTCGTCTTCCTCCAGGACTGGCGGGCGATGCTGGTGCCCGCGACCACCGTGCCGGTCACGCTGATCGGCGCCTTCGCCGCCATGGCGGCGCTGGGCTTTTCGATCAACCTGCCGACGCTGTTCGCGCTGGTGCTGGCGATCGGCATCGTGGTCGACGACGCGATCGTCATCGTCGAAGGCGTGGCGCGCTATGTCGAGCAGGGGCTTCCCGGCCGCGAGGCGGCGGGGCGGGCGATGGACGATCTCACCGGCCCGGTCCTCGGCATCACGCTGGTGCTGATGTCGGTGTTCATTCCGGCGGCGTTCCTGCCGGGGTTCACCGGACAGCTCTACCGGCAGTTCGCGCTCGTCATCGCCTCGACCGCCTTCATCAGCGCCGTCAACGCCCTGACGCTGAAGCCGACGCAGTCGGCGCTTGTGGCTCAGGCCGCCGAAGCCGGTGGCCCAGCGCAACTATTCTGTCGCGCGGTTTCGAAGCCGTCTACGGGCGCGTGGAGAACGGATACGCGCGGCTCATCGGCGCGATGACCCGCCGCGCGCGTCTTGATGGTCGTCCTCGCGCTCGCGCTCGTCGGGGTCGCCGTCTACGGGCTGACGCGCATTCCGACCGCGTTCCTGCCCGTCGAGGATCAGGGCTACCTGATTGTCCCCGTGCAATTGCCCGACGGCGCCTCGAAAGAGCGCACCGACGCGGTGATGCAGAAGATCGCGCAAGATCGCCGGCGCCGTGCCCGGCGTCGACCGCGTCGTCACCGTCAGCGGCATCTCCATCCTCGACAACCGGGCGAGCCTGCCAACGCCGGCGTCGCCTTCGTCGTCCTGAAGGATTGGGACGTGCGTCTCAAGGCGCAGGGCCAGGACGCGCGCACGATCACCCAGCGCCTGAACGGCGGCCTGCAAGGCGTCCCGGAAGCCTTCACCTTCGCGCTTCCGCCGCCGCCGATCCAGGGCATCGGCAACGTCGGCGGCTTCACCATGCAGGTCGAGCTCAAGAACGGCAATTTCGACTACGCCCTGCTGCAAACGCCTGACCAACGCCGTCGTCGGCGAACGCCAACGCGCAATCCTCGCTGTCGCGGGTCGCGACCACCTTCCGGGCGGGCGCGCCGCAGTTCTTCGTCGAGGTCGACCGGATCAAGGCCGAGCGGATCGGCGTGACGGTCGGGCAGGTGTTCTCCGCGCTGTCGGGCTACGTCGGCGCCGGCTACGTGGCGCAATTCAACAAGTTCGGGCACGTCTTCCAGATCTACACCCAGGCCGAACACGAGCTATCGCGCCAGCGCCGACGACATCCGCAACCTCAAGGTCAAGGCGGGCGACGGGACCATGACGCCGATCGGCACTGTGGCTCGAGGTCAACGAGGTTCAGGGGCCGCCGCTGATCAGCCTCTACAATCTCTATCCGTCGTCCACCGTCGTCGGCAGCGCCGGCGCCCGGCTTCAGCTCGGGCCAGGCGCTCGACATCATGGACCAGATCGCGCAAGAACACGCTGCCGACGGGGACGGGCTACGACTGGACCGCCATGTCCTTCCAGGAAAAGCAGGTCGGCAACCAGATCTACTACGTTTTCGGCTTCGCCCTGCTGCTCGTCTATCTGGTTCTCGCGGGCCAGTACGAGAGCTGGATTCTGCCGCTCGCGGTGATCCTCGGCGTGCCGCTCGCGCTGCTCGGGACGGTCGCCGCGCTGACCTGGCTCGGCGCCTCCGACGTCTTCTACAGCCAGATCGGCGTCGCCGCGACCAACCTCTACACCCAGATCGGCCTCATCCTCCTGATCTCGCTCGGCAGCAAGAACGCGATCCTGATCGTCGAATACGCGCGCCAGCGGCGGGCGGAGGGGATGGACGTCGTCAAGGCGGCGGTCGAGGGCGCCCGGTTGCGTTTCCGGCCGATCATCATGACCTCGTTCGCCTTCATCCTCGGCGTGCTGCCGCTCGTGCTCGCCACCGGCGCGGGCGCTTCGGCGCGGATCTCGATCGGGATCGCCGTCTTCTACGGCATGATCGCCTCGACCTGCCTGGTCGTGGTGTTCGTGCCGTCGTTCTACGTGGTGATGCAGCGGCTGGACGAGCGCGGGGCGCGGAAGGCCGCCGCAGGCGCAAAAGTCGTTCAGCCGACGACGCCGGCGACCGGGTGACTGGAAAAGCCGTCGCCGCTCAGGCGTGATCGGCTCGCCGGTCTTCCCTCGCGTCCGGCAGGAGCCCGGCGTCGCCCGCGCTCCAAAGCCGTTAAGCTGAGCCCCATGAAGACAATCGGCTTCCTCTCGTTCGGGCATTGGACGCCCTCGCCGCAGTCGGCCACCCGCTCGGCGGCCGACGCGCTGCTGCAGTCGATCGACCTCGCGGTCGCGGCCGAGGATCTCGGCGCGGACGGGGCTTACTTTCGCGTCCATCATTTCGCCCGCCAGCTCGCCTCGCCCTTCCCGCTGCTGGCGGCCGTCGGCGCGAAGACCAAGCGCATCGAGATCGGCACGGCGGTGATCGACATGCGCTACGAGAACCCGCTCTACATGGTCGAGGACGCGGGCGCGGCGGACCTCATCGCCGGCGGGCGGCTTCAACTGGGGATCAGCCGCGGCTCGCCCGAACAGGTGATCGACGGCTGGCGCCATTTCGGCTACCGCCTCGGCCGAGGGCGAGAACGACGCCGAGATGGGCCGGCGCCATGCGCAGGTGTTTCTCGAGCTTCTCGGCGGCCAGGGTTTCGCGGAGCCGAACCCGCGGCCGATGTTTCCCAACCCGCCGGGCCTCCTGCGCGCTCGAGCCGCATTCCAAGGGCCTTCGCGAGCGCATCTGGTGGGGCGCGGGCTCCAACGCGACGGCGGTCTGGGCGGCGACGTCTCGGCATGAACCTGCAAAGCTCGACCCTGAAGAACGACGAGACCGGCGAGCCGTTCCACGTCCAGCAGGCCGCGCAGATCCGGGCCTTTCGCGCGGCGTGGAAGGAAGCGGGCCATGCGCGCGAGCCGCGCGTGTCGGTCAGCCGCAGCATCTTTGCGCTGACCGACGACCGCGACCGCGCCTATTTCGGGCGGGGGCGCAGCGAGGAGGACCAGATCGGCTTCATCGACGACAAGACGCGCGCCATCTTCGGCCGCAGCTACGCCGACGAGCCGGACGTTCTCATCGAGAAATTGAGACGGGACGAGGCGATCGCGGAGGCCGACACGCTGCTGCTCACCGTGCCGAACCAGCTCGGCGTCGCCTACAACGCCCATGTGATCGAGGCGATCCTGACCCACGTCGCGCCGGCGCTCGGCTGGCGGTGAGCGCGCTTTAGGGCCGGCCCTGTCAGTCGGCGCGCCCGCGGCGGACGATCAGGGACGCGACGAGCGCGGTCCATCCGGTCTGGTGCGAGGCGCCGAGGCCTTCGCCGGTCTCCGCCGTTGAAATACTCGTAGAACAGCGGGCGTTCAGTCCATGCGGAGCCGGGCTTGAAGAGGGGGCTTGGGCCGTCCGCGGGCCTGCGGCCGTCGGCGCCCTTGAGGAACAGCCCGACGAGCCTGCGCTCGATTTCGTCCGCCGCCGCGCCGAGGTGCGCCATGCGCCCGGACCCGGTCGGCAGCTCGATCGTGAAGTCGTCGCCGAGCACGCGATGGAGCGCGCGCAGCGATTCGACAGCGAGCAGATTGAGCGGAAACCAGACCGGTCCGCGCCAGTTCGAGTTGCCGCCGAACAGCGGCGTCGTCGATTCCGCCGGCTCGTAGTCGAGGCGCTGATCGACCCCGCCGACATCGAGGACGAGCGGATGGTCGCGATGGTAGCGCGACAGCGAGCGCAGGCCAAAGGGCGACAGGAACTCGTTCTCGTCGAACATGCGCGACAGAATGCGCTGAAGCCGCGGCTTGTCGACAAGGCAGATGAGCTCCGTCTCGTCCGCCGCGGGTGAAATAGCGCACGAAGCCGCATCAGGTGCGGCATGTTGTCGATGAACCAGCGCGCGCGCGCGCGGAAGTTCGGCAATTGCTCCCACAAGGAAGACGGCATCTGACAGGAGGCGAACACCGGCAGGAGCCCGACCACCGAGCGCGCCCGCACCACGAGGGTCGCGCCGTTGGGTTCGCGCAGGCGATCGTAGAAGAAACCGTCCTGCTTCGTCCCACAACTCGTCCATCGCCGCGGCGATCGAGGCGAAATGCTCGAAGAACTTGATCGCGATGTCCTCGTAGGACGCGATCGTGGTTGGCGAGCCGCAGCGCCATCTCGAGCATGTTGAGACAGTACTTCGCCATCCAGGCGGTGCCGTCGGACTGCTCCAGCACGCCGCCGCCCGGGCAGCGCCGTCGAACGGTCGAACGGCCCGATGTTGTCGAGCCCGAGGAACCCGCCCTCGAACACGTTGTCGCCGAGCGCGTCCTTGCGGTTCACCCACCAGGTGAAGTTGATCAGGAGCTTGTGGAAGGCGCGGGCGAGGAAGTCGAAATCCCCGCCGCCGTCGATGCGGAACACGGTCAGCGCCGCCCAGGCCTGAACCGGCGGGTTGACGTCGGAAAAGTCCCATTCGTAGGCGGGAAGCTGTCCGTTCGGATGCGTGTACCATTCGCGGAACAGCAGCAGCAGCTGATGCTTCGCCGCGGCCGGATCGATGCGGGCGAGCACCACGCAGTGGAAGGCGAGATCCCAGGCGGCGAACCACGGATACTCCCACGTGTCCGGCATGGCGATGATGTCGTGGGCGTTGAGATGCCGCCATTTGGCGTCGCGTCCGGTCAGGCGCGACGCGGGGCGGCTTCGGTTCCGTCGGATCGCCGTCGAGCCAGCGCGCGACGCTGAAATGATAGAATTGCTGGCTCCAGATCATTCCGGCGTAGGCCTGGCGCATGAGCAGCGGCCTCCTCGTCGGTCGGCACCCGGCGGCCGAGCGCGGCGTAGAATTCGTCGGCCTCGCGCTGGCGCGCGGCCATGGCGTCGGCGAAAGCCGCGCCGAGATCGAGGGCCGCTTCAACGTCGTCGCGCGTGAGCCGCAGCCGCAACTCGATCTCGCCGCCCGGCGCGACCGTGAGGCGATAGCGCGCCGCCATTTTCGTGCCCGCGCCGCTCGGGATTGACGGTCGCGGCGCCCGAGACGACGGCGTCGTTGATCCCGTCCTTCGGGTAGGGCGTCTGCGGCCTTGCCGCCGTAGAGGAGCGGGACGTTGGTCTCGTTTTCGCAGAACAGCAGGTCCGGCGGATGGCCGGCCGGGTCGGGCCCGGCCGCGAGACGCCAGGCCGCGCCCGTTCGTCCGTGGCGATCGCCAGCGCTTCGTCCGGCGCGCCCGGGCGTCGCCGCGGCGATGTCCGGCCGCGCCGCGCCCTTGTCCCAGGACCAGCGGTTCCGCCACCAGAGCGTGGGCAGGACGTCGAGCGTCGCCGCCTCCGGCCCGGCGTTGCGGATGCGGATGCGGACGCAGAGGTCGAGCGGCGCGGCCTTCGCGTAATCGACGGCGATCCGCCAGTAGCGGCCATCGTCGAAGACGCCGGTGTCGGCGAGTTCGAACTCGCGCTCGTTCCGGCTGCGGCGGGCGTTCTCCTCGCGCAGCCGCGCGTAGGGAAATTCGGCCTGCGGGTAATGATAGAGCCAGCTCAGCCACGAGGCGGTCGGCGTCGCGTCCGCGTACCACCAGTATTCCTTGACGTCCTCGCCGTGATTGCCCTCGGGGCCGGTCAGGCCGAACAGGCGCTCCTTGAGGAACGGGTCGCGGCCGTTCCATAGGCTCAGCGCGAAGCAGAGCGTCTGGCTGCGATCGCAGACGCCGGCGAGTCCGTCCTCGCTCCAGCGATAGGCGCGCGAGCGTCCGTGCTCGTAGGGAAAGTACCGCCAGGCGTCGCCGTCGGCGCTGTAGTCCTCGCGCACGGTTCCCCAGGCGCGCTCGCTCAAGTAGGGGCCGATCGCCTTCCAGTCGCCGGGGCGGTCGAGGGTCGACTTCGGCGAGCCGCGCGATGTTCGGCGGTGAGGGGGGCGGGTGCGGCGATGGACGGGTCGGACAGTGTTTCCTCCTGCCGCGCGCGAGCGACTCGGGACGGCGTCGCGCCTCGGAGGATATGAAAAAAGGGGCGCTCGCGCGAGCGCCCCTTTTGTAGCTGCCGCGCCTGGAGCCGTCAGGCGGTCGAGTGCGCCTTGCGGTCCAGCGCCGCCTGCGCCGCCGCGAGGCGGGCGATCGGGATGCGGAACGGCGAGCAGGACACGTAGTCGAGATGCGCCTCCTCGCAGAAGGCGATCGAGGCCGGATCGCCGCCGTGCTCGCCGCATACGCCGAGCTTGATGTCGGGCCGCGTCGCCTTGCCGCGTTCGACCGCGATCTTGATCAGTTCGCCGACGCCGACCGTGTCGATCGACACGAACGGATCGGTCGGCAGGATGTTCTTGGCCGTGTAGAGGCCGAGGAACGAGCCCGCGTCGTCGCGCGAGATGCCGAGCGTCGTCTGGGTCAGGTCGTTGGTGCCGAACGAGAAGAATTCGGCGCTCTCGGCGATTTCGCCCGCTCTCAGCGCCGCGCGCGGCAGTTCGATCATGGTGCCGACGTGGTAGGGCACCGTGACCCCGGTCTCCTTGGCGACCGCTTCCGCCGCGGCGACGATGATCGGCTTGACCAGATCGAACTCCTGCTTGCCGAAGATGACCGGCAGCATGATTTCGGCCGTGACCGGCTTTCCGGTCTTCTTGCCGGCGTCGACCGCGCCGAGGAAGATCGCGCGCGCCTGCATCTCGGCGATTTCCGGATAGGCGACCGCCAGACGAATGCCGCGGAAGCCGAGCATCGGGTTGAACTCGTGCAGTTCGGCCGCGCGGGCGCGCAGCTTGTCGGCCGGAACGCCCATACCCTTGGAGACCTCGTCGATCTCCGCGTCGGTTTTCGGCAGGAACTCGTGCAGCGGCGGGTCGAGCAGGCGGATCGTGACCGGCAGGCCGCTCATGATCTCGAACAGCTCGGCGAAATCCTGCCGTTGCATCGGCAGGAGCTTGGCGAGCGCGGCGCGCCGGCCTTCCTCGGTCTCGGACAGGATCATCTCGCGCATCGCGACGATCCGGTCGCCCTCGAAGAACATGTGCTCGGTGCGGCATAGGCCGATGCCCTCGGCGCCGAACGAGCGCGCGGTGCGCGCGTCGGTCGGCGTCTCGGCGTTGGCGCGCACCTTCATGCGGCGGACCTCGTCGGCCCAGCCCATCAGCGTGCCGAATTCGCCGGTGACCTCCGGCTTGATCATCGGCACGGCGCCCGCCATCACCTCGCCGGCCGCGCCGTCGATGGTGAGGATGTCGCCCTTCTTCAGCGTGACGCCGCCGGCGGTCATCGTCTCCTTCGCGTAGTCGATGCGGATCGAGCCCGCGCCCGAGACGCAGGGCTTGCCCATGCCGCGCGCGACGACCGCCGCGTGCGAGGTCATGCCGCCGCGCGTGGTCAGGATGCCCTCGGCGGCGTGCATGCCGTGAATGTCCTCAGGGCGAGGTTTCGACGCGCACCAGGATCGTCTTGCGGCCGGCCTTGCTTGCGGCTTCCGCGTCGTCGGCCGAGAACACGATCTCGCCGCTGGCCGCGCCCGGCGAAGCCGGCAGCCCGGTCGCGATCGGGGCGGGCTTGGCCTTCGGGTCGAGCATCGGATGCAGGAGCTGGTCGAGCGCGCTTGGCTCGACCCGCATGATCGCGTCCTCGCGGGTGAGGAGCGCCCTCGTTGGCCATGTCCACCGCCACCTTGAGCGCCGCTTTCGCCGTGCGCTTGCCGTTGCGGGTCTGCAGCATCCAGAGCTTGCCGCGCTCGACGGTGAACT
This sequence comes from uncultured Alphaproteobacteria bacterium, assembly GCA_963724785.1. Classification (GTDB taxonomy): domain Bacteria; phylum Pseudomonadota; class Alphaproteobacteria; order Rhizobiales; family Beijerinckiaceae; genus Roseiarcus. The sequence goes on along the minus strand of CAVRWC010000003.1, from coordinate 165,405 downwards.
CCATGTCCTGCAGGTCTTTGTAGTGCTTCTCCGAGCAGTTTCGTCGTCGCGACGAACTGGTGGAACACCTCGGGCATGATGGTTTCGAGCGAAGGCTTGTCGGAGCCGGCGGCCTTGCGCGCGACTTCGGTGATGTTCTGCGGCGTGCGGATGCCGGCCACCACGTCCTCGCCCTGGGCGTTGACCAGGAACTCGCCGTAGAGCGCGTTCTCGCCGGTCGACGGGTTGCGGGTGAAGGCGACGCCGGTCGCCGACGTCTCGCCCATGTTGCCGAACACCATCGCCTGCACGTTGACGGCGGTGCCCCAGTCGGCGGGAATGTTGTTGAGCCGGCGATAGGTGATCGCGCGCGCGTTCATCCAGGACGAGAAGACGGCGCCGATCGCGCCCCAGAGCTGGTCCTTCGGCTCCTGCGGGAAGGGCTTGCCGGTCGCCTCCTCGACCTTGGCCTTGTACTCGACGATGACCTCGCGCCAGTCGTCGGCCTTGAGGTCGGTGTCGAGCGTGTAGCCCTTGCCGTCCTTGTAGTGCTCGAGGATGTCCTCGAAGTTGTGGCTGTCGACGTCGAGCACGACGTTCGAATACATCTGGATGAAGCGGCGATAGCTGTCGTAGGCGAAGCGCTCGTCGCCGGAGGTCTTGGCGAGCGTGACGACCGACGTGTCGTTGAGGCCGAGGTTGAGGACGGTGTCCATCATGCCCGGCATCGAGGCGCGCGCGCCCGAGCGCACCGAAAGCAGGAGGGGATTGGCGGCGTCGCCGAAGACGTGGCCGGTCTGCTTTCCGACCTCCGCGACCGCGGCGTCGACCTGCGTCGGCGAGATCGGGCGGGTAGGTCTTGCCGTTGGTCGTAGAAGTAGGTGCAAACCTCGGTGGTGATGGTGAAGCCGGGAGGCACCGGCAGGCCGAGATGGGCCATTTCGTGCAGGTTCGCGCCTTTGCCGCCGAGCAGATTTTTCATTTCCCCCCGTCCTTCCGCGCGCTCGGCGCCGAAGGAATAGACCCATTTCGTCATTGTTAGCTCCTCACAATGAGCGCGGCCGCCACGAAGGTTCAGCTCCGCGCGTGCAGTCCCAGATCCGAAACTCACCCAGCCCGCCCCGTGGAACAGAAGGTCGACGCCGAGCAGGGTTCCCAATACGTAGACGCTGTCCATCGGCCAGTGGCGTGACGATGACCAGGCCCAGAAGAATTGTGACCGCCGCCGCCACGAATACCAGCAGGCGGGGCTGAACGGGCGGTAGCCGAAAGGCTAAGACGAGGCGCACGACGCCGGCGGCGATCAGGCCGGCGCCGAGCACGAAGCGTCAGCACGACCGAAGCGAGCACCGGATTGACGATGCAGATCACGCCGGCGGCCAGATAGAGAACGCCGCCGATCACCCACAGGAAGAACGAGCCCCAGGTTCGGGAATGCATGCCGATGGCGATTTCCGCCGCGCCGCGCGATCAGGAACAGCACGCCGTTGAGCGTCACCGTCGCGATGGTGGCGACGAGCGAGAAGGCGAGCGCGGCGAAGCCGAGAACCACCAGCAGCACGCCGAAGGCGGTGATCGACGCCCATTTCGCCTCGAGGCGCTCGACCGCCTGGCCGAGGCTGTGCGTCGATGTCCCGGCGTTCGACATGGCTCGCGCTCCTTCCCGCCGTCTCGCGTCAGCGCGATCGTTTCAGGTCGCCGAGCACCTGCGCGGCGTACTCCACCATCGGCACGATGCGGCCGTAGTTCAGTCGCGTCGGGCCGATGACGCCGAGGACGCCCGCGATCCGATGGTCGCCGCCGCGCAGAGGCGCGGCGATCATCGAGGATCCGGACAGCGAGAACAGCTTACTCTCGGAGCCGATGAAAATCTTGACCCCGTCGCCGGTCTCGGCGCGGTGCAGGAGTTCGATGACGTCCGTCTTGGTCTCGAGGTCCGCGAACAGCGTTCGGATGCGTTCGATGTCCTCGGCGGCCCGCACGTCGCCGAGAAGATTGGCCTGGCCGCGGACGATCAGCTGATCGCGCGCCTCCGAGGCGCCGGCCCACGACGCGAGCCCCGCATCGACCAGCCGCGCCGCGATCGCGTCGAGTTCGCCGCGCGCGCGCACGCCGCTCGGACTCGATTTCCGTCGTGACCTCCGCCAGCGTGCGCCCGCGGATCCGGGCGTTCAGATAGTTGCCGGCCTCGACGAGCGCCGAGGCGGGCAGCCCGGCCGGCGTGACGATCACGCGGTTCTCGATCGAGCCGTCCTCCGCCACCAGGATCGCCAGCGCCTTTTCCGGCTCCAGGCGCAGGAATTCGACGTGCTTGAGCGATGGGTCGGACTTGGTCGTCAGCACGATTCCGGCGCCGCGGGTGAGGTCCGAAAGGATGCTGGTCGTCTCGGCCAGCGCGCCTTCGAATCCGCCGCCTTCGGCGGCGGCCCGAACCTGGCTGTCGATCCGCGCCCGTTCCTCCCGGCCGAGATCGCCGAACTCCAGCAGCGCGTCGACGAAGAAGCGCAGGCCCTGTTGGGTCGGAAGCCGCCCGGCGCTGGCGTGGGGCGCGTAGATAAGCCCGAGCTCCTCGAGGTCCTGCATCACGTTGCGGACGGAGGCGGGAGACAGCGAGATCGGCAGCATGCGCGACAGATGCCGCGAGCCCACCGGCTCGCCGGTCGTCAGGTACGATTCCACGATGCGCCGGAAAATTTCGCGCGAACGAGCGTTCAAATTCGCGAGCGCGCCGAGTTCGGCGGCCGGGCGGTCGGCGGGTGAAGCCATGGCGCCGGGCAGAATGGCGGTAAGGGCGGCGGCGCGCAAGGCGATCGGCCGCGCCCGATCGTCGCGGGCGCCCGCTTCGCGATGCGCAAGGTTGCCGGAATCGCTCGCGGCCGCCTAAAGTGACGCCCTCGCCATCTCAGGATCCAACGCCCCCATGTCCAAGTTCAAGCCCCGCACCGGCGGGCAGATTCTCGTCGATCAACTCGTCGCCCAGGGGGTCGAGCGGGTCTTTTGCATCCCCGGCGAGTCCTATCTCGCCGCGCTCGACGCGATGTATGACGCGCCGATCGAGCTGACGGTCTGCCGGCAGGAGGCGCGGCGCCGCGATGATGGCGCTGACCGAGGGGCGGCTCACCGGCCGGCCCGGAATCTGCTTCGTCACCCGGGGGCCGGGCGCGACCAACGCCGCCCATGGCGTCCACATCGCCGAGCACGATTCGGCGCCGATGATCCTGTTCATCGGCCAGGTCGAGCGGGCCATGCTGGGGCGGGGGGCGTTCCAGGAGATGGATTATCGCGCCTTCTTCGGCTCGGTCGCCAAATGGGTGACCGAGATCGACAGCCGCGGCGCAGATTCCCGAGGTCGTCCAGCGCGCCTTCCATGTCGCCATGCAGGGACGGCCCGGCCCGGTGGTGATCGCGCTGCCGGAGGACATGCTCGCTCGAGACGGCCGAGGTCGCCGACGCGCCCAAGGCGGTCGCGGCTCCGATCTGGCCGGGACCGACGCAGATGGCGGAATTGCAGAAGATGCTCTGGGCGGCCGAGCGGCCGATCGCCATCCTCGGCGGCCCCGGCTGGACGGAGCGGGCGAGCGCGGCCTTCGCGCGGTTCGCCGAGCGCTTCGACATGCCGGTCGCCGGCTCGTTCCGGCGCGCCAGCGCCTTCGACGGCGAGCACGACAATTATGCCGGCGAGATCGGCCTCTCGGCCAATCCGAAGCTGAAGGCGCGGATCGAGAACGCCGACGTCGTGATGCTGGTCGGCGGACGCATGTCGGAGGCGGCCGCCCAGGGCTACACGCTGTTCGACATTCCAGCGCCGCGCCAGCGGCTCATCCATGTCCACGCCGATCCGCTCGAGACTCGGCCGCAATTATCATCCGACGCTCGGGTCATCGCCACGTCGCCGGAATTCTGCGCCGCGCTCGAAGGCGTTCAGCCGCCGCGCGACGATCCCGTGGTCGGCCGAGACGCGTCAGGCGCGCGCCGACTACCTCGCCTGGAGCGAGCAGGCGCCGCGCCAATCCCGGCCGCGTCCAGGTGAGCGAGATCATGTTCGCGCTGCGCCGGCGCGTTCCAGACGCGATCTTCGCCACCGGCGCCGGCAACTTCACGATCTGGGTCGGACCGCTTTCTGCGCTTTCGCCGGATCGAGCAGCAGCTCGGGCCCACCTCCGGATCGATGGGCTTCGGGCTGCCGGCGGCGATCGGCGCCGCCCGGGTCTTTCCCGGCCGGACCGTCGTCTGTTTCTCGGGCGACGGCGATTTCCTGATGAACGGGCAGGAGTTCGCGACCGCCGTCCAGTATGGGCTGCCGATCGTCGTCATCCTGATCGACAACGGACTCTACGGGACGATCCGCATGCACCAGGAACGCGAGTTTCCCGGGCCGCGTGATCGCCTCGCACCTGCGCAACCCGGACTTCGCCGCTTATGCGCGCGCTTTCGGCGGTCACGGCGAAACCGTCGAGGAGACGGCCGAGTTTCTGCCCGCCTTCGAGCGCGCGCTCGCCTCGGGCGCGCCTTCGATCATCCATGTCAAGATCGATCCGGAGGCGATCACCCCGGCGACCACGCTCGGCGCGATCCGCGCCGCCGCGCTCGCAAGGACGCGCGGAAGCGTGAGGGCGACCGGCTCGGAGGGCGCGAGGATGAACGTCGACGAGGCGCTGCGGCGGTTCGCCGAAGGCGAAGACTTTCCGCGCGAAGCGATGGCCTGGGCGCTCGCCAATTGGGAGACCGCTTCGCCGCGCTTCATCGCCAGGCTGCGCGCTTTTGCTGCGGGAGGCGATCGCACGGAGGCGGCCGAGGATCAGCTCTTCTACCATCCTCCATCTTTGCGGCCAGATGCGCGAGGTTCGGGCCTATGAGCCGCTCTGCCGCCTGATCGCCGACGATCCGGATATCGAACTCTGGCTCGGCGACGCCACGACCGAGACCTTGCCCGGCATCCTGATCAACGTGTTCGATGGAGACGTTTCGCCGCTGTTGACCGCGATCGAATCGGCCGACGGCGGACGAGTTCGCTCGCGTGGCTCGGCGCTCCTGGCCCTCGGTTATGTCGCTCGGTCGAAAGGCGCGCTCGACGACGAGGCGATGCGCGCTGTTCTGCGCCGCCTGCGGCGGGATGCGCGTCCGCGGGAGATGCCGGGCTTCTGGCTTTGCTGGGCAGCGGCGGCCGCGGCGTTGGGCTACGAGGACCTCAAGGTGGAGGTCGCCGTCCTGACCAAGGACGGGTTGCTCGACGCGATCGATTTCGGTCTCGAAGACTTCGATCGGATCGTCGAGCTTGCGCGCAGCGATCCGGCCGGCCTCGACGGGTTTCACGATCAACACGTCCGCCCGCTCGACGACGCGATCGAAGCGCTCGAATCCTGGGTCGAGGGCGACGGCGATCTCTTCGAGTCCGACGAGGGCGGGGCCTTCGGGGACGAACTGCCGTTGGAGGCGCCTTACGTCAACCCCTTCCGCGACATCGGCCGCAACGATCCATGTCCCTGCGGCAGCGGCAAGAAATACAAGAAGTGCTGCCTCGCCGTCTGACTTGCGCGGCTTTGAGCCGGCCGGCGAGGCGTCTCGTTTCGGCACGGAAGATCGGTCCACCGGGCGATGGAACTGCCGCTGCGTCAGCGTCATTTTGCGCCTGACCATTCGCGAAACGTTCGCGTTCAAGGCGCGATTTTGTCCGAAAATGCCTTCATGCGACGCGGCATGACCCATGCAACCTATGGCTGCGGAAGCACAGAGAGGGTTGCGTCATGCTGATCGACAATACGGTTGCAATCACCACCTGGGACGACGCGCTCAACGCGCTCGACGACATTGAAGATCCGCCGCCCGACGCGCTGTCCTGGGCCTCGGCGCATTGGGACGACGCTTCGACGCGCCTTGTCGGCCGCCTCCGCCGGTTCGCCGCCGGGCGTCGCGATTCCGGATCGGGCGGCGAGGCCTTCTATATCGCCCATCTGTGCGGGGAAAACGGCGAGACCCGCGCCTATCCGATCCTCTGTCGGCTGATCGGCGAGGACGGGCGGATCGCCGAATGGCTGGACGACGCGGTGACGGAGACGCTGCCCGGCATTCTCATTCGCGTGTTCGACGGCGACGCGGTCTTGCTGCGCCGCGCCATCGAATCGGAAAGGGGCGACGAGTTCGCGCGCGCCTCGGCGCTCGCCGCGCTCGGCTATCTCGTTCGCGCCAGAGGCGCGATGAGCGACGACGACATGCGCGGCTTCCTGCGAAGAATCCGCCGCGACATGGCGCCGCGTCGAGACTCGATCCTGTGGCTGACCTGGGCGACGACTGTCGCGAGCCTCGGCTACCGGGACATGCGCGCGGAGGTCGACGGGCTCAAGCGCGACAACTTCGTCCCCGACGACGACTTCAACGGCGAGGATTTCGACCTGCGGATCGGGCTGGCGCAGTCGGACGCGTCGGGGCTGGCGGGGTTCGAACGCGATCGCGTCGCTCCGCTGATCGACGCGACGTCCGCCCTGCTGTCGCTCCCCGGCGCCGAGGCGGCCGCGGCGGGGCGGCGGTTGCGCGCCCTCGCACAGAAAGCGGGAGACAACCGCCTCTGAGCTTCGGGTCTGTCAGCCCGGGGCGTACGAAGCCGGGTCGAGGGTCGGCGGCCGTCCTTCGAGCGCCAGCGCCGTCTCGCGCGCGGGCGTGCGCGCGACGATCCGGCCGCGGCGCAAGACGATCAGGCGGGTCGCCCGAAGCCGCACGGCCTCGATCGGATCCGTCGCCTGAAGGAGCACGAGGTCGGCGTTCGCGCCGACCTTGAGACCGTAATTCTCGAGCCCCAGGATACCGGCCGGAATTTCGGTCACGGCGTCGAAGGTCCAGCGGATCGCCTCGCGGCTCGTCATCGGCGCGCCGTGCACGGCCATGTGCGCGACGTCGAGCATGTCGGCTCCGCCGAGGCCGTACCAGGGATCCATGACGCAATCCTGGCCGAGCGCGACCGGGATCCCGAGCGCGCGCATCTCCGCGACGCGGGTCATGCCGCGACGGCGCGGGTAGCTGTCGTGCCGTCCTTGCAGCGTCAGGTTGATCAGCGGGTTGGCGATCGCGTTCATGCCGCTTTCGGCGATCAGCGGCAGCAGCTTCGAGACGTAGTAATTGTCCATCGAATGCATCGAGGTCAGATGCGATCCGGTTGCGCGCGCGCCGAGGCCGAGACGATGCGCTTCGGCGGCCAGCGTCTCGACATGGCGCGACATCGGGTCGTCGCTCTCGTCGCAATGCAGGTCCACCATCAGTCCGCGCGCCGCGGCGATCTCGCATAGGGCGCGCACCGAGGCCGCGCCGTCGGCCATCGTCCGCTCGAAATGCGGAATGCCGCCGACGACGTCGACCCCGAGGTCGAGCGCCCGCTCGAGATTGCGGGCGGCGCTGGGCGAGCGGAGATAGCCGTCCTGCGGGAAGGCGACCAGCTGCAGGTCGAGATAGGGCCGGACTCTTTTCTTGACGTCGAGGAGCGCCTCGACCGCAAGCAGGCGGTCGTCGCAGACATCGACATGGCTGCGGACCGCGAGCAGGCCCTGGGAGACGGCGAGGTCGCAATAGCGGAGCGCGCGCTCGGCGACAGCCTCGTGCGTCAGATGCGGCTTCAACTCGCCCCAGAGCGCAATCCCCTCGAGCAGCGTGCCGGAGAGGTTGAGGCGCGGCTTCCCGAGCGACAGGGTCGCATCCATGTGGAAGTGGCTGTCGACGAACGGCGGCGACAGCAGCAACCCACGCGCGTCGATCGTCTCTCCCGCCTCGGCTTCGAGCCTCGGTCCGATCGCCGCGATCCGGCCCGCGGCGACGGCGACGTCCTGTTGCTTGCGGCCGTCGGGAAGCGTCGCATTGCGGAAGATCAAATCGAAAGTCATCGTCAGTCGACCCGGACGCCGCTCGCGCCGGATTCTCCGTAGGTGGGGCTCGGATAGCGGTTCGAGGTGTAGCGGATGACGAGGACGGCGAAGGCGAGGATCAGGGTCGACCCGGCGAGGATAAGCACGCTGAGGTCGGGCGTCGGCTGCTCCTGGACGAGGCCGATCATGTGGCGGGTCACGGCCGTGATGCCGACATAGAGCAGGAAGCGGACCGGCATGTGGTTGGTGCGGAAATAGATCCCGACCATCGAGCCGATTTCGAGATAGATGAACAAGAGCAGCAGGTCCTCGATCGAGGGGGAGCCCCTCTGGACCATGGCGTAGAAGGCTGCCCCGGCCGCCCACACCGTCGCCGCGCCGATCGCGAACAACCCCAGCAGGTGGAAGGACTCGGTCAGGAACAGTCCGACCGGATCGGCCATCGCCCGCATCCTCTTGTCGGCCGCCTTTATGCCGGTTTTCGGCTCGCCCATCGATCACCTGTCTCTGTCGTAGATCGCCTTCAGCGGTCTGCGCTTGAATATACGCATGGGCGGCGTCTCTTTGCATTCCGACAATGGTTTGGGGCGCGAAATCGGCGGTTTCGCGCGTTGGATACGGTCCCGAGCAGACTCCGGCTCATGTTGCTTTGGGGAAAGATCAGCGGATCTTGGCGTATGTCAGGCCGAGGTAAGCGCTCGTCGCGATGAATCTCTCCCCGTCAGATCGACTTCACCTCGCCGCCGTCCATGCGGAGGCTCGAAACCGGTCATCCAGCGCGCGCCGTGCAAGGCGGATGGCGGTCGGCCGCCCGATGCCTTGGCTCGCCCCGGTGACGATGGCGACCGACTTCGACATCCGGGGTGCCCTTCAGGGCGGATGGCATCAGCGGGGAAGAAAGTCGCGAATGGCCGCCGCGATCTCAGTCGCGTGGGTCTCCAGCGCGAAGTGCCCGGTATCGAAGAACCGAACGACGGCTTCAGGAATGTCGCGCTTGAACGCTTCGGCGCCCGGCGGCAGGAAGAACGGGTCATTCTTTCCCCACACCGCAAGGAGCGGCGGCCTGTGGGTCCGGAAATAGGTCTGGAAGGTCGGATAGAGCGCGACGTTGCTCTTATAGTCGCCGAACAGGTCGAGTTGCAGCTCCGGCGCGCCTGGCCGGGCGAGGTAGAAATTGTCGAGCGAGTACCCGTCCGGCGAGACTGCGGTCGGGTCGGGCACGCCGTGCGTGTATTGCCAGATCGTCGTCTCAGGCTTGAGGAACGCGCGCAGCGCCTCGCGATTGACCTCGGACGGATCCTGCCAGTAGGCCCGGATCGGGCTCCAGCCGTCGCTCAAGCCCTCCTCGTAGGCGTTGCCGTTCTGCGAGATGATCGCGGTGATCCGGTCCGGATGCTTCACCGCGAGCCGGAAACCGGTCGGGGCGCCATAGTCAAACACATAGACGGCGTAACGATCGAAGCCGACGACCTCGGTGAAGCGGTCGATGGTCGCGGCGATCTGCTCGAAGCTGTGACCGCCGCGGCCGGGCATGTCGGAATTGCCGAAGCCAGGCAGGTCGGGAGCAATCAGGTGAAAGCGGTCGGCGAGCTGCGGGATGAGATCGCGGAACATGTGGCCGGCGCTCGGAAAGCCATGCAGAAGCAACAGCTTTGGCGCGTAGACGGCGCCGGCCTCGCGATAGAAGATCTTGAAGCCGTCCACGTCGGCTTTTCGGTAAGCAATGGCGGTCATGGGGGATCTCCGCTGATTTGTAACCTCGTTAATGGGATGAATGCGGTTCTATAGCCGACGCTCCACGCCGGTCGGTCCCCGTCTGCGTTTACGCGGAGCGCTCGGCTTGGACCGCAGCAATCGCTTCGCGGATCACGTCCAGGACGACCGCCGGCGCGCTTACGATCGGGGCATGGTCGACCGCATGCGGCCGCATTCGGGCGCGCATGCGCCCCGCCATGAAGCGCTGATTGTCCGCGACGATCATGCGATCCTGCTCGGCCACCAGAAACCAGGCCGGCCGGTCCTTCCACAAAGGGCGCGGCGCGGCGACGGTGATGCAGGCGGGCGCAATCGGCCGCTGCACCGCCGCCAGCACTGCGAGGTCTTCCGGGGCGGCGTTCTGCGCAAAGGCGGAGGCGAAGGCCGCCTCGGGCAGATAGATGAGCCCGTGACCGTCAGGCGCGAGCTTCGGCGCCTGCGGATGCGGCTCGCCGAGGTAGAACACGTCCGCGACGGTCTCCCCCTCGGCGGGCGCCAGCGCGGCGACGTAAACCAGCGCCTTCACCTTGTCGCTGCGCGTGGCTGCAATCACGGCGCCCGCATAGGCGTGAGCCGCAAGGACCACCGGTCCCGGCGTCCGCTCCAGGGCGCGATCGAGCGCCGCGACATCGTCCTGGAACGACGTCAGCGGCAGCGGCGCGGCCGACACGACGAGACCCTCCGCCGCGAGCGGCCTGATGATTTTGGACCAGCTCGACCCGTCGGCCCAAGCGCCGTGGACGAGCACAACGCTCCCAACGCTTGCGGACATCGTTCCTCTCCTTGAAAGGAGCGTGGAGGGAGTAACTACCTTAACACCGTGAAAGGGGTTACTCCGACCTGTCATAACTTGTCAAGAGACGTCGGAACGGTTATTGATCCTTTGCGCAGGGCCGGGCGAGCTGCTGGCCGGAACAGGACTTTTGATGAATTGCCGTCCGCCTCCGATCTTTATCGGCGGGGCGCCCGGCCTGGATTTCCTCAATTCGATCGCAACTCCAATCGATACGCCCGTCGATTGGCTTGATGATGGCGAAGGCTATCTGAGTTGGCTCGAGCAAGCCCACCTGGCGCCAGGCGATGTCCTCCGGGACATGAGGGCGCGTGCGCTCCCGGGCGAGCTTGACAAGGTTGCGGATCAGGCGCGGCGCCTGCGGGAATGGTTCAGAGACTTCGTTGGCCGGCATAAGGGCCGCCCCCTGGCCGCAGAGGCTCTCGCTGAGCTTGGCGCCGCTGAACGACCTGCTCGCGCGCAACGAAGCCTTTGGCCGCATCGCCCTTTCTTCGACAGGTCAGCCGGGCTTCCGACTCGAGCTCCTGCGTCGCTGGCGTGAACCTGACGCGCTTTTGCTTCCGGTCGCAGAGGCGTTGGCTGATCTCGTCTGCGCGGAGGATTTCTCGCACGTGAAGTCCTGCGAGGGGGCGGCCTGCACGCTCCTTTTCGCCGACCATACGCGGGGTCACGCGCGGCGCTGGTGCAGCATGGCGATGTGCGGCAACCGGTCGAAACAGGCAGCGCACCGTCAGCGCATAAGGGGTCGTCGGCCTAGCGAGTTGCCTCCGGTGTAACGCTCGCCGGCTCGTCGTCGTATGATCCAAGCGGGCCCTCGCAAATCCGGGCCGCTGAGCATTGGAGGCCTTCCGCATGATGTCCCGCCGCTCGCTTCTCGTCGTCGCCGCCCTCGCCGCGTTGTTCGGCGCGCCCGCCTTCGCCGCCGAAAGAATTGACTACACGCCCTCCGCCTTTGACGCGGCGCTCAAGGACGGCAAGTCGATCCTGGTCGAAATCCATGCGCCGTGGTGTCCCACATGCAAGGCGCAGAAGCCGATTCTTGCCGATATCGAGACGAAGCCCGAGTACAAGGACCTCGTCGTTGTCCATGTGGATTTCGATAGCCAGAAGGACGCGGTCAAGCGCTTCGGCGCGCGCGTGCAAAGCACGCTCATCACCTTCAAGGACGGCAAGGAAACGGGCCGGTCCGTCGGCCAGACGGACCCGGCTGCGATCGTCGCCCTGGTCGCCAAGGCGATCTGAAGCCGCAATGACCATCGGCCCTCTCGGGCTCGCGTTGGTCGCGGGCCTCCTGTCCGTGCTATCGCCGTGCGTGCTGCCGGTCCTGCCGCTGGTGTTCGGCGCGGCGGCGAGCGAGAGCCGCGCCGGTCCTGTGGCCCTCGCCGCCGGTCTGGCGCTGTCGTTCACGGGAATCGGCCTGTTCGTCGCGACCGTCGGCTTCGCCATCGGCCTCGACGGCCAGGCGTTCCGGATCGCTGCGGCCGTCCTGATGATCGGAGTGGGCGCGCTGCTGCTTGCGCCGGCCGCACAAACCCGGCTCGCGACGGCCGGCGGCCCGGTGACGGCCTGGGCGAACGGGCGGATTGATGGGATCTCTTCGCACGGCGTTTTCGGCCAGTTCGGCGTCGGCCTCCTGCTCGGCGCCGCCTGGAGCCCGTGCGTCGGCCCGACCCTCGGCGCAGCGTCCGTGCTGGCCGCGCGGGGGTCTTCGCTCGGGTCCGTTACGCTGACCATGCTCGCCTTCGGGATCGGCGCGGCCGCGCCGCTCGCCATGATCGGCTTTGCGTCCCGGCAGGCGCTGGCGCGCTGGCGGGGCGCGCTGATCACGAGCGGGAAGCGGGCGAAAGGCGCGCTCGGCGTGCTGCTCATCGCCCTCGGGCTGCTCATTGTCACCAGCCTTGACAAGCGGATCGAGACGGGGCTGGTCAACGCCTCGCCGCAATGGCTGACGGAGCTGACGACGCGGTTCTGACCTGGGTGGAGTCCTCCAATGATCGGCGCCCGGCGCAGAAGGGCGGAAAGCGGCAATTGGCGAAACGGCGGACGCTTATAATAGCGGCCAGCATTGGCCGATAGGGCAGAAGGGTCCGCCCCCCGCTGCTGCGAATCCGGCATCCTCGGCTGAAACCGCATTCCATCGTGAACTCGCGCCGGAGCCGAACGTTTTCTTGGGGTATTCTGAATGACCCGCGCGACGCGCCATGTCCGGGCTGAGAAAAATTGCCGCTATTCCCGTCGCGGATGTTGTTGGCTACAGTTTGCTCGCCGGAGCCGACGAGGAGGGTCCGCTCGCGCGGCTCCGTGCCGCACGGGCAAGCTCATTTGTGAGCGGTTGCCTGCTTCCAAGCCCGTGTCGGAGCTTTTCCACTGAACTGGAGGACGCGAATGCGGATCCCGATCATCCTAGCGGTTGCGGCGCTCGTGCTCTCCGGCTGCAACGCCAACCAGGAGGTCAATCTCTCGTCGCAGAGGACCTCCCAAGTCTTCGCCGGACACAACGTGGAGACCAATCCTTACGATCCCGTGAGCTACGCTCAGAACAACACCGGGCGCGGCGGCGGGCGCTAAGAGCCGGTGCCGCGATAAAGGCCGACGGCGTCGCCGAAGTCGGTGATCGGCGATCGATCCGTCCCATTCGGTAGGCTTGAAGGAGCCGACGGCGCAGACACAGAAAGCCGGAGGCCGGACGCCTTCCGGCCTCCGGCAGGAGCCCCTCGTTTGACGCGCCATGCTGGGTCGGGCGCCGCGCGCGCCCGCGGTTCCTGCGGCGGCTTTATCGCAATTCGTAGCAGTTGATCAGCGTATGGGGATTGCGCGTCACGTCGAACAGAACGCCGCATTGAACGAGCGCGTCGACGCCCGGATGGCGGAAAAGGATCAGCGAGGTGCGGTTGTCGTAGCCGCTCGCGTAGCCGGCGATCTCCCATCCCTCCGCCATCAGCCCCTGAACCGTCAGAGGCGGCTCGGCGGCGGATAGGAGCGGTGAGGCGGCCAAAAGCGTCGTTAGCGTCAGAGCGGCGCGCATCGAGCGTCTCGCGCGGGGTTCACGCGCGTCGGCGGCGGGAGTGGCGGACAAGAATGGCACTTGATGTGAGCCTCCTCACATCCTGCCGGACAGCATATGTGATAGATTTGTGTGGTTAACGATGTGTTGGCAGGGAGGCGCAAATGGACGCCGTTTCCATATCACAGTCCACCCCAACCCATACGATCTTTTTCAGCCACAAGCATCATGATGAACCGGTGACAAAAGGAATAATTTCCTTGTTGCGCCGGCACACTGAAAATGTTCAGTGTTTCGTTTCAGAGGATATCGAAAAAGGTACGAATTGGCGGCGAGCGATCGCGGAGCACTTAGCCTTATCGGGCTTTTTAGTATTGATTTTCTCCGACCCCGAAGAAGATTGGGGATGGTGCTTGTATGAGACAGGCTTCTTTGACGCGTTAAGCCGTATTCCCAGCGCGGATTTAATGCGTCGCATCTACTGCCTGCATAACCCGTCGACCACGCCCCCGTCACCGATTTCCGATTTGCAAGCGGTTCCGGCAACTACAAAAGATATAAAGCAATGGCTGGAAGAAATATTTGAGCATACGAAGCAAACAAAGAGAGAATTTCGGGAGGACATACCTAAATTAGCTGAGGATATATGTGGATTATTCGTACAGGAGCGTAAACCGATTTATTCTGCGCAGTCGATTTCCCTGACCGTAAGGCGTGATTTGCTCAAATCTGCAGAAGACCTCCCGGATGATACGGTCATCAGGGGAGAGGCAAGCGTGATCGACGAATTATTTGGGACAAAGAGCGATACTATAGACTGGAAGAGTGCAAAGAAGAAGATAGGACAATCTCCCAACTCGAGCGAGACGAATTTTCGCACCTTGAAGGAAATATCCCGCGCCGCCTACGCCATTTGCAACGACAATCGTGTGCCGACTATTCAGGGAACGTTATTTGTTGGCCAAGGACCAAAGCGTTATAGAACAGCGATCAGTCATGCTAAGGAAGTTGCGCATGGCGTCGTCAATTGTGAGATCATGCTGATTGAAGAGGTTGGCGGACCTCTTCAGAATGTCAACAGGGACATAGGGGTTTTGTTGATAACCATTAGAATGGCGGCAAGGATCAGATGGGAAATTGTCCGCCCGTTTGCTTCGAAGGTCCGCTATCTCGCGAAGATCGATCCGCGAAAGCTACGTTTCGATTTGCAGACCTGCCTCAACAATATATTCTCGGAGGTCGAGTTTCGCGGAAGTTATTCCCCTGCGGATGTCTGGACGGCCTTCGAAAGTGAGGAAGATAAAGCACAGATGCTCGAAATGATCGCAAATTCAAAAGGCGTCTTTGAAACTATATGGCGTAGCGTCGGCTTCAGTGACGTCTCCGACACATTTGGTGAAGTCTCGCCACAGCCCTTTGATGAACAGGACATTGCTTTGCTTGATAAAGGACTCTCCGAGCTCGCCAAGATGAACAGTAATTTTTTGAAGATGGCTGTCGTCAGAGCCGATGTCCTCATTCAACAGGAGCTGAGCAATCCGAGCCGATAGGGTGCGTCGCGCGGAGCCGATTGCGACAAGCGGAGCGACGGCGGTTGTAACACCGTTCGCGGCCTCGGCTCCTGAAAAAAGTAGCGGCTCAAGCGTGATTCTCCGGAAGCAGCCGCCTTCTGGCAAACTGTCCAGGCGCCAGGCGGAGCGCGCTGGCCGGCGCCGTCGCCTTGCTTCACGCCCCCGCGCCTGATATTTCCCGCGGCCAATTCCTCCGTCAAATCCAAGGATTTCGCATGGCCGCGCGCCAGTTCATCTATCACATGCAGGGCCTGACCAAGACCTGGCCGGGCGGCAAGAAGGTTTTGGAGAACATCAATCTCTCCTTCTACCCGGACGCCAAGATCGGCGTGCTCGGCGTCAACGGCTCGGGCAAGTCGACGCTGCTGCGCATCATGGCCGGCCTCGACACCGAATTCGTCGGCGAGGGCTTCGTCGCCGAGGGCGCCAGGGTCGGCTACCTGCCGCAGGAGCCCCATCTCGAGCCCGACCTCGACGTCAAGGGCAACGCCATGCTCGGGGTCAAGGACAAGCAGGCGATCCTCGACCGCTACAACGAGCTCGCGATGAACTATTCCGACGAGACGGCGGACGAGATGACGCGGCTGCAGGACGAGATCGAGGCCAAGGGCCTGTGGGATCTCGACAGCCAGGTCGAGCAGGCGATGGACGCGCTCGGCTGCCCGCCCGACGACGCCGACGTGACGACGCTCTCCGGCGGCGAGCGCCGGCGCGTCGCGCTGTGCCGGCTGCTGCTCGAAAAGCCCGACCTGCTGCTGCTCGACGAGCCGACCAACCACCTCGACGCCGAGACGGTCAACTGGCTCGAAGGGCACCTGCGCAACTACCCGGGCGCGATCCTGATCGTCACCCACGACCGCTACTTCCTCGACAACGTGACGGGGTGGATTCTCGAGCTCGATCGCGGCCGCGGCATCCCCTACGAGGGCAACTATTCGTCGTGGCTGAAGCAGAAGCAGAAGCGCCTCGAGCAGGAGGGCCGCGAGGACGTCGCGCGCCAGCGGGCGCTCGCCGAGGAAAGCGAGTGGATCGCGGCCTCGCCCAAGGCGCGGCAGGCCAAGTCCAAGGCGCGCATCCAGGCCTACGAGGAACTGGTCAAGAAGCAGCAGCGAGAAGGCGCCGACCACCGCCCAGATCGTCATCCCGGTCGCCGAGCGGCTCGGGCACAATGTCATCGACTTCGACGACCTGTCGAAGGGCTACGGCGACCGGCTGCTGATCGACAACCTGTCGTTCAAGCTGCCGCCCGGCGGCATCGTCGGCGTGATCGGCCCGAACGGCGCCGGCAAGACCACGCTCTTCCGCATGATCACCGGGCAGGAGAAGCCCGATTCCGGCACGATCAAGATCGGCGAGTCGGTGCAGCTCGGCTATGTCGACCAGTCGCGCGACGCGCTCGACGCCAAGAAGACCGTGTGGGAGGAGATCTCCGGCGGCAACGACATCATCACGCTCGCCAAGCGCGAGATGAACTCGCGCGCCTATTGCGGCGCCTTCAACTTCAAGGGCGCCGACCAGCAGAAGAAGGTCGGCATGCTGTCGGGCGGCGAGCGCAACCGCGTGCATCTGGCGAAGATGCTGAAGAGCGGCGCGAACCTGCTGCTGCTCGACGAGCCGACCAACGACCTCGACGTCGACACGCTGCGCGCGCTCGAAGAGGCGCTGCTCGACTTCGCCGGGCTGCGCCGTGATCATCAGCCACGACCGCTTCTTCCTCGACCGCATCGCCACCCACATGCTCGCCTTCGAGGACGACAGCCACGTCGAATGGTTCGAGGGCAATTTTGCCGATTACGAGGAGGACAAGAAGCGGCGGCTGGGGATCGACAGCGTCATTCCGCACCGGCTGAAGTACAAGAAGTTTTCGAGGTGAAGGCGGCGAGCAGAGGGTCTCGATTTATCGAACGTCTCCTGTGTTTGGCCGGCGATCGCCAATGAAACGCTTCGTGCCCGATGATCGCAAGCCGGCCGAGCGCTGTCCGCCTTCTCAAGCTGACCCGCATCTCGATCAGCGATGGCAGGCGAACGGGGATCTTGATGCGGCGAGCGCAGGTTCGGCAGGCGCAGAGAGATCGCTGAGCTGCGCTCATCGTACTCTGGGCGTCACCGGGCTTTCCGGAGCGTACCCCGCGGGATTGAAGGTTCATTCCAGCTTTGCAACCAGATAAATGTCGTCCGGCGCGGATCGTGGTCGCGGCGTTCGGGGCGCTCTCAGGTCAGGCCGGGCTTCGAACGGTGGGAGACAGGAACCGATGGACAACGCGACGCACGACAAGATCCTCGCCATTCTCGGGGGCGCATCGCGAGATGACGCTCGCGACCGTGCGGCCCGACGGGTTCCCGCAGGCGACGACGGTGAGCTATGTCCACGACGGGCTCACCCTCTACTTCGGCACGGCGGCGCATTCGCAGAAGGCGCGCAACATCGGCTCAACGACAAGGTCTCGCTGACGGTCAACCTGCCCTATGACCGAACGGAGGAGATCCTAGGCCTGTCGATGGGCGCGCACGCCGCGCGCGTCAGCGACCGGCAGGAGATCGCTCATGTCGGCGAACTGATGCTCGGCGCTTTCCGGAAGGCGCTGATTTCGGGCCCGACGAGGACCGACGCGATCGCGATTTTTTCGGTGTAGCCGGTCGTGATCTCGGTGCTCGACTACCGACACGGCATCGGCCACACTGACTTCGTGACGATCTAGCGAGGCGCAGAAGACGCCCTCAAACTCGATCGCCGCTCTCTGCGTAGGCGCTGAGGCGAGGCGGCGGTCGCGGGTGAGCAGCGTGGCGTTAAGCGCCACGCAGACGGCGCAAGACCCGTCGGATCGTCGGCGTTTTCAGAAACGGCGCGCGCGATCGCGCGCCGCCTTGGCGCTGTGATGCCGGTCACAGTCGGCTTGGCGGGGTCAAGCTGCAAGCTCCCGCGACAGCGAGTCGCGGGCGGCGCGCCTTGTGCGAAGATTCGAGGCCACCCAAGTTTCCCAGGAAAGGCGCGGGAAGCAATTGGGAGGTTCGACGTGCCGACCCTGAGTTTGGCGTTTTCACCGCGCTTCGTTGTGCTGACGCTCGCGGCGTGTCTCACGGTCCTCTGCGTCATGCTGCTCGGCGCGGGCGCGACGCCCGCCGCGACAGGCTTGCTCGTCGCCGGCTTCCTCGTTTTCGGCGCCCTGACCCTTCTGGGCGTTCACGACCTCATCCAGACCCGGCACGCGATCCTGCGCAACTATCCGATCTCCGCCCACCTGCGCTTCATTTTCGAAGAGATCCGCCCCGAGATGCGGCAGTATTTCTTCGAGAGCGAGACCGATGGATTGCCGTTCTCGCGCACCCAGCGCGCGGTCGTCTACCAGCGCGCCAAGATGACGCTCGACAAGCGCCCGTTCGGCACTCTGCGCGACATCAACGCGGCGGGCTACGAATGGCTTCGGCATTCGATCGCGCCGAAGCCGGTCGCGACCGGACGGCTTCCGCATCACGGTCGGCGGCCCGGATTGCGCGAAGCCCTATTCGCTGTCCGATGTTCAACATTTCCGCCATGAGCTTCGGCGCGCTGAGCGCCAACGCCATCCGCGCGCTCAACAAGGGCGCGGCGCGCGGCGGCTTCGCCCACGACACCGGCGAGGGCGGCTTGAGCCCCTATCATCGCGAGGGCGGCGGCGACATCATCTGGGAGATCGGCTCGGGCTATTTCGGCTGCCGCACGCCGGACGGACAGTTTCGACCCGGAGATGTTCCGGGCCGCCGCGGCGAACGACGCAGATCAAGATGATCGAGATCAAGCTGTCGCAGGGGGCGAAGCCCGGCCACGGCGGCGTGCTCCCGGGCGCGAAAGTGACGGCCGAGATCGCCGCGATCCGCGGGGTCGAGCCCGGCAAGGACTGCGTTTCGCCGGCCGCCCACAGCGCCTTTTCCACTCCCGCTCGAGCTCGTCGGCTTCATCGCCAGACTGCGCGAGCTCTCGGGCGGCAAGCCGGTCGGCTTCAAGCTCTGCGTCGGCCACCCGTGGGAATTCCTCGGCGTCTGCAAGGCGATGGTCGAGACCGGGATCACTCCCGACTTCATCGTGGTCGACGGCATGGAGGGCGGGACCGGCGCGGCGCCGCTCGAATTCGCCGACCATCTCGGCCTGCCGATGCGCGAGGGCCTCGTCTTCGTGCGCAACGCGCTGATCGGGATCAACGCGCGCGAGCGCATCCGCATCGGCTGCTCGGGCAAGATCGTCAACGGCTTCGACATGGCGCGCGCCATCGCGCTCGGGGCGGACTGGTGCAACGCGGCGCGCGGCTTCATGTTCGCGCTCGGCTGCATCCAGTCGATGAGCTGCCACACCGACGGCTGCCCGACCGGCGTCGCCACCCAGGACCCGACGCGCTCGCGCGCGCTCGTCGTCGAGGACAAGACGCGAGCGGGTGCGGCGCTACCACGCCTCGATGCTGCATGCGCTCGCCGAGCTCGCCGCCGCCGCCGGGCTCGACCATCCACGGGACTTTCGGCCGGAGCATTTCTCGCGGCGGGTCAGCCCGACCGAGTCGATGACCTACGCCGAGCTCTACCCGGCGCTCAGGCGCGGCGAACTCCTCAGCGGCGCCCACGACAAGCGCTGGCGCGACAGCTGGGACATGGCGCGGGCGGAATCCTTCGCGCCGGCTTTTGCCTAAGAACCCTGCAATTCCACCGTGACCCCGTTCGGATCGACGAGGAAGCTCTGACGGACGCCCGTCCCGGGCTGCCGGCGCGGGGGCGTGTAGCGCACGCCAAAGCGGTCGAGCCGTTGCAAGGCCGCGTCGAGGTCGTCTGCAGGCGAAGGCGATGTGCTCAACAACGGCGCCGGCGCCGTCCTCTCCGGATTTCCCGACCGTCAGATGAACGATCGGCCGCTCGCCGTCATAGAGCCACGCCCCGGCGAAGCCGAACGGCGGCCGCCATCCTTCCGTGAGGCCGATCGCGTCGACGTAAAAGGCGACCGTTTCCTCGAGGTCGTGAGCGCGAATGTTGACGTGATGAAGGGATACGGCCACTTCGGCCTCCGCTGGCCCCACCTTTTTTAGGATAACGCAGCGAAATGGGCTTCGCCACGGGGGCCTGCGACAAAATGACGCCAGAGTCGGGGCGCAAAGTTAATCGTCCCTTAATTCCGCGACGCGGCGCGGAAGCGGGGAACGGCCAGAAGAGGGCGGTCGAACGGGAGGACAGGATGAGCAGCGGCCATACGGTCATACACCGGGGGCCGGGGGTTACGTTGAAGGCGCAGGTCATCAATGCGCATATTGCGGGCGGCGATCGCGGAAAAGCGGGAGGCGATCGCGGCGGCGCTGTTCGAGGGGAGACGTCGCGTCTGGGTGTCGGAGGATGCGGCGAGAACCGGCAGGCGTCGGAGCCTGATCGACGACAATCCGTGTTCCGGGTGAAGTCGAAGCCCGGGGCGGGCGAGACGGATCGCCGTCGCATAGCGTAGTTGTACAAGCCGAGGGAAGCCGGACCCGCAAAGTCCGGCGGCTCCTGGCGACGCGCGAGGCCGCGTCTGTTCTTGGGATGGCGGACGCATGGCCAATGAACGCTGGCGCAAAAAGGTACTTGGCGACCGGAGGCTGGCGCCGGAGACCCTGATGATGGGCTACGGCTACGACCCGTTCCGCTCGGAGGGGTCGCTGAAGCCGCCGGTTTTTCCCACCTCGACCTTCGTCTTCCGCACCGCCGAGGACGGCAAGGAGTTCTTCGAACTGGCCTATGGCCTGCGCGCCAGGCGGCCGAACGAGGAGCCGGGCCTCATCTACAGCCGGATCAACAATCCCGATCTCGAGATGCTCGAGGACCGGCTGGCGATCTGGGACGAGGCGGAGGACAACCTCGTGTTCGCCTCCGGCATGGCCGCGATCTCGACCACGCTGTGGGCCTACGCACGGCCCGGTTCGTCCGTCGTCCATTCGGGACCCGTCTACGGCGGCACGGATTTTCTCCTGAACAGAATCCTGCCGCAGTTCGGCGTGACGCCGATCGCGTTCCCCGCCGAAGGGCGGGAACGAGGCGATGGAGCGAGCGGTCGATCGAGGCGCGCGCCCTGGGGCCGGTCGCGGCGCTCTTTCTCGAGACGCCGGCCAACCCGACCAACGGCCTCGTCGACATCGCTTTCGCCAGGCGATTGGCCGACGGACTCGGCGGACCGGAGGGGCGGCCTACGGTGGTGATCGTCGACAATACCTTTCTCGGACCCCTGTTCCAGACGCCGATCGCCCACGGCGCCGACCTTGTCGTGACGTCGCTCACCAAGTACGTCGGCGGCCACTCCGATCTCATCGCGGGCGGCTGCTCGGGAACGGTCGCGGCGCTCGATCCGGTTCGCGGCATGCGCACGATCCTCGGCACGATGTGCGATCCGCTACACCGGCTGGCTCCTGATGCGCTCGCTGGAAACCCTGAAGCTCCGAATGACCGCGTCGGCCGAGGGCGCGCTGAAGGTCGCGGGCTTCCTCAGGGGCCATCCGCGGGTCGCCTCGGTCTGGTATCTGGGCTTCCTGCCCGAAGATCACCCGGATCGTCCGCTGTTCGAACGCCAGTGCAGAAGCGCCGGTTCGACCTTCGCCTTCGAGGTCAAGGGCGGCGAGCCGGAAGCCTTCGCCGTCCTGAACCGGCTCGAAGTGATCAAGCTCGCCGTCAGCCTGGGCGGAACCGAGACGCTGGCCTCGCATCCCGCTTCGATGACCCATTCCGACATCCCGCCCGAGGAGCAGATGCGCCTCGGGATCACCCCGGCCCTGATCCGGCTGTCGGTCGGGATCGAGAATCCGGACGACCTGATCGCCGATCTCGACCAGGCGCTCGGGGGGTGAGGCGCAAGGACCGGAACGGGACGCGCGCCCGATTGGCCGCGGACGCTCGCCCCGCCCGTTCATCCTGACCTTCTCCGAAATGCGGGGAGAAGGGACCCCGCATCGACCGAACAGCGTCCCGCCCATGGCGCGATCAAGCCGTTGCAGCTTGGCGCGAGATCTCCAGGACGGGCGCTCCCGCCTCACCTCGCCTCTCAGAAAGATCGGCTCTGTTCGCTTAAGGCGACGATGCCTCGCCGCCCCTTTGGCTCACACCGACTTCCGCCGCCGCTGCCGGTACTGATCGGCGACCACGGCCGCGATGATGACGCCGCCCTTGATGATTTCCTGGTAGTGCGCGTCGACGTTGAGGAAGGTGAAGCCGGAGGTGAGGATGCCGAGGATGACCGCGCCGATGACGGTGCCGGTCATGCGCCCGACGCCGCCCGAGAGCGACGTGCCGCCGATGACCGCGGCCGCGATCGCGTCGAGTTCGAAGCCGACGCCGACGCCGGCCTGCCCGCTGATCGCGCGGGCCGTGTGCACGATGCCGCGCAGGCCCGAGAGCAAGCCCGCCAGCATATAGACGATCACGGTGTGGCGCTCGACGTTGATGCCCGAGACGCGGGCGGCGAGCGGATTCGCGCCGATCGCGTAGGTGAACTTGCCGTAGCGCGTGTAGCGCAGCGCGATATGGAAGATGAAGGCGACGCCGAGGAAAATGATGACCGGCCACCAGCCCGCGCCGATGGCGGCGAAGGAATCGGTCAGATTGCCGATCGGCTGGCCGTTGGTGTACCAGTCGGCGACGCCGCGCGCCGACACCATCATGCCGAGGGTCGCGATGAACGGGCGGGATCTTGGTGTAGGCGATCAGCCAGCCGTTGATGACGCCGACAAGCGAGGCCGCAGAGCAGTCCCGCCGCCACCGGGAAGATCGGGTTGAGGCCCGTGAGACTGGGATAGACGGCGTGGCTGTAGCCCGCGGTCTGGGCGAGGCTCGCCGCGATCATCGCCGTCATGCCGACGACCGAGCCGGACGAGAGGTCGATGCCCGCCATGATGATGGTCTGGGTGACGCCGACGGCGATGATGCCGATCTCCGATTCCTGCAGGATCATGATCTTGAGGCGCAGGGGATTGGCGATGAAGCTCTGGCCGACGAAGATCCAGCCCAGCACTTCGAACAGCAGCATCATGCCGATCATCACGCCGAGGATGCTGAGTTCCGGAGGAAGACGGCGGTGGGACCTGCGGGTTTCGGCGGTCGGGGCGGCGGTCGAGATGTCGGTGGCCATGGTCTGTGTTTCCCGGGGCTTTAGGCTGGCGCCGCTACTGCGACGCGAGCTCCATGATCCGAACCTGGGTTGCGTCCTTGCGGTCGACGATGCCGGTCATCCGGCCCTCGTGCATGACGAGCACGCGGTCGCTCATGCCGAGCACTTCCGGGAGTTCCGACGAGATCATCATCACCGCGACGCCCTGGCCGGCGAGTTCGGTGATGAGCTTGTGGATTTCGGCCTTGGCGCCGACGTCGATGCCGCGCGTCGGCTCGTCGAGGATGAGGATCCTGGGCTTGATCATCAGCCAGCGGGCGATCAGGACCTTCTGCTGGTTGCCGCCCGAAAGATTGATGATCGGCTCTTCGAGATCGGGCGTGCGCACCCGGAGGCGGGTCTTCTGCTGCTGGCAGAGCGCTTCGATGTCGCGCTCCTTGACGAAGCCCATCGTCGAATGGCCGTGGCGCAGGAGCGCGATCTGCATGTTGGCCATGATGTCGAGCAGCAGGAAGCAGCCGCTCTCCTTGCGGTCCTCGGTGAGGAAGCCCATGCCGGCGTCCATCGCCGTGCCGGGGTGGCGTGATTGCGATTTCCTCGCCGTTGATCAGGATCGCGCCTGAGGTCGCCGGCGTCACGCCGAACAGGGTCTCGGCGACGTTGCTGCGCCCCGAACCGACGAGGCCGGCGAAACCGAGAATCTCGCCCTTGCGCAGATCGAACGACACGCCGTGAAACTTGCCCTCGAGGCCGAGGTCGCGCACCGAGAGCACGACGTCGCCGATCGGCACCGTCTCCTTCGGGAACATCTGGGTGATCTCGCGTCCGACCATCAGCCGGATGATGTCGTCGCGGGTGACGTCGGCGGCGGCGTGCTCGCCGACGAACTTGCCGTCGCGGAACACCGACACCTCGTCGGCGATCTCGAACAGCTCGTTCATCTTGTGGGTGATGTAGATGATGCCCTTGCCCTGGGCCTTCAGTGTCCGGATGATCCGGAACAGATGCTCGACCTCGCGCTCCGTGATCGCAGAGGTCGGCTCGTCCATGATGAGGACGTCGGAATCGTAGGAGACGGCCTTGGCGATTTCGACCATCTGGCGATTGGCGACGGAAAGGTCGCGGACCTCCGCCTCGGGATCGAGCGGAATGTCGAGCCGCTCGAACAGCGCCTTCGTCCGTCGACGCATCTCGTCATGCCTGACGAGGCCGAATGCATTCAGCGGCTCGCGGCGGATCCAGATGTTTTCGGCGACCGTCATGAAGTTCATCAGGTTGAGTTCCTGATGGATCATGGCGATGCCGTACTGGAGCGCGTCGAGCGGCGACGTCAGCTTGATCTCCTGCCCCTTCAGCTTGAAGGAGCCCGCATCGGGCGTGTAGACGCCGGCGATGATCTTCATCAGCGTCGACTTGCCGGCGCCGTTCTCGCCCATCAGCGCATGAACGTGGCCGCGCTTCAGCCGGAAGACTGACGTCGTCGAGCGCGAGCACGCCGGGGAAGGCTTTGCGCACGCCCTCGACTTCGAGCAGGTAGTCGGCGCCGGGAACGGCGCCGCTCTGCCTGACGATTTCGGCGGTGGAAGGACTGATGGTCGCCATGGCGCTCCGTCCCTTTGCGTTCCGACGCCGCCCTTGTTCCCGGGGGCCGGCGCCGAATCTATCATGTTTCGCGCTTTCGAGAAGGCCCGGAGGCGCGCCGGGAGGAAGACGCGCCTCCGGGGTCGCCCTGCCCGCCGAACGCGGCGAGAAGGGCTGTTCCGGTCAGTTCTTCGTGGTGTACTGGTCGAGGTTGGCCGGGGTCACGAGTTCGAAGGGGATGTAGACCCTCTTGTCGACCGGCTTGCCGGCGGCGAGCGCGAGCGCCGCGTCGACCGCGCCCTTGCCCTGGCCGGCCGCGTTCTGGAACACGGTGACCTTGAGGTCGCCCGCCTTCATCGAGGCGAGCGCGTCCTGCGTCGCGTCGACGCCGCCGACACCGCCTTCTTGGTGTCGACGCCGGCCGACTTCATCGCCTGAAGCGCGCCGATCGCCATCTCGTCGTTGTTGGATACGACGGCGTCGAACTTGAGCCCCTTCGACAGCCAGTTGGTCATCAGGTTCTGCGCCTGGGTGCGATCCCAGTTCGCGGTCTGCTCGGCGACGATCTTGATGCCCTTGCAGGCGTCGGTCGCGATGACGTCGTGGATGTCCTGCGTCCGCTGAACCGCGGCCTGGTTGGAGAGCTGGCCCTCGAATCACCAGAATGTCTCCCTTGCCGCCGAGCAGCTTGCAGATCTCCTTGGTCTCGAGCGTGCCGGACTCGACCTCGTTCGAGCCGACGAAAGCGGCCTTCGGCCCGAGCTTCTCGACGTCGGCCGGCTGGCGGTTGACGTAGACGAGCGGCACGCCGGCCTCGGCCGCGGCGTTGGTGATGGCGGCGGTCGCGGACGTGTCGACGGGATTGACGATGATCGCGGTCGACGCCGTTGGCGATGAAGTTCTGCACCTGGCTGATCTGCTTCGAGACGTCGTCCTTGGCGTCCTCGATCTGCACCGTCACGCCGGGCTGCGTCTTGGCGTAATCGGATATCCCGTTGCGCAGGACGGTCAGGAAGTTGTCGTCGAACTTGTCCATCGACACGCCGATCTTGGTGGCGGCGAAGGCGGGGCTCGCGAGCACGGTCGCGGCCGCGAGCGCAATAAGGATGCGTTTCATGGTCGATTTCCTCCCTCTACGGCGCGTTGGGCGCCAACGGCTTGTTCGGACATCCGATCGTAAAGGATGATCTGGAAAAGTCCTGACTATGGTGTAGGCGAGAAAATCGCGCCGCGCACGCAGCTTTTTGACGTTTTAACATCAATTGCTAGGATGCTGCGGAAACTTAAGAGGCGCGGGACTGGAGGAAGGGATGGCGACCGGGAGGCGTCGCAAGCGGTCTCCGCGGTTCATCGAGATCGCTGTTGAGGCCGGGGTCAGCCCCTCGACCGTCGACCGCGTTCTGAACGAACGCGGAAGCGCCTCCAAAAAGGCGCGGCAGAAGGTGATCGCCGCCGCGCAGAAGCTGGGCGTGCCTCGTATTCTGCCGAGCGCCGCTCACGAACTCGTCCATATCGACGTTCTGCTTCCGGACAATACGACGCCCTTCTTCTTGCGGCTGCGCGGCGCAATCACCAGCGCCTGCGCGATCCTCGACAAGCGAATCGTCGTCCACCGACGCACCGTCGATGGGGCTGACGAGACATCGCTCCTCAAGGCGATCCTCAAGCCGCCTTATCGCCGTCAGGGTTTGATCATAGCCGCGCCGGATACGAGGGCGGTGCGCCAGGCGCTGAGGGAAGTCCTCGATCGAAGCGAATTGGTCGTAACCGTCGCCTCGAATGTCGCCGACGTTCAGGGCATCGCATACTTCGGCATCGACAACTACCGCGCCGGCCGCACCGCGGGGCTTGTCATGGGGCGCTTCGCTCGTCGTCCCGGTCGCGTCATGTTCTTGAGCGGACGGAACGACTGGGCCGCACACCAGCAGAGAACCGCGGGTTGCCGGGAAGCACTCACCAACTCGTTCCCCAATCTTCGTTGCGACGCGTCGTCATTCGAAACCCTCGATGACGAATACCGTTGCTTTGTCGCGGTGGCGGAGGCGATGCGCTCGGATGAGCTTGCCGGCGTCTATAACAGCGGCGCCGGCTCCGCAGGTATAAAAGACGCGCTCGATCAGTTCGACCCGCAACGCAGCGTCACCTGGATAACGCACGAACTTTCCGACGATCACCAGCAGTATCTCCAGTCCGGGGCGCTGGATATGGTCATCGACCAGGACCCGGACATGCAGGCCTTCATGGCGCTGCGTTACCTGGTCGAGGGCATGAATTCCACCGAGGCGAGAGCTTCCCCTACGCTCGGATGCGAGTTTCATGTGTACTTCACGGAAAATGTGAGGGAGGGGCAATATCTATCCGCTGAGGATCGCGCTCCCGGCCGGGCGCGAAGCTAGGCTTCTCCTCGGTTGCCGGCGCGACTCCGGTTCGACACCTCCAAAGCTTCGACGCGCGCCGCTGGTTGACGATAAACCATCAAGAAGATGCGTGCCGGACCGAGCGCCTTGGCCTACAACGCATCAAAATGGCGACGGAGGAAACGGAATGAAAATCGCCCTCGATCCCTATATGCATCGCCATCTGTCGCTGGAGGAACTGCCGCGAAAGGTCGCCGAACTCGGCTACGAGTGGATCGAGCTTTCGCCACGTGACGATTTCCTGGCCTGGTGGGTCCATCCGCGCGCCTATCCCGAGCGCATCGCGAGCTTCAAGACGTCGCTGAACGACCACGGCGTGAAGATCGCCTCGCTCCTGCCGATGTACCGCTGGGCGAGCCCGCACGAAGACGAACGCCAGACCGCGGTGCGCTACTGGAAGAAGGCGATCGAGATCGCCGTCGAGATGGGCGTCGATACGATGAACAGCGAGTTCGGCCGCGGCCCGTCGCCCGACCGCGGGCACTCGGCCAATTGCTGCGGCGGCCAGTTCACCCATGAGACGAGCGAAGCCGCCTGGTGGCGCTCGATGGAGGAGCTTGTCCCCGTGTTCGAGAAGGAGGGCGTCCAACTCAACATCGAGCCGCATCCGGAGGACTGGTGCGAGACGCTGCACCCGGCGGTCGACATGATCCGCACGCTCAACTCGAAAGCCGTCAAGTTCCTCTATTGCGCGCCGCACACCTTCTATTTCGGCGACGACATCCCGAAGATGATCCGGGACGCAGGCGCGCTGATCGCGCACGTCCACGTCGCCGACACCTACAACCACAAGGCCTCGTCGGGCCTGCGCTACATCTGCAATCCGCCGGGCGCGAAGGTCACCATCCATCAGCACATGGACATAGGCCAGGGCGAGGTGAACTGGGACCAGTTCTTCTCCTCGCTCGCCGCGGTCGGCTTCGACGGGATCATGACGTCCTGCGTCTTCGCCTGGGAGGAGCGCGCCGACGAGTTCGGCCGCTTCATGCGCGAGACGATGCAAAAGTACGTCGACAAGTACTGGACGAAATCGAAAACCTGAAGTCATCCGCGGGCGTGGGATGCGCCGGAGCTCTCTCATCAAGGACAAGCGAAAATGACCCTGAATGTCGGCGTTATCGGCGTCGGAATGATCGGCCGGGAGCACATCCATCGGCTGGCCAACAAACTCGTCGGGGCGAAAGTCGTCGCGCTTGCCGACGTCGACGCGAAGCACGCCGAGACGGCCGCGGCCGACTTGCCCGGCGCCAAGGTCTATCGCGACGGGCGAGGCGCTGATCGCCGCGCCCGAAGTGCAGGCGGTCGTCGTGACCTCCTGGGGGCCGACCCACGACGCCTACGTGCTCGCGGCCATCAAGGCGGGCAAGCCGGTCTTCTGCGAAAAGCCGCTCGCCACCACCGCCGAGGCCTGCCTGCGCATTGTCGAGGCCGAAATCGCCTCCGGCCGCCACCTCGTCCAGGTCGGCTTCCAGCGCCGCTACGACAAGGGCTACCGCGCGTTGAAGGCAGCGATCGACGAGGGCGTGATCGGCGCGCCGCTGATGATCCACTGCGCCCACCGCAATCCGTCCGTGCCCGAGGCTTACGTCAGCGACATGGCGATCGTCGACACTTTCATTCACGAGATCGACGCGCTCCGCTGGCTGATCGACGACGACTACGTCTCGGCGCAGGTGCTCGTTCCCCGCAACACGAAGCACACGCACGCGAAGCTCAACGATCCGATCATCGTTCTGCTTGCGACCAAGAGCGGCGTACGCATCGACGGCGAGGTGTTCGTCAATTGCCGTTACGGCTACGACATCCAGTGCCAGGTGGTGGGCGAGGAGGGCGTCGCGAGCCTGCCCGAGCCCGAGAGCGTGCTTCTGCGCCGCGACGCCAAGCTTTCGACTACGATTATGCAGGACTGGAAGCTGCGCTTCATCGACTCCTACGACGTCGAACTGCAGGACTGGATCGAAGCGGCGCAGGCCGGCAAGGTTCACGGCCCCAACGCCTGGGACGGCTATTTTGCCGCCGTCACCGCTGACGCGTGTCTGAAGGCCATGCACACCGGCGAAGTTGCGCCGATCGTCACCAAGCCGCGCCCCGCGTTCTATTCCTGAGCGCTCGCCGTCGTTCAGCCCCTCTCGCCTGATCCGAATTCCTGCAAGGAAACGCCCCATGACGAAGCGCTCCATCAAGTTCGGCTTCAATCATATGGTCTCGCCATCGCTGACGCCCGATGAACTCGTCGATGCGGCCGTCACGCTGAAAGCCGTCGCGATCGAGTTGCGCAACGACGTCGGCGCCAACAGCCTGAAAGACGTCGAGACCGCCCGCCGAGTCGGCGCCAAGGCCGCGGACGCCGGGATCGAGGTTGTCAGCGTCAACGCGCTCTACCCGTTCAACGTCTGGAACGACGAACGCGCCCGCCAGACCGAGGCGCTCGCGACGCTCGCTGCGGCCGCCGGCGCGACGGGCCTGGTCATGTGTCCGCTCAATGAGGGAAAGATGCTCGAAGACACGCCCGAGAAGGCAGCGGCCTTGCGCGCCGCTCTGACGGCGATCACGCCGATTCTGGCGGAGCACGGCCTCAAAGGGTTTGTCGAGCCGCTCGGGTTCCCGGTTTCGTCGCTGCGCTTCAAGCGCGACGCGCTGGCGGCGATCGACGCCATCGGCGGAGCCGACGTCTTCTCTCTCGTTCACGACACTTTCCATCATCGCGGCGCGGGCGAGAGCCAGGTTTTCGCCAGACGCACAGGGCTCGTGCATATCTCCGGGCTGGAGGACCCCTCGATCAGCTTTGCCGACATGCTCGACGGCCATCGCGTGCTCGTTGGGCCGAAGGATCGCCTCGGCAACGTCGAGCAGCTCCGCCAGCTCTACGCCGACGGGTATGACGGCGTGGTCTCGTTCGAGCCCTTCGCCAAGGAGGTCCACGGCCTGGCCGATCCGATCGCTGCGGTTCGAAACAGCATGGCCTACGTGCGCGACGCTCTGGCGTGAACGCCCGCCGCGCCGCAACCCGGCCCGCTCACCCCGGTGCGAGAATTCCAACAATGGCCCAACGGCCGCCCGGCAGCTTCAGTCCGGATCATCTCCTAAACGGAATTTGCGTTCCGTTTCTCGTCGAGGCGCCGTCGTTCGCCAAGCGCGACCGCCAGCGCCGCAGCCAGGGTCATCGTGGCGGCGAGCGTCCGGAACCCCTCGAAGTCGCTCTCGACGATCTCGAACCAGACGCTGGTGTTCAACGCCAGCGGGCTGAACGGGCTGTCGGTGATCGCGACGAGCGGCGCGTTCTGGCCGACGACCTGGCGCGTGTATTCGACCGTCGCTGGCGCGTAAGGCGTGAAACTGACCGCGAGCGCGGCGTCGCGCGGGCCGGCGAAGGACAGGATTTCGCGGTCGACCCCGCTCGGCGAACCGGCAAGAACCGTCTTGATTCCCGAGCGTTCCAAGCGCGTAGCTCAAATAGGCGGTGATCGGGTAGGACCGCCTGAGACCGATCAGGTAGATGGTGTCGGCGGCGGCGAGAATCCGCGCCGCCTCGTCCAGGTCTTCGGGCTTGATCCGCTCCTTGAACCTTTCGACCGACCGGATCGCCGCCTGGCTGAATCCGTCGATCACCGCCATGGCGGGCGAGTGGCCGGACGTGTGCGCGTCGAGCGCCTCGAGGCGCGCCTCGTAGTTGTTCGGCCGGTCGCGCAAACGCTGCTGGAACACGGCCTGCAACTCGCTGAAGCCGCTGTAGCCGAGCGCCTTGGCGAAGCGCACCAGCGTGGAAGGCTGCACGGCGGCCCGCTCGGATATGCTGCCGACCGTTCCGAACGCGATGTCGTCTGGAAACTCGATCGTGTAGGCTGCGACCTGCGCCAGCCTCCTCGGCAGCTTGTCGCGCCTCTCGATGATCAGGTCGCGCAGTTCGTTGAACGCCTGGGGTGGAATGTCGGTCAGCGCTTCCGTCATCGGTGGTTCTCTGAGCGCCGGCTTCAGGCAAAGGCGGGCAGGAAAATAGCCTAGCCGAAATCCTCTCCGATTGCAAAACGAAACTGTTGACGATGAGGAAAAATGGAATATAAGTTCCAAACTGGGCCGTTGGATCGGTACCGAGCCGGTCGCGGCAAGCCGAGAAAGCCGGCGAGCAAGGGTTATCTGAACGAGCCGCGCGGTCGCAACGGGTCCGCGCGCCAAAGGCCCGGGTGGAGACGGAGGCTTGAGAGCATGACGCTGAAATTCGGGCTGCTGGGCGCCGGCCGCATCGGCAAGGTCCACGCAGGAGCGGTCGCCGCCACCGCCGGCGCAAAGCTCGTGGCGGTCGCCGACGCCCTTCCCGACGCCGCCGCAGGCGATCGCCAAGAGCTCATGGCGCCGAGGTCCGCACGGTCGACGCGATCATGAACGCGAACGACGTGGACGCGGTGCTGATCACCACGCCGACCGACCTGCACGCCGACATGATCGAGCAGGCGGCCCGCGCCGGAAAGGCGATCTTCTGCGAGAAGCCGATCGACCTGTCGGTCGAGCGGGTCCGGCGCTGCCTCGACGTCGTGCGGGCGGCAAAGGCGCCGCTGATGATCGGGTTCAATCGCCGCTTCGATCCGAACTTCCGAGAGGCGCGCGCCCGGATCGACGCCGGCGCCATCGGCGACGTGGAGATGGTGTCGATCACCTCGCGCGATCCCGGGCCCTCCGCCCGCTGGCCTACATCGCGCGCTCGGGCGGCCTGTTCCGCGACATGACGATCCATGATTTCGACATGGCGGCGTTCCTGCTGGGCGAGGACCCGGTCGCCGTTTTCGCCGCCGCCTCGAACCTTGTCGATCCGGCGATCGGCGCCGCGGGCGACGTCGACAGCGCTTCGCTGGTGCTGACCACCAAGTCGGGGAAGATCGCGCAGATTTCCAATTCGCGGCGGGCGACCTACGGCTACGACCAGCGGATCGAGGTTCATGGCTCGAAGGGCCTGGTGTCGGCGGAGAACGTTCGCGAGACCACGGTCGAGGTCGCGAACGCCGAGCGGCTACCGGCGCGACCCGCTCCTGAACTTCTTCATGACGCGATACACGCAGGCCTACGCCAACGAGATCGCGGCGTTCATCGCCGCGGTCGAGGCCGGTCGTCCGATGAGCCCGTCGGGCGAGGATGGACTGAAGGCGCTGGTCATGGCGGACGCCGCGCTGAAATCGCTGAAGGAAGGCCGCCAGGTCGAGATCGTCTACTGAGACCGGTCGATCCAAGGCCGGGCGACGATCGTCGCCGACTTCGGCGACCTGGACTGGCACGAGATTCGCCCGGCCGGTCGTGCCAGGCGACTGTGTCGCAAGTTGAGACGAGACGAGGAGCGGCGACCATGGACAAGACGCTCGACCTGATCTCCATCGGCCGCTCTTCGGTCGATCTCTACGGCCAGCAGATCGGCAGCCGGCTCGAAGACATCGGCAGCTTCGCCAAATCGGTCGGCGGCTGTCCGGCCAACATCGCCATCGGCACGGCGCGGCTGGGCCTGAAGTCCGCGCTGATCACGCGGGTCGGCGCCGAGCAGATGGGGAACTTCATCCGCGAGCAACTCGTTCGCGAGGGCGTCGCCGTCGACGGCGTTCATGTCGACAAGGATCGCCTGTCGGCGCTGGTGCTGCTCGCCGTGCGAGAGCGAGGGCGTCTCGCCGACGATCTTCTATCGCGCCGACTGCGCCGACATGGCGCTCGACGAAAGCGACATCGACGAGGCTTTCGTCGCTCGGAGCCGCGCGATCGTCGTCACCGGAACCCACTTCTCGAAACCGGCCGCCGCCGCCGCGCAGGCCAAAGCGATCGCGCTCGCCAAGGAGACACGGCGGGAAGGTGGTGTTCGACGTCGACTACCGGCCGAACCTCTGGGGGCTCGCCGGCCACGAGGCGGGTTTCGAGCGCTACGTGAAATCGGAGGCGGTGTCGGCGCGGCTGAAGACCGTGCTCCCCGATTGCGACCTGATCGTCGGCACCGAAGAGGAGATCATGGTCGCCGGCGGCGCCGACAGCGTGCTCGACGCGCTGAAGAGCATCCGGGCGATTTCCGGCGCGACCGTCGTGCT
Source organism: uncultured Alphaproteobacteria bacterium (assembly GCA_963724785.1). GTDB lineage: Bacteria > Pseudomonadota > Alphaproteobacteria > Rhizobiales > Beijerinckiaceae > Roseiarcus. The sequence goes on along the minus strand of CAVRWC010000003.1, from coordinate 132,325 downwards.
CAAGCGCGGCGCGCAGGGCTGCATCGTCTACGACGGGCCGATCGCCGACGATCTCGAGGCCGGGATCGTCGGCCGAGGATTTCCCGATCGAGGTGTTCAACGTGCTCGGGGCCGGCGACGCCTTCATGTCCGGCTTCCTGCGCGGCTGGCTCAAGGGCGAGGACCTCGCGACCTCAGCCACCTGGGCCAACGCCTGCGGCGCGTTCGCGGTGTCGCGTCTCCTCTGCTCGACCGAATATCCGACCTGGGCCGAGCTCAAGTATTTCCTCGATCACGGCAGCCGCGAGCGGGCGCTGCGCAAGGACGCCGCGCTCAACCACATCCACTGGGCGACGACGCGCCGGCGCGACATATCCGCAACTGATGGCGCTCGCCATCGATCATCGCATTCAACTGGAGGATCTGGCGCGCGGACGAAGCGGCGATCGCGCGCATTCCCGCGTTCAAGGTCCTGGCGGTCCGCGCCGCGCGCCGCGTCGCCAACGGGCGGCCCGGCTTCGGCATGCTGATCGACGACAAGTATGGCCGCGACGCGCTGTTCGCCGCCGGCGCCGGACAGGACCTGTGGGTGGCGAAGCCGATCGAACTGCCGGGCTCCCGGCCGCTGCAGTTCGAGTTCAGCCAGGATCTCGGCAGCCGGCTGATCGAATGGCCGGTCGATCACTGCATCAAGGTCCTGTGCTTCTACCATCCGGACGACGACGCCGCGCTGAAGCGCGAGCAGACCGACAAAGCTCGTCTCGGCCTTCGACGCCGCGCGCAAGATCGGCCGCGAGATCCTGATCGAGATCATCGCCTCGAAGTCCGGCCCGCTCGACGACGACACGGTCGCGCGCGCGCTCGCCGAGCTCTACGACGCCGGCCTCAAGCCCGACTGGTGGAAGCTCGAACCGCAGGCCTCCGTCGCGGCGCCTGGCGGCGAATCGACGACGTGATCGCCGCGCGCGATCCCTACTGCCGCGGCGTCGTGCTGCTCGGCCTCGAGGCGCCGATCGAGGCGCTTGAAGGAGAGCTTCGCCGCCGCCCAGGCGGCCCGCGAGGGTCCGAGGCTTCGCGGTCGGGCGAACGATTTTCGCCGAGGCGGCGGAGCGCTGGCTCAAGGGCGAAATCGGCGACGACGAGGCGGTCGACGCCATGGCCGCGAAGTTCGGAGCGCTGGTCGATCTCTGGCTGTCGCTCGAAAGGCAGCGCGCGAGGCCTCGATGGATAGCGAGGTCGCAAGACATTCGACGGCCGAACGCGAGGCGCGTCGGGAGGGAATGACGATGAGCGGCAAGACGGTGCGGCTCACGGTTGCGCAGGCGCTGGTGCGGTTTCTGACGAAGCAGATGACGGTGATCGACGGCGAGAAGCTGCCGATCGTCGCCGGATGCTGGGCGATCTTCGGCCACGGCAACGTGGCGGGCATCGGCGAGGCGCTCTATCAGGCGCGCGACAGCTTCCCGACCTGGCGCGCCCACAACGAGCAGGGCATGGCGCTGGCGGCGACCGCCTACGCCAAGGCGATGTTCCGCCGCCGCTTCATGGCCTGCACCACCTCGATCGGCCCGGGCGCGCTCAACATGGTGACCGCCGCCGCGGTCGCCCACGTCGACCGCCTGCCGCTCCTGCTGCTGCCGGGCGACGTGTTCGCCAACCGCCTGCCCGACCCGGTGCTGCAGCAGATCGAGGACTTTTCGGACGGCACGGTGTCCGCCAACGACTGCTTCCGCCCCGTGTCGCGCTATTTCGACCGGATCAACCGCCCGGAGCAACTGATCCCGGCCCTGCAGCGCGCGATGAGCGTGCTGACCGATCCGGCCGAGTGCGGCCCGGTGACGCTGGCGATGTGCCAGGACGTGCAGACCGAGGCCTACGACTGGCCGGAAAGCCTGTTCGCCGAAAAGGTGTGGACGCCGCGCCGCATCCGCCCGGACGTCGACGAACTCGCCGCGGCCGTCGCCGCGATCAAGGCGGCCAAGCGGCCGATGATCATCGCGGGCGGCGGCGTGCTCTATTCGGAGGCCTCGGCCGAACTCACGCGCCTTCGCCGAGACGCACGGGATTCCGGTCGCCGTCAGCCAGGCCGGCAAGTCGTCGATCGACGAGACCCACCCGCTCGCCCTCGGCGCGATCGGCGTCACCGGAACTTCGGCGGCCAACGCGCTCGCCGCCGACGCCGATCTCGCTGCTCGCGGTCGGAACGCGCCTGCAGGACTTCACCACCGGCTCGTGGGCGCTGTTCAAGTCGGACGACCTGCAAGATCCTCGCGCTCAACGTCGCGCCCTACGACACCGCCAAGCATCGACGCCGCAGCCCCTGGTCTGCGGACGCCAGGGTCGGCCTGACCGAGCTGTCCGAGGCGCTTCGCGGCTGGAAGGCCGATCCGGCCGTCGCCGAGCGCGCGGCGAAGGAGAAGGCGATCTGGCTCGACGCGGCGGGGCGCGGCGCTCGCCTCGACCAACGCCGAACTGCCCTCGGACGCCCAGGTGATCGGCGCGGTCGCTGCGCACGCTCGGCGCCGAGAACACCATCGTCGTCAACGCCGCCGGCGGCCTGCCGGGCGAACTGCACAAGCTCTGGGTTCCGACCGACGCCGGGCGGCTATCACATGGAATACGGCTTCTCCTGCATGGGCTACGAGATCGCCGGCGGCATGGGCGTCAAGATGGCGCGGCCCGACAAGGAGGTCGTCGTCATGGTCGGCGACGGCTCCTACATGATGCTGAACTCGGAGATCGCGACCTCGGTCAGCCTCGGCGTGAAGCTCGTCATCGTCGTGCTCGACAACCACGGCTTCGGCTGCATCAACCGGCTGCAGATGGAGACCGGCGGCGCCAACTTCAACAATCTCTGGGAAGACTGCGCCATGGTCGCCCAGCCGGACATCGACTTCGCCAGAGCACGCCGAGAGCATGGGCGCAATCGCGGTCAAGGTCGTCGTCGATCGGCGATCTCGAGCCCGCGCTCGAGGCGGCCAAGGCCAACGACCAGCACCACGGTCGTCGTCATCGAGACCCATCCGCTGATCGTCACCGAAGCCGGCGGGCACTGGTGGGACGTCGCGGTTCCAGAAGTGTCGCCGCGCCGCGAGGTGGCCGAGGCGCGCGAGAAATACGAGACCGCCCGCCGTCATCAGCGGGTGTTCAACTGACGTCGACTCCCGTTCGGAGCTGTGCCGTGGTGATCGACGACCTGGGTCGCTGACGACTGCGGCCGGTACGGAGAAGGAGCAAGCAATGTCCGAACTGCGCGTGAGGCCGAAGAGCGCACGCACGGCCTCGTCACCGAGGTGACGCCGGAAAGCGCCGGCTGGACCTATGTCGGCTTCGCCCTGCACCGCCTCGACGCCGGCGAGAGCCTCGCCGCCGAGACGGGCAAGCGCGAGGTCTGCCTGGTGCTGGTCTCGGGCAAGGCGAAGCTCGCGATCGACGGCAAGGATTTCGGCGAGATCGGCGAGCGGATGAGCCCGTTCGAGGGGCCGCCCTGGGCGGCCTACATCCCGGCGCGTGGCCGCTACGCGGTCGAGGCGCTGACGCCGCTCGAACTCGCCGTCTGCTCGGCGCCGGGCGGCGCGGGCCATCCGGCGAAGCTGATCCCGCCGGGCGCGCATCCGCAGATCGTGCGCGGCAAGGGGTCCAACACCCGTCACGTCACCAACATCATGCCCGAGGACGACGGCTCGGCCGACGTCGCTGCTCGTGGTCGAGGTGATCACGCCGGGCGGCAACACCTCGTCCTACCCGCCGCACAAGCACGACCGCGACGACCTGCCGAACGAGAGCTATCTCGAGGAGACCTACTACCACCGCTTCAACCCGCCGCAGGGTTACGGCTTCCAGCGCGTCTACACCGACGACCGCTCGCTCGACGAGGCGGTGCTGGTCGAGGACGGCGACGTGGTGATGGTGCCGAAGGGCTATCACCCGGTCGCCACCCTGCACGGCTACGACAGCTACTATCTCAACGTCATGGCCGGCCCGAAGCGGGTCTGGAAGTTCCACAACGAGCCGCAGCACGCGTGGCTGTTCACCGGCGTCGGCGCGCCGGCGAAAGCGGCGCAAGGCGCGCGTTGAACGGGCGACGCGGTTTCCTCCGCCTCGCGCCTCAAGGAGACCGCGCGTCGCGGCGCCGGCGGGACCGCAGGTGAACTTTTGAGCGTCTCGAGAGCGAGGAGTTTCGCGGTGTCTGGCACGGTTCGCATCGGCATCGTCGGCCTCGGCCGGCTGGGTCGCCGCCACGCGGAAAACCTTGCCTTTCGCGTCGACGGCGCGCAGCCTCGTCGCTGCGGCGAGCCCGGTCGCGGAAGAGCGCGCCTGGGCGGAAAAGCGCGCTAGACGGCGTCGCGACTTATCCTGGCCTGCGGAGCTGCTCGCTCATCGCGATCTCGACGCCGTGTGGCTGGTGACGCCGACCTCGCTGCACGCCGACCAGGTGATCGACTGCATCCGGCGCCGGCAAGCATGTGTTCTGCGAGAAACCGCTGGCGCTCGATCCCGCCGATTGCGACCGCGCCATCGCGGAAGCGGCCGGACGTCCGGGACAGGTCGTGATGGTCGGCTTCATGCGTCGGTTCGATCCCGCCTACGCCGAGGCCAAACGCCTTGTCGATGCAGGCGAGCTCGGCGAGGTGTTCGCCATTCGTTGCGTCTCCGAAGACCCGGTCGACCCGGACGGCTTCTTCGTCCGCTTCGCGCCGACTTCCGGCGGCATTTTCCTCGACTGCTGCATTCACGACATCGACCTCGTCCGGTGGATGCTCGGCGGCGCCGAGCCGTCCTCGATCGCAGCCGTCGGCAGCCGCATCCTCTACTCCGGCGCTCGCAGCCTGCGGCGACGTCGACACCGCCTCCGCCGTCGTCGCGTTCAAAGGCGGCAGGATCGCGGACTTTTATGTCTCGCGAACGTCGCACCGGGGCTACGAGGCGTCGATGACCATCGTCGGCTCCAGAGGGACGCTCGACATCGGCCGGGCCATTCCGCGTATTCCGCTGACGCTGGAATCCGGCGGCCGCCGATCGATCGCGGGCCAGGCCGATTTTTTCGAACGGTTCGGCGAAGCCTTCCTTCACGAGGCCCGCGCCTTCGTCGAGGCCGTGCGCAGCGGCAGGCCGACGCCGCTCAGCCTCGAGGACGCTCGCGAAGCCACGCGCCTCGCCTGCGCGATGCGCGCCGCGCTGAAGGTGGGGTGAAGCGCCGCGGAGTCCGTTGAGTTGGGACCTCACCGCTTCGCCGCCGCCAGGATCGGCCCTGCCCCCGCCGCCTGCACCAGCGCCGCCTCGGCAAGGTCCGGCGCCCCGGGCGGCGCAGGAAACGACGCGGCGCGCCCGTCCCAATGGCCGAGCAGGGTCAGTTCGCGCACGACGTTCTTGTGCGGCAGGGTGCGGCCGGCGTTCTCGCCCCGCCGGACCTCCACCTCCACCACGCGCGGATCGTAGCGGACGAGCCAGACGTCGGCGCCGCGCGGCGGGCGCCGTCCCCGCCCCGACCGTCACCGACGCCGCCGGCAAAGCCCAATTCGGGGCCGCCGGCGCCGCGGTCGCCCTGACGCATCAGCGCGGCCAGTCCGCCCGGCTCGAGGCCGTCGCCCTCGACCCGGCCGTTGACCACGACCTGCGGCGTATAGACGCCGTCGCGCCCCATGGCTCGAGCGTAGGCGTATTGGCGCGCCGTCCAGGCCGGGCTGGAAAACGTGTCCTTCCAGCCGAGGCGGTCCCAATAGTCGACCTCGAAGGCGAGGGCGAGCACATCGGCGCGGTCGCTGACCGCCCGCACGTTGGCCGCCGCCGGCGGGCAGGACGAGCAGCCCTGGCTCTGGAACAGCTCGACGACGGTCGGATGCGCGGCGTCGGCGGCGAAGGCGGCGGGCGAGGCGCCGAGGGCGAGCGCCGCCGAGCACAGCGCGGAGGAGAGGCCGGTCGATCAAGGTTCGTCTCCCGTGTCGGCGCGAAAGGCGCCGTCGGTGAGTCTTTCGCCGCCGCAAGGGCGATTGTTACCCGTCGCGTTCGCCAGCGCGGCGATGCTATAGGCCGGCGTCTTCATCCGCCATCCCCGATCGCCCTGGGGCCAGTCATGGGAGGCCCGCATGGCCAACGATCTCCGCGCCCCCCGACTTCATGTCGCAGCGCCCCTCGCGGCCGGGACGACGGCGGCGCTGGCGCGCGGAGCAGGCCAATTATCTCGCCAACGTGCTGCGCCTCGGCGCCGGCGCGCGCGTGCTCGCGTTCAACGGACGCGACGGCGAGTTCTCCGCCGAGATCGCCGCCGCCGGCCGCAAGAGCCTGTCGCTCGTCTGTGACCGCGCGGACGCGGGCGCCGGAAGCCGCCCCGGATGTCGATTTCCTGTTCGCGCCGCTGAAGCACGCCCGGCTCGACTACATGGCGCAGAAGGCGGTCGAGATGGGCGCCGGCCGGCTGCGCCCGGTCGTCACCCGCCGCACCCAGGTCGCGCGGCTGAACGTCGAGCGCCTCGAGGCCAATGCGATCGAGGCCTGCGAACAATGCGGCGCGGTCTGGACGCCCGAGGTTCTGCCGCTCGAGCCGCTCGACCGGAGCGCTTGCCGCGTGGCCGGCCGACCGCCTGCTCGTGTTCTGCGACGAGAACGCGCCGGCGGCCGACCCGCTCGACGCCCTCGGCGCAGCGACGGCGGACCATGGCGTCGGCCTTCTGATCGGTCCGGAGGGCGGTTTCGACGACGCCGAGCGCGCGGCCATCCTACGGGTCCCGCGGGTGTTGCGCCTGAGCCTCGGCCCGCGCGTGCTGCGGGCGGACACCGCGGCGGTCGCGGCGCTCGCGCTCGTTCAGGCGACGCTCGGCGACTGGCGGCGCATGTCGCGCTGATGCGCGCGATCGCCGCCATGTTGCCGCCACGATGTCGGCTCATCTCAGCGCCCGTCAACCGGAAGCGAGTCGGAATGCGGCAGAGGTTCGAATGGTCGTCGAACGTGTGCAATCGCGCTGCTGACGGCTCTTCTGGCGGCGTTGATCGCGACGCAGGCGAAAGCCGGCGACGGCGTAGCGCCCCAGAACCTCGACAGCGGCGTCCATGAGCAGAAGTGCGGCGCGCCGGGCGAGACCTGCGCCCACATCAGCGGTTACATCAAGGCGGGATCGGACGCCTTCGCCCGCGATCCGGACGGCCAGCGGCCGGCGCGGACCGCCCGCCGCCGTTTCTGGCGGGGATCGGCGCAATCGGGCACGCGACCGCGGACGCGCTTGAACCGCGGCATCTTCTTCCTCGAAGTCAGCCACGACGAGCAGGCCCGCTGATCGGGCGCAGCTCGCTGATCGGCGGACTCAGAACACCGCTTCCGTGAAGGCCGGCTCGACCGAACGTCTCCACGGGCCTTCGAAGCGCTCGATCCAGTCTCGCGCGGATGACCGTCCGCTGTCGGCGATCGCCTCGAGGGGCGCAAGCCACACCGTCTCGTCCTCGCCCTTGGCGTTGAGCTTCGCCCGGCGCGTGAGCCCGCCGCGCGCGATGGCGACCACGTCGCGGGCGACGTCGCGCAACGGCCGGCCGCGGATCGTCGCGGCGAAGCCGAGTTTCGGGACCTCGTCGCGCAGGGCCTGCCGCTCCTCGGCGCGTCCAGTCCTCGACCAGCGCCCAGGCCGACGAGAGCGCGCCGGAATCGTAGAAGAGGCCGCTCGTCAGCGCCGTCATCGCCACGATCCGCGTCCGGCGGTCCGACGTCGGCGCCGCGCATTTCGAGGTAGCGCTTGAGCCGCACCTCGGGAAAGATGGTCGACAGATGGTTCGCCCAGTCGGCGATGGTCGCGCGCTCGCCCGGCGCGGCGGCGAGCCGGCCGTCAAGAAGGTCGCGGAAGCTCGCGCCGGCGACGTCGATATAGGTCGAGCCGCGCTTGAGGAAATACAGCGGCACGTCGAGCGCGTAATCGACGTAGCGCTCGAAGCCCATGCCGGGCTCGAAGGCGAACGGCAGCAGGCCGGTGCGGTCGGCGTCGGTGTCGCGCCAGATCTCCGAGCGGGCCGAGAGGAAGCCGTTGAGCTTGCCGTCGGTAAACGGCGAATTGGCGAAGAGCGCGGTGATCGCCGGCTGGAGCGCGAGCGCGACCCGCAGCTTCAGCACCATGTCCTTTTCGTCGCGGAAATCGAGATTGGTCTGCACCGTCGCGGTGCGGAACATCATGTCGAGCCCGCGCGTCCCGACCTTCGGCATGTAGCGCCTCATGATGTCGTAGCGGCTCTTCGGCATGGTCGGCGTCTCGGCCAGCGTCCATTTCGGGCTCATGCCGAGCGACAGCGCCGAGAGGCCGAGCGGCTCGGCGACCGATCGCCAGATCTCGAGATGGCGCGCGAGCTCGTCCGCCGTTTCGTGCGCCGTCTCGAACGGCGCGCCGGAGAGCTCGAACTGCCCGCCGGGCTCGAGCGAGATCGCCGCGCCGCCCTTTTCGTCGAAGAGGCCGATCAGATGGCCGCCGTCCTCGATCCGCTCCCAGCCGAGGCGGGCGTTCATGCCTTCGAGCAGCGCGCGGACTCCCCGTGTCGCCTTCGTAAGGGACGGGCGCATGGCCGGCGCGGTAGAACAGGATCTTCTCGTGCTCGGTGCCGACGCGCAGCGGCTCGTCGTGCTTGCATCCGGCTTCGAACCAGGCGGCGAGCGCGTCGCGCGATTCGACAATTTCCCCATCGACGACATCGCGAGCCATTCAGGATTGCGCCCCTGCGGCCGGCAGATCCGGCCATACCGCGGCTAGATAGTCGCGCGGCGGCGGATAATGCAATTGAGGCCCGCTCCGGCGTCAGGTTCCGCCGACGCCGTCGGGGCTCGACGGTCGCGCGATGGGTATGAGAAGCCTGGGCCGGCCGGCGCCTTCAGGTCGGCGGCGGCGGCTGGGTAAAGGATTGGGCGATCGCGGCGAGGCTCGCCTGCTGGGCCTGCGAGGCCTGGACGCCGGCGACGAACATGGCGCTGAGCGCGCGTCAGCCCGCCGACGAGCGCGGCCGCTTGCGGATCGGCCGGCTGATGCGACCCGCCGAAGATCGAGCTCGAGCATGCCGCATGAAGCCGCCGCCGGCTCTCCCGCAGGCCGAGCGCGGCGCCGAGCCCGCCGGGCGAGGCGGCGGCGGCGGCGAGATCGCCGAGCACGCCCGACAGGCCCTGGCTCGCCATCGCATGGGCGAGGCCGCCGAGCAGGATCGAGGCGACCGCCGGCAGCATCGCCTGCGACCGTCTCGGGCGCGACGCCGGACGCCTCGGCCACATGCTCGCGCGACCTCACGGACCGCTTCGGGCGAGCCGAACACGCTTGCCGCCGCGCCGGCGCCGCGGCGCCGTCCGCGGCTCGGGCGCGGCGTAGGACGCCTCGTGGCCGCCGCCGGCGACCTCGGCGATCGAGCGCGCCAAGCGCGTCGGGATGGGCTCTTGAGACGCTCGAGCGCGGGGAGAAGGCCGGGATCATCGCCTGCGTCGCGGCCTCGCGCCTGCTCGGGCGTGAGGCCGTAGCGCTCGGCGAGCTTGGCGACCGCCTTGCCGCCCTGCGCGTTCTGCAGAATGTCGTTGAGCGTCATGGCCTTCTCCTAACCGCCTCCGATTCGCCGCCGGCGGTCCGGGCTCAATCTCCGCGCGAGCTGCGCCGTCGTCCAGTAGGCCGTCGGCCACCGCCGATGACGCCGAACACGGCGCAGCCGAGGGCGACGCCGACAGGCCGCCCTTCACTCCACCATACCGGACGCCCAAGGTCACGAACGGAATCGTGCCGAGCGTCGCCCGGCCCCAGTTGAAGACCATGCTCATGCAGCGGAAAGCCGAGGTTGTTGAACGCGGTGTTGGCGACGAACAGGCACGCCAGGAACAGCCAGGCGACGACGCCGCCGCGGCAATAGAACATCACGTAGTCGGCGCTGTCGCCGTGAGCGTCGAAGGCGGCGACGATCAGCGGCGCGGCGAGCGCCAGCGCCGCCCAGGCGAACAGCACGTAGCCGACCGACAGGATGAAGGAGTCGGTCAGCGTGCGCTGGACCCGCCCCATCAGCCGCGCGCCGTAGTTCTGGCCGATGATCGGCCCGACCGAGCCGGTGAGGGCGAAGATGACGCCGAAGGCGACCGGCGTCACCCGGTCGATGATCGCGCCGGCGGCGATCGCCGCCTCGCCGATGTCGGAGAACACCCTGACCGTGTAGGCCGAGCCGACGGGCGTGGCGAGATTGGCCATGATGGCCGGGAAGCCGATCGCCATGATCGGCCCGAAGTCGCGGCGCGCCGCCCTGAGGCTCGGCCGCGCCACGATGTCGTGCACGAGGACCGAGCCCTGCCAGCCGACCAGCAGAAAGGCGAGCCGCGAGGCGACCGTCGCCCAGGCCGCGCCGTAGACGCCGAGGCCGAGGCCGAAGATCAGCGCCGGATCGAGGATCGCGGTGACGATCGCTCCCGAAAGCGTCACGTACATCGCCCGGCGCGCGTCGCCGACCGCGCGCAGACAGGCCCGACATCGTCATGCCGAGCGTCATGGGACACGTTGGCCGGCAGGGTGATGGCGAGGAACTTCGAGGCCACCGCGAGCGGCTCGCCGCTGCGCATGGACGACGTGGATCAGGGCCCAGTCGCGGAAGACGAACATCACGGCCGTGACGAGGACCGAAACGATCGCCGCGATCGTCAGCGAAGAGGCGGCGAGCCGGCGGCCGCGCGGCCGGTCGCCCGCCCCGATCGCGCGCGAGACTGTGGCCGAGGCGGCGATCGTCAGGCCGATGTTGATCGACATGGCGAAGAAGCTCGCGAGCCCGACATAGCCGACCGCCGCCTTGAACGCCTGATCGCCGAGCCGCGACACCCAGAAGAGCGACAGGAGATCGACGGCGAAGATCGCCATGAGCCCGATCGCCCCGGTCGCGGTCATCACCGCGACGTGACGCAGCAGCGACCCTTGCGTGAACACGGGCCGGGCCTTGTCGCGGGCGATCGCAGGGGCGTTCAGGGGTCCGGTCCGGCTCTGCGAGGGCCGGCACTCTTATCGGGTCGCTGCGGCCGGGGATAGGGTCGGCCGCCTCAGGTGACCGCGCTCTTCGGAAATGATTTGACAGGCGAGTCCTGGCCGATCGACGCGCTGCCGAGCCCACCGCTCACGCTACATGCCCGAGGGGGGCCGCGCCGCCCGCCCGGCAGGCGGCGAGGAAGAAGGCGACCGACTCGGCGACGTGCGGGTCGATCTCGGCGCGCAGCGCCTCGGCGCTCTCGCCGAACAGGGCGCGCATGACGATCGGCAGGACGACCATTTCGGTAAACCGGCGCGCCGTGGCCGCCAGGTGCTCCGGCGCGAAGGCCGGCAGCGCGGCCATCTCGTCCGACCGCGCGAGTTCGCCCAGGAGCTTGGCGACCGTTTCGTTTCCGCGCTCGCGCGCCATCCGGCCGACGCGGCTGGCGAGGTCGGGAAAGCGGCGCGACTCCGCGACCGCCACCCGCACCAGGCCGACCGCCTCCGACGCGAGCGCCCTTTCAACGAGCGCGGTCGCCAGCGTCCTCAGGCGCTCCTCGGACGAGAGCCCGCCGCGACCGGGCCGTCGAAGCGCGAGTTCTGCCGGATCTTTTGCGCGACGACCGCGCTGAACAGCGCCTCCTTGCCGGGATAGCGGGCGTAGATGGTCGGCTTGCCGGCGTGCGCCTCGACGGCGATCTCGTCGATGCTCGCGCCGTCGAACCCGCGCTCGAGAAACACCCTCGACGCCGCGTCGAGAATGCGCTCCTCGACCTCGCCGGCGAACTCCCGGCGCGGCCGGCCAGGGCGGACGACGCCTGCTGCCCGAGCGCTCCGTGTTCGCCGCCGTTTCCCCCATACCGATCCCGTCGCTCCGACGGACGCTCTCGGCCTCGCCCGCCGCCCCTTGACATAGCCTGTCGGCTCCGCCAAGTAAATCGAAACGAAACGGTTTCGTTTCTGTTTCGGCGAGGATGCGCGCGAAGGGGGACGGCGGCGATGATGGACGAGCGTGACGACGGCGACCCGAGCGCCAGGAGGACGCTGCAAACCCTTCGGCCCGCGCAGCGGACGGACGCGTCCGGCGGCCGGCGGCTCGACCGACCGCGCGCTCGGGCGCGAGCACGCGCTCGAGCGCGCAGACTCGACGGAGCCGCCGGCCGGACGACCGGCCGCAGTCCAGCGCCGGACGACGCCGACCAGGAGCGCCCTCGCGGCGCCGGACGACGTGCGCCGAAGCCGCGCCGCCTCGCGGCGGGGTCCGGCCCTGATCGTCGGCGGGCTGATCGCTCGCGGCGCTCGCAGGCGCTGCGGGATACCTCTATCTGGACCACGCCGCGCATTTCCAATCGACCGACGACGCCTTCTTCGCCGCGCGGCAGTTCTCGATCGCGCCGAAGGTCGCGGGCTATGTCGCCGCCGTTCCGGTCACCGACAACCAGCACGTCAACGCCGGGCGACCTGATCGCCCGCCTCGACGATCGCGACTATCGCGTCGCCGTCGCCCAGGCCGAGGCGCAGGTCGCCGCGGCTCAGGCGGGCGTCGGACGCATCGACGCCCAGATCGCGGCGCAGCAGGCGCAGATCGCCGCGGCCCAGGCGCAGGTCGATCCAGGCGCAGGCGGCGCTGGTGTTCGCCGGTCAGCAGGCGGATCGCTACCAGTGAGCTCGCGCAGACCGGCTCGGGCACGGTGCTCAACGCCCAGCAGTCGTCGTCCCAGCTCGACCAGCAGCGCGCCGCGGTCGACGCCGCCGAGGCGACGCTGAAGCTCGCCGAGCGGCAGGTCGACACGCTGAACGCCCAGCGCGCCACCGCCGAGGCGAGCCTCGCCCAGGCTCAGGCCCAACTCGACCAGGCCCGGCTCAACCTCTCCTACACCGACGTCACGGCGGCTCAGCCCGGACGCATCGTCAGTCCTCAGCGCGGCGGTCGGCCAGTTGGCGCAGCCCGGAGCGGCGCTCGCGATGTTCGTGCCCGACGACATCTGGGTCACGGCCAACTTCAAGGAGACGCAGCTCGACGCCATGCGGCCGGGCCAGCCGGTCGAGATCTCGGTCGACGCCTATCCGGACCGGGCGCTTCACGGCCATGTCGCCAGCCTCCAGCCCGGCTCCGGCACGGCTTTCTCGCTGCTGCCGGCCGAGAACGCCACCGGCAACTACGTGAAGATCGTCCAGCGCGTGCCGGTCAAGATCACGATCGACGACCTGCCCGCCGACGTTGCGATCGGCCCCGGCATGTCCGTCGCTCCCGACCGTGCGGACCAATCCGGCGCCGTCGCTCTACGAGCGGCTGAAGGCGGCCGCTTGGACCTCTCTGGCGGCGGTCGTGAGCGCCGCCGCGACCGGCGCGGACGCCCGGGCGCCGGCGGCGCAGGCGCGGTCAGCCCGTGGCTGATCGCCGTCCTGGTCGTCGCTCGCGGTGTTCATGGAGGTTCTCGACACGACGGTCGCGAACGTCGTGCTGCCCTATATCGCCGGCGACATGGGGGTGAGCACGGACGAGGCCACCTGGGTGGTGACGACCTACCTCGTCGCCAACGCCGTCAGCCTCACGGCGAGCCCGTTTCTCGCCCGCGTGCTCGGCCGCCGGACTTTCTTCCTGATCTGCCTCGCGCTGTTCACCCTCAGCTCGGTGCTCTGCGCACAGGCCTGGAGCCTGCAATCGCTGCTCATGTTCCGCCTTCTGCAGGGTCTCGCCGGCGGCGGCATGGTGCCGGTCTCGCAGTCGATCCTGGCGGATTCGTTCCCGCCCGAGAAGCGCGGCCAGGCGTTTGCGCTGTTCGGCGTCGCGGTGGTGGTCGCCCCGGTCGTCGGGCCGACGCTCGGCGGCTGGCTCGCCGACAACATTTCCTGGCGGTGGGCTTTCAGATCAACGGCCCGGTCGGCCTCGTCACCATGTTCCTGATCTCGCTCGTCTTGCGCGAGAGCGAGGCCTCGAGTCGCGAGCGAAAGCGCGCGGCGGCGGGGCGGGTTCGACTTCGTCGGCTTCGTGCTGGTCGCGACGTTTCTCGGCTCGCTCGAGATCGCGCTCGACCGCGGGCTCGAGGACGACTGGTTCGCCTCGAGCTTCATCGTCGGCGTCGTCGCCGTCTGCGCCACGCTCTTTCTCGCTGATGATCCCCTGGGAGATGAGCCGCCGCGACCCGATGATCGACGTCCGGATGGTGGCGACCCGCCAGTTCGGCGCGTGCTTCGTCGTGATGGGGGCGCTCGGGCGCCGATCATGTACGCGACCACCCAGTTCATGCCGCAGCTGGTGCAGCAGCTCTCCGGCTACACCGCGACCTGGGCGGGCCTCGTGCTGTCGCCGGGCGGGCTCGTGACCATGGCGATGATGGTCGTCGCCGGCGCCCTGTCGAACCGGATCCAGCCAAAATATCTCATCGTCGGCGGGAGCGCTGTTCATCGCGCTTTCGATGTTTCAGCTGACCGCCGTCTACGCCGACAGCGGCTTCTGGTTCTTCGCCAACTCGCGAAACCTGCTCGGCGCCGGCCTGCCGCTGATCTTCCTGCCGATCATGACCGCCTCCTACGACGGGATCCCGCCGAAAGGACCGACATGGCCTCGGCCCTGATCAACGCCTCGCGCAACACCGGCGGATCGATCGGCGTGTCGCTCGCCTCGAACATCCTGTCGCACCGGAGCCAGTTTCATCAGAGCCGCCTCGTCGAGCACGTCGTCCCGTCGAGCCCGCAGTTCCAGCGACGCCCTGCAGCTCGCGACCCAGTATTTTGCCGCGCACGGCAGCGCGCCGGCCGAGGCCCAGCAGCAGCGCCTTCGCCTGGATCGCCGAGCAGACGCAGACGCAGGCGGCCTACCTCGCCTATATCGACGTCTTCTGGGTGCTGATGATCATCTCCCTGGCCCTGATTCCGCTCGCGCTCATGCTGCGCAAGGTCAAGCTCGGCGGCGGCATGGCCATGGCGCACTGAGCCGTTGGGGATCGGCCGCCGACGTGACACGCCGACGGCCTTGATCGCGGCGCCAGGAACGCGCACAAAAGAACGCACATAAATGTGTTGTAAGCGCCGGATTCTCGGTTCGAAATCCTCCGGCCGTGCGACCCCATGATCCTCCTCGGAGCCCCGCGGGGAAACTTTGACCTCGTCAACGGTGATCCTCCATGCCGGGGGCATCGCCAGCCGGTGGACCTCGGCGCTCCGTTCACCACGTTCCGATCTAGTGTATCTGGCCACCGCCGCGGAGTGCAAGGTCATAATCGGCCGGTGCGATCCGGGCGCCGCCCCCTCGTCACACTGGCGTGCGATGGCTTGCCCGACAACCGCTCTTGACACCCCGCCCCTACGCTTCCATGGGTCGACGCATGTCCGCCGCCGCGCCAAAACCCCCGCTCCGCGTCGTCCTCTGCTCGCCGCGCGGATTCTGCGCCGGCGTGGTGCGGGCGGTCGAGATCGTCGAGCGGGCGCTGCAGATCTACGGCGCGCCGGTCTATGTGCGGCACGAGATCGTGCACAACAAGTTCGTCGTCGACTCGCTGAAGGCCAAGGGCGTCATCTTCATCAAGGAACTCTGCGAGGCGCCGCGCGGGTCCCGCAGCCGGTGATCTTCTCCGCCCACGGCGTCGCCAAGTCGGTGCCCGAGGAGGCCGAGCGGCGGAACCTCATCACCATCGACGCCACCTGCCCGCTCGTCACCAAGGTCCACCGCGAGGCGCTGGTTCATTTCAAGCGCGGACGGCGGATCATCCTGATCGGCCATGTCGGCCACCCGGAGGTGATCGGCACGATGGGGCAACTGCCGCCCGGCGCGGTGACGCTGGTGAGCTCGATCGACGAGGTCGAACGGCTCGCGCCCGACGACGGCCGGCCGATCGCCTACGTGACCCAGACGACGCTGTCGGTCGACGACACGCGCGAGATCGTGGCGGCGCTGAAGATGCCGCTTTCCGGACATCCATGTCCCGCCCAACGAGGACATCTGCTACGCGACCACCAACCGCCAGGAGGCGGTGAAGACCGCGGCGCGTGAGGTCGAGGCGGCGATCGTGGTCGGGGCGGCGAATTCGTCGAACTCGCAGCGCCTGCGCGAAGTCGCAGAGCGCGAGGGCTGCATCGCCCAGCTCGTCGCGGACGAGCGCGGCATCGACTGGGCGGCGCTCGAGAACGTCCGCTCGGTCGCCGTCACCGCCGGCGCCTCGGCGCCCGAGGCGCTGGTCGAGCGCATTCTCGAGGCGCTTGCACGCGCGCTACGACGTCGCGCTCGAGACGCTGACGACGGCGAGCGAGTCGATGGCGTTTCCGCTGCCGCGCGAGCTGCGCGAGCCGGCGTAGCAGATTGCGCTCCGGCCGCGCGTCGGCGGGGCCTTGTCGGAACGCAGCCCCTATCCGCAGCGCCAGCGTGCGCTCGTAAGCGTCGACGTATTTCTTTGCTTCGTTTTCCCAGACGAACGTCTCCGCCGACAGCTTCGCGGCCTCGCTGGCGCAGCGGGCGCGCAAGGCCGTCGTCCTGCATGAGACGGAGGCAGGCCTCCGCGAGCCCGGCGGGATCGAGGGTCGGCGCGTAGACGCCGGCGTCGCCGAGCAGCCGCTTTGTCTCCTTCAGCGGATAGCAGGCGGTGGGAATCGCCGAGCGCGCAATACTCGAACACCTTGTTCATGCTCATGACGTCGTTGGCTTCGTTGTACGGGTCGGGAATGACGCCGATGTCGAAGGCGCTGATGTGGGCGAGCAGGGTCTGGCCGCTGAGATAGCCGGTGAACACGACGTGGTCGCTCGAGGCCGAGCGTCGTCGCCAGCGTCTTGACGGCCGGGAAGCGCCGGACCGTCGCCGACGACCACGGCGCGGAAGTCGGAAAAGCCCTTGCGGACGAGCTCGGCGACCGCCTGGACGAAATGGTCGACGCCGTCCTGCTCGTTGATGATCCCGATATAGCCGACCACGAATCTTGCGGCCGCCGCGCACAGCACGGGTCCGGGTCGACGCGATGGATCCGCATGCGGTCGGGGACGCCGTAAACCACCTCGACGCGTTCGGGGGCCTTGCCGCCGCGGCTCATCGCCAGATCCTTGAAGGTGGCGTTGGCGGTGATGACCGAAGTCCGCCATCGCGTAGGAGAGGCGCTCGAACGACCATGCAGCGCTTTATAGAGAAAGCCCTTGTTCTCGTACTTGACGACGAACAGTTCCGGGCTGACGTCGTGCTGGTCGTAGATGAACCGCTTGCCAAGCAGCTTGAACGGCGCCGCGACGAGGAAGATCAGGTCCGGCGGATTGCATGCCTGGATGATCGAGAAGCCGCGCTCGCGATAGACCTTGATCAGCAGGCGCGCCTCATGAAACAGCGCGGCCGAATATTCGCGCAGATAGGCGGCCGCCCCGCGCCCTTCGGGCGGCAGCGGATGCCGGTAGATCGCGATGTCGTCGATGACTTCGAACGGCGCCGGGAACTTGGCGTTCGACGGGCAGATCACCGAGACGCGCCACCCCGCGCGGGTCAGCGCGGTCGCCTCCTGCCAGACCCGCCGGTCGAACGGGACCGGAAGGTTTTCGACGATGATGACGCAGGACCGGGTTTCTCGGACATGAAGGGTTTTTCGCAGGTCGGTTAGCGCGGTGATAAGATTAGGCGTGGCCCCGCGCGGCGACGAGCCGATCGAACGGCCTGACGAGCGGGGTCGGGTCGGAGCGGCTCAGCCCTCGCCGCCGAGGCCGCGGCCGACGCAGACATAGCGGAAGCCGAGAGTCCTTCATTGCCTTGATCGGGTAAATGTTGCGCAGGTCGACGACGATCGGCGCCTTCAGCGACGCCTTGACGCGCTCGAGGTCGAGCGCCCGGAACTCGTCCCATTCGGTGATGATCGCCGCCGCGTCCGCGCCCTCGATGCAGGCGTAGGCGCTCTCGGCGAACTCCACGCCCGGCAGCAGGGGCTTGCGCCATCCTGAGGCCCTCGGGGTCGTAGGCGACGATCGTCGCGCCCGCCGCCTGCAATTCGGGCACGATGACGAGGCTCGGCGCGTCGCGCATGTCGTCGGTCTTGGGCTTGTAGGTGAGGCCGAGGATGGCGATCCGCTTGCCTGCGCACCGACCCGCCGCAGGCGTTCTGGATCTTGCGCGCCATCGCGACCATGCGCTTCTTGTTGACGTCGACCAGCGTCTCGACCAGCCGGATCGGCGACCTCGGCGTCGATGGCGAGCTTGGTCAGCGCCAGCGTGTCCTTGGGGAAGCACGACCCGCCGAAGCCCGGCCCGGGATTGAGGAAGCGGGCGCCGATCCGCTGGATCGAGTCCGATCCCGCGCGAGACGTCGACGACGTCGGCGTCGACGCGCTCGCACAGATCCGCGACCTCGTTGATGAACGTCACCTTCATCGCCAGGAAACACGTTGGCGGCGTACTTGATCATCTCGGAGCTGCGTCGCGAGGTGAAGACCAGCGGACCGGCGACGCCCTCCATCGGATGATACATCTCGCGCATGACCGCGGCCGCCCGCTCGTCCGTCGACGCCGACGACGATGCGGTCGGGACGCTTGAAATCCTCGATCGCCGCGCCCTCGCGCAGGAATTCCGGATTGGAGACGACCGCGAATTTTTCGCGCGGAGCCCGCTCGGCGATGATCCGCTCGACCTCGTCGCAGGAGCCGACCGGAACCGTCGACTTCACCACCACGACGGTGAAATCCTCGATCACTTCGGCGATCTCGCGCGCGGCGGCATGCACGTAGCTGCAGGTCGGCCGAGCCGACCTCGGCCAGCGACGGCGTGCCGACGGCGATGAAAATGGCCTTCGCGCCGCGCGCGGCCTCCTTGAGGCTCGTCGTGAAGGACAGGCGCCCGGCGCTCTGGTTGGCTAGGACCAGTTCGCTCAAGTCCCGGCTCGTAAATCGGAACCTGGCCGAGGCGAAGCGCGGCGACCTTGTCGGCCTGGGTGTCGACGCAAACGACCTCGTGTCCAAAGTCGGCGAGACAAGTTCCGGTGACAAGGCCGACATAGCCGGCCCCGATCATCACAATTCGCATCGGCTAACCCCCAAGACCTACCTGTCGTCAGGCAGCACCGCGCTTCTCATAGCCGATTTTCGCCGGAAGCCAAGACCGTCAACAATTCATTACGAACGGTCGACCTGCATTCGCGCTGCTTGACTGGGCGCCTCGATTTACCCATCGTGGGTCAACCAATCCGCGCTCATTTCAGAATAGGCATCGGCAAATTCGATTGCCCCCACGTGGTCGCCGCCCTCGCCGGTCATCCGAGACCATCGATGAGACGACCGGCTCGACGCGCCGATTGACGCGCTCGCCGGGCGCGGCTAAGCGGGACGCCGTTCCTCCTTCGCTGAAAGCGCAAAAAGCACGGCATGGCAGTCTACACCGAGGTCTCGGACGAGGCGTTGAACGCGTTTCTTGCCCTCTACGACATCGGCGAGGTCGTGTCGTTCAAGGGCATCGCCGAGGGCGTGGAGAACTCCAATTTCCTTCTGCGCACGACGAAGGGCCAGTTCATCCTGACGCTGTACGAGAAGCGGGTCCACGCCGCCGACCTGCCTTTTTTCGTCGGGCTGATGGAGCATCTGGCGAGGCGCGGCGTGACGTGCCCGCAGCCGGTGCGCAACCGGGCCGGAGAGGCGCTCGGAACGCTCGCCGGCCGTCCCGCAGCGATCGTCACCTTCCTCGACGGCATCTGGATTCGCCGCCCCAACGTCCGCCATTGCGGCGAGGTCGGCGAAGCGCTGGCGCGCATGCACTTGGCCGGCGCCGACTATTCGCTCAGAGCGGGCGAACGCCCTGTCGCTCGGCGGCTGGCCGCCGCTGTTTCAAACGGCCGAGGCGCGGGGCGAATTCGGTTGCGCCGCACTTGCGGGACGAGAGCGCGGCGGAGCTCGCCTTTCTCGAGGCGCGCTGGCCGACCGGCCTGCCCGGAGGCGTCATCCACGCCGACCTGTTCAACGACAACGTTTTCTTCCTGGGCGAAAAGCTGTCCGGGCTGATCGACTTCTATTTCGCCTGCAACGACGCTTTCGCCTACGACCTCGCCATCTGCCTCGGCGCATGGTGCTTCGAGCCGGACAACGACTTCAACGTCTCGAAGGGCCAGGCGATGATCTCGGCCTACGAGCGGGTGCGCCGCCTCGACGCCGGCGGAGGTCGAGGCGCTGCCGATCCTGGCGCGCGGCTCGGCGTTGCGCTTCATGCTGACGCGACTGGTCGACTGGCTGAACGTTCCGCCCGGCGCCAAGGTGGCGCCGAAGAACCCGCTCGAATATCGCGACAAGCTGCGCTTCCATCAGCGCGTGCGCTCGGCGGCCGACTACGGGCTCATGCGTTGACCGGCCGCGTGTCGATCTGGACCGACGGCGCCTGCTCGGGCAACCCCGGCCCCGGCGGCTGGGGCGCCGTGCTGCGCTACGGCGAGCGCGAGAAGGAGCTCAAGGGCGGCGAGCCGCTGACCACCAACAACCGCATGGAGCTCACCGCGGCGATCGAGGCGCTCGAATTCGCTGACGCGGCCGTGCGCGTCAGCCTGCACACCGACTCGCAGTATCGTGCGCGGCGGCGTCACCGGCTGGATCAACGGATGGAAACGCAACGGCTGGCGAACCTCGGACAAGAAGCCCGTCAAGAACGAGGATCTCTGGCGCCGCCTCGACGCCGCGCAGGCGCGGCACGAGGTCGAATGGCTGTGGGTCAGGGGGCACGCGGGCGACGCGCTCAACGAGCGCGCCGACCGGCTCGCGCGCGAAGGCATGGCGCCGTTCAAGGTCTGTATCGGCGCACCAAATAATTGACCATCGAGACGCCGCAGCCTGAGGCGCGGTTATTGACGTTCTCGGCGGATCGGGTAGCCTCCGGGTTTGACGCGTACGCCCTCGATCTTTCGCCAGCAGACCCAGACTTCGAGTCGCCAAGATGCGTTCCGTCCGGTGAAGGCGCCCAACGACGCTCGGCTGACCCGTCGGCAAACTTGGCCGGCCGGGGAAATGGTCGACGGAAAGGGCGTAGCGCGGGCCGACAGCGTCCAGTCGATCCTCCGCGCGCTCAGCGTCATCAATCGGCTGTCCGAGGCGGAGGACGGCCTGACGCTGACGAGGATCGCAGAGCGGGTCGGACTTGCGCTCTCGACCGTCCACCGGCTTCTCACCACCCTCGAACAAGAGCGTTACGTGCGGTTCGATCCGGAGCGCCGGGTGTGGTCGGTCGGCGTCCAGACCTTTATCGCCGGCTGCGCTTTCCTCAGGACGCGCGACCTGATCGGCGTCGCCCGCCCGATCATGCGCACGCTCCTGAAGGACTGCATGGAGTCCGTGAACCTCGCCGTCCAGGACGAACGCGACGCGATGTACGTTCACCGGCTCGAGCGGCCTGCCATGACGCGTCCTTTCGCCAGGCCGGACGGACGGATTCCGCTCTATTGCTCCGGCGTCGGCAAGGCCTTGCTGGCAGGCAAGAACGACAGCGAGCTTGATCGCCTGCTGCCGGCGGATGGCGCTCGACGCCTCACCAGCAACACGCTCATCAGCCGGTCGGCGCTTCGCCAGGACATTGCGCTGACCCGGGAGCGCGGGTTCGCCGTCGACGACGAAGAATACGCGGTCGGTCTGCGATGCGTCGCGGCGCCGGTGTTCAACGAATTCCGTGAGCCGATGGCGGCGATTTCCATAGCCGGTCCGCCGACCCGAATCTCGCCCTCGAACATTCCGCGGTTCGGAGAATTGTTGCGTCAGGCGGCTGCAGGGATCACGTCCAGGCTCGGCGGTTCGGATCCGGCGGCGTCTCGTCGGTTCTAGCCATGAAACCCGGGGTCAAAGGCTCCGAGGGCCGCCATGAGGCATTGCCGCCGGCCGCCGGTGGACCGCGGCCGGCCGACCGGCGGCAAACCCTGAAAATGGCCGCGGCCCTGACGGGCGCCGCCGCGTTCGGGATAAAAGCCGCGAAGGCGGCCGATGAGGGCGCGGGAACAGCGCAAAGTCTGCCGAGGCAGACTGCGCCCGGCGACGACGTGATGAGTCCGCCCTATGGGCGGCCGTCGATTTACGAAGCCCAGGTCGTCCGCCGCGAGCGTACCGGGGGCTCTCCCTATCCGACCCGCAAGGCGGCCGTCAGCCTGACGCCGCTTCAGGATCTCCACGGCGTAATCACCCCCAACGGGCTGCACTACGAACGGCATCACTTCGGCGTCCCGACGATCGACCCGAACGCCCATCGGCTGATCATCCACGGCGACGTGGCGAAGCCCATGATATTCACCGTCGCGGACATTATGCGCTTTCCCGCTGTTTCGCGGATTTGTTTCCTGGAATGCTCGGGGAATACGCAGAACTGGGGCGAACCGGTCGCCGGGTACACGGTCCAGGACACCCATGGACTGCTGAGCTGCTGCGAGTGGACGGGGACTCTGTTGAAGACGGTCCTGAGCGAAGTCGGGGTGCGCGCGGACGCACGCTGGATGCTCGCGGAGGGCGCCGATTCGGGCGCCATGACGCGCAGCATCCCCATCGAAAAGGTCTTCGACGACGCGCTGCTGGCCTATGCCCAGAACGGCGAGCGGTTGCGCCCCGAGCAGGGCTATCCGCTGCGTCTCATGTTGCCAGGATTCGAAGGCAATACCAGCGTCAAGTGGCTGCGCCGGCTCAAGTTCGGCCTTGAGCCGTGGCAGACGCGCGAGGAGACGTCGAAGTACAGCTGGGTCATGCCCGACGGTTCGGCGCGGCAATTCAACTTCGTTATGGAGGCGAAGTCGGTCATCACCTCGCCGTCGGGCGGGCAAAGGCTTCGAGGATCGCGGGTTCTACGAAATTTCGGGCCTCGCATGGTCGGGACACGGCAAGATCGCGAAGGTCGACGTCAGCTTCGATGGCGGAGGGGCCTGGATCCCGGCGGCGCTGCAGGAGCCGATCCTGCCGAAATCCCTGACGCGGTTTCGGGCGCCGTGGCGCTGGACCGGCGACGCCGCAGTCCTCACCAGCCGCGCGACCGACGAGACCGGCTATGTGCAACCAAGCCGCGACGAACTCCTCAAGCAGCGCGACGCGCGCTCCTACTACCACTACAACGGAATGCAGCGCTGGCGGGTCGGCGAAGACGGTGTGATCAGCAATGCCGGTTAGGCTGGCGGCCCCGGCGGCGGCGCTCGCCGCCTCGATTTTGGCCGCGAGCGCCGCGCCTGCCGGCGAGGACTACGGTCTCGGGCGCCCGGCGACGCAGGCGGAAATCATGCAATGGGACATCGATGTCGCTCCCGACGGCGAGGGCCTGCCGCCCGGTCGGGGGAGCGTGCGCGAAGGCGAAGCGGTTTTCGCGGCGCGCTGCGCCTCCTGTCACGGCGACCGGGGTCAGGGAGGACCGATGGACCGGCTCGTCGGCGGCGGCGGCACGATCGCGACGAAGAAGCCGGTGAAGACCGTCGGCAGCTTCTGGCCGTATGCGACCACGCTTTTCGACTTCGTTCGGCGCGCCATGCCGTTCGACGCGCCGCAATCCTTGTCGCCTGCGGAAACCTACGCCGTTTGCGCCTATGTCCTGTTCCTCAACGGCCTTCTCGCCGCCGACGCGACGCTGGACGCGAAGGCGCTCGAACAGGTGAGGATGCCCAACCGGAACGCCTTCGTCAGCGCATACAAAGCCGGAACCCCGTGAGGCGACACTTCCGCCGACCGTTATCGCCCTCCGATTCCTTTTCCACGATGCGGAAAATGTCGCGAAAGGCCTTGGAGCCGAAGGCCGTTTAGGTATTCTCAAAATCAATAGGGATTTCGAAGGGAGGAAAATCGCCCGACGCCGGCAGGCGTGGGCCGGCGGAAATTCTCGTATCTCAGTAGCAGGTTTTTGAGCGTCCCCCGGCGGTCGCCGCCGACGGCCGTTTGAACAAAAAAGTATTCCTCAGGAGGAGCCAAGGAGGGTGACATGAAGCTGAGTATCGTTTCCGCGGCTGCGCTCGCAGCGCTTATGGTCGGGACTTGCGGCGCCAGGGCGGAGGACGCCCTGAAGACGCTCGAAGGGTTCCACATGACTCCGCCGGTCGACTGGCCGACGGTTCCGCAGACCGGCCCGAAGGCCGACGCGGTGAAGAAGATCCTTGCAGAAAAGATCAAGCTGCCGCCGGGGTTCCACATCGATCTCTACGCTCTCGTGCCCGACGCGCGTCACATGGCGGTCGGTCCGCAAGGCATCGTCACCTTCGTCGGCACGCGGAAGAACAAGATCTGGGCGCTGACCGACCGATCGCGCAGCGGCGTCGCGGAAGAGGTGAAAGAGTTCGCGCCGACTCTGCCGAAGCGCATTCCGAACGGGCCCTGCTTCTCCAAGGACGGCTTCCTTTATGTCGTCGAGCAGAACCGCATCCTGCAATATCCGGCCGCCGAGTTCTTCTACGAAAGCCCGGACGTGGCGGTCAGCGAGGTCGTGCCGGAAGGGCAATTGATCCCCAAGGAAGAGGAAAGCTTCAATCACACGGCTCGCGAATGTCGCGTCGGGCCGGACGGAAAGCTCTACGTCCAACTCGGTCAACCCTACAACGTGCCGCCGAAAGACAAGGTCGCGCTCGACGCCAAGGTCGGAATGGGCGGCATCATCCGGATGGACCAGGACGGCAAGAACCGGGAAGTCTATGCGACTGGCCTGCGTAACCCCGTCGGCATGGATTTCAACCCGAAGGACAAGACGCTGTGGTCGAACGACAACCAGGTCGACGGCATGGGCGACGACATTCCGCCCGGCGAGATGAACCGCATCGACAAGATCGGCGAGAATTTCGGCTTCCCCTGGTATGGCGGCGGGCACACGCGGACAAATGAATACAAGAACGAGACGCCGCCCGCCGATGTCGTGTTTCCCGAAGTCGAGCAGGTCGCCCACGCGGCCGATCTCGGACTGACTTTCTACACGGGCGACATGTTCCCCGCGAAGTACAAGAACGCGATCTTTTCGACGCAACATGGATCGTGGAACCGCACCGTGCCGGTCGGCGCGCGGGTCATGGTCACGTTCCTCAAGGATGACGGCCACGTCGCGGGGCCCTCGATCCCGTTCGCCGAAGGCTGGAACGACAACGGCCATTATCTGGGTCGGCCGGTGGACGTGGCCCAGTCCTGGGACGGATCGCTGCTCGTCTCCGACGATCTCGTCGGGGCCGTGTACCGAATC
Source organism: uncultured Alphaproteobacteria bacterium (assembly GCA_963724785.1). Classification (GTDB taxonomy): domain Bacteria; phylum Pseudomonadota; class Alphaproteobacteria; order Rhizobiales; family Beijerinckiaceae; genus Roseiarcus. The sequence goes on along the minus strand of CAVRWC010000003.1, from coordinate 107,306 downwards.
TGGTACGATGGCAAGTAGGCCCAGGAAGCTCTTGGCTGGACGGCGCCGCGGCGCGGCGTCCCGTCCAGCCGCGGCTCGCAAACGGCGCGGAGCGACCGCGCTCGCCGCCGCGCTCGCGAGCGGCATCCTCACGGGACAGGCGACAGCCGGAGACGTCAAGGTCGGGCGAGCTATCGCGGATCAGAAGTGCATGGTCTGCCACGGCATCGACGGGATCGCCAAGATCGCGGAGGCGCCCAACCTCGCGGGTCAGAACGAGCGCTACCTGACCGAGCAGCTCGGCGCCTTCAAGGCGGGCGTCCGGCGGAACGAGATGATGTCGATTGTCATCCAGCCGCTGTCCGACGACGATATCGCGAACCTCGCCGCCTACTATTCCGCGATCGAGATCAGCGTCGGGAAACTTCCCGCTGGTTGATTTGCGAGGACCGGTCGAGTCTCATAAGCGGTCGAAACCGCGAGCCAGGGAGGGCGCATGTTTCGCCAATTGCTGACGCCGGTGGCGGATAGCTTGTCGCTGTCGTTTCTTGTGGCGATTTTGCCGGTGCTCACGGTCCTTGTCCTCCTCGGCGTCGTCCGCCGCCCCGCCTGGCAGGCCTCTCTCGCCGGCCTCGCCGTCGGCCTGATCCTCGCCGTCGCGGTCTGGAGCCTGCCGGTCCATCTCGCGGCGAACGCGGTCCTGAACGGCGTCGTGTTTGCGCTGTGGCCGGTGATGTGGATCGTCGTCAACGCGCTCCTGCTCTACAACATTGCGGTCGAATCGGGACGCTTCGACGCCTTCCGCTTCTGGATTCTCGACCATTTGCCGAACGACCGGCGTATCGTGCTCGTCGTGATCGGTTTCTGCTTCGGGGCGCTGCTCGAAGGCATTGCGGGCTTCGGCACTCCGATCGCAATCACGTCCTCGCTCCTGATCCTGGTCGGGTTTCCGGCGCTCGAGGCTTTGGTCTTCGTGTTGATCTTCAATACCGCGCCCGTCGCATTCGGGGCGCTCGGCGTTCCCGTCACGGTGCTCGGCGCGGTGACCGGACTCCCTTCGAGAACGCTGGGCGCCATGGTCGGGCGGCAGTTGCCGTTCATCGCCGTCATCCTGCCGTTTTACGTGATGGCGGCCTACGGCGGCGTGCGCTCGATCCGCGCGATCTGGCCTGCTCTCCTGGTCGCCGGGGGTTCCTTCGGGCTCATCCAGTTCGTCACGTCGAATTTCATCGACTATGCGTTGACCGATGTTCTGTCGTCGCTCGGCTCCCTTGTCGTGACGCTCCTGTTCCTTCGGGCGTGGAGGCCGGCTCCCGATCCTGAGTTCGCGGTGAAGCAGGACGCGGAGCGCGGTTCCGCCCAAATCGGACCCTGGCAGGGCTGGCTGCCATGGCTCATCGTGACTGTAGTCGTTATCCTCTGGACGACCTACGGAATCGCGAGCATCGGACAGCGGGCGATCCCGTGGCCGGGCCTGGACAAGGCGATCTCGATCACGCTCTACAACAACAAGCCGTACGCCGCCGTCTGGAGCTTCCAGCCGCTGGCGACCGGGACCGCGATCCTTTTTTCGGCGATCATCACGGCGCTCGCCGTTCGGATGACCCCATCGCAATTCGTCGCCTGTATTGGCCATACCCTCAGGCAAGGCTGGCTTGCGATCGTCACCGTCTGCCTGATCGTCGGCCTCGCCTACCTCATGAACTATTCCGGCATGGCTTACACGCTGGGCCTCGGCGCATCGTCGGCTGGCCGCCTGTTCGTCCTTCTGTCGCCGTTCCTCGGCTGGCTCGCCGTGTTCCTGTCCGGTAGCGACACGTCCGGGAACGCGTTGTTCGGCAACCTTCAGGTCGTCGCCGCAAAACAGCTCAATCTGGATCCGGTGCTGTTCGCGGCCACGAACTCGTCTGGCGGCGTCATGGGCAAGATGATTTCACCGCAGAACATCGCGACCGGAGTGTCCGTCACCAGGCTTCGCGGGCAGGAAGGCGCGGTGTTCGCCCGGACCTTCTGGCACAGCGTCATCCTCACGCTGCTGCTTGGCGTTCTCGTCGCGCTACAGCAGTACGTATTTCCGGGCGTCATCCCGCACTGAGGCGCGTCCGGGAGGCGGCATTCTTGTCAGGGTTGCCGCGGAAACGCGCGCCGGCGCTTTCATGCCTGGGCGGAGTTCGCAAACCAGCGGAGCGGACCAGGCCATGACTGGGTTATGAACGATCGCTCCGCTCGCATCCTGAGGTCGGTTCTTGCAACTTCGGTCAGCGCGACCATCGCAGTCGCGGCTGCGCGCCCCTTCCCACTTCCGGCCTCGGTTCCCGTCGCAACCATTGACGTGCCGGAAGACTGGAGCCCGACCGCGACGGGGGAAGGCGTCGAAGGCGCCGCGGGCGACGGAGCGGTGCGCCTGACCGCCCAATTCATACCGGCGCCGGATTCGGACACGGCCTTCGTGGCGGCGATGGCGGAGGTAAAGCGGCGAGGCGTGTCTCCTACCCTGGAAACGCGGCGCTCCTCGAGATGGCGCGAGAATGGACTCGATGCGCTAAAGGTCGAGTTTTCTGGCACGGACCCCAACGGCAAATCCGAAATTACGATAATCCTGGTGGCCTTGCCCGCGACGGCCGGATTTGTCGACGTCAGCTACTGGGGCGACGACGAGGCGCAGGAATCGGTCGCGAATGACTTGCAAGCGATCGCTGAAAGCGTTCGGCTCTCGAAGTGAACCATGCCGCTTCGACCCCGAAGCGGGCCCTTGCCAAGAGGCCGCTCACGCCGACGCTCCGAGCGCCGCCTCGATCGACGGACAAGTAGGATGCGGCGTTTCGGATTCGCAGGGCGTTTTGCCATCCGGCTCATGCTGGTCGTCACGCTCCTATCCGGGTTCGCTAAAGGAGACCTCGCGCGCGCCGACAACGAATCGCCGTTTCTAGCTCCCAACCCCGAAGCCTGCGCGCAGTTGGACGACAAGAACCTGCAGGTCGGCCCCCCGGACGCCGAAATCGTCGCAGCCTGCGCCGCGCTCAGCCGGCGCGCGGTGCTGGGCCAGAGATTCGAAGGGGGTCTGGTTTCTTTCGCTCTTCTGCTTGCCGGGGTCGTTCTGATCTACCTGGTGCTGGGCGTCCCTATGCGCCCGGTCTATGGCCTGCTCGGCGGAGAGGGGCGTCGCGCGACCGTGAGGCTTTGTTTCGAAACAGCGTTGCTATGTTTGCTGCGCGCCGGCGCCGCCCTTGCGATCCTGGCGCTGCTGAGCCTGCCGGCTGCGATGCCCGTGGCGTGCCTGGCGATGTTGGCCGCCATCGTCGCCTCGTTCCGCCGCGTCCATAAATCCCCGGCCGAGCCCGCGGCGGAGTCCCAGCCGTCCGCCGTGAGCATAGTCCTCGCCGACGCCCTCAACGATGTCTGCGCGAGCGGAGCGGGAATCCTGGGGATTGCAGTGCTGGCGGGTCGCGACCCGTGGTGGCTGGCGGCGGGGCTCGGTCTGGCGCTTGTCGCCTCGATACCCGCAATCGTCCGTTCGCGCCGGAATCTTCGGAGGGAGCCAACCGCGCGGCTGGCGGCGTCAGCGGTGTTGGCGGCGATATTCGGCGCCGCCGCGTTCCGTGACCCGGATCTCTCCTCCTATTCGGGGGACGCATGGACCACGGTCCTGGCCGGTTCGGCCGCGTTCGCCCTGATCGTCCTCGGAACGGCATGGACGACCCGAACGAACTTGCGCTACACGGCTGCAAACTAGAGCGGTTCCCACTCAGGCGCATCCATATCCTGAGTGGGAGAAGAAGTTTCGGCAATCTGAGGGCTGGATCTCCTCGGTTGCGATGGCGCAGGCGCTCCAGAGGCCTTCAAGCGTTCGCCTGGCGAGTTTGCGCAAGATGCTTTTGAACTTGGCGAAGGCCTGTTCGATCGGGTCGAGGTCGGGGCTGTAGGGCGGAAGAAAGCGGAGTTCGGCTCCGGCGGCTTCAATCGCGACTTTGACGGCGGCGCGCTTGTGAGCGCTGAGGTTGTCCATGATCACGATGTCGCCCGGTCTCAGCGTCCCGACCAATTCCTGTTCGATGTAGGCTGCGAACTTTTCTCCGTTGATCGCTCCGTCGAAGACGGCGGGCGCGGTCAGGCGGTCGTGGCGCAGGGCGGCGACGAAGGTCGTCGTCTTCCAATGACCAAAAGGCGCGTAGCCGATCAACCGCTTGCCGATCCCACACCGGCCGTAGCGCGGCGTCATGTTCGTGGACGCCCAGGTTTCATCGATGAAAACGAGTTTCCGAGGGTCGAGGGTCGGCTGGTTCTCCCGCCATGCGGCGCGCGCGGCGGCGACGTCCGGACGTTTCTGCTCGGCCGCGCAAAGCGTTTTTTTTTATAGCTGATCCGCAAGCGCTGCAGAAACCGACCGATCGACGACTTCCCGACCTCGACGCCTCGCTCGCTCAACGTCTTCTGCAGTTCGAGCAGGGTCGCGCTCGGCGCCTGCTCGACGAGCTCACGCACGAGAGCCTCATGCGGGGCGAGCTTCGGCTCCCTGTGGCCGCCGAAATCCCCCGGACGGAAAGTTCCCGTCGCTTGAAAACGCTGCATCAGCTTGACCACGAAGCTCACGCTGACGTCGAATTGACCAGCCGCTTTGTGGCGCGAACTTCCCCCTTCCACGGCGCGCACCACACGCTCGCGGAGATCCTCGGAATACGGTTTCGCCATCCCAGCCGGCCTCCAGCCCGGCCTCAAAGGTGAATCCGATTTCTACCAATTCGGGAATCCCCCCTTCCAATTCCGTCCACACGGGAACCGCTCTAATGAGCGCGAGGGACGACAATTCGCCGACCGACCGCGAGCAGCGCTCGTGCGCGGGGCGCGCCTGCCGGCCGGCGATCCGCGCGGGCAACTCGCGCGATGCTCGCCGGAGAACCGCTCGGTGTGGCGAAGCGGATCAAATCGGGGGTCCGCCAAGTCGACGGTCAGACGGTGCACGACGAGGATCAGATGCCGTTTAGCCGCGTTAAGGGCGCCGGTACAGCCGGTTCGGCGGCAAGCCGGCTATCGCCGAGTTCACAGATTCTCCGCTGGATCGCCATCGAACGCCGCCAGCGCTATCCGTTCTGATCTCCATCCGGGCGACGGCGCCTTTGTCGCCGGCGGACCCGGCCTCGGTCCGGGCAAGCCCGAACGGCGCGGAAACCGCCAGTACGCCCGCGGTTGCATTGAAAAGGCTCTGGAAAAACGGTGGAGGAAAATGGTCGGAGTGAGAGGATTCGAACCTCCGACCCCCTCGTCCCGAAGAAGGGTTTCTGCCGTAACTCCTTGATCTTGTTGGGCTCGTTCGGGTCAGATTGGGCCAGAAAACACCGTTTGTTCCGCCACACCGGACCCGCACCGGACCCACCTCCGACCCGCGGGTCGAAGGTACAAGTCGGGAACCGCGGCTTGCTCACGAAATCACCCCTTCAGACTTCAACGCGATCTCGACAAGTCGGCGAACCGCCTCCGGCCTGTTCTCGATCGTCAGGGCGCCTTCCATCCATTTGTCGATCGCGGCGACCATCCGCTCGGGCATGCGCACCTGGACCGGATAAGTCGTTCCGGTCGCCGGGCGGCCCCGTGGTTTCTTCCTGGCGGGCGCGGTCATCACTGCCTCCGCCGGTTGCGGCCGGTAATCGCGTCGCCGACGCCCTTGTGATGGTCGGGCCGAAGATGACCGTAGGTGCCTTCAAGCATCTTTACTGTCATGCCGAGGAAGTCAGCAGTCGTGTAAATGTCTGCGCGATCTGCATCGCCCAGCTCGCCGCAGTGTGCCGCAAGGTGTGCGGCGTCACCTTTTCCAGATTGAGGTCGTCAGCGACGCGCCCGAAGGCCTTTCTCCACCGCGCCGACCGGCTCGCCGTTGAATTCGACCACAGCCTTTTTTGCAATGCGAGCGGCGCCCATCGGCGCATGTGAGCAAGCAGCCGGTCGGGGTATTGGATCGTCGGAGTTCCGTTTCTTTGTCTCCGCAACGTTGAGGCCCCGCCGATAGAAGAGCCCATTGTCAAGATCGACGAAGCCTCGCCCATCGCGGGGTCAGCCGCCCCGCAAATGTCGCCCGAGCGCGAGCCGGTATAGAGCCCGACGAGGATGAAGCGGGCGACATGCTGCGCGACGCGCGGTCGGTCATATGGCCCTTCTGCGTCTCGCGATAGCGCCACGCGGCGCGGAATCACGTCGGCGGCTTCCTTCCGGGTCAGCCATCGCAGACGCGAGCCGGCCTTCGGCGGGAGATTGACCTTGATCCTGGCGTTCTCCTCAGAGGCCGAGATCGAAGTGATGATCGGCCGCCGCGCGCAGGTCCTCGAGCTCGCGGCGGGTCATCGACTGCGATCCGCGCCAAGCCCTCGATATTCGACGTGAACCTTGGCGCTGACGTGGGCGAGCGTCTTGTCGCCAAAAAATTCCGCGAGCGACAGAACGCGCTGCCCGAGCTCCTTCGGCCGCGCGACGGTCACCTCATTGAGGTAGATGTTCAAGACGTCGGCGATTTTGACGGCAGACGGGTCGCGCGACTTCTCGCGCGAGGGGCGATATTTTTGCGCGATGTATTCGGCGAGCTTTCGTTCAGCCGCTTCACGCTCTCCCGCAGCGCAGCCAGTGGCAATTCGTCCGCTTGGACCGTCCTTGATGATCCATTGCGGCTTTCGCCCGTCGCCCTGCTTGAGATAGAGGCGGGCGCCCTTTGCGATTGACATTTGGCTTTCATATCCTCGATTGCGGATAATGTCGTATAATCCTTACCAGCAATCCGCCACATCTGCAACCGGCCTCGCATGGCCTCCTTCCTGAGGCCCTTTGCGGTGATGCCGCCGCGGGGAAAGGCGATCTCGGCGGCGACTGCAAGCCGCAGCGGATCGTCCGGCTTGATCTCGGCGTCGATCGGCGATCTCGTCATCATCGGCTTCGTCCCGTTAGCCTCGATCCATCGTTCATTCCGCCAGGCTTGCGCGCTGCACAAATCCAACCGCGTCGCGCCGGGCGGCGAAGGCCTCCGCAAGTTTCGGTCGCGCGCGGCGTCGGGCGACCTCGATCGCCAGCGACCAGGTTCGCCTGGGCGCGACCTCCGAGATACGCCGTGATCTGGCAAGCAGTCGAGGCGCGCCCCAAAGCCCACGCCTGAGATCGAGCTCGGGCGCGTTCAACCGGCGGAGCTCCTGCGGCGGCTCGATGGGCGGCGACAGCCAGTGGGGTGGGAAAATACCATCCGGGCGGTCCGCCCGGACGCGCCGGATTTTTTGTCGTCGGCGGAGATCGGCCGCCCCGTTCCTTGCGATAGCGGGCGACGGCGGACGGCCAGAACCGGGTCCTCGATCGAAACGAAGGTTGTGGGCGGCGCCACGCCTCCCGGCGCGCCGGGCGCCCGCCTGTCTGCTTTGCGGGCCGCCGGAAAAGTGCGCATCCTCCGCGGAAAGCCATGGCGCGCCGAGGTTCGCCAAGGGGCGGGTCAAGCTCTGCGATGCGCTCGTGGAAAAACGGCACAACGTCCTGCTCGAGGTCGCAGCCGGCAGCGAGCATGGCGCGGATCGGCGCGGACGTTGGCGCAGCCTCGAGCGAGATGGCCGCCGGCAGCGTTCTTCAATTTCGCGAGCAAGTCGTCGTCGTCCTGCGCCCGCGCAGCGTAAGCGCTAACCGATGACGACGGTTTCCACTCTTCGAGCTCGAAATCCCACTCTGGTGCGACACAGAGCCGTTACCGGAAACGAGCGGCGGGTCGCGTCCGGACCGGTTTCTGCAACGGCTGGCGGCCGGTTTCGGAAACGCCCGGCGTAACGCCGTCGTGACCGCCGCGAGGCGTTTTCGGTAACGGCTCTGTAACGTTACATTCAGCACCCTTTCCCTGTCTTTCCCGCCAGTCGCGGACCCGCCCCGCCGACGCGTCACTCTCTGCGCTGCCGCATCGACCAGTCGCGCAGGCGCAGGGCCGCCGCCGTCCCGATCGAGCAGGCCGGCGGCGACCAGCACCTCGAGGCGGCGGACGAGTTGTTGCTCCTTGATGCGCAGATGGAAGGCGAGATCGCCGAGACGGACCGTCCCATTCGACCCAGGCGCGTCGCCGTCAGCCAGGCCGGCGACAAGCTGGACGTTGGTCCAGATTTTGTGGTCCGTTGGCGCGAGATTTTGAATTTTTGGGTCGCTCAGGTCGTCAATGTAGCTGCGAATCCAGCGACTCATGGAGAGCCCCGTCGTTGGGCGCTCGCGAGCGCCGAGATGGAAATTTTCAGCCGAGATAGGGAGTTGGTGGGCGCGGCGAGGGGTTCCTGCGGTTTGCTTTGCGCTTGGAGGGAGTGCGCCGTTCTGTCGCGTTTTTCTGCGCCGTCCTGGCGCTGATCGCGCCTAACGCAGCTGGCGAAGCCTTCGGGGAGTTGCTAATGCGGCGGCCTTCTGGTCGCGAATTGCCCTCAGGTTGGCCAGCACCTCGACGAGCGTCGCGCGGGGCGCCCTTCAGGTGCAGCTCGAGCGTTGCCGCCGCGCGCCGCCACGCGGCTTCTTCCGCGCTCCGCGCGAAGCTTCCGAGCAGCTGCGAGAGCTCGCCAATCGCGTCGAAGCGCAACTCAACGACGGCGGCGCGCGCGGCGGCGGAAGGCGTCATCGGGCCAATTTGCTCCTGTCGGTCTCGATGTTGTGGAAAACTGATGCCGTGGAGCTATCGTAGGGTGATCACCGTGCTTTGCTAGGATTGAAAATGGGCGCGGCCGGCTGCTTTCAATCCGGCCAAGTTCGCTATCCAAGCGGACGGAGGGACGCGGATGGTCTCGATGAACATGCGAAACGGCGCTCGTCATACGCGCCGGCGAGTTACGCCGAAGGCCAGCAGTAGGAAATCCGCGCGGCGCTCAATGTCGACGCGCGTCCCCTATGAGAGAGTTAAGGATCTTCGAGCAGCCCTTACGCCCAAAGATGACAATCTTTTGCCAAAAGGGAAATTCGCCGCGCTTAAAGAAAGGCTAAAAGGCGCGGAGATGTTTGCGCGCCTAGATGAGGCGGCCGCTGGACGGGTCGCGATTGAATTGAACCGCCTGATGCTTGACGTGGAGAATACACCGGCGCCTGCCGACATTCTTCGGGAGACTTATGAAATCAGGGATCTCGCGTCCGCGCTCGCAGCCGCGCTCGACAGAGCGCACGGAGTTTCTATATCGGCGATCACAGGGGTCGAAGAGCTGTTTCCCCCGTACCTGCTGCTGCCGCGGGGCTTACCCTCCATCGCGCAGCGAGATGCGGCCCTCGAGCCAGGCATGCAGACCGCCTTCGAGCCGGAGCTCTCCGCGGGAGCCGCCATTTCGGAACGAGAGCGGGAACATGGTCCTTCGGCTACGCGAGAAACGACGAACAGGCGGGAAATTGCGTATCTCGATGCTTACGACAGGCATTTGCAACAGCGTAGCGAGCGCGAGAGCGGTGAACGGTTTGTGCCTTGGCGCGGGCCGCCCGTTCGAGGAACATGCATTGACCCATTGGTCGCGCGCCTGAGGGCGCTCGCTGACCTTGCGGAAGAAGGCGCTCGTAAGTTCGGCGCGGGGGACACGCGCGACGGGGTAAACGTGCTTCCCTGGCCTTGGACACTTGGGAAACGTCTTACGCGAAGAGGTGCTGGAAATTCATTTGCGAGGAGTGCGGCGCCTCCGCCGCAAACAAGATGTCGTCGGCCGACGACGGCGACTTCGTAACCTTCATTCGTGCAATTGCTGAATACGCGAGCGGCGAAAAAATTGAGACCGGCTTCGGCGGGGCGGCCAAGATCGCTGTGAAGTGGGGACGGCCGACCTCGTCGTCGGGTCGATGATCGGCAAGCGGCTACTTTGAAGCGAGGCCTCGATGCCATTAGGACCGGGCGCGGCAAAACCAATCCGGCTTTTCAAGTCGCAGGCTGCTACGCCAAAGCTCGAGGACTTCGGCGTCACCCACTCGCAATCGTCGTGCTGGCAAAAAAAACTCGGCGCGCTCGATGACGAGGCGTTCGAGATCCGGCTCGCCGGGCCAGGCGCCAGGCGGTGCTCTCGGTCGAAGGCACCGCGGCCGAGAAGGAGCTTGTCGCGGATCTCCCTTAACCCTCACTTGGCCGCGGGTGGCGGCGAGCGCCTGGCGCGCTGCGTCATAGCGCCCTCAGGCGCTCGACGGGAAACAATACTTTGAAGCGAGGCCTCGACGTCATCAGGCCGGGGGTTCGCCCTCTGGAGTTTCGGGTCCTCCTGGCCCTCGCTTTCCCCGCGCGCCGCTTGGCCGCCGCGGAACGACGGATGGAAGAGTTCAATCGGACGGGAAACGGTGCATTCAATAGCCGCGACGAAAGCACCTTTGAATCCTAGCCAACGATACCGATAGCACTACGCTAGCACGCTGCAATCCGCAGGATCGAAGGATCGAGCCTAATGAGCGCGCGTGGTGATCTGAGGGCTTCCATCTTTCGCCTTCCCCTTGAGCTGGACAACGGAATCAAAGTTGTTGCGGCCCGCCGATGTGAGGCGGCGGCTGTCCGTGCGGGAGATTTCTACGGGAAGGCCTTGAACTGCGGGGAGTCATCGGGCTTCAGCATCAGCACGGATCGCCGCGCGCCCCGAAACCGATGGCGAGGGAGCCCGAATGACCGCCCCCGCCCGCAAGCGCACTCGCCGCGAGGGCGCGCCGCCGCCGGCGGAGTCAAGGGTCTACGATGGCCGGCGCCCGCTCGGCGTGATCTCGCCGAAGGGCGACGGATTTGTCGCCCGCACTTCAAACGGTCGTAGCCTTGGCGCCCTCGCGGCCGGCCGCCGCGCCGTCACGTCGAAAGGCGAGGCCGCGCATGGCTGAGCCTTTCCGCACGATCCCTCAATTCTCAGCTTCGCCGCCCGTTTTTGACATTGAGCGGCCGGCGACCTTGGGGGCCGTCGTTTTGCGGCCGCGGCCTCCAGAAAAGTCGCGCGCCGGGCTTTTCGAACGCCCGGCGCGCGACCGAACCTTTCCTCCGACCCGCTGCCGTTTCAGGAGAGCCCATCCAATGAAAGAAGCCGATCGCCTGGATGAAGTTCGCGCCGTCCTGCGCAACGAGCAAGCAACGGTCGAGCAACTCACCTCGGCCTCAGCTCTGCTCGAGGTGGACAAGGCCGCGCTCGAGCGAGACCTGGCTGCGGCTCCATCGAGGCTTGAGGCAATTCTCGCGCAAGACGACGCCCCGGCTGCGACGATCACCAGGCATGTGGGTGAGGAAGAGGCGCGCCGGGCGAGTTTGTGCACCGCGGCGCGCTGCTTGAGAAAATATGCGGCGAGGTTGAACTCAGACAGGCCGCGCGCCGTGCCGCCGACGCACAGGAGGCGAAGCTTGCAGCGTACGCTGCAGCCGTGGCCGCGCGCCAGCGCCTCGCGGGATGGCGAGCGGAGGTCGAGAAGGTCCGCGCTTTGGCGGAGCCTCTGTACGATGCGTGGATCCAGGCTACGGCCCTGATCGCCGCCTCCAACGCGGACCTGCCGCAAGGGGCGGCTCCGATCGCGGACATAGATGCGGACAGGTACCCGCCGCGCATCCGCCGCAGGTCGTCGTTTCAAAAGAGGTCAGAGTTTGGACGGACGACATCGATGGAAAGGTGGAGGCCGATTCTGAGGGCTTCATCGTTGACATGGGCGGCGACCGCGGAGCGTGGCCGACGATCTCGCGCCGCCCTAACCACTCTTATGCTGGCCCGAATCCCTGGGACTTCAAGCGCTCGTACACGCGGAAGAATTGGATCCAAGACCAAACTTTCGAACACTATCGCCTCTCTCCCCCAGAACGCGCCGGCGTGGAAATCCTCGCGAAGATGGTCGAGGCCTGCGCCGAGCTCGCGACCGTGGCGCCGACAACGTTCGAGCGCGAGGTTCGGCCGATAAGGACCCAGTATCGACAACCTGAGCCGCCGAGCCTGAGGGCCGCCGACGCCGCATAAGACCGCCAGCGCGGCGGCGCTTCCGTCACCAAAGGAAACGAGTTAAACCATGAGCGCCGAACTCGCACGACACGACGCCGACGCCAGGCGGACGCGGATCGCGGCAATCCTCAACCACGAAGAAGCCAGAGGCCGCGAGGGCCTCGCGCACCATCTCGCTTTCGAGACCGCCTTGTCGCCAGCGAAAGCGGCCGCGGCCCTGGCCGCTGCGCCGCGAAGCGAGTTTGAAGAAGGCGCGGCCGCGGCTTCCGCGCTGCTCGGGCTTCGCGGCGATCGGCCCACCCGTGCGGGCCGCCCGGCGTAGGGCTTGCGCGCACGAGCGCGAGCAGCCGCGCCTGGCTCGCGAATTTTGGCAAAGAGCATGAGGAATGGGTTTTCGTTTTAGCGCTGCGCCCGATTGTTATGACTGACCAGGCCGAAAGCGCGATCGGCTGGGTTAGCATCAGCGAGCTCGCGCGTATGCGCGGGCGCGACAAAGCCGCGATCTCACGGCGGGTCGCGCGCCTCGAGGCGCAGGGCCTGCTGAAATCGCGCCTGGGGCCGAACAGCACCAAGCTGGTTAGCGTGGGCGAATTCGACCGCGCCGCGGGCGGGGCGGCAGACGCGGTGCGCGAGCTCAACGGGCGCGGCTCATCGGGCACCCCGGCGCCGCTCGATCTCGCGTCGGACCCCGGCCTGGCGCGCGAGCAGGCGCGCCGCGCCGGGCTCGCAGCGGACCTCTTGCAGCTCGACCTCGAGGAGAGGCGCGGCCGTCTCCTGCCGGCGGAGCAATTCGAGCGCGCCGGCACCGAATGCGGGCTAGCGTTTGTGCGCGTCCTCGACCTTGCGCTGGCGAGAATTGACGAACTGACTTCGGCCGCCGCCAACTCCGGCGTTTCCGGGGTGCGGCTTGTGGTGGGCGCGCTTGTCCGCGAACAGCGCGAAGAAGCCTCGCGCGCGGTCGAACAGGCGACCGCCCCGTCCGTGGCGCCTGCAGATGCCGACGAGGGCGGGCAAGCGACGCTCGGCGAACCCCACACGCCCGCCGATCTGGAAACAGGGCGTCCGAGTTTTCAGGAGTTGGTGTGACGCTCACGCGGGACAGCGCAACGAAAGTCGCCCCCTGGCTGAGCGGGGCTCGCGCCCCCCTGAGGGTCCGCGGGCATGATCTGTATGAAACTCCAGCCTGTGCCGTCCGCGCGCTGCTGCGCACGGGCGAGGTTGATCGTCACGGCGCAATCTGGGAGCCGTGCGCCGGTCGCGGCGCCATCGTTTGCGAGCTCCGCGCCGCTGGCTGCACGGTTGTAGCGCACGATCTCGTCGCCTACGACAGCGCAGATGATGGAATCGAGACGCCGATCGACTTCTTGATGGAGCGTAAGCCGCCCTTGGGGGTCTCCACCATCATTACAAATCCGCCGTACAAATTGGCTGACGCCTTCATCCGAAATGGCCTCAACCTCGGACTGCCTTTCGTCGCGTTGCTGCGGCTGATGGCGTATGAGGGGACGGCCCGTAGCGACCTGATGGATTGCCATTTACGTCGCACCTGGTCGGGAATAGAGCGCCTGCCGACGATGCACCGTGAGGGCTGGCAAGGCCCGCGCACGGCGAGCGCAGGCACTCCTTTCGCCTGGTTTGTATTCGAACCCAGCGCACGCCAAGCCCCATTCGCTGAGTTCACCCGCATTAGCTGGCGGGGAGACGGTCGATGATTTCGGCGAGGCAGGACGGCGTGCGCAGATTCGGCGCGGCCTGCGCCGCCGCGCTTCGGCCGCCATCGCCGATGACGCCTTCAACATGGGCGAGCGCGAACCTCGTCGTGCCCGACGGCCCGCGCGCCGGCGCGGCCTACGACATGAGCCTGACGCCCTACATCGCCGAGCCGCTCGACATGCTCGGCCCCGAACGATCGAGAACGAAATCGCGGTCATGAAGGCGGCGCAGACCGGCTTCACCGTGATGCTGATCGCCGCGCTCGGCCATGATCGACCGCGCGCCGTGCCGGGCGATGGTGATCCAGCCGACCGACTCGGGCTGTCGAAATTCAACCGCGAAAAACTCGACCCCGCGATCAAGGCGTCCGACGCCCGCTGAAGAAGGTCGTGCCGCAGACCTCGCGCTCGTCGCAGGCTCGACGACGTACACCAAGCGCTATCCCGGCGGCTCGCTGACCCTGGCGATCGCGACGTCCGCCGCCGATCTCCGGTCCGACACGATCAAGTCATGCTTCGCGACGAGATCGACCAATACCCCGACGATCTCGACGGCCAGGGCGACCCGCTCGAGATATCCGACGGCCGGCAGATTTCCTTCCTGGCGTCGGGCGACTGGAAAAAGGCCGACGTTTCGACGCCGACGATCAAGGGCGGCTCGAAAATCGAGCGTCGCCATGAGGAGGGCGACCAGCGCCGATGGCATGTGTGTTGCCCCGCGTGCGGCGACGCGTTCGTTTTCGAGTTTGGGCCAAACTTTTGTTTCGAGCCCGATTCCCGCACAAGGCCTATTATGTCGCGCCGTGTTGCGGCGCGATCGTCGAAAACCATCAAAAAATCGACATGATCCGGGGCGGCCGATGGATCGCCACCGCGCCCCGGCCGGGCGCATTTCCAAGTTATCACCTCGACGCGCTGTCGAGCCCGTTTGTGCCGTGGGACGAAATCGCCAAGGCCTCGCTTGCCGCCGGCGACGACCCCGCCAGGCTGAAGACGTTCCGCAATCTTTGGCTCGGCCTGCCGTTTGAAATGAGAGGCGACGCGCCCGACCATGTCCGGCTGATGGAACGGCGCGAAGACGCGCCGCCGCGCGGCCACGTGCCGCCGAAAGGGTTGCTCTTGGTCGCGGCGGCCGACGTGCAAATGCGCGGGATCTGGGTCGAGGTTTTGGCGATCGCGCCCGACCGCCAGAGCTGGGTCGTCGATGCGTTTTACTGCGATGGCTCGACCGAAGCGCCGGGGTCGCTGAGCGATGCGCCCGGAAGCGGCAACGCTCTTTGTATCATTTGCCAAGACGCTCGGCCGCGACTTCCCCGACGCTTTGCGCCGACGCGCGGATCGACGCGCTCGGAATCGACTTCGGCTATCGCAGCCACATCGTCTATGCAACGGTGCGCGATTGTCGAGCGGCTGCATCCGATGACCGGCCAAGACATGCTCTTCGCCCTCGACGGCCGCGACGGCTGGGCAAGCCGCCGATCGACGCGCCTCGCTCGTCGACATCGATCTCTCGGGGCGCAAGGTCAAGAAGGGATGCAAAATCTGGCCGGTCGGGACGTGGCCGCTCAAGGGCGGGTTCTACGCCGATTTGCGCAAGGACGGCCTGCGCGGCGGGGCCGAGGTCGATCCCGAGGGCTATTGCCACTTCGGCTCTTGGCTCACGAGACCTATTTTCGTCAGTTAACCGCGGAATTCCTCGCGGAGACGGCCACGCGCGGCCGAACGCACAAATTCTGGAAGATCCGCGGCGGTCAGCGTGACAACCACTTCCTTGACACGCGGATCATGAACATGGCGCTCGCCGAGCACCTCGGCCTCAGCTCCTTGACAGCGGATGAATGGGCGGGATTGGCGAAGGAACGCGGGTCGCTGCCGGACGATTCCCTGCCGCTGCTCAAGACGCCGGGTGCGCCACCGGCGGGCAACACTAGGCCGCCTGTCGCCCGCGCTCCCGATGCTCTTGACGCGCTGGGCGAGATGAACAAGTGCGCGGGCTCGGGGGCCGGCGACCTCGTCGCCGCTCGGCGCGGTGCTCTCAAAATGGGCTGATCGCGCAAGCGGGTCATGAACCCACCGATTGCCTTCATCCGTAGGATCGCGAGCGCGACGAATTTTTGGCAGCGTCAGAATCATGAGCTATGCGGCAAACTGGGTGACGGAATGAGGAAGGCGGCGTAACGGGGTTGGTGCTGAAGCCGCCCCCATTTCCCGGAAGGAGCGTTACGCCATGGACGGATCGAAGTCGTTTCCCTTCGACAGAAAGGGGCGAGCGATGATCCACTCACCGAAATTCTGCGAGCCGGGGCGCGCCGGGTCATCGCCCAAGCGGTCGAGGCGGAGTTCGAGACGTTCCTGAACTCCAACGCCGAGCTGGTTCTCTCCGACGGGCGCCAGCACATGGTGGCGTCACGGGTATGATGCTGAACTGCGCGATCCAGACGGGGATCGGAGCGGTGGACGTGCAAAAGCCGAAGGCTCGCGATCGGGGCGCAACGACAGGTGCGCGGATGAGTGACGCCTGGAATATCTTCCCAAGTGGGCTCGGCGCACGAAGAGCCTCGACGCGCTGCTGCCGGTCCTCTACCTGCGCGGGATTTCCGCGGGCGACTTCCAGGAAGCGCTTGCCGCCTTGCTCGGCAAGGACGCGCCCAATTTATCGTCGGCGGTGATCGCGCGCCTAAAGGGCAAATGGAGAAACGAATATCGCCAATGGCAGAGGCGCGATTTATCGGCGCGCCAATACGTCTACGTCTGGGCGGACGGCGTCTATTTGCAGGCGCACATGGAGCCGCAGGCCGAATGAGTGCTGGTGCTGATGGGCGCGAAGGCGGCTGATCGGCTTTTTTGGGCATGCGGGAGCGTTGCTGGAAGGAACTGCTCGTCGACTTAAAGCCCGGGCCTTGGCCGTGGCGCCGCAAGCCGCCACCGGCGACGGCGCCTTCGGGGTTCTGGAAAGCCCTCGACGAGGCGTTCCCGACGACGCGTAGTCGGCGTTTCTGGATTAACTAGACCATAGACGTACACGACCGGCTTCCCCGGTCGATGGGCGCCGATGCACACGAGTATAAGCGCGAGATCTGGCTGTCGCCGAACCGGGCCGTGGCGTATGACGACATACGCCGAGAACTCAGCACCCAATACAACAAGGCCGTCTATAAATGATCAAGGATCGTCCGACGCTGCTGACGTTCTTCGACTTCCCCGCCGATCACTGGGACCATCTGCGGACCTCGAATCCGATCGAGAGCGTGTTCGCGACGGTGAGACACCGCACCGTCCGCATGAAGGGCGCGCTGTCGCAGGACACCGCGCGTCTCATGGTGTTCAAGCTGGTGATGGCGGCCTCGAAGACCTGGCGGCGATTACGCGGTCAGAACCAGTTGCCGAAAGTCATCGACGGTGTAAAATTGACAAAGACGGAATCGAAGAAGCCGCCGATATGAAATCCGCCGCTTGATTCACTCCGTCACCCACTTTTCCGCGTAGCTCGAATCATCGTCCGCCAACACGCAATGCCGGCAACTTGCGGCCTGATGACCAACATCGAACGTGCTCGCTGCGTCTCGATCAGGCGCGCAGCAGGCCACAAAATCGGCAGTCGCCACAGTGCGACAGCGCTTGCTGGGAAAGCCGTTGACGCAGGCCCTACACGACAACCGCAACACAGTGTCCAGACAGAGCCTGAACAGCGCCAATGCTCCGAGCCGCATCGACTTTCTAACCGAAGCTGAAAGACCGCAGACCGCGTCGCATCAGTTCGTCAATGAGCTGACCATTGCTGAAGGCGGTCAGCCCGGACGGTGGCTGCGTCGGCTCGGCCTGTTTGTCCTCGAACACTTGGAGTCCGCCGTTCTCAGACTCCTCTGACACTTCGAAGGCTAGGACCCACATCGGCGGCCTGCCCCGCGCGAAGTTTTTTAATTCTGCAGGCTTCTTCACTACATCAAACAGGTTCAACCACAGGGACCCCGACGGTGCTCGATGCAGCCGAGCGTGGCGCTGCTGCAAGAGTTCTAGACGGTCGCGAACCTCCGCGGTGGGGAACATCCACACCCCCAGTCCGCCCTGATAGGGCGTCGCCATCAGGATGTAGTCCGTATTCGTCAGGGGCGCGCCCCAATTGCCCGCCTTTTTCTGGGCCCAGCCTATCCAGCCCGTTTCAAGGGTCTTGCCCCTTGTCTTAGTCTGGACCTTTAGCGCCACGCATGCCGACTGCCCATTCGGCATCGTAACCCGGTACCCGATTCGAGTAGCCCGATAGGAGTGTGGGCCTCCAGCCCGCGTCGTTCAGCTCCTTCACTATTGCCGTACGCGCGGCAAGCACGCGGGCGCTCTTTGCGGAATTGCTATTCGCTCTATCCATTACAAAATTTCTCCTCGAAGCGAACATGGGAATGAATTTGTGCCTGCGCAAGTGCCGCTAGGCGCGATTTGCGCTCTTGTAACGACAAACTTCTTGCTCCCCGCATGCTAGGCGGAGCAGAGGAGAAACGTCTCAAGTGAGCTGACGGCGGCAATCGGAGTTATATCGCTTGGAACCGAAGCAGGAATTCCGACCGAAATCGGGCTCCGACCCCGGCGAACCCATCATTTGCCCGCCGGGCTGCTAAAACAAATTCGAAGGCGCAAGGGCGGGTCTCTAGGTCGTCATGCGAGCGGTGAGGCGGCGCTAAAACAGAGCGCGGAGGTCGGGGGTGCACGCCCTGGCCTGCAATCCAATGAGCCGGAAAGAGCGCGAGAGTTTGTGCGCGTCGTCGCCTCGGTATGGTCGCCAGGTTTCAGTCTAACAAATGACGGCGCCTGGCCCCCCCCTCATGCCCGGACCTCTTCGAGGCAGCCGAACGTCGCGACCGTCCGACCGAGTTGCTCCCAAAACTTCGGCGAATGCTGGTGGGTCGGAAACGAAGGTGGCAAAGAAGTCGAGAGCGACCACGAAACCTGCTTCTTGAACGTCTGATCCATCTCCTAAGCCTCGCCTTGAATGGTCCATTCTCGTATTGATCTGCTACCGGGCTCCCGCTGGCGGGACCGCCGCATAATAGATAACGGAAGGAGGCGGCATGTTCAGCGACGAGTTCCTTAAAGCTTTGGGCCGGTGGCAGCGCGGCTGGAACCAGGATAAAAAAGAGAAGGCGCAGATCGCGGCCGCGCTGGAGACCAACGCTAAGAAGCTTCCTGGCCGCTATCGCGAAGCGCGTGATGAGCCGGTCTATCGGAAACGCCATCTCTATCGCCTGGAAGAACAACGTGAATTGGGACCGCTTCTCCTTGAAGGCGTGCTGTTCGAGGAAGGGCCGACGAGCTGGAGCCTCGACCTCGAATTTGCAGAGAGGTTCGATGGCATTATGGACGAGACCGACGCGAGGTCAGTGACGGGGGCCGTCTTTCGGCATGTAGCCAAGCAGGAAGAAGTCATCCTCGATATTCCATCCCTCTGGGCCGATCCTCACTTCGTTGCATCGGTTGAGGGCTACCGTAAACGAAATGGGGCTGAATCCGACGCTCTGTTTCATTTCCGCGCCGAGCGTGAGCCAGAACGAGGTGATCCTGCACGCACCGCTCCCCAGGGACGAATTGTGCAAGATGAGCGGGAGGGGTGACTTTGATGCCATGTGCCAGGAAATGAACGCCGTGACCAATTCGCAGCGCGAGGCTGTCGCGGAAGGGTTGAGGATCGCAAGCGAGGTCCCGGAGCGACCCGGAATTTCCTGTCGGAGGATGGCACAAGACAGGTGCTGCTGAGGACGCTGGCGAAGTTTCAAGCACGGATCGCCCAGGAGTGCGAACGGCGCGCTCTTGAGAGGGGCGTGAATGATCATGATCAGGCTTTCGGACAATGCATATCCGCAAATCTCCAGGCGCAGCGAAGCGGTTTGGCGGCTGAAGGCGCTCGCCCTGCGCGTTAGGCTCGTGCTCGAAGCCCGACCGAACCGACGGGCAGGGTAGTGGTCAAACAAAAATGGTAACTCTGGATTGGGCCGCGCCGTAGTCGCGAGTATACTCACGCTTGAGGGTGGGAGCGTCGTAGTGCCTTTCATTCAGCTCAACCGCCAGTTCGTTGACTGGGGCGACGAAAGAGCCAGCAGAGGCCGAGACGCGCTTCCTGATGGGGCGTCTCAACGGCAGCCTCGATTGGTCGATGCTTCTGGAGAAGCACCGCGTCGTCATCCTCGCCGAAGCAGGCAGCGGCAAGTCGGAGGAGCTAACTGCTCGGGCTGAGCTACAACGCAACGTCGGCAGCTACGCGTTCTCCACCACCGTCCAGGAAGTCGCCCGAGAGGGCCTTCCCGTCTGTCTCAATGCTGAGGATCGTAAGCAATTTGAGACCTGGAAGGCGTCCCAATCACCTGCCTGGATATTCGTGGATCGCGTGGACGAGGCCAAACTTGACAACATCCGCCTAGAGGCCGCGTTCCGGAAACTAGCGGACGGCATCGAAGGCGCTGCTGGACGCGCGCACGTGGTTCTCTCGGGGCGCTACACTGATTGGGAGTTCAGGGCTCACTTGTTGCAATTCGTTCGCGCACTTCCCGTTCCGAAACTGCCGGTCAAGCCCCCGGCTCCCCATGAAGAACTTGCGCGAGCACTGCGCAGCGAGCGCCCAAGGGCCGCCAACAAGCAGGCGGAGCCGCCGTTAGTTGTCCTCATGGCTCCTCTGGATCGAGAGCGCGTGCGACGGTTTGCGGCGCACAGTGGGGTCGAGCGCGTCGATCAGTTCATAGCCGCGATTGATGATGCGGACCTCTGGAGCCTAGCGGCGCGCCCCCTTGATCTCCTTTGGTTGGTCGACTATTGGCGGCGATGCGGCCGCATCGGCACACTTGCAGACATGCTTGAGACCAGCCTAATCGAACGGCTGCGTGAGCCCAGCCCTCAGCGCTACCGACACGAATACGAATTACCGACGACGCGGGCCATGGAAGCGCTTGAGCACATCGGCGCTGCGCTCGACTTCGGCCGCAGGGGACAAACCTATAATCCCAGACTCCAGTTCGATCTTCGGCCGGTCGCGCCCGAGTTCGACCTCGCGGCCATCCTTCCCGATTGGTCCCCGGAACATCACCAAAGACTACTGTCACGCGCGGTGTTTGACCCGGCCACATTTGGCCTCGCTCGCTTGCACAACGACAATCAGGGCGTCGTTCGCAGCTATCTGGCGGCGCGGTGGCTCCTGAGACGCCGTCAGGCGAACGCATCAGTTGCGGATATTTTCCAACTGTTGTTTGCCACCACCTACGGCATCGACTTAGTCCGGCCCTCAATGTCTCAGACGGCGGCTTGGTTATCGATCTGGGATCAACGTAGCGCGGGAAGTGATCGCTCGCGATCCGCGATTGCTGCTCCAAAATGGTGATCCCGCCAGCCTTTCGTTGGCAACGCGCGCTGCCGCGCTCAAGCGCGCGATCGAGCGAATTGTGGCGAGTGGCGATCGCTTGGGCCTCTTCGAGCGACGGAGCCTCCGCCGCCTCTCGACGCCTGATATGGTCGCTTGTATTCGCTCACTGTGGGAGGCTCACAAGGCGGCAGAAAACGCTCGCCTCTTGCTACTTCTCATGATCGAATTGGGGCGGCTGGCGGCCTGCAACGATATCGCGCTGGAAGCGGTGTTCGGCCCGTTCACCGATCGCTACACCCTGATCTACGGCGTAGGCGCTTTGGTGGTTGTTGCCGATGACACTCGGCTTATGCGTCTTCGCAATCTCGTGAAGAACGATGCGGCAAAGCTCCCTGGGCAGTTCGTCTGGACCGCGCTTGGTCAGTTGGTACCGCAACACATCTCCGTCGACGAGCTGCTCGGGATACTCGGCGAGTTAAGTGTGGAACAGCGAGACGAAAACTATGGTCTGCAAATTCATGGGCCAGAACTCGTCGCTCGCCTGACGAGCCGTGCTGACGTCGAGTGCCTACTCGCTGGCTTCATGAGCCTGATGGGTCCGCCTGCGCCTCCAGGCACATATCAGGAAACAGAAGCCGAGAAGGCGCTTACGCCAGCTGTCGTAGCTGCGGCCCTGAAACTTCTCGAACTGGCCCGACCGAACAAGAACCGCCGAAGGCGCCATTGATGCTGCCCTTCGCTTGGGTGAGGGCCGGCTCGATCGGCAGCGCGGCAAGAACGCCGATCTGGAAACCGCCCCTCACGCATCCGCGGCTCGCCGCCGCGCCGCCTTCTGGCGTGCTGCCGAGCAATTCACTGGACATCCCATGTTATTCGGCATGCCTCTCAGGAGGATTATTCAGATGGAAGTCCTCGGATGGTCGCCGGGACTGCGTCGAGAGGATCTTGACTGGACATTGTCCGACCTCCAGGCGCAAACTTTGGAGGACGCGCGCCTTTTAGCGCTCAACGCTGCGTTGAGCATTTGGCGAGACAGCGACAAATCGGACGCCATGCTCGACAGAGGTCTCTCGCGAACTCCAACGCCGCGACGCGCGATTATCTCAACGCCTTTCTTTCCCCGCCTCGGCCAATCTCTGAAGAGGAGCTCCGGCTTACCCAAGAACAGAAAGCGATGCGCCAGCAGCGCGAAGCGGAGTCGGCAGAACGCGATCGAGAGTGGGCCAAATTTTTGGACGACCTACGGGCCAACCCCGAGCAGCTACGTCAGCTTCCCGCGCCCTCGCCCGAGAGCGTTGACGAGGGCGGACTGTTTGCCCTGTGGCGGCTTCTGAGCAGCGCGTTGGGGGATACCAATCGCTACGCGATCGACGACGTTACAGCGATCGAGCCAATGGTTGGGTCTGACGTGACAGCGGCGTTCCGTGATGCCCTCATTGGGTTCTGGCGTGGATGGCGCCCCAAGCTTGTAAGTGAACGCCCCGCTGACAATAGGAACACCATCCGCATGGTCGACTGCATGGGGATTGCCGCTGTTTCTGTCGACGCCAAAGCAACCCCCGATTGGCCATCAAGTCTGACATCATCCGATGCGACTCGAGCCTCTGAGTACGCCACGCTTGAAATAAATGGGTTTCCGCCCTGGTTTGGCGCTCTAGCCGCAGCTTGGCCTCGCGAGGTCGCCAACGTCCTCATGGCCGAGGTTCGCTCGCAGATCGGCGCGATGGGGAAACAGCCAACCCACGGCATCTTGCAGGAATTGGTGTACGGACCGCAGGAGGTTGCGGCAGCGGTCTTTGAGCCTCTCTGGGAGGAACTCCAGCGCGAGGCAACTATCCCGCCGGCACTACTCTCACCTGTGTTTAAAATCCTCTGCCAGGGCATGGCCTCCGACGATATGAAGGGTCGATTGGCGGCTCTTGCTCTTGAGCGTCTCTGGTCTCCACCAGACGAGGAAGCTGCCGCTGTTTACCTCTCGGCGGCGTTCGCGACCGATCCGGTAAGCGCGATCGAGGCTCTCACCGCAAGGCTCGACTCCCTCGACGAGGGGGCACAGGCTCAGTTGGGCCAATACCTTCTCCCGCTTCTGTTCGGCGAAGTTCCCGTCGGCCATGGCGACGATCCACTCCAGCTACCTTTCGAAATTCTAGAGCGGCTTATTGTCGTCGCCTTTCGGACCATTAGCGTCGATCAGGACACGGTGCGTCCCAGCGGTGTGGTCTATTCACCGGACGACCGGGACCGGGCGCAGGATGCCCGCAGCAATGCCTTCAGCCGGTTTGCCGGCACTCCGGGACGTGCGACGTTCATTGCGTTGAACAGGTGGGCTGAATTGAAAGACTTCCCTGTCGAACCCCGGCGCCTTCGCGAGCTGGCGTTCGCGCGCGCGGCACAGGATGCCGAACATGCACCTTGGCTCCCATCGGAAGCTTACGCACTTGAGCAGCACTTTGACCTAGCGCCAACGACCCCCGCGGATTTGCGAGAGGTCGCCTCTCGCCGCCTCTTTGACATCCAACACGTCGCGCTGCACGGCGACTTCGCGCAAGGTCGGATCGTCAAGAACCTTCAAAACGAGACGGAGGTTCAGAAGTGGGTGGCGAACGAACTGCGCAACCGGCAGGGGCGCGCCTACTCAGTGGAGCGCGAACCTCATGTGGTCGACGAGAAGGAGCCCGACATTCGCCTTCGCGCCAAGGCGTCAGACGCCAGCGTACCTATCGAGGTGAAGGTGCCGGAGAGTTGGTCGTTGGCGGAGCTCGAAGAGGCGCTGAGGGACCAGCTCTCAGGACGCTACCTCCGTGCGCAGGACGGGAAACACGGCATCATGCTTCTGGTTTACCAGCAAAACCGACGGCGCGGTTGGGCGGCGGCGGATGGTTCTTTCCTCACGTTTGAACAAGTCGTCTGGCACTTGAAGAAGATCGCAGAGGAAACCGCTGGCTCGGCTCAAGATGCACCACAGGCGTTTATCGAGGTGATTGACGTTTCTGGGGTCGCGGCCTGATTGGAAACCCGCTTCTTGCTCGAATTTTGGGAGGACCATCCCAACCTTAAAAGCGGACCTGAAGAGGTTAGCGGCTGAACAGCCTTGTTGCCATCGGCTTTCCCCCCACACGAGGGCTCGGCGCTGGCTCGGTCATCGCGCATTTATCTCCACCAGCCGCATGATGACGTCGGAGTAGGTCTCGCCCGGCTGGCGCAGGAACGCTAGTCGGTCGACAACGGCCGCGTCCAGCCAGATCAGGCGCTCGCCCTGCGCGTTCAACTCGTGCTCAAACCCGACCGAACCGACGGGCAGCGTCGCGGCTATCGCCTCGAAGGCGGCGGGGCTGATGGCGATGCGGACCATACCGGCGATATAGGAACGACCGGACAGAACGAGAAAGAAAATTGCGCGGGGCGCCCAATCTCGGGTCCTCCCTAGCCCCTCCCTTCTCCTGCGCGGCGGACGCAGTCCGGACTTCCGCTAGCCTTACTGTCGTTGTCCGGGATCAACTCAACGGGCTTGGATGCGCTCAACGCATCAACGCGATGCAAGTTTGCATAGATAGCCTCGATTGCGAGCCATGCGAAAATGAAACGCTGGCGCTGGTATTTGCTCGCAGCGACTTTCGCGCGAGGGGTGGCGTGCTACAGCGCATCGCCGCTACGCGCGTGGCGCTCCTCGGCTCAGTGGGCGGGGTTGATGCGCACCGGCCCCGAAAAGTCGGGTGCTTCGGACAGCTCCGGTCTTTTCAAAGAACCGGGTCGAACGTTGTCTCTACGGTTCCGCCTCACCCGCCGACGCGGTCGGGCGCACCGGAAATCCGCCCGGGTCGCGTCACCGGACCCAACACCGGACCCGGAAAACATTACCCATCAGCTAAGTCTTTGAAATATTGGTCGGAGTGAGAGGATTCGAACCTCCGACCCCCTCGTCCCGAACGAGGTGCGCTACCAGACTGCGCTACACTCCGACATGGTTTGCCAAGCGGCCAGAGCGGCCTTATAGGGGCGCCGCCTGCGCAGCGCAAGCCCGTGTGCTGGTTTCGCACATATGAGATGGCGCGGGATTGGATCTCGTCATTGTCTGCTTGGCAGAGTGGGGCGCGAAAGAGCTTTGAAGTCAAGGATGCGCGAATGCGCACCGCCTACGGCGGCGGCCTTTCAGGCCGTCCTTGAGTTCAAAGCTCTTTCGCGCAGAATTGCCTCCAAGCAATCCATGACGCGCCTTCGCCCTTCGGCCCGACCGCCCGTCTCCCATCTGTCCGGACCCAGACAGCCCGGTTTCGCCTCGTTCCGCTTGGGAAGGCGCGGCCGCCACGCGATTGGCCAGAAAAAATCTGGCGCTCGCCTTGTCACCCGCGACGCGGCGAGGCTAAGCTTGGGCCGGACGGTTCGAGCCAGGCGCCGAGAAAGCCAAAATGTCGATCCGAAATGCTGGCCGTCGCCGAATCCAGGGAGCGCCCATGAGTTTTCGTCTCAAAGCCATCGCGCTTCGCCGCGGTTTTCGCCGCAGCGGCCGGCGCGGCGCGCGCGGACGACGTCAAGGTCGCGCTGATTCGCGGCCTGACCGGCCCGCTCGAGGCCTACGCCAAGCAGACCGAGACCGGGTTCATGCTCGGCCTCGAATACGCCACCAAGGGGACGATGGAGGTCGACGGCCGCAAGATCGTGGTCATCACCAAGGACGACCAGGGCAAGCCCGACCTCGCCAAGAGCGCGCTGACCGAGGCCTTCGAGGACGACGGCGCCGACATCGCGGTCGGCACGACCTCCTCGCCCGCGACGATCGCGATGCTGCCGGTCGCCGAGGAGCACAAGAAGATCCTGATCGTCGAGCCGGCGGTCGCCGACCAGATCACCGGCGAGAAGTGGAACCGCTACATCTTCCGCACCGGCCGCAATTCGTCGCAGGACGCGATCTCCAACGCGGTGGCGATCGGCGCGCCCGGAGTCAACATCGCCGTGCTCGGCGTCGACAACGCCTTCGGCCGCGACGGCGTGGCCGCCTTCAAGGCGGCGCTCGCCAAGACCGGCGCGACCCTGGTCGCCGAGGAATACGCGCCCGCCAACACGACCGACTTCACCGGCGTCGGCCAGCGCCTGTTCGACGCGCTGAAGGACAAGCCGGGCAAGAAGCTGATCTGGACGGTGTGGGCCGGCGCCACCAACCCGCTCGACAAGCTCGCCGACCTCGGCCCCGAGCGCTACGGCATCGGCTTCGCCGGCGCGGGCAACATCCTGCCGATCCTCGCGGCCTACAAGAAGTTTCCCGGGCCTCGAGGGCGCGGCCTACTACTATTACGAGATCCCGAAGAACCCCGCCAACGACTGGCTGGTCGCCGAGCACGAGAAGCGCTTCAACGCGCCGCCGGACTTCTTCACCGCCGGCGGCTTCGCCGCGGCCGAGGCGCTGGTGACGGCGCTCGACAAGGCGAAGTCGACCGACTCGGAGAAGCTGATCGCCGTCATGGAGGGCATGGAATTCGACAGCCCGAAGGGCAAGATGATCTTCCGCAAGGAGGACCATCAGGCGCTGCAGTCGATGTACGCCTTCAAGATCAAGGTCGATCCGAACGTGCCGTGGGCGATCCCCGAGCTCACGCGCGAGATCAAGATCGAGGACATGGATATCCCGATCCGCAACAAGCGATGACCCCGTCGCTCGAAACCCGCGGCCTGACCGTCCGGTTCGGCGGCCATGTCGCGGTCGATCACGTCACCTGCGCCTTCCGGCCCGGCGAACTCACCGCCATCGTCGGGCCGAACGGCGCCGGCAAGACGACCTACTTCAACCTGATCTCCGGCCAGCTTCGCGCCTCCGACGGCGCGGTGCTGATCGACGGGCAGGACGTGACGCGTCTCAGCGCGCCCCAGCGCACGCGGCTCGGGCTCGGGCGCGCGTTCCAGCTCACCAACCTCTTTCCCCGCCTCAGCGTCGCCGAAAACGTGCGGCTCGCGGTGCAGGCCCAGCGCCGGCGTGCACTACGACATGCGCCGCCCGTGGCGGGCGAGGGCCGATCTGATCGACCGCGCCGAGGCGGTGCTCGCGATCGGTCGGCCTCGGCGGCCAAGCGCGACGCGCAGGCCGCCGCCCTGCCGCACGGCGACCAGCGCAAGCTCGAGGTCGCGATGATGATGGCGCTCGAGCCGAAGGTCTACATGTTCGACGAGCCGACCGCCGGCATGAGCGTCGACGAGGTCCCGGTGGTGCTCGACCTGATCGCGCGGCTCAAGACCGACACGACCAAGACCATCTTGCTCGTCGAGCACAAGATGGACGTCGTGCGCTCGCTCGCCGACCGCATCATCGTGCTGACCAACGGCCAGCTCGCCGCCGACGGGGAGCCGGCGGCGGTGATCGCCTCGCCGGTCGTGCAGGAGGCCTATCTCGGGATCGCGCCGGAGAAGGCGGCATGAGCGCCGGCCTGACGCTTCGAGGGCGTGCACACCCACATCGGCCGCTATCACATCCTGCAGGGCGTCGACTTCGACGCGCCGGGCGGCGAGGACCACCATGCTGCTCGGCCGCAACGGCGCCGGCAAGACGACGGCGCTGCGCACCATCATGGGCCTGTGGCGCGCCTCGAAGGGCCGCATCGCGCTCGGCGACACGGCGCTGCAGGGCCTCGCCGCGAGCGACGTCGCCCGCCTCGGCGTCGGCTACGCGCCCGAGACGATGGCGATCTTTTCCGACCTCACGGTGAAGGAGAACCTGATCCTCGGCGCGCGCGAAGGGCCGCTCGACGACCAGCGCCTCGCCTGGATCTTCGGCTTCTTCCCGGCGCTGAAGAAATTCTGGCTGTCGCGGGCGGGCTCGCTCTCGGGCGGGCAGAAGCAGATGCTGTCGATCGCGCGCGCGATCGTCGAGCCGCGCGAGCTTCTGCTTGATCGACGAGCCGACCAAGGGCCTCGCGCCGGCGATCGTCGGCGCGCTGATCGCGTGCCTGAAGGAGATCAAGGCGACCGGCGTGACCATCCTGCTGGTCGAGCAGAATTTCCGCGTCGCGCGTCGAGGTCGGCGACGAGGTTCGGGTGATGGACAACGGCCGCATCGTGCACAGCGGCGCGATGAGCGCGCTCGCCGCCGACGCGCCTTTGCAGAACCGCCTGCTCGGCCTCAGCCTGGATTCGCATCAATGAGCGCGCTCGACGCCGGCGCGGCGCTGCCGCGGCGCAGGCTCGAGATCCTGCCGGCGCTGACGCCGCTGATCGTCGCGGTCGTCGCCGCGCCCGTTCGTCGGCTCGGCCTCGACCTTCCTGACGCTGACCGCGGCGGGGCTCGCGATGGGCATGATGATCTTCACCATGGCCTCGGGGCTCACCCTCGTCTTCGGCATGATGGACGTGCTCAACTTCGGCCACGGCGCCTTCATCGCGCTCGGCGCCTATGTCGCGACGCTGGTGCTTCTGCCGCTCGCGAGCTGGTCGGCCTCGGATTCGCTCGCGCTCAACCTCGCGGTCTTCGTCGCTCGCCGTCGTCGCCGCGGCGCTCGTCTGCGGCGCGTTCGGCTGGGTGTTCGAGCGGCTGATCGTCAAGCCGGTCTATGGCGATCACCTGAGGCAGATTCTCGCGACCATCGGCGGCTCGATCATCGCCGAGCAGCTGATCTACGCCCTCTGGGGCCCGGACGAGATCCCGCTCAGCCTGCCGGCGTCGTTTCAGGGTTCGTTCGTGTTCGGCGAGGCGGCGATCGAGAAGTACCGCGTGCTCGCGACGATCGTCGGCCTCGTCGTGTTCGCGGGCGAGATGCTGATCCTGAACCGCACCAAGATCGGCCTTCTCATCCGCGCCGGCGTCGAGAACCGCGAGATGGTCGAGGCGCTCGGCTACCGCATCGACCGGCTGTTCGTCGGCGTGTTCATGGCGGGCTCGGCGCTCGCGGGCCTCGGCGGCGCGATGATGGCGCTCTATCGCGGGCAGGTCCACGCGACCATCGGCGGCGAGTTTCTGGTGCTCTGCTTCATCGTCATCATCATCGGGGGCCTCGGCTCGGTCGGCGGCTCGTTCGTCGCGGCGATCCTGGTGGCGCTGATCGCCAACTACGCCGGCTTCCTCGCGCCCAAGCTCGCCCTCGTCTCCAACATCCTCGCGATGGTCGTCGTGCTCCTGTGGCGGCCGCGCGGCCTCTATCCGGTGAGCGGACGATGACGCTGCTTTCCGGCGATCCGCCCACGCGGCCGGGCGCTCACGATCCTGATCGCGCTGATCGTGCTCGCGCTCCTGTTCGCGCCGTTCCTGTTTCCGGGGGCGAAGGCGCTGAACACGGCGGCCAAGACCTGCGTGATGATCCTGCTGGTCGCCTCCTACGACGTCCTGATCGGCTATGCCGGCATCGTCTCCTTCGCTCATGTCATGTTCTTCGGCGTCGGAGCCTATGGCGTCGGGCTCGCGCTCTACGGGCCTCGGGGCGAGCTGGGCGGCGCTCGTCGCCGGCCTCGCCATCGCGGTCGTCCTGTCGCTGGCGCTGGCGCTGTCGATCGGGCTCTTCTCGCTGCGGGTGCAGTCGATCTTCTTCGCCATGGTGACGCTCGCCGTCGCCTACGCCTTCAACGTGCTCGCCTCGCAGCTCTCCTGGCTGACGGGCGGCGAGGACGGGCGCTCGTTCAAGGTCCCTGCAGTGCTGCAGCCGGGCTTCAAATGGCTCGACCATCCGATTTTCGGCGTGCAGACGAACGGCAAGCTTCTGACCTACTATCTGGTGTTCGCGGTCGTCGGGCCTGGCCTTCCTCGTGCTTGCTGCGCATCGTCAACTCGCCGTTCGGCCGGGTGCTGCAGGCGATCCGCGAGAACCCGTTCCGCGCCGAGGCGCTCGGCTACCGCATCGTGTTCCACCGCACGCTCGCGACCTGCATCGCCGCGCTCGGGGCGACGCTCGCGGGGGCGTTGAGCGCGCTGTGGCTGCGCTATGTCGGCCCCGACACGGCGCTGTCGTTCTCGATCCAGGTCGACGTGCTGGTCATGGTGGTGGTCGGCGGCATGGGCTCGCTCTATGGCGCGATCATCGGCGCAGCGCTGTTCGTGTTCGCCGAAAGCTACCTGCAAGACCTGATGGGGGCGCTCGCCAACGCCGCCGCCGCCGCGCGGCTGCCGGTGCTTCCCGCCCTGTTCGACCCGCATCGCTGGCTCCTGTGGCTCGGCCTCGCCTTCGTGCTCGCCGTCTATTTCGCGCCGCTCGGCGTCGTCGGCGCGCTGAGGCCCGCGGAGGGGAAGGCGAAGCCCGGCGGATAGGCGCGATCCCGGCCGCGGCGCCGTTCTCGAGTTCCGTATTGAGCGTTTTCAAGAGCTTGCGGCGCCTTTTCCGATTCGTTGCGTGCAGGCGAACCGCGCCGTCGGGCGCAGCTCTTGCGCCTCGCCGCGAGGCAATCCGCCGCAGAGCGCCCGTTGGCGCTGATGTTCGAATTCGACCATCAGCAACACTAACACGATTCGGTAAGTCAGAAAACAATTTGTTCTTGTGGAGGCACGCGCCCCGCACGACATTGCGTGTCGGACAGCATTCGCTTCTCCCTGTGGTGATACAGCCTGTCTCGAAGTTTGCGCCTTCGGCTATCTCCGAACCGTCGACTTGAGCAATGCTGCTCCCAGGATTCACGCCTTGGCCTTGCCCGAGATTGGCCCGGCGAAAAGGGGCCATCGCATGGCTGGGCAAAGCCTGCTCCGGCTGACGCGCTGTTTGCGCTCTTGTCGAACGAACCGTGACACGCCAAGTCCTTCCAAAGCGGCTGCATCAAGCGGCGGCGGCGAAGGGAGAGCGTTTCATGAACATCGGCGTCATCGGTTCCGGCGTTGTCGGCCAAACCCTCGCCGCAGGCTTTCTCAAACACGGACACAAGGTCGCGATCGGCACTCGCGATCCGGCGAAGCTCGCGGACTGGGCGGCGAAGACTCCGGGCGCTGAGGTCAAATCCTTCGCGGGAGCCGCCAATTTCGGCGATGTCGTCGTCCTGGCGGTCGGCGGCGAGGTCGCGATCGACGCGCTCAACTTCGTCGGCGCCGCGGCGATCGACGGCAAGACCATCATCGACGCCTGCAACCCGATCGGCGGCGGGCCGCCGGTCGCGGGCGTTCTCAGCTTCTTCACCGGGCAGAACGAGTCGCTGTTGGAGCGGCTCCAGAACGCCTTTCCCGATGCGCATTTCGTCAAGGCGTTCAATTCGGTCGGCGCGGGGCAGATGATCAACCCCGACTTCAAGGGACTGCGGCCGACCATGTTCATCTGCGGAAACAACGCCAACGCCAAGAAGACCGTCGCCGGCATCTGCGACGCGTTCGGCTGGGAGGCCGAGGACATGGGCGCGGTCGAGGCCGCGCGCGCCATCGAGCCGCTGTGCAAGCTCTGGTGCATACCGGGCGTCGCAAGGGGCGACTGGTCGCCGCACGCGTTCAAGCTGTTGCGCTGAGCGATCACTCGCCGACGGCATAGTAAACGCCTCAATTCGACCCCTTGAGCCCGCGCTGCTTGGGAATTTGGCGGCGCCGGCAAACGTCGCGGACAAGGGAAGAGGTAGTGTTCGAAAGCAACCGCCTTTTTCCATCCGTTCGGCGTGGCGCCATACTCCGTCTGGCCGACTTCAAACAGAGCCGAAAAGGGCGCACCCTGACCGCCAGCCGGAGCCGTGAGGATAATCGCTCCGCGACTGCCTGCATTTTTTGATCATATGCGCGGGAGGACCTTCATGTTGCGCTCCCCTTTTCTCAAAACGGTTTCTTTCGTACTCGGTTTCACAATCGTAACGGGCTCCGCCTCGGCTCAAGTCGCCACGGAATGGAGCTACGGCAAGGCCTTCGACCTCGGCAAGCTTGCGGGCGCGATTTCCAGCCAGGCGCGCGCCATCAACAACCTCGGCGAAGTGGTTGGCTATAGCGCGTTCAACACCAACTCTTATACCGCCACGGCGTGGATCGGAGGCGTCCAGACGACCCTTCCGTCATTGGCGGGCACAGAGGACAACACTGCGTATGGCGTGAACGACTTCGGATTGGTGGTCGGCAACAGCGTCCACGATTACCTCACCTATAATTCGTACGCCGTCCAATGGAATCACGGCGCTTTGGCCAAACTGCCCGGCGCGCAAGCCGCCGCCCTGGGCGTCAACGACTTTGGGGTCGCCGTGGGGGCCATGGGCCTGGAAGAAGAAACCGCCGTCGAATGGAAAGGCGGCGCGCTCATCGATCTTCCCGGATTGCCTGGAGCCTACTCAAGCCAAGCCAACGCCATCAACGACCTGGGGCAAGCGGTCGGCGCCAGCCAGTTGGGCGCGCCTTCCTATCCGTCTTACGCCGTCGAGTGGACCGGCCATTCCGTCCATGTGCTCCCCGGTCAGGCGGGAGACGATGCCGACCTTGCGACCGCCATCAACAACTTCGGCGTCGTGGCCGGATTCGTCACCCCCGCGGACGGCGACCGGCAGGCCGTCGAATGGATCGGCAATTCCTTGATCGACCTTCCGGGGCTCGTGGGAAGCACACAAAGCGAGGCCTACGGGATCAATGATCTCGGCCAGGTGGTTGGCGACAGCTATGTCCACGGCAAATATGTCGCCACGGAATGGAGCAACGGCAGGGTGATCGATCTTGGCGCGCTCGCCGGGGCTTCGAGCAGCGAAGCCTTCGCCATCAACGACTTCGGGCAAGTCGTCGGCTGGTCCATTCCAAATTCCGTTCACTCTTTCGGAATTGCGCGGACGGTTGCGGTCCCCGAGCCCTCGACGTGGGTGATGTTCATGGTCGCCTTCGCGGGCTTCGGCCTCGCGTCGCGCTTTCGCCGCCGCCGCGGATCGAAAGCCGCTTTTCGGCCGGGCCCAATGACCCGGGCAAATGTCCGCGACGTTTCGGTTCGAACCGCATAGTCAGTGGCGGGGGGCCAAAGGTCAGGACTCTTGCCCGCAGCGAGAGACCTTCGTTCTCAACGCGCTGACCGTATGCATGCCGATCTCGCTTTGTAGCCAAGTGCTTGCGTCACTTTGGTTGGGAAACGATCGTTGCGCGATGCGCGGTGACAGCTTTCCCCGAACGGGGACGACGACACGCCATTCTCCTTGACGAAGTTCCGCAACATACGCCGACGGATGCCCTAAAGTTTCCTTCATCTTCAATGTCCTGGAACATGAAATGAACAAGGGCGCCCACAATAGGGGCGGCTACCAGGGATGACGTCGCCGTCAAGCGGCGAGGATGAAGTCGAGAAGTGTAAAAAGGATTGACGGGTCTCGAAGCGCGCTTCGCCGACGCGCTTGGGCCGAGCGCTTCTAGAGCCGGCGGAACCTGCGCCGCCTCACCGTCCCGCGAGCGCGAGCGGTTCGTCGCGGCGCCGCGGCAGGATCGCCGCGCCGCATTCGCCGAACAAAAAGCCGTTGGAGAAATCCGCGGCGGGCGTGATGCGCGTGCAGCCGCGCCATGCCTTCTTCCGCGCGAAATCTTGCCCGCGACGGCGTCGGCGAAGGCCTGCGTCACGGCGACGAAATCGCCGCTGTGGGGCGACAGGCGCAAGGCGCCAACGCCGGCGGCGGCGAGGGGATCGAGGTCGCCGATCAGATTGCCGTAGACGTGCGACAGGGTCTGCACGCCGTTCACCGCCAGAAAGTCGGCCCCGTCCATTGTCTGCGTCGCCCATCCGTCGGGGTCGTTGGCGCAAACGAACTGGCACGAGTCCTTGCTCAGGCCATGCACCCGCGCGTGATAGCAGCGGCTCGAGATCGCGAGCGGGATGCGGCCGTAGGCCCAGACCTCGACGCTGGCGCCAGCCTCGCCGGCCGCCTCCGCCAGCACCTCGACCGAGGCGATCGGCAGTTCGGGCGGCAGGCAGAAGCGCCGCGCCCCGCGCCGCACGAGATACTTGAGCGTGTTCTCGTTGTAGACGTTGACCAGCGGCCCGACCGCGAAGGGCCGCTCCGGCTGCATGAAGCGAAGGAACGTCAGGTCGTCGATCTCGACCTCGTGCTCCGTCTGCTCGACCATTTCGCGGGCCGCCCGGCGCTCGCGCTCCAGCGTCGGAAGCGCCAGCGAGGCGAGCGCGACCGTTTTGCCGCCCCGCTCGAGCCGCGCGACGACCTCCGGAATGCGGTCGGCGTAGAAGGGCAGGCGTTTCGAGCAGACGAGCTCGCCCACGACGACCCGATCGACCGGCGATTCGTCGGCGATCCGGGCGTAGAAGTCGACGAACGCGTCCGCTGTCCAGTTGAACTGCAGCGGCCCGATCGTCAGCTCAAAGCGCTTGTCCAAGGTTCGTTCCTTTTCGCTCTGCGCATGATGCCGTCATGGCGCAAATCCCTCTCTGTCTCCCCGCGAGCGGGGAGAAGCGACTTTTGGCGCCCCCCCGCGAGCGCATCCCCCTCTCCCCGCGAGGGGGGAGAGGGCAGGGGTGAGGGGCTCGGGGATTGGCCGCTGCGGCTTCTCACCCCGCCCCTCATCTGGCCTTCTCCCCGCAAGCGGGGAGAAGGGACCTTTGGCGCCCCACGCGCGCGCTCCCCCTCTCCCCGCGAGCGGGGAGAGGGCAGGGGTGAGGGGCTCGGGGATTGGCCGCTGCGGCTTCTCACCCCGCCCCTCATCCTAACCTTCTCCCCGCAAGCGGGGAGAAGGGACCTTTGGCGTCCCCCGCGCATCCCCCTCTCCCCGCGAGCGGGGAGAGGGCGGGGGTGAGGGGCTCGGGGATTGGCCGCTGCGGCTTCTCACCCCGCCCCTCATCCTGACCTTCTCCCCGCAAGCGGGGAGAAGGGACCTTTGGCGCCGCCCCGAGCGCATCCCCCTCTCCCCGCGAGCGGGGAGAGGGCGGGGGTGAGGGGCCTCGGGGATTGGCCGCTGCGGCTTCTCACCCCGCCCCTCATCCTAACCTTCTCCCCGCAAGCGGGGAGAAGGGACCTTTGGCGCCCCCCGCGCATCCCCCTCTCCCCGCGAGCGGGGAGAGGGCAGGGGTGAGGGGCTTTGGGATTGGCCGCTGCGGCTTCTCGCCCCGCCCCTCATCCTAACCTTCTCCCCGCAAGCGGGGAGAAGGGGCTTTTGGCGCCGCCACGCGCGCGCTCCCCTCTCCCCGCGAGCGGGGAGAGGGCGGGGGTGAGGGGCCTCGGGGATTGGCCGCTGCGGCTTCTCGCCCCGCCCCTCATCCTGACCTTCTCCCCGCAAGCGGGGAGAAGGGACGCTTTGGCGCCGTCACGCGAGCGCGTCCCCCTCTCCCCGCGAGCGGGGAGAGGGCAGGGGTGAGGGGTTTGGGGATTGGCCGCTGCGGCTTATCGCCCCGCCCCTCATCCTAACCTTCTCCCCGCAAGCGGGGAGAAGGAACCTTTGGCGCCCTCACGCTCGCGCCCGATGTTATCAACGCCAGGCCTTGCGATAGGCCCCCGCGGTGGTTTTCTGCCCCTCGGTCAGATCGCGCAGCGCGTTCGCGGCGATCGGGCGGCCGGCGGCGTAGGCGTCGAGCGCGGCGCGGAATCCGCCGACGACCGCAACCGTATAGGCGCGGCTGCGTTGCCGGCCTTCGATCTTCAGCGCGGTGACGCCGGCCTCCGCGAGTTGCGGGATGAGCGACGCCGCGTCGAGGCTGACAGGGTCCTCGAACACGTGGCCCTGGTAGCTCGCCGACCCTGAACGAGCCCTTGCACAGTGTCGGATAGGGCGCGGGCTCGCCGGCCCCGACCTTATGAATGGCGAAGCCGCCGAGACGGGAGACGAGCTGCGCCGCCCTCGTCGCGATACTCGACGTGGCTCGCCGGCGAACAGGCGCCGTTCATGTTCGGCGACTTGCCGGTGGCGTAGGAGGAGAGCGAGCAGCGGCCTTCGGCCATCACGCAGAGGCCCCCGAACACGAACACTTCGGTCTCGACGTCGATCTCGCGGTTGATCGCCGCGATTTCCTGCACGGTCAAAACGCGCGGGAGCACGACGCGTTTGACGCCGAAGGCTTCGGCGTAGACGGCGATCGCGTCGGCGTTGGCCGCCGCCGCCTGGACCGAGAGATGCAGGCGCAAGCCTTTCCGATGCTCGGCCGCGTAGTCGAGGAGGCCGAGATCGGCGAGAATGACCGCATCCGCGCCGAAACGGTGGGCGTCGTCGACCGCCTTGGTCCAGAGGCCGAACGCGCCTGCGCGCGGAAACGTGTTGATGGCGATCAGCACCTTGGCGCCGCGCTTGTGAGCGAACGCGAACCGCCTCCGCCATCTCGTCGCGCGAGAAATTCAGCCCGGGAAAGTTGCGGGCGTTGGTCTCGTCGTTGAACCCGCAATAGACCGAATGGGCGCCGGCTTCGACCGCCGAGCGCAAGGCCGCGGGGGTTCCGGCGGGGCAGACGAGTTCGAGCTTCTGGCGCGGCGTCATTCGAACCGTCCTGTTTCCACGCGGGTGAGCGGCACGCCGGTCACCGCGCCGATCGCCGCCGCGAGCTTCTGCGCGGGAGCGATGGCGAGCCTCTCCAGCGGCCCGAACAGGGGCATCGCTTCGCGCACCAGATCAAGCTCCTCGTTGTCGATGGCGTTGCGCAGCGCCACGACCGCCTCGGTGTCGCCCTCGATCGAAAGATCGCGCGAGAAGAAGAGCGCGTCGCCGTCATAGGCGCCGTGCACAAGGCCGATCAATGCGGCCAAAGGTCCCGCGATTCGCGCGTCCCAGTCGACCGCCTCGTCGCGCCTCAGGGCGCTGAGCTCCGGGCGCTCCGGGCGGGGCTTGAGGACGAACACGAACGGCAGGTCGGTCGGGTCGATGAGAAAGACCTTGTCCGCCTGTTCGCCGAGCCGTGAAAACAGGGCGGGGTGACGCTCGGCGAGCATGCGCGTCAGACGCGGCGCCGACGAGCGAGAGCGGCCAGAGCGGCGCGAACCGCAGCGCAAGCGCGCCTGCCGCCGGAAACTGGGGAATGTTTCGAACTTCAGACATGAGGCCCATAAGTCAGATGATGCGACTGCGCGCTTTGATCTATGTCAATGCAGCTTGACAACATATACGGGAGGAGGCGCAATGTCTTTCCGCGACCTTCCCGCCTTTCGCGACCTCCGCGCCTTCATCCGCTTTCTCGAAGAGCGCCGGCTTCTGGCGCGAATCGGCGAGCCGGTCAGCCTCGTCCACGAGATGACCGAGGTTCACCGGCGCGTCCTGGTGGCCGGCGGTCCCGCGCTCCTGTTCGAGAACGCCAAGGGCGCGAGGATGCCGGTGCTCGCCAATCTGTTCGGCACGGCCGAGCGGGTGGCGGCGGGATTCGGCGTTCCGCCGTCGCGCGTCGGCGAACTCGGCGAGATGCTCGCCGCCTTGCGCGAACCCGCAGCCGTTCGACGGCGTGCGTGACGCGCTGAGCCGCTGGCCGATGCTCCGCGCGGCGCTTTCGACCCGGCCGAGCCTGGTGTCGCGGCCGGACTGCCAGGCCGAGCGCTGGCTCGGCGCCGACGTCGATCTCGGCCGCCTGCCGATCCAGACCTGCTGGCCGGGCGAGCCGGCGCCGCTGATCACCTGGGGACTGGTGATCACGCGTCCGCCCGATACCGAGGCCGACGATACGGCGCACATGAACATCGGCGTCTATCGCATGCAGGTGCTCGACAAGGATCGCGTCATCATGCGCTGGCTCGCCCATCGCGGCGGCGCCGCGCATCATCGGGCGTGGAGCGCGCTTGGAAAGGACACGCCGGTCGCGGTGGCGATCGGCGTCGATCCGGCGACGATCCTCTCGGCCGTCCTGCCGCTGCCGGAGACGGTGTCGGAACTCCGGTTCTCCGGCGTGCTGCGCGGCGAGCGGCCGCGCATCGCGCCGGCGCTCACCGTGCCGCTGATCGTCCCGGCCGACGCGGAAATCGTGATCGAGGGATTCGTCTCGGCGACGGAGACGGCGCCGGAAGGCCCCTACGGCGACCACACCGGCTATTACAACAGCGTCGAATCGTTTCCGGTCATGCGGGTCACCGCGATCACCACCCGGCGCGATCCGATCTACCTCACCACCTTCACCGGCCGTCCGCCGGACGAGCCCTCGGTGATCGGCGCGGTGCTCAACGACCTCGCCATTCCGACGATGCGCCGGCAGATGCCGGAAATCGTCGACGTCTGGCTGCCGCCGGAAGCCTGCTCCTATCGCATGGCGATCATCTCGATCCGCAAGTCCTACCCTGGACAGGCGCGCCGGGTGATGATGGGCCTGTGGGGCATGCTGCCGCAGTTCAACTATACCAAGACGATCATTGTCGTGGACGACGACATCGACGTGCGCGACTGGAAGGACGTCGCCTGGGCGCTGGCGACGCGGATGGACGCAGGGCGCGATTCGGTGGTCGTCAAGAACACGCCGATCGACTACCTGGATTTCGCCTCGCCCGAGTCCGGGCTCGGCGGCAAGCTCGGCCTCGACGCGACCAGGAAAATCGGCACGGAGACGTCGCGCGAATGGGGCCGGACGCTCACCATGTCGTCCGAGGTGCAAAAGCGGGTCGACGCCCTCTGGCCGAAGCTCACCCGCGCGCTCGGCGCCGGAAAGCCCGCATGACGGCGCGCGTCGTCGTCGGCGTATCGGGGGCTTCGGGCGCAGCGATCGGCGTCCGGGTCGTGGAAATCCTGGGCGCGCTCGGCGCGGAAACCCATGTCGTCGTGTCGCGCGCCGGCGAACGCACGCTTGCGCAGGAGGTCGGCGCCGACGCGCTCGAGCGCCTGCGCGCGTCGGCGCGCTACTGGCACGACGTCGAGGATATCGGCGCGTCGATCGCGTCGGGCTCCTTCCCGACCAAGGGCATGATCGTCGCGCCGTGCTCGATGCGCACGCTCGGCGCGATCGCCTCTTGCCTGGCGGATAATCTGATCACGCGCGCGGCCGACGTCCATCTCAAGGAGCGCCGGCCGCTGGTGCTGATCGCGCGCGAAACGCCGCTGCATCTCGGGCACCTGCGCGCCATGACCGCGGCGACCGAAGCCGGCGCGATCGTCGCGCCGCCGGTTCCGGCGTTCTACCTGCAACCGAGGAGCGTCGCCGACATCGTCGAGCAGACCGCCCGTCGGGCGATCGATCTGATCCGGGCGTTCGATCCGATCGCAGCCGAGTGGCGGGGATGAGCGGGCAGGGGGCGAACGCCCACGCTCCAAAGGAGGGAGCGCGTCTCGCATCCCCCTGATTAGTCGTAATTGTCGCCGGTTTCGTAGTCCTCGCACGACCGCCCGAAAGCCGAGAGCGCGTCCTCCAGGTAATCCGGCAGCAGGGGGATGCCGAGCAGATATTTCCAGGTTGGGCCTTCGTGACGGTCGCCGGCGGCGGCGACCGCGCTCTTCCAGTCGTCGGCCTCAAAATCGCCCCGCCCGATCCAGGCGAGCGCCACCAGCGCCGCCGCCTCGTCGACGTCGAGGTCGCGGATGAACTCGACCAGTTCGCGGCGGTACGCGCCGTCCGCGTCGGTGAGAACGATGCGCTCGCTGTCGTCCGAAGGATTGGAGGCGTCGGGCGAAATGCCGACGTCCTCGCTAAGCACCTCGCGCGCCTTCTCGATGACGAAACACACTTTCGCCGGATTGATCTCGGGCATCGGGCGTTCGCTCGTATCGATCCTGCGCATCGGCGGCGTCTCCTTCTGCCTTTTCATCGCGCGATCATCATCCGCTGAACTTGCGGCAAGTCAAAGCGTACGTAAAAAAACGGCTGCGGACATTCGACCGGCCGCCCCGCGAGCGCGCCGCGCCGCCGATCGGCCAGTCGGTCAGCGAGCCGCGCCGACGAAGATAAGCGCAGTGTCGGCCCCTTTAAAGCCCTGGCTTTTCGTGAATTATGGCTGGGAAAGGGGGGCGAAGCCCCTGTTCAAGAAACTCCATTCGACCGTAGGATGACGCAGCGAGCTTGCCGCCGCGGCGAGCCGGGAGAGCCGCATTCATGAAGAACAAGGCGCTGTCGATCATTTATGACGAGCATCGCGCGCTCGGCGCGGTCGTCCATGCGTTGCTGTATTTTTCGGAACGGGTGGCGGAAGGCCGCGAGCCCAATTACAAACTGCTGTGGACGATGATCCGCTACATCGCGGAGTTTCCTCAGACGCTGCACCATCCCAAGGAAGAGACCTTCATCTTCGCGCCCCTGGCGAAGCGCACGCATGCCGGAGACGACGTCCTTGGCGAGCTGCGACTGCAGCATCATGACGATCTCGACCTGATCGCCGCGATTCGGGAGGCGCTTGGCGACCTGGAAGGCGGAGCCCCGGACGGGGCGCAGCGCTTCCACGCGGCCGTCGGCAAGTTCGCCGAGCTGACCTGGAAGCATATGCGGATCGAGGAAGATGTGCTGATCCCTCTCGCCGACCGCCATCTCACCGAAGACGACTGGCAGGAAATCTCCGACGCTTTTGGGGCCAACGTCGATCCGCGCTTCGGAAAAGATACGTCCGGCCATTTCCAGCGCATGTTCGACGATATCGTGAAGCTGGCGCCGGCGCCGATCGGCCTCGCGTAAGCGGGAAGCTCGACCGGGGCGCGCGCCTTCCGATCCGCCCGCGGCGGCGCGAGGTGGGCCGGCCCTATTCCACCGTCACCGATTTCGCCAGGTTGCGCGGCTGATCGGCGTCTTTGCCCATGATCACCGCGGTGTGGTAGGCGAGCAACTGGACCGGGACAGCGTAGACGATCGGGGCGAAATTCGCGCCGACGTCGGGCATCGCCAGGAAATGCTCGATCTCCACCGCCGCCTCCTCGGCCGCGTGCCGCTCGCCGATCAGGATGATCCGGCCGCCGCGCGCCGCGACCTCCTGCATGTTGGACACGGTCTTCTCGAACACCGCGTCGCGGGGCGCGATGACGACGACCGGCATGTCCGGGTCGATCAGCGCGATCGGCCCGTGCTTCAGCTCGCCGGCGGCGTAGCCCTCGGCGTGGATGTAGCTCAGCTCCTTCAGCTTCAGCGCGCCCTCGAGCGCGACCGGATAGCCGGTGCCGCGGCCGAGGTAGAGCACGTCCCGCGCATGGGCGATGGCGCGCGCGAGCTTTTCGGCGGCCGGCTCGAGCTTCAGCGCCTCGGCGAGAAGGCCGGGCGTGGCGACAAGCTCCGCGAGCAGTGTCGCCCTCCTTCGCCTCGTCGATCTCGCCGCGGGCGCGGGCGAGCCCGATCGCGAGCGCCGCCATCGCCGCGAGCTGGCAGGTGAACGCCTTGGTCGAGGCGACGCCGATCTCGGGGCCGGCGAGCGTCGGCGCGGCGGCGTCGGTCAGGCGGGCGATGCTCGAAGTCGGGCACGTTGACCACGCCGATCGTCTTCGACGCCGCGCTCCTTGACGTATTTCAGCGAAGCCAGCGTGTCGGCGGTCTCGCCCGACTGGGAGATGACGATGGTCAGCCGTTCCGGTCGACCGGCGCCTCGCGGTAGCGGTATTCCGAGGCGACGTCGATCTCGACCGGCAGCCGGGCGAAGCGCTCGATCCAGTACTTCGCCGACGAGCCCGGCCATGTAGGCGGTGCCGCAGCCGATGATCGTGACGCGAGAAAGCGTCTTCGGGTCGACCGGCCAGTCGAAGGGCTTCAGCCGCATCGTCGCCATGTCGACGTAGTGGGCGAGCGTGTGCCCGACGACTTCCGGCTGCTCGTGGATCTCCTTGGCCATGAAGTGGCGGTAGTTGCCCTTCTCGGCCAGCAGGCTTCCGACCGGACTGCGCTGGATGCGCCGCTACTGCGACCGCGCCTGAGGCGTCGCGGACCTCGGCGCCGGCGCGGGTGACCACCGACCCAGTCGCCTTCTTCGAGATAGGCGACCCGGTCGGTGAAGGGCGCGAGCGCCAGCGCGTCGGAGCCGAGATACATCTCGCCGTCGCCGTAGCCGATGGCGAGCGGCGCGCCCTGCCGCGCGCCGATCAGCAGGTCGTCATGGCCTTCGAACAGGTAGACCAGCGCGAAGGCGCCGCGCAGCCGCTTGAGCGCCGCGAACACGGCGTCCGCAGGCGTCTTGCCGGCGGCGAGTTCGTCCTCGACCACCAGCGCGGCGATCTCGGAGTCGGTCTCGGTGACGAAGCCGTAGCCCTTGGCCGCGAGCTCCTCGCGCAGCGCCTTGAAGTTCTCGATGATGCCGTTGTGGACGACGGCGAGCCCGCGCGCCGCGTGCGGATGGGCGTTCGCCTCGGTCGGCTTGCCGTGGGTCGCCCAGCGGGTGTGGCCGATGCCGATCGCGCCGCGCGAGCGGCTCCGCGGCGAGCTTCGCCTCGAGGTTCCTGAGCTTGCCCTCGGCGCGCCGCCGCTCGAGCCTGCCGTTCTCGAGGGTCGCGACGCCGGCCGAGTCGTAGCCGCGATATTCGAGCCGCTTCAGCGCGTCGACGATCGCGCCCGCGACGGGGCCCCGACCCAGAACGCCCACGATTCCGCACATGTTCTAGCACTCCTTCGGCCCGATTCGCGACCCGCAAGCGTTAGGCCAGCGACCCCGGTCGGCCTCAAGTCAATTTCGTTGAAGGCAGAATGTGAATGCGGCGCCCGATCCGCCCGGCCGGCGATTGCGCCTCAGCGCCGCCTTAGGCTACCTATCGAGTGGATTTAAGAAGTCCTGCGAAGCGGAAAGGCCGTAGGCGGTGCAGAGCGGCGGCAAGCGAGGGCGCAGGAGGCGGCGGGCGAAGCCCGGCGTCGCGGCGTTCCGTTCGCCGCTGACCGCCATCGTCGCCGCGCTTGCGCTGCTCTTCCAGCTTGCGGTCATCCCCTATCATCAGGCGCTGTCC
This sequence comes from uncultured Alphaproteobacteria bacterium, assembly GCA_963724785.1. Classification (GTDB taxonomy): domain Bacteria; phylum Pseudomonadota; class Alphaproteobacteria; order Rhizobiales; family Beijerinckiaceae; genus Roseiarcus. The sequence continues at coordinate 64,769 of CAVRWC010000003.1, read as the reverse complement.
GCCCCGATCGCGGCGCCGGCGGCCGTCGACGTCGCAGCCGTCGCGGCCGAGCTGCACGCGACCTTCGGCGACGCAGCGGCGCTGTGCGTCGAGACCGACGGCAAGGGCGCGCCGCTCGCGCCGGCGGGCGACTGCGACGACCACTGCCCGCTCTGCCATTTCGCCGCGCAGGCGGCCGCGCTGGTCGCGCCCGACCTCCCGCCTCTGCCCGGCGCGCCTCGACGCGGCCTGCCTGACGCTCGGCGCCGCGCCCGAGGCCGGCGCCGTTCCCGCTCTGTCCCGACCTCTCGAAACCGCGCCCGCGCGCCCCCGTTCGCCGTCTGAGACTTTCGCCGTCCGGCCGCGCCCGCCACGAGCGGGCGACAGCCGCTTGTCCTCAGACCCGAAGAGTTTGCCTTCATGTCCTCCCGCTTTCCGCGCGCCCGTCGCCGGCGCGATCGCCGCCGCAGCCGCGCTGTGGCTCACGCCCGCCTTCCCGCACGCCGTATGCGGCGACCGCATCTTCCCGGCCACGATCGCCATCGACGATCCAGGCGTTCTCGACGAGCTCACGCTGCCGACCGTCAGCTGGGTTCCCAACAATTCCGACGGCGCCCACGAGTGGGACGCGAGCTTCAGCTGGACCAAGACGATCACCCCGGGCCTCAGCGTGGTGATCGGCAGCGGCCCCACCTGGGAGCACCCCGGAGGCTACGGCTGGAACCCGCTCGACACCGAGATGCAGTACCAGGCGTCCTCTGCATCCCCGACGCCGAGTTCATGATGAAGGTCGGCTTCGACGTCAGCTGGGCCGGAACCGGCACGGGCATCTTCGCGGGCTCCGGGCGGGAAAACACCTACTCTCCGCTGGTGGACGCAGGCCTCGGCTTCGGCACGCTTGCCGCCAAGCCTCAAGTACCTTCGACCCTTCGCGATCACGGCCGAGTTCAGCACGACCGCGCCGGGCAACGACTGGGTGAACGGCACGCCCTACGTCACGACCTTCAACTGGGGGTTCACCCTGCAGTACAGCCTGCCCTACTTCAACTCGCACGTGGCTTCGATCGACAACGACTTCCTCAAGCACCTGATCCCGGTCGCGGAGTTCGCCTTCCAGACGCCGATCCACAACGGCGGCGCCGCAGGGCAGCCGCAAACCGGATATTTCCAGCCCGGCCTCATCTACGAAGCCGACAAATGGCAGTTCGCTCTCGAGGCGATGATCCCGATGACCGGCGCGACCGGCCACGGCGCCGGCGTTGTCGGCAGCCTCGATATCTATCTCGACGACATCCCCAACAGAATCGACGAACCGATCTTCCCCCATGGCCTTCGGCATAGCTCCAGGAATCTGACCGCATGCGCAACCCCATGCGCACTTGCTCCTAAAAATCGCGGCTTCGCTCGCCTTCGCGCTCTCGCCGCGCCAGCCGCTTTCGCCCACGCCCAGCTCGAGAAGGCGACGCCCCCGGTCGGGGGAACGGTCTCCTCGCCGAGCGCGATCCGGCTCGAGTTCAGCGAGGGCGTCGAGCCGAAATTCACCGGCGTGACGGTGACCGGCCCCAGCGGCGCCGCGGCGCTCGGCGCGGCCTCTGTCGAGGCCGGCCACCAGAACGTGCTGATCGTCCCGGTCGCCAAGCCGCTCGCGCCCGGCGTCTATACGGTGAAGTGGCGCGCCGTATCGGTCGACACGCACCACACCCAGGGAACCTTCGAGTTCACCGTGAAGTGAGCCGGACCGCTCGGCGACCTGGAAAACCGCTGCAAAGGAGGATCTCCCAAATGACCCGCAAGCCTGTTCTCGCCTTGGCTCTGGCGCTCGCCACGACCGCCGCTCCGGCGCTCGCGCAGGAGTTCAAGGCCGGCGACATCACCGTCGACAAAGCCTGGTCGCGCGCCACCCCGAAGGGCGCCGACACCGGCGCCGGCTATCTGACCATCCGCAACAACGGCGCCGACGCCCGACCGGTTGACTGGCGGCTCGGCCGATTTCGGCGCCGTCGAGATCCATGAAATGAAGGTGGACAACGGCGTCATGAAGATGCGCGAGACTGAAGGACGGCCTCAACATCCCCGCTCACGGCGACGATCCGCCTCGCGCCGGGCGGTTATCACATCATGTTCACCCATCTGACCAAGCCGCTGACGAAGGGCGAGAAGGTCTCGGCGACGCTCAATTTCGAGCACGCCGGATCGGTGGCGGTCGACTTCCCCGTGGAAGCCGTCGGCGCCGCCAGCCCCGCCGCGACCCAGGGCGACGCCATGAAGGGGATGAAGATGTAAGCGGGGATGTCCGGCCGGTGGCCGCGCTCGCGCTCTGCCGCTTCGTCCATTTCCTGGCGGCGATGCTGGCCTTCGGGTCGAGCGCCTACCTCCGGCTCTACGCTCCCGCCGAGCTGAGGCTGGCGCTGTCGCCAGCTATCCGGGGTCTCGCGATCGCGACGAGCCTGATCGCGCTCGCGACCGCCGGGCTGTGGCTCGCGCTGGAGGCGGCGTCCATGGCCGACGACCCCGGCGCGGCGATCGATCCGGAAGCGATTGCGACCGTCCTCACCGGACACCGCGTTCGGGCAGGCCTGGATCGTGCATCTCGCCCTGGCCGCAGTCTTCGTCACAGCCGCGCTGATCGCGCCGCGCGAGGCCTGGACGACGATCGCCATTCTTTCCGGCCTCGTTCTGGCGAGCCTCGCGCTCGTCGGCCACGCGGCGATGCAGACCGGCGTCGAAGGCGCTGTCCACCGCGCCAGTCACGCCCTGCATCTTCTCTCTGCGGGCGCCTGGATCGGCGGCCTCATTCCGTTCGTGATGTGCCTCGACGCTTACGCCCGGGGCAGCCTGCGCCGCGACGCCGTTGCGGCGATGAGGCGTTTCTCCTTCTCAGGCCATTTCGTCGTCGCGACGATCGTCGCAACCGGGATCGTCAACGTCGCGTTGACGTCGGGCCATGCGCCGCTGCCGCCAACCACGCCCTATCGCGCGCTCCTCGCCGTCAAGATCGCCCTGGTCGCCGTGATGATCGGGCTCGCCGTCGTCAATCGCTACGTCCTTGTGCCGCGTCTGAAGGCAAGCGCCGGCGCGCTCACGGCCTTGCGGGCGAGCAGCATCGTCAACGTCGCCCTCGGGACGGTCGTCGTCGCGCTGGTGAGCGTCTTCGCCTTGCTCGACCCGGCCTGAACCGATCAGGCGTCGTCCTCTTCGCCGCGCGCCAAGGCCTTCAGCCGGCGAACGTCCGGAACCACGATCGTGGCGTCGTCCTCGGGACCCAGCACGCGCAGGCGCTTCATCTTCGCGATGCTTCGGCTCACCGTCTCGTTGGTCAGGCCGAGATAGCCGGCGATCTCGGCGCGCGACAGCGGAACGATCGCCTTCGAGCGCAACGCCTTGGGGTCGGCCAACAAGGCGCAGAGAAAGCCGGCCACGCGCGCCATCGCAGACTTCTGCCCGAGAAGGACGACATGATCGCGCATGCGGTGGATCTCGTCGGCCATCGCGCGGGCGAAGCGGGGCGCGAGCGGCGACTCCCAGGCCGTGTCGTCGAGACGGTAGGCCGTGACGACGCAGGGGGCGAGGGTGATCGCGCTGCATTCGCGCGAGGCGCTGCGGGAAAAGCCGAACAGCCGGCGCGCGCCGACGACGTCGATGATCTGGCGTCGGTCGTCGGAAGGACCGTGCATGATCATCGCGGCCCCTTCCGACACCTCGTAAACGCAGTCCGGGGGATCGGCGCGATCGAAGATGCGATGGCGGGCGGGAACGCGACTCGTGCGGATGTCGTCGGGGCGCCGGCATCCTTGCAACTGTCGGCATCGCAGGCCCAGCGGGGCGCTGCGGGAAGCGGGATCGAAATCGAGTTCTAGCGTCGTCCATCGACGACCTCGTCTTGGCAGGCGGGAAAAGATAATTGTCCACAAACATAAGTGGACAACATTCGCTTACAGATCGGAGCGCCGAAATGCGGCCGCTGGCGCGGCCGCGAGCCGGAAGCTCGATCCCTGCGCCCCGGATCGGGGCGAAACGTCAGGCGGGAGGAGGACCGCGCGCGAACGGAGCGGCGGATCGCGTCGGCGGCTGGTCTCGGGAGGCCTCTTCGCCAAAGAACGCCTCGCGGACGATCCGGTTCTCCCAGGCCAGAACCGAGCCGGTCAGGTCGGGAAGATCGAGCGCGCCCTGCATCAGCGGAAGGCAGAACGCGCATAGTGGCGCGGGATGGCGGAAGGGGACCGGCAGGCCTTTCGCGTCGATCGCCATTGGCCCCGCGGCGCCGCAGATGATCGTGACTCCGCCGGTCGCAAGCTCCGCCGCACGGACCGGCGCGCTCAGGCCGAGCGGCGCCGTGATGTTGACGAGAACGGCGAGGAGACCGAGAAACGACGCGAGCGACGGAGAAGGGCGGCCATGCAAAGCCGTCACCCTCACGCTGCGCTGTTTTCTTGCGCCGCCAGCCATTCGGACCGCCCTCGCCAGCGTGTCCTCAGCTTCACGCCGGCCTGAGCCATGATAGCGGATTGCAAAGGTGTTACAAGCGTCTGTCCGGTTTCGGACCGATATGAGACAGGCGCTCGGGCCAAAGGGGCCAAGGCCCGCCGTGGATTGCCGACGGCCATTCCGCGCACCGCCAGGCAAACAACGACGAGATCCAATCCTTGACCGGCGCCCGTTGAGGCGTCAGACACGCGCCATGCCGACCGACGAGCCCGATTGGCTGACCTGGGCGCGCGAATTGCAGGCGATCGCCCAGGTCGGCCTCACCTACAGCAACAGCCCCTACGATCGCGAGCGCTACGAGGCCATCCGCCAGCTCGCTGCGCGTATGTTCGCGGCGCGCACCGATGCGCCGGTCGAACGGATCGCGGCGCTGTTCGCCGGCGAGACCGGTTATGCGACCCCCAAGGTCGACGTCCGCGTTGCTGTCTTCGACGACGACGACCGCATTCTGATGGTGCGGGAGACGTCCGACGGCGGCCGCTGGACCCTCCCCGGCGGCTGGGCCGACGTGAACCGGACCGCGGCGGAAAACGCCGCCAAGGAAGCGCTCGAAGAGAGCGGTTACGAGGTCGAGCCGCGGAAGCTCGCGGCGGTCTGGGACCGCACCCGACAGGGCCACGCCCCTCACGTCTTCTCCTGCTGCAAATTGTTCTTCGTCTGTGCGCTGACCGGCGGACGGGCGGCGACCAGTCATGAGACTTCAGAGGTCGGCTGGTTCTGCGAGGCCGACATTCCCGCCGATCTGTCGTTCGAGCGCGTCCTGCCGCAGCAGATCCGCCGCATGTTCGCCCACCGCCGCGACCCGTCGCTGCCGACCGATTTCGACTGAAGCGCCGTAACCTAGGACCGGCGCGCTCCAGGCCTGCGCGGCGGCGGCGCCGACGGCCGTAAAAAAAGCGGCTACGGCGCCGTGAGCAACGCGTGAACGAACGCGTAGATGACGATCGGCACCGCGACGAGGATGAAAACGCGCAGCGCAATCAGGAGCGCGACCACGCCCGCCGTCAATTTGCGCCGGGGATAAGGGCGCATGGTCACGGCGACGAACTGATCGGGTTCGAGCGCGCGGACCAGTTCGGGATCGTATGGCATCAGCGACTCCTACTTGCCCAGTATACCCGGAAAGGCGGTGATCACGCCGTAGAGGGCGCCGACCACGGCTATGCCGACGACGATCGTTCCACCGGCCAGATTGGCCCAGCGGCCGTTCGCCAGATCGCCCATGATTTCGCGATCGTTGGCGAGGAGGAGCAGCAGCAGCAACGCCGGTCCCATCAGCAGGGTGGCGATCACGTTGACCGTCAGCGTCATCGCCAGCAGCGGCGCGCCGGGGATCAGGACGATGGCGGCGGCGAAGATCGTCGAGGCGATCGCCACGCCGTAGAACAGCCGGCCATGGGCGAAGTCGAGATTGAGGCTATGCCGGACCGACGCCATTTTTTTCACCGCGACCGTCTCGGCCAGCGCGTAGGACGAACTGGCGGAGATCGTCATGGCGGCGACGAGCCCCGCTTCGAGGATGCCGAGCGCGAACAGGGTCGCGCCGGTCGAGCCGATCAGCGGAACCAGCGCGCTGGCGAAATCAGCGCCGTTGGCGAATTGCGACACGTCGACCTTGGCGGAAAACAGCGGCGCAGCCGCGACCAAGGTCGCCACCGCCGCCACCGCGGCCAATAGCGCGCCGATCGCCGTATCCATCCGCCCTTGCGGAATGTCCGAGCGGGTCAAGCCCTTGTCCACGACGGCGCTCTGCTGAAAGAAGATCATCCATGGGGTCACCGTCGCGCCGACGTTGGCGAGCACCAGGGTGAGGAACGCCGCGTTGAAACCGCCCGGCAGCGGCCCCCAGGTGGCGAGCGCCCGACCCAGGGCCGCGCCGTCCGGATGCGAAAGCAGCGCCGCGGGGACAAACAGCAGGTTGAACGCGGCGAGCCCCATCAGCACGCGCTCCCAGGTCGCGTAGCGCCGGAAAGCCAGCGAGCCGATGACGAGCACAACGCCAATCGAAACCGAAAGCCACGGCGGCAGGCCGAAATAGAGGCCGCCGGCCTGGATGGCGATGAACTCCGTGACCAGCGTCAGGAGATTGCCGAACACGAGGTCGCCCATGGCGAAATAGCCCCAGAACGGGCCGAAGCGCTGAAAGATGAGTTCGGCGTGCCCTCGATGGGTCGCCGCGCCGAGCCGCACCGTCATTTCCTGCACCACGAACGCCATCAGGAAGGTGAACAGGATGAACGGGACGAAGAAGCCGATTCCGTATGTCGCCCCGGTGGTCGCGTAGGAGACCATGCTGGGGCCGTCGTTTTCCCCCAGCATGACGAGAACGCCCGGACCGGCGAGCAGCCACAGCAGCCGCAACGAGCTTTTGGATGCGCGGGTCTTGAGGACCTTGAGGCGATCGTGGCCCCGGAGCACGTCCTCGTAGGTGATGCGCTCGTCGCCGCGCAGCGCCAGGGCGTCGATCCCCGAATTCACGACGTTTTCGGTCATCAAGCCTCCGAAGCTCGTCACGGCGGGTTTGTGTCGACGCGAGGAAAGAGGGCATAATGTAGACGAGGCTACAATCAAGTCAATAGACCACTTTGCGGCGAAGGAGCCTCAAATTCAGCGCTTGGGTCCAAAGTGGCTCGGTGCTATCATCCGTTCCAAAGGCGCTTGATTCCCGGCCGTGATGGGCCTCTTTGCCGGCGGCCGGTTTTCAAAAGGATGCGGTCCGCAGCGCGAAGCGCGACCGGTGCGGGCAGTGAACGATCGAGGTCGAGGGGGCATTGGCATGATGGCCCAAACACGAGAGAGCCGGGCGAGACGAGACGCCGGCGCGGCGCCATTGGATCTGGCGGCCGAATTGCCCGCGGAGCCCACCCAGGCGGTTCGTTTCGGCAAGGCGCGCATGGCGCAATCAAGCGCCCTGTTCGAGGACTATGTGGAGCTGATCGCCGATCTTCTGGACGCCTATGGCGAGGCCCGCACGACGGAAGTCGCCAAGCGCCTCGGCGTCACCCATCCCACGGCGGTCAAGGGCCTTGGACGCCTCAAACGGGAGGGGCTGGCGACTTCCCGCCCCTATCGCGGCATCTTCCTGACGGAAGCGGGCCGCAGCCTTGCCGACCGCGTGCGCGCGCGCCACCGGCTTGTCGTCAAACTGCTTGTGGCCCTCGGCGTTCCTGCCGAAGCCGCGGAAGCGGATGCGGAAGGCATGGAGCATCATGCCTCGGACGCGACGCTGAAGGCCTTCGCCCGCTTCCTTGCCGGAGCAGCTTGAAACCGCTCAAGCTACGGGTCGCTCCCAAGCTTGTCCGGTTGCAACATCAGTTCCGGCCGATCGCGAGCATGACGATGCGGAACAGCACCAGGCCGCCGGCGACCACCAGATAGAGCCGCAGGACGCTCATCCAGGTCTTGGCGGCCAGCGAGAGCCGGGCCGGCGGCAACTGGTCCAGCGGCGGCATGCGCCATGTCGCCCGCGGCGCCGTCGCCGCCTCTTGGACGGGCGCTGCTGTTCCCCCGTTTCCCCCGCTCCGGCTCAACGCCATGATCACCAGCGCAGCGACCACGGCGAGGCCGCCGCCGCCGCAGAGGATGCCGAGGATCACCTGGTCGCTGGCGGCGTGGGGGAACAGGACCGACGCGGTCAGGATCACCGAAAGAAGCACCAGGACGGCGATGACGGCGCCGGTGAACACGTTCAGCCACGCGGTGTTCGCCCAGGGGCCGAGAACCGGCTTGTCGTTGCAGAGCAGCAGCAGGAACACGGTCGCGCTCGGCAGCAGCACGCCGGCGAGCACCTGTACGGCGACCGTCAGGAGCCCGAGCGGCGAGCCCGGAGTCAGGACGATCGCCGCCGCGACGGCGACCAGCAGAAAATAGACCGCGTAGAAACCCTTGGCGTCGGTGACCTTGCGGTGCAGCGAATGCCGGGCGGAGAACACGTCGCCGATCGCATAAGCCGTCGACAGCGACACCGCCGCGGCGCCGATCAGCGCCGCGTCGATCAGGGCGATGGCGAACATCACCGCCGCGGTCTTTCCGGCATATTTCTCGAGGCCGGCGGCGATTCCGCCGGCGTCGGTGAAATTGCCGAACTCCGGCCGGCCCGCGAAGGTCGCCGCGGTGAAGGCGATGATCGCGACTGCGCCGACGACCACCAGCGCGATGCCGAGCCAGAGATCGAGCCGCTCGTAGCGAATGAAGCGCGGCGTGATGCGCTTGTCGATGACATAGCTCTGCTGGAAGAACAGCTGCCACGGCGCGACGGTCGTGCCGACGAGGCCGATGATGACCAGCATGACGTCGCTGAGCTTGCCGGCCGGAATCTGAGGCACGACCAGATCGCGCGCCACTTGCGCGAGCGGCGGATGGACCATGAAATAGATCGGAATCAAGAGAAGGCTGGCGAAGACGAGCAGCATCGCAAAACGCTCGAAGCGCCGGAAGTTCCCGGTGCTGACGGCGACCATGATCAGCGCCGCCGAGACGATGACGCCCGTGGTCTTGTCGAGGCCGAGATAGTCGAGCGCCAGCGCAATGCCGATGAATTCGGTGATGATCGTCAAGCCGTTGAGCAGGAACAGGTCGATGACGCTGAACGCGCCCCAGAACCTGCCGAAACGCTCGAAAATGAGGCGCGCATGGCCGACGCCGGTGACCGCGCCGAGGCGCAGCACCATCTCCTGGTTGACGTAGAGAACCGGAATCAGCAGCGCCATCGTCCACAGGAGCGCCGTGCCGTAATTCTGGCCCGCCTGTCCGTAAGTCGAGAAGGCGCCGGCGTCGTTGTCGCCGGCCATGACGATCAGGCCGGGGCCGAGAATCGCCATGAGCGTGACGAGGCGATGTTTCCAGGTTTCGCGCGGCCCGACGTCGCCTTGGAGAATGGTGCCGAAGGCGCCGTGGATGTGGCCGATGTGCGCGTCGTCGAGGACGGCGGTCACCGGCTCCGTGATGCTGGCTTTTGCGGTCATGTTCTGCCTCCTTGCCGGACCAGAGCAGGAGGCGAGCCGATTTCCGGCTTATCTCTCGCTAGCGGGCGCGGCGATCGGGTTTTGCGCTATGGGCTCTGCCGGGGCGCCCGTCGAAACGCGGGAAGCGATTTCGACGGGCCTACTGGGGCCATCGTTCATGTTTGAGGTCCTTCAAGCTGCAAGGATAAGTCGCAAGGGAGGCTCCGCTTCGCGCGCGCCGACCGTCGACGCCCAGACGCAGATCAACTTGCCGGTCGCGAGATCGCGCCGCCATCGGCAGGCGACGCGGCCGGTCTCGAGGCGATGGCCGCTCGGGCCAGGCGCCGCCCTTGTCGCCCCGCGGTAGCGGGCGAATTCGATGATATGGGAGAGCTTGTTCATGGCTCGCCTCCGCTTTGGTTGATGTCCAAAGCCGGAAGACGAGCGACTGAGAGGCTAGGCCTGACAGACCACTCGCGTACGGGCTTCCGGCCCGTGGACGCTGACGATGTCTCGGGGCGACGGGACGGGGAACGAATCCTCGATGGCGCCGCCCGGGATGGTACTGCCCATGTCTCTTCAGTTGGGTTAAGGGATGCCGGCCGAGAGGAATCCCAAGTCGACAATCGGCTAATGATCCCCTGATTTGAGACTGTCAACCCCCATTTCGTGGCGGCGGGAGCCTGGACTCGGCCACAGCGGAGGGCCTGGATCGACCGCTTTGATGAACGGCCTGAAACCGTGGGACGGCGCCGCCCACGTCTCGCCTTACGGGGTGTCGTTCCTTACCAACTGTAGTTGACGCGTCCGGTTGCGGCGTAGGTTTCGGAGCCGCCGCCGAATTCGCCTTCCAATTTGGCCATCAGCGACCAGTTCTGGGCGAGACGCCATTCCACGCCGGCGGTCACCAGCGCCTGGTTGGACGCGGGCTTGGCGCCGTTGACTGCGAAGCTTGCCGTCGGAAGGCTCTGGAATGTCGCCGTCACCGAGGGATCGCTCTGCCAGTCGTGGGCCCAGGCAAGCCTGCCAAACAGCTTCACCACGCCGGCGCCCGGCGACACGAGGCTCTTGTCTACCCACGCGCCAAGCTCGAAGCGCGTGTCGGTCGCGTTTTGCGAACCATAGTTCAGCGCGAAGTTCGGGCCGAAGGCGGGACTGCTCTCCGCATAGGATGGCGCATGGAAGGTTTGGGGCTGGACCGCCGCATAGGGCGTCAGGGTCGCCTGGGGCAGAACCACATGATAGCCGCCCTCGATGCGCCCGCCGAATTCGGTCGAGTTGAAGCTGGCGCGATAGGTTCCGCCGCCAAGGAGTTCGACCGTGCGATCGGTCGTCAACCAGGTATTGCCAAGGGTCAGCGCGCCCGCCAGATAGGCGGGGCCGAACCGATAGGCGCCGTAGACCGCTCCCTGGAAGACGTTGCCGTCGCCATCGCCAAGAGCGCCGGACGGCGACCAGTTCGTAGTCCCGCCCGCGAGGGCGAAGCCCAGCATCGCGTCGGGCGAGACACGATAATCAGCGCCCGCTGCAACGCCGCCCGCCCCGATCTGCGCGTCGTGCGACCCGATCGCGGAGTCGCCACGGGTCTGCTCTCCGCCGCCAAAACCCGAGGCCCAGACGTTCCAGCGCGGCGCGCAGGGCGAGGCTTGCGGCCCCTTGGCCGAATCCGATGCGATCGGCTGTCCCTCTCCGACGCCGCATCCCTGGGCGGCGCCGAGGCTTCCCGCCCGGCCAGGCTCGCCGCCCTGACTGTCCCCGTAGGGATCGACCAGCAGCGACAGGAACATGTCGGTGAACAGGAAATCGCCTTGCCGGGCGCCGGTCGCCGCCTCGCCCGTGATCTGCGTCAGCGCGGCGCCGGTAGCAGCCCCCGTCAGTCCGTAGAGATTGACAAAGCTCGGCGGCAGGCTCGCGCCGCTGTTGAATGCGGCGTTCAAAGCCGTCGCGACGTTCTGCTGGTTGATGTTCAGGCCGCCCTGATTGATGTTCAAGCCGGGCTCCGCCCCGAGCGCTGCGGTGAGGCCCAAATAGACGTTGTCGGCGTCATAGGTCAGCGCCTCGGTAAAGCCGGCCGGCGCATTGGCTTCCAGCAGGCCGGCGAAGGTTGTGCCCCCGAGGCCCCCCGTGGTCGTGAGGATGGTGTATCTCCTGACCAGATAGGATCCTGGCGAGAACTCGGCCAGCACGCCGCCCGCCAGAGACGCAGCGCCCTTCACATTGGCAAGCGACGCCGTCGTCGGATTGATCGCCACCTGATAGGTCGCGCCCGGATTGAAAACCAAAGCGCCAGACACAGTCGTCGACGACCCTGGCGTCCCTGAACCCGGCGCGAAGACGCCGCCCGAGACAATCTGAATAGCGCCGACGGCGCCGCCGCCCGTCAAGGCGGCGCCGCCGCTGACAGTGGTCAGGCTCGACGCGGCGATCGAGCCCTCGACGTCGAGGAGGCCGGCCTCAACGTTGGTCGGACCCGTGTAGCTGTTCACGCCCGAAAGCGTCAGAGTGCCGCTGCCGGTCTTGGTCAGGCCGGTCGGCCCGTCGTCCCGGATGACGCCGCTGAAGAGGGTCGAGGCGTTGTCGCCGCCGGCGGTCAGCACCGCAAGGCCCGCCCCGCTGTTGGCGACGACGCCAGCCCCTGCGAGCGAGCCGATCGCCTGATTGAAGCCGCCGAGATCGAGTGTGGCGCCGGAGGCGACCGTGAACGGGCTCGACGGCGCAAAGGCGTTCGGCGCGCCCCCGAGCAGCGTGCCGGCGTTGACGTAGGTGGCGCCGCTATATGAGCTCGATCCCGAGAGCGTCAGCGTCCCGGCGCCTTCCTTGGCGAATCCGCCCGCGCCCGAGACGGCGCCGGACAGGTTCAGCGAAAAGGCCTGGGTGTCGATCGTGTTGGCGGCCCCGGCGTCGAGTGTGAGCCCGTTGCCGAATGCAAGCCCGTTGGCGCCGGCCTGGAACCCACCGCCGTCGAGCGTGACCGCGCCGGTCCCGACGGAGCTGGTGTTGGTCGCCTGAAGAAGGCCGCCAGTGATCGTCGTGCCGCCACCGTAGGCGTTGACGCCGGAAAGCAAGAGCGTTCCCGCACCGGCCTTGGTCAGTGCGCCGCCGCCGGAAAGAACGCCGCTCAACGTCGCGCCGAGGCCATTGGTGTCGACCGTCGAATTGCTGCCCGCGGTCAGGCTGATCGCCTTATTTGTCGTCAAGGCGGAATTGATGACCTGGAGTTCGCCGCCTCCGAAGTTGAAGGCGCCCGTGCCGATGACGCCGTTGACCCCCCCGACCTGCAGGACCCCGCCGCTCAGGTTATAGGTCGCGAGCCCGAGCGAGGCCCACCGTTAATCGGCCGCCGCCGATCATCAGCACGCCACCTGTTTGATTCACGGTTCCGATCGAGCCCGCAAGCGCTGCGATCGTCAGGCCGGCGTTCAGGGTCGCCGTGCCGCCGCTGAGGTTGTATGTGCCGTTCCCCGACATGCCGATGTAAATCGGAGCGTTCGCGGTCAGGTTCCCCCCACTCTGGTTGAAAATTCCGACTCCACCGACGTCCATGCCGAAGGCGGCGCCCAGGCCGCCAATCTCCAATGTTCCAGCGAGAAGGTTGTAGGCGCCCGTTCCCCCTCCGCCCGGATTGTTGCCCGCGTTGCTGCCGAACTGGGCGATATTGGTGACGTTCAAAATGACAGTGGAGTTGGCGCCGTTCTGCGTGATGGTTCCGACGCCTAGGTTGTCGCCGACAAATAACTGTCCGTTGGACCCGGCGGAAATGGACTCGAAATCGAGGGTGGCGTCGCCCGAGACGTTCACGTCGCCGACGCCGCCGGCGCCGGCGCCGAAATAGACGGTCGCGCCCCGATCCTCGAGCACGGCGGTTCCGGTTAGATTGTAGGTCCCGACGCCATTCGCGACGCCGACGTTCAAGGCGCCCGCCGACACCGAGACGACACCGCCCGACTGATTGAACGTCCCGTTCGCGGGACTAATCCCAAAAGGATAGCCGACGGAGATGCTGCCAAAAAAACCAGGGGTCGCGGCCGAATCGTTGATCGTCACGGCGCCGCTCGTCATGTTGACGACGCCATTGCCGCCATCGAGGCCGATATTGAACTGGCTCCCTTGTTGGGTTGTGACATTGAATATCAGCGACGCGCCGTTGATGTTCAAGGTCCCAGTGTTCCCTTCGCCCATATTCAGTGTTCCGGGGCTGACCTGCCCAAAGTTGACGGTTGTTCCGGCGTCGAGCGTCACGGTTTCGTCCCCCGTGCCGGAGGCGCCGATCGTCAGGTTGCTGAATTCAACATTGACTGCGGTGGCGGCGCGCCGGAAGCGTCAGAGACGTCCCCGCGTCGATCGTTCCGGCCCCGGTCGCATCGATCGTGTCGCTATGACCAGGCTGGGTCGCCACCGCGACGGCGGCGTCGAACTCCGATCTGATCTGTGACGACGATTGTCGCGGCCTGTGCAGGCGCAGCAGCGAGAGCGGAGACAGTCGACAAAAGGAGGGCCTTGATCGAGAGTTGTTTGCCATTCAGCGCCATCAATCGTTTGGCAGCGCGCCCGAGTTGACATCGACCGTCGAAAGGCGGTCGCTGCGATGGCTGAACAAGGCGTCCAGGAACCGGATCAGATCGCACGATGTCAGCCTCCGAACCCGGCCACGAATTTGTTCTGGATCCGCAACGCGGGTGTTAACAATAGCAACTGATTCCTTTATTCTATTGCTTCTGTGTCTACGATCAATTGTTTTTCCATAGCTGTGAACATAAGCATGGAATTTGGACTGTTGGATTAGTTCAGTATTATTATACAACCGTTGGGTTGCTGGGCGTTTGCAGGCGGCGCGACGCCATCCGATCAAAGGCGACCAATGACGCTCGAGCGGCGGTCGAACGCGACCTCCAGCCGTGACGTCTCCTCTGCGTCGACTCAGGCCGTCCGCAGCGAGCCGATCTCCTGCCACGCGAGATCATCCAGAGCGACTGGAAGCTTGAGCGACGGCTACTGGAAGGCGCAGCCTCCTTGGTGCATAGTCGCGCCATCGGATCGTGCGGTCCCGTCGAGCCTGTCAGCGACAATGGTGAAAAGATTTCGAGCCTATGCCCTATCCATCCCTTCGAGCCGCGCGGTGACGCCTTCTCGATCCTGACGAAGTCGCAGGCGCGATCGTCCGCGCCGCAGGTCGGGACTGGGTTCAATCCGGAAGCAGACTTGGGCGCAGGGCTTCGTCGTCGCCAGCCGGCTTGGGATCGGACGCGCTGAACCTCGGAGGCGCGAGGACGATGGACGACCGCGTTGCTGACCAGGAGAAGCCCCGCCACGGCGAACCGGACGAATCCGCGCCCGCGGCTGATGCGGCCCCTCGACATCCCTTCGCCCCGGCCCGCACGCCTTCATGGCTCGGCGTCGTCTTCCGGCTGTTCGTCCTGTTTCTGGTCGGAACGCTCATCGCCTTCGTCGCCGTTCAATGGGACTGGTGGGTTGGATCGGCCGCGGTGCAAAGCACCGACGACGCCTATCTGCATGCCGACCTGACGCCGCTCGCCGCCAAGGTTCCCGGCTATGTCCGCCAGGTCGCTGTGCGGGATTTCCAGAAGGTCAAAGCCGGCGATCTGCTGGTCGAGATCGTCGATGACGATTATCGCGCCGAGGTCGACCAGGCCGACGGCGAATGTCGCGGCCTCGCAGGCGGCGATCCAGACCATCGAGCAGCAGAAAGTCCTGCAGGAAGCGCTGGTCCAGCAGGCGGAGGCGACGATCCAGGGGGCCGAGGCGGATGTGACCCGCTACCATCTGGAGGCGGTGCGCCAGCAGACCCTGCTCACCGGAGGCATCGCCGGGACGCGTCAGCTCGTCGAGCAAGCGGTCGACAACGAAAAGCGCGCCAGCGCCACGCTCGATCTCAACCGCGCGCAGCTCGAGCAGCAGCGCCAGCAGATCAATGTGCTCGACAGCCAGGCGCAAGCAGGCCCACGCGACGCTGGCAGCGCAGAAGGCGGCGCGCGACCTCGCGCAGCATCAATCTCGGCTACACCCGCATCGTCTCGCCGGTCGATGGCATGGTCGGCCAGCGGCAGGTCCTGCCCGGCCAGTATCTCAGCGTCGGAACGCAGGTCATCTCGGTCGTGCCGCTGCCCAATGTCTGGGTCATCGCCAACTACAAGGAGACGCAGATGACCCACGTCCGGATCGGCCAGACGGCGCGCGTCACGGTCGACGCATTTCCGGGCGCGGTCGCTGCACGGCCAGGTCGATAGCTGGTCGCCGGCTTCGGGCGCTGCATTCTCCCTGCTGCCGCCCGACAACGCGACCGGCAATTTCACCAAGGTCGTGCAGCGCATCCCGGTCAAGATCATGCTCGACCCCGACCCGGCGCTGGGCGACCTGCTGCGCCCGGGCATGTCGGTGATCGCCACCATCGACACGCGGAGCCTTCGCGCCCGGCGCAGGCGCGGTCTCGCGGTAGGACGGAGCCATGAGCGCGGCGGCGACTATCCCGTGTCATCCCGCGGGCGGCCGGCCATTCCCTTTGCTCGCCCGGCCGACCGCGCGGCGCAACATGCCCCGGTCATCGCCGCCCGCCCCTTGATCGGCGATCCTCGCGGTGCTGTTGGGCTCGCTCATCTCGACGCTCGACAGCCGCATCACCACCTTCGGCCTCGCCGACGTCCGCGGCGCGGTTCATGCCGGCTTCGACGAGGGCGCCTGGATCACCACCGCCTTCACCGTCGGCCAGATGCTGATCGGGCCGGTCTCCGCCTGGCTCGGGATGGTGTTCGGCGTGCGCCGGCTGCTGATGATCGGGAGCGCCGTCTTCGCGATCTCGAACTTTCTGCTGCCGTTCTCGCCCGATCTCCGCTTCGTGCTCGTCTTCCAGCTGATCAGCGGCCTCGCCTCCGGGCACTTTCATCCCGCTGACGCATCGGCTTCGTGGCGCAGAACCTGCCGCCCCGGATCGTGGTCTACGGCGTCGCGGCCTATGTGATGAACCTCGAACTGTCGCTCAATATCGCCGCCTCGATCGAGGGCTGGTTCGGCGACAACTGGTCGTGGAAGTGGATCTTCTGGGACACGGCGCTGCTGGCGCCGCTGATGCTGGTCTGCATCTATTTCGGCATGCCGCGCCAGCCGATCAACCGCGCGCTGCTCAAGACCGCGGACTGGGCGGGAATCCTCTACGCGGCGCGTCGGCTTCAGCCTGCTCTACGCGGCGCTCGACCAGGGCAACCGGCTCGACTGGCTGAATTCCGGACTGATCAGCGGACTGCTGCTTGGGCGGGGCGCTGCTGCTCGTCGCCTTCGTCGTGCAGGAGCTGACCCATCATCGGCCCTGGATCAATCTGCGCTTCGCCGCCAGCGGCAACTTCCCGCTGCTGTTCCTCTTCATCGCCTTCTTCCGTTTCTCCATTCTGTCGACGTCCTACATCATCCCGCAGTACCTGACGACGGTCCAGGGTTACCGGGCGATGGAAGTCGGCAGCGTGCTGGTGTGGATCGCCCTGCCGCAATTCGTGCTGGCGCCCGTGGCGGCGACGATCCTGCGCTTCGTCGACGCGAGGCTCATGACCGCCGTGGGCTTCGCGCTCGTCGGCGTCGCCTGCTTCATGGCGGGGCAGCTCACCGACGAGTGGATCGGCGACGACTTCCTGCCGTCGCAGATCGTGCAGGCGCTCGGCCAGTCGATCGGGCTGACGTCGTTGGTCTGGCTCAACCTGCAGCACCTCGACCCGAGCCAGGTCCTCACCTTCGGCGCGGTGCTGCAAACCGGGCGCCTGTTCGGGGCGCAAATCGGCGCGGCCTTCGTGCAGACCATCGTCCGGGTGCGCGAGCAGGTGCACTCGAATTACATCGGGCTGCACGTCACCGCGGGATCGCCGCTCACCCACGATCGGCTGCAGGCCTATGCCCGGGCCGTCGGCGGGCGCTCGGTCGGCGAGACAGGAGCCAACGCACGCGCGACTGCGCTTCTCGCCCATTCGGTGCAGGTCCAGGCCAATGTCCTGGCCTATATCGACGGCTTCATGATCATCGGCTTCGGCGTCATCGGCATGCTGCTCCTGATGCTGCTTCTGCGCGCGCCGCCGCCGCAGTCCAGCGCGCCTGAGCGCGCAGCGGTCGCGCACGCTTGAAGAGAGCCGAGGAGGTTTTCGCGTCATTCGCGACCTCGCCGCTCGGGTTGACGCGAGCCGCCTCTTGATATACTAAAAATAGAAAGTATATCATCGGATCCGCCATGCAAGTCGCAAAATGGGGCAACAGCCTCGCCGTTCGTCTCCCGGCGGCCGTTGTCGAAGCGCTCCAGCTCAAGGAGGGGGACGAGATCGAAATCCACCTCGCCGACGCGCGGGCCTTCGCAGTCGCGCGCAAGCCTGGCAAGGATGACTGGCTGAAGCGTCTGCGCGCATTCCGGGGTCGGCTGCCGGCGGACTTCAAGTTCGACCGGGACGAGGCCAATGGCCGGTAGCTTCTTCGACACCAACGTCGTGCTCTACCTTGCCTCCGGCGACGCCGGGAAAGCCGATCGCGCCGAGCAGGTCTTAAGCGGCGGCGGCGCGATCAGCGTGCAGGTACTCAACGAGACTGCGAACGTGGCCCGCCGAAAGCTCGGCATGTCCTGGGCCGAAACGCGGGAATTCCTGTCCGGGTTGCGCGCGCTCGTCTCCGTCCGTTCCTTGACCGTCGAGACCCACGAAACCGGACTGTTGCTGGCCGAGCGGTATGGCTTGGCGATCTATGATGCGATGATCGCCGCGGCGGCGCTGGTTTCCGACTGCGACACGCTATGGTCCGAGGACATGCATCATGGCCTCCTGATCGAAGGGCGTCTGCGGATCCTCAACCCGTTTCGAACCGCGTAGCGCAAGACGCGATTGCCTCTTGCTCGAGAATGTTTGAAGAAACGCCGGCATCCTCTTGTTCGCATCCCGCTCGAATGAAGCCCGCCACCGCCCCATCCGCCCTCAAAGTCCAGGCCGCGCTCGGGCCGCGCTTCACCGTGCTCGAATTCGACGCCAGCACGCGCACCGCCGCCGACGCGGCCGCGGCGATCGGCTGCACGGCCGCGCAGATCGCCAAGTCGCTCGTCTTCCGATCCGCGAGCGGGCGGAGCGTCCTCGTCATCGCGTCGGGCGCGAACCGGGTCGACGAAAGCAAGGCTGCGGCGCTGGTCGGCGAGCGGATCGGACGCGCCGACGCCGATTTCGTGCGCCAGGCGACGGGCTTTGCGATCGGCGGCGTTCCGCCCGTCGGACACGCGACCGCGCCGATCGTGCTGATCGACGAGGCGCTGATGAGTTTTGACGAAATCTGGGCCGCCGCCGGCACGCCGAACGCGGTGTTCCGCCTGACGCCGGCCGATCTCGTCGCTTTGACCGAGGGAACCATCGCGCCGATCGCGCGATGAAAAGGCGCGGCACGGAGGGCCAGCAATGCCGCATGAGCGACCATGGACGCATTCGGATCGGCGTCGGCGGGTGGAACTACGATCCGTGGATCGAGACCTTCTATCCGAACGGCCTTCCCCGCGCTCGCCAGCTCGAATACGCCAGCCGCACGCTCACCTCGATCGAGATCGACAGCACCTATTACGGCGGCAAGACGCCGAAAATCTTCCGGACCTGGCGTGACGCGACGCCGGAGGATTTCGTTTTCGCGGTCAAAGGCTCGCGCTTCGTCACCAATCGCCGCGTCCTCGCGGAGGCCGGCCCGTCGATGGAGCGGTTCTTTTCGACCGGCGTGACCGAGCTCAAGCAGAAGCTCGGCCCGATCAACTGGCAGTTCGCCAAGACCAAGCGGTTCGATCCCGACGACTTCGCCGCTTTCCTGGCGCTGCTTCCGCAGTCGGTCGACGGCGTCACGCTTCGCCACGCCGTCGAGGTCCGCCACGACAGCTTTCGCACGCGCGAGTTTCGTCGAGCTTGTTCGGGCGCGCGGCGTCGCCGTCGTCACCGCGGCCGACGGCGAATTCCCGCTGATCGCGGATGTCACCGCGCCGTTCGTCTACGCGCGGATCATGGGGACGCGCGAGGACGGAGGCGACGGGCTATCCCGACGGGGCGCTGGAAGCCTGGGCCGGACGGGCGCGGACCTGGGCGCGGGGCGAAGCGCCCGACGATCTCGCCACGCTCCATCCCCACGCGAAGGCCAACGGCCGGGACGTGTTTCTTTATGTGATCTCGGGATTCAAGGCGCGCAATCCGCTGGCGGCGACCGCGGCTGATCGAGAAAGTCCGGGAATGACCGCGACCCCGAGGCCGGCTTCGCGGGCGCCAATCCGCCGCCGGCTCGATACCCGCTTTCGCGGGTATGACTATGTCAGTTCTCCCCGCGCGTCGCCCCGCTCGCGCGGAAGCGAGTTACGAGCGGTCGCAGCCGGCAGCGGCGCACACGATCGGGCGGGCTGCGCCGGTCAGGGCGCGCAGCGCCGAGGCGATGGCCGCGCCGACGCCGGTCGGCCCGTAGCGGTTCAACGGCACCAGTTGGGCGCATAGGTCGTTCGCGAATAGCGGCGAAGCTGACCGGACTCCGCCGCGCTCATTAGATTGCGGACGTAGCATTTTAGTCTCCGTTTTTTATTTTGACGCCGCCGCGTTGCCCTGGGCGGCTAAGTTCGAGATAGTCTTGAGATCTTGGAATTCAATGCTTGGGCAGCTTTGGGCATTTGCCCGAGTCGAGCGCGTCCTGGTGGACTCCTTCCACCGGAGGCGCTTTCGGCTCATCCTTGCCAGATAATTGTGAACCCCTTTTGACCTCAATGCGAACGACGGCGGCAAGGCGGCCCTCGTTCGACCCTCCCGATATAGGACGGCCCCCCGGAAAGAACAATAGGCCCGCTATCGTTATTATTGTTGCGCGATACGCAACAGTCCGAATTCGACAGTATCGACGTGCGGAAAATCGTCGGCGCAGGAATCGGGTTGATTTGAGAGCGAATAGGCGCAAGCTCGGGCAAAGACAAGCAGAGACCAACGTCGCCATGAGCCGATCCGGGCAATTCTCATCCGTATTCGAAACCACAGTCGGATTCTGCGCCATGGCGTGGAGCGATTTCGGCGTCACGCGCTTCATCCTGCCAACCGCCTCAACCGCGGCGGCGGAAAGGAGGCTGAGGCGGCGCGCGCCCGAGGCCGAGCCTGGCTCGCCGCCGCCGCCGATCGCCGAGACGCTCCCGCGAGCGAAGCGCTACTTCGCCGGCGAGCCGACCGACTTCTGTGAAATCCCGCTGGACCTTCGCGATGAAGACCCGTTCTTCGCCCAGATCTATGACGCCCTGCGCCGGGTCGGCTGGGGCCAGACCACCACTTACGGAGCGCTGGCGGCCGCGGTCGGCGCGTCGCGCGAGGCCGCGCGCGACGTCGGCCAGGCCATGGCCAAGAATCCGATGCCGCTCCTCATCCCCTGCCACCGTGTGCTGGCGGCCGGCGGCAAGCTCGGCGGCTTCTCGGCTCCGGGAGGGGCGGAGACCAAGGCGCGGATGCTGCGGATGGAGGGCGTCGACCTGGCGCCGCTCGCCCCGGCGCAGCGCGCCTTCGCCTTCTGAGGCGGCCTTGCGGAGACGGGCCGCCGCACACCCGTCAGTTGAGTGCCCGGTCGGCGAGACGCCGGAGCTTGTCGGGATTGCGCATGACGTAGACGCCGACAATGCGCTCTTTCTCGATCTCGAGCGCCGTCGTCTGCACGCCGTCCTCTTCCGCCGAAACGAATCCGGGAAGACCATTGACGAAGCCGTAGCGCAGGATGCGGGATACCCGATCGGGGTAGCGCCAGGCGAGCGCGGAATGGAGCCCCATGACGTCGGCGAGACCGACGAACACGCGTTTCGCCGCGCGTCGCTTTCCGCCGCCGTCCGTGGTGAGCGCGACGTCCGCAGCGAGAAGCGAGCGCAGCGCCTGCATGTCGCCGTTGCGGGTCGCCGAGAAGAACGCGGCGGCGATTGCGAGCCCGCGCTCCTTGGCCACGGGATAGCGCGGGCGCGCCGCCTGGACATGCGCGCGAGCCCGGGTCGCCAGTTGCCGGCAGGCCACGGGGTCGCGGCCGATCGTCTCGGCGACCTCGTCGAAGCCGACGCCGAAGACGTCATGCAGCAGGAAGGCGGCCCGCTCGAGCGGCGACAGGCGCTCGAGCGCCATCATCAGCGGCAGGGTGACGTCGTCGATCGCGTCCTCAGCCGGTTCGAAAACGGGCTCGGGCAGCCAGGGTCCGATATAGGTCTCGCGCCGTCGCCGAGCCGACTTCAGTTGATCGAGACAGATCCGGATGACGACGCGACGCAAATAGGCCTCGGGCTCGTCGACCGTCGCGCGATCGACGGCGAGCCAGCGCAAGGAACGCGTCCTGCACCGCGTCCTCCGCGTCGGCAACCGAGCCCAGCATGCGATAGGCGATGCGGGTCAGTTTCGGACGCAGCGGATCGAAGCGCGCCGCAGCGTCCGCGGGCTCACCCGACGGAGTCACGCCGCCCTCTTGCCTTCGACCGGATGCAAGGCCCGGAACCCGACCTGAATCCGGTTCCAGCCGTTGATCGTGACGATCAGCAGCGTCAGCGCGACCTGCTCCTCATCGGAGAATTGCGCCTTGAGCGCCTGATAGACGTCATCGGGGGCGCCCTTGTCGGCAAGGCGCGTCAGCGCCTCGGTCCAGGCGAGCGCGGCGCGTTCGCGATCGCTGTAAAGCGGGGAGTCGCGCCAGGCGTCGAGCAGATAAATGCGCTGCTCCGTCTCTCCCGCCTTGCGCGCGGCGGCGGCGTGCATGTCGATGCAGAACGCGCAGCCGTTGATTTGCGAAGCCCGAATCTTCACCAACTCCATCAGGCTCGGCTCGAGGCCCAGCTTCGACACGCTCTGGCCGTACTCGAGCCACGCCTTCATCGGCGCGGGCGCGGCGGCGAAGGCATTCAGTCTCGTCGTCATGGTCGTCTCCTTTCTGGCTTTTTGAGCCTTGTAAGGACATGACGAAGCGAAGGGGCCGGACTGTGACATGGCGGAATATTTTTTTCATGGGCCCCGGCAAGGAGCGGACGGCTTGCCCCGCCGCCCATCGGCGATAAGTTTGCCATTCACGCGCGCTAAGGCAGTTTGGCGTCGAGAGGGGAATCGCGGGCCGGGGCGCCACCGATCTCGGAAAAGGAGCACGCCGATGACCGCCCTCCAACGCGACAAAGCCCTCCGATTTCGCGCGCTGCACGAAGCGCCCTCGGCCTTCGTGGTCGCCAACGTCTGGGACGGGGGCTCGGCGCGGATGATGGCGAGCCTCGGGTTTCCGGCGCTCGCCACCTCCAGCGGCGCCTCGGCGGCGGTGCTTGGCCGCCGCGACGGCAGGATATCGAGAGACGAAGCGCTGGCGCAGGCGCGCGTCATTTGCGAAGCGACCGACCTGCCTGTCTCGGCCGATCTCGAAAACGGATTCGGCGCCGCACCCGAAGCCGTGGCGGCCGTCATTGCGCTTGCGGCCGAAGCGGGGCTTGTCGGCGGATCGATTGAGGACGCGACCGGCGATCCCGGCGCCCCGATTTTCGATCTTCGGCTGGCGGCCGAGCGCGTCGCCGCGGCGGCGGAAGCGGCGCGGCGCCTCGATTTCCCGTTCACGCTGACGGGCCGGGCCGAGAATTTCTTGCGCGGGCGGCCCGATCTCGAAGACACGATCCGGCGCCTCCAGGCTTACGAAGCGGCTGGCGCCGCCGTGCTCATGGCGCCCGGCCTGCCCGACCTCGACGCCGTCCGAGCCGTGTGTTCGAGCGTCGGAAAGCCCTTCAGCTTCATGGTCGGGATCAAGGGCAAATCCTTCAGCGTCGCCGCTTTGGCCGAGGCCGGCGTCAAGCGCATCACCCTTGCGACCTCCCTCTATCGGGCCGCAATGGCAGGGGCCCTGAGGGCGGCGAAGGAGGTGCGCGAAGGGGGCTCGTTCGACTATCTCGATACGGCGATCACGACGCAGGAGATGAACGCCTTCCTCGGCGGATGAGCGAGGCCGTCAGGCGAAACGCGCGTCACGGTCCGGCGAGGATTTTTCGCTCGACCAATTCGCCTCTCGATCCGCTGCGCAAGCGCGTCCTCGGTCAGGCCCGCGGCCTTGATCCGGCCGAGATAGGGAAAGGCGATGGTTCCATCCTGCTCGACGCGGGTGGTCGTATCGAGATCCGGGCGCGGTGACGATCCGAATGGTGACGACGTCCATCGGGGTCAGCGCCCGGCCGCCGGCCAATGCCGGCCCGGCGCCGGCGGCGAAGAGCAGCCCACAAATGATGACCGCCGCGCGCGCCGCCCGGCCTTGTCGCGAGCGGTTCATGCGCCCTCGCCTTCGGCGGCGAGCCGCCAGTCGCCGCCTGGGACCCGTAAAAGCGTCGTGGTCGTCAACCCGAACGGCTCCGGCGTCACGCCGCGGATCCAGAGATCGAGCCGATCGGCGTCAACGGTGAGGAAGACCGCGGCCGCCTTGTCCGCCTCGGTCGGGAAGAACGGATCGTAGGCGCGCTTCCACCGCCGGCGAATCTCGGCTTCACGCTCCTCGAGCCGCGCGGCGCCGGTCACGGCGACGAATGAATCCTCCGCCTCGCGCTGAAAGACGAGCGCGACCTTGCCGGCGCGCCGAATGTTCGCCGCCTTCCCCGAACGTCCGTCGGTGACGAAGCGGAAGGTCCACACGTCGTCGCCGGCCTTCGGCGGCAGCCGGCCCATGGGCCGCAGGCGCGGAACGCCGGTCCTTCCGGCGCTCGCGAGCCAGCACGAGCCGGCTGTCGCCACGGTTGCGGCGGCGCCCTCGACGAGACGGCCGACCTCGGCGGAATCGTGTTCGTCCATGCGTGACACCCAATGCTTTCCAGCGGGCCGTCGCCGTGTGGCGCGTTTTGCGTTTCGGACGCGCCTTGCAGACGCGAAGTGCTGCGTCGACCGGAGCCCACGCCGGGCCCGCGCCCGACGCTGGCCGAAAATTATGCGTTTTCTGGGTCGGCCGGCCGGAGAGCGCTTACGCGACAAGCGGCGCGACCAGGGCCTTCAGCAGCGCCGCCGCGTCGCGCGGGTTCAGGCGCACCTGCAGGCCGCGCTGGCCGCCGTTGAGGAACACATGCTCGTGCGCCAGCGCCTGCTCCTCGATCGCGGTCCGAACAGGCTTCATCTGTCCGAACGGGCTGATCCCGCCAACCTTGTAGCCGGTCGCCCGCTCCGCGTCGGCCGGCTTCATCATCTGCGCCGACTTGCCGGCGAAAGCGGCCGCGAGCTTCTTCATCGACACTTCGCGATCCGAGGGAACGATGACGCAGACTGGCTTGCCGTCGACGAGCGCCATCAGTGTCTTGAGCACCCGATCCGGCGGTTCGCCCAGCGCCTCGGCCGCCTGAATGCCGATCTTGTCGGCGTCGGGGTCGTAATCGTAGGCGTGAACGGTGAAGGAGACGCCGGCCTGCTCCAGCGCCCTTGTCGCGCGGGTCGCCTTGGACAACCTGGCTTCGCCCCTTACAGGGGACGCCCCTCGTCGACCTCGTAGATCCTGAGGTTGCGCTCGGCGACGCCGAACTCGCGCCCGGCCTTGCGCCACACGCCCATATGCGCGGAGGCGCCGTGCTGCTCGAGCGCGGCCTTGTCACGCCAGACCTCGCTGATATGGATCAGGCCGGGATCGAGCACGTCCTCGGCGAAGGCATAGTTTACGCACCCGTCCTCGGCGCGGGTCGCCTCGATCATGTGCGCCATCGCGTCACGCGCCTCGGCGATTTTGTCAGCGGGGAAACGGATGGTTCCGGCGATCAGGAGCATGGCGCCACTATAGAGGCGCGGGGCCGATTGCGGAAGCGCGATTTCGGCATGCAGGGCCAGTTGGCAGGGCGCGCCCGCTGAGCGCGCCGGCGGCGACGCCGCGCGACAGCGGCGCGGCTCGCTTCGGATGCGGCGGCGCCAGCCTCACGCCCACTCGCCCTTGCGGAACACCGGCGTGCGCGCGCCGTCAGCGTCGAGCCCGTCGATGTCGATCTCGCCCGAGCCGATCATCCAGTCGATATGGATCAGGCTCGCGTTGCCGCCGCGCGCGGCGATCTCGTCCGGCGTTCAGCTTGTCGCCGCCGACGAAGCATTTCGAATAGCACTGCCCGATCGCGACGTGGCAGGCGGCGTTCTCGTCGAACAGCGTGTTGAAGAACATCAGGCCGCTCTTCGAAATCGGCGACGAATGGGGAACGAGGGCGACCTCGCCGAGCCGGCGCGCGCCATCGTCGGTGTCGAGCACTTTCCGCAGGACATCCTCGCCGCGTGACGCGCCCGCTTCGACGATCCGGCCGCCCTCGAACCTCACCGCGATGTCTTCGATCAGCGTGCCCTGGTAGGAGAGCGGCTTGGTGCTCGCGACATGGCCCTCGACCCGCAAGGCGTGCGGGGTGGTGAACACCTCCTCGGTCGGAATGTTCGGATTGCAGGTGACGCCGTTCTTCGCCGTCGAGGCGCCGCCGTGCCATTCGTGGCCGTCCGCGAGCCCGATGGTGAGGTCCGTGCCCGGTCCGGAATAATGCAGGGCGTGGAAGCGCTTTTCGTTCAGCCATCGGGCTCTTACGGCGAGCGCCGCATTGTGGGCGCGCCACTCCGCCACCGGATCGTCGCCGTCGACGCGCGAGGCGGCGAAGATCGCGTCGGCGAGCCTGGCGACGGCGACCGTCTCCTCGTCGCCGGGAAACACCCGCTTCGCCCAGGCGAGCGTCGGATAGGCGACGATGTTCCAGTTGATGTCGAAGCCGGCGATCTTCTCCAGCGCCGGCTTGTAGGCGATGGAGTTGGCCTTGTTGGCTCGCGCGACCTTCGCAGGGTCGGCGTCCGACAGAAGCATCGGATCCTCGCCGACGATGGCGAGCCGGGCCGTGTTGGCGGAAAAGGCCTTGCCGACGCCCTCGTAGAGCCAGCCCGGCGCGCGATCGAAGCCCGCATCCGGCGCGAACCGATAGCGCGCGAGCGTCATCTCTTCGTCCGAGAAGATGGGGGTCACCAATCCCGCGCCGGCCTTGTAGGCCTCCTCGGCGATCTTGCGCGCCAGCGGCAACGCCGCCGTCGGGGCCGTCAGGAACAGGTCCTGTCCCGGCTCGAGCCGCAGGCCGACCTTGACGGCGATCTCGGCGAGCCGCCCGAGTTTTTCGGGATCGATCGGCGGAACATTGCGGAGATGGGCGGTCAATTGAGCCTCCAGGCGGGCGCGGATACGAGGGGATGCGAGTTCCCCAATATAGGGGCGCGGCGGGGGAGCAATAAGGCGAAGCGGTCTCGCCTATGGCGCCTGCCGCGCCTTGCCGATCAGCGCGTCGGTGCGCGACAGCAACAGCCGAAGCGCGGGCGATGCGTTCGTCTTGTTGCGGCCGAGGACGAGATCGATCGTCGGCGGCTCGCCTTCGAGCGGCCGGCTGACCACCGACCAGGTGAGGAACTTCCGGGCGAAGGCCGGCAGGAAGGCGATGCCCCGCGTCGAGGCGACGAGCGAAATCGCCATGGACAGATATTCGACGCGATGCGCCGGCTTCAGCTTGATCGCGGACCGCCGGAGATAGCCGTCGATGACCCCGCTCAACACCGGGGCCTGATCGGCCATGGCGACAAAAGTCTCGCCGACAAGCTCTTGCGGCCGAATCGCTTCCCGCGCGGCGAGCCTATGGTCGCTCGGCAGGATGACGATCAGGGGCTCGGTGTCCAGAACCGTATAGGCAAGGCCCGCGTAGCCGGTTTCCGCCCGCATGAATGCGGCGTCCAGCGTCCCGGCGGCGAGCGCCTCGGCAAGTTGGGGGGAATGCTTGCTGACGATGGTGAGTTCGATGTCCGGCAGTTCGTCCCGCAGCACATGGGTGACCGCCGGCAGCCACTGCGGCTCGCAGCCGGTCAGGAAGCCCAGCGCCAGCGAGCGCCGCTCGGGCGCCGCGGCGCGCCGGGCCGCCGCCGTGGCCGCTTCCGCCGCCGCGAGCGCAGCGCGGGCGTGATCGAGAAAGGCCCGCCCGGCAGGCGTGAGCGTCACGCCGCGGGCGCTGCGGGCAAACAGCGGAATCCCGACCTCGTGCTCCAGATCGCGAATCTGCCGGCTCAGCGACGGCTGGGCGGTGTGCAGGCGGCGCTCGGCGGCGACGGTCAGGCCGCCTGTCTCCGCGACCGCGACGAAGTAGCGAAGATGGCGGAGCTCCATGCGCCCGGTCCATGCCTTGCAGGTATGGTCGGCAACCTACAAAGTCTTTTTCCGGGAGGCAAAGAGCGGCTAATTTTGACCGGCAAGCGGGTCGCCGTCTCATCGATCGGCCTTCTTCGAAACCGCCAGACGTCCGCCCATTCGGCTCGAAACGCAGTTTTAGCAAGGAGATCGGCATGCCTCTTGCTGTCATCCTGACCGGGTTCGGCTGCGTCGCCGCAATCGCCTTCGCCGGGGAGCCCGATGCCGCAGAGGCATGGTCCACGAGATCCAGTGGGGAGGCCAACGCGTGCAGGGACGTCTCACCGCGATCGACCAGAAACCCGCCCTCCACGACCTTCGGGAGACTTTAGGCCATGCCCACGCTTTCCGGAAAGACCGCCCTCGTCACTGGCGCCTCGCGCGGCATCGGCCGCGCCTGCGCGCTTGCGCTCGCCAAGGCCGAAGCGCAGGTCCTTGTCCACTACGGCCGCGGCGCGTCGGAGGCTGAGGCGGTCGTCGCGGAGATCAAGGCGGCGGGCGGCCGCGCCGAGTCCCTCGCCGCCGACCTTGGCGAACCGGACGGGCCGTTCAAGCTTGCAGAAAGGGCGCGCGCCATCGTCGGCGACCGGCTCGACATTCTTGTCGCCAACGCGGGCATATCGAAAGCCGCCACGATCGAGGAGACGACGATCGAGGACTTCGACCGCCTGTTCGCCGTCAACGTGCGCGCGCCGTTCTTCCTCGTCCAACAGTTCCTGCCGATCCTGCGGGACGGCAGCAGCGTGATCCTCCTGTCGTCGCTCGCCGCCCGCTCGGCGGTCGGGATCCTGCCCGCTTACGCCTCGACCAAGGGCGCGGTCGATACGCTGGTCAAGCACTTCGCCTCGGCGCTCGGCGCCCGCGGCGTTCGCGTCAACGCCGTCGCGCCGGGTGTCGTCGCGACCGAGATGTCGAGCTTCACCAGGACCGACGCCGGTCGCGCCTATGCGCTCGGCATCCAGACGCTTAAGCGCATCGCCGAACCGAACGACATCGCCGGCGCGGTCGCCTTCCTCGCCTCCGACGAAGCCCGCTGGATCACCGGCGGGACGATTCACGTCGACGGCGGCTCGAAGCTTTGAGTACCCCGATCGCTCCGCCGCCTCGGCGGACATGCAGTCACCCAATGCAAAATGGAGAGGTCTGATGTCGAACACGCTTCAGGGCAAAGTCGCCCTGGTCACCGGCGCCTCCCGTGGGATCGGCGCCGCGATCGCCAAGCGCCTGGCGGCCGACGGCGCCAAGGTCGCGATCACCTATGCGAGAGGCGCGGACGCCGCGGCGGCGGTGGTCAAATCGATCGAAAGCGCGGGCGGCAAGGGAATCGCGATCGAGGCGGACGCGACCAACGCCGAGGCGGTGAAGGCGGCGGTCGAAAAGACTGGTCTCCGCCTTCGGCCGACTTGACGTGCTCGTGAACAACGCCGGCACGGCCATCCCGAAGACATTCGAAGACACGACCCTCGACGAGTTGGACCGCATGATCGATCTCAACATCCGCGGCGTCTTCGTCACGACGCAGGCGGCGCTGAAGCACATGAACGACGGCGGCCGGATCGTCATGATCGGCTCGTGCGTCGGCGAGCGAATGATGACGCCCGGACTCGTCGCCCTATGCCGCCACAAAAGCGGCCATGCGCATGTTTACCCAAGGGCTGTCTCGAGAGGTCGGCGGCCGGGGCATTACGGTGAACAATATCCAGCCCGGCCCGATCGACACGGACCTCAACCCCGCCGCAGGCGAATGGGCCGCGCCCCAGAAGGCGAATACGGCGCTCAAACGCTACGGCAGCGTGGATGATGTCGCCGCGCTCGTGGCCTTTGTCGCAAGTCCGGAGGCGGCCTATATCACAGGCGCCAACCTGACGGTCGACGGCGGCACCAACGCCTAGCCGCTTTTCTTCGCGCGCCAGACGGTTCACCTTTGCGCCGGGCAAGGGCGATGCAGGAAAAGGGACCGTTTCATGACGACCAGCCTTCAGGACGGCCTGCCCGACGCGCTCCGGCGGGTGCGAACGAAGCCT
Organism: uncultured Alphaproteobacteria bacterium; assembly: GCA_963724785.1. Lineage (GTDB taxonomy): Bacteria > Pseudomonadota > Alphaproteobacteria > Rhizobiales > Beijerinckiaceae > Roseiarcus. The sequence continues at coordinate 35,191 of CAVRWC010000003.1, read as the reverse complement.
CTTTTCGTGATGCGCCTTGACGTGCTGCCGCTGCAAATCGTCGGCGCGACGCCGGGCGCCTTTCGCCGCATCGGCGTCGTGCCCGGGGGCGTCTTCGAGGGCGAGCGCCTTTCCGGAACCGTGCTCGAAGGCGGCGCCGACTGGCAGGACGTCCGCCGCGACAATAGCCTCACGCTCAACGTGCGGCTTGCCCTCAAGACGGCTGACGAGGCGCTCATCGGCATGACCTATCGCGGCTTGCGCCACGGACCCGCCGACGTGTTCGCGCGCCTCGACCGTGGCGAACCCGTCGACCCGGCCGAATATTACTTCCGCACCGCTTGCTTCTTCGAAACGGCGGCGGAGCGCTACGCCTGGCTCAATGGAATCGTCGCCGTCGGCGTCGGCAGCCGTCGCACGGACGGCCCGGTCTACAGCATATTCGAGGTGCTTTAGCCGGCCACGATCTCGACCGGCGTCCCGATCGCCAGCCCGAGGTCGCGGTCGGCGCGGCCGCGATTGACGGCGATCTCGGCCAGGCCGTTGGAATTCTGGTACCAGAAGGCTTCGCCTTGCGGCCGGTCGGAGAAAGTCCGCGCGGAATCGAGCCTGCGGCCGGCGACGACGAGCTTCGCGCCCCTCGGCAGGGTGGACGCCCTCAAGCCCGTCATCGCATTGCCATAGGTGTCGATATAGACGATCTCGGCGAGATCGTCCGGCCAGTCGAGGCGGCGAATATGGCGCTCGTCGATCGGGCGGCCCGGGGGATCGTCGCCGCGGGCGATCATCGCCGCGACCGGCGCGAACAGGTCGCGGCCGTGAAAGCTCGCCGACAGGCTTTCCGGCCTCCAGGCGATCTCGAAAGAGCGCCTGTGCCGCGCGCGGCGGCGGACCAGTTCGAAAAGGCCGTTGCCGGGGCCGACGAACCAGCGCCCGTCCGCTTCGACGATCACGGCAGGGCGATCGCCCCCGACGCCGGGATCGACGACGCCGAGGAACACCGTGTCTTCGCGGAAACCATGCGGCGTAGGCCGCCAGCAGATAGGCCGAGGCCTTCGGGTCGCCCATCGGCGCGTCGGCGAAGAGGTCGATGACCGGAACGCCCGGCGCCATTCCGCTGCAGCACCGCCTTCATCTGGCCGGTATAGGGTCCGACGAGGCCGAAATCGGTGAACAGCGCGATCATCATGACGGCGAGGTTCGCCGGCCGCCGCCGCGACGTCAATCGTCGGCGCCATGCGGCCGGCATTCATGAATGCTGCTCATGAACCCATGCGGTTTTCCCCGGCTAATCCGTCAGCCGCGCTTGCGCTATCTTTGTCAAAGCAGCGGCCGACCCGCCGGCGGACTTTCACGGAGGCGACGATGGACATTCTCAGAGCGGGCTCGCGGCCCTCGAACAAGGGGCCGAGCGACTGGTTCACCGGAACGGTGCGGATCGATCCGCTGTTCAACCCGTTCGACGCGGCGCGCGTGCAAGGCGGCGCCGTGACCTTCGAGCCGGGCGCCCGGACGGCGTGGCACACTCACCCGCTCGGCCAGACCCTGGTCGTCACAGCAGGTGTCGGGCGCGTGCGCCGCTTGGGGCGGCCCGATCGAGGAGATCCGCCCCGGAGACGTCGTCTGGATCCCGCCGGGCGAGAAGCACTGGCACGGCGCCGCGCCGACCACCGCCATGACCCACATCGCCATCCAGGAGATGCAGGACGGCAAGGCGGTCGACTGGCTGGAGCACGTGACGGACGAGCAATACGGCGCGTGAGAGACCGGATTGTCGCCGCGCCCGCCGAGCGCGGCGACGCGGTCAGCGACTGCGTCACAGACAGAAGGAGCATCGATCATGCGAGGAACCATTCTTTACCGAAAGGGCGACGTTCGTTGCGAGGAGGTCCCCGAGCCGAAGATCCTCCATCCGACCGACGCCGTCATCCGGCTGTCGGCGTCCTGCATCTGCGGCTCCGATCTGTGGCCTTACCGCGGGCTGAACGACGTCGCCTCGCCGATGGCGATGGGGCACGAATATTGCGGCGTGGTCGAAGAGGTCGGCAGCGCTGTCGCCACGGTCAGGCCTGGCCAGTTCGTCGTCGGCTCGTTCTGCATCTCCGACAACACCTGCCCGCATTGCCGTCGCGGCTTTCAGTCGTCGTGCCAGCAGCGCGAGTTCATGACCGGCGCGCAGGCGCCGCGGGCGCGCGTGCCCCTCGCCGACGGGACGCTGGTCGCGACGCCGGAATTGCCTCCTGACGATTTGATTCCGAGCCTGCTCGCCACGTCCGACGTGCTCGGCACCGGCTGGTACGCAGCCGATGCGGCCCGCGTTGAGCCTGGCTCGACGGTCGCGGTCGTCGGCGACGGCGCGGTGGGGCTCATGGGCGTGCTCGCTGCGAAACAGATGGGCGCGGCCCGGATCTTCGCCATGAGCCGCCACAAGACCCGGCAGGATCTCGCGCTCGAATTCGGCGCGACCGACATCGTGTCCGAGCGCGGCGACGCTGGCGTCGATCGGATCAAGGCGTTGACCGACGGGGTCGGCGCGGATTCCGTTCTCGAGTGCGTGGGCACGAAGGAGTCGATGACGCAAGCGATCCGATCAGCGCGTCCCGGCGCCATGATCGGCTATGTCGGCGTGCCGCATGGCGTCGAACTCGACGGCCAGTGGCTGTTCTTCTCGCAGACCGGCATGTTGGGCGGACCCGCGCCGGTTCGCCGGTTCCTGCCGCATCTGATCGACCTCGTGCTCACCCGCAAGATCAACCCCGGCAAGGTGTTCGACCTGACGCTGCCGCTCGCCGACGTCGCCGAGGGCTACCGAGCGATGGACGAGCGGCGCGCGATCAAGACGATGCTGCGGGTCTAAGCAGAGATTCGTGATTTGGCCAACGGAACGGGCATGCGCTCTTGATTGAGATCGGAGACGGCGTTGTGGATGGCTCGGTCGAGAGCGTCGGCGTCGGTGAAGGTCTGGTGGGCGAGGTGATGGGCCTTGAGGTCGCGCCAGACCGTCTCGATGTCATTGAGTTCGGGCGCGTACTTGGGCAGCCATTCCACGGTCAGCCAGTGCGCCCGGGTGGACAGTGCGGCGCGCGAGCGCGTGCTGGCGTGGATCGGGCCATTGTCCTCGACCAGCACGACCGGCTTTGTCTGGCGTCCGGGCTGCGGGCCGTAGAGATGATCGATCTGCTCGAGATGGGCGATGAAGTCGCTGCTGCGTTTGGTCGGGCTGGTATGCACGATGAGCCGGCGGGTCAGATGATCGAGCGATCCCAGGATCGCGACCTTCCTGGCCTGTCCCGGCGCCGGCACACGCAGGTCCGCTCCCGACTTCGCCCAGGCGCGGGCGAGATAGGGATGCGTCAACGCCTCGCTCTCGTCGCCGTAAAGAAGCACGATGTCGCCGGCTTCGGCCTGCCGTTTGCGCAGTTGCAGGCGCAGGCCGATCCGCTCCACCTCGCTGGCGATCTGGCGTCCCTTCAGCGTGTGCCGGGGCCGCCGCCAGCGGAAGTTTTTTTTCGCAACGCCTTGGACAGTTGCGAACGACTGATGCGCACGCCTTCACGCGCTTCGATCTCGGCGCGCAGCCGAGGGATCGTCCAGTTGATGCGGTCGGCCACGGGCGCTTCGAGCAACGGCGTGACCACGCGCAACGCCGCTTCGCTCTTCACCGGAACGGGACCCGGCGCGACCCTCGCCTTCAAGGCTTCGACGCCGCCGGCGAGGAAAGCGCCTCGCCAGAAGCGAACCGTGTCCTCCCGAACCCCGAACGCCTCGGCGATCTTCGGACTGGTCCAGCCCGCCAGCGTCAGCAACATCGCCCGAGCCCGGTCCGCTTCCCCACGCTCGGGCGAGACGGAAAGAGCCAACAGGGCCACGCGTTGCGGCTCGCTTGCAGTAACTGGAGACTTTCCCACCATGACGCATACCCCCGAATCAGCCGTCACAGCGAATCCCAATACACACCCGTTGGTCAACCAACCGGAAGCTGCTTAGATAGGCGGTGATGACCGGCGCGCCCGAATCGACCACCAACAGGACCTTCACCCCGCGCTCGGCCGCCCGTTCGAGCGCCTCCGCCACCGATCGGTGGTCAGCACATAGGCCGCCACGTCGATCGTCGCCCGCGCCTCCCCGATCAGCCCGACATCGATCCGCTCGAGATCCTCCTCAGGCGCAGGCGATCGTGAGGCGGACCGGCGGCCAGAGCATGCCGGGAACCCACACGACCACGCCCCGCAGGCCAGCGAGTAGCGTGCGGAAGGTTCTGCAAAATCGCTGAGGGCGAGAGGCGGTCATGGCAGGCTGGTGATGTCCAAGTCACCTGATTCTCTGTGGAGAACCTCCGCCATGACCAAGACCGAGGGTAAGCCTGCCATCGCAGCCGTCAAAGAGCTTTTCGCCGCGAGCCCTGACGGATTGCGCGAGATCGTCCGAGCGGTGGTGCAGGAGATGCTGGAAGCCGAGATGACCGACGCGCTCGGCGCCGGGAAGAGCGAGCGCACGGCCGCTCGGCTCGGCTACCGCTCCGGCTATTACACCCGCACGCTCGTCACCCGGGTCGGCAAGCTCGAGCTGCGCGTGCCGCAGGATCGCGACGGCCGGTTCTCGACCGAGCTCTTCGAACGCTATCAGCGCTCCGAGCAGGCGCTGGTGGCGACGCTGGCCGAGATGTACGTGCAGGGCGTCTCGACCCGCAAGGTCAAGGCGATCACCGAGGAACTGTGCGGCCACGCCTTCTCGGCCTCCGCCGTCTCCGCCATCAACAAGCGCCTGGACGAAAGCCTCGACGCTTTCGCCAGTCGCCCCCTCGCCGAGCCCTTCCCCTACCTCATCCTCGACGCCCGCTATGAGAAGGTGCGCGAGGGCGGCGTGGTCGCGAGCCAGGCGGTGCTGATCGCGGTCGGCATCGACTGGGACGGGCGCGCGCCAGATCCTTGCCGTCGACATGGCCAACCGCGAGAGCGCCTCCTCCTGGAAGGATTTCCTGCTCGGCCTGCGCCGCCGCGGCCTGCACGGCGTCGAGTTCGTCGTCGCCGACGATCACGCCGGCCTTCGCGCAGCCATCCGCGAGGTTCTCCCGGAGGCGGCCGTCCAGCGATGCTACGTGCACTTCCTCCGCAACGCCCTCGACCATCTGCCTCGCAAGGCCGACGACGACTGCCTGCAGGAACTGCGCTGGCTCTATGACCGGCGTGCAAATGTCGAGGAAGCCCGCCGCGACCTGGCCGCCTGGATCGCCAAGTGGGGCAATCGTTACGACAAGCTCGTCGACTGGGTCGAGGAAACGATCGAGGAAACCTTCACCTTCTACCGTCTGCCCCGCCAGCACCATAAGCATCTCAAGAGCACCAACATGCTCGAACGCCTCAACGAGGAGATCAAGCGCCGAACCCATGTCGTGCGTATCTTCCCAAACACTGAGGCATGTCTGCGTCTCGTCCGAGCCTTAGCCGTCGAAACCCATGAGAACTGGCTCGAAGCCCACCGCTACCTCAATATGAACGACCTCAGGGAACACAAGAAAACCGACCTCCGAAAAGCCGCCTAACCCAGCAAACCCATGACCGCCATTTGCAGAACTTGACGCACTCAATCGCCGACGATCGGGAACGGCGTGTCTGGACGGCGCCCCGTGGTCAAGGGTCTGTTGAGGCTTTGCGAACGGTTCGGGTGCGGTCATGTCTTCGGCCTGTTGGCGCGGGAAACGAATGTCCCGCTGGCCCTGATGTTGGTCCGCATGGCTCTTCGCCCCATCAGCAAAACGCGCTCTTTATGGCGCTTTCCGTTCCCACGGGCTTCCGAGCCGTTTCCGTTGGTTCACATCACTTCGCCGTCGCCCTCGATGCGGATCGCCTTGCGGCGAAAACTCCTTCTTGCCGAGCCTGTTCGTTCAGGCCAGGACCGGCCGGTCGTCGAAATTGCCCCCTTTGGTCGCGAGCGCATAGACGATCCGCGCCAGCTTGTTGGCGAGCGCCACCGCGGTCAGCTTGAACTTGTACTTGACCGTCTTGCGCTCGAGCATTCCGCTCGCCCAGCGGCGAAGGGCGTCGTTATGCCCTTTGCGGTGGCCAAGGGCCGAGCAGGCGCCTTGGACCAACAGCTTGCGCAGATAGCGGTCGCCCATCTTGGTGATCCGCCCGAGCCGCGGCTTGCCGCCGGTCGAATGCTCTCGCGGGGTCAGCCCGAGGAAGGCGGCGAACTCCCGTCCGCTGGAAAATGCGGCGAAGTCCTGGACAGTGGCGAGAAGCGCAGAGGCGGTGACCGGCCCGATTCCGGGGTGGTCATCAGGCGCCTCGCGGTCTCGTCGGTCCTGGTCGACGCTTCAATCTCCTTGTCGATCGCCTTGATGGCTTCGTCGAGCGCATCGATCTGCCGGACGAGAGGCGCGAGGGCGAGGCGCACGCAGTCGGGAACCACGAACTCGCCGTTCTCATCGACGCCGCCGTCGACCAGCGCCTTGAGCGCGTAAGCGTTCGGAACGCCCTGCGCGGCGACCACGCCGATCTCCGACAGATGGCCGCGCAGGGCATTGAGCGCCGCCGTGCGTTGCCCGACCATCAGCTCGCGCGCCCGATGGCGCATCAGCGCCGCCTGGTTCTCCACAGAGCGCACGGGAACGAAGCGCTGGCCCGGACGCCCTGCCGCCTCGCAAATCGCCGCCGCGTCGGCTGCGTCGTTCTTGTTGCGCCGGACATAGGGCTTCACGTGCGCCGGGGGGATGAGCCTCACTGCAAAGCCGAGTTCCAGCAATCGCCGCCCCCAGTGATGCGCAGAGGAGCAGGCCTCCATCGCCACGACGCACCGCGGAAGCCCGTCGAAGAAATCCAAAAGCGTTCGGCGATTGACCGAGCGGGCAATCACGACCGAGCCTGTCGCGTCGACCGCGTGAATGCAGAAGACCCTCTTGGCCAGATCAAGCCCGACGCGCGTGACAGACGAGGTACCGATGATAGACTTGCCCACGGACGGCCTCCCTTCCAGATGGCGCTTCAACAACGACCATCTTGGCACGCTTGATGCCGTTCGGGCGCCGTCCACCCCATCAGCAAAGACGTAGGCGAAGACCCAGGCGCCATGCTCCACGAGGCCCTCGAACGTCATGCCTTCTTGGAGATGGATGCCGTTCTCCATGATGAGATGCTGGTGGCAGGGATGAAAGACGTCCGGGTCGACCGGAGGAACGACCTCAACAGCGAAATTGTCGGCGCCGACGATGCACACTTCCAGACTTGAAAACCATCTCGCGCATTCGAGACCGATGCCGGGCGCACCGTCGTAAAATGTCCTCGTCTCGGTGTACCAGCGCGATCCGTGGCCGGTGCGGACAAAGACTGTCGCCCGGCTGAACAACGTCCTGAGCGACGCCCTGGCGCTCGAGACAGGCCTTGAGGTCGGCGAGCCGGATCCCTCGCCGACGTCGAGCACGCGTCCCTTCAAACCCTGCACGTCGAAGAGGATCCCGCGGGTGAAGAAGGGCGGCGCATTTTCGATCCCGAGGCTCTTGAGGCCATACGGAGACCACATATCGGCAAGCTTGTTGCCATTGTAGAACAGCATGTTGGTCTTGTCGCCGCGCGCGCCGCACATGCAGCCGAGATGGCCAAGCGCGTCCATCTGCGTGCCGATCTGGCCGATCTCGGTGGCGATGAACTCGTCGTTCCAGATCGTTTTGCTCTTGCTCCCGTAGGGGCCGCCGGTCGGACCGCCAGGCATGCGCAACGCGTAGGCGCGCCCCGGCGCCAAAGGCATTCGGGAATCGTACGGCATGCCGAGGCTAACGATCTCGCCGGTTTTGATGAGCGCCACCGCTTCAAGCACCTTCTGCGGAGACATCAAGTTTCCGTTTCCCCGCTGATCCTCCCGTCCCCAGCGCGAGTTGAACCAGTCAGGGGCCAGAGCCGGGCTTGGGCTCGCCGCACCTTGAGTCTCGTTGGCCATGCGCTGCTCCCTTCAAAGCTACTCGACAACCGGGGCGGCGTCGCGGCTTCCGCCGCCTCGTCGGCTTGTGTTCCGCGGTGCTGACGCCGCTGTGCCGCCTGCACCGCGAGCCCGACCGCCAGGATCAGCATCGAGCCATTGAAGAGAGGTTCGACGAAGAAGGGCGCGCCAAGCTGATTGAGGCCCGCGACCGTGACAGCGAGCACGGCGACCGCGAGCACGGTCCCCCAGACGTTCACCCGGCCCGGCCGCACGGAGGTCGCGCCGAGGAGCGCGGCGGTAAAGGCCGGCAACAGATATTCCTGACCCACGGAGCTCTGGCCGACCTGAAGTTGCGACTGGAGTACGACGCCGGCGAACGACGCGAGCGTTCCGGCAGCGACGAAGGCGAGAGTGATGTAGCGCTTTGCGGAAATGCCATTGAGCTCCGCGGCTCGGGGGCTCGCGCCGAGCACATATAAGTACCGGCCGAGCGGCAGATACTCGAACACGACCCAAAGCGTGAGGCTGACGACGAGCGCATAGATCGCTGGCGCGGGAACGATCCACAGGCTTCCAGAAATCGCCAGGAATTCGGGAGGAAGCGAGGCGAGCACCTGCTGTCCGCCCGTGTACCAGGCGTTCAGGCCGTAAAGAAGCGTTCCGGTCCCGAGCGTCGCGATGAAGGAGTCGATCTTGATCCGCGTGACCAATAGGCCGTTCGCGAGGCCCACGGCCGCGCCCATAATGAGCACCGCGGCGACCGCAGCCGGCCACGGCCAGCCCTGGCCCTGGAGCCCGATCGCCAGCACTTGCGAAATGCCGACGTTGAAGCCGGCGGACAGGTCGAACTGGTTCGCCACCATCGGGATGAAGACCGAGAGAGCGACCAGAAGCTGCACCGACTTGTTGCTGAGAATGGAGCGGATGTTGAAGTAGGTGAGGAACGTGTCGGGCTTGAGCAAAGAGAACACGATCACGAGGAGAACGAACAGTACGAGCAGGCCCCACACGGAAACCGCGCGTGTCAGGACGGCGCCGACGGAATGGTCGGAAGCGCAATTCATGGCGTCGCTCCAAGTCGCTCGGCCGACGTTCCGCCCGCAGCCGTCTGAGTCAGCGCCGCCACGGTCAGGCGTTCGCGTGGGATCTCGGCGACGACGCGGCCTCGACTGAAGACGAGCGCACGATGGCAAATTCGCTCGACCTCCTCGAAATCGGACGAGATCAGGAGAACGGCGAGGCCCCGGCGCAGCGAGAGCTGCAGGAGATGATAGATGTCCGCCTTGGCGCCGACGTCGACGCCTATGGTCGGCTCCTCGAGAATGAGTAGCTTGGCGTGCGTCTCCATCCAGCGGGCGACGACCGTCTTTTGCTGATTGCCGCCGGACATGGTCGCCGCCGGCTCCTCGACGCTGGCGGCCTTGATCGAGAAGCGATTCATGGCGGCGTTGGCCTGAGCGACCTCCGCGGCTCTTGGAACGAATTCGAGGACGCCTTTCCCGCTCGCCGCCGGATTGAGATAAATGTTTTCCCGCACGGAGAGATTTGCGGCGATGCCCTCTTCGGCGCGCCGGCTCGATACGAAACCGACGCCGTTCGCCATCGCCTCGGCCGGACTTTTCGGGGCGATGTCTTCGCCGTCAAGCACGAGGCGTCCCGAGGCGACTCTGGTCTCGCCGAAAATCGCCCGTCCGATGGTGTGATGGCCGGCGCCGCGCAATCCCACAAGCCCCAAGGTCTCGCCCGCGCTGACGGAAAATGAAACCGGGCCCACGCCGTCGGCCACGAGACCCTCTACGACGAGCGCCGTGCGGTCGGACGCGGCCACCGGCTTGACGAAGGCGTCGTTCATCGACCGGCCGACGATCATCTGCACGAGGTCTCCGGAGTTTGTCTCCCGCACGGGGACAGACGCAAGCCTGCGTCCGTCACGGAGCACCGTCACCCGATCCGCAATGCGGAAAACTTCATCCAGTCGGTGAGTGACGTAGACGATGCCGATGCCGCTTTTGCGCAAGCGTCTGAGCGTTTCGAGCAGGCGTTCGACGTCGGCCTCGGGCAGCGCGGCGGTCGGTTCATCGAGCACGAGAATGTCAGCCTTGATGGCGAGCGCCCGGCCGATGGCCACGAGAGAGCGCTCGGCGGCAGGGAGCGACGAGATCGGCGCATCAGGATCGATTTCGCTGCCGATCATCGCAAGCGCGTCCGCCGCGGCTTGGCGAACGCGCCGCCACGACACCAGGCCCAGGGACGAGCGTGGATAACCGGTCTGGATTGCGACATTCTCTCCGACCGTCATCCATTCGACGAGGCCGAGATCCTGATGAATGAACGCGATCGGCAGCCGATCTGTCGTGGGATGCACGGCCCTTCCGTCGAACGCGATCTCGCCCGCGTCGGCTCCGTACACGCCCGCCAAAATCTTGATTAGGGTCGACTTGCCGGCGCCGTTCTGACCGAGCAACGCGTGAACCTCTCCGCGATGAAGATCGAAGTCGACGTGATCGAGCGCGAGCGTCGCGGTAAAGCGTTTGACAAGTCCGCCCATGAAAAGGAGCGGCGTGGTCACACCACCGCCAAGGGCTTGTTCGACATGGTCCATGACCGATCATCCCGAGCAATCGATCTCCGCGGCAAGTCGATGCAATTGGCAAACGCGCCGGCGGCCTCTGGCCGCCGGCGGTTGCCGAGAACTATTTGACGTCCCAGATCTCGAGATAGTGCTGCTTGTAGTTGTTACTCGGAATGAATGTGTTCTGGTCGCCACCCTCGGCGTGGATGTTCTCCTTGGTCACAAGGAAAGGCGGCTGCACGAAGCCGCTCGGCGGCTCGTTATGGAAGGCGCGGTTCAACTCGTCGACTGCCTGCCACGCCTGCAGCTCTATCGGTTCCGAAACCGTCACCACCTGGTACTGGTCGCCCTTGCGAATGCGATCGTAGGCTGACCGGTTGCCATCTGCGGCGATCAACTTCGCCTGCGCGGGATCGACGCCGCCCGAGCGCAAGGTCGGTACAGCGAAGTCCCAATCGTTGTCGCCAACCGAAGTTGCGTAGATCGGCAGACCGAAGCGCTGCACCCAGCTTGTGGTCAGCTGCGGTTGGCGCTGCGCGGCCTCGGAGGCGGGCGAGTTGACGTAGTCGACCACTTTGCAACCGGGGCACTTCTCGATCTCGTCCTTGGTCGCATTGGATTTGACCTTGGCGATCGCATACTCGTTGTGGCTGAGAACGATGACGCGCGCTTTGCCATTGGAATCGGCGATCGCCCAATCGGCCTCCGCCTTGCCGATCTCCCGCGGGTCCTCTTGGATGTTGACAAAGAGATTGAGTTCCGGCTGCGGTCCCGGCAGTCCCGCGGCGTGCAGGCCGACGAACTTGATCCCCTGAGCGACGCCGGCCTTGATCGGGTCCTGCAGACTCGCGGCGTCCGCGAAGAGGGCGATGCCATCCGGCTTCAGCGCGATGGCCTGGTTCAGGCCGGCGAGCCAAGAGGTCGGGCTGCCTTTGCCGTCAATGACGGTGACGTCCCAGCCTAGCCTCTGCGCCGCCTCCTTGATGTAGACACCATAGAGATGCGAGATGTCGTTCTGTTCGTCGCCCGACAGAAAGACGATCTTCTTCCCCGGCTCGGGCTTCGGCGCCTTCGTCGGTCCTTCCCACGTCGTCTGCGGGCCGGCGTATTTTGCGACCGCCGCCTTGGCATCGGCGACGGCGTCGGCAACGGCAGGCGCGATTGTCAGAACGCCTGCAACAGCAACAACGGCGCAGACGATGAATGCTGGCACACTGACACAAGATCTCATTGGTTTATTCCTCCCGGTTTGGTTCGAGCCCTGACGTGGGGCCAAACCTTTGCGGCGCTCCGCCTCCGCAGACTTCACTGCCGCGCGCCAATGGCGACGGTTGTGAGCGGCGGACGATGCTGTTGGCCTCGGGAATGTTGTCGAAGCTAATGACGGCGACATCACGGCCAAGGGCCGGTTAAATCGTAGATCCCGCGTGACGGGAACCAACGGAAAGCGATAAGAAACAAACGGCGATCCGTCTTGACGATCGCAAAATCTGGACGGTTTGTCCTTCGGACGGCTACTGGCCGCTCGTGGCGCAATCCCCGGAGGATACTCGTTCCGAGCAACGGGCAATGTCGACGTATTGCTTCCGTTCCAGATCGAGGCCGCGAATGTCGCCAGTGGTCAGGTAAGCGGGCTTTGCCGCTTGGAGCAGAGTCCGCCCCGAACGGACGTCCGGCGACGCGATGCGCAGTTTCGAGCCGGGCCGAGGGCGCTGCCATCACGGCTGCAACAGCCTCCTGCCCGAGAATTTCGAAGACGAAATCCTCTCCTGAACCCAAAAACCCTGGGCGTTGCTGCTCGCCGGTCTGGGGCTGAATTTAGTTCGTCCCCCAAGCGTTCAATCGTTGTGACGCGCGTCACAGCCTGAGGCCATCATCGACGATAACGCGCGTGGCTGTGCGCAGCTTGTGTTTGCGTGTTTTACGCGACGTGACTTTGCAGGCGCGGCGGGTGTTGGTCGACCACTCGGAAGAGGCGTATCGCGGTGGGTTAAAACGATTTATATTGCTATTATTACTAAAGGTTGCTGTCGCCCCACGACAAGACTGACCAAGTAACGAATTGCGAGGTATTTTCATGCCCAACGTCTACATAAGCCGGCAACGCATTCCGGGGCTCCGGGGCTAGGTGCGTGGCGGGATCACCGTGATGGTTCAGTCGCCAGAGGTCACCGGATTGCAACGGCTCATCCGCACAGCAGCGGGTTCGCCTGGTGATCCGCTAGCCAACGCATACCGGGCCGTTCGAGGGGCAGGCGCCCAACTATCCCTGTGGCCGGGATTGTTCCAATACGACGGCGAGCAAATGAGCCGCTCGCATCAGGTGGCGCAGCTTATGACTGCGCTTGGCTTCGCGAAGGATATTTGGGAAGCTCAGGAGAAGACATAGATGAACTTGCGCTTGCCATGGTGCTCCCCTAACCCGGTAAGCGAAAGCTTTTGCTTCGAACTCGCTGGCCCGCACTACTCCTTGATCAAGGCTCTGTTCGCGCGAGGCTGGCGCGGGCTGGCGCTAAGTTACGGCAATTCGGAGTAGTTCTCTTCCCCCATACGCCTTCGCGTCGGCAGGCAAACCTGGTTGAGGCGTTGCGCGCCCGGGCGGCGGGCAGAGCGCTGCCAAGACTGGAAGGGGTCAAGCCCGACGCACTTCAAGGGAAGCAGGGAATCATAGTGTTGCTGCACGGCCTCATATCGACTGACGTGGGCACTTTTGACACGCTAGAGCGGTTCCCGTGTGGACGGAATTGGAAGGGGGGATTCCCGAATTGGTAGAAATCGGATTCACCTTTGAGGCCGGGCTGGAGGCCGGCTGGGATGGCGAAACCGTATTCCGAGGATCTCCGCGAGCGATTGAGTGCGTCAAGTTCTGCAAATGGCGGTCATGGGTTTGCTGGGTTAGGCGGCTTTTCGGAGGTCGGTTTTCTTGTGTTCCCTGAGGTCGTTCATATTGACGTAGCGGTGGGCTTCGAGCCAGTTCTCATGGGTTTCGACGGCTAAGGCTCGGACGAGACGCAGACAAGCCTCAGTGTTTGGGAAGATACGCACGACGTGGGTTCGGCGCTTGATCTCCTCGTTGAGGCGTTCGAGCATATTCGTACTCTTGAGATGCTTATGGTGCTGGCGGGGCAGACGGTAGAAGGTGAAGGTTTCCTCGATCGTTTCTTCGACCCAGTCGACGAGCTTGTCGTAACGATTGCCCCACTTGGCGATCCATGCGGACAAATCGCGGCGGGCCTCCTCGACATTTCGCCGGTCGTAAAGCCAGCGCAGCTCCTGCAGGCAGTCGTCGTCGGCCTTGCGCGGGAGATGGTCCAGGGCGTTGCGCAGGAAGTGCACGTAGCATCGCTGCACGGCCGCCTCCGGGAGAACCTCGCGGATGGCTGCCCGAAGGCCGGCGTGATCGTCGGCGACGACGAACTCGACGCCGTCGAGGCCGCGGCGGCGCAGACCGATGAGGAAGTCCTTCCAGGAGGAGGCGCTCTCGCGGTTGGCCATGTCGACAGCCAGGATCTGGCGGCGCCCATCCCAGTCGATGCCGACCGCGATCAGCACCGCCTGGCTAGCGACCACGCCGCCCTCGCGCACCTTCTCATAGCGGGCGTCGAGGATGAGGTAAGGAAAAGGCTCGGCAAGGGGGCGCGTGGCGAAAGCGTCGAGGCTTTCGTCCAGGCGCTTGTTGATGGCGGAGACGGCGGAGGCCGAGAAGGCGTGGCCGCACAGCTCCTCGGTGATCGCCTTGACCTTGCGGGTCGAAACGCCCTGCACGTACATCTCGGCCAACGTCGCCACGAGCGCCCGCTCGGAGCGCTGGTAGCGCTCGAAAAGCTCGGTCGAGAACCGGCCGTCGCGATCCTGCGGCACACGCAGCTCGAGCTTGCCGACCCGGGTGACGAGCGTGCGGGTGTAATAGCCGGAGCGGTAGCCGAGCCGCGCGGATGTCCGCTCGCTCTTCCCGGCGCCGAGCGCGTCCGTCATCTCGGCTTCCAGCATCTCTTGCACCACCGCGCGAACAATCTCGCGCAGCCCGTCCGGGCTCGCGGCGAAAAGCTCTTTGACGGCTGCGATTGCAGGCTTACCCTCGGTCTTGGTCATGGCGGAGGTTCTCCAGTGAGAATCAGGTGACTTGGACATCACCAGCCTGCCATGACCGCCTCTCGCTCTCAGCGATTTTGCAGAACCTCCCGCACGCTACTCCGCGAGCGTGTGGTGCGCGCCGTGGAAGGGGGAAGTTCGCGCCACAAAGCGGCTGGTCAATTCGACGTCAGCGTGAGCTTCGTGGTCAAGCTGATGCAGCGTTTTCAAGCGACGGGAACTTTCCGTCCGGGGGATTTCGGCGGCCACAGGGAGCCGAAGCTCGCCCCGCATGAGGCTCTCGTGCGTGAGCTCGTCGAGCAGGCGCCGAGCGCGACCCTGCTCGAACTGCAGAAGACGTTGAGCGAGCGAGGCGTCGAGGTCGGGAAGTCGTCGATCGGTCGGTTTCTGCAGCGCTTGCGGATCAGCTATAAAAAAAACGCTTTGCGCGGCCGAGCAGAAACGTCCGGACGTCGCCGCCGCGCGCGCCGCATGGCGGGAGAACCAGCCGACCCTCGACCCTCGGAAACTCGTTTTCATCGATGAAACCTGGGCGTCCACGAACATGACGCCGCGCTACGGCCGGTGTGGGATCGGCAAGCGGTTGATCGGCCACGCGCCTTTTGGTCATTGGAAGACGACGACCTTCGTCGCCGCCCTGCGCCACGACCGCCTGACCGCGCCCGCCGTCTTCGACGGAGCGATCAACGGAGAAAAGTTCGCAGCCTACATCGAACAGGAATTGGTCGGGACGCTGAGACCGGGCGACATCGTGATCATGGACAACCTCAGCGCTCACAAGCGCGCCGCCGTCAAAGTCGCGATTGAAGCCGCCGGAGCCGAACTCCGCTTTCTTCCGCCCTACAGCCCCGACCTCGACCCGATCGAACAGGCCTTCGCCAAGTTCAAAAGCATCTTGCGCAAACTCGCCAGGCGAACGCTTGAAGGCCTCTGGAGCGCCTGCGCCATCGCAACCGAGGAGATCCAGCCCTCAGATTGCCGAAACTTCTTCTCCCACTCAGGATATGGATGCGCCTGAGTGGGAACCGCTCTAATCGATCGCATAGAAAATCATTCGTCGCTCCGTAGCGTGTACGTGCTCGGGTGGCCGCACGACACGTTGGCGCCCGTAAAAGTCAACGCCCAACATCTCGCCGAGATGATCGAGCGATTGCTCGGAGCGAGCGGACTGCCGATTGTGTTCGTGTGCCATTCCCGAGGCGGTCTGGTCGCGAGAGCGGCGGCTGTGGCGTTGTTGCAGCCAACCCGCGCTGGGTCCATCGGCTCAAAGGAGTTGTCACCTTCGGAACATCCCACGAAGGCGCCGAACTGGCC
The DNA here is from genome assembly GCA_963724785.1 of uncultured Alphaproteobacteria bacterium. Classification (GTDB taxonomy): domain Bacteria; phylum Pseudomonadota; class Alphaproteobacteria; order Rhizobiales; family Beijerinckiaceae; genus Roseiarcus. Next base: position 19,320 of record CAVRWC010000003.1, on the reverse strand, counting down.
GAGTTTGGTGATGAATTACTCGGTAAGCTTCTGCTGCTGAATGCCGTTCATCAAAAAAGCAATCTAGTACCCCTAGTCGATTCTTTGTGGACGGTGCACCGTCGCAAAAAGATTGAAGGAATCACCGATCTGCGTCCACGGGCGAATGGCGGCGAGTTCTTATATCAATGGCAAAAAGCTGAAACGAGGCAAGCGAGACGGGCGGGAGATCGTGCACTGCCACTATTCGTCGTTGGCGGTCGAGCGCTGCACGGTTGGCTATCGCGACGATTTTTTGGGGGTAAACTGAGTGATCTCGTTGTCGCACCATCGTCTAGCACGCCGGCTTCGATCCAGCCTTCCAGCGAAACTACGACGGATCATTTTTCCTATTTCTCCGAAGATGAGACCGCCGCCACCGCCAGCAGCGCTGCGGCAGAGGCAGCGCTCCAGAGCACCGCCTTCTCCGCCTGCGGATGGCGGGCTGGGGCATTTCTTTCAGCAAGAGTCCGACCTCACGATGGTGCATCGGTTCGAAAGTTAGATCGATGCCAGCGCGGTGAATGAGGTTCGTCCGCGTTATGCGGCGTGGCGCCTTGACCGACCCTGGGCGCAGGATGAAACAGACCGGCGCATAGGCATCGATCGCGCTGCTCAGGACTTGGCTGTTCACCCGATAAGCGGGCCGTCCGTAGAATAGATAAAGCAGGGGCTCGTCGTCGAAAACCGGGCACGGCTCGGTCTGAAGTTCACCTTCGCGCAAAATTGATCGCAGACCCAGACCATCACTCGTATGCACGAATGGCAGCCCACCGGCCGCTGGCTTCTGCACGGCGATCAGCTTGCGGAAATCGCCCGCTGGGGCGTGGCTCCGAGCCCGACCGGTCCTAGCCACGTCATTCGCCTTGTTCATCTTCCCGCTACATCCGCCCGAGATCCTGTTGCTAATCAAGGTATCATAGCAGATTGCGCGGTTTGCAAGGAGGGTCCCTTCCCGCGATCGAATCCGAGAATTTTGGCGCCTACGCCAAGAGCGTGCCGACGACAGGGGTGTGTGATCCGCGATGGCGATAGCGATTTTAGAACGGTCATGAATCTCGCGTGCCGCTTGAGCAGACCGATAGAGTAACTCGTGGCGCTCATCGACCATCCTCTGCAATTGACTCTGTGGTGGCTGAATGACGGTCCCGCTTCACGTCCGATTCGCTCTCTTGAAAAGTTAGTCCAATCGACGTACATATAAGCTGGAGGTGCCCATGGCCACGACAGCAAAGCACGACCGGCGACTTCGGGAAGAGCGGCTTGGGTTTCGAGTCGACGAACCCACCAAGGCTCTGATCGAACGGGCGGCGCAACTCGAACGGCGCAAACTGACGGACTTCTGCATGACCGCGCTTACGGACGCTGCCCGGCGGACGATTGCGGAGCATGAGACGCTCGTCCTGTCTGACCGGGACCGCGCCGTTTTTTTCGACGTCCTGGTCAATCCACCCGCCCCGAGCGAACGGCTGCAGCGCGCGCTCGCGGAGCACAAGCGCCGGGTTGTCCGGTGAATGGCGAAGCAGCCATCCGGGGATCTTCGGGTCGTGCTACTCGACGAGCAGCACGATCGGAGCAGCTTTACCTGTGGCGTGGAGAGCCTGGATCGCTACCTCAAGACCCAGGCCGGCCAGGATGTCCGCCGGAAGGCGAATGCCGTGTTCGTCCTGAGCGAGGCCGGCGAGCCCGCCCGTGTCTTGGGCTACTACACTCTTTGCGCGATGGCCGTCTCCCAAGGCGACGTGCCGGAGGCAGCCCGCAAGCACATCCCGCGCTATCCGCTGGTGAACGCCACCTTGATCGGTCGGCTGGCCGTGGCAACGGAGCACCAGGGACAGCGTCTGGGCGCGGTTCTTCTCGCCGATGCATTGCAGCGGGCGTTCGAGAGCGCCAGCACGGTTGGATCGTCGATGGTGGTCGTCGATGCACTCGACGAGCCGGCGGCGGGTTTCTACGCGGCGCATGGGTTCGTGCGCTTACCCGACTCGCTGCGGCTTGTGCTGCCGATGCGCCTCGCAGGCGGGAGGGCTGAATGATGAATTTCGCATCCGCGTTGCCATCGGCGCGCTTTCTGCTGCTTCCCCCCTGCTTCCCCAGCTTTCGCGTGGGGGGCGGGGAAGCAAAAACGGCCCCGAAGGGCCGCTCTTAACCGCCTGAAATTTCTGAGAAAAACTGGAGCGGGCGAAGGGATTCGAACCCTCGACCCCAACCTTGGCAAGGTGCCTCAAGCCTTTCTCTGAACCGCGCTCCGCTTCGCTGGTTTACGAAAATATACGATAAAACAAATAGTTCTGCGAGTTAGCGATAGCCGCATTTGCGCCCAGCCGCCCTCCGATTTGCCACCAGATGCTTGGAAACAGCTCCGATTAGGAGTATGATAGGGAAATTCTAATCAGACTTCCAGCAGGTGGTTGATATGGCTGCGGAAAAGCTCACCAAGCGGATCGTCGACGCGCTCAAGGCTCCGAAACCTTCGAAGGTTGGGGTCAAGGTTCGGGAGCACTTCGTGTGGGATAAGGAGCTGCGCGGCTTCGGCGTCCAGGTCATGCCGTCGGGCCTGAAGAGCTTCGTCATCCAGTTTCGCACGCCCGAAGGCAGGCCGCGCCGCTCGGTCATCGGCCGGTTCGGATTGATGACCGTCGAGGAAGCCCGCGACCTCGCCCATGAGAAGCTGGTGGCGGTATCCAAGGGCATCGATCCTGTCGCCGCCGAGGCGGAAACCGCTGGGCGCATCACCGTCGCCGATATCTGCGACTGGTATCTCGCCGAGGCCGAAGCGGGCCGTATTCTCGGCCGGCGGCGGCGGCCCATCAAGGCCTCTACCTTGGCGATGGATCGAAGCCGGATCGATTCCCACATCAAGCCCTTGCTCGGACGCCGGCAGGTCGGCGCCCTGAAGCTCGGCGACATCGAAGCCGCTCAGGCCGACATCGCGGCCGGCAAGACCGCGAAGGCGCGCGCGGGCAGCCGCGGCGGTGCGACCACTGGCGGCGAAGGCGTCGCCGCGCGGACCCTCTCGACGCTACATGCGATCTTCGAGCACGCGGTGCGCGTCGGCAAAATCCCAACCAATCCCGCAAAGGGGGTCCGCAAGCTCGCCAGCACGCCGCGCGAACGGCGGCTCAGCCGCGCCGAAATCGAGCGCCTCGGCAAGACGCTGCGCGCGGCCGCCGGGGACGGCGAACACCCGACCGGGCTCGCGGCCATCCGTTTCCTGCTGCTGACCGGCTTCCGTCGCATGGAGGGGCTCAGCGTGGAGCGCACCTGGCTCGACGAGGAAGAGGGCGCGATCCGTTTCCCCGATACGAAGAGCGGCGCTCAGACCCGTGTGATCGGGCAGGCCGCGATCGATCTCCTGCTCGCTCAACCCGAGACGAAGTCGTCGTTCTTCTTCCCGGCCGACTGGGGAGAGGGGCATTTCATCGGCGTCGTTCGGGTGGTCGACCGTGTCTGCGAGCGCGCTCGCCTTGCCGACATCACGCCGCACACGCTCCGCCACACCTTCGCGAGCCTCGCTGGCGACCTCGGCTTTTCCGAGCTGACGATCGCCGCGCTACTAGGGCATGCGTCGCGGGGTGTGACCCAGCGCTACATCCATATCGACGAGGCACTGCGGCTGGCGGCGGATCGGGTCGCCGACGAGATGGCCGACATCCTCGATGGCAAGGCGACGATCGCGCGCCCGCGTCGAGGTCGGGCGCGTCGAGACCTTGAATCTCCGGAAGCCGCTGGCGGAACGCGATGAACGGCCCTCGCTAATCAGGCTGTTTGTGTGCAGCCTGGGTCGGAGCCGGCGGGTGGGCGGCGACAACGACATGGGCGTGATCAACGGAGATCAGGTTACGCAGAAATTCCTGCATCCAGATGGGCAGGGCCGAAAGACCGTCTCTCAAATCACTACGAATCACTTGCCCCTGTTTGGGATCGGCAAACAAGCCCTGCAGGATGCTTTGGACGCGGGTGCGCTCAGCGTCGTCACGAAGAGAAGACTGAACACAATACAGTGCTTGAACGACCAGCATCGCCGGGCGGCCCGCCCAATACAGACGTCTCGGCGCGGCGGACTTGAAGTAAATCTCTTGACAGCCAAATTTGATCGGCCTTACTCGTGCGTCGACCAACACTTCAATTCTAGCTGGCTTCGCTGTCGTAAGTCCAAGGTCGTTGGCTGCCGTCGCCCCGTCGACCACGAACCTTGCCTGATCACGACGTGTGACGGCCTCGATTATTGCGTGGTGGCTCAAAGCGGGTTCTACGTCTACCAACCGCTCTTCGCCAGGGCGGTGGTAAAGCCCCCGATCGATACGCCGCAGCTCTCCAGAGGCAACGAGCCGCTGGAGCGCCTTATCGACCGCTGCACGACCACCAAGATCAGCGAAATCGCCTGGGGTCCAAACCCGAAAGTAATCGGCTTTGATTTGCTCCATCAGGCGAGCGCGCAGGTCGGCGGATATTCGGTCACCGGCAATGCCCGGAACTTCCCGCATGGCGGACCTTAAACATGCTGGTCAGAAGAACGCTACATTTTTCGGACACAGCCTGCTAACGTTGCGTCCGACAGGGGACCCTTTGGTACCAGATGTTCATATTTTGTTCTTGTCTATTTTCCAATACGCTAGACATCCAGTCGAATTGAAGGATCGGTCGAAACAATGGCGAAGGCCTTATGTGTCCGAGATGGCCCGGCTAGCCGAGACCTTCGCGTGGGCGGCCACGGCCGACATCGTGGCGCTCCGCGATGCCGTGAGAACTGCCGGACTGTCACCCTTGTCGCCATTGGCTCTGGCGGGTCTCTGACGGCAGCTCATGCCCTAGCTGCGATTCATCGGCGCGCGACGCATCAGGTTACTGCGGTCGCAACCCCTCTAGACGCGGCAACAGAACCCCTCGACCCCAGTGCCACGATCTGGCTTCTAAGCGCTGGGGGCGGCAACGTGGACATCCTATCGGCGCTGGAGGCGCTCGTGTCGCGAGAGCCGCGTCAAATTGCGGTGCTTTGCGGCAAGGACGACAGCCCACTGGCGTCCTTGTGCCGGCAACATCCCTTCGTCGATCTGATGATCTTTCCGCCGCCGGCCGGCAAGGATGGCTTTCTCGCCACCAATTCCCTTCTCGGGTTCACGTCGCTCATAGCGCGCGCCTATGCGGCCGAGTTCGGTGCCGAGTTGGATTGGGAGGGCACTGCCGGGTGTTGGAGCCCTTGCTCGCCGCAGGTTCGCAAACGCTCACTGCATGGGAGGCGGCAACGGCGGCGCTTTGGCGACGGCCTACGACGCTCGTGCTGCATGGACCAGACACGCGCATCGGGGCTATCGATCTCGAGTTGAAGTTCACCGAGGCCGCTCTGGGGAACCTGCAGGTCGCCGATTATAGGAATTTTGCCCACGGTCGGCATCATTGGCTAGCGAAGCGCGGTGATATCAGCGCGATTCTCGCTTTCGTCTCAGACAGCGATCGGACGCTAGCCGAGCGCACCTTGGCGCTGATCCCGGCCGATATTCCGCAAGCGCGGATTGAAATATCAGGTCCGAGTATCGCGACCGGCCTCGCGTCGTTGGTGGCGGCCTTAAGAATCACGGGATGGGCGGGCGCTGCGCGGGGCATCGACCCGGGCCGTCCGGGTGTCCCCGACTTCGGGCGCAAGCTCTACCACCTGCCACTACCGAGACAGGCCGAAGCCCTCAAGATCGCTGGACTGTCGAGTCGTGATGCCGCCGCGATCACTCGAAAGTCGGGCGTTTCCCCAGAAGCGCCTAGCCGCCGTCGGGGCGCTTGATCGATGGCGAGAGGCGCTACAGACGTTCCGAGACCGGTTGCTGACGGCGACCTTCGCCGCTGTAATCCTGGATTACGATGGCACCATTGTCGACAGCCGGCATCGTTTCCAGGTCGCGCGTGAAGACGTGATCGCTCAGCTCGTCCGGCTACTGAAAGGCGGCGGAGAATTGCTGTCGCGACCGGACGAGGGGCATCCGTCCGCCGCGACCTTCGCACCTGTCTTCCGGAGGATCTTTGGTCACGGGTTCTTATCGGCTACTACAATGGGGCCGAGATCGCCGGGCTTGATGATACGGCTGCGCCGGATGGGATGGAGCAGACCTGTGATGCTTTGGCTTCGTTGGCGGCCGCACTGAGGGCTCAGCCGGAACTAGCTGAGTCCGCAGAGCAACATGACCGCCGGTTCCAGATCACGCTGCAACCGAAAAGAATGATGCCTGAGAATCGACTCTGGGATCTTGCCCATCAAGTGATCCTTCTCGGGGAGCGGCAAGATGTTGTGGTTACGCGGTCCAGCCATTCGATTGACATTCTGGCGCCGCAGGTCTCGAAGCTGAACGTGCTGAGCCGAATGCGTGAATGGATCGGCGACGCGTCGGTCCTCACGATCGGAGATCGTGGCCGATGGCCGGGGAATGATTACGAGCTTCTGCGCGAACCGTTCGCACTCAGCGTGGACGAAATCAGCGTTGATCCGACCACCTGCTGGAATCTGGCGCCTCCGGGCCAACGGGGCGTCGCCGCGACGATCGACTATCTTGCTGCGCTCGAAGTGAATGGCGGCGCGCTGCGGTTCGGACGGAATACGCTCCGATGAATCAAGACCTCGGCCTGAAGATTCTCGGGCAGATCATGAATTGGAGCGACGACCGCGCACGCGAGGAGTTTCGCTGGCTTCGTCTGATGGCCCGCCTCAAATATGACGGATACCGGGACTTCCAGGCGGGAATGCGTTTTATCGAGAGCCTTGCGACTTGGCTGCAGCAATTCAAGGCCAACGAGCGCGAGACGGCATATGGTTTCGCTCGCAGGACGCTCGTCTATATCGGCCCGAGCGAGATGCAGCGGCTCGTCGAGCAATTCTATCCTGGGACTGTCCGCGACCGTCTCGTCCGCACGGTTGCGGCCGAGCGGAACATTCCGACCTACCGACTTCTCGCTGACGCAGACGCCCGGGCCGCTGTGGAGCGGCTACGACGACAAACGCTTTTCATGGGATTGAGCGACGGCGCACGGATCGACATCGTCCGGCACAGCAACGCTGGGCTGCTCAGCAATGAGCAGCTCGTCATCGCCACGCAAGTCGATAAGGACAAGTGGAAGGACCTTCTCGACAATCTGCGCGAGGACCTGAAGGATTCCGAGGCCCGGTTCAGACTTGTGTACCTCATCGACGATTTCGCGGGGACTGGTACGTCTTTCTTTCGATACAACGACAAGAAGGCAAAGTGGACAGGCAAGCTGGTCCGCTTTCGCGAATTGATCGATGCCGCAAAGGAAGCCATGGGAGACGGCGGAATTTTTACGCCGGATTGGGAGCTTTGTATCCATCATTACGTCGCTGCCGCCGGAGCGGCGCAGGCAATGGCAGAACGGCAGGATAAGGCACGGTCTGTTCTGGCCAGCGATAGCTGGGCGAAAGCGGTTCATCTGTCGTTTGGCGCAGTCCTGCGAGGCGATCTGCCGCTTGGATCGGTCGCTGGGCGCGACGACGCTTTTATCGAACTTACGAAGACCTATTACGATCCGATCATCCGGACGAAACACACTGATGTCGGGGGCGTGACGCATCTCGGACTGGGTTATGGAGGGTGCGCCCTGCCGCTGGTACTTGATCACAATACGCCCAACAACGCGGTCGCTCTGCTCTGGGCGGAAACCGAAGGCGGCGATCGCGAAGGGGTGGCGGCGCCTGCGATGCGGCCCCTGTTCCGTCGTCGCCAGAGGCACGCTGAGGGAACACCATGATCAACCCCTTCGAGAAGCGCGCCACGGAGTACCTGCGCGATGACGAGGCGTTCCTCGCTGTCGTCACGCCGGAACCGCTCGCGACTTTTTTCCAGAAGCCGGCCAAAGAGGGACGATTATACGATCGTCTCGCAATGATTATCGGAACACCGGGGAGCGGGAAAACGACGCTCGCGCGACTGTTTCAATATTCTACATTGCGGACTCTGCTTCGCAACCGTGGGGTCAATGCCTACAAGGCGTTGATCGATACGTTGACGGCCTGCGGCGCGATCGCCGACGAGCAGCCGACATTGCTCGGCGGACGTCTGCCGCTCGAGGCGGAATACCGCGAATTCTGGGAGTTTCCCTATCCTGATGACCTGAAGACGGGTCTCATGATCGCGCTGCTGCAAGCACGAACGGTTTTGGCGTGGCTGCGGAACGTACAGGCGGCAGGTGTGCCGCTGGAACAAGTCGAAATCATCCCGCGATCGGACGCGGATGCGGCGCTGAAGGCGATCGGAGGGACCGATGGGCCATCGCTTCTCGCCCGGGCCCGCGAGGTGGAGTTCGCGATCTACAAGATATCGGCGGCCCTGATGCCGCCGGATTTGCAGGACATCGACGGTGATGCAGCGGCGGCTTACAGGCCGTTTGACGTCATCGAATCATTCCGGATCACCGACGGCGAGGATACTCTCGTGTTACGCCCGCTCGTGATCTTCGACGACGCGCACAGCCTGCACCCCGTACAGCTCGCGGCTTTGCGGCGGTGGCTCGCGCGCCGAGAGCTCAAGGTCGCGCGCTGGATTCTGACGCGCCTGGACGCCCTGACACCGTCTGACGTTTTGCTGGATCCCGATGCGACCGAGGGAGCCCAGGAGTCCGGTCTCAAGCGTTCGCGTGAGATTACAGACATTTGGATGCAAAGCGGCGACGAGCGCGGGAACCAGCGGCGCGCTTTCCGCAAAATGGCGAAGGACATGGCTGGTCGCTATCTCAGCCAGATGGATGTCTTCAATCGGCGAGGCCTGAAAAACCTCGGCGACTTGCTCTCGACGACGCCGGAAACCATCGCAGCGGGCAAGCGTGAGCGGCTTGCACAGCATGTCGATGCGGTGCAGCACCGAAACAGCGTTTCGGCAGAACGGCGAAGCGGCTTGGAACAGGAGATCGCCAAGTATCTCGCCGGCGCCGAGGAGAGCGGCGAGGATCTGCAACTCGCCATGTTGGCGATCCTCCTGGAGCGCTATGCGAAGCGCATCCCACAGCGCGGTCTGTTCGACGAGGCGACTTCGGATGTCGAGCCGAACCGGCCGTTGACGGTAGACGCCTCGATCGCGGATGGTGCTCGCATCCATCTGCTTCATCGACAGGATAGACCGTACTACTTCGGCATCGATACGCTCTGCGACGCTAGCTCGGAGAATGCCGAGCAATTTTTGCAGCTAGCGGCGCGGCTGGTGTCGCAATCTGAAACGCAACTAATACGCGCAAAGTCGCCCACGCTGCGCAGCGCGGTTCAGCACAAGCTCATGCGGGAACGGGCCGCGGAGATGGTGAGTCAGTGGGATTTTCCGCAATTCCAACTGGTGCGGCGCCTTGCTGACGGCATCGCTGCAGAATGTGTCACCAAGAGCCTTGAAGGGAATGCCTCGCTGGGCGGCGGCGCGACTGGGTTTGGCATTCCCCAAGAGGAATTCGATGCGATCCCGACGACGCACCCTGAGCTGGCGCGCGTTCTCCAATTTGGCGTTGCTTACAACGCCTTCGTCCTGGTCCCCAAACATGGCACGAAGAGGCGCCTCTGGTGCCTGGTTGAACTCGGCGGCGTTCTGTTGCTGCACCACGGCCTGACTTTGAAGCGTGGGGGTTTTCTCGAACGCCGCACCGATGATCTCGTCCGCTTGTTGGGTGAGGCCTGACATGGCCACCGAACGCCGTTGGGATCCCTGCGTCGCGCATCGCGGCGACGAAGTGGAATCTTTTCATCGCGGAGTATTTCGCGGACGCCAATCGAACGGTCCTTTTTATCGCCGGCGCGGGATTCGACCCTCGGTCGACCGCCGTAGCGACGCGTCTAGCGCAGGCGGGCGCAACCGTCCGGGCAGTGCTCTTTCAGGAAAACCGACCGAAGCCGATGCAACGTCTTGTGGAGCGCGCGACCGCCAATGTCGAGGCTCTTACGTCTGCACTTGCGAACCATAGCATCGTGCCTGTCGAAATATTCGGCGCCGACAACGCGGTGGTCGGTGGCCGTAACGTGGTCACGCTGCTGAACCAGCAGAATTTCGAAGGTGTGAGTGATCTGGTTGTCGATCTGAGCGCCCTCTCTGTCGGAACGAGCTTCCCCATCGTTCGGTATCTCGTCGAGCGAATCGAGCGCGGAAAGGGCTTGCCAAACCTTCATCTGTTCGTCGCGCATGATCCAGCGCTAGATGGCGCAATTCAGTCCACGCCAAGCGATGCGCCGGGCTACGTCCATGGTTTCAGGGGCGGCTCGACGCTGGACGGGGCAGCCGCGGCGGCCAAACTATGGCTGCCGCAACTGGCGTCGGGACGCGGTGGCGCCCTTGGGCGACTGCACACGTTCGTCGACCCCCACGACACCTGCCCGATCCTCCCGTTCCCGGCCGCCGATCCACGGCTGGGAGACCGGCTCGTTGAGGAGTTCTTGACCGAGTTCGAGAGTGGCTGGTCAGTAGACACCCGCAACGTTGTCTATGCCGACGAAAGCGATCCGCTCGACCTGTACCGAACGATCTTGCGCCTGGACGACCTGCGAAAGCCGGTGTTTCGGGAGGTTGGGGGGTCGTTGCTGGTCCTATCGCCGCTCGGGAGCAAGGTAACCGCGCTTGGCGCACTGATGGCTGCCCTGGAGCGCGACTTGCCCGTCGCATACCTGGAGTCGATCGGCTACTCTCTGGATGGCTCGGTTGCCGCGATAAGTGAAAAGCCGAACCTCGTACATATTTGGTTGGAAGGGGACGTGTATCCGCAGCCTCGACCGGCGCTGCATAACGAAAGGACGACGTAAAATGAGCACTGTCGTCAAGAAGCCGAGGGCGTTTGGCGTCGGTCTGATCGCTCTTGATCTTGTAATGGGCGCGGACCGCGAATCGCCAGTACGTTCCTGGGCTGGCGGCACTTGCGGGAACGTCTTGTCCATACTGGCCTACCTTGGCTGGGACGCGTTCCCGATCGCACGAATGAATGGTGATCCGGCGTCTGATCGGGTGCGCGCGGATATGATGCGTTGGGACGTGCGGCTGGATTTCGCGAACTGCGCACCGACAAGCCACACGCCGATCATCATCCAGGAAATTCGCAGGGCACGTGACGGTACGCCGACGCACCGGTTCTCCTGGTCGTGCCCACGTTGTGGTCAATGGTTACCGGGATTCAAGTCGGTAACGCGCGCAGCCGTTGACGTTGTTGCGCCCAACCTTCCGGGCTCGTCCGTCTTCTTCATGGATCGTTTGTCGCGTGCAGCGCTCACCTTGGCCGCGCGCGCATCCGAGGAAGGTGCTGTCGTCATCTTCGAACCGTCGGGCAAGTCGGACCCAAAGCTATTCCAGGAGGCAATTCAGCTCGCACATGTCGTCAAGTACGCCGATCAGCGGCTAAGTGAGGTGGGCGGCGCGATGGATGGCGCAACGAGCACGCTGTTGGAGATTAAGACCTCCGGCTCACAGGGATTGCAGTATCGCCACCGCCTCGGCCGCGGTGCGTCCAAATGGATGCACCTGAATGCTGTGACCGCGCCCCGCTTGTCGGATACGTGTGGGTCAGGCGATTGGTGTACCGCCGGGGTCATCTCCAAGCTCGCCACCGGCGGCCAAGCGGGCTTACAGAGTGCTGGCGCAGACGGTATCCGCGAGGCGCTCCAATACGGACAGGCGCTCGCCGCCTGGAACTGCGCGTTCGAAGGTGCTCGGGGCGGTATGTACGCGATCGATCGGCGAACATTCGACGATCAAATCGACTGCTTGCTTCGGGGACAACCGCACGTCCCAGTGGCTGAGATTTCGTCGCCGCTCGGATCCGCTGTGGCGTGTCCGGCCTGTCCTCCACCGGATCGGCCCCGCACTGGCCGCACGCGAACTACGGCGACACGCGATGTTCGCAGAAGATCCTCGGCAGCTTGAGGCTTCTTCAAGTTGACTATCGCAACCCGGCGGTACGTTCACATCGACGAAGCGCTGCGGCTGGTGGTGGATCGCCTCGCGCGGACGAGATGGCCGACATCCTATTGGCGGGCGACGATCATGCGTCCGCGCCGACACAGCGCGCCAATCGCAGGAAGTCTCAGAAGCCGCCGAAGGGACGCCGCAATCGGCGACCTAATCGCGCTGCCCGCGCGCGGCCTTGAAGGGATCAATCAGCTTCACGCCGCGACCGCTGAAATCCGCGGTGTTTCGTGTGACGACAGTCAGGCCATGCACGCGCGCGGTTGCGGCAAGGCCTGCGTCATCGACATGCTTCTCGCTCTCGCCGAGCGCCTCGCCCCAGGCCGCGGCGACTGCCCGGTCGATCGGCAAAATTCGATCTTCGAAGGCGTCGAAGATCGTCGTGACAATGGCGCCCAACGCCGCCGCCGTCTCGGGCTTCGTCTTTCTCAGCTTGACGACACCCTTGGCGATCTCGCGCACGGTGAGCGCGCTGATCGCGAGATCGGCGTCATCGACGCTCTTGAGCCAGGCAGCCACATTCTTGTGCGGTGAGGTCTTGCCGAGTTCGCGCAGGACGTTGGTGTCGAGGAGAAATTTCATCCGCGCCGGCTGGTATCAGGCATCGTCGAGCGCTTCCAGCCCGGCGCCCTGCAAGGCCCGCTTGACGCTGATACGCGGATAGGGCCGGCCCGCTTTCGGATAGGCATCCGCATAGGCTTGGGCCGCCTCAATCTCCTTGCGGGACAGCGAGGGATAATCCTCCAAAATCTGCTCGATCGACGCACCGCCATCAAGCAGCGCTGCGAGCCGATAGACTTCGATCTCCGTTCCTTTCAGCAGAGGCTCGCCATCCGCCCGGAACGTGACCTTCTCGGCAAGCGCCGCAAGGTCCGTCGTGCGCCGTTCGACTTCCTCCACCAGATCGGTGACTGAAATGCGGAACCGGCCGAACTGGACTTCAGCACGGCGGTCGATCGGGGTTTGTTGAAGCGCCTCGTAGAATTCCGTCCGTGCCTTGGGTGTGAGTTCGTCGCGCAGCGCACGCACCGCGTAGAGATAGAAGAGATCGCGCCATTCGATCGTGCGCACGGATGCGCCGGCGCGGCGCAGCAGCACTGGGCGAACCGGGCCGGCGTCCAGGGCCTTCTTCACGGCGCGGACGGGCTCGCGCAGGACGAATGCGGCTTCGGCAGCGGTGAACTGGGCGGTATGGGCCATTCGCTCCTCCTAATATGACCCCTAAAATAGGGTCGAATTGTCTTGCCGTCAACAATGCCCTCCGCCTGCGTGCAAAACCAGATAAGCATGGACCAGGATTTCCGGCTCTCCGGCTGATTGGAAGTCAGCGGCCGGAGGATTGGAACTCAGCAGAAGACGTTCACCGCATAAGTCCTTGAGGGGAAAGCCTTCCCCCTGGTCCGGCGCCGGGTCGCCGGCACACCCCCTTCTGCGGGGAGGTCCCCGCAACGCCCCCTTTAGAGTGAGAGTGCGGACCGGGTTTGCCGTGACGGGTTGAGGGCTGGAGGAGAGGCCTCCGGCGCCCGTCGCGGAGATCCGCGATGTCCAGCAAGACCGCTCCAGCTCGCCCCGGCCACGACCGGGCGAGCCTCTATGACGAAATCACCGGCAAGATCATCGCCGAGCTGGAGGCCGGCCGCGTGCCCTGGGTCCAGCCCTGGGGGACGGCCGCGGCGAAGGCGCCGCTCGCCATGCCGAAGAACGCCGCCACCGGCCGGCAGTATTCGGGGATCAACGTCCTGATCCTCTGGGGCGCCGTGATCGAGCACGGCTTCCCCGCCCAGAGCTGGCTGACCTTTCGCCAGGCGCTCTCGCTCGGCGGCAATGTGCGCAAGGGCGAGCACGGCACCACCGTCGTCTATGCCGACCGCTTTGTGCCGGACGACGAGAAGCGACGCGCCCGCGAGACCGGCGAGGAAGCGGCCGCAATCCCGTTCCTGAAGCGGTTCACCGTCTTCAACGCCGCCCAATGCGAAAACCTGCCGGCCGAGGTCGCGGCCGTCGCGCCACCGCCGCTGCCGGGCCTGATCGAGCCCAGGGTCGAGGCGCTGATCCGGGCGACCGGCGTCGACTTCCGCATCGGCGGCAACCGCGCCTTCTACGCGCCGGGCCCGGACTTCGTGATGGTCCCGCCGCCGCAGGCCTATTTCGAGCCGATCAACTGGCACCGCACGGCCCTGCACGAGCTGGGGCACGCCAGCGGCCATCCGTCCCGTCTCGGCCGCGATCTCGGCGGCGTGTTCGGCAGCAAGAAGTATGCGTTCGAGGAGCTGGTGGCGGAGATGAACGCCGCCTTCTGCTGCGCGTCGCTCGGCATCGTCCCGACCGTGCGCCACGCGGACTATATCGGCTCCTGGCTCGAGGTCCTGCGCGAGGACAACCGCGCCGTCGTGCGCGCCGCCTCCCAGGCCAGCAAGGCCGCGGACTGGATCCTCGGATTCCTGCCCGACACCGAGAGCGCCGACACCACGGCGCGGGAGGCGGCGTGATGCTGGGCCTCCTCGCATCTGCGGCCGTCAGCGACGCGCCTGCGTCAGAATCGATCCGGCTTCGCGTCCTCAGCCTCGGCGCCGGCGTGCAGTCGACCACGCTGGCGCTGATGGCCGCCCACGGCGAGGTCGGGCCCATGCCCGACTGCGCCATCTTCTCCGACACCGGCTGGGAGCCGAAGGCCGTCTATGAGCACCTGGCCTGGCTCATGTCGCCCAATGTGCTGCCGTTCCCGATCCACATCGTCTCGGGCGGCAACATTCGCGACGACTTGATCGCCGGAGCGCAGGGTGCGCGCTGGGCGTCCATCCCCGCCTTCACCCGCAACGTCACCCGGCCGGCACCGCCATGCCCGTGTTCGACGAGGACGATGACGGCGAGCTGGTGGCGATCGGCGAGCGCATCCTACCGACCGACCGCGTCGACGTCGGGATGATCCGCCGGCAATGCACGAAGGACTACAAGATCGTGCCGATCCGGCGGAAGGTGCGCGAACTCGTCGGCCTCGCCGGACGGCGCTCTCCGAACACGCCGATCGTCGAGCAGTGGATCGGCATCTCGCTCGACGAAGCAATCCGCATGAAGCCCTCATTCGAGGACTGGCAGGTCAATCGCTGGCCGCTGATCGAACAGCGCCTCTCGCGCCAGGACTGCCTGCGCTGGCTGGCGCGGCACGACTATCCCATCCCGCCGAAGAGCGCCTGCATCGGCTGCCCCTTTCACTCCGACGCCTATTGGCGGCGGATGCGGGACAGCGATCCGGACGCCTGGGACGACGCGGTTCTGGTCGATCGCGCGATTCGCACCGGCTTTCGCGGCATTCGCGGCGAGGTCTTCCTGCATCGCTCGGCCGTGCCGCTCGACCAGGCCGACATCTCCAACGCCAGCGATCGCGGCCAGCTCGATCTCTGGCCCAACGAGTGTGAAGGCATGTGCGGGGTCTGAAGGTCCGGAAATCCGGAAAAGCGGGAAGGCGGACTTCCGGCTTCGTGCCTTTCTGGTTCGTCGGCTTGCGGCGCGGTCCTCCGAGAGATCCTATGGGGATGAGCGCAGCGCGGCCATACTGGGCTTCGCGGGGGGCTATCTCTGGAAGGAACTCGACATGCTTGCCGAGAAGGAAGTCGCCGCTCCGGCTTCGTCTATCAGATACCGATCCGATCTTCGTCGCGATCGAGATCAGCCGGTCGAAGTGGGTCGTGGGTACGCACATTCCCACGTCGAGCCAAGGTAAGCGTTCATATCGTCGAATGGGGTGACACGGCGGCCTTGCTGACGCTCATCGAGCGGCTCCGATCTTCGCGCCGCCGGCATCGCTCGGCGTGGCCGACGTGCCGATCCTGTGCTGTTACGAAGCTGGGTACGAGGGCTTCTGGCTTTATCGCCGGCTCGCCGCCGCGGGGCTCCGCGTGCTCGGTGATCGACCCATCCAGCCTGCTGGTCAACCGCCGCGCCAAGCGCGCGAAGACGGATCGGATCGACGCGAAGGCGATGATCCGCGCGCTGATGGCCTACAACACGCGGCGAAGACCAGGTGCTCAGCGCCGTCCAACGTTCCCAGCGCCGAGCAGGAAGACCACCGTCGGCTCGTACGGGAACGACAGAGCTTAGTCTACGAGCTGCACCGCGCATACGAACCGCATCAGGGGACTGCTACTGACACAAGGGATCGTCGGCTTCGATCCGCGCGCCGACGGCGCTGAGCGGCAGCTCGACGAGCTCGTCACCGGTGACGGTCGCTCGCTCGGACCGCGGCTGAAGGACGAGATCGACGCGAGATCGGCCGCCTCGGGTTGTCATCGAGCAGCTGAAGGATGTCGAGTGCGGAGCGCGACGCCATCGCGCTTCGGGAAGGCGATCATCGAGCCCGCGACCGCGATCGGAGCTCGGCCGATGTCGATGCGGCGATGATCGCGTCGCTCGCCCGTATCAAGGGCGTCGGTCCGAACGACGCCTCGGTGCTCGTGCGCGAGGCCTTCTGGCGCAAGTTCGACAACCGACGCGAGCTTGCCGCGTGGAGCGGACTGGCGCCGATGCCCTGGGCGAGCGGAACGGTCAGCCGGGACCAGGGCATTGCCAAGACCGGTCCAGCCATCTTTCGCTCCCACATGCTGCAGATCGCCTGGCGCTGGCTTCAACATCAGCCGAAAGCAGGCTCGTCCCAGTGGTTCAACGAGCGGACGAACGGCGCGGCCGGTCGAGTGCGCCGGATCATGATCGTGGCGCTCGCACGCAAGCTCCTCGTTGCGCTCTGGCGTTATGCGACGGCCGGGCCTTGTGCCGACCGGCGCCATCATCGCCTGAGTTCTCCAGATTCCCCTGCACGCGACAGGGGAAAGCCGGGAGGATGTGTGACCGGCCCTCTTACTGGCTGAAAAACGCCGTCATTAGAGAAGGGTCCCATCCCCTCGAGCGTCGAACCCGCAGCAAACGGGATTGTGGTCGCGAGGCCTGCCGACGGCACGAACTCGAACCGGATAAAAGGTGAGCTGGTGAGACTGCCAGCTTTGCATGATGACGCTCTGCCCCGGTCGACTATCAACGTCAACGCGCCGGCTTCGCCGGCGACGATCTCTGCGCGCTCTCCTGACTGGCCGGGGCGTGTTCAGGCCGTCGCACCTTTCCGGAAACACGGTTCTTGACCCACCCCATAAAAGGAAGAGGGCTGCGCCGGTTTTCGCGGCGGGTTGGAGGTCGAGAGAGAGTCTTCGGCCGCCCGCCGCGGAGACTACCACCATGGCTACTGCCATTCAGAAGATCACCCTGTCGTCCTCGCGCGACATTCCCTTCAACAAGCTGGTGCTGAGCCAGTCCAATGTCCGGCGCGTGAAGGCCGGCGTCTCGATCGAGGAGCTGGCCGAGGACATCGCCCGACGCACGCTGCTCCAGGGCCTGAACGTCCGGCCGGTCCTCGACGCCGAGGGCGCCGAGACCGGCATGTTCGAGATCCCGGCCGGCGGCCGGCGCTACCGGGCGCTCGAACTGCTGGTGAAGCAGAAGCGCCTGGCCAAGACCGCGCCGGTTCCGTGCGTGGTCCGCGATCCCGGCGACCGACATTCTCGGTGAGGACGACTCGCTGGCCGAGAACATCCAGCGTGCGCCGCTGCATCCGCTCGACCAGTTCCGCGCCTTCCTGGCTCTGCGCGAGAAGGGGCGCTCCGAGGAGGACATCGCCGCGGCGTTCTTCGTCGGTGTGAACGTCGTGAAGCAGCGCCTGCGCCTGGCGTCGGTCGCGCCGGCCTTGCTCGACGTCTACGCCGAGGACGGCATGTCGCTCGAGCAGCTCATGGCCTTCACCGTCACGGCCGACCATGCCCGCCAGGAGCAGGTCTGGCAGGCGATCTCCGGCTCCTGGCAGAAGGAGCCCTATCAGATCCGCCGCATGCTGACGGAGAAGACGGTGCGCGCCTCCGACCGGCGGGCGGTGTTCGTCGGCCTCGACGCCTATGAGGCCGCCGGCGGCGTGGTGCTGCGCGACCTGTTCCAGTCCGACGATGGCGGCTGGCTCGAAGACATCGCGCTGCTGGACGGCCTGGTCGCCGAGAAACTGAAGGCCGAGGCGGAGACGATCGCCGCCGAGGGCTGGAAGTGGATCGAGGTCGCCATCGACTTCCCCTACGGCCACACCCACGGCCTGCGCGAACTGGAGGGCGTCGCCACCGATCTCACCAGCGAGGAGCAGGCGACGATCGACGCGCTGAACGCCGAATACGCCAAGCTGGAGGAGGAGTATGACGGCGCCGACGAGCTGCCCGATGAGGTGGACGAACGCCTCGGCGAGATCGAGGCGGCGCTCGCCGCCTTCGACGATCGGCCCGTCACCTATGATCCGGCCGACATCGCCCGCGCTGGCGTCTTCGTCAGCATCGATGCCGAAGGCGCCCTGTCGGTCGACCGCGGCTACGTCCGGCCGCAGGACGAGGCGCCCGTGGGCGAGCCGGAGCAGGACGGCGAGACCGATCCCGCGACGGCCGGGGCGGACGGCGTCGATCCCGACGCGCCCGTGGTTCAGCGCGCCGTCATCACCATCGGCGGGCAGGTCGCCGGGCCGGAGGATGAGGACGACGAGGACCTGAAGCCGCTCCCGGACCGCCTCGTGACCGAGCTGACCGCGGAGCGGACGCTGGCGCTGCGCGACAAGCTGGCGAACACGCCCGCCGTCGCGTTCCAGGCCGTGCTGCACAAGTTCTGCCTCGACGTCTTCTCCCGTTACTTCTCCTACGGGACGGCGATGGAGGTGTCGGTGCGCAGCGCCAGCTTCCCGGTGCAGGCGCAGGGGCTGAAGGACACGCCCGCGGCGAAGGCGATCGACGCGCGCCACAAGGCTTGGGAAGAGCGGCTGCCCAAGGACAAGGCCGATCTCTGGGACTGGCTCACGACCCTCACCGGCGACGAGCAGGCGGCGCTCTTCGCCCATTGCGCCTCCTTCGGGGTCAATGCGCTCTACGAGAAGGGCGACCGCTACGGCGCCGGCGTCTCGTCCCACACCGTCGAGCAGCGCATCGCCGAGGCCGATCGCCTGGCCCAGGCCGTCGATCTCGACATGGTGCAGGCCGGCTGGCGGCCGACCGTCGAGAACTATCTCGGCCGGGTGCCCAAGCGCCGCATCCTCGAGGCGGTGCAGGAAGGCGCCGGCGAACGGGCGGCGCAGCTCATCGACCACCTGAAGAAGGCCGACATGGCCAAGGAGGCCGAACGGCTCCTGGCCGACACGGGCTGGCTGCCGGAGCCGCTGCGGATCGCCGCCGCGGACGACGCGCCTGTCGAAACCGCCGAAGCCGAGGACGACGGCGAAGCGCTGCCCGAATTCCTCGCCGGCGACGACGAGGAAGCGGACGCCGACGCGCCGCAGGTGATCGCGGCCGAATAGCCCGCGTGCGGGGCGGCTTCGGCCGTC
>CAVRWC010000002.1:0-200818 GCA_963724785.1 uncultured Alphaproteobacteria bacterium | reverse complement strand
CGGTTCCGCGCCGCGGCCAGTTGATCCGCGTGCTCTATTCCGAGATCGGCCGGCTCCTGTCGCATCTCCTCAACGTCACCACCCAGGCGATGGACGTCGGCGCGCTGACCCCGCCGCTGTGGGGCTTCGAGGAGCGCGAGAAGCTGATGGTGTTCTACGAGCGGGCGTGCGGCGCGCGCATGCATGCGGCCTACTTCCGCCCGGGCGGCGTGCATCAGGACCTGCCGCCGAAGCTGATCGACGACATCTACGCATTCTGCGACCCGTTCCTGAAAGTCTGCGACGACCTCGAGACCCTTCTCACCGGCAACCGCATCTTCAAGCAGCGCAACGTCGACATTGGCGTGGTGAAGCTCGAGGACGCCTGGGCCTGGGGCTTCTCGGGCGTGATGGTGCGCGGCTCCGGCGCCCCGTGGGACCTGCGCAAGTCGCAGCCCTACGAGTGCTACGAGGAGATGGAATTCGACATCCCGGTCGGCAAGAACGGCGACTGCTACGACCGCTATCTCATCCGCATGGAGGAGATGCGCCAGTCGACCCACATCATGAAGCAGTGCTGCGACAAGCTGCGCGCCGCATGACGGCGGCGGACCGATCTCCAGCGACGACGGCAAGGTCGTGCCGCCCAAGCGCGGCGAGATGAAGAGGTCGATGGAGGCGCTGATCCATCACTTCAAGCTTTACACCGAGGGCTACAGGGTGCCGGCCGGCGAAGTCTACGCGGCGGTCGAGGCGCCGAAGGGCGAGTTCGGCGTCTATCTCGTGTCCGACGGCACCAACAAGCCTTACCGCTGCAAGCTGCGCTCGCCGGGCTTCGCCCATCTGCAGGCGATGGATTTCCTTTGCCGCAAGCACATGCTCGCCGACATCAGCGCCATTCTTGGCTCGATCGACGTCGTGTTCGGGGAGGTCGACCGGTGACCGTCCTCGAGTCGCTCAAGAACCGCGCCGGCCTGATCGTCTCCGGAGCGGCGTCGTTCGTCGTCCTGGTCGGCGGCATGCGGCTCGCCTCCGGGGAGCCGCTCGTCCAGCCGCAGACCGATCTCGGGATCGTCATCGGGATCGCGATGGTCGCCCTTTATCTTGTCCTCAACGACACGCGCGGGGGCGGCCGATGACGCGCCGCCGCGCCCGTTTCGACGCCGGGATTGTCTAGCCCATGTCCGTCCGCCGACTTGCCGAGAAACAGCCCGAAAGCTTCGAGTTCACGCCCGAGAACAAGGCGTGGGCGGAGAAGGAGATCGCCAAATATCCGCCCGGTCGCCAGGCCTCCGCGGTGATCGCGCTCCTGTGGCGCGCCCAGAAGCAGAACGCCTACTGGCTGTCGAAGCCGGCGATCGAGAAGGTCGCCGAGATGCTCGACATGCCGAAGATCCGCGTGCTCGAGGTCGCGACCTTCTACACGATGTTCAACCTCGAGCCGGTCGGGCGCTACTACGTCCAGCTCTGCGGGACGACGCCGTGCATGCTGCGCGGCGCCGAGGACATCAAGGCGGTGTTGCGCAAGCGCGTCGGCGAGCCGGACCACGTCACCGCCGACGGCCTGTTCTCGTGGAGCGAGGTCGAGTGTCTCGGCGCCTGCTGCAATGCGCCGATGGTGCAGATCAACGACGACTACTACGAGGACCTGACGCCGGAGAATTTCGCCAAGCTGCTCGACGATCTTGCAGCCGGACGCCCGGTCAAGAACGGCTCGCAGATCGGCCGCGTCTCGTCCGAGCCGGTCGGCGGGCTCACCGCGCTGACGTCGCTCTACGGCGCCGACGGGCGGGGCGGCGCACACGAAGAGCGGGCCCCGGCGAACGACAGCGCGCCGACCCCGGCGCAGGCCGTCTCCGGTCACGAAGCGGCCTCGGAGGAAGCGGACGTCAAGGATGCGCTCGCCAAGCCGCCCACGGACGCGTCGCCCGAGCAGAAGGGGAAGGCCGCCGGAAGGCGCGCCAAAGGCGGCGCGGGTCCGAAGGACCAGGGCGTCCCCGCCGATCTCGACAGGAAGCCGGGAGCCTGAGCGATGCTGGAAGACAAGGACCGCATCTTCACCAATCTCTACGGCCTCGGCGACCGCAGCCTGAAGGGCGCGCGGGCGCGCGGCAATTGGGACGGCACGAAGGCGCTGATCGACAAGGGCCGCGACTGGATCATCGCGGAGATGAAGGCCTCCGGCCTGCGCGGGCGGGGCGGGGCGGGCTTCCCGACCGGCCTCAAATGGTCGTTCATGCCGAAGACCGTCGACCCGAAGCGGCCGCACTATCTCGTCATCAACGCCGACGAATCCGAGCCCGGCACCTGCAAGGACCGCGAGATCCTGCGCAACGATCCGCACGTGCTGATCGAGGGCGCGCTGGTCGCCTCCTTCGCCATGGGCGCCGAGGCCGCCTACATCTATTTCCGCGGCGAATACATCGACGAGCGCGAGGCTTTCCAGGCGGCGGTCGACGAGGCCTACGAGGCGAAGCTGATCGGCAAGGACAACATCCACGGCTGGCCGTTCGACCTCTACGTCCATCACGGCGCCGGCGCCTACATCTGCGGCGAAGAGACCGCGATGCTCGAATCGCTCGAGGGCAAGAAGGGACATGCCGCGGATGAAGCCGCCGTTCCCGGCCGGCATGGGACTCTACGGCTCGCCGACCACGGTCAACAACGTCGAATCGATCGCCGCCGCGCCGACGCATCCTCAAGCGCGGCGCCTCGTGGTTCACCAGCTTCGGCGCGCCGAACAACGGCGGCACCAAGCTCTTCTGCGTGTCCGGCCACGTCAACAAGCCCTGCAACGTCGAAGAGGCGATGTCGATCCCGTTCCGCGAGCTGATCGACAAGCATTGCGGCGGCGTGCGCGGCGGCTGGGACAATCTGCTCGCCGTCATTCCCGGCGGTTCGTCGGTGCGCTGCGTGCCGGCGGCGCAGATCATCGACTGCCCGATGGATTTCGATTCGCTCGGCAAGCTGCGCTCCGGCCTCGGCACGGCGGCGGTCATCGTGATGGACAAGTCGACCGACATCGTCCGCGCGATCGCCCGGCTCAGCTACTTCTACAAGCACGAGAGCTGCGGCCAGTGCACGCCTTGCCGCGAAGGCACCGGCTGGATGTGGCGCGTGGTCAACCGCATGGCCGAGGGTCGGGCGAGAAGCGCGAGATCGACATGCTGCTCGACGTGACCAAGCAGGTCGAGGGCCACACGATCTGCGCGCTCGGCGACGCCGCGGCCTGGCCGATCCAGGGCCTGATCGCCCATTTCCGCCCGGAGATCGAGCGCCGCATCGACCTCTATTCGGCCCATCCGCACGGCGAACCTGTGCGCGCGGCGGCGGAGTAGGGCATGGCCGAGGAGCCCGACAACACTGGTCCTTCAGCTGCTCCGCACATGCGGGCCGCGCTTCGCGCGGTTCGACGAGACTCAGCGTTCTGGGCGAGGTCGGCTGTCGATGACCGGCACGACCTCGCGTTTCGACGCGTCGGAGAGCGCGTGGAGACGATTCGCGAGGGCACGGTGACGAGCGATCGGCTACGCAGCTCACGCGAGCCGAGGGCATGTCGATGTTGCGCCAGAGCAGATCGCCGATCTGACGCGCCGGGTCGAAAGAGCTGGAGCACCGATCGAGGCCGCGATCGGATGCGCGGGCGGGACGCAATGGGCGACGGAGGTCTGCTGTCACCGACCTGCTCGCCTATTGGCGGCGCGGTCACGGGGCGAAGGGCGCATGAGCAAGATCAACATCGACGGCAAGGATATCGACGTTCCCGCCGAATACACGCTGCTTCAGGCCTGCGAAGCCGCCGGCGCGGAAGTGCCGCGGTTCTGCTTCCACGAGCGGCTGTCGATCGCCGGCAACTGCCGCATGTGCCTCGTCGAGGTGAAGGGCGGCCCGCCGAAGCCGACCGCGTCCTGCGCCATGGCGGTGCGCGACCTGCGCCCCGGCCCGAACGGCGAGCCGCCGGTCGTGCTGACCAATTCGCCGATGGCGCGCAAGGCCCGCCAGGGGGTGATGGAGTTCCTGCTGATCAACCATCCGCTCGACTGCCCGATCTGCGACCAGGGCGGCGAGTGCGACCTGCAGGACCAGGCGATGGCCTATGGCGCGGATTCCTCGCGCTTCGCCGAGAACAAGCGCGCCGTCGAGGACAAGTACATCGGCGCGCTCGTCAAGACGGTGATGAACCGCTGCATCCAGTGCACCCGCTGCGTGCGCTTCGTCACCGAGGTCGCCGGCGTCCCCGAGCTCGGCGCGATCGGCCGCGGCGAGGACATGGAGATCACCTCCTATCTCGAGAGCGCGCTGACCTCGGAGCTGCAGGGCAATGTCGTCGACCTCTGCCCGGTCGGCGCGCTGACCGCGAAGCCGACCGCGTTCCACGCCCGTCCGTGGGAGTACGCCAAGACCGAATCGGTCGACGTGATGGACGCGCTTGGCTCGGCGATCCGCATCGACTCGCGCGGCCGCGAGGTCGTGCGCATCCTTCCGCGCGTCAACGACGCGATCAACGAGGAGTGGATCTCCGACAAGACCCGCCACGTCGTCGACGGCCTCAAGACGCAGCGCCTCGACCGGCCTTACGTGCGGAGTCGACGGCAAGCTGAAGGCCGGCGAGCTGGCGCGAAGCCTTCGCCGCCATCGCCGCCAAGGTGAAGGCCGACGCGCCCGGCGAAGATCGGCGCGATCGTCGGCGATCTCGCCACGGTCGAGGAGATGTTCGCCCTCAAGGGCCTGATCGCCAAGCTCGGCTCGCCGAACATCGACTGCCGTCAGGACGGCTCGAAGCTGCATCCGAAGTTCGGCCGCGCCTCCTATCTGTTCAACTCGACCGTCGCCGGCATCGACGCGGCCGACGCGATTCTGGTCGTCGGCTCGAATCCGCGCCTCGAATCGCCGGTGCTCAACGCCCGCATCCGCAAGCGCTGGCTGAAGGGCGGCGTGCTGATGGGCGTGATCGGCGAGCAGGCGGACCTGACCTACGCAGTACAACTACCTCGGCGCCGGGCCGGAGACGCTGGCGGCGTGTCGCCGAGAAGCCGCGCCGCGGCGAGCGACGAAGCCGATGTTCATCGTCGGCGCGGCGGCCTTCGCGCGGCCGGACGGCGCAGGCGGTGCTGGCGAGCCTCGCCAAGGCTGCGGCGGCGGCCGGCGTCGTCAAGGACGGCTGGAACGGCTTCAACGTGCTGCACACCGCCGCATCGCGCGTCGGCGGCCTCGATCTCGGCCTCGTGCCGGGCGAGGGCGGGCTCGACGCGCCGGCGATGGCGAAGGCGGGCGCGCTCGATGTGCTGTTCAATCTCGGCGCCGACGAGATCGACGTCGAGCCGGGCGCCTTCGTCGTCTACTTCGGCACGCACGGCGACCGCGGCGCGCATCGCGCCGACGTCATCCTGCCGGGCGCGGCCTACACCGAGAAGTCCGGCATCTACGTCAACACCGAGGGGCGGCCGCAATTCGCCGAGCGCGCCGTGTTCCCGCCGGGCGACGCGCGCGAGGACTGGTCGATCCTGCGCGCGCTGTCCGACGCCGCTCGGCGCGAGGCTGCCCGTACGACTCGCTGACGCAGTTGCGCGCGACGCTCGCCGCCGCCTATCCGCATCTCGTGCGGTTCGACGCGGTCGCGCCCGGCCGATCCGGCTGCGCTGACTGCGGTCGCGGCGCTCGGCGGCGCGGTCGACCGGGCTCCGTTCCGCGTCGGCCGTCAAGGACTTCTATCTCACCAACCCGATCGCGCGCGCCTCGCGCGTCATGGCCGAATGCTCGGCCCTGGCGCAGACGCGGGCGCGGCAAGCCGCGGAATAGGCGCCGATGAGCAGCGCCACGCCGACCCGCCCCGACTTCGTCGTCGAACCTGATTCGCGATTATCGCCGCGGCGGCGCGGTCGTGGCCGCCGTGATCATCGTCGCGGCTCGTCTGGTTCCTCATCAGCCGGCGGCTATTTCGCGGCGTTCGGCCACTGGATGCACGAGAGCGAGCATCGGATCGGCGCTGCGCTACATCCTCGAGAGCCTCGTCGTTGCTGGTCTGCCTGCTGCTGTCGACCGCGGTGCTGATCTATCTCGAGCGCAAGATCTGGGGCTCGGTCCACATCCGCCGCGGCCCGAACGTGGTCGGCCCGTGGGGGGTGCTGCAGCCCTTCGCCGACTTCGGCAAGTTCATCATCAAGGAGCCGATCATCCCGGCGAGCGCCAACAAGGGCGTGTTCGTGTTCGCGCCGCTGGTGTCGGTGATCCTGGCGTTCGCCGGCTGGGCGGTCATTCCGGTCGCGGACGGCTGGGTCGTCGCCGACATCAACGTCGGCATTCTCTACCTCTTCGCGGTCTCGTCGCTCGGCGTCTACGGCATCATCATGGCCGGCTGGGCGTCGAACTCGAAATACCCGCTCCTGTCGGCGCTGCGCTCGGCGGCGCAGATGGTGTCCTACGAGGTGTCGATCGGCTTCGTGATCGTCACCGTGCTCCTGTGCGCCGGCTCGCTGAACCTCTCCGACATCGTGCGCGCGCAGGACACCCGCTTCGGCCTCCTCGGCTGGTACTGGCTGCCGCTCCTGCCGATGTTCATCATCTTCTTCGTCTCCTCGCTGGCGGAGACCAACCGTCCGCCGTTCGACCTGACCGAGGCCGAGTCCGAGCTCGTCGCCGGTTACCATGGTCGAATATTCGGCTTCGCTGTTCCTGCTTGCAGTTCCTGACCGAACTCGTCGCGGTCCTGCTCATGTCGTCGATGACGGCGATCCTGTTCCTCGGCGGCTGGCTGTCTCCGTTGCCGTTCCCGCCCGTTCACCTGGGTCCCGGGCCTGATCTGGTTCCTGCTCAAGGTGTGGAGCGTGGTGTTCTGTTTCTCGATGGTGAAGGCGTTCGTGCCGCGCTATCGCTACGACCAGCTGATGCGGCTCGGCTGGAAGGTGTTCCTGCCGATCTCGCTGTTCATGGTCGTCCTCGTCGCGGCCGTGCTCGAGTTCACCGGCCTCGGCGGCAACGTTTCGGGTTGAGGGGAGAGGAGAGGACCATGGCGCTCAGACTCGCGCAATCCGCCCGCTCGCTGTTCCTGACCGAGTTCTTCGCGGCCTTCGCGCTGTCGATCCGGTACATGTTCAAGCCGAAGGTGACGCTGAACTATCCGCACGAGAAGTCGCCGCTGTCGCCGCGCTTCCGCGGCGAGCACGCGCTCCGGCGCTATCCCAACGGCGAGGAGCGCTGCATCGCCTGCAAGCTGTGCGAGGCGATCTGCCCGGCGCAGGCGATCACCATCGAGGCGGGGCCGCGCCGCAACGACGGCACGCGCCGGACGACCCGCTACGACATCGACATGACGAAATGCATCTACTGCGGCTTCTGCCAGGAGGCCTGCCCGGTGGACGCGATCGTCGAGGGACCGAATTTCGAGTTCTCCACCGAGACCCGCGAGGAGCTGTTCTACGACAAGGACCGGCTGCTCGGGAACGGCGCGCGCTGGGAGCGCGAGCTCGCGCGCAACATCGCGATGGACGCGCCGTATCGGTGACGCTCTCGCCCGCAGAGCCGCGACGACCGGTCCTGCGGGCGAGGGGCTGGGGTGAGGCAGTGTTCGAGGGCGGGGGCGTGAGCCCTCGCCGCGCGCTTCGGCGGCGCCGTCTCCCGCATCACGCGGGAGGAGGGCGGTCGGGGCTGGGCTTTTCAAGAGGCTGACGACATGGCCGAGGCGGTGTTCTTCTGGATTTTCGCGACGATCCTCGTCGGGTCGGCGCTCGCGGTCATTTTCGCCCGGAACCCGGTTCATTCCGTGCTGTTCCTCATCCTCGCCTTCGTCAGCGCGGCGGGGCTCTTCCTGATCATGGGGGCGGAGTTCCTGGCGATGATCCTGGTCGTCGTCTACGTCGGCGCGGTGGCGGTGCTGTTCCTGTTCATCGTCATGCTGCTCGACGTCGACTTCGCCCGGATGAAGCAGGGCTTCGTCCAACTACCTGCCGCAGGGCCTCCTGATCGCCTTCGTCGTTCGGCGCCGAGCTCGTCTATGTCGTCTCCGGCTGGGCGGTCTCGCCCAAGGCCGCCGCGGCCGCGACGCCGTCGGGCACGCTCTCCAACACCGCCGCGCTCGGCGAGGTGCTCTACACCCGCTATTTCTACTTCTTCCAGGCGGCGGGCATGATCCTGCTCACCGCGATGATCGGCGCGATCGTCATCACGCTGCAGCACAAAGTCGGGCGTCAAGCGCCAGGACGTCGGCGCGCAGGTGGCGCGCACGCCCGAGACCGCGGTCGAGTTGCGCAAGGTCCCCTCGCGCGTCGGCATCTGAAGGATCGTTCCCATGGACCTCTCCGCCTATCTGATCCTCGCGGCGATCGTGTTCACGATCGGCGTCGCCGGCATCATCCTCAACCACAAGAACATCATCGTCATCCTGATGTCGGTCGAGCTGATCCTGCTCGCGGTCAACATCAACCTCGTCGCCTTCTCGACCTTCTCGGGCGACCTCACCGGCCAGGCGTTCGCGCTGTTCATCCTGACCGTCGCCGCGGCGGAGGCGGCGATCGGCCTTGCGATCCTGGTCGCCTATTTCCGCAACCGCGGCTCGATCGCGGTCGAAGACATCAATTCGCTGAAGGGCTGAGGGACCGATGTACGACCTGATCGTCTTCCTGCCGCTCCTCGGCTTCCTGATCGCGGGCCTTTTCGGGCCGCTGGATCGGGGCGCGCGCAGTCGGAGCACGTCACCACCGGCTTCCTCGGCGATCTGCTTCCTCCTGTCCTGGATCGCCTTCTTCATGGTCGCCGGCGGCGCCGACGCGCATGTCCCGGTCGCCAACTGGTTCACCTCGGGCAAGCTCGACGTCGCCTGGGCCTTGCGGATCGACACGCTGACGGCGGTGATGCTGGTCGTGGTGACCACGGTGTCGTTCCTCGTGCACGTCTATTCGATCGGCTACATGGAGGACGACCCGTCGAGGCAGCGCTTCTTCGCCTATCTGTCGCTGTTCACCTTCGCCATGCTGATGCTGGTGACGGCCGACAATCTGGTGCAGATGTTCTTCGGCTGGGAGGGCGTCGGCCTCATGTCCTACCTCCTGATCGGCTTCTGGTACGAGAGGCCGTCGGCCAACGCCGCGGCGATCAAGGCCTTCGTCGTCAACCGCATCGGCGACTTCGGCTTCGCGCTCGGCATCTTCCTGACCTTCGTGCTCACCGGCTCGGTGACGCTTCGACCAGGTGTTCGCCGCCGCGCCCGGCGTCGCCGGCAAGACGTTCCACTTCATCGGCTTCGACTGGGACGCCTGGACGATCGCCTGCCTGCTCCTGTTCATGGGCGCGATGGGCAAGTCGGCGCAGTTCCTGCTCCACACCTGGCTGCCCGACGCGATGGAGGGCCCGACCCCGGTCTCCGCCCTCATCCACGCCGCGACCATGGTGACCGCGGGCGTGTTCATGGTGGCGCGCCTGTCGCCGCTGTTCGAGCTGTCGCCCGCTGCGCTGAGCGTGGTGCTGATCGTCGGCGCGACCACGGCTTTCTTCGCCGCGACGGTCGGCCTGGTGCAGAACGACATCAAGCGGGTGATCGCCTATTCGACCTGCTCGCAGCTCGGCTACATGTTCGTCGGCCTGGGCGTCGGCGGCTACAGCCTCGGCATATTCCACCTGTTCACCCACGCCTTCTTCAAGGCGCTGCTGTTCCTCGGCGCCGGCTCGGTCATCATCGCCATGCACCACGAGCAGGACATGCGCCGCATGGGCGGCCTGCAGCAAGGAGATCCCGTTCACCTTCTGGATGATGACGATCGGCACGCTCGCGATGACCGGCGTCGGCATCCCGTTCACCACCGATCGGCTTCGCCGGCTACGTGTCGAAGGACCCGATCATCGAGGCGGCCTTCGCCTCGCAACGCTACGGCTCGGTCTACGCCTACTGGTGCGTGGCGATCGCGGCCGGGTTCACCTCGTTCTACTCCTGGCGTCTCGTGTTCATGACCTTCTTCGGCGAGCGCGGCCAGTTCTCGTCGCTGGCTGCCGGCCGAGGCCGCACGACGATCACGCGCACGCGCCACGACGACACTGGCCACGGTCCACGGCGACGGCGCGGGCGCACGAGTTGCCGCTGGTCATGCTGATCCCGCTCGCGATCCTGGCGCTCGGCGCCGTCGTTCGCCGGCGTCGTGTTCCGCCACTGGTTCATCGGCGTCAGGCTACTCGGACTTCTGGCGCAACGCGCTGTTCATCGGCCCGGATAACGACATCCTCGAGCAGATGGAGCACGTCCCGGCGCTGGTGTCGCTGTCGCCGACCCTGACGATGATCGTCGGGCTTGCTCCTCGCGATCTACATGTACATTCTCGACAGGAAGGCGCCCGAGCGGCTCGCGGCGGTCTTCCCGGCGCTGTACCGCTTCCTGCTCAACAAGTGGTACTTCGACGAGCTTTACGACTTCCTGTTCGTCCGGCCGGCCTTCGCCATCGGGCGCGCGCTGTGGAAGGGCGGCGACGGCGCGATCATCGACGGCCTCGGGCCGGACGGCGTGTCCGCCCGCGTGCTCGACGTGACGCGGGGCGCGGTGCGCCTGCAGTCCGGCTACGTCTATCAATACGCCTTCGCGATGCTGCTCGGGGCGGCGGCGTTCGCGACCTGGTACCTGTTCGGGGGGGCCCGCTGATGTCCGATTCCTGGATCCTCTCGAGCCTCCTGATCCTGCCGGTCATCGGGGCGGCGTTCATCCTCCTGCTGCCGGGCGACGTCGGAGGCGACCAAGCGCAACGCGCGCTGGATCGCGCTGTTCGCCACGCGTCATCACCTTCGTGCTGAGCCTCGTCGCCTGGGGACGTTTCGACCCGTCGCAGGCCGGGTTCCAGCTGATCGAGCAGCACGACTGGTTCTCGCACGCCATCCTCTACAAGCTCGGCGTCGACGGCGTCTCGATGCCGTTCGTCCTGCTGACCACCTTCCTGATGCCGATCAGCCATCGCGGCGTCGTGGAGCATCGAGAACGCGGGTGAAGGAGTACATGATCGCCTTCCTCGTGCTCGAGACGCTGATGATCGGCGTGTTCGTGGCGCTCGACCTCGTGCTGTTCTACCTGTTCTTCGAGGGCGGCCTGATCCCGATGTTCCTGATCATCGGCATCTGGGGCCACGGCAATCGCGTCTACGCGGCGTTCAAGTTCTTCCTCTACACCTTCACCGGTTCGGTGCTGATGCTGCTCGCCATCATGGCGATGTACTGGACGGCGGGCACGACCGACATCACGGTGCTGCTGAAGACCGCGTTCGACCCGAAGATGCAGACCTGGCTGTGGCTCGCCTTCTTCGCCTCGTTCGCGGTCAAGATGCCGATGTGGCCGGTCCACACCTGGCTGCCCGACGCGCACGTCGAGGCGCCGACCGCGGGCTCGGTGATCCTGGCCGCGATCCTGCTGAAGATGGGCGGCTACGGCTTCATCCGCTTCTCGCTGCCGATGTTCCCCGACGCCTCGCACTATTTCACGCCGCTCGTCTTCGCGTTGTCGGTGATCGCGATCATCTACACGTCGCTGGTGGCGCTGGCGCAGGAGAACATGAAGAAGCTGATCGCCTATTCGTCGGTCGCCCACATGGGCTTCGTGACGATGGGCATCTTCGCCGCCAACACACAGGGCGTGCAGGGCGCCGTCTATCAGATGATCAGCCACGGCCTCGTCTCGGGCGCGCTCTTCCTCTGCGTCGGCGTCGTCTACGACCGGACGCACACGCCTGTCGATCGACGCCTATGGCGGCCTCGTGCAGCGGATGCCGCTCTACGCGGTCGCCTTCATGCTGTTCACCCTGGCCAATGTCGGCCTGCCGGGCACGTCCGGTTTCGTCGGCGAGTTCCTGACCCTGATCGGGACGTTCCAGTCCAACACCTGGGTGGCGTTTTTCGCCACGACCGGCGTCATCCTGTCGGCGCGCTTACGCCCTCTATCTCTACCGGCGCGTCGTATTCGGCGTGATCGAGAAGGCCAACCTCAAGTCCGATCCTCGACCTCGAGCCCGCGCGAGATCGCGATGCTCCTGCCGCTCGGCCTGCTGGTCCTCTACTTCGGCGTGCATCCCGCAGCCGGTCATCGACGCGAGTTCGGCCTCGATCGACGCGATCCTGCAGGGGCGTCGAGCAGGCGGTGACGGCCACCAAGACCGCCGGGCTGTGACGGGCGAAAAGCGCCGCAACGCGATCAAGAAAACGAGCGATCCATGCACGAAACGGCCCTCTCTCTCCCGGTTGTCCTGCCCGAGGCGGTGCTCGCCCTCGGCACGCTCCTGCTCGTGCTCTACGGCGCGCTGCGCGGCGAGCGGGCCTACAGTCTCGTCACCGAGATTTCCGTCGCGTTGCTCGGGATCGTGTTCCTGATCGTGGTGTGGAAATCGCGCCCGATGGGGATCACCTTCTACGGCGCCTTCGCCGACGATCCGTTCACCCGCTTCATGAGCGGGCTGGCGCTGATCGGCTCGCTGGTGACGCTGCTCCTGTCGCTCGATTTCATGCGCCGCGAGCGGATCGCGGGCTTCGAGTTCCCGGTGCTGATCCTGCTGTCGACGCTCGGCATGCTGATGCTGATCGCGGCCAACGACTTCATCGCGCTCTATCTCGGCCTCGAGCTGATGAGCCTCGCGCTCTACGTGATCGCGGCCTATCGCCGCCACGACCTGCGCGCCACCGAGGCGGGCCTGAAGTATTTCGTGCTCGGCGCGCTCTCGTCCGGCATGCTGCTCTACGGCGCTTCGCTGATTTACGGCTATGCCGGTTCGGTGACGTTCAGCGACGTCGCGGCGGCGGTGCATGACCACCGCAGCATCGGCGTGCTGTTCGGCCTCGTGTTCGTGCTGGCGGGCCTCGCGTTCAAGATCTCGGCGGTGCCGTTCCACATGTGGACGCCCGACGTGTACGAGGGCGCGCCGACCCCGGTGACGACGTTCTTCGCCTCGGCGCCCAAGATCGCCGCGATGGCGATGCTGGTGCGCGTGGTGTTCTCCGCCTTTCCCGGCATCTCCGGCGACTGGCGGCAGATCCTCACATTCGTGTCGATCGCCTCGATGGCGCTCGGCGCCTTCGCCGCCATCGGCCAGACCAACATCAAGCGGCTGATGGCCTATTCCTCGATCGGCCACATGGGCTTCGCGCTGGTCGGGCTCGCCGCCGGCACCGTCGAAGGCGCGCAGAGCGTCATCGTCTACATGTCGATCTACGTCGTCATGACGCTCGGAACCTTCGCCGGCGATCCTGTCGATGAACCGAGACGGCAGGGCGGTCGAGACGATCGCGGATCTGGCCGGCCTCGCCCGCACCGATTCCGTGATGGCGTTCTTCCTTGCGACGATGATGTTCTCGCTCGCCGGCGTGCCGCCGCTCGCCGGCTTCTTCGCCAAGTTCTACGTGTTCGCCGCCGCCATCAAGGCCGGCCTTTACGGTCTCTCCGTCATCGGCGTGCTGGCGAGCGCCATCGGCGCCTACTACTACCTGCGTATCGTCAAGCTGATGTATTTCGACGAGCCGGCCAAGGCTTTCGACCGGCGCTGGCGTCATCCAGCGCAGCGTACTGGCGCTGGCGGCGCTCCTCATCCTCGCCTTTGTGTTCGCCCCCTCGCTGCTGACCGATGCGGCGATGGCGGCGGCGCAAACGCTGTTTTGACCGCGCCACGCGGGGGCCGCGCAGCCGGTGGCGGGTCGATCGCCTCGAGGTCGATCGACTCCACCAACGAGGAGGCGCGCCGCCGCGCCGCCGCCGGCGATCCGGGGCGCTTGTGGATCGTGGCCGGCGAGCAGAGCGCGGGCCGCGGGCGTCAGGGCCGGAGCTGGGTGTCGCCGAAGGGCAACCTCCACGCGAGCGCGCTGCTGATCGACCCTTGCCCGCAGGCCCGGTCGCCGCAACTCGGCTTCGTCGCCGGGGTGGCGCTCGCCCGCGCCGCGGAGGACCTCGGCGGCGGCTGAGGCGCGGCTCAAGTGGCCGAACGACCTCGTCATCGGCGAGCGCGAAATGCGCCGGCCTTCTGGTCGAAGGCCGCGGCGCTTCCCGACCGCACGAGTCGCCTGCGTGGTCGGGATCGGGGTCGATCTGCGCCCATGCGCCCGAAGGCGTCGGTTATCCGACCGCCGTGCTCAAGCGCGACGACGGCGGAGCGATCGGCGCCGCCGACCTGTTCGAGCGGCTGGCGGCGCGGTTCGACGAGGCGCTCGACCTCTGGGCGCGAGGGTGACGGATTTGCCGCGATTCGCGCCGCCTGGCTGACGCGCGCGGCCGGAATCGGGACGATTGTGCGGATCGACGACCGCCCGCGGGCCGGCGGGAAGGCGCCTTCGAAGGGCTTGACGCGCGACGGCCGATTGCTGTTTCGCGGGGCGGGCGGCGTCGAGGCGATCGAGGCCGCCGACCTCTGGATATCGCCGGCACCGGAAGGCGGCCCCTCTGCGGCGCCGCCCGGTTCGCTGGTGCGGGAAGGCCCTGCCTGAATGACAGACAACAACGAGTTCGTTTTCGCGGCCCTCGGGGGCTTCGGCGAAATCGGCATGAATTGCGCGCTCTACGGCTATGGGCCGCCGAAGGCGCGCAAATGGCTGATGGTCGATCTCGGCGTCGCCTTCGCGGGCGACGAACTGCCGGGGATCGATCTCGATCATGCCGGACCTCGGCTTCATCGAGAGGGTGAAGAAGGACCTCGTCGGCCTGATCATCACCCACGCGCACGAGGACCATATCGGCGCGCTCGCCGACCTGTGGCCGAGCCTCGGCGTGCAGGTCTACGCCTCGCCGTTCGCCGCGGGCCTCGCCGAGGCGCGTCGACTCGGCGAGCCGGGCGCGCCCAAGGTGCCGATCCAGATCGTCAGGCCGGGCGGCCGCGTGACGATCGGCCCGTTCGACGTCGAGTTCGTGCGCGTCGCTCATTCGATCCCCGAGAGTTCGTCGCTGGCGATCCGCACGCCGGCCGGACTGGTGGTCCATACCGGCGACTGGAAGATCGACCCGACCCCGATCATCGGCGCGATCACCGACGGGGACCGGCTGAAGGCGCTCGGCGACGAGGGGGTGCTGGCGCTCGTCTGCGATTCCACCAACGTGCTCCGCGAGGGCGAGAGCCCGTCCGAGCGCGACGTCGCAGCGACCCTGAAGGATCTGATCGGCAAGGCGAAGGGCAGGGTGGTCGTCACCACCTTCGCCTCCAATGTCGCGCGCCTCAGGTCGGCGGCCGAGGCGGGCTTCGCCAACGGGCGTCAGGTCTGCATCCTGGGCCGGGCGATGGAGCGCGTCGTCGCGGTCGCGCGCGAGCTCCACATGCTCGACGGCCTTCCGCCGCTGCTCGGCATGGACGCGTTCGGGCGGCTGCCGCGCGACAAGACCCTGGCGCTCGCCACCGGCAGCCAGGGCGAGCCGCGCGCCGCGCTCGCCCGCATGGCCGAGGGCGATCACCCGACCGCCGAGCTGAGCCCGGGCGATACGGTCATCTTCTCCTCCCGCACCATTCCCGGCAACGAGAAGTCGGTCGGCAGGATCATCAACGCCTTCGTCTCCGCCGGGGTCGAGATCATCACCGACCGCCATGCGCTGGTGCATGTCTCCGGTCATCCGCGCCGCGCCGAGGTCGCCAGAATGTACGGCTGGCTGAGGCCGAAGATGGCGGTGCCGGCGCACGGCGAAGCGCTGCACCTGACCGAGCATGTCGCCTTCGCCAAGGCGCAGGGCGTGCCGCAGGTGCGGCGCGCGTTCAACGGCGACCTCGTTCGCTTCGCGCCGGGCGACCTCGAGACGATCGGCAAGATCGAATATGGCCGGCGTCTCAAGGACGGCGACATTCTGCTGCCGGTCAGCCAGGAAT
Organism: uncultured Alphaproteobacteria bacterium; assembly: GCA_963724785.1. Lineage (GTDB taxonomy): Bacteria > Pseudomonadota > Alphaproteobacteria > Rhizobiales > Beijerinckiaceae > Roseiarcus. Next base: position 185,054 of record CAVRWC010000002.1, on the reverse strand, counting down.
GCGTCGGCCAGCGTCGCCGCCTGTCGATTCGCGGGCGTGGTGTCGATCGCGATCGCGCTGACGCCGAAAGGCGAAATGGCGGGCGACCCGGACGTGATGATCGCCGGCCTGCCGGAGCGCACCCGCGACGGCGCGGGCTTCGACGCGATCATCGACGCGGCGATCTTCGAGGCCTTCGAGGGCCTGCCGCGCGGCAAGCGGCGCGATCCGGACTTCCTGTCGAGCGCGATCGAGCGGGGCGTGCGCGCCTCGATCGGCGCGGTCTGGGGCAAGAAGCCGCAGGTGCATGCGCTCGTGGTTGAGGTTTAATAGGAACGGCACGGCAACAGGCGGTCGGAAGCGGGATGCCCCCTCTTCGCACGCCGTGCTGTGAACTGCTGGGATCGCCTGGAGCAGACCCATGATCGGAAAACTCAACCACGTCGCCATCGCCGTACCTGACCTGGAAAAGGCGGCGAAAACCTATCGCGAGACGCTCGGCGCCAAGGTGTCGGAACCGCACCCGGTTCCCGCCCATGGCGTCACCGTCGTGTTCGTCGAACTGCCGAACACCAAGGTCGAGCTGCTGCATCCGCTCGGCGACAACTCGCCGATCGCGAAATTCCTGGAGAAGAATCCCGACGGCGGCATGCATCACCTCTGCTTCGAGGTCGCGGACATCCTCGCCGCGCGCGACAAGCTCAAGGCTGCAGGGCGCCCGGGTGCTCGGCGACGGCGACGCCGAAGATCGGCGCGCACGGCAACCCGGTGCTGTTCCTGCATCCCGAAGGACTTCTTCGGCACGCTGGTCGAGATCGAGCAGGTCTCGCGCTTGACGTCGAAGCCGGTCGGCGCCGGCGGCATGAGCCGCCTCGGGGCCGATGCTCTGCTGCTTACCACCTCGATCGTCTGGGGCGTCACCTTCGTCGTGCAGAAGGACATCGGCGCGCTGCCGCCGCTGGCCTTCGTGGCGGCGCGTTTCGTCGTGTCGGCGCTCGTGGTCGCGCCGCTGGCGATTCTCGAGGGACGGCGCGCCGGTCTGCCCCTCGCGCCGCGCGCCTGGCGGCTCGCAGCCGCCATCGGGGTCATGCTGTTCCTCGGCGCGAGCCTGCAGCAGGCGGGGCTCACGACCACCAGCGCCACCAATGGCGGCTTTCTGACCGCCTGCTATGTCGTCCTGACTCCATTTGTCGTCTGGGCGTTGTCGCGCACGCGGCCTCGCGCCATCGTGCTCGCCGCCAGCGCCGTCTCGTTCGTCGGCGCGGGACTTCTGGCTGCGGGCGGCGGCTCCGCCACGCCGCCGACCGCCGGCGACGGGCTGGTGCTGATCGCCGACCTCGCCTGGGCGACCGGAATCGCGCTCACCCCGATCTATCTCTTGAAGACCGAGCGGCCGCTTACGCTCGCCTTTTCGCAATATGCGATCTGCGCCGCCCTTGGGGCGATCGGCTCCGCCGCATTCGAGACCGCCAAGCCTGCCGACTTCGTTGCGGCGGCGCCCGCAATCCTGTTCGCAGGCCTCGTCTCCGGCGCGGTTGGCTACACGCTTGCAGATCGTCGCGCAGCGCTATACGCCGCCAGCCGAGGCGGCGCTGATCCTGTCGATGGAAAGCGTATTCGCCGCGCTCGCCGGCGCGATCGTTCTCGGCGAGCGGCTGACCGTCGCGGGCGCCGTCGGCTGCTCACTCATCCTGTTCGGCGCGGTCGCAGCGGAAATCGCGCCGACGTTCGCGCGCCGAGATCCTGCCCGCGCCTGAACGCGACTATAGGATGGGACGGCGCGGCCATTATAGCGGCCGCGGCCCCTTTGCCTCAGCTTCCCGGCAGCGTAAGAGTCGCCTCGCGAAGACGACCGATCGGAGGGAGGGGCCATGGATTTCCTGATTGCGCTGGCGGCGCTCTGCTTTCTGATGTTCGTCGCCTATCGCGGCTTCAGCGTCATCCTGTTCGCGCCGATCGCGGCGATGGGCGCTGTCTTGCTCACCGATCCGCACGCGGTGCCCGCCGCCTTCACCGATCTCTTCATGGTGAAGATGGTCGGCTTCGCCCAGCTCTACTTTCCGGTCTTCCTGCTCGGCGCCGTGTTCGGCAAGGTGATCGAGCTCTCCGGCTTCGCCAAGTCGATCGTCGCGACGATCATCCGCGTCGTCGGCAAGGAGCAGGCGATGCTGGCGATCGTGCTGGTGTGCGCGGTGCTGACCTACGGCGGCGTGTCGCTGTTCGTCGTGGTGTTCGCCGCCTATCCGTTCGCGGCCGAGCTGTTCCGCGCCGGCGACATCCCGAAGCGCCTGATCCCCGGCACGATCGCGCTCGGCGCCTTCTCCTTCACCATGGACGCGCTGCCGTTCACCCCGCAGATCCAGAACATCATCCCGACCACCTATTTCAAGACGACCACCGGCGCCGCGCCGATCCTCGGCATCGTCGGCGCGATCTTCATCCTCGTTTGCGGCATGACCTATCTCGAATGGCAGAAGCGGCAGGCCCGCGCCAACGGGGAGGGCTACGGCGAAGGCCACATCAACGAGCCGGCGCCGGTCGACACGACCCATCTGCCTTCGCCCTGGATCGCCTTCCTGCCGCTGATCGTGGTGTTCGTCCTCAACATCGTCGCTCGGCGGCTTCCCCGGCGTGTTCACCGGCCTGATCGACTGGGCCTACGGCGCGAGCTACGACCTGAAGCTCGCCATGGACCACGCGATCGCGACGCCGGTCCAGCCGATCCGCGCGGTCTGGGCGGTCGAGGGCGCGCTGCTCGCCGGCATCGTGCTGGTCTTCCTGCTCGCCTTCCGCGCGGTGTCCAGGACCTTCGCCGAGGGCAGCAAGGCGGCGGTGGCGGGCGCGCTGCTTGCCGCGATGAACACGGCTTCGGAATACGGCTTCGGCGGCGTCATCGCCTCCTTGCCGGGCTTCCTCGCCATTCGCGACGCGCTCGGCGCGATCCCCAATCCGCTGGTGCGCGAGGCGGTCACCGTCACCTCGCTCGCCGGCATCACCGGCTCGGCCTCGGGCGGCATGTCGATCGCGCTGGCCGCGATGTCGAAGGAGTTCATCGAAGCCGCGAACGCGGTCGGCATTCCGATGGAGGTGCTGCACCGCGTCGCCGCGATGGCGAGCGGCGGCATGGATACCCTGCCGCACAACGGCGCGGTGATCACGCTGCTGGCGGTGACGGGCCTGACGCACCGCGAGTCCTACAAGGACATCTTCGCCGTCACGATCCTGAAGACGGCCGCGGTGTTCGTGGTCATCGGCGTCTACGAGTTCACCGGCCTGTACTGAGCTTGCCGTCAGGGCCGGAGGCGTATAGCCATCGGTCTTCGTTCCTGTGTTCGTCGCAGGGCGTCGTCGGCGACACGGTGAGCGCAAGACGAGGCCGATCAATTGCAACCGGTGTCACTTGAGGGACGAACATGTCCACGACAGTGCGCTTCGCTTCGGAAGCGGACCTTGAGACGTTGTTCGCGCTGAATTCCGAGGTCCAGAGTCTCCACGCCAAACTGTATCCGCAGGATTTTAAGCCTCTTGCCGAACCCGAAGGCGCAAGAACAATGTTCAAGGCCCGACTTGCGAGCCCTGAACCCGAAATAGCCATCGCGGAGATCAACGAGGCGCCGGTCGGATATATCTACTTCGAAGTCCAGACGCTTGCTGAAACTGCGTTCAATCCAGCCCGGCGTCGCCTGTACGTGCATCATCTCTGCGTTACAGAATCAATTCGACGACAGGGCGTCGCCACCGAACTCTTGAGATTCGTCGAACGGCGTGGGACCGAGCAGGGGGCAAGCGAATTCGCCTTGGGCGCTTGGGCGGCCAATACGGAAGCGATCATTTTCTTCGAATCGATGGGATTTACTCCGTTTAGCGTTTCCTTGAGGAAGCGACTGCGGCCCGAATAGATCTCCATCGCGTCGCCAGTCGCGATCTCCAGCGTAAGTCTGCGGTTCGGCGGCGCAAAATCGCGCTCCCGCCGCTTGCGTCGCTCGGCCTATGCGGGTATATGCCCGCATATGAATTCGCCATGCTACTGCGCCGTCGTCCGCACCGCCTCCCGCAAGATGACGGCGCTCTACGACGCCGCGCTCGCTCCGGCGGGAATTGGCCTCGCTCAGTACAGCCTGATGCGGCGGATCAAGAGCGTCAAGGCGGTCTCGCTGACCGAACTTGCGCGGATCGCCGAGCTCGACCGATCCACCGTCGGGCGCAATGTCCGGGTGCTGCAGCGCATGGGCCTCGTGTCTGAGGCGGCGGCCGAGGATCAGCGCGAGACGACCGTCGCGCTGACCGAGGCGGGCGTCGAAACGCTACGTCGCGCGAAGCCGATGTGGGAAGACGCCCAGCGCCGCGTCGAGGCCGCTCTCGGCGAGGCGGGCGCCGAGACGCTGCGCACGCTCGCGATGAGTCTTTGATCTTTTGCTCCCGCGGGCTCGCGCCTGCCGACTGGAGAACGCCCATGACGGAGTCCCTCAGCCTCCCGGATGCGCCCACCGTTCCCGTATCCGGCCCGCGCCCGGCGGCGCTCTCGCTGTCCAATCGTCTCGCCGCAGCGCTTGCCGCGCGCGGCGTCTTCTACGGCTGGGCGGTGGCCGGCTCGACCTTCCTCGTCATGCTGGCCAACGCGGGCGCGATGGGCGCGCCGGGCGTATTCATCCGGCCGCTGCAACAGGAATTCGGCTGGAGCGCGGCGGACATTTCCTCGGCCTTCGCCATTCGGCTTGCGCTCTTCGGCCTGATCGCGCCGTTCGCGGCGGCCTTCATTAACCGCTTCGGCGTCCGGGCCGTGGTCCTCGCCGCGATCGGCATGGTGTCGAGCGGCGTCGTCGCTTCGCTTTTCATGACCCAGCTCTGGCAACTCGTCGCGCTGTGGGGCGTCCTCATCGGCCTCGGCACCGGCATGGTGGCGCTGGTGCTCGGCGCGACGGTGGCGGCCCGCTGGTTCCATCACCGGCGCGGTCTCGTGGTCGGCATGCTGACCGCAAGCACCGCCACAGGCCAGCTCGTGTTCCTGCCGCTGCTGGCGAAGCTGACCGAGGACTATGGCTGGAGAGCCGCGCTCGGCTTCGTCGTCGTCATGCTGCTGCTTGCCGGCGTCGTCGCGCTCCTCCTCCTGCGCGACCGCCCCTATGACGTCGGTCTCGCGCCATTCGGCGCGCGCGCCCTGGAGCCGCCGCCGCAGAATCTCGCCTTCGGCGCGATGCTCGCCTCGCCCCTTCGCGCGCTCTACGAGGCGCGCGGCAGCCGAACCTTCTGGGTGCTGTTCACCACCTTCTTCGTCTGCGGTCTTTCGACCAACGGCCTGATCCAGACGCACTGGATTTCGCTCTGCGGCGATTACGGGGTCGCGCCGGTCGCGGCGGCCGGAGCGCTGGCGGCGATCGGCGTGTTCGACTTCGTCGGCACGATCCTGTCGGGCTGGCTCTCCGACCGCTACGACAACCGCTGGCTCCTGTTCGTCTATTACGGCCTGCGCGGCCTGTCGCTGATCGCCCTGCCGTTCACCGACTTCTCCGTCGTCGGGCTTTCGGCCTTCGCCGTCTTCTATGGGCTCGACTGGGTCGCGACGGTGCCGCCGACGGTGCGCCTCACGGTCGAGCGCTTCGGGGCGGAGAAGGCGAACCTCACCTTCGGCTGGATCTTCGCCGCCCACCAGCTTGGCGCCGCGACGGCGGCTTTCGGCGCTGGCGCCTTCCGCACCGAACTCATGACTTACCTGCCGGCGCTCTATGTCGCGGGCGTCGCCTGCGTGATCGCGGCGGCGCTGGCGCTGACCATCGCCCGTCCGCGCGCCGCTGTCGCCGTCCCGGCCGCCGCCTGAAGTCGGCGCGGCCGGGACGGCCGATTACGCGTGAAGAGCAGCGTGATCGGGCGTCACAGACTCCGTGGTCGGCAGCGGCGCATATTCGCGTGGTCGATTGGCCGGGAGTGAAAATCAATTCGAGCCGGCCAACACCATGGAGGAAGTATCATGCCGTTCTATGGACCAGAGCCCTTCGACACTGCGGAGGCGGCCTATGTATGGACCGGTCTTGGCTCGCCCGGGTTTTTTCGTATCACCGTCAAAGGCCACGCCCGAAAGTTCAGCTCCGGATTCAAGATCGTCCAGGACCCGCATTGGGTCGGCGGCCTTGCGTTCGACGTTACGGGGTGGACGGGCCCGCTCGCCGAGCCGCCCGCAACAACGCCCTACACCGTGCGCCGAGACCTTCCACGGGACCTTCCACAAGGAGATTGTCGTCATCGGCTCCAACAAGCGGGAAGTCGTCCACGTCAAGGAGATCCCGTTCACGTCCGAGGAAGAAGTCCATAAGGCGTTGAGCGCCGCCTAGGCGCGGCGATGGGAGCAGCGCCCTCTGCGAACCAGAAGGCGCCGGCCTCCGGCAGGCCATGCGGCCGGAGGCCGAAGATTGCCTCGCTGGAGGGACAGCCATCCGCGACTCGCGCCGCTTTTGGCTAGTCAAGGGCGAAATCCGCGAACGGCTGGGAGGATCAGCCGCCGTCGGCCGCGCGGCGCGGTCGGGCCGCCAGCATCGCCTTGACGCGCACGGCCAGTTCCTCCAGCAGGAACGGCTTGCGCAGAATCTCCGTGCCCTCGGCGATCTTGATGGTGTCGAGCGCGCGCCCCGCATAGCCGGTGATGAGCAGGATCGGCAGGTCCGGCCTGATTTCGCGCGTCGCGTCGGCCAGCTGTCGGCCATTGAGCCCGGGAAGCCCGACGTCCGTGACGAGGAGGTCGAGACGCGTGCGGCGGGACTCGACGATGTTGAGGGCCTCGAGGCCGTCGGCGGCCTCGACGACCTGGCAGCCGAGGTCGCCGAGAACCTCCACGATCTGCCTGCGCACCTCGTCCTGATCCTCGACCACCAGGACGACGCCGCGTGCGGAGGGAGGCGCCAGCCGGTCGGGCTCTCTTTGCGCTTGCGGCGCGTTGTCTTGTTTCGCCCTCGGTTGGCCCGGAAGGCACATGAAGATGCTCGTTCCTGCGCCCGGCCGGCTCTCGATCTGCGAAAAGCCGCCGGATTGGCGAACGAAACCATAGACCTGCGACAGGCCAAGGCCGGTTCCATGCCCGTGCGGCTTTGTGGTGTAGAACGGCTCGAACGCGCGCGCGAGCACGTCGGGGGTCATGCCGATACCGGTGTCCGTCACCTTGATTTCGACGTAGCTCCCAGGGCTGACCGGGTCGTGATCGCTCACGTCCTCGGCTCGGATGACGCGGTCGGAGACCTCGATGATCAGGATCCCGCCTTCCGGCATCGCGTCGCGGGCGTTGAGCGCGAGATTGAGCAGAACGGCCTCGAGCTGATGGGCGTCGACCTCGATGTCGGACTTGCCGTCGCCGAGGCGCAGCGCGAGCTGGACCTCCGGCCCGAGCGTGCGCTGAAGAAACTCCTGCATCCCGGCGATGAAGGTGTCCGGCTCGATCCGGGTCGGTCGAAGGGTCTGCCTCCGCGAGAAGGCGAGCAGCCGGTCCGTCAGACCCGCGGTGGTGTTGAGAGAACGGCGCATCTCTTCCGCGATCCCGCCGATCCCCTCGAGCCGGCCGGCTGCGATCCGGCGCTCGAGGACCGTGAGTTCGCCGCCGATCGCCTGGATCATGTTGTTGAAGTCGTGCGCCAGGCCTCCCGTCAACTGTCCGACGATCTCCATCTTCTGCGACTGACGGAGCCGCTCCTCGGCCTCCAGCAACGCGGCGTTCGCCTCCCGCATTTGCGACGGGGACGGCAGCCTGATCGCCTGGGGCAGCAGCGCCCACAAGGCGATCGCGGTGAAGATCGACACAATCGCGGTCGTCGCCTTGACGATCGCTTGCAGGCCGTAGGCGGGGACCCAGAGCGTCACGACGTCGAGAAAATGAGTCGCGCCGCAAAGCAGGATGAAGGCGGCGAACAGAAGCAGCAGGGGCCGGAAAACGAGGTCGCGCCTTTCCCGCGCGATTACCGCCAGGGCGACAGGGATTGAGAAATACGCAAGGCCGATGACAGCGTCGGACAGCGCGTAGGTCCATATGAGCCCCGGCTGCCACAAGAGGCAAAAGCCATGCGGCGTCAGGCCCGATGCGTCGAAGAGCCAGCGCGTGACAGCGTCGAACATCGAGATCCCCAACCGCTCCAGAGGCTTGCGCCACCCGTGTCGTCATGGCGGCGGGGCGGCGACCTTTGGCCTCGTTTGCGTCAAAACGACGGCCGGGCGGGTACCCGCCAACGCCCGCTAATCTCGTGTTTCCATGGGAGAATCGCTTTTGCGCCGCAGAAGAGTCGCCGCGGCCGCTGACACTGGCTGTCCCTGCCGCTATAAGCCCCACCGGGGCCAAAACGGGGGCCCGGATGAAAAGCGGCCGGAGCCTTTAAAGCCGCGTCAGGGTTGAAGGCGGCGACGCCTGTTGAGGAAGGTTTTTCATGTCCGGCTCGATGCTCAGCAGCGCAGCGCTCGATGAGCGCCGGCGGCGGATTCTGTTTCGTGCCTGGCGGCGCGGCATGCGCGAGATGGACCTCGTCATGGGCCAGTTCGCCGACGTGAACCTGCCGACGATGAGCGAGGCCGAGCTCGACGAATTCGAGCGGCTGATGGAGGCGCCCGACCCGCAGGTCTTGTCGTGGATCACCGGCGAGGCGCCGACCCCGCCGGAATACGACACGCCGCTGTTCGCCCGCCTCCGCGCCGCCCCCCGCGAGGCGTTGAAAAGGGCGAACGAAGACAAGTGAACCGAGTCCCGTGATCGACCTCTCGTCCGCCGTCCGCCGCCTCGCCGAGGGCGGCGCCGTCACGCTCTGCCGCGCTCCTGAAGGCTACGACGCCTTCGTCGTGGCCGAGCTTGCGCGCGCGCTCGCTCACGCCGGCGAGAAGCGCGCCGCGGCGCTCGTCTTCGTCGCCCGCGACGGTTTGCGCGCGCAGGCCTTCAGCGACGCGCTCGCCTTCGCCGCGCCCGAGATCGAGGCGCTCCATCTGCCCTCGTGGGACTGCCAACCCTACGACCGCGTCTCGCCCAACGCGGCGGTCGCCGCCGAGCGCATGACGGCGCTCGCGCGGCTCGCCCGCACGCGCGGGGCGATCGAGCGGCCGCGCGTGCTGGTCGTCTCGGTCAACGCGCTGACCCAGCGCTTGCCGCCGCTGAAATACGTCGCCTCCGCCGCCTTCTCGGCCGCGCCCGGCAACAGCGTGCGGATGGAGGAGCTCGCGCTGTGGCTGGAGACGAACGGCTATGCCCGCGCCAGCACGGTGCGCGACGTCGGCGACTACGCCTCGCGCGGCGGCATCCTCGACCTTTTCCCGCCCGGCGCGCCGAACCCGATCCGGCTCGACTTCTTCGGCGATACGCTGGAATCGATCCGCGCCTTCGATCCCGAGACCCAGCGCAGCGTCGGCCAGCTCCGCTCGCTCGACCTCGTGCCGATGAGCGAGGCGCGGCTGACGACCGAGTCGATCAAACGCTTTCGCCAGCTCTACGCCCAGGAATTCGGCGCGCCGGCCCCGTCTGACGATCTCTACGCCGCCGTCAGCGAGGGGCGGCGCGCGATCGGCCTCGAGCACTGGCTGCCGCTCCTCTACGACCATCTCGACACGGTGTTCGACTACGTCGGCGACGCGCCCTTCGTGCTCGACAGCCGCGCCGAGGAGGCGGCCGCCCAGCGCGTCGCGCAGATCGCCGACGCCTACGCCGCGCGCCGCGCCGCCTACCAGCCAGGAGCCGGGGAAATCCGACTACAAGCCGCTGCCGCCGGCGACGTCTCTATCTCGCCGGCGACGAATGGAAGGAGCGGCTCGAGGCGTCGCCGCTCGCCCGGCTGACCCCCTTCGACTTGCCGCCGGGCGCCGCGACGATCGTCGATTGCGGCGGCCGCGTCGGCCGCACCTTCGCCCCCGAGCGGCAGGCCGAAGCCGCCAACGTGTTCGACGCGGCGGTCGCCCACATCAAGGATCTGCGCAAGCGCGGCCTCAACGTGATCGTCGCCGGCTGGAGCGACGGCTCGCGCGAGCGCCTCAGCCACGTGCTCGCCGAGCATGGGCTGAAATCGCTGGAGCTTGTCTCGTCCTGGCCTCAGGCGAAGACCGCGCGGCCCGGCTCGCTGCCGCTCGCGGTGATCGCGCTCGAACAGGGCTTCGAGGCGCCGGAGCTTGCGATCATCGGCGAGCAGGACATTCTCGGCGACCGCCTGATCCGTCACGGAAAGCGCAAGCGCCGCGCCCAGGACGTGCTCGCCGAGGCCGCCGCGCTGACCGCCGGCGACCTCGTCGTCCACATCGACCATGGCGTCGGCCGGTTCGTCGGCCTCAAGACGATCGAGGCGGCGGGCGCGCCGCACGACTGCCTGGAAATCCACTACGCCGGCGGCGACCGTCTGTTCCTGCCGGTCGAGAACCTGGAACTGCTGTCGCGCTACGGCTCGGAGACGGGCGAACTCGACAAGCTCGGCGGGGCAGGGTGGCAGTCGCGCAAGGCGCGGCTGAAGAAGCGCGTGCGCGAAATGGCGGGCGAGCTGATCCGCGTCGCCGCGCAGCGCATGACCCGGCCCGCGCCGCGCCTCGCCGTTCCCGACGGCCTCTACGACGAGTTCTGCGCCCGCTTTCCCTACGACGAGACGCAGGACCAGGAGAGCGCGATCGAAGCGACGCTCGACGACCTCGCCGCCGGGCGGCCGATGGACCGGCTCATCTGCGGCGACGTCGGCTTCGGCAAGACGGAGGTGGCGCTTGCGCGCCGCCTTCGCCGCGGCGATCAACTCGAAGCAGACCGCGATCGTCGTGCCGACGACGCTGCTCGCCCGCCAGCACGCGCGGATCTTCCGCGAGCGATTCGCCGGGCTGCCGGTCAAGATCGGCCAGTTGTCGCGCATGGTCGGCGCCGCCGAGCAGCGCGAGACGAAGAAGGCGTCTCGCCGAGGGCGGGGTCGACATCGTCGTCGGCACGCACGCGGTGCTCGGCAAGACGGTCGCAGTTCAAGGACCTCGGCCTCGTCGTGGTCGACGAGGAGCAGCATTTCGGCGTCGGCCACAAGGAGCGGCTGAAGGAACTGCGCGCCGAGGTGCACATGCTGACGCTGTCGGCGACGCCGATCCCGCGCACGCTGCAACTCGCCATGACGGGCGTGCGCGAGATGTCGATCATCGCGACGCCCCCGGTCGACCGGCTCGCGGTCAGGACCTTCGTCTCGCCGTTCGACGCCCTGATCGTGCGCGAGGCGCTGCTGCGCGAGCGCTACCGCGGCGGCCAGTCGTTCTACGTCTGCCCGCGCATCGAAGACCTCGACGAGGCGGCGGCGTTCCTGCGCCAGAACGTGCCCGAGACGAAATTCGTCATCGCGCACGGCCAGATGGCGGCGACCGAGCTCGAGGACAAGATCGGCGCCTTCTACGACGGCAAGTACGACATCCTGCTGTCGACCGCGATCGTCGAGTCGGGCCTCGACATTCCGCGCGCCAACACGATGATCGTCCATCGCGCCGACATGTTCGGCCTCGGCGCAGCTCTACCAGTTGCGCGGCCGGGTCGGGCGGTCGAAGGTCCGCGCCTACGCGATCTTCACCACGCCGGCGCAGGGCGAAGATCACGCCGCAGGCGGAAAAGCGGCTTGCCGTGCTGCAGTCGCTCGACACGCTCGGCGCCGGCTTCCAGCTCGCCAGCCACGACCTCGACCTGCGCGGCGCCGGCAATCTTTTGGGCGAGGAGCAGTCCGGCCACATCAAGGAGGTCGGCTACGAACTCTACCAGCAGATGGTGCGCGAGGCGGTCGAGCGCATCAAGTCGGGCGAGGACGCGCCGGCCGAGGACATGTGGTCGCCGACCATCCAGCTCGGCGCGCCGGTGACGATCCCCGAAACCTACATCGCCGACCTGCCGACGCGGCTGTCGCTCTACCGCCGCCTGTCGTCGCTCGAGGACGAGGCCGAGATCGACGCGATGGGCGCCGAGATCGTCGACCGCTTCGGGCCGCCGCCGCCCGAAGTCGGGCTCCTGATGAAGCTCGTGCTGATCAAGGCGCTCTGCCGCAGGGCGAACGTCGAAAAGCTCGACGCCGGCCCGAGGGGCCTGACGCTCGCCTTCCGGGGCAACGCCTTCGCCAACCCGACCGGCCTCGTGAAGTGGGTGGCGGCGCAGGGGTCGCTCGCCCGCGTCCGGCCGGACATGCGGATCGTGGTCGTGGACGACTTCGAGAAGCTCGCCGACCGGCTGACGGGGACGCTGAGGATCATGCGGGAGATCGCGAAGATTGCGGGGAAGAAGGGGTAGCGGGGCCGGTCTTGCGTTAGCGTAAAGCGAAGGGTCACAGGCCGCCTCGCGTACGGAGCCGCGCGTCATCGCGTACACGATGGCCGTGGTCCACCCTTGACGGCGATAATTATCGTAATTACAAAAAAGAGTGACGATCTGGGACGAGAACAAGCGGCTTGGAAACCTTGCCAAACATGGGGTCGATTTTTGCGACCTTGAGGGTCTGGACTGGGATGAGGCGCTGATTTTCGAGGATCGTCGAAGGGACTACGGCGAGGTGCGAGTGATCGCAATCGCTCCCCTTGGCGCGCGGCTCCATGTCGTCGTGTTCGTCGAGCGGGGCGGAGAGCGCCGCATCATTTCCGCCCGCAGGGCCAACAGCCGGGAGGTCGAGTTCTATGAGACCGAAACTCGTTCATCCGACCGCTAGCGAGGATGCGGAAATCGCGCGCGGCGTCGCCGCCGATCCCGATGCTGCGCCGGACCTGTCGAAGCCGCTCGCGGGCATCGTGCGCCGACTTGGAAGGCCGCGGGCGTCCGACCGGAAGGTTTCGGTGACGTTGCGGCTTGATCGCGACGTCGTCGAACGTTTCAAAGCCACCGGCGCCGGTTGGCAGACGCGGATCAACGCGGCGCTGAAAGAGTGCAAAGGGATTTGACTGGAGAGGGGAGTTGCGCACAGGAGTTTCCATGCCCTCGAAACCCGCCGCCCTCTCGCTCTCCGACGTCCTCGGACTCGGCCGCCTCGCCGCCGACGCGGCCCACGGCGTCACCGGGATTGTCGAGCACATGCACACGTCCATCCTCGACACGCCGGGCCTCGCGCCGCTGGCTCAGGGGCTGACCGGCGGCGTCACGCGGCTCGTCTACGGCGGGGTGCGCGGCGCGTTCCGGCTGACCGGCAAGGGTCTCGGCGGCGCTGCGGCGCTGGTCGGCCCGAATCCGGACGGTCAGCCGGCGTCGCGCGGCCGGGAAATCGCGCTCGCCGCGCTCAACGGCGTCGTCGGCGACCATCTCGCGGAAACCGCCAATCCGCTGGCGCTGAAAATGCGGTTTCGCCGCGACGGGCGGCCGCTCACGCTCGAACCCCATGCGCTCGCCGAGGCCTTTCCGGAAGCCACCGGCAAGCTCGCCGTGCTCGTGCACGGGCTCTGCATGAGCGACCTGCAATGGATGCGCCAGAACCACGACCATGGCGCCGCGCTCGCCCGCGACCTCGGCTTTACGCCCGTCTATCTCTCCTACAACTCCGGCCTCCACGTCTCGACGAACGGCCGCGCCTTCGCCGAAGCGCTGGAGGCGCTGGTCGCCGCCTGGCCGGTCGAGATCGAGGACTTCGCCATCATTGGCCACAGCATGGGCGGGCTCGTCGCCCGCAGCGCCTGCCTTCACGCCGAGGCGGCGGGCCATGCCTGGCGGGGCGAGCTGAGGAAACTCGTCTTTCTCGGCACGCCCCACCATGGCGCGCCGCTCGAACGGATCGGCAATTGGGTCGATGTCGTGGTCGGCAAGACGCCCTACGCCGCCGCCTTCGGCAGGCTCGGCAAGATGCGCAGCGCCGGCGTCACCGACCTGCGCTATGGCAATCTGTTGGATGAGGACTGGCAAGGCCGCGACCGCTTCGCCCGCGAGCCCGACCCCCGCCGCCCGGCGCCGCTGCCGAAAGGCGTCGCGTGCTACGCGATCGCCGCCACCACCGCCGCTTCCCCCGGCGACCTCAAGGACCGCCTCCTCGGCGACGGCCTCGTTCCGCTCGCAAGCGCCCTCGGCCGCCACAAGGAGTCTGCGCACGCGAATTGAATTTTCGCGCCCGAGCGCCAGTGGGTCGCCTGCGAGACCGGGCACCTCGACCTCATGAGCCGGCGCGATGTATACGAGCGGCTGGCGGGGTGGCTGGCGCAGCCCTGACCGTCGTCGTCGTCCGACGCTTGCGATGCGGCCTTGCGGCCGAACTCACCGCGTCTCCGCCTTCTCGTCCGTCTTCACTTCAAACCGCTTCAGATTTGGCGACCCCGAAGGCGGTCGACATGGCGACGTCGGCGGCGTCGCGGCCGCGGCCCATGACGATCCGGCCGATGCGGGGATGGTTGTGCCGCGCGTCGATCGTCCACCAGCGGCCGTCGAGAAAGACTTCCGCCCAGCCGCTGAAATCGCCGGGATTGACGTCGGGCGGCACGCCGATGTCGCCGAGATAGCCGGTGCAATAGCGGGCGGGAATGTTCATGCAGCGGCAGAGCGCGATGGCGAGATGGGCGAAGTCGCGGCAGACGCCGATGCCCTCGTGCATGGAATTGCTGGCGCGCGGGTCGAGCGGGCGTCGGCGTAGCTGAAGCGGATTTTCGCGTGAACGAAATCCGAGATCGCCTGCACGACCCTCGTTCCGCCGGGCAGGTTTCCGAACTGCGACCAGGCGAAGTCGGCGAGCTTGTCGCTGTCGCAATAGCGGCTCGAGACCAGGAACAACAGCGCTTCGTCGGGAAGATCGGCGATCGGCGTCGTCCGTACGTCCGGCGGCGTCTGGTCCGGCTTCACCCGAGTCGGCGATGACGAAGCGGTCGGAGAAAGTGACGAGCCCGGCCGGGAACTTCGACGCGGGTGACCCGATTGCCGAACAGGTCGAGATAGTCCGCATCGGGAGCGGCGGTTCCGAGACGATCCTGTCCGGCGTCAGCAGGTCGGCGTCGCGCGACGGATGGACGTTGAGCTGAAGCAGCATCGGCGTAGGGGCCGGACATTCAAAGGCGATGTCAAATCCCGCTTCGATCAGCATGGGGCAATCCTCGTGTTGAATCGATCAAGGCCGCGCGGCCGAACCACGCGCGCTCTGCGAACCCTCGGCGCCGGGCCGGAATGCTTCATGCCTTCGCGTCAACGAAACCCGGGTCGGCGGGTCCTTGTTCCGGCAGGCGCCGGACATTGACGGACACGACCATGCCCTCTTCGTCCTCGGAATTGCCGAAATAGGACCCGTGCAAGGGAATGGCCTGTCGCGCGTCTCGCGCCACGGCGACCCGGATGAGGTCGCGATTGCCGACGATGCCGTTGGTCGGGTCGAATTCGACCCAGCCGGAACCGGGCAAATAGACCTGGCACCAGGCGTGCGTCGAGCCGCCGCCGCGATAGCTCTCTCCCGAGTCGCGGCTCGGCACATAGAGATAGCCGGAGACGAACCGGGCGGCGAAGCCGAGCGCGCGGGCGGCCTCCATCATCAGGGTCGCGAAATCGCGGCAGGAGCCGCGCCGCGTCGCCAGCGTCTGCAACGGGCTCTGCGTTCCCTTGGCCGTGCGCCGCTCGTAAGCGAGCCCCTCCTTGATCGCATTCGTCAGGGTCATCAGCAGCGCGGCCGTCTCGGTCGGGCGCCCGCGGATTGACGAATTGTCGAACCCAGCGGTCGAGGTCGCCGGAGGGGTCGGGATAATGCCGCTCGATCGCCCGGGCGAGGTCGGGCATTTCGTCGGCGTCATAGGAGAAGGGATAGGTGCGGGCCCGCTCCTCGAGCTGGAATTCCGGTTCGTCGGACGCGATGTGCTCGAGCGTGATCTTGTTCTCGACCGTGAGGCGCCGGGTCTCGCCGGCAAAGTCGGCGATGGCGACGCAATTGTCGAAAACGTCGTGGATCCAGCGAAGCCGGTGCGGACGGGGCTCGATGTCGAGGCTTGCGTTCAACAGCCGCTGGTCGTTGCTGTCGCGCGGACGCAGCATCATCCGATGCTCGCCAAGCCGCACCGGGGCGGCGTAGGCGTAGGTCGTGAGATGCCTTACTGTCAGGATGGTCACGCGCGCTCCGACCGAAGGTCGGTCTGTAGCACGATCCGACCGCGGCCCCGTTAGGAAATCGCATGATCGCGTTTTTGCAGAGCGCCTGCGGGCCTCACCGCCTCCGCACGCCGGCAATAACAATATCCACCAGTCGTCTGGCCGCCTCCTTCGATAAGGGCGCCGCCAGCGCTCGTAGAAGGTCGAGCGGATCGATGTCGAGGCGGATGTCGCCGCTCGCCACGGCGCGGTCGACCAGCATCGCCATGCCTGCCTTTAGCCGATCGCCGGACGCCGCCCTGAGCTCCGGCCCTCCGACCGCCATGGAGCGGAGCGCCTCCCCCATTCCCTGCTTGACCGCAAGGTAGTCCAGGAACAGCAAGAGCCACGCTCGCAATGCCGCGACGGGAGGCTGCCTCTCGGATAGGCGAACGGCGGCGGCGAAAAGCTGCTCGCTTTCGTTGCGGTAGACGGCCTCCACAAGCGCGTCGCGGGTCGGAAAGCACCGGTAGAGCGTGCCGATCCCGACCCCTGCGGCCCGCGCGATCTCGTCGAGCCTGGCAGAGGACCCTTTTTCGGCGAAGACCGTCTTCGCCGCGTCGAGGAGGCGGGCGCGGTTGCGTTCCGCGTCCGCGCGAGGCTTTCGGGTCACGGCCGGTGCGTCTGGATCGCTCACGCGTGGGACCCATCTTGATAAGTGGAGGAAGCCTCCGTATTATTAGCGGAGATGATCTCCCCTTAGTGCAGAAACGGCCGCGCGGGCAAACGCCTCGCCGCGAAGGGAGGAGACGTCTCCCTTGAAGGAGGTTTGTCATGACGGAAGCTTTCGGCGCTCGATCGACGACTGAAGACGTGCTCGCGGGCGTCGACCTCGGCGGCAAGCGCATTCTGGTGACCGGCGTTTCGGCGGGAATCGGCGTCGAGACGGCGCGGGCGCTCGCGGCGCATGGCGCTCAGGTGATCGGCGCGGCCCGCGATCTCGAGAAGGCGAAGCGCGCGACGGTCGAGGTCGCGCGGCAGGCGAAGAGCGGCTTTGAACTCGTCGAGCTGGATCTGGCCTCGCTGAAGAGCGTGCGCGCCTGCGCGGACGCGCTGCTGGAGGACGGCCGGCCCTTCGACGTTGTCATCGCCAACGCCGGCGTGATGGCGACTCCATTTGGGCAGGACCGACTGACGGCTTCGAGACGCAGTTCGGCACGAACCATCTCGGACATTTCGTGTTCGTCAATCGGATCGCCAAGCTGCTGAGGTCCGGCGGCCGCCTGGTCAATCTTTCCTCCGCCGGCCATCGGCGCGCCGATGTCGACCTCGACGATCCGAACTTCGAGCGGACGCCCTACGAGCCCTTCATCGCCTACGGCCGCTCGAAGACGGCCAATATTCTGTTTGCCGTCGAGTTCGACCGTCGCCACAAGGCGAGCGGCCTCTCCGCGACCGCTGTCCATCCTGGAGGGATCGACACCGAGCTCTCCCGGCACTGCCTCCCGGGGCCGTGCGACAGATGCTGGTGCGGATCAACGCGGAGAACCGGGCCGCCGACCGGCCGCCTTTCGCGATGAAGTCCGTTCCCCAAGGGGCTGCGACGAGCGTGTGGGCTGCGGTCGTCGCGAAGGCCAACGAAGTCGGCGGACGCTATTGCGAGGATTGTCATGTGGCCGAGATCGTCGACGCCGGGCCGAACGTGCTTGGCGGCGTTCGCCCTTACGCGCTCGATCCGGATCGCGCCAAGGCCCTTTGGGCCAAAAGCGAAGACATGGTCGCCGAGCGCTTTTGAGCGGGGGCTCCGGAGCGGTCGTGCGCGGCCTTACCCCGTCGGCGCATGGGCGCCCATGAGAAGATGGGCGTGCGCCGCGAAAGGCAGGCGTCGACTGACCGGCTCCCCGACGACCGATCAAGCCATTTGATCGGCGGCGCCTGACGCGGCAGGATCGGGACGCCGCGAGCCCGGCTTGCAACTTTCCTGGAGGACGCCCGATGGAAAAGATGCATTTCACCCGGATGGACGAGGGCACCGACGCGGACTTCCAGGTCCTCCGCAACGTGCACGAGCAGACGCTGAGCGCGCTGCCCGACCGTCTGTTCGGACTGCTCCGCGATCTCGCCAAGGACACCGCGTACGACATCACCCGTTACGACCATTGCCTGCAGACGGCGACGCGGGCGCTGAGGGATGGCAAAGACGAGGACTATGTCGCGGTCGCCCTGCTGCACGACGCCTGCGAGCCGCTCGGGCCGTTCAACCACGGCGAAGTGATCGGCTCGATCCTTCGCCCGTTCGTCAGCCGCGACAACTGGTGGATGCTGACGCAGCACGGCCTGTTCCAAACCTATTTCTACGCTCGCCACCTCGGGTCTCGATCCCGACGCGCGCGACAAGTTCAAGTCGGACCCGCCTACGAACAGACGGTCGAGTTTTGCGCACGGTACGACGAGGTTTCCTTCGACCCGGCGTACAAGAACGAGCCGCTGTCGACGTTTGAGCCGATGGTCCGTCGGCTTCTGACGAAAGCCTGGACTCCGCCGACCTGAAGCCCAGCGATGAGACGGGCCGCGACCGGCGCTGAACGCCCCGACGGTCGGGGCGCCCATCGCTCTGTCTGGGTCAACCCGGCCGCCAGCAGGCGGCTGCAACGCCGGGGTTGGTGGTCGGGGACGTTGCCAGAGCCCGGGTTTCCGCTTCGCCCATCGCGCCTTCCCGGTCGCGCCGGTTCCCGGATTGGCGCCGATGTAACCCGGACTGCTTCCCGGCGCGCCCGTTGCCCAGGGGTTGCCGAGCGACCGGCGCTAGTTCCGTTGGCGCCCGACGTCGGCCGTTGCGCCGAGTCGCATTTCCCTGTGTCGCCGGTCCGCGCCGGGGGCGCCGGATTCCGTGCCGGTTCCCGGGTCCGCCCATCCTCGTCGCCGTTCCGCATCGCGCCGCTCCCATTCCGCTCGCGGCCGGCTTCCGACCGGTTCCGCCCGCTCCGCCGCTCCCGGCTCCGCCGGTTCCGCCCATTCCGCCATCCGCCCGCGCCCGTTCCGTCCGCCGGCTGCCGCCCGGCCCCGCCGCCTGCCGAGCCGCCCGCGGCCTGGGAGAGGAAAGATGGGAAGGCGAAGGGCGACGGCGTGGCTCCAATCGTTTGGCGTTCATGGTCTTTCTCCAGGGCTGCGGGTCGGGATCCGCCCCGGGTCAATGGGGCTGCCGGCCTCGTAACGCGTGAGACCGGTCGATGATCCGCCTCAGGTGGAAAATCATCCGGAATTCCTTCGCTCCAATCCGGAACGGCGCAGCTTTCGTCGGTCGAACCTGTATGCGGCGGCTTCCATGCCCGGCGCGTGGAAGGCGTCGGCGGCCCCCCTCGGGAACGCTGGACCGCCGGGAGGGGCTCGACGATCCCTCAATGATCGACGCAGCCATATCGGCAGTCGTTGTCGTCGCGGCCGAGCCCGTCGGTTTCGGGACCGCGAGCATCGGGCGCCGGCTGCAGACGGAAGTCCGGCGCGAGCGCTTTCGCCTTGTCCAAGGCGCTCCCGGCGGTGGCGGCCTGGGCGCTGGCTCAAGCGCGGAGCGCTCTGTGGCGAAGGCTGCACCAAGGACGGCCGAGAAAGTCAGCACGAGTCCGAGCGCGATGCAGGTCTTCAGCATTGTCATCATTGTATCCTCCTCAGTTTCAGGACGGGTCCGCACGGGCAGCGCACGCGTCATGGCGTCTCTGCAGTTCGGAAACGTGCGATCGTTTGCGAACGTCGTGATCAGGAGACTTCGGCGGTGAGTGGTTTATTCTCGTCGGACCGAAATATTCCGGCGCCGGTCGGTTCTCGGGCGCTTCATGCCCGGTTGTCGAGGCGCCATACTTTCGCGCCCCTCAGCGCCGATGCTGGCCCGGATGGACGCCGGCGGCAGGGCGGAGTGACGATCATGACCAAGATTTCCAAGACGGCGGGCGGCGATGGCGCTGAGAAGGCCGAAGCCGAGCGGGACCTCGACGAGGCGCTGGAGGAATTGTTTCCGGCCAGCGATCCGCCGGCCATGACCCGGACCTCGGCCGGCGCCCCGATCACCGGTCCGCGAAGCCGCCCGGCGCTAAAGCCAGCGGCGACGTCGGAGAAATAAGCCGCTCGATTTAGCGCTTATCGGCCGCTTACACCGCTCGAGCGCACCGACGAAGGCGCCCGGCGTCCATTCGCTCCCCTCCGCCTCGGCGAGGCGGACGCTGCGCACCTCGGCTCCCATCGCGGCCCGCGGCGCAGTTCGGCGAGCATCGCCTCGACCGCGTCCGGCGGCCCGGAAATCAGCGCCTCGACCGTCCCGTCCGCCCGGTTGCGCACCCAGCCGGACAGCCCGAGGCGCAGCGCCGCGCGCCGGGCGAACTGGCGATAGCCGACCCCCTGCACGTAACCCTTCGACGACGACGCGGCGGGTGAGCGTTTCCTGGTTCGGTCATGGCGATCCGGTCCTTCGGCTGGGCATGAGCGCAAGGATTGCCCCGCCGCGCCGCCGCCGTCTATAGGCAAGCGCGTTTCGCTTACGCCGATTGTGTTTCGGCGAGTGAGCATGAGGAGCGACATGATCCACGTCACCTTTCCCGACGGCGCCAGCGCGCGCCTTCGAGCCCGGCGTTTCCGGCCTCGACATCGCCAAATCCATCTCCCCCTCGCTCGCCAAGCGCACGGTCGCGATGATCCGCGACGGCGAGCTGGTCGACCTCGCGGAAGCGCATCGACGAGGACGCGAGCCTCGAGTTCATCGCCCGCGACGA
Source organism: uncultured Alphaproteobacteria bacterium (assembly GCA_963724785.1). GTDB lineage: Bacteria > Pseudomonadota > Alphaproteobacteria > Rhizobiales > Beijerinckiaceae > Roseiarcus. The sequence continues at coordinate 164,372 of CAVRWC010000002.1, read as the reverse complement.
TCCGCGCGCCCTCGAGCTCATCCGCCACGACGCGGCCCATGTGCTCGCCGACGCGGTGCAGTCGCTGTGGCCCGACACCCAGGTGACGATCGGCCCGGTGATCGAGAACGGCTTCTACTACGACTTCTACCGTTCCGAGCCGTTCACCCCCGAGGATTTCCCGGCGATCGAGAAGCGCATGCGCGAGATCGTCGCGCGCGACGAGCCGTTCGTGAGGACGGTGGTCGCCGCGCGAGGAGGCCAAGAGCTTCTTCGAGAAGAAGGGCGAGGCGTTCAAGGTCGAGCTGATCGACTCCATCCCGCCGGGCGAGGACCTCAAGCTCTACAGCCAGGGCGGCTGGACCGACCTCTGCCGCGGGCCGCACATGACCTCGACCGGCAAGATCGGCGACGCCTTCAAGCTGATGAAGGTCGCCGGCGCCTACTGGCGCGGCGATTCGACGAAGCCCATGCTGTCGCGCATCTACGCCACCGCCTTCGCCAAGAAGGAGGAGCTCGACGCCTATCTCAAGCAGATCGAGGAGGCCGAGCGGCGCGACCATCGCAAGCTCGCCCGCGAGATGGACCTGTTCCACTTCCAGGAGGAGGGGCCGGGCTCGATCTTCTGGCATCCCAAGGGCTGGACGATCTTCCAGACGCTGACCGCCTACATGCGCCGCCGCCTCGCCGACGACTATCAGGAGGTGAACGCGCCGCAGGTGCTCGACAAGAAGCTGTGGGAGATCTCCGGCCACTGGGGCTGGTATCGCGAGAGCATGTTCATGGCGCGCCCCGCCGGCGACGAGGCCGAGGGCGAGGACGAGCGCGTCTACGCCATCAAGCCGATGAACTGCCCGGGCCACGTGCAGATCTTCAAGAACGGCCTGAGAAGCTATCGCGAGCTGCCGCTGCGCCTCGCCGAGTTCGGCGCGGTCAACCGCTACGAGCCGTCGGGCGCGCTGCACGGGCTGATGCGGGTGCGCTCCTTCACCCAGGACGACGCCCACATCTTCTGCACCGAGGAGCAGATCGCGGCCGAGTGCCACAAGATCAACGAGCTGATCCTCTCGGTCTACAGCCACTTCGGCTTCGACAGGATCGTGGTCAAGCTCTCGACCCGGCCGGACAAGCGCGTCGGCACGGACGCGATGTGGGACCACGCCGAGGACGTGATGAGCCGCGTGCTCGACGAGATCAAGGCGCGCCACGGCGACGTGGTGACGACCGCGATCAATCCCGGGCGAGGGCGCCTTCTACGGGCCGAAGTTCGAATATGTGCTGCGCGACGCCATCGGCCGCGACTGGCAGTGCGGCACGACCCAGGTCGACTTCAACCTGCCGGAGCGGTTCGGCGCCTTCTACATCGCCGCCAACAGCGAGAAGACGACGCCGGTGATGGTCCACCGCGCCATCTGCGGCTCGATGGAGCGGTTCATCGGCATCCTGCTCGAGCACTACGCCGGCCATCTGCCGCTGTGGCTCGCCCCCGTGCAGGCGGTGGTCTGCACCATCACCAGCGACGCCGACGACTTCGCGGTCGCGTTCGCGGCCAAGGCGAAGAAGCGCGGCCTCAAGATCGAGACCGACCTGCGCAACGAGAAGATCAACTACAAGGTGCGCGAGCACTCGCTGGCGAAGATCCCGGTGCTGCTCGCGGTCGGCCGCAAGGAGGCGGCCGAGAACACCGTGTCGGTCCGCCGCCTCGGCTCCAACGCCCAGACGACGATGGGCGCGGACGAGGCGATCGAGACGCTGCTCGCGGAAGCGGTTCCGCCGGACTTGAGGAACTGAGCCGAAGCGCTCGCGCCGGTCCGGCGCGGGTTTCGATCGGGCGACGAGAAAACGGGCGATGCGGCGAGCGTCATCGCCGCGGTCCGCAGGCTCCGGAGCGCCGCCTCCTTGGGGATGGCGCGCGGCCGATGAACAGCGCGGCCGGATTGTCGCCGGCATAAGCTGGCAAGACAGCGTGGGGCGCAGACTCGCGTCACACTTCCGTTTCGGAGACAAACCCTTCATCATGGCCGCGCCCTAAATCCTCAGGCTGACATTGTGACCGAAGAACAGACAGAGACACGCCGTGGATTGCATTTCCGGTTCCGCGGGCGCGACGTCGCGCTCGACCGCTTCGCGCCGCGCGCGACCGTGCTCGACTGGCTGCGCGAGGAGGCGCGCGCCAAGGGGACGAAGGAGGGCTGCGGCGAGGGCGACTGCGGCGCCTGCACGGTCGTGCTCGCGCGCCTCGCGGCGGCCGGCTCCGCTACGACGCGGTCAACGCCTGCATCCTGCTGCTCGGCCAGCTCGACGGCGCCGAGCTGATCACGGTCGAGGATCTCGCCGACGGCGGCGTCCTCCATCCGGTGCAGCAGGCGATGGTCGACCAGCACGGCTCGCAGTGCGGCTTCTGCACGCCGGGCATCGTGATGAGCCTGTTCGCCGCCTATCATTCCGGCGCGCCCGCGACGCCGGCGAGCCTCAACGACCAGCTCGCCGGCAATCTCTGCCGCTGCACCGGCTATCGCCCGATCGTCGCGGCCGGCCTTGCGACCTGCGACGGCGCGCCCGCCGACCGTTTCGCCGCGACGGCCGAGGCGCGCGACCGCGGCGCTTTCGGCGCTCGCCGACGGCAGCGACCTGTTCGTCGGCGACGAGGCGCGCTTCTTCGCCGCGCCGGCGAGCCTCGACTCGCTCGCCGCGCTCTACGCCCGCTTTCCCGACGCGACGCTCGTCGCCGGCGCGACCGACGTCGGCCTGTGGATCACCAAGCAGCTGCGCGACCTTTCGCGCGTCATCTGGCTCGGCCGGGTCGCCGGCCTCGACGCGATCGGCGAGGCGGCGGACGGGGCGCTGTCGCTCGGCGCCGGCGTCACGCTCCTCGACGCCGCGCCGCATCTCGCCGCGCTCCATCCCGACCTCGGCGAGCTGATGCGCCGCTTCGGCTCGGTCCAGGTGCGCGCCAGCGGCACGGTCGGCGGCAACATCGCCAACGGCTCGCCGATCGGCGATCTCGCGCCGGCGCTGATCGCGCTCGGCGGCCGGGTCGTGCTGCGCAAGGGCGAGGCGACGCGCACGCTTGCCGCTCGAGGACTTCTTCCTCGCCTACGGCAAGCAGGACCGCGCGCCCGGCGAGTTCGTCGTCGCGATCGAGGCGCCGCGCCTCGGAGCGAAGCCAGCGCTATCGCGCCTTCAAGGTCTCGAAGCGGTTCGACGAGGACATTTCCGCCGTGATGCTCGGCGCGCGCTTCGACCTCGACGGACGGCGGATCGCCGGCGCGCGGATCGCCTACGGCGGCATGGCGGCGACGCCGAAGCGGGCGGCGGACGCCGAGCGCGCGCTGGTCGGCGCGCGATCTCGACGCGCCCGACAGCTGGGACGCGGCGCTCGCCGCGCTCGCCGCCGACTTTCACGCCGCTCACCGACCAGCGCGCGACGCGCCGCCTATCGGATGACGGCGGCCAAGAACCTGCTGCGGAAGGCGCTGATCGAAATCGCCGGCGCCGGCGCGCCGACCCGGCTCGGAGCGCTCCATGCCGCAGAATGACGTTCTGCGAGCGCTGCCGCCGACCGCGGTCGTCCACAAGCCGCTGCCGCACGATTCCGCCCGCCTGCACGTGCAGGGCTCGGCGACCTATATCGACGACATCCGCGAGCCCGCAGGGCACGCTGCATGTCGCGATCGGCATGGCGAACGACGCCGCGGGCGAACTGAGAAGCCTCGACCTCTCGGCGCGTCAGGGCCGCGCCCGGCGTCGTCGCGGTGATCACCGCGGCCGACATTCCCGGCAAGAACGACATCGCGCCGGTGTTCGCCGACGAGCCGCTGCTCGCCGAGCGCGAGGTCATGTTCCACGGCCAGGCGCTGTTCGCCGTCGTCGCCCGCACCCGCGACGAGGCGCGCCGCGCCGCGCGGCTCGGCAGGATCGAGATCGAGGCGCGGCCGCCGTCGGTCACCGTCGCCGACGCGCTGGAGACCGGCGCGCGCGTGCAGGACGACTACGCCTTCGGCCGCGGCGACGCGAAGGCCGCGATCGCCGCCGCCCCGCACCGGCTCGAGGGCCAGTTCGCGATCGGCGGCCAGGAGCATTTCTATCTCGAGGGCCAGGCCTCGCTCGCCATTCCCGGCGAAGGCGACGAGATGACGGTGCACGCCTCGAGCCAGGACCCGACCGAGACGCAGCACATCGTCGCGCGCGTTCTCGGCGTGCCCGACGCCTTCGTCACCGTCGAGACGCGCCGCATGGGCGGCGGCTTCGGCGGCAAGGAGAGCCAGGCCTGCACCTGGGCGGCGATGGCCGCGCTCGCCGCGCGCGTCACCGGCCGGCCCGTGCAAGGTCCGGCTCGACCGCGACGACGATTTCGCGCTCACCGGCAAGCGCCACGATTTCCGCGCCGACTGGAGCGTCGGCTACGACGACCAGGGCGTGATCGCCGGCTACGACGTGATGCTGAACGCGCGCTGCGGCTGCTCGGCCGACCTGTCGCCCGGCGTCGTCGACCGCGCGATGTTCCACGCCGGCAACGGCTACTGGCTGCCCGACGTCGCGATCGGCACGCGGCGGCTGAAGACCAACACCGTCTCCAACACCGCCTTCCGCGGCTTCGGCGGCCCGCAGGGCATGATCGCGATCGAGCGCGTGATGGACGCGATCGCGCGCGAGCGCGGCCTCGACCCGCTCGACGTGCGCAAGGCCAATCTCCTGCGCGCCGGCGTCGACCGCACGCCCTACGGCCAGACGGTCGAGGATTTCGAGACGCAGCGCGCGATGATCGAGGAGCTCGAAGAGACGAGCGACTATCGCGCGCGGCGCGCCCGCATCGCCGCCTTCAACGCGACGAGCCCGTATCTCAAGCGCGGCATCGCGCTGACGCCGGTGATGTTCGGCATCTCCTTCACGCTGATCCCGCTCAACCAGGCCGGCGCGCTGGTGCACGTCTATTCCGACGGCTCGATCCATCTCAATCACGGCGGCACCGAGATGGGGCAGGGGCTGTTCACCAAGGTCGCGCAGATCGTGGCGGAAGAATTCGGCGTGCCGCTGCACTTCGTGCGCATCACCGCGACCAACACCGCCAAGGTCCCGAACGCCTCGCCGACCGCGGCCTCCTCGGGCACCGACCTCAACGGCATGGCGGCGAAGATCGCCGCGGCCGAGATCAAGGGCCGCATGGCCGCCTTCGTCGCCGGGCATTGGGGCGTGCCGGTCGAGACGGTCGAGTTCCGCGACGGGCGCGCCGTGTCGGGCAACCACTCGATGGAGTTCGGTCCGCTCGCCAAGGCCTGCCGTCTGGCGCGCGTGCAGCTTTCGCACGCCGGCCATTACAAGACGCCGGAGATCCACTGGGACCGCGCCAAGGCGACCGGCCGGCCGTTCTTCTATTTCGCCTATGGCGCGGCCTGCTGCGGAAGTCGCGATCGACACGCTGACCGGCGAGATGCGGGTGCTTGCGCGCCGATCTCCTGCACGACGTCGGCGCCTCGATCAATCCGGCGCTCGACATCGGCCAGGTCGAGGGCGGCTTCATCCAGGGCATGGGCTGGCTGACGACCGAGGAGCTCGTCTACGACGCCAAGGGACGGCTCACGACCCACGCGCCGGCGACCTACAAGATCCCGGTCGCCTCCGACGCGCCGCCGATCTTCAACACCACGCTCCACACCCGCCCGAACCCGACGCCGAGCATCTACCGCTCGAAGGCGGTCGGCGAGCCGCCGCTGATGCTGGCGATCTCGGTCTATTCGGCGATCCTCGACGCGGTGCATGCGACCAACCCGAAGGGCCAGCCGCGGCTCGAAGCGCCCTGCACGCCCGGAGTCGATCCTCAACGCCATCCGCTCGCTGGACAGGGCGAGGTCTGAGGTCCAGGCGCGATGCCGCGCCTTCCGCCGCCTTATCGAGGCGATCGAAGCCGAAGGCGTCGGCGGCGCTGGTGACGCTCGCGCGCGTCCAAGGCTCGAGCCCGCGCGAGGCCGGGGCGCGGATGGTGGTGCGGCCGTCCGGCGGCTTTCACGGCACGATCGGCGGCGGCGCGCTCGAATGGGTCGGCGCTCGACGCCGCGCTCGCGGCGCTGAAGGCAGGGCGCGGGCCCGCGTCGCGACGCTCGCTCGCGCTCGGCCCCGAACTCGCGCAATGCTGCGGCGGCCGGGTCGACTGGCGGATCGAGACCTTCGACCGCCGCGACGTCGGCCGACCTTTCGCGCGCTCGCGTCGGCCGAAGCCGGAGGGCGTCCGGCTCGCTGACCGCGCGCATCGGCGGCGACGGCCGGGTCGAGCGCCGGCTCGACCGCGAGCGTCCGGGCGGCGCCTTGACCGAGCAGCCTGCCCGACGCGCCGAGGCATGGACCGAGCCGCTCGGCGAGAGCGCTCGCGCCGTCTACCTGTTCGGCGCCGGCCATGTCGGCCGCGCGCTGGCGCTGGCGCTGGCGCCGCTCCCCTTCGCCGTCCGCTGGATCGACTCGCGCCGCGAGGCTTTTCCGGCGCGCGCGCCGGCCAATGTCGCGCTGTTCCACGCCCCCGAGCCAGCCTTGCAGCTCGACGCAGCGCCCGACGGCGCGCTGATCGTGGTGATGACCCACTCCCACGCGATCGATCTCGACATCGTCGCGGCGGCGCTCAAGGCGGAGCGGTTCGGCTACGTCGGCCTGATCGGCTCCGACGACCAAGCGCGCCCGCTTCCTGAGGCAGATGCGCGACGCCGGCCTGACCGAGGCGATGCTGGCGAAGCTCGTCTGCCCGATCGGCCTTGCGGGTATCGCGAGCAAGGACCCTGCGGTGATCGCCGCCTCGACGGCGGCGCAGTTGCTGATGGAGGCGGAGCGGCTGAGCGCAGGGAAACGCTCATAGGGCGTTAAAGCTGCGTTCGTTACCGCGTCGTCGCGCTCGGGAAGTCATGGCGCCCGGCGCAAGTCGAACCTCGCGCCGTCTCAACCCTCCGAGTCCGCGCTCGGACTCACTTCCGCTTTGTCGGGGTCGTCGCGGCCGATGGCGCCTTGGGGGCGAACGGAGAGACCGGCGCGGCGCTCGCCGATTTCGCGGCCTTGGGCTTTTTGGTTTCCCGGTTTCCCTTGCGTTTCTCGTTGGCCATTGTCTCTCCTCGCGACGGTGTCTGGCGCAACGCTACGCTGTCCGGCGCGCGCTGTCCTGTATTATTCCGTTGATGTGCGACTGATATATAGGCGCGAATGCCTTGCGAATAAAGGAGGAACGCCGCTCCGTGACGTCGACGGACATGGCGTCGCCGACGTCGAAATCTTGACGGGCTCTCACATTCCTGAAGCTGAACCCTATCTATCGCCTATAGCTTTGAGGGTCGCCTGGCCAACCGCTTGTCGGCTTGACCGGTCGCGGGACGGCTCGCGGCGAAAAGTTGGCGGATGACATGACCCATGCTGCGCTCACCCCTCTACTCGGCCGCGCCTTCGATCCGTTCCTGTTCGCAAGCATTGACGATGAAACCGACGGCCCGCTGCTCAGCGTCGTCTCGGCTTTGGCGCGGCTCGATGTCGATCCCTGGCAGGAAGCGGCCAGTCTCGCGCGCATGCCCAAAGAGAAGGCGAAGCAGCGGCTGACTTCGCTGCTGGCGTCGTTGCCGCCGGGCGCGACATCGGGCTTGGCGCCGGAGATCATCGCGGCCCGCCTGATTGCGCTCCTGCCGCAGGCGGGAAGCGTCCAGACGACCGCGCCTGCGACGCTGCAGTCCAGTCCCGCCGACCCAACGCCTTCGCTTTTTCGTCGGGCTCGGCGTCGTCGCCCTGCTGCTCGCCGGCTATTGTGTCTGGACGACGCGCAATTCCCACGGCCCCGACTCCGCGCAAGGCGCCCCTGCGGCCACCAGCCAACCCGCCGCGCGGCGTTAAGTCTTATCCGCGTCCTGCCTGCGCAAGTCCCGGCGACGTTCGACGGCGCCGCGCGCGGGCCACGCAGCTACCGCTCGATCGGCTTCGAGCGGGATCGCGCCACCGTCTCGCGCTGCGCGCGCCGGCAGGAGAGCGGCGGCAGGCCGCGCAGGATCAACTCCGCATCGGCGACCGTCTGCCGGCCGATCTCGAGGAGCGAATCCGTCATCGCGCCGGCGCGGTGCGGCGACAGCACGAGGCCTTCGACCTTGCGCGCCGGGTCGTCGCTCGGCGCCGGCTCGACGGGGAAGACGTCGGTCGCGGCGCGAAACCGGCCGCTTTCGACGGCGCGCAGGAATTCAGGAAAGTCGACCACCCCGGCGCGGCTCATGAGCAGCACGACCGAACCGGGCTTGACGAGATCGAATTCGCGCCTGCCCAAAAATCCCTGGTTCTCGCTGGTGACGGCGGCGAACACGACGATCACCTGCGATCCGCTCAGGATTTCGTCGAGCGTTGCGGCCTCGACCCCAAAGCCTTCGATGTAATGCGCCGACACCCAGGGATCGTAGGCCTTCACGGTCCCGCCGAACGGCCGGACGAGCGGAACGAACGCGCGCGCCAGGTCGCCGAAACCGATCAGCCCGACCCGCGCGCCATAGAGCGAGAAGCAGCCTTCCGCGCCCTCGAGCAGCCATTTCTCGTCGCCCCTCCGCATGGCGCGGTCGGCGGCGGTGATCCCGCGGCAAAGGTCGATGGCGAGGCCGAGCGTCATCTCGGCGACAGGCCTGGCGAAAGCGGAGCTCGGCGCGAGCACGTGGACGCCGCGCTGAAAGCACGCCTCGTAGTCGACGTTCTGGAGAAAGTTCGTCTCGACGTTGATGATGCCCTTGAGCTTCGGCGCGCGGTCGAGGCGCGCCTTCGGCATGTCGCTCTGGCCGATCAGCAGCGCCATCTCGGGCAGGGCGGCCTCGAACGTCTCCGTCGGCATGCGCCCGCTGCCTTCGTGGACGATCGAGGTCGCCCGCCTCGCGCAAGCGGCGCCAGAGTTCCGGGCTGAAAATCTCGTCCAGCCCTCGCGGCTGGGGATCGATCACGATCAGCGGCTTCGCCATGTCTCTCACTCTGCGTCGCTGGGCGAAGCTAGAGCGTTACTGGCGATCCCGCAAACCGCGCGGGCGCGATGACGCCCTCTTCGCCTTCACGCCGCCGGACGTTCGACCGGGCCGATCCAGACCCGCTTCTGCTCGGAGCGGCGCAGGAAATCGACGCTGACCGTGCGGTTGATCTTGTCCGCGTCGAGCGCGCGCAGAAGTTCGCCGACGCTCGTGACCTTCTTGCCGTCGAGCGCGATGACGATGTCGCCCGAGAGCAGGCCCGCGTGCGCGGCAGGACCGGTCTGGTCGACGGCGATCAGCCGCGCGCCGGTCGCCTGTTCGAGGCCGAGTCTCAGCGCGATCCGCCGCGGGATCTCGGTCGATGCCGGCGCTGACGCCGATATAGGCGCGCCGGACGCGGCCGTGCCGGGCGATCTCGCCGGCGACGAAATTGGCGGTGTTCGACGCGACCGCGAAGCAGATGCCCTGCGCCCCCATGATGACCGCGGTATTGATGCCGACGACCTCGCCGGCCGACGACACCAGCGGCCCGCCGGAATTGCCCGGATTGAGCGCCGCGTCGGTCTGCACGACGTCCTCGATCATCCGCCCGGTGCGCGACTGAAGCGAGCGGCCGAGCGCGGAAATGACGCCCGCCGTCACCGTCGCGTCGAAGCCGAGCGGATTGCCGATGGCGATGGCGATCTGGCCGCGCTTCAGCTTCGAGCTGTCGCCGAGGCGGGCGGCCGGAAGCGACACGTCGGCCTCGACGCGCAGCAGCGCGAGATCGGTGTCGGGGTCGTCGCCGAGCACGCGCGCCTGCAACTCGCGCCCTTCGAGCGTGGTCAGCGACACGACCCGCGCGCCCTGCACGACATGGGAGTTGGTGAGCGCGAGCCCGTCCGACGAGACGATCACGCCCGAGCCGGACCCGGCGTTGCGGCCGCCGCGCCTGACGTCGATGCGCACGACGCTCGGCCCGACCCGCTCCACGACGTCGGTGACGACGTGGGAATACGCGTCGAGCGCCTCGGTCGTCGGCTGAAGCCGTTCGTTCCGGGGCCCTGCGAGGCGCTGTCGGCGTCGAGGATGAAAGCCGCGCTCGAGCGGCTGAAGAGGTTCGAACATGGGCGCGGATATGGGGACCGCGCCAGCCGCCCTGCAAGCGCGGTTTTCCATCAGCGTTTCCGAGGTTTCGGACCGCGCCGCCGCGCCTACGTATATTCCCTAATTGCGCGTGCAGACGCGCGATTGGAATTCTCGAAGTGGACGAAAGGGGGTCGGTTCGACGCGTCGAGCTCGGGCTCAGGCGAGCGTCGCGCGAGGGCCTGTCGACGAAGCGCCGCGCGCGAACATGCTTGTCTCGCCGGGCTCGTCGACATGCTCGTTTCACCCTTTCGTTGGGCGATTTCATTGACGGCGCGGACCGGTACTGCAAGATCCGGGCTCGAGACTTCCGTCCAGCCGTCGGCCGGCGGGCGCGTTCGTTGGCGCCTCGCCGACTCTGAGATTCCGCCGCGTTGCGGCGGAATGGAAGGTCGTCGTGACCGCGGCGGCTTCTCCTGGAAACGGAACGGTCGAAGAGTTTGATGGCCATGAATAGAGGTAAGGACTACTGGACGCCGCGCAGGCATGGTTTCGACGACGACGGCCCGATGCCTTTCGAGGCAAGGCAACCCGCGCGCGGGCGCGCGCGTCCCGAGAGCGGGATCGACGATTCTTTCGCAAGCGGCGGCGTCCGCGACGCTTGCCAACGTGCCGTCGGTCGAGGCCACCGTGAAGTGGTTCAAGGACGACAAGGGGTTCGGCTTCGTCGAACTGGAAAACGGGCAGGGCGACGCGTTCCTGCACGCGACGGCGCTGCATTCGGCCGGGCATGACGCCGTTCCGCCCGGCGCGAAAATGCGCGTCATCGTCGCGGCCGGGCGCCAAGGGACCGCAGGTGTCGAGGGTCCTGTCGGTCGACACGTCGACCGCGGTCGAGCGGCCGCGCCGCTCGCTCGATGCGCCGCGCCCGCCGCGCCGCGCCGCGCCGGACCCGTCGGCCGGCACCCCGCTCGAGGGGAAGGTCAAGTGGTTCAACGAGACGAAGGGCTTCGGCTTCGTCGCGGTGGACGACGGCGGCAAGGACATCTTCGTCCACATCTCGGCGCTCAATGCGGCCGGCATCGCCCATCTCAACGAAGGGCAGTCGGTCAACATGCGGGTGATCGACACCCCGCGCGGGCGCGAGGCGATCTCCATCGCGCTTTGAGCGCGGCGTCGTCCTCGCGGCTGCGGCCGTCCTGCCCACGGAACGGAAAGGCGCCAGTTGCGCCTCCGCGGCCGCCCGAGGCGTCGAATGCAGCCGCTCGGTCGTACCGCCGCCCTTTGCGAGCGCGGCAAGGATGGCGCGGGCGCGCGGGCTGCGAAGACAGACGCGACGTCGCCCGCCGTCCTGATGCGCCAGTTCGGCCGCTCGCGGTCGGTGCCGGGCAGGTTGGTCGCGACCGCCTCGCCCACGAGATCGTCGACCTGGGCGCTGGCGAACAGTCGAGCCGGCGCCGGCGATGAAGGCGTGGACCGCGGCCGCCGTCGCGTCGTCGAGCGGGGCGTCCTCGGCCGGCGCGACCGGCGATCAGGCCGGCGGCGAGGAGCGCGGCGATCAGGCTGCGCTTTTCCTCTCGACGCGCCGCGATCGCCTCGCCCGCCTGGCCGAGCGAGCGGAGGCCGAGCGACAGCAGTTCGGCGATGTCGGTCCCCTGCCACCAGCCGGCGAGCGTGGCGAGGTCGTGCGTCGCCACGCAGGCGACCGACAGCGGCGGATAGGCGGCGCGGCGGCGAGAAGCTCGCGCCGTTGCGCTCGAACCACAGGACGCGCATGCCGAGCATGTTCGCCCGCGTCATGCGGCCGCGGAACCCCTCGGCGACGGTGCCGAGGTCCTCGCCGACCACCATGCATTTGCGCGCGCTGGCTCTCGAGCGCGATGTGGCCGATGAGATCGTCGAGCGGATAGGAGAGGTAGGCGCCGTCGGCCGGGGTCGCGCCCTCCGGGATGAGGAAGAGGCGCTGCAGGCCCATGGCGTGGTCGATGCGCAGCATCCCGGCGTGGCGCATGTTGGCGGCGTAGAGCGCGCTGAGGGCTGTCCAGCCCTGCCGCGCGCCCGCGAGCGGGTTCGGCGCAGGCAGGCTCCAGTTCTGGCCCTTGATCGAGAACGGATCGGGCGGCGCGCCGACCGTCGCGCCGCGCGTCAGCGCCTCGCCATGCGCCCAGGCTTCGGCGCCGTCGGGCGCGGAGCCGACCGCGAGATCCCGATAGAAGCCGATTCCGAGCCCGCTTTGCGCGCGCCCGCTCGGCCGCGCGGGCGAGTTGGCGGTCGGCGAGCCACTGGCAGAAGAGCGCGAAGTCGAACGCTCGCCGGGTCCTTGTCGATCGCCGCCGCGACGGCCTTCGGGTCGCCCTCGCGAAGCGCTTCCGGCCAGACGCGCCAGTTCTCGCCCGCTTCGCCGGCGGCGATCGCCTGGAAGGCGGCAAACCGCCGCAACGCCTCGCCGCCCTCGGCGACGAAGGCGCGGTAGTCGGCGACGAGCGTCTCGCCGGGCCGCGCCGCGGCGAGCGCGGGCGAACGCGCCGTGCAGCGCTTCGAGCGCGGCGCGCTTGATCCGCCAGACCTCCGGATAATCGACGAGCCGCGCCGCCGAGGTCGTCGCGGCCGCGGGCGCGAGCGCCTCGAGCGCCGCCTCGGCGGCTGGGTCGCGCGGCAGGCCGGCGTCGAAGACGTCGATCAGGATCGGATCGAGGAAGCGTCGGTCCGACGGATAGTAAGGGCTCGCCCGCTCGCGGTCGCGCGGGAACAGCATGTGCATCGGGCTGACGCCGAGATAGGCCGCGCCCGCGCCGCCGGCCGCCTCGGCGGCCTGCGCCAGCGCCTCGAAGTCGCCGATCCCCTGATCGCCCGCGCGCCGCAAAGCGTAGAGCTGGGCGGTCACGCCGAACCGCTTGCCCGAGCGCGCCCTCGCGTCCGTAACATTCCGGCGGAGCGACGGTCAGCGCGCAATCGACGCCGTCGACGATCAGGCGATGGCGTCCGATCGGCAGTTCGGGCAGGGCGATGGTCCGCTCGACGACGCGTCCGGCCGTCGGCGAGCGCGCGCGGGACGCCGTCGCCGGCAGGCGTCCGCCATTCGACGACGCTGCCGTCTTCGCGTTCGATGCGCGCCTCGCAGGCGCCCGTCGCGTCGCGCAGCGGCGCGAGCGGCTTCTCGCCCGTCCGCAGGAGCAAGCGGAGGGGGGCACGCGCCGCCGGCGCGTCTCGTCGAGCACGCTCGTCAGGCTGTCCCGCGCGTCGGCTTCGCTCGCGGCCGGCGAGGCCGAGCGCGTCCGAGAAGGGCGATCTTGCTTTCGGGCGAGACGATGGTCCGCTTGCCGCCGAGGTCCCACCAGTCGGCGGCGAGCCCGACCGCGCTCGGCGAGCGCGTCGATGGTTCGCGCCGAGGGCGGCCCGCCGCTGAGGCCCTTGGGCGCCGGACCCTCCGCGAGGATGAGGCGAGGCGCGCGCCGCGAGCCGGCAGCGGTCGGCGATCGCGAGCGGACGCTCGGGCGCGTCGGGGGCGTCGGTGTCGACGACCGTCCGCCACGCCATGCCCGGCGCGCGGCGTCGGGAAGCCGAAGCTCGACATCGGCGTTCGACCGGTTCATCGCCACCGCGACGCGATCGATGCCGCCCGCGTGCGGGCGCGGCGAAGACGGCGACGAGAACCGGCCCGGCCGGATCGTTCCAGCCGCACTGCGACATCGGCCCCTCGGCGTCGCGCCATTCGACGTCGGGAAGGCCGGTCGCGTCGAACGGCCGCCCGGTGAGAAAGGCGTCGCGCGACAGGGCGGGATGCGCGCGGCGCACGCGCGACGAGACGGCTCGCGAAACGCGACGAGCCCTGCGTCGGCGCTCGCCCAGTCGATCGCCGTCGACGCGTTGTCCTGCGCGTAGGCGTTGTTGTTGCCGCCCTGGCTGAAGCCGAGCTCGGCCCCCATCGCCAGCATCGGCGTCCCGCGCGCGGCGAACAGCAGGGTCAAGAGGTTGCGCTGGTCGCGCGCCCGCGCCGCGACGATCGCCGGATCGGCGCTCGGCCCCTCGACGCCGTGGTTCCAGGAATAGTTGGCGTCGGTCCCGTCGCGGTTCTGCTCGCCGTTCGCCTCGTTGTGCTTGCGGTCGTAGGAGACGAGGTCGGCGAGGGTGAAGCCGTCGTGGGCGACGATGAAATTGACGCTCTTCGACGGCGCGGCGGCGTCGGCGAACACGTCGCGCGAGCCGGCGAGCCGCGTCGCGATTTCGCCGCGCAGGCCGGCGTCGCCGCGCCAGAAGCGGCGCGCGGCGTCGCGAAAGTGGTCGTTCCATTCGGCCCAGGCCGGGCCGAAGCGGCCGAGCTGGTAGCCGCCGGGGCCGATGTCCCACGGCTCGGCGATGAGCCGCGCCTTCGACGACGACCGGGTCCTCGGCCAGCGCCTGGAAGAACGGCGCATGCGGGGTCGAAACCGTCGCGGCCGCGCCCGAGCGCGGTCGCCAGATCGAACCGGAAGCCGTCGATTCCGCCGTGGACCATCCAGCGCCGGAGCGCGCCGATCGCCATCTCGACGACCAGCGGGCGGTCGAGCGCGACGCAGTTCCCGGTGCCCGCGTCGTTGACGTACTGAGCCGGATTGTCCGGGATCGAGCCGGAAGAAGGTCGCGTTGTCGAGGCCGCGGAACGACAGGGTCGGGCCGAACGCGTCGCTCTCGCCGTTGTGGTTGAAGACGACGTCGAGGATCGCCTCCATGCCGGCCGCGTGCAGCGCGTCGGTCGCCGCGCGCACCTCCGCCCAGCCGCCGGGCGCAAGCCGCGGATCGGGCGCGCCGAACACGACCGGATTGTAGCCCCAGGCGTTGGCGAGACCGAGCGGCGCGAGGTGGCGCTCGTCGACGAACGCGTCGGCCGGCATGATCTCGACCGCGGTGACGCCGAGCCCGGCGAGGTGCGCGATCGAGGCGGGATGGGCGAGGCCGGCGAAGGTTCCGCGCACCGCCTCGGGAATCGCCGGATTGAGGCGGGAGAAGCCGCGCAGGTTGAGCTCGTAGATGACGAGCGCCTCGGGCGCGATCCGCCTGCGACCCGGCTCGCCGGCGGGCGGCGCGCCGGCGATCGCCTTCGGCGCGTGCGGGCCGCTGTCCTCGCCGAAGCGCGAACATCGAGGGGTGGAGACGGAACGGCCGGTCGAAGGCGTAGGCGTAGGGGTCGGCGAGCAGCTTCGAGGCGTCGAAGCGATGGCCGCGCGCCGGATCGAACGGCCCCTGGACGCGAAAGCCGTAGTGCGCGCCGGCGCCGATCCCGGGCGCCGCGCCGCGGAAGATCCCGTCGGCGCCGCGCGCCAGCGCGAATGCGCGACGTCTCGCGGTCGCCGTCGAACAGGCAGAGCAAGACGCCCTCGGCGTTCGGCAGGTCGAGCGCCGCTTCGAGTCCGCCTGCGGTGACGCGGCGACGCCGAGCGCGGGCGCATCTCCGCTCATGCCGCGGTTCGCGCGATCGAGCGATAGAGTTCGGCGTAGCGCTTGGCCGGGCCGCGCCAGGAGACGTCCGAGCGCATCCCGTTGAGCCGCATCCGCCGCATGGCGGCGGGGTCGTGGTAGATCTCGAACGCCCGATCGATCGCGTGCTCGAGCGCCTCGACCGTCGGCGGCGCGAACTGAATGCCCGTCGCGACGCCCGGCCGCCAGCGCCGCCTCGTTGGCGTCGATCACCGTGTCGGCGAGCCCGCCGACGCGCGAGACGATCGGCGTCGCCCCGTAGCGCAGCGCGCAGAGCTGCGTCAGCCCGCAAGGCTCGAAGCGCGACGGCACCAGGATGAAGTCGGCGCCCGACTGGAAGAGATGGGCAAGCTTCTCGTCATAGCCGAAGACGCAGCCCACCGAGTCCGGGCGGCTCGCCGCGGCGTCGCGCGAAGCCCGATTCCAGCCAGCGCTCGCCGGAGCCGAGCAGCGCGAGCTTGCCCGCCCCGGTCGAGGATCCGCGGCAGCGCGTGCAGCAGCAGGTCGAGCCCCTTCTGGTGCGACAGGCGGGAGACGACGGCGAACAGCGGCCGGTCGACGCTCGGCGCGAGGCCCGAGCCGCTTCTGCAGCGCCGCCTTGTTGCGCGCCGCGCATGTCGATGCGCAGCGGCGTGTAGGTCTGCGCGAGCGCCGGGTCGGTCGCCGGGTTCCAGACCGTCTCGTCGATGCCGTTGAGGATGCCGTGCACCGCCGCGCTCGCGCGAGCGCAGGAGCCCGTCGAGGCCCATGCCGAATTCGGGCGTCTGGATCTCGCGGGCGTAGGTCGGCGAGACCGTCGTGATCGATGTCCGCGAGCCGCAGGCCGGCCTTCAGATAGCCGACGCCGCCGTAATATTCGACGCCGTCGACGTCGAGCGCCTCGTTCGGGCAGCCCGAGCTCCCAGAACAGCGAAACCGGAAAGTGGCCCTGGAAGGCGAGGTTGTGGATCGTGATCAGCGATGCCCGGGCCGCGCCTGTCCGGCATAGCTGCAGATAGGCGGGAACGAGGCCCGCCTGCCAGTCGTGCGCGTGCACGACATTCGGCTGGAACGCCTCGATCGCGCCGAGCCCGATGTCGGCCCCGACCCGCGCCAGCGCGGCGAAGCGGCGCGCATTGTCCGGCCAGTCCGTTCCGTCGGGGCCGAGGTAGGGATTGCCGGGACGGTCGAAGAGATGCGGCGCGTCGAGGGCGAAGATGTCGAGCCCGCGCGGTCCGGCCGGCGATCACCCGCGCGGGCGCGCCGAACAGGTCGACGTATTCGTGCGCGAGTCTCCGCGTCGCCGAGCTTGTCCTTGACCGCGGGATAGGCCGGGATCAGCGTCCGCATGTCGACGTCCTCGCGCACCAGCGCGCCGGGCAGGGCGCCGGCGACGTCGGCAAGGCCCCCCGTCTTGATGAGCGGGAAGACCTCCGAGGCGACAGACAGAACCTTCAGGCCGCTCATCGCTTGAGCTTTTCGATCATCGGGCCGGTGATGAGCGTGACGCCGCTCTCGGTGCGCCGGAAGCGCTTGGCGTCGAGTACCGGATCCTCGCCGACGACGAGGCCGTCCGGAATCGTCACCTCGCTGTCGATCACGACCTTGTTGAGCCGCACGTGCCGCCCGATCTGCGCATAGGGCAGGATGACCGCCTCGTGGATGGTCGAGTAGGAATGGACGTGGACGCCGGTGAAGACCAGCGACCGGCTGAGCGAGGCGCCCGAGACGATGCATCCGCCGGACAGCAGCGACTGAATGGCGAGGCCGCGCCGGCCGTCGACGTCGTGCACGAATTTGGCCGGCGGCGTGATCTCGCCGTAGGTCCAGATCGGCCAGGCGCGGTCGTAAAGGTCGAGATCGGGGACGACGTCGGTGAGGTCGATGTTGGCCTCCCAGTAGGCGTCGACGGTGCCGACGTCGCGCCAGTAGATGCTTCGCCTCCTCGGTCGAGCGGACGCAGGACTGGGAGAAATGGTGCGCGACCGCCTTGCCGTGTCTTGACGATGTAGGGGATGATGTCCTTGCCGAAATCGTGGCTCGAGGCCGGATCGGCGGCGTCCTGCTTCAGGAGATCGATCAGGAACGAGGTCTCGAAGACGTAGATGCCCATGCTGGCAAGCGCGACGTCCGGCTTGCCCGGCATGTGCGGCGGGTTCTTCGGCTTCTCGAGGAATTCGATGATCGTGTTGTCCTCGTCGACGTGCATGACGCCGAAGCCCTTGGCCTCCTCCAGCGTCGCCTCGAGGCAGCCGACCGTGACGTCCGCGTCCGAGTCGACGTGCTGCTGCAGCATCTTCTCGTAGTCCATCTTGTAGACGTGGTCGCCGGCGAGCACGACCATGAAGTGCGGATTGTAGCTCTCGATGATGTCGATGTTCTGGTACACGGCGTCCGCGGTGCCGAGATACCACATGGTCTCGGACACGCGCTGCGACGCGGGCAGGATGTCGAAGCTCTCGTTGCGCTCCGGCCGGAGGAAGTTCCAGCCGCGCTGCAGGTGACGGATGAGGCTGTGGGCCTTGTACTGGGTCGCCACCGCGATGCGGCGGATGCCGGAGTTGAGCGCGTTGGAGAGGGCGAAGTCGATGATGCGCGACTTGCCGGCGAAATAGACCGCCGGCTTGGCGCGCCGGTCGGTCAGTTCCATCAGGCGGCTGCCGCGCCCTCCGGCGAGCACGTAGGCCATGGCATGGCGGGAATAGGGCGGCGAAAGCCCCATCTCCTTGGCGGTGCGTGTCCTGGGCATCTCGGACTCCTCCTTCAGTCGGGGATCTGCTCGGCGCCAGGCGGCGTGAAGACGAGGTACAGCGGTGGCGAGCGGCGGCAGCGCCAGCGTCGCCGAGCAGGGGAAGCCGTGCGAGGGCCTCGGCTCGGCGATAACGCCGCCGAGGTTGCCCATGTTCGATCCGCCGTAGATGCCGGCGTCGCTGTTGAGCGCCTCGCGCCAGTGGCCTTCGTAGGGCAGCCCGAGGCGGTAGTTCATGCGCGGCTCGGGCGTGAAGTTGCACACCACCGCCACCGGCGGATCGGTCTGCGCGCCGCGGCGCAGGAAGGCGAGCACCGACTGGGAGTCGTCGTTGACGACGATCCAGCGGAAGCCCTCCGGCTCGCAATCGCGGGCGTAAAGCGCCGGCGTCTCGCGATAGATGCGGTTGAGGTCGCGGATCAGCGCCTGAACGCCCTGGTGCGGCCAGTGGTCGAGCAGCCACCAGGGCAGCGATTCCGCGGCGTTCCACTCCATCGTCTGGCCGAACTCCTGGCCCATGAACAGGAGCTTCTTGCCCGGGTGCCCCCACATGAAGCCGTAGAAGGCGCGCGCGTTGGCGAAGCGCTGCCACTCGTCGCCGGGCATCTTGCTGACGACCGAGCCTTTGCCGTGCACGACCTCGTCGTGCGAGATCGGCAGGACGAAGTTCTCGCTGAAGGCGTAGAGGAGCCCGAACGTCATCTTGTCGTGGCTCCAGCGGCGATAGATCGGATCGTGCGACATGTAGTCGAGCGTGTCGTGCATCCAGCCCATGTTCCACTTGAAGCCGAAGCCGAGGCCGCCGTGGTCGGTCGGCCGCGAGACGCCCGGGAAGGCGGTCGATTCCTCGGCGATGGTGATCGCGCCCGGGAAGCCGCCGTAGACGAGCTGGTTGGCTTGCTGGAGGAAGGCGATCGCCTCGCGGTTCTCCTTGCTGCCGTCGGCGTTGGGCAGCCACTCGCCCTCCCGCCGCGAATAGTCGAGGTAGAGCATCGAGGCGACGGCGTCGACGCGCAGCCCGTCGATATGGAAGCGGTCGACCCAGTAGAGGGCGTTGCAGTAGAGGAAGTTGGCGACCTCGTGCCGGCCGAAGTTGTAGATCGCCGTGTTCCAGTCCGGATGGAAGCCCTTGCGCGGGTCGGCGTGCTCGTAGAGCGCGGTGCCGTCGAAGTGCGCGAGCCCATGCTCGTCGGTCGGGAAATGCGCCGGGACCCAGTCGACGATCACGCCGAGGCCCGCGGCGTGCGCCTTGTCGACGAAGCGGGCGAACCCCTGCGGGCTCGCCGAAGCGTCGCGTCGGAGCGAACAGCCCGAGCGGCTGGTAGCCCCAGGATTCGTCGAGCGGATGCTCGCTGATCGGCAGCAGCTCGAGGTGGGTGTAGCCCAGGCCCGCGACATAGGGGATGAGCTCGTCGGCGAGCTCGTCGTAGGTGAGGAACCCGCCGTCGGGACGCCGCTTCCACGAACCGAGATGGACTTCGTAGATCGACATCGGCTTGCGGCGCGGCTCGCCCTCCGCGCGCGTCGCCATGTAGTCGGCGTCGCTCCAGGTGAAGTCGGCGCTGTCGGCGACGACCGAGGCGGTCGAGGGCCGGAGCTCCGCCTCGAAGCCGAACGGATCGGCCTTCAGCGGCAGCAGGACGCCGTCAGGCCCGGCGAGCTCGAACTTGTAGACGGCTCCCGGCCCGATGTGGGGGACGAAGATCTCCCATAGGCCGCTGTCGTAGCGCTTGCGCATCTGGCAGCGCCGCCCGTCCCAGTGGTTGAAGTCGCCGACCACGGAAGCGCGGGTGGCGTTGGGCGCCCAGAGCGCGAACAGCACGCCATCGACGCCCTCGTGGGTGGTGAGCTGCGCGCCGAGACGGCGGTAGAGTTGCCGGTGCGACCCTTCGCGCAGCAGGTAGTCGTCGACCGGCCCGAGCGCCGGCCCGAAAGCATACGAGTCGATGTAGGACGAAACGCCTGACGACGTCTCGACCTCGACGCGATAGAGCGGCCGCTCCGTCGCCTGCGGAATCAGCGCCTCGAAGAAGTCGTCCTTGCGCCGCGGCAGCTCCGCGAGCAGCTTTCTCGTCGCGGGTCAGCGCGCGCACCGCGAGGGCGTCGGGCGCGAAAACCCTGATCACCCAACCGTCGCTGGTCAGGTGCGGACCGAGCACGGCGAAAGGATCGCCGCAACGCGCCGCGTGGATCGCCTCAACGTCGGCGTCCCGCGCTCTCCAAACCTCCATTTTTCCCTCCCGGCGCCGCGCCTAGCCAAGCGGCACGAACGGCGCCTTCCAGATATCTTTTGCGTATTCCGAGATCGTGCGGTCCGACGAGAACCAGCCGACATTGGCGGTGTTGATGATGCTCGAACGCATCCAGCGGCCGCGGTCGCGCCAGGCCTCGTCGACCTTCATCTGCGCCTGCCAGTAGGAGTCGAAGTCGGCGCACAGCATGAAGTAGTCGTGATGCGTGAGCGTATCGACGAGACCGCGATAGCGCCCTGCATCGTCGATGGAGAAGACGCCGGAGGCAATCTCGTCGAGCGCCTCGCGCAGCGCCGGCGAAGCGGCGATGCGGGCGGTGGCGTCGATGCCCTGCCTGCGCGCGGCTTCGATCTCGGCGGCGGTCAGGCCGAAGATGAAGATGTTGTCGTCGCCGACGAGATCGCGCAGCTCGACGTTGGCGCCGTCGAGCGTGCCGATCGTCAGCGCGCCGTTGAGCGCCATCTTCATGTTGCCCGTGCCCGAGGCCTCCATGCCCGCTGTCGAGATCTGCTCGGACAGGTCGACCGCCGGGATGATCGTCTCGGCGAGCGAAACGTTATAGTTCGGCAGGAACACCACCTTGAGGAGCCCGCGAACGGTCGGATCGGAGTTGACGACGCGGGCGACGTCGATGGCGAGCTTGATGATGAGCTTGGCCTGCGTGTAGCTCGCCGCGGCCTTGCCGGCGAAGATCTTGACCCTCGGCGCGAATTCGATGGTCGGATTGGCGCGAATGGCGTTGTAGCGCGCGACCGTCTCGAGGATGTTGAGAAGCTGGCGCTTGTATTCGTGGATGCGCTTGATCTGGACGTCGAACATCGAATTCGGGATTGATGCGCTGGCCGAGCTGGACCGCGACATGCCGGGAGAGCACGACCTTGGCCGCGCGCCGCGCCGCCGGCGACCGCGTCCTGAACAGCCCGATCGTTGGCGAATGCGGCGAAGCCCTTGAGCGCCTCGGCGTTCTCCAGCGCGCGCTCGCCGACCGTCGAGCGGATGATGTTTGCGAGGCCCGGATTGCACTCGATCAGCCAGCGGCGGAAAGTGATGCCGTTCGTCTTGTTGACGATGCGGCCGGGATAGACGGTGTTGAGGTTGTGGAAGACGGTCTTGCGCATCAGGTCGGTGTGCAGGCCCGAGACGCCGTTGATCTTGTGCGAGCCGACGAAGGCGAGGTTGCCCATGCGCACGCGCCGGCCCGCGTGCTCGTCGATCAGCGAGATCGACGCGAGAATGCCGGAATCCATGAAACCGCGCCGGCGCGCGCTGTCGAGATGGGCGGCGTTGATCAGATAGATGATCTGCATGTGGCGCGGCAGCAGCCGCTCCATCAGCGGAACCGGCCAGCTTTCGAGCGCCTCGGGCAGAAGCGTATGGTTGGTGTAGGAGAAGGTCGCCTGCGTGATCGGCCAGGCTTCGTCCCATTCGAGGCCGTTCAGGTCGACGAGAATGCGCATGAGCTCGGCGACGGCGATCGCCGGGTGGGTGTCGTTGAGCTGAATCGCGGCGTGGTCGCCGAGCGAGCGGATGTCGCCGTGCTGCTTGATGTGACGGCGGACGAGATCGAGCAGCGAGGCGGAGGCGAAGAAATACTCCTGCCGCAGACGCAGTTCCTGGCCAGCCGGCGTCGCGTCGCTCGGATAGAGAACCTTGGAGATGGCCTGCGCCCGCATGGAGTCCGACAGAGCGCCGACGAAGTCGCCGGCGTTGAAGGCGTCGAGCTTGAACGGGTCCGGCGCGCGCGCCGACCACAGGCGCAGGGTGTTGACGTGCCTGCCGCGCCAGCCGACGATCGGGGTGTCGTAGCCGACCGCCTCGACCGTTTCCGCCGGGTGCCAGATATGGCGGGTGCGCTCGTCGTCGGCCTGCACCATCTCGACCCAGCCGCCGAAGCCGATCGCGTAGTTGTATTCGAGCCGCTCGAACTCCCACGGATTGCCGCTGGCGAGCCAGTCCTCCGGGGTCTCCTGCTGCCAGCCGTTGCGAATGATCTGGCGGAACAGGCCGTTGTCGTAGCGGATGCCGTAGCCGTGCGCGGCGATCTGAAGGGTCGCCATGCTGTCCATGAAGCAGGCGGCGAGGCGGCCGAGGCCGCCGTTGCCGAGCGCCGCGTCCGGCTCGATCCGCCTGAGTTCGGTCAAGTTGACGCCAAGCTCGTGCAGCGCCTCCGACATCGGCTCGGCGACGCCGAGATTGGTCATCGCGTCGAACAGCAGCCGGCCGATCAGGAACTCGAGCGAGAGGTAGTAGACGCGTTTGCGCCCGTCGGCGTAGACCTCCGCGGTCGAGTGCAGCCAGCGATCGACGATGAGGTCGCGGGTGGCGAAGGCGACGGCAAGAAACCAGTCGCGCGGGCTCGCGACCTCCGGGACCTTGCCGACCGAGTAGGTCAGCTTGGCCAGCACGGAGGCCTTGAGCTCCGCAGGCAGTGGGGCGCCGACTCAAATCAGCTTGCGCCGCGTTGGCGCCGGTGGCGGTCGAGATCGTCCATAATGCCTCAATTACGAGCGCAAGTTTCCGACGATCGGCTTCCGGCGCGCTCCGCGAGGCGCGTTGTAACACGCTTGCCGCGCTCGGCAACGCGGGCCGGCGATGTCGAAGGGATACCAAGGCGACAGTCACCCGCTCCTCCCTCAGTGCGCCGCGCCGGCGGCGCCGGAGCTGCTGCTGGAGGCCGTTGAGTTCGGCGGTCGCGGCGCTGATCTGGCCTTGCAGCAACTCCAACTGCTTCTGGGCCGCGGCGGTCTGGGCCTGCGCCTCGGCCAACCGCGGTGCGTGCAGCGTCAACCTGACCCTGCATCCGAGCCTGATCGGCGGCAAGCCCCTGATTCTGACCTTGCAGCGCAGCGAGCCGGTCGCTTTCCTCCTTGAGCCTCGCGTCGACGGACTGGAGGTCGCGCGATTTGGCGCTCGCTTCTTCCTGTGCGCCGGAAATGACGAGCTTGGCGTCGTTGATCTGCCGCGAGAGATCGGCGAGTTCGTTCTGAGCCGAGGCGCGCGCCGCCGCAGCGTCCGACAGCGCCTTCTCCGCCTCGGTCGCCTGAAACTTGAGATCGGCCGCCGTTCCCGCCGACTTCTGCAGATTCTGCAGGTCCGCCGCCAGGGTTTCGCGCGCCTTGTCGGCGGCGCGCAGCGAGCCGGCCATCTCGGCTTCGGTCTGCGAGGCCTCCGACCAGAGATAGGCGGCGAGCAGCCAGCCGATGATCGCCAGGCCCGAGAGCGCGAGCGGCACCGGTCGACGCCATTCTTCGCCAGCAATGAAGGCCATGGCGCGTCTCCCGCTCCCGCGAAGCGAACGCCGCCCCGGGAATTTCGATATTGAGCGCCTAGCACCGCGGTCGCCAAGCGGTAAATAGTCGCAGAGACATTGGGTTAACAGGACCCGTTCTTAAAGTGGCCGAAGGCGCCGAGCTGGGGGCGTGTCTGTTCAGTCGGGAGGCGCCCGGAGGAGGGTTGCGCGCCGAGCGCGAGAGGAAGCCTGTCCGGCCATCGGCGCGCGCGACCGCGAATCCGAACCTTATGCGAAAACGAATCCGGAACCGACGCATCGGCCGCGCTTCAAGAGCAAAAAACCGGGGACGTCATACGGGCCGTTCGTTTTAGACGAAATCGAAAAATGGATTGTCAATTGTCCAAATTGCGTCGTATTGTCGCGTAAACAAAAACAACGCTGGTGGGCGACTGGACTGTCTGGGGCGCGTGACGCGTCGATAGGTTCATATTATCGGGAGGCCCCGTCACGATGCGAGGATTTTGGTTTGGTCTTCGGGCGGCTCTTGCGGGCCTCGCCCCGGTGGGAATCGTCGGCGCTGCGCGGGGGGCGATTCTCGGGGCGCCCCAACCGGGGCAAATCGGCTTCCTCCCATCGAACACCCCCGTTCAGGCCGACATCGAGTGGTTTCACAACGCCTTCCTTTTGCCGGCGACCATCGGCATCTCGGTCTTCGTTCTCGCCCTGCTCGCCATCGTCGTCATCCGCTTCAACGAGCGCGCGAATCCGATCCCCTCGCAGCTGACCCACAACGGCCCCATTGAAATCGCCTGGACCATGATCCCGGCGCTGATCCTCGTGGTGATCGCGGTGCCGTCATTCCGGCTGCTGACGCAACAGCTCGTCATCCCGGCGCCCGACATGACGCTGAAGGTGACGGCCTCGCAGTGGCACTGGAACTACGGCTATCCCAAGGCGGACGGCGGCTTCTCGTTCGATTCTCTGATCAAGGAGGACAAAGATCTGGGACCGGCGATATTCGCCTGCTCTCGGTGGACAACGCCGCCTACGTCCCGGTCGGCAAGATCGTCGAACTCGACGTCGTCTCGCAGGACGTCATCCACTCGTTCTCGATCCCCTCGTTCGGGGTGAAGATCGACGCGGTCCCGGGCCGCCTGAACAAGTCCTGGTTCAAGGCCGAGCAGGAGGGCGTGTTCTACGGGCAGTGCTCCAACATCTGCGGCATCGATCACGCCTTCATGCCGGTGGAGATCCACGTCGTCAGCCAGAACGCCTATCAGGCGTGGCTTGCGACCGCCCAGAAGACCTTTTCTCGCGCTGACGGCGTCGATCTCGCCCAGGCGCCGCAGATCCACAACTGAAACGCCGGGGCGCGCCCCTATCGGCCTCGAAAGTCGGAGCCGACCTTATGACGTCTGTCAGCGGTTTCACGGAAACCCGAATCAACGCCCACGACGCCCACGACGATCATGGCCACCCGACCGGTTGGCGGCGGTACCTGCTTTCAACCAACCACAAGGACATCGGCACGCTCTATCTCATTTTCGCGATCTGCGCCGGCGTGATCGGCGCGTTGCTGTCGATCGCGATACGCGCGGAGCTGATGTTCCCGGGAATCCAGGTGTTTCCGGTGATCTCGCACGTCATGACCGGGCGACGGATCGATCGACGCCGCCAAGAACATGTACAACGTCTTCTTCACCTCGCACGCCGTGATCATGATCTTCTTCATGGTCATGCCGGCGATGATGGGCGGCTTCGGCAACTGGTTCGTGCCGTTGATGATCGGCGCGCCCGACATGGCCTTTCCCAGGCTCAACAACATGTCGTTCTGGCTGCTCGTCGCCTCGTTCGTGCTCGGCTATCACCTCGCTGTTCGTCGAAGGCGCGCCCGGCATGCACGGCTTCGGCGGCGGCTGGGTCCTCTATCCGCCGATTCGCTCCAACGCCGGCTCGCCCGGACCGGCGATCGACTTCGTCATCCTGTCGATGCATCTCGCCGGCATGTCGTCGATCCTCGGCGCGATCAACTTCATCGCGACCATCTTCAACATGCGCGCGCCCGGCATGACGATGTTGCGCATGCCGCTGTTTCCGTGGTCGGTTCTGGTGACCGCGTTCCTGCTGCTGCTCGCCCTGCCGGTGCTGGCGGGCGCGCTGACCATGCTGCTGACCGACCGCAACTTCCACACGACCTTCTTCGAGCCGGCGGGCGGCGGCGATCCGATCCTCTACCAGCACCTGTTCTGGTTCTTCGGCCACCCGGAGGTCTACATCCTGATCATTCCCGGGCTTCGGCATCGTCAGCCAGGTCGTCGTCGACCTTCTCGAGGAAGCCCGTGTTCGGCTACGTGGGCATGGTCTACGCCATGCTGCGCGATCGCGCTGCTCGGCTTCGTCGTCTGGGCGCATCACATGTTCACGACCGGACTGTCGCTCGAACATGCAGCGCTATTATCGTCTTCGCGACCATGGTGATCGCGGTTCCGACCGGCGTGAAGGTGTTCTCCTGGATCGCGACCATGTGGGGCGGCTCGATCTCGCTCAGGCCGCCGATGCTGTGGGCGATCGGCTTCATCTTCGTCTTCACCGTCGGCGGCGTGACCGGCGTGGTGCTCGCCAACGCGTCGGTCGACCGCTACCTGCACGACACCTACTACGTCGTCGCCCACTTCCATTACACGATGTCGCTCGGCGCGGTGTTCTCGATCTTTGCCGGGCTTCTATTACTGGTTCCCCAAGATGACCGGCTATCTCTACAACGAGACGGCTGGCCAAGTGGCACTTCTGGCTGATGTTTCTCGGCATCAATCTGACGTTCTTGCCCCAGCATTTCCTCGGGTTTTGCCGGCATGCCGCGGCCGCACGGTCGACTACACCGACGCCTACTGGATCTGGAACTTCGTGTCGTCGATCGGCGCTTACATTTCGGGCGTCGGCGACGCTCGTGTTCCTTTACCTCATCTACGAGGCCTTCGCCGCCAAGCGCCGTCGCCGGCGACAATCCGTGGGGGCCCGGCGCGACGACGCTCGAATGGACGCGTGTCGTCGCCGCCGCCGTTCCATACCTTCGTCACGCCGCCGCGGATCCCGGGATACGACGACCATGCAGAACCGGCGGTTGTTGGCCGGAGGCGCGCATTGAGCGCGCCGGCGGAGCAAGGCCGTGCGGCCCGGCGCAACCGCGATATACGCGCGCTGGGCGGGGCCGCGCTGGCGGTCGGCATGATCGGCCTCACCTTCGCGGCGGTGCCATTCTATTCACGCGTTCTGCCGCGCGACCGGCTACGAAGGCGCGCCGCAACGTGTCGCCGGCGGCCGCGTCGGCCGCAGGGAGAGCGGACGCTCCGCGTCGCTTTCGACACCAATGTCGCGCCGGGGCTGAACTGGCGCTTCGAGCCGGAGACCGAATCGATCAACATCCGCGCCGGCAAGACGGCGACGGTCTATCTTCCGCGCGGAGAATCTCAGTGACAAGGAAGTCGGCGCGAATGCGACGTTCAACGTGACGCCCGAGGTCTCCGGCGGCGTGGTTCGACAAGATCAAATGCTTCTGCTTCAGCGAGCAGCGGCTTGGGCCGCACGAAACCGCCGAATGGCCGGTCGTGTTTTTCCTTGACCCGACGCTCGAGACCGACCCGTCGATGGCGAAGGTCGATTCGATCACGCTGTCGTACACGCTTTTCGCCGCGCCGGCGGCCCGCAGCTCCGCCGGCTCAGACAGGCGCGCCGGCCCGGCCGGGTGAGACAGAGGAGGAACACATGACTGACGCGCCGCTTGCCGCTCACGCCCCGGTCGCCGAGGGCGCGCCAATCGCTGAACGGAAGGGCTTTCATCTGGTCGACCCGAGTCCGTGGCCGATCGTCGGAGCCTTCTTCGCTCTGACGACCGCGGTCGGGCTCATCCTGTCCATGAAGGGCGCCGGCTTCGGTCCACTGGTGCTGGCGTTCGGCGGCGCCGGCGTCCTGTTCACGATGGCCGGATGGTGGCGCGACGTCATCCTCGAGGCGGAGGGCGGCTACCACAACGCGCTCGTCCGCTACGGGCTGACGCTCGGCATGCTCCTGTTCATCGCCTCCGAGGTCATGTTCTTCGTCGCATGGTTCTGGGCGTTTTTCGCCTCCTCGCTCGGGGCGGACGACGCGCAGGTCTACGGCCGGCTCCGATTTCACCGGCGGCGTATGGCCGCCGAAGGGCACGGAAGTGATCGATCCGTGGAGTCTGCCGCTGAGAAACACGTTCGTGCTGATCATGTCGAGCTTTGCCGTCATCGGTCGCGCACGAGGATCTGCGCGAGGGCAACCGGCCGGGCGTTCATGAATTTCCTGTTGCTGGCGATCGGGCTCGGCGTCCTGTTCGTTTGGACGCAGGGCTACGAATACGTCCATGCGCCGTTCGCCTTCAAGAACTCGATCTATGGCGCGACATTCTTCATGGCGACCGGGTTTCACGGCGCTCACGTCATCATCGGCGTGATTTTCCTGACTGTCTGTCTCGTGCGCGCCTACGCCGGGCAATTGACGCCGCGCCAGCATCTCGGCTTCCAGTTCGCCGCCTGGTACTGGCACTTCGTCGACGTGGTGTGGATTTTTCTGTTCACCTGCATCTACGTGTGGGGTTCCTGGGGCGCGACCATCGAAGGCGCGAGTCGCTAAGGCGCAGGCGTTGGAGCGGAGGCCCCTGTTCCCGAGGCCGATCACGGAGGGGCGCGCATGACGGAGGCCCGGGCCGACGAGGCCGACCCTCTGAAGGACGTCCGGATCGGCATGACCGGCAGCCTCGAGGAAACCGTGACCTTCGACCGAACGGTCGGCGGCCACGTCGCCGGCATGCCGGCTGTCTATGGCACGCCGATGATGATCATGCTGATGGAGAAGGCGTCTGGCGCCGCCATCGCCGGTCATCTGCCGCAGGGCTGGGTGACGGTCGGCAGCGAGGTCGACATCCGACACCTGGCGCCGACCCCGGTCGGGCGCGTCGTGACCGCGACGGCGCGGGTGCTCGATGTCGAAGGACGCAGCGTGCTGTTTGCGGTCGAGGCGCACGACGGCGAGCGCAAGGTCGGCGAAGGTCGGCACCGGCGCGGGGCGGTCAACCTCAAGCGTTTTTTAGCGCGCTACGGGATCTGACGCGTCACATCAACCGCGACGGATCGTTTTCCGGCGGGATCGTCCGGACGACCTCGGTCGGATGCAGGCCGGCCTCGTCAAGCGCCTTGCGCGCATCTTCCACGATCGTGCGCTGCAAGACCCCGACGCGGTCGGGCGCCGCCCACATCCGGCAGGTCGCCATCGGCGCGCCGCCGCTGAGATTGGCGAGGAACACCTCCGGCTGCGGCGCCTTGAGCACGCCCGGCTGGTCAGCGATTGCGTCCCTGAGGACGGCGCAGGCGCGGGAAAGATCGACGCCCGGCGCGAAGCCGACATTGAAGCTAACGAGGCGGCCCGCGTTGCGCGAATGGTTGCGCAAGGGAACGGCCCAGATCGTCGAATTGGGCGCGAACAGGAACAGGCCGTCGTAGGTTTCGATCTGGCAGGCGAAGAGGCCGATTTCCTTGACCGTGCCGGCGAACGCTGTTCCGCTGATGACCTCGATATAGTCGCCGACCCGGAAGGGCCGCAGCCACAGCAGCATGATTCCCGCGGCGATGTTCGAAAGCGTGCCCTGCAGGGCAAGGCCGATGGCGAGGCCGGCTGCGCCGAGCGCCGCAAGCAGCGAGGCGGTTTGCACGCCGATCTGGCTCAGCGCAGCGATGACGGCGATGATGAGAACGCCGTAACGCGCCACGGCGACGAGCGCCGGCCGCGCCGTCGCATCGACGGTTCCGGTGCGCGCCAGCGCAAGGCCCACCACGCGAGCGACCCAGCTCGCCGCCATCCCGCCGGCCGCAAGCACGAGGACCGCCAGAACGATCCGCGGAAGCAGCGCCTCGCCCGTGGTCCAGGCGAGTTCGTACAGTCGGTCGAGCGCGGTTGGCGCGGCGGGCATCCCGCTTTCTCCCACGGTCCGCGAACGGCGCCAATCCGCTCGCGGGCCGCCGCGCCGATCTGATAAGGAAGGTTTTGGAGGCCGGGAAATCGGTCGTGTCGCCGGAGCATGCGGAGGGACGATGCTGGAAAGAATGCAGGATGCGCCGGAGCACGCGCTTGCGCTCAAGGCGAGCGGAACCGTGATGGCGCGCGACGTCGAGGCCGCCGTCGATTCGGCGCTCGGCGCGTCAACCGTCGGGATCGGCCTCGTGGTCGTCGTCGATCCGGATTTCGACGGCTATTTCGCGGAGCTCGCGCGTGGCCTGGCGACTGTTTCGCTGGCGCACAAGAATGTCGTCCGGATCGCGGTGGTGACCGACGCCGATCAGATGGAAGAGGCCAAACTCAGCGGGTTCTCCGACTCCGCCGTCACCGTCCGCCTGTACGCCGCGACCGAACGGCGGGCGGCCTACGACTGGGCGGACGCGACGCGGCGCGGCGAATAGCCTGCCTTGTTCGGGCGACGCGCATCAGGGATCGCCTTTTAGGCGGAGCCGGGCCTTGCCCGCTCCGCGACGCGCGGGGCGAGATCGGCGAAATCCCGGGTGAGCTGTTGGAGCGTGAACCCGAGCGCGAAAAACTGCTCGATGTCGGCGGCGCCCAGCGCGCGCTCGAGCCCTTCGTCGCGGATGGCGGCGACCTCGGCGCCGTAGGCCCTCAGCGCCGCCTCCGTGGGCGCGATCGACGGCGGGGACTGCCGGGTCACCAGCGCGACGGCCGAGCCGCTGCAGATACGCCGTCGCCTCCTCGCCGAACCGGCCGAGCGGCGATTCGAGCCGGCGCGCGATCGCCTCTGGAAAGGGCTCGACCGTCGCACGGCCGAGCATGACGAAGTCGTGCCGAATGCGAAGCAGCATGCGAGCGAGGGCCGTGGGGTCGGGGTCGCGCACGATCGAGACGATGCGCTCGCGTTTGGCCTCCTCCGCGAGCCCCTGGAATTTCGTCACGGAATCGCCGAGCCGCGATCTGAGCGAGCCCGATCGAAACCCTGTCGACGTCTCGCGAGACCTTGGCGAGGAACTGTGGCAGCAGCTCCGCCATCTGGTTCAGGATTCGGCTGGCCGCCTCGAGACCCATCCCGTGCGCGCGCTCGGGAAAGACGACCAGCGAAACGAGGACCGCGACTGCGCCGCCGATCGCGACCTCGACGACGCGCGTGAGCGCAGAGGCGATCGGGCTTTCGCCGAGCTCGCTCCCGATCAAGAGCACGAGAACCGCAGAGAATGGCGCGACGCGGAAGGCCGGATTGATCGCCGCGGCGACCGCCATCGGGGCGACCGACGCCACGAGCGCGACCGCCTGCGAGATCGGCGCGCCGTGAGGAATTGCGAGCCCCACCGCCGCGGCGTAGACCGCGCCCACGAGCGTCCCGATGTTGTACTCGACCGTCGCGCGGAGCGATCCGCCGACGCTCACCTGGCTGACGACGATCGCCGTGAGCACCGCCCACAGACCATGCAGCGGGAAGTTGAGGCTTCTGGTTATGGCGAAGGCCGCGACGCCGGCGACGCTCACGCGCAAGCAGTAGCGCAGTTGCGGTCGGATTCGCCGAAGTCCCTGGCGCATCGAGGCGGCGGCGCTCACGGTTTCAGCCGCCAGCCGGTGCGAAAGATCCAGGTCAGGATGGCGAGGCAGGCGACGATGAACACGCCGGTGAAGCCGAGGCTCGCCGCGACGCTGACGTCGCCCTGGCCGTAAAAGCTCCAGCGGAAGCCGCTGACCAGATAGACGACCGGATTGAACAGGCTGACCGCGCGCCAGAACGGCGGCAGCATGTCGATCGAATAGAACGCGCCGCCGAGGAAGGTCAGCGGGGTCACGAGGAGGGCGGGAATGATCGCGAGCTGCTCGAAGTTCTTCGCCCAGACGCCGATGATGAAGCCGAACAGGCTGAACGCCACCGAGGTCAGGACCAGGAAGGCGACCATCCAGACGGGATGGTCGATCCGCACCTCCACGAACAGGGTCGCGGTCGCCAGGATGATCAGGCCGATGACCATCGATTTGGTCGCCGCCGCGCCGACATAGGCCGTGACCGCCTCGATCGGCGACAGCGGCGCCGACAGGATCTCGAAGATCGTGCCGGTGAACTTCGGAAAATAGATGCCGATCGAGGCGTTGGAGATGCTCTGGGTCAGGAGCGACAGCATGATCAGTCCGGGCACGATGAACGCGCCGTAGCTGACTCCGCCGACCTCGTGGATGCGCGAGCCGATCGCGCCGCCGAACACGACGAAATAAAGCGCGGTGGTGATGACCGGCGTCGCGACGCTCTGCCAGATCGTGCGGACGGTGCGCGACAGTTCGTAGCGGTAGAGCGCCCAGACGCCGCCGGGATTGAGCCCCGTCATGCCGCGCGTCCGACGAGGTCGACGAAGATGTCCTCGAGGCTGCTCGCGGTCGTCTCGAGGTCGGTGAAATCGACGCCGGCCTCGGCGAGCCGGTGCAGCAGCGTCGGCACGCCGGTGTCCTCGGCGGAAGCGTCGAAGCTGTAGGCGAGCCGCCGTCCCCCGTCCTCGAGCGCGATCGGCCAGCCGGCGAGCGGTCTCGGGCAGGGCGGCGCAGGGGCTGCTGCAGCACGAGGGTGAGGCGCCGCTTGCCGAGCTTGCGCATCAGCGCCGCCTTGTCCTCGACCAGCAGGATGCGGCCCTTGTCGATCACGCCGACCCGGTCGGCCATCTCCTCCGCCTCCTCGATGTAATGCGTGGTCAGGATCACCGTGACGCCGTCGTCGCGCAGCCGGCGCACCAGCGCCCACATGTCGCGGCGCAGATTGACGTCGACGCCGGCGGTCGGCTCGTCGAGAAACAGCACGTCGGGCTCGTGGCTCAGCGCCTTGGCGATCATCACCCGCCGTTTCATGCCGCCCGAAAGCTCGACGATGCGCGCAGTCGCGCTTCTCCCACAGCGAGAGGTCGCGCAGCAGGCGCTCGACAAAGGCCGGATCGGGCGGCCGGCCGAACAGGCGGCGGCTGAACGATACGGTCGCCGATACGGTCGCGAAGATGTCGAGCGCGATCTCCTGCGGCACCAGGCCGATGCGGGAGCGGGCGGCGCGAAAGTCGCGAAGGACGTCGAAGCCGGCGACGCTGACCGAGCCCGAGGTCATCGACACCGTGCCGCAAATCACCCCGATCAGCGTCGTCTTCCCGGCGCCGTTGGGGCCGAGCAGGGCGAAGATCTCGCCCTTGTCGATGGCGAGATCGACCGAGTCGAGCGCGAGATATCCGTTGCCGTAACGCTTGGTGACGGCGGCGCAGGCGATCATGGGCGGCATGTCGGGCGTTCCCCCGGGGCGGCGCGCGCGGCCTCCCGCGACGTCCCGTCGCGCCTCTATCTAGGCGGACCAAGCGCGCCCGTCGAACTCGGGCCCCGCCGACCCCCGCCCGACCCCTGGGAGCCAATCCGCATGCCTCAGAAGCCCATCGGCACGAAGAAGCAGTAGACGTCCGACTGCCCGGCCGTCGCCGTTGTCGCGGTAAAAGATCCAGTAGTCGCCGTCCTGGCTCGGCAGGGCGTTCGCGCGCGGGAATGCGATAGCGGTAGCCGTCGACCTCGTAATAGTCGTCGGAGACGCGGTGGACCTGATCGGGGCGAAGGTGATGGGCGTCGTCGGGCCCGCAGCAGGCGGCCTTCACCCAACCGGGCACGATATCCCCGTTGGCCCAGACGTCGTGGGCCGATGGCGGCCGAGTTCATCAGGCCGCCGAGCAGGATGAGCGGTAAGGAGGGCGAGTCTTGGCGGTCATGTCGCTCCGGTCCTCAGGAAATGGTCGTCCTCGCTTGCCCGATCCGGGACGATCAGCCGACTTAGGTAGCCCGCGTTCGGGGCGAAACGGTGGAATCGGGACCGGGCGTCGTTCTCGGGCGTGAAGGCCTTCCGACGAGGGGACGTCGTCCGCCGCCGGCGCGCTTGCCCCAACTCAGGGCGCGCGCTAACCCCAGGCCATGGCCAGAGCCGCTCCGCCTCCCCCGCCGCCGCCCGCGGCGCCGATCGACGTCAACCTGCGCGACGCGCTCGAAGAGCGCTATCTCGCCTATGCGCTCTCGACCATCATGGGCCGGGCGCTGCCGGACGCGCGCGACGGCCTGAAGCCGGTGCATCGCCGCATCCTCTACGGCATGCACATCCTCAGGCTCGATCCCGGGCACGGCGTTCAAGAAATGCGCAAAGATCGTCGGCGACGTGATGGGCTCGTTCCATCCCCACGGCGACCAGGCGATCTACGAGGCGCTGGTGCGGCTCGCCCAGGATTTCGCCTCCCGCTACCCGCTGATCGAGGGGCAGGGCAATTTCGGCAACATCGACGGCGATAACGCCGCCGCCTACCGCTACACCGAAGCGCGCATGACCGACGTCGCGCGCCTCCTGATGGAGGGCGTCGACGAGGACTCGGTCGACTGGCGCGACAATTACTCGGGCGACACCAAAGAGCCGATCGTGATGCCCTCGGCCGTCCCGAACCTGCTCGCCAACGGCGCGCAGGGGATCGCGGTCGGCATGGCGACCTCGATCCCGCCGCACAACATCGCCGAGCTTTGCGACGCCGCGCTCTACCTGATCGCCCATCCCGGAGCCGAGACGGAGGCGCTGACCCAGTTCGTGCTCGGGCCGGACTTTCCCACCGGCGGCATCGTCATCGACGACAAGGCGTCGATCGTCGAGACCTACCGCACCGGCCGCGGCGGCTTTCGGCTGCGCGCTCGCTGGGAGAAGGAGGATCTGGGCCGCGGCGGCTGGGCCGTCGTCGTCACCGAGATCCCCTACGGCGTGCAGAAGTCGCGCCTGATCGAGCAGATCGCCAACCTCCTCAACGAGAAGAAGCTGCCGCTGCTCGCCGACGTGCGCGACGAGTCGACCGAGGACGTCCGCATCGTGCTCGAGCCGAAGAGCCGCACGGTCGAGCCGCGCGACGCTGATGGAATTGCTGTTCCGGCTGACCGAGCTCGAAACCCGCATCTCGGTCAACATGAACGTGCTGGTCGACGGGGTGACGCCGAGGGTCGTCTCGCTCGGCGAGGCGCTGCAGCAATGGCTCGACCATCGCCGCATCGTGCTCGTCCGCCGCTCGCGCCACCGGCTGGCGGCGATCGACAAGCGGCTCGAGCTGCTCGCCGGCATGATCGTCGTCTTCCTCAACCTCGACGAGGTGATCCGCATCATCCGCGAGGAGGACGAGCCGAAGGAGGCGTTGAAGGCCCGCTTCGCCCTGACCGAGAACCAGGTCGTCTACGTTCTCGACACACGGCTGCGATCCTTGCGCCGCCTCGAGGAGATGCAGCTCCGCAAGGAGCAGACCGACCTTACGCAAGAGAAGGCGTCGATCGAGTCGTTGCTCGCGCAGCGATCGCAAGCAATGGCAGATGATCGCGGTCGAGATCCGCGACGTGAAGAAGAAGTTCGGCCCGGAGACGAAGCTCGGCAAGCGCCGCACGCATTTTGCCGCCGCGCCCGAAGTGGTGGTCTCGGAGCTGGCCGAGGCGCTGGTCGAGCGCGAGCCGCTGACCGTGGTCGTGTCGGAGAAGGGCTGGATCCGCGCGCTGAAAGGCCAGGTCGCCGACCTCTCCTCGGTGTCGTTCAAGGGCGACGACGCGCTTGAAGATCTCGTTCTTCGCCGAGACGACCTCGAAGATCCTGGTGCTGGCGAGCGACGGCAAGGTGTTCACCCTCGACGCCGCGAAGCTGCCGGGCGGGCGGGGCCAGGGCGAGCCGATCCGGCTGATGGCCGACCTCGACGAGAGCGCGGCGATCGTCGCCGTCTGGGCGTACGCGCCGGGGACGAAGCGGCTGATCGTCGCCTCCGACGCCAACGGCTTCGTCGTCGCCGAGGACGACCTCATCTCCTCGACCCGCAAGGGCCGCGCCGTGCTCAACGTCGGCGACAAGCGCGCCGCGGCGCTGGTCGTCCCGGCGGCGGGCGATCATGTCGCGGTGATCGGCCAGAACCGCAAACTCCTGGTCTTCCCGATGACGCAGCTTGCCGAGATGGCGCGCGGCAAGGGCACGCGGCTGCAGCGCTACAAGGACGGCGACATTTCCGACGCCAAGGTGTTCGCCATCGCCGACGGGCTCACCTGGCGCGACTCGGCCGGCCGCACCTTCACCGTCGCCATGCCCGAGCTCAAGGAGTGGATCGGCAACCGCGCCGAAGCCGGCCGCCTGCCGCCGAAGGGATTCCCGAAGAGCAACCGGTTCGAGGGGTAGGGGCCTAAGCGAGAGACATCGGCCCGCCGATGAACACGAACAGACGTAATCTCGCGTTGGTTTCTGATTTACGGAACAGGCTTCGTCGCGGTCCGTCCTACTCAAAGCTGCGCGGCAGTGCGTGAGAAAAATCGGCGGAACCAAAGACGCGGACGCCGCGTAGTCCCCGGCATGAAGAAACACGCCGCCAACCGCAGAGTGGGAGGGGCCTTCGCGATTGTCGCGGCGGCGTTGATCGCCGCTCAGCCGCCGTTGTCGTCTCCGGCCGCCCAAGCCTTCAGCGCGGTCCAGTTCGTGTTCCTGACGCAGGTCGCGC
Organism: uncultured Alphaproteobacteria bacterium; assembly: GCA_963724785.1. Lineage (GTDB taxonomy): Bacteria > Pseudomonadota > Alphaproteobacteria > Rhizobiales > Beijerinckiaceae > Roseiarcus. The sequence goes on along the minus strand of CAVRWC010000002.1, from coordinate 128,160 downwards.
TTCTGGTTTCCATCCCGCTGCTGCTCGGCGCGCAAAAGGCGCGCCGCGATTTCGTCGCCGCCTTGGCCGCCCCGTCCAATACCGGAAAACTTGCCGCCATCTTCGCGATCGGCACGGCGGGGCTGTTGCTCTACAACATAAGCCTCAGCCACGCCCATGCCGTGGTGGTCGTCGCGATTCTCAATCTCGCGCCGTTCTGGGCGGCGCTGGTCGCGCGGCTCGCGACGAAGACGCCGATCCCGGTATCACCGGCCGTGTTTTTTGCCTGTCTCGCCGTCGCGTTTCTCGGCGCGACGGCGGTGGCGTGGAGCCAGGCCGGCGACCGCGACGGGCTTGCCGCGGAGCTCATGCGCGGGACCTGGGCTTTCGCCATCCCGGTCCCGCTGTTCACCACCCTGGCCGTGACCCTTACCGGCAAGTGGTTCTCGGACCTGAACACGTCCGGGGTCGTCGCCGCGAACCTGCTGGTCGGCAATGTTGTCCTGATCCCCGCGACGTTGCTCATCATGCATGCGCGCGGGGAGCCGATTTTCGCGGAGTTTTGGCCCACCCTCATGATGATCGTCGGCATCATCCTCGCCGACTCGGTCGGGCGGGTCTTCTATCAGAAGGCGGTGAAGGCGACCGACAACGACAACGGCTTCGTCACCATGTTCCAGAACCTCGAACCGGCCCTTGCCGCGCTGATCTCCTTCACCCTGGCCCGTTGGGTGAAAGGCGTCGGCTTCACACCGAATTGGCTGTTCTTCGCCGGGCTGGCTTTAACCGGCGCGAGCCTTTTCGTGTTCTCCTGGAGGTCGCTGCAGCAGTCGGAGCGGCGCGCGACGGAGAACTCGACCGGTCCCGCGCTGCGAAGCGCGGGGTCCGGTTCGTGAGGCGTCAGCGGGTCCATTGACTGAGGGGCGACAGGGCCTTGCTGTCTTGGGCATTCCGTGAGCGGTTCGCTTTTGGCCGGCGAAAATCGGATTGAGTGCGTCAAGTTCTGCAAATGGCGGTCATGGGTTTGCTGGGTTAGGCGGCTTTTCGGAGGTCGGTTTTCTTGTGTTCCCTGAGGTCGTTCATATTGACGTAGCGGTGGGCTTCGAGCCAGTTCTCATGGGTTTCGACGGCTAAGGCTCGGACGAGACGCAGACAAGCCTCAGTGTTTGGGAAGATACGCACGACGTGGGTTCGGCGCTTGATCTCCTCGTTGAGGCGTTCGAGCATATTCGTGCTCTTGAGATGCTTATGGTGCTGGCGGGGCAGACGGTAGAAGGTGAAGGTTTCCTCGATCGTTTCTTCGACCCAGTCGACGAGCTTGTCGTAACGATTGCCCCACTTGGCGATCCATGCGGACAAATCGCGGCGGGCCTCCTCGACATTTCTCCGGTCGTAAAGCCAGCGCAGCTCCTGCAGGCAGTCGTCGTCGGCCTTGCGCGGGAGATGGTCCAGGGCGTTGCGCAGGAAGTGCACGTAGCATCGCTGCACGGCCGCCTCCGGGAGAACCTCGCGGATGGCTGCCCGAAGGCCGGCGTGATCGTCGGCGACGACGAACTCGACGCCGTCGAGGCCGCGGCGGCGCAGACCGATGAGGAAGTCCTTCCAGGAGGAGGCGCTCTCGCGGTTGGCCATGTCGACAGCCAGGATCTGGCGGCGCCCATCCCAGTCGATGCCGACCGCGATCAGCACCGCCTGGCTAGCGACCACGCCGCCCTCGCGCACCTTCTCGTAGCGGGCGTCGAGGATGAGGTAGGGGAAAGGCTCGGCAAGGGGGCGCGTGGCGAAAGCGTCGAGGCTTTCGTCCAGGCGCTTGTTGATGGCGGAGACGGCGGAGGCCGAGAAGGCGTGGCCGCACAACTCCTCGGTGATCGCCTTGACCTTGCGGGTCGAAACGCCCTGCACGTACATCTCGGCCAACGTCGCCACGAGCGCCCGCTCGGAGCGCTGGTAGCGCTCGAAAAGCTCGGTCGAGAACCGGCCGTCGCGATCCTGCGGCACACGCAGCTCGAGCTTGCCGACCCGGGTGACGAGCGTGCGGGTGTAATAGCCGGAGCGGTAGCCGAGCCGCGCGGATGTCCGCTCGCTCTTCCCGGCGCCGAGCGCGTCCGTCATCTCGGCTTCCAGCATCTCTTGCACCACCGCACGAACAATCTCGCGCAGCCCGTCCGGGCTCGCGGCGAAAAGCTCTTTGACGGCTGCGATTGCAGGCTTACCCTCGGTCTTGGTCATGGCGGAGGTTCTCCAGTGAGAATCAGGTGACTCGGACATCACCAGCCTGCCATGACCGCCTCTCGCTCTCAGCGATTTTGCAGAACCTCCCGCACGCTACTGAAAGTCCTTCAGCCGCAAGAACGGCGTTTCGAGCCAAGCATACGACGCCGCAGCCAATCCTATGGTGATCGGGAGCGCAATCCCACCCCGCACCCAGAACGGACAGTCGCCCAGAAAATGAAGAAGCCCGGCCTTCGCGATGTCCAACGCGAACAAATGATAGACGTACAAAAGAAATTGGCCGCGAACCTCGAGATCGCCTTCCCTCCTTCGACCCGTATCCGGGGTGCGCTTTGCGCAGCGTTGAAAGGGAGACCCGAGCGCGGCTTACGCGTGGCCGCCGCCTCGGGCTGGTCGTTGCGGAAGGGCTGAATGCAGATGCGATCAGGACGGCGCCGATCCCCATCGCCCAGGAGCCGACGTAAAGCCACCGGTAGCTGGCGAAGGCGTCGTAGATCAGCCCTCCGGCCAGCGGCCCCGCCGCCATGCCGAGGGCCCCGGCCATGGCCGTTCCGCCGATCACCGTCCCCATCATCTTCAAGGGGAAGTTCTCGCGCGCCAGCACGGCGTAGAGCGGCATGATTCCCGCGTAGATGAAACCGAACACGGCGGCCGCCGCATAGAACTCGGCGAGACCGCGTGCGAACACGTAGGCCAGCGCGCCGAACGCCTGCGCGAGCAGGCCGAGAACGAGAATGCGCTTGGCGCCGAGCCGGTCGCCGAGCACCCCGAAGCCGACCCGGCCAGCAAGGCCCGACAGCCCCTCGAGGCTGTAGATCGAGACAGCGGCGGCGAGCGGAATCCCGCAGGTCTGGGCATAGCTCACGGTGTGAAAGATCGGGCCGGAATGGGTGGCGCAGCAGAAGAAATTGGTCAGGACCAGCACGACGAACTGCGGGGATCGCAACGCCTGCGCGACGGAAAGGGCGGACTGTGGCTTGTCCTGCCCGGGCGCGACGGCGCTCGCGCGGGCAAGCGCCGGGGGACGACGCACCAACAGAGCCGCTGGGATCATCAGCGCGGCGGCGACCGCGGCGAGGATCGTTAGCGCAATCCGCCAGTCGTGGTCGGAGACCAGCCATGCCGCGAGCGGCGACATGGTCATCGGCGCCAGCCCCATGCCGGCGGAGACGAGCGAAACCGCCAGGCTTCGATGGGTTTCGAACCAGCCCGTCACGCAGGCCATCATCGGCGCGAAAATCGCTGCCGCCCCGCCGCCGACCAGGAGGCCGAACAGCAACTGGAACGCGATGAGCGACGTCGCGTGGGCGGCCAGAGCCAGGCTCAGCGGGACAACGACCGAGCCGGCGAGCGCCACGGCGCGCGGACCGAACCGATCGGAGAGGCCGCCCCAGGCCATGCTGGCGAAGGCCATGGCGAGAAAGCCGACGGTCATCGCGCTCGACACGCCGCTCACCGACCAGCCGGTGTCCGCCGCGATCGGCCGCAGCAAAACCGGCAGCGAGAACATCGAACCGATCGCGACGCAGCCCAAGAGGCCGCCCGCGGCGACGATCACCCAGCGATAGACCGAACCGTTCATCGGCTGCGCCTTTCGGTCGCGACGATTGCGGGCGAAGCGAAGCAGCTCCGATCCGCCGGTCCGTCTCGGGAGCCGCAAAGGCTCGCGCCGGCGGCAGACATTCAACCATATGGTTGAAGATGGCGCAGCGACTTCGGTTCGTCAACTCCCCGTGCGCCGTCGGATCCGCGCGTCTCGCGCACGGCGACTCCCTGGACAAGCTGTTGATGGCCGCCATCCGAAGGAATTGAGCCCGCCGGACCCGCTGAAACTCCGCCACGAACGTCACGTATCGATCATGGCGCTCGTCGTCCGTATCCTGCTCATGAGGGGAAACCGCAATGCGCCGCTCCGCTGGAGTTGATTACCGTTTGGGCAGTCTTTACGCGCTCGTCACAGCGGCCCTTTATGCCGTGCAGGAGCCGTTCTCGTTTCTCGCAGCCAGGCGGCTCAGCACGATCCAGTTCGTCTGTCTGACGCAGATTGCGCTGTTCCTCTCGATACCGCTCCTTTCTCTCAATCCTGCGAGCCGGCGAGACCTCGTGGCCCTTCTGGCCGAGCCGTCCAATTACGGCCGGCTTGCTGTCATCTTCGCGATCGGGGCGAGCGGGCTGGTTCTCTACAACATCGGCCTCAGCGGCGCGCATCCGATCATCATCTCGGCGATCCTCAACCTGCTGCCGTTCTGGGCGGCGCTGGTGGCGCTTGTCATCGCGCGCGTGCCGATCCCCGTCTCTCCGACCGTGTTCTTCGGCTGTTTCATCGGCGCATTTCTCGGGGCCATGGCGGTCGCCTGGAGTCAGGTCTCCGACGTGAACCAGCAGTCGTCCCACATGATCGTCGAAAGCCTGATCAGCGGGAGCTGGCTTTATGCGCTTCCCGTGCCGATCTGCACGGCGCTCGGGGGCACCCTGATCGCCAAGTGGTTCGGCAAATACGACGAGTTCGCGGCGATCGCCTCGAACTTTCTGTTCGCCAACGTCCTGCTCATCCCGGCGACCCTCGTCATCCTTTACCGGCGCGGCGAACTCGGCTTCGACGGAGACGTCCTTGCGATCGTGCTCATGATCGTCGGCACGATCATCGCCGCGTCGGTCGGGCGCGTCTTTTTCCAGATCGCGCTCACCGTGACCGGCGGCGACAACGGTTTCGTGTCGATGTTCCTGAACCTTGTGCCGGCGCTGACGGCCGTCGTCTCGTTCGTCCTGTCGTGGTGGATCGCCGATCTCTATTTCGCCTTCGACAGGCGGTTCTTCGCCGGCCTCGCCTTGATCGGCGTCTCGCTCGCGCTGTTCTCGCTGAAGCCGTGCCGGACGCCGGCGCGGCGGAGTTGACGACCTTACGCACCCGACGGGGGGTCGGAGGGGCGGCGTCTCGCCGCCCCAGGGCGCGTGGAGACGCCAGCCCTTGTGCGCCCGTAAGGACGCCCACAGCCCAACCCCGGAACGGTGGCTGACCGGCAGGCCCTTTCAGAGCGCCAACTCGACCCGGATCGGCGTGTGGTCCGAGGCCTTGTCGCGGCCGCGCATCGCCTTGTCGATCTCGACCGATTGCGAGCCGGTCGGCCGCCTGCGGCGACAGCAGCAGGTGGTCGATGCGGATGCCGTTGTTCCTTTGCCAGGCGCCGGCCTGATAATCCCAGAACGTGTAGAGGCCGCCGGCGTCCGTCGTCGCCCTCAGGGCGTCGGTGAGGCCGAGCGCCATGAATTCGCGGAAGGTCTCCCGCGTCCGCGGCAGGAACAGCGCGTCGCCGGTCCATTGCTCCGGATGGGCGGCGTCGATCGGTTCGGGAATGACGTTGAAGTCGCCGGCCAGCACCAGCGGCTCCTCGTATTCGAGGAGCTTGCGCGTGTGGCCGATCAGCCGCTCCATGAAGGCGAGCTTGTAGGGGTACTTTTCCGTGTCGGGCGGATTGCCGTTCGGCAGATAGATGCTGGCGAGCCGCACGACGCCGTTGTCCGTCGGGATGATCGCCTCGATGTAACGCGACTGGACATCGGCGTCGTCGCCCGGCAACCCGCGGACGACCTCGAACGGACGCTTCGACAGGATCGCGACGCCGTTGAAAGCCTTCTGCCCATGCGTCTCGACGTTATAGCCGAGCGCCTCGACCTCGAGCCGCGGGAACTGCTCGTTCAGGCACTTGATCTCCTGCAGGCAGAGCGCGTCGGGCGCGACCTCGCCCAAATAGTCGCAAAGATGCCCGATCCGCTGGCGGACGGAGTTGACGTTCCAGGTGGCGATGCGCAAGGCGCTTAAGCTCCGTGAAGGCGAGGGGAATGTGCGCCATCGTGGCACGGGCGCGGAGCGAAGGGGAGGCCCCCGTTCGTAGACGCGACCCCTCTTCCCGTCAGTCGTCGATCGCCTGATAGGCGAGCGCGCGCAGATCGAGTTCGGGCAGGTCGAAGCTCAGCATCGACTGGGTCATGAAGAGCCCGACCATTCCCTCCTGCGGATCGACCCAGTAATGGGTCTTGGCCGCGCCCGACCAGCCGAACTCGCCGACCGATCCGGGCGCCGACGTCATGGCGACATCCATGGCGACCCGCGAACCGAGGCCGAAGCCGTAGCCCGGCAGCGGAAGGCCGCCGACCTCGATCGGAAGGAGGGCGGCCGGCAGGCGGTTCGCGTGCATGAGCGCCAGCGTCTTGCGGCCGACTATCCGCGTTCCGTCGAGTTTGCCGCCGTTGGCGAGCATTTGAGCGAAACGAAAATAGTCGCCGATCGTGCCGAACAGTCCGTGGCCGCCACGCACGAAGGTGTGCGGCGCGTCGACCGGATAGGTCGTGGACACGTCGATCCGCTCGTTGACCCCCGCCTGCCAGGCTGCGAAGTCGCCCCTGAATTTCACCTCCGGCAGGATCAGGTCCGGACGCCCGTACATCTCCGCGAGCCTCGGCCTCTTGCCCGCTGGAACCTCGAAGGCGGTGTCGACCATGCCGAGCGGCTCGAACAGCCGCTCGCTGAGCACTGTCGCGAGCGGCTGGCCCGAGATCACCTCGACGATGCGCGCCGCGACGTCGATCCCGACGCTGTATTGCCAGCGCGATCCCGGCTGGAAGGCGAGCGGAAACTGCGCGAGATCCTCGATCGCTTCGCTGAGCGGGACTTTGGCGTCGAGGAGCTTCGCCTTCTCGATCGCGCGGCTGACCGACGAGTTTTCGAGAAAATGGTAGGTGAGGCCGCTCGTATGCGCCATCAGGTCCGCAACGAAGATCGGGCGGACCGGATCGACCAGGGCGCCGTCGGCGCCGAGCACCTTCACGGCGGCGAAGGCCGGGATATAGGCGGCGACCGGATCGACGAGCCGGATACGCCCTTCCTCCAGGAAAGTCATCAGGGCGGTGCAGACGATCGGCTTGGTCATCGAATAGAGCCGGAAGATCGTGTCCTCCGTCATCGGCGCGCTCGCCTCCTTGTCACGCCAGCCGTATTGTCCGGCATGCACGACCTTGCCGTGGCGCGCGATCAGCGTGCTCACGCCCGCAAAGGTTCCGCGTTCGACATAGGCCAGCATGCTCCGGTCGATCCGCTTGAGGCGGTCTCCGTTCATCCCCGCGCTCTCGGGCGCCTCGATCTGCATGGCTTTTTCTCCCCTGACGGTCCGTCCTGTCGCCATATGATCGACGTCGCGAGCGCCGCAGGCAAGCCCGATCGAAGCGGCAACTCCGCGCGGGACGACGCCCTGTGGGCTGGCGAGACGCCGCCCCTTTCGATCCACCGCCACGCCGGTTCGGCGGCCTAGTCCCACTTGCGATGGCCCCACATCCATTGCTCGGGCGCCTCGCGGATGAAGGCCTCGAACTGGGCCTGCAGCGCCGCCGTCGCCGCGACCGCGTCGGCCTCGCGGTCGTCGGTCTGGGGATCGGGATGCGGACCGCCCGGATTCGGAAACGCACGTTCGGCAGGCGATAGGCGGCGCCGGCGTAGAGCGGCAGTCCGGTCGTGCGGGCGAGCAGGGCGGGGAAGACGTTCGAGCGCGCCGGATGGCCGAAGAACGGCACCGGGGCGCCGCGGTCGTCGCGCAGGTCGGCGAGAAAGGCCGGATAGCCGCCGGTCTTCGCCGCCTTGAGCAGCCTGCGCGCCGTGACCGGGGTCTTCGGCAGGAGGCCGCCCTCGTAGAGGAAGGCGCGCATCTTTTGGGTCTCGGCGTCGACGTAGGGGTTGCTGATCCGCTGAAAGACGCCGGTGAACGGCACGCCCATGCGCTTGCCCGGCGTAGGCGACGAGCTCCCAGTTGCCGAGGTGCAGCCCGCACACGACGCACGGGCCGCCGCGCGGCGATCTCGTCGATCTGAGCCTCGGACTCGAAGGTCACGCGCCCCTCGGACGCGATCTTTTCGAGGTGGAACGACTCGCCGAAGGTGCGGCCGAGGTTTTCCCACATCCTGGCGGCGAGCCTCTTGCGCTCGGCTTCGTGCATGCTCGGGATAGGCGAGGGCGAGGTTGCGCATCACGCGCTCCTGCCGGTAGAGGTGCGGAGCGATCAGGCGCCACGCGAGGCCCGAGGCTTTCGAGGCGGTTTCCAGCGGCAGGGCGCGCGCGACGCCCTCGACAACGCGAAAGCCGGCGAATTCCAGCCGGTGGCGCAGGTCTTTCGAAAACGTCATGCTACTCGGCCAGCCCTTCGGCTCCCCGGGCCGACGGCGCCTGATGGCGCACGCGCCCGGCGCCCTGTCAAGCGGCGCGCCCCGCGACAAAAAAGGCCTTTCATCCAGCCCGAGCGCTCATGTAGCTTCCGCGACTTGACGACGGGCGCGGAGTCCCGCGGGAGGCAGCATGAGCGAGCAAAGCAAGTATACCTTGGGCGAGGACCGGATCCCCCGACGCCTGGTACAACATCGTGGCCGATCTGCCGACGCCGCCTCCGCCGGTGCTCCATCCCGGCCACGGCGGCCCGATCGGGCCCGACGATCTCGCGCCGCTGTTCCCGATGGCGCTGATCGGCCAGGAAGTCTCCACCGAGCGGCACATCGAGATCCCGCAGCCGGTGCGCGACATCTATCGCATGTGGCGCCCGACGCCGCTCCATCGCGCCGCGGCGTCTGGAGAAGGCGCTCGGCACCACCGCGCGCATCTTCTACAAATACGAGGGCGTCAGCCCGGCCGGCAGCCACAAGCCCAACACCGCGGTCGCGCAGGCCTTCTACAACAAGCAGGAAGGCGTGACGAAGCTCTCGACCGAGACCGGCGCGGGCCAGTGGGGCTCCTCGCTCGCCTTCGCCGGCGCCCTGTTCGGGCTCGAGGTCAAGGTCTACATGGTCAAGGTCTCCTATCAGCAGAAGCCCTATCGGCGGGCGCTGATGGAGACCTACGGCGCGACCTGCGTCGCGAGCCCGAGCAACGAGACCGAAGCCGGCCGCGCCATCCTCGCCGCGCACCCGGATTCGCCGGGCAGCCTCGGCATCGCCATTTCCGAGGCGGTCGAGGTCGCGGCCAAGAACGCGAGACACCAAATACGCGCTCGGCTCCGTGCTGAACCACGTGCTCTTGCACCAGACGGTGATCGGCATCGAGGCGATCGAGCAGATGGAGCAGGCCGACGCCTATCCCGACGTGGTGATCGGCTGCGCCGGCGGCGGCTCGAATTTCGGCGGCATCGCCTTCCCGTTCATCGGCAAGAAGCTGCGCGACAAGCGCAACGTGCGGGTGATCGCGGTCGAGCCGGCGGCCTGCCCGTCGCTGACGCGCGGGACGCTACGCCTTCGACTTCGGCGACACCGGCCATCTGACCCCGCTGGTCAAGATGCACACGCTCGGCTCCGAGTTCGTCCCGCCGGGCTTCCACGCCGGCGGCCTGCGCTATCACGGCATGTCGCCGCTGGTCAGCCACTGCAAGGAGCTCGGCCTGATCGAGGCGCGCGCCTATCACCAGAACCCGTGCTTCGAGGCGGGCGTGCTGTTCGCCCGCACCGAGGGCATCGTGCCGGCGCCGGAATCGAACCATGCGGTCAGGGCGGCGATCGACGAGGCGCTGAAGGCGCGCGAGGAAGGCAAGTCGCCGACGATCCTGTTCAACCTGTCGGGCCACGGCCATTTCGACATGCAGGCCTACACCGACTATTCTCGGCGGCAAGCTTGTGGATCAGGACTACGACCCGAAGGCGCTCGAAGCCTCGCTCGCCCACCTGCCCAAGGTGGCGGCGGAATAGCGCCTGGCGACGGCGGCGGTCGCGCGCGAGGCGCTTCAAGCGTGCCGGCGCTGGCCGCCTACGTCGCGCTCGCCTTGTGGGGCGCGCAGAGCCTCGCATCGACCCTCGCGGTCGCCGCCTATCGATGGAACCTGCCAGCCGGCCGAGGCTCCGGGGATCGAGCCGCGGGTCGCGGTCATCCTCCCGGTCCGCGGCGGCGACAGCATCGAGCGCCATATGGCGTTGCTGCGCGCGCAACGCTACCCACGCTACCGGATCATCGCATGCGTCGAAAGCGGGGACGATCCGGCCTGCGCGACGCTGCGGGCCGCTGCGGCGGCGCCCGGCCCGCCGGTCGAGGTGACGGTCGCAGGCCTCGCAGAAAATGCGGGACAGAAGGTCTGGAATCTGCTCGCCGCGCTCGGGCGGCTGACGTCCGATGACGAGATTGTGGCGTTCATCGACGCCGACACGCTTCCGACCCCGTTCTGGCTGCCGCGACCTGATCGCGGTCCTGGTCAATTCGCGCGGGCCGGTGGCGACCGGCTATCGCTGGATGACGCCGGCGGACGGCCGCTGGAGCTCCGCCGTGTCTCGCTGCGGCGAACAACGCGATCGCGGCCCTGCCGCGCGACGCCCTTCCGCAGACGATCGTCTGGGGCGGCAGCGTTGCGATTTGGCGGCTCATGTTCGAGGCGATCGAGGTCGCCGACTACTGGCGCGGCGCGATCAGCGACGACTTGCAAATGGCGAAGGCGATTCGGGACGCCGGGCTTCTCGCCCGGCCGCCGCGCCGGGGTCTCCTTCTTACGCCCGTGGCGTGTTCGTGGCCGGGCCTGGTCGCCTTCGGCGTCCGCCAGTACCGGCTCGTCTACCTGCATCGGCCGGGGAGCTGGGCGGTCGCGCTCGCCTGTCTCTGGGCGCCGCTGATCTTTTTTGCGCTTGCCGCGTCGACGCTCGCCGGGGTCTCCCCCAGCGCCTGGGCGGCGCTGGCAGCGCTCATCGTGCTGGGTGAAATCCGCGCCGGATTGCGTCGTAGCGTCGAACGCGCCTTGTGGCCGGAGCTGAACGGCCCGCTTGCGGCGCGCCGGCGGCGGATCGAACGGTTGACGCGACCGGTCTCGCACGTTCTTCACGCGCTTTCGGCGGCGGCCGCGCCGCTGTCGCGCGAGATCCGCTGGGCGGGCGTCCGATACCGGATTGACGGGCCCCAGGCGGTGACGATCGAGAGCCGCGAAGCGCAAGGGCGTTCGCCGGGCTTCAGGGAAGGCGCGCAATCGTCATGAAACCCTCCGCCGTCGACGCCGCTGAAGCCCGAACGGGGGGTTCGTTCCAGTTCGGGCCCGGAGCCCGTGTCGCAACGACAGGCGGCGTTGTCCGGGAGCCTGCGGCTCAACCGGTCGCAAACACCCAGAGCGAGCGCCAGACGCAGCGCTTGGCCGGGTCCTTGAACGCGAGCGGATCGAAATAGGCGAGATGGCCGGTCGAGCCATCGTCCAGCCAGCGGAAGCCGACCTCGACCCGGCCCGGCCTCAGGTTGACGAACTGCTCGACCGGGCCGAGGTCGTCGTCTGCGGTTGTGGGGCCGATGCGCCCGGTCACGCCGTCCTGGTAGCGGTATACGCGTCCGTCCTGCGTCGTCACCCGCACCGAGCGTGCGGCCTCGTCGAAATCGATGGTGAGCGGCCCAATCTTTCCGTCGCCCTTGTAGTCGCAACTGCGAGTCAACGGCTCGGCGACGACGGGCGTAGCCAGGAGCACGACAAATCCCAAGACGGCAAACGAGATGCTGTTCATCAACCCTCGGACACGTTTAGAGGAAAGCCGCCCGGCCGTGTTCACATTCGGGCTAACGAGCAAAAAGGGCAAAATTGGGATTGTTCCGCGGGGCGAAATTAAATTTCCGTGGGCGCGGGCTGCTCGATCAAGGAGCCCGGGCGACAGTCGGAAGCCCGCGACAGAAGCTTAACGGAGGGGGTCGTCCGCGTCGCCACCGATTGCCGGAATGCCGAGAGGGCCGGGCCGGCGACCGCGGCTAGCTGTGCGCGATCGACACGGCGCCGCTGTCGCGGACCGGAAATGACATCGTTTCGCCTTCGAACCCCTCGATCTTCCGCCCCGCGCGGTTGCAACGCGCCTTCAACCTGCTATTGAGCGCCCGCGCGGCGCACGGCCGCGTTTCCTTCCGAGGCTTTGCATGTTCGCTCTCAGCCGCCGCGCGGCGCTTGCGCTTCCCCTTCTCGCCGCCGGGGCGGCCTGGGCCGTGACCGAGGACGCCGACAACACCGTCATCATGACGCTCAAGAACGGCAAGGTCGTCATCCGGCTCCGGCCCGACTGGGCGCCCAAGCACGTCGAGCAGATCAAGGCCCTGGTCAAGCGCGGCTTCTACGACGGCCTCGTGTTCCATCGCGTCATCCCCGGCTTCATGGCGCAGACGGGCGACCCGACCGGCACCGGCGAGGGCGGCTCCGACCTGCCGAACCTGAAGGCCGAGTTCAACCCGACCCATTTCAAGCGCGGCGTGCTCGGCATGGCGCGCACCAACGACCCGGACTCGGCCAACTCGCAGTTCTTCATCATGTTCGGCGACGGCGGCTTCCTCGACGGCCAGTACACCGCGTTCGGCGAGGTCGTCTCGGGCATGGACGTCGTGGACAAGATCAAGGCGGGAACGCAGGCCAATAATGGCAGCGGTGACAAACCCGGACAAGATCATTTCCATGAAGATGGCCGGATCGTCGAAATAGGAGTTTTTTGACATGAGCGCAGGCAATACGCTGACCCTCGAGACGACCAAGGGACCGGTCGTCATCGAACTGAACCCGGCCGTCGCGCCGAACCACGTCGCCCACATCAAGAAGCTGGTGTCCGAGGGCTTTTACGACGGCGTCGTCTTCCATCGGGTGATCGAAGGCTTCATGGCCCAGACCGGATGCCCGCACGGCACCGGCACCGGCGGCTCGAAGTACCCGAACCTCAAGGCCGAGTTCAACGCCGAGCCGCATGTGCGCGGCACGGTGTCGATGGCGCGCGCCGCGAGCCCGGATTCGGCCAATTCGCAGTTCTTCATCTGCTTCGACGACGCCCACTTCCTCGACCGCCAGTACACGGTGTGGGGCAAGGTGACGTCCGGCATGGAGAACGTCGACAAGATCAAGCGCGGCGAGCCCGTGCGCGACCCCGACAAGATCGTCAAGGCGACGCTGAGCTGAGGATCGACTAGAGACAAAGCGCTTGAGCCCTGCTTGAACAGGGCGACGTTGAAGTGTCATTCGAGACAGCCGACTTCGCAGATCGCTCTGGACAATTTCAGGTATGTCGAAGACTCTGACGCGTCGTCGAACCTCGGCGGCCGGATAAGCAGTCGATCGATTTGATCTCGACTATCACGGAGCTATCGACGACCACGGTCGTAGCCTGTAACCGGCGTCGAGTTTCTCGCCTTCATTGACGATTGGCAGCGCGGACCTGGACGAAGTGGTTACGACGAGGACCGCTGCTGCGACAGAGTTCGTGCGCAGAGTGCAATCGCTTCAAGATTGTTAGGCCGATCGTCCAATAGGCCGGGCCCAGCGGTCTCGTGGCCACGTCGCACCCGAGCGGCTATTACCATATTTCAGGGGTCAGCATCGTGACTGATGCACGTCTGCCCGAAGTGTTGGTATGGCGGCGGATCGATCGCATGTCTTTGTGTGCAACTGTAGCGTGATCCTCCGTGGTGAAGGTATTGACCTGATCGCGGAACCGCGTGAATTTTCTAGAGAGGCCAATTCGAAGATCACAAATTGGTAACAGCGTAGTTCCGTGCCGATTCGCGCTTAGCGCGCGAGAACTACGATATGTGATGATGGTCAAATGCGCGTCGACGCCTTCGACTTCGAGCTGCCCCCCGACCGCATCGCGCTCGAGCCGGCCTCGCCGCGCGACGCGCGCGGATGCTCGTCGTCGCGCCGGACGGCGGCGCTGACGGACGCCGCGCGTCTCCGACCTGCCGGACTATTCTGCGGCCCGGCGACGCGCTCGTCGTCAACGACACCAAAGTGATCGCGGCGCGGCTCGACGGGATTCGCGTGCGGGGCGAGGCGGTCGCGGCGATCGAGGCGACGCTGATCAAGCGGATCGACGATTGCCGCTGGCGGGCGCTGGTCAGGCCGGCCAAGAAGCTCAAGGTCGGCGAGCGCATCCGGTTCGGCGAGGCGCGCGAGAGCATGGCCTGCCTGCTCGCCGCGCTCGACGCCGAGGTCGAGGAGAAGGGCGAGGCCGGCGAGGTCACGCTGCGCTTCGAGTTTTTCGGCGCCGCGCTCGACGAGGCGATCGACCGCATCGGCGCGGCCGCCGCTGCCGCCCTACATCGCCGCCCGGCGCGCGCCGGCCGAGAAGGACCGCGCCGACTACCAGACCATGTTCGCCGCGCGCGAGGGCGCGGTCGCCGCGCCGACCGCCGGGCTCCATTTCACGCCGCGGCTCGCCGAGCGGATCGCGGCGCGCGGCGTCGCGCTCCATCGCGTGACGCTGCATGTCGGCGCCGGAACCTTCCTGCCGGTCAAGGCCGAGGACACCGAGCGACCACGTCATGCACAGCGAGTGGGGCGCGATCGACGCGGCGACGGCCGACGCGCTGAACAGACGCGCGCGCCGCCGGCGGGCGGATCGTCGCCGTCGGCACGACCTCGGCGCGCATCCTCGAAAGCGCCGCCGACGAGACGCGGCTGCATCCGCCCCTTCGCCGGCGAGACGGCGATCTTCATCACGCCCGGCTACCGCTTCCGCGCCGTCGACGCGCTGATGACCAACTTCCACCTGCCGCGCTCGACGCTGTTCATGCTGGTCTCCGCCTTCAGCGGGCTCGACGTCATGAAGGCGGCCTACGCCCACGCGATCGAAGCGGGCTATCGCTTCTATTCCTACGGCGACGCCTGCCTGCTGATCGGCGAACGCGGCGCAGAGCCGGCCGACCGCATGACCGACGCCATCGCCCTGACCCTCCACGCCCGCGACGGCGCCGCGCGCCTCGGGACGCTTCAGACGCCGCGCGGAGACATCCGCACGCCGGCCTTCATGCCGGTCGGCACGGCGGCGACGGTCAAGGCGATGCGGCCCGAGGACGTGCGCGCGACCGGCGCCGACATCGTCCTCTGCAACACCTATCACCTGATGCTCGCGCCGGGCGCCGAGCGGATCGCGGCGCTCGGCGGCCTGCACAGGTTCATGAACTGGCCGCGATCCGATCCTGACCGATTCCGGCGGCTTCCAGGTGATGAGCCTCGCCAAGCTGCGCAAGGTCAGCGAGCAGGGCGTGGCCTTCCAGTCGCACATCGACGGCTCGCGCCACGAGCTGACGCCGGAGCGGTCGATGGAGATCCAGCGGCTGCTCGGCTCCGACATCCAGATGCAGTTCGACGAATGCGTGAAGCTGCCGTGCCCGCCCGAGGAGGCCGAGCGCGCCATGCGCCTGTCGCTGCGCTGGGCGGAGCGGTCGAAGGCGGCCTTCGGCGACGATCAGCCGGGCCGGGCGGTGTTCGGCATCGTCCAGGGCGGCGTCGAGCAGGCGCTGCGGATCGAGAGCGCCAGAGCGCTGGTCGGCATGGGCTTCCACGGCTACGCGATCGGCGGCCTGGCGGTCGGCGAGCCGCAGGCCGACATGCTCGCGATGATCGAGACGGTGATCCCGCACCTGCCGGAGGAAAAGCCGCGCTATCTCATGGGCGTCGGCACGCCGGACGACCTGTTGCAGGCGCTCAGGCGCGGCGTCGACATGTTCGACTGCGTCATGCCGACCCGGGCCGGACGGCACGGCATGGTCTTCACCCGGGCGCGGCCGGATGAACCTGCGCAACGCCCGCTTCGCCGACGATCCGCGGCCGATCGACCCGCTGTCGACCTCGCCGATGGCGCGCGACTATTCGCGCGCCTACTGGCGCCACCTCGTCAAGTCGGGCGAGATCCTCGCCATGATGGCGCTGACCGAGATCAATCTCGCCTATTACCAGGAGCTGATGGCGGGCGCCCGCAAGGCGATCGGCGAGGGACGTCTCGACGCCTACATCGAAGAGGCGCGCCGCGGCTGGGCGGAAGGCGAGGGCGAAGGCCGCTGACGCGGATGGCGTTCACCTCGGTCCCGCGGCGCTGGATTGTGTCAAACCTTTGCCCTTATTGGGGCAAGCGTTGACGGCGCAAAATCAAGGGGCGAGACGCCCTCGGGCGTCTCGCCCCTTGTTTCCGTCCTCGCTAACGCTTCTGCGCCTCGATTATATTTTTGATCTTTCCCGGCGCGTGACTTGCTCCGGTTCGAGGCGGCAAAGCGTGTCGTCCTCCCACAGACTTTGCGGCGTCCGGCGCCAAAAAGCTTTGGCAGCGGCCTCCTTTTCGCGCCGACATTGCTATTCCACTTTTCGAGCCCTGTCACGGGGCGAAGCAGCCCTGCCATGCAAATATTTTCTGACAATGGGCGAATTGGTCAATTGTATCTCCCGCGAAGCAAATGTACGGCGTCCACCGGACCGGGTGAGGCAATTCGCCCGTCTTCCGCCGGCCTTCGGGATAGCGTAAAAGCCGCGCGGAAAACGCCAGGAAGGAAGTCCGTCATGACTGCAATCGTCAACGTCGTCGCGCGTGAGATCCTCGACAGCCGCGGCAATCCGACGGTCGAGGTGGATGTGGTCCTCGAGGACGGCTCGATGGGCCGGGCCGCCGTCCCGTCGGGCGCCTCGACCGGGACGCGCGAGGCTGTGGAACTGCGCGACGGCGACAAGGGCCGCTACGGCGGCAAGGGCGTGCTTGAGGGCGGTCGAGGCCGTCAACCGCGACATTTTCGACGCCGTCTCCGGCCTCGACGCCGAAGATCAGCTCAAGATCGACGAGACGATGATCGCGCTCGACGGCACGCCAACAAGTCGCGGCTCGGCGCCAACGCCGTCCTCGGCGTGTCGCTCGCGGTCGCCAAGGCGGCGGCCGAGGCCTCCGGACTGCCGCTCTACCGCTATGTCGGCGGCACGACCGCGCGCGTCCTGCCGACCCCGATGATGAACGTCGTCAACGGCGGCGCCCATGCCGACAACCCGATCGACTTCCAGGAATTCATGATCATGCCGGTCGGCGCCCCGTCGCTCGCCGACGCGGTGCGCTGGGGCGCCGAGACGTTCCACGCCCTGAAGAGCGCGCTGAAGAAGGCCGGCCACAACACCAACGTCGGCGACGAGGGCGGCTTCGCCCCGAACCTTCCCTCGGCCGAGGCCGCGCTCGACTTCTGCGTGAAGGCGATCGAGGCGGCGGGCTTCAAGCCCGGCGTCGACATCGCGCTCGCCCTCGATCCGGCGGCTTCCGAGTTCTTCAAGGACGGCAAGTATGTCTACGAGGGCGAGGGCAAGACGCGCTCGGTCGAGGAGCAGGTCGACTACCTGGTCAAGCTGTTCGGCGCCTATCCGATCGTCTCGATCGAGGACGGCATGGCCGAGCAGGACTGGGCCGGCTGGAAGCTCCTGACCGACAAGATCGGGGCGCGCCGTCCAACTCGTCGGCGACGACATCTTCGTCACCAACACGGAAATCCTCGCCCGCGGCATCAAGGAAGGCGTCGCAACTCGATCCTGATCAAGGTCAACCAGATCGGCTCGCTGAGCGAGACGCTGGCCGCCGTCGACATGGCCCATCGCGCCGGCTACTCGGCGGTGATGTCGCACCGCTCCGGCGAGACCGAGGACTCGACCATCGCCGACCTCGCGGTCGCCACCAACTGCGGGCAGATCAAGACCGGCTCGCTGTCGCGCTCCGACCGTCTGGCCAAGTACAACCAGCTGATCCGCATCGAGGAGGAGCTCGGCGAGCAGGCGCGTTTCGCCGGCCGTTCGACGATCAAAGGTTCGGGAGCGTAACCCGGCCTTAACCAAGGCTCGGCCACGATCGGCGCATGGTCGTCAGAACCCGCCTGCGCTCGATCGTCGTGCCGATCGTCTTCTACCTCGTGCTCGGGGTGGCGACCGGCTACCTCGTCTGGGGCGCGTCGAACGGCGCGCACGGGCTAAAGGCGGCGGAGAAGGACGCCGCCGAGGCCGTGGCGCTGCAGGCTCAGCTCGCCGCCCTCAAGGACGAGCGCGCCCGCTGGGAGCGGCGGGTCGCGGGGCTCCGGCCCGACAGCGTCGACCGCGACCTGCTCGACGAGGAGGCGCACGTCGAGCTCGACCGCGTCGGCAAGGACGAAGTGGTGATTTTCACAAAGCCGCCGCCGCGCTGACTCGGAATCGCCGCTAGAGGCGGGCCCGATTGCGGCTGCGATGCGCCGCGTTGCGATCCCGCTGACGCTATCCCTTGTGTTTTCTGCGCGCCGGGACCGCAAGTCTTTTGCTGCCGGGCGGCTCGTGCTATGGCGCGGTCAACACCTCTCGTCCCGCAATTCGCCTCACCTTGCGATCCGGAAAGTCCATCGATGAACGCCAGCCCGAACCCGCCGATCCGCTCGAACTCGTTCTTCTCCGCCCCGCTGTCCGCGGCCGACCCGGAGATCGCCCGCGCGGTCGAGTTGGAGATCGGCCGGCAGCGCGACGAGATCGAGCTGATCGCCTCGGAGAACATCGTCTCCCGCGCCGTGCTCGAGGCGCAGGGTTCGGTGATGACCAACAAATATGCGGAAGGGTACCCGGGCAAGCGCTACTATGGCGGCTGCCAGTTCGTCGACATCGCCGAGAAGCTGGCGATCGAGCGCGCCTGCATTTTGTTCGACTGCCGCTTCGCCAACGTCCAGCCGAATTCCGGCAGCCAGGCGAACCAGGGCGTGTTCCTCGCCCTCCTGCAACCGGGCGACACGTTCATGGGACTCGATCTCGCGGCCGGCGGCCACCTGACCCACGGCTCGCCGGTCAACCTGTCGGGCCGCTGGTTCAAACCCGTCTCCTACGGCGTCGACCGCCTGACGCAACGCATCGACATGGACGACGTCCAGCGGCTGGCGCGCGAACATAAGCCGAAGCTGATCATCGCCGGCGGTTCGGCCTACGCCCGCTTCTGGGATTTTGAGCGTTTTCGCGCCATCTGCGACGAGGTCGGCGCCACTTTCATGGTGGACATCGCCCATTTCGCCGGGCTGGTGGCGGGCGGGACGCATCCGTCTCCGTTCCCGCACGCCCATGTCGTCACCACCACCACTCACAAGACCCTGCGCGGCCCGCGCGGCGGCATGATCCTGACCAACGACGAGGATCTCGCCAAAAAGATCAACTCGGCGATTTTCCCCGGCCTTCAGGGCGGACCGCTGATGCATGTCATCGCCGCCAAGGCGGTCGCCTTCCATGAGGCGCTGACGCCGGAGTTCCAGAACTACGCCCGCGCCGTGGTCGACAACGCCCAGGCGCTCGCGAGGGAAATCCTGGCCGGCGGCTACAAGCTGGTGACGGGGGGCACCGACAACCACCTGATGCTGGTCGACCTGACGCCGAAGGGGCTGACCGGCAAGGCGGCCGAGGCGGCGCTCGGCCGCGCGCGCATCACCTGCAACAAGAACGGCATTCCCTTCGACCCGCAGAAGCCGTTCGTGACCTCGGGCGTCCGGCTCGGCACGCCCGCCGCCACCTCGCGCGGCTTCGGCGTCGCCGAGTTCGCCAAGGTCGGCCAGTTGATCGTCGAGACGCTGGACGGCCTGGCGGCGCACGGCGACGAGCGCAATGGCGAGGTCGAGGCGAAGGTGCGCGCCGAGGTCGCAGAGTTGACCCGCCGCTTCCCGATCTACTGAGTCGTCGACGGCTTCAACAAGGGGCGGCTCAGGATGCGGTGTCCGTATTGCGGCGGCCTCGACACCCAGGTGAAGGACTCCCGCCCGACGGAGAATTCGTCGTCGATTCGCCGCCGTCGGGTCTGCCCGGACTGCGGCGGACGGTTCACCACGTTCGAGCGCGTCCAGTTGCGCGAACTCATGGTGGTGAAGAAGAGCGGCCGGCGCGTGCCGTTCGACCGCGACAAGCTGATGCGCTCGGTTCAGGTGGCGTTGCGCAAGCGCTCGGTCGAGCCCGAGCGGATCGAGCGGATGGTCAACGGCGTCGTGCGCCAGCTCGAGAGCCAGACCGATGGCGACATCCCGACCGACCGGATCGGCGAACTGGTCATGGAGGGCCTGAAGGCGATCGACGACGTCGCCTACGTGCGCTTCGCCTCCGTCTACCGCAACTTCCGGGAAGCCCGCGATTTCAACGCGATCGTCGGCGAACTTGAGGCTGAGCCTGAGCTCGATCGCCGAACCCGCCGCGCCGCGCAAGCGCAAGGAGCCGCAGGCGCCATGAGCGCGCCGGCGCGCCGGGGCGGACGACGACGAACGCTGGATGCAGGCGGCGCTGAACCTCGGCGAGCGGTCGCTCGGGCTCGCCGCGCCCAATCCTTCGGTCGGCGCGATTCTGGTCAGGGACGGCGCGGTCGTCGGCCGCGGCGTCACCGCGCCCGGCGGCCGTCCGCACGCCGAGGCGATCGCGCTCGCGGAAGCCGGCGACGCGGCGCGCGGCGCGACGCTCTATGTGACGCTCGAGCCCTGCTCGCATTTCGGCGCTTCGCCCCCTTGCGCCGACGCGGTGATCGAGGCCGGCGTCGCCCGGGTGGTGACCGCGATCGAGGACCCCAATCCGCTGGTCGGCGGCCAGGGCCATGCGCGGCTCCGCGCCGCCGGAATCGCGGTGACGGTCGGGCCGGGGGCCGGCCAGGCGCGGCGCGACCATCTCGGCCACATCCGCCGCGTGACCGAAGGCCGCCCCTCCGTGACGCTGAAGCTCGCCGAGACGGCGGACGGCTTCGCCTCGGCCGGTCCGCAACGATCCGCGTCTGAAAATCACCGGCCCGATCGCCAACGCGCGCGTGCAGATCCTGCGCGCGACCCACGAGGCGATCATGGTCGGCGTCGAGACCGCGCTCGCCGACGATCCCGGCGCTGACGGTCCGTCTGCCCGGCCTCGACCGCAAGCCGTGGCGGGTCGTGCTCGACACCCGCCTGCGCCTGCCGCTGCGCTCGCGCCTCGCGACCAGCGCGCGCGACCTGCCGACGCTCGTCATCGCCGGCGAGGCCGCGCCGGAGGAGGCGGCCCGGCGCCTTCAAGACCTCGGCGTGATCGTCGAGCGCGTCGCCCTCGACGGCGAGGGTCATCGTCGACCTCGGCGCGGCGTTGAAGGCGCTCTCGGCCCGCGGGATCACGCGGGTCTTCAGCGAAGGCGGCCCGCGCGTTGCGGCCCGCCTGATCGCGCTCGGCGCTTGCCGACGCGGTGGTGATCTTCACCGCCGAGAAGCCGCTCGGCCGTCCGGGCGTGCCGGCGCTGAGCGAGGCGGCCCGCGCGACGCTCGCCGACCCCTCGCGCTACCGGCTGGTCGAGACCGCGACCTACGGCGCGGACGCGATGCGGGTGTGGGAGCGGGCGGGGATAGGGGTTACGGCGCGT
The DNA here is from genome assembly GCA_963724785.1 of uncultured Alphaproteobacteria bacterium. Lineage (GTDB taxonomy): Bacteria > Pseudomonadota > Alphaproteobacteria > Rhizobiales > Beijerinckiaceae > Roseiarcus. The sequence continues at coordinate 106,851 of CAVRWC010000002.1, read as the reverse complement.
TTCACCGGATCCGTAAAGGCCGCCTCAGCTACGGCCTTGAGGCAAGGCGAACGCCAAGGGGGCCAAGTCATGAAAGGGATCGAAGCCGTAATACTGCGCGAGGTCCATCTCGTCGGTTGGGACATCGTGAAATGTGCTTTTTAAATATGCACTTTGTGGATCGCGACGCCATTCGCCCGGAAAGAGGGAAACGTCCGCCGATTCGATAGGCCGCCGGCAAGCGGCTGAACGACCCGATAGGGCCTCGAACAGCGCTGCCGCCAGGTCGCGCCCCGGTCCCAGGGGAAAATGGCCGATCTGCGTTGCGCGCGGATTGATCTCGATGAGTTTGACGGCCCCGCTCCCCTCCTCGATGACGAAATCAAAGCCGTGCAGTCCTGAAAGCATGTAGTGACGGCATATCGAGCGGGCTGCGGCGATCATCGCGTCGCCTTCGACCACGCGCACGACGGTCGCCATGCCGAACGGAGACGCCAACTCCACCGCCTCCACGGCGACCTGCGCGATGACCTCGCCACGCCAGCATGCGACCGCAGCATTTGCCGGTCTCCCGGCCACAAAAGTCTGGACGCTGATGGCCGGCCTTGGGCGAACACGAAGAGCCTCAACATCCCGCTTCATCAGGTAGCGCCTGAGGCCCCTGAATAGGCTCTGGCGCAGCCTCATCTCCCAAAAGGCTCTGCGAATGTCCGACTCGCGCCGAACAATGACGACGTCGTTGCCGCCCCAGCTGCCGTCCAGCTTCAAGACGGCCGGCAGACCGTTCTTGCGCGCCCAATCTCGAAGATCCGAGACGCTGTCGACGTTATCCGTGCGGGGGATGTCCACGTCAGCCAACCCACGGATTTCCGCGAGCGCGCCTCGCTTGGCGATGGCGCCGCCGGCGCCTCCGCGTCCGAGAGACGTCTCGATCAGCGCCGAAGTGTCGTCGTCTCCGACCAGCCGGAGCGCGCACAAGTGGCCGAGAATCCTGTCGTCGCAGGGGATGATGATGTCCGGCGCGTCCTTTGCGATCGCCTCACGCAAACTCTCGAGCGGGGCCTTCGCGCGATAGCCGAACGTGCGGTTCGGCGCTTTCGAACGGTGGACCGGGTGCTGCGGAAGCGCGACCGCGCCGACATCGAAGCCGACTTCGCGAAACGCACGGCAAAGACGCACGGCGTTTGGCCATATCAACGCGCTCGCCACAAGGACTTTCGGCATTAGACGCGGGTTCTTGCTTGGAAGCCCAGGGTCAGCCCGGCAAAGGCTTTGCTTTCAGACGCTCTCCGGGACTTGACGAGCGCGGGCGTCAGCCGCCGGGCGGCGTATCGAGCCCCAAATGTGAAGCGCATCATCGGGCCGAAGCTCGCAGCCGCCGCGGGACCGATGAAATAGAGGCCCGGAATGGACGATTCGAAGGATCGGCTGAGGACGGGCGTTCTTTGATACTCGGCCATGCCCGCACGTAAAGATGGGCTTAAAAAGCTCAGGCCGTCCAAGTTGACACGGAATCCGGTCGCCGCGATCACGTGATCGACATGAAGGCTATCTTGCTGGCCGTCCTTCTTGCTCAAGGTCAGCGTCACACCCCCGTCATCGGCCGTCGCTGCGGCGAGCTCGCGCCCGAGCAGCAAGGGGACGCGGCCGATGACCTTGTCTTTCATCACCCCGGAAGCTGCGGGCCCCAAATGGCGGCGGACGAATTCAAGCCGGAGTTTCTTTGGCAACGCGTGGATCAGCAGGGGCGCGTCTGTGCTGAAGCGGGACCGCAACCCTGGCCCCAGGCCGGAAGGGGGATGCCGTAGACGGCGCCATGTTGAAGCAGCGCCGCCGGATTGCGGACCTCGGCTTCCGGAAAACCTCAGATCCGTGCGACGGCTGACCAAAGCGACGTTGCACCCGCGCTCATGGAGGAGACCGGCAAGGTCAATCGCTGAGGCGCCGCCGCCAAGGACGGCGACGCGCTCTCCAGAAAAAACCGACACATCGTGGTGATCGAAGCTGTGCGAAACCAATCCTTTCGGGAGCGCGCTCAAGGTTTCGGGCAGATATCGGAAAGGGCCAACGCCGATTGCCACGACGACACGCCGGGCGCTCGCCTTCTCGCCGTTGTCGAGGTGCAGGGTAAATGCGTGGCCATTCCGTTCAACCGCGCTGACCTGGACATCCTCCAGCCACGGCGCCCAGCGCTTTTGAAAAGCGAGACCGTAGTCACAGAAAGTATCGAGTCCGACTGGGGCGGAATCGCTGTACGGGATCGATTGCTCTTCGGAAAAGCGCGCGAGCGTAAGAAAGTCTTGCGGGTCCGACAGATTCGAGGCGAAAGGGTCCGATTTTAACAGCATCCCTTCCGGCATATGATTCAGCCAACTGTCCATTGGCCGGCCGAATATGCGCGTCTGAACTCCAGAGGCCGCGAGATGTGCCGCCAGGGAAAGCCCATACGGACCCGCGCCAACAATTGCGACTTCGACTGGCGCGCTCACTTAGCCCCCGCGTTTGCGAGTAACTAAAAGACGCGAATCAATCGTCAGTCAACATTTAAGTGGACAAGTGTAAGCTCGCTTAAGATACGCTCGTAACCATTGGGCGTATTGGTGAGCACTGCCAAATAGGTATGACATATGCCTAAAGTACTGGATTTGCGTAGCGTACTACCTCAAAAGGAGGCAAACGCCCGGGTCCAGCCCGTTAATTGCTCTCCATAGACCGTTCTTTGCGTAACGCCGCCGTCCATTACGCCCGCGTCCAGGGATCGCAACTCTCGCCGAGAGAGGGCCCGCAATCGCGGTCCGGGCCACAGGCTCATCCTTGATGTCGATTCCCCGGTCGGAGCGCTTCGGGCGAAGAGTCTACAGGCCCAGCGCCGCGACGATCGCCTCCACCTCGGCCTCCGGCGCCTCGCCGGCGTCGACGGTGATAACCGGCTCGCCGGGCAGGGGCTCTTCCAAGGTGTCGAACTGGCTCTTCAGGAGCGAGGCGGGCATGTATTCGTGATGGCGCGCCTTCGACCCGCGCCGGCGATCAGCGCCGCCGATCCCTTGAGGTAGACGAAGCGGAGGTCCGGCCGGGCGGCGACGCAGGCGCTGGCGGTAGGCGCGCTTGAGCGCCGAGCAGGTCACGAGGCCCGAACGGCCCTCGGCCGCCCAGCCCTTGAGGAGTTCGCCGATCCGGTCGAGCCAGGGCGCCCGGTCCGCGTCGGTCGAGGGGCACGCCCTGCCGCATCTTCTCGACGTTTCCGGGCGGGTGGAGGCGGTCGCCCTCCGCCATCGTCCAGCCGAGGCGCTCGGCCAATCGTTCGCCGACCGTGGACTTGCCGCTGCCGGACACGCCCATGATCACCAGCGCAACGGGCCGGCGCGCATCGGCCGCGTCGGGAAGCTTGTCCTGGCTCATGGGGACGCCCCCGTCGCCGGTTCGCCCGGCGGCTCGGGGATCGGCTCGATCCGCCCGAGCACGACCACATAGGAGAAGATGCCGATCAGCAGCACGACGCCCGCGACCAGGAACGCGCTCGAGAACGAATTCGTCGCGCCGACCAGCAAGCCGGTCACCGCGGGCGCCACCGCGCCCATCAGGTTGTTGAGGAAGTTCATCACCCCGCCGATGATGCCCGTGCCGCCGCGCGGCGCGATCAGCGACGGGATCGACCATCCGACCGGCGCCGCCGCGGCAAGGCCGCTGAGCGCGATCGTGATCCAGACGATCGCCCAGACCGGGTTGTCGGTCATCGTCGCGCCGAACACGGCGAGCCCGAGAACCATCCCGCTGACCAGCACGGTCTTGCGCACCACCGTCTCGTCGTGGCCGCGCTGAGATCAGCGCGTCGATCAGCCAGCCGCCGACCAACGAGATCCGCGATGGAGGCGAAAAGCCAGGGGATCGCGGCATAGCCGGCCGACTTGAGGATGCTCATGTGCATCTGGCTGACGAGATAGCCCGGCAGCCAGGTGAGGAACAGGTAGAAGGTATAGCCGTAGGCGGCGAAGCCGATGGTCAGGCCCCAAACTTTGCGGTTCCTGAGCAGGTAGCCGAGCATGGCGAACGGGCTCGCGCCGGACGGGCCCTCGGGCGTCGCGCCGCCGTCGCGGATATAGGCGTATTCCTCCGGGCTCAGCTTCGGATCCTGGCTCGGATCGCGATAGAGAAACCAATAGGCGACGAAATAGGCGAAGCTCAGAATGGCCGTGACGCCGAAACCCCACCGCCAGCCGAAAGAGACCACGGCGAAGGCGACCAGCGGCACGCCGATGACGTTGGAGAATTTGGCCGCGGCGTCGAAAATCGCCGTTGCCGTCGCGCGTTCGCCGCGCGGGAACCAGTAGCCGGTCGCCTTGGAATTGGCCGGAAAGGCCGGCGCCTCGGCGACGCCGAGCAGGACGCGGGCGCCGAAAATGAAGCCGAAGCCGGTGGCGAAGGCGACCATGGCGGAGGCGACGCCCCAGAGGAAGGCGCCGATCCGGCTGACGGTCGTCACGCCGAACCGGTCGAGCACCATGCCGACCGGCACCTGGAGGATGGCGTAGGACCAGAAGAAGGCGCTGAACAGGAGCCCGAGGTCCGCCGGCGTCAGGTTGAACTCCTGCTGGAGCTGCGGCGCGGCGACGGAAATGTTCACCCGGTCGAAATAGTTGATCAGGATGCCGACGCCGAGCAGGACCCCGATCGTCCAGCGGCGACGCTCCAATGTCGGCGACGTCACGTCTCAAGTCCTCTCCCGCGATTTCCGGCATCGTGCGTCGACGGATTTGGCCTTGTCAATTTCCAAAGCGGCCGCCGATCGGCGGCTCCGCCGTGAAGGGATCGGGCGCCGCGAGAAAGGATGCGCCTGCCGCGCCCGGAACAGAATTTGTACTGGAAGCGTTCATTCTCGCGAAACCATGCCGTTTTGCTGCGCCTTAACTGTGCCGGCAAGCTCTTCCCGGCGCGGCGCTTCGATTCATTTGTCGGCAAATTTTACGGTGCAGGTTTCATGCATCGGAAAGGGAGCCGGCGGTTCGGAGCCGGCGGCGTCGGGCGTCAGAGAGAGTGCGTACCATGAGCTTCGCTGTCGAGAAGAGCCGGACGATCATCAGCGCGATGATCCTCGGCCGCAAAGTCACCGCGCAGGACGTCGCCTGGCTGCGGCGAGAAGTATTCGCCGACGGCGAGGTCACGCGGGACACCGCCGACGAATTGTTCGCCGTCGCCCGCGCCCGGATGAACAACGCGCCGGAATGGACCGAGCTGTTCGTCGAACTCATCACCGATTACGTCGTCTGGCAGTCGCGGCCGACCGGCGTCGTCACCGACGAGGAGGCGCAATGGCTGATCGCGCGCGCAGACGAGTGCATGTCGATCGAGGCGCTGGCCGTGCTGGTCAACGTGCTGGCGGAGGCGCATCGCGCGCCGCAATGGTTCGTGACCGCGGTGCGGGCGCGGGCGGCGCAATGGCCGGGCGTCGAGGCGGCGCTGCGGGCGCGGGCCGGGTGAGGCCGGCCGAAACCGGTCCGGCGAACGGGGAGCCCGTTTTCTCACCGCCCTCATACCATTAGCTAGCCCCTGCGACGGCGCGCACCGTTTACGAGCCCGCGTGGTTCCAATAGAACGGCCCCAACCGGAGAAGCACGCGCTTTCGTCCCACGGGGAGCCGATGTTCAAGAAAATCCTGATCGCCAACCGCGGCGAAATCGCCTGCCGAGTCATCAAGACGGCGCGCCGCATGGGGATAAAGACGGTCGCGGTCTATTCGGAAGCCGACAAGGACGCCCTGCATGTCGAGATGGCGGACGAGGCGGTCGCCATCGGGCCGCCCGCCGCGGCGCAATCCTATCTCGTGATCGACAAGATCGTCGCCGCCTGCAAGGAGACGGGCGCCGAGGCGGTGCATCCCGGCTACGGCTTCCTGTCCGAGCGCGCGGCCTTCGCCCAGGCGCTCGCCGAGGCCGGCATCGTGTTCATCGGCCCCAACGTCCGCGCCATCGAGGCGATGGGCGACAAGATCGAATCGAAGAAATTCGCCAACGCCGCCAAGGTCTCGACCGTTCCCGGCTATCTCGGCGTGATCGAGACGCCCGAGCACGCGGCCATCATCGCCGACGAGATCGGCTATCCGGTGATGATCAAGGCCTCGGCCGGCGGCGGCGGCAAGGGCATGCGCATCGCGCACAGCCGGCGAGGAAGTCGCCGAAGGCTTCGCCCGCGCCAAGTCCGAGGCCAAGAGCTCGTTCGGCGACGACCGCGTGTTCGTCGAGAAGTTCATCGTCAATCCGCGCCACGTCGAGATCCAGGTGCTCGGCGACAAGCACGGCCATGTCATCTATCTCGGCGAGCGCGAATGCTCGATCCAGCGCCGCAACCAGAAGGTGATCGAGGAGGCGCCCTCGCCGCTGCTCGACGAGGAGACCCGCCGCAAGATGGGCGAGCAGGCGGTCGCGCTCGCCAAGGCGGTGGACTACGACTCGGCCGGCACGGTCGAATTCGTCGCCGGCCAGGACCGGAGCTTCTACTTCCTCGAGATGAACACCCGCCTGCAGGTCGAGCATCCGGTGACCGAACTGATCACCGGCGTCGACCTCGTCGAGGAGATGATCCGCAGCGCCGCCGGCGAGAAGCTGCGCCTGACCCAGGCCGACGTGAAGCTCAACGGCTGGGCGGTCGAGAGCCGCGTCTACGCCGAGGATCCGACCCGCAACTTCCTGCCCTCGACCGGCCGTCTGGTGCGCTATCGCCCGCCGGCGGAGGGGACGCACGAGGGCGTGACCGTGCGCAACGACACCGGCGTGTTCGAGGGCGGCGAGATCTCGATCCACTACGACCCGATGATCGCCAAGCTCGTCACCCACGCCCCCGACCGGCTCAGCGCGATCAAGGCGCAGGCGACCGCGCTCGACTCGTTCGTCATCGACGGCATCCGCCACAACATCCCGTTCCTGTCGACGCTGATGCAGCATCCGCGCTGGCGCGAGGGACGGCTCTCGACCGGATTCATCGCCGAGGAGTTCCCGGACGGGTTCCAGCCGCTGGTCGCCGAGGGCGAGACCGAGCAGCGGATCGCGGTCGCGGCGGCCCACATGGATCACGTGATGAACCTGCGCAAGCGCCGCATCTCCGGTCAGTTGCGCGCGCCCGAACTGCTCGCCTTCGACACCAAGCGCACCGTCGCGCTCGGCAAGAGCCGGATCGAGCTCGAGGTGGATTCCGAGACCGACCGGCCTCTCGATCGTCTTCGCCGACGGGTACCGGGCCCATGTCGAGTCGGACTGGAGACCGGGCGACCTCTTGTGGCGCGGCAACGTCGATCGACGCGGCGATCGCGGTGAAGACGCGCGCCATCCCGAACGGCTACCACCTGTCGTCACGCAGGCGTCGGCGTCGACGCGCTCGTCTACACCCGCCGCGAGGCGGAGCTCGCCGCGCTGATGCTCGAGAACAAGGGCGCCGACGGCTCGAAGACGCTGCTGTGCCCGATGCCCGGCCTCGTCAAGTCGATCGCGGTCAAGGTCGGGCAGGACGTCAAGGTCGGGCGAGCAGCTCTGCATCGTCGAGGCGATGAAGATGGAGAACGTGCTGCTGGCCGAGCGCGACGGCGTCATCAAGGCGATCCTCGCCAAGGAGGGCGACTCGCTGGCGGTCGACGCGGTGATCATGGAATTCGCGTGAGGCGGCCGGCGTGAGGCTTGCGCGCCGGCTGATCTCGTCGGGCTCGCCGTTCGAGCGGACGTTCGGCTATTCGCGCGCGGTCGTGTCCGGCGACGAAATCCACGTCTCCGGGACCACCGGCTACGACTACGCGTCGATGACGATGCCGGACGACCCGGCTCGAGCAGGCGCGCAACATCTATGCGACCTTCGCCGAGGTTCTGAAGGAGGCGGGCAGCGAACTCGCGGATATCGTGCGGTTGCGCACCTATGTCACCGACGCAGCCTTATGCGAGGCCGTCCTGAAGGTGCAGGGCGAAGTTTTCGCCGACATCCGCCCGGCGGCGACGATCGTGATCGTCGGGGCGCTCCTGAAGCCGGAGATGAAGGTCGAGATCGAGGCGGACGCGCGAATTATCCGGCGCGGCTAGACGGCTTCGCGCAACCGCTGCCGGCTAACAGAGGAGTGCGGCGGCCGTCTCCAGCCGCCGCATCAGAAGGCGTCAGCCGGGCTTCTTGGTCCAGAGCGTGCAGTAGCCGGTCGGCGCGATTTCGCCGTCGACCATCTTGCAGCCGTTCGGGGCGACGAAGAAGTTGCAGCCGTCGCACTGCTTGCCGTCCTTCGGGGTCGTCTGGTACTTTACGGCGGTCTGCGCCATCTTCGCCTGCGCGCCGCTCGTCATCAGCGCCAGAACCGGAACGGCGCCGGCGGCAGCCATGAGAACAGTTCGGCGGCTCACGCCCTTTTCACATCCACTCATCATCGCCTCTTTTGATTGGATCGCGACCTACGTTTTGCGTCATGCCCCGTCGCGCGGCCGCTATCAACAGTCGCGCGCCGCGGCTAAACGGCGCACGCGGACTATACGTCACGAGGGTGAACTTGGATCGGCGCTCAGGTATTAAAGTGCTGGCGAAACTAAGAGAATGTCTATAGAACGAGTTACCTTTCGGTTCTGTGAACCTCGCGAACGGGTCTCGAACCTCCGGCGGCTCTGGCGATGACAATCGTCGCCGCCGGCGCGTACTGTATCGCGGCGCGGCAGGCGCGGCCGCTCAAGGAAGCGGATTCCCCTCTGTGACCATCACCATCTACCACAACCCGAAATGCGGCACGTCGCGCAACGTTCTGGCGATGATCCGCGAAAGCGGCGTCGAGCCGGTCGTGATCGAGTATCTGAAGACTCCGCCGACGCCCGCGCGGCTGCAAAGAACTGATTGCGGCGATGGGCGTGCCGGCGCGCGCATTGCTGCGTCGGAAGGAGGCGCCCTATGCCGCCCTCGGCCTCGATGACCCGGGCCTCGCCGACGACGACCTGATCGACGCCATGGTCGCCAACCCGATCCTGATCGAGCGGCCGATCGTCGTCGCGCCGAAGGGCGTCCGTCTCTGCCGGCCCGAAGGAGACCGTGCTCGACATCCTGCCGTAGGCGCGGGCGACGCCTCCCGACAGGAGGGCGATGTGACGGCGCGCCGACGATTTCATGACGGGGGGTTACGGGAAAACAGCGCCGCCCAGACGGACGCCCGTAAACGACGACCGAACTCCGCTTGCGTTCATGACAAGGGACTTGCATTAGTTTCGGGCGCGAAGCCTTGTCCGCCGTCCCATCCTCCTCGCGCAACGGGAGCCGGCGCCAGGAATGATTGGAGGTCGCCATGCAGGGCGATCAACGGGTTCTCGAATATCTCAATGCGGCGCTTCGCCACGAGCTGGCGGCCATCAACCAGTACTGGCTGCATTATCGCATTCTCGACAACTGGGGATACAAGGAATTCGCCCAGACCTGGCGCGCGGAATTGATCGAGGAGATGCAGCACGCCGACAAGCTCATGGCGCGCATCCTGTTTCTCGACGGGCACCCGAACATGCAGTCGCTCGATCAGCTTCACATCGGAAAGGGCATCAAGGAGATCATCGACTGCGACCTTGCGGCCGAGCACCAGCGCCCGCACGCTTTATCTCGAGGCCGCGCAATATAGCCAGAGCGTCAACGACCGCGTGACCAAGAACCTGTTCGAGAGCCTTCTTTCCGACGAGGAAGGACACATCGACTTCCTCGAGGCGCAGCTGACCCTGATCGATCAGATCGGCGTGCCGCTCTACTCACAAAAGCACATCGGCAAGCTGCACGAATAGCCGGCTCGCCGGGGCGACCACCCCGCGGGCCGAGACCGCTTGACGGTGACGGTCGGCGGCGGTCGCCGGATCGCTGTTTTCGCGACGGACAACGCCGGGTTCGCGCCAGATGGCGCCGATGGCGGCCGCTCGCTTTCCCCGGTCGCGTGTGTTAGGGCGAACCCGAATTCGCCCGCGGCTGTCCGAATGCGCCGCGCCGGCAGCGCATCGAGCATGAAATGACGGATATCTTTCAGGAAGTCGACGAGGAAGTCCGGCGCGACAAGGCGGCGGAGTTCTGGAAGAAGTATCAGAACCACATCATCGCCGCGGCGGTCGCTGATCGTGCTCGCCGCGGCCGGCTTTCGCTACTGGGAATACGAGAAGGAGAAGGCCGCGCAGGCGGCCGGCGACCAGTTCCAGGCGGCGATCGCCGCCTTCGACGCGGGCAAGCCGCAAGAGGCCTTCGGCGGCTTGAGCAAGCTCGCGGCCGAGGCGCCCGGGCGGCTACCGGGTCCTTGCGCAGATGACCGAAGCCGGCGCCAAGGCGTCGACCGACCCGGCCGCCGCGATCGCGGCCTTTCAGGCGATCGCCGGCAACAGCTCGGTCGAGCCCCTGTTCCGCGACGCGGCCAAGCTGCGCGCAGCCCTCCTTCAGCTCGACGTTCCGGGCGAAGAGGCGGCCGGGACGGCGGCGCTGACCGGGCTCGCGTCCGCCGACGGCCCCTATCGGCGCCTCGCCAAGCTGACTCTCGGCGCGCTGGCGATCGGCCGCGGCGACTACGACGAGGCCGGCAAAGAGCTCGACGACGTGCTCGGCGATCCGGAAGACTCGCCGACCGAGCGCCAGCTCGCCGAGCGCTGGCTCGGCCTCGTCGCCTCGAACGGCAAGGCGAAATGATCGCGCGCGGATGAGCAAGGTCGCCATCATCGGCCGACCGAACGTCGGCAAGTCGACCCTGTTCAATCGGCTCGTCGGCAGGAAGCTCGCGCTGGTCGACGACCAGCCGGGCGTCACCCGCGACCGGCGCGAGGGCGAAGCGCGGCTGTACGACCTCGCCTTCACCGTCGTCGACACGGCGGGGCTCGAGGAAGGCGATCCGGAGACGCTGGCCGGCCGCATGCGCGCGCAGACCGAGACCGCGCTCGCCGACTGCGACGCGATCCTGTTCGTTATCGACGCGCGCGCCGGGATCACCGGGACCGACCGGCACTTCGCCGCCGCCGTGCGCCGCGCCGGCAAGCCGATCATCGTCGTCGCCAACAAGGCGGAGAGCGGGGCAGGGCGCGACGGCGCCTACGACGCCTTCAGCCTCGGCCTCGGCGACCCGATCGCCTTCTCCGCCGAGCACGGCCAGGGCCTGGGCGAGCTCTACGACGCGCTCGCCGAAGCGCTGCCGCCCGCAGCCCGCCTCGACCCGGACGAGGAGGACGACGGCGAGCCCCTGGCGCTCGGCGACGAGGAGGACGGCAGCGAGCTCGATCCGACGAAGCCGCTGCGCATCGCCGTGCTCGGCCGCCCCAACGCCGGCAAATCGACGCTGCTCAACCGCATTCTCGGCGAGGAGCGGCTGCTCACCGGCCCCGAGCCCGGCATCACCCGCGACTCGATCGGGATCGAGACCGAGTGGCGCGGTCGCAAGCTCAAGCTGTTCGACACGGCGGGCTTGCGGCGCCGCTCGAGAGTGGTCGAGAAGGTCGAGAAGCTCGCCGTCGCCGACGCGCTGCGCGCGGTGCGCTTCGCCGAGGTCGTCGTCCTCCTGCTCGACGCGACCATCCCGTTCGAGAAGCAGGACCTGACGCTCGCCGATCTCGTCGAGCGCGAGGGCAGGGCGCTGGTCATCGGCCTCAACAAGTGGGACCTGATCGACAACAAGTCGGACAAGGCGCGGGAACTGCGCGAGGAGGCCGACCGGCTGCTGCCGCAATTGCGCGGAACGCGCGTCGTTCCCGTCTCGGGCCTCACCGGCGCGCATGTCGACAAGCTGCTCGAAGCGGTGGTCGCCACGCACGAGATCTGGAACATGCGCATCTCGACCGGGCGGCTCAACCGCTGGCTGGCGCCGGTCGTCGATTCGACGCCGCCGCCGGCCGTGTCGGGGCGGCGGATCAAGATCCGCTACATGACCCAGCCGAAGGCGCGCCCGCCGTTCTTCGTGCTGTTCGGCACCTCGGTCGAGCACATTCCGGAGAGCTACAAGCGCTATCTCGTCAACGGCCTGCGCGAGACCTTCGGCCTGATCGGCGTGCCGATCCGGCTCTCGCTGCGCTCGAGCGGGGCCAACCCCTACGCGCCGAAAAGGCGAGGCTGACAGCGGGCGCCCGGCGGACTGGAGCAGGATGCGGTTCGGTGGAATCGCGTCTTCATCGAGTTTCCTTGAAACGCCGGATTTTTGCGAAAAACCGGCATCCACTTTTTCGCGCACCGCTGTAGAACGGCGCCAATCCCTCCTGCCGCCGAGTCCGCCATGGCCTCCCTTTCCACGCCCCTGCCGCCGCGCACCGAGCCGCCGACCTTCCGCGAGGCGCGCGACCTTCTGCTCGCGCTCGACGACCGCTACACGGCCGCGAGGACCCAGTTCGTCTGGCCGCGGCCGGAGCGGTTCAACTGGGCGCTCGACTGGTTCGACGCCGAGCTCGCGGCCGGCGACACGGTCGCGAAGACCGCGCTGAAGGTCATCGGCGACAACGGTCGAGATCCGCAGCTTCGGCGAACTCGCCCGCAGCTCCGCCAGCCTCGCCAACGGCCTGCGCGCGATCGGGGCGAAGCGCGGCGACCGGCTCCTGATGATGCTCGGCGCGACGCCGGAGCTGTGGGTGACGATGCTGGCGGCGATGAAGCTCGGCCTCGTCCTCATCCCTGCCATGCCGCAGCTCGGCGCCGCCGACATCGCCGACCGGCTCGAGCGCGGCCGGGCGAAGTTCCTGGTCGCGCACGGCGCGGACGCCGGAAAATTCGTCGAGATCGAAGACGAAGGTGATCCGCATCGCGGTCGGCGCGCGCGCCTGACGGCTGGCGGCCGTTCGCCTCGCTGATGAGCCCGAACGCGCGCTTCCAGCCCGACGGGCCGACGCGGGCCGACGACCCGATGCTGCTCTATTTCACCTCCGGCACGACGGCGCGCTCGAAGCTCGTCGTCCACAGCCACGCGAGCTATCCGATCGGCCATCTGACGACCATGTACGGGCTCGGCCTCAAGCCCGGCGACGTGCATCTCAACATCTCCTCGCCCGGCTGGGCGAAGCACGCCTGGTCGAGCGTGTTCGCGCCCTGGAACGCCGGGGCGACGGTGGTCGCGCTCGCCGGGCGCTTCGAGCCGCGCGCGGCGCTCGACGCGCTCGTCGCCCATGGCGTCACCACCTTCTGCGCGCCCCCGACCGTCTGGCGCATGCTGATCCAGGAGACCTCGAGCGCCTGGAAGGTCGAACGTGCGGGAGATCATGTCGTCGGGCGAGCCGCTGAACCCCGAGGTGATCGAGCAGGTGCGGCGCGCCTGGGGCCTGACGCTGCGCGATTCCTACGGCCAGACCGAGACGACGATGATGGTCGCCAATTCGCCGGGCCAGAAGGTCATCCCGGGCTCGATGGGCCGGCCGCTGCCGGGCTATCGCATCGCGCTCCTCGACGCCGACGGGCTCGAGAGCGACCACGGCGAGATCGCGCTGCCGCTCAGGCCCCGCCCCGTCGGCCTGATGCGCGGCTACGCCGACGACGACGGGCGGCCCGGCGCCGGTCGGCGGCGCCTATTACCGCACCGGCGACGTCGCCTCGCGCGACGCCGAGGGCTACATCACCTACGTCGGCCGGGCCGACGACGTGTTCAAGTCGAGCGACTACCGGCTGAGCCCGTTCGAGCTCGAGAGCGCGCTGATCGAGCACGAGGCGGTCGATGGAGGCGGCGGTCGTGCCCGCGCCCGATCCGGTGCGCTTCACCACGCCCAAGGCCTATGTCGTGCTCGCGCCGGGCTTCGACGCCGACCGCCGAGCACGGCCGCCTCGATCTTCGCCCACGTCCGCGAGCGCCTGTCGCCCTACAAGCGCGTGCGCCGGATCGAGTTCGCCGAGCTGCCGAAGACGCCGTCCGGAAAGATCCGCCGGGTCGAGCTGCGCGGCCGCGAGGCCGAGCTCGCCGAGAAGGGCGAGCGGGCGGACGGCGAGTTCCGGATCGAGGATTTTTCCGTGGAGTGAAAGCGGCGGCGTCTTGTTACCGCCTTTCGCTCTAGCCGCGCACTGCGCTCCTGAAGGCCGCAGAGAGCGCCGCGAGCGCGTCGCGCGGTCGACCCTCCTTCATCCTGGTATGAAGCAGAACCGGCAAGCGCGGCAAATCGGGAAGCCCGAGCTTGGGGCCGACGTCAACGGCGCCAAACGGCAACATGCGCGGCGCCAGCGCGGCAACGCCGAGCCCGGCCATGACGGCCGCAGCCACCGCCGCAACGCCGCCGCCGACGAAGATTTCCGTCCAGGGCACGCCTGCCGCATCGAGAAGCTGCGTTGCGATCGCGCGCACGCCGCACGGCTCGGCCATTGTTGCAACAGGCAGAGGCTCGCCCGCGCGATGGCGCCAGCCGGGGGCGGCGAACCAGCCGAATTTTTCCTGGGCGAGAATCTCGCCGTCGTTGCGCCCATGGTGCAGGCGAACGATCACCGTGTCGAGTTCCCGCCGATCGAAGCTCTGAAGCAGGTCGCTCGACGATGCGATCCGGATTTCGACCAGCAATTGAGGGTCCTGCGCGTTCATGCGCGCGATCAGCGCGGGAAGCTCAGGCCCTGCAACGTGGTCGCTCATGCCAATGGTGAGTTGCTGCCGGGCCGCCGCGAATCCGGCGAGCGCGCGATCGTGCGCCTCAAGGAGCTTGCGAGCATGTTCGAGGAAGGTTGAGCCCCGCGACGAAAGCTGCACATGCCGGGGCGTTCGCTCAACGAGCCGGCAGCCGAGCCTTTTCTCGAGTTGCTTGAGCTTCAGGCTGACCGCAGCCTGAGTTGTTCGCATGGCTTCGGCCGCGCGAGTGAAGCTGCCAAGCTCGACGACGCTGACAAAAGCCTGAACGGCGTCCAGATCGAGCGGGCGGTCAATCATTTCCAAACGTTATCTCTGATATCAAGATCCATAGTATACCAAAATGACCGGCGGAGGTCTACGTTAAGCGGCACCATTGGAAGGAGCCTCCCTTGCCGCTCGCTCACATCTCCCTTCGCGCCGGGAAGCCCGAAGCCTACCGGCAGGCGATCTTCGACGGTCTTTACCGCGCGATGCGCGAAACCTTCGACGTGCCGGAAAACGACCAGTTCATGGCCATCACGGAGCATGACGCGGCAAATTTCCGCTACAGCCCGTCGTATTTTGGCGTCGCTCGGAGCGACGATCTGGTGCTGATCCAGATTACCGTGAGCAACACCCGCACCGTGGAGCAGAAGAAAGCGCTGTTCCGGCGGATCGCGGAGGTGCTCGGCGAAAGCCCCGGGGTCCGGCCGGAGGACGTGTTCGTGAACCTCGTCAAGGTCGTGAAAGAAAATTGGTCCTTCGGCCACGGCCTCGCGCAATACGCTTGAGGCGAACCGATTGGGGAACAGCGAGCGAGCTTGAGATGGCTGCGGAGAGCCGCAAGGCCCCCGCCTCCGGGCGGCGGCTCTTGGAACGCGATGCGTCTGCGCGTCCGTCGCCGCCCCCCGGAGAACGCCCGGACTTGCGAACCCGCGCAATCCGGCATGGACCGGCGTCGTTGGCTGGCTGATCTCGCCCGTGGCGCGTTGGCGCCGGGCAAAAGTCGTCCAAGCGGCGGAGGAGTACCCCGGCGCCCGCTGGTGTGACCGGGTAGAGCGCGAAGTCAATAACAAGATCATTTACGGCGACCCGCGGGGCGGGAACCGCCCGTGGTGACCCTCGGGTCGCCCTGTGTAACGCGATTCGCGCCGCCGCCGCTCGTCAGCGCGTGAATATCCTCGCAATGTTGCGCGCGCAGGCCGGCCGGTCAGGCTACACTGGCTCAAGGAGGGCCGCGATCCCTTCGCCGGAGTTAGAGAGCCCCATGCGACGCAGAACGTTCCTGGCCGGCGCAGCGATCGCCGCGACGCCGATAGCATCTCGGTTGGCGAGAGCCGCCGACGCCTCGATGGCGCAAAAATTCGCCGACGCGCTGTCCACCCACGACATCGACGCGTTCGCCGCCCTGTTCGCCGAGGATTACGTCAACCATCAGGTCAGCGCCGCCGCGCCGCCGCCGCCGTCCGGCCTGACGGGGAAGGCGGCGACGGTCGGCCTGTTCGCCGCGCGGCTGAAGGGACTGCCGGACCTCAAGGTCACGATCCAGGCGAGCCTCGCCGAGGACGACCGGGTCGCTGCGAGCTTCCTCTATGAAGGCCGACACGAGGGCGTCTATTACGGCGTCGATCCGACCGGCAGACGTCTTGTCTTTTCCTCCTGCGATATCTTTCGGATCGCCAATGGGCTTTTCGCCGAGCATTGGGGTATGGGAGACATCGCCGGGATCATCGCGCAATTGAAGGGATAGGCCCTCGGGCGCAAAATTCCGTCGGAGGGGCGGCATGGCGTGGGGCGCTTTGATCGTGTGCGGGCTCGTCCTGTGGGCTGCGTGCGGCGGCGTCTACGCCATGGGACGCGAGGTCTGGCCGGGTGAAATGCCCGAGATCGTGCGACTGTCGGTCGCGCCGGCGATCGCCGCGGCCGCGACGCTGGCGCACAAGATCGCGGCGCCGGACTTCAGCGCCCTGACGCGGGCGGCGGCGTTCGCGCTGATCGTCGCCGCGCTCGACGCTCTGGTGCTGGGGCCCGCTGTCGACCACAGCCGCAAGATGTTCCGCAGCGCGCTGGGCGCGTGGCTGCCGCTGGCGGCCATCTTTGTCGCCAGCTATCTCACTGGGGCCTATGGTCCGATGTGAGGGCCTGAAGTCGACCGTGTCAGCGGTCGCAGCCTTGCCCCGTGCGCCCGTGCGGGGCTAAGACCGCGTCCGGCCTCAGGCCCCGGCAAGCGAGGATTCATGTTCACCGGAATTGTCAGCGACGTCGGCGAAGTGCTCGAGATCGAACCGCTCGGCGAGCGGAGCCGGCTCGTGATCGCGAGCCGGTACGACGCCGCAACGATCGTCGTCGGCGCGTCGATCGCCAACGCCGGGGTGTGCCTGACCGTGGTCGCCGTCGAGCCGCTGGAGAGAGGCTCCCGCGTTGCGTTCGACGTCGGGGCGGAGACGCTCGCGGTCACGACGCTCGGCGCCTGGCGCAAGGGGGCGAAGGTCAACCTCGAACGGTCGCTCCGTGTCGGCGACGAACTCGGCGGCCACATGGTCAGCGGCCATGTCGACGGCCTGGCCACGATCGTGTCGCGCCGCGATTTCGACGACATGGCGCATTTTCGCTTTCGCTGCCCGCACGCGCTCGCGAAATTCATCGCCGTCAAGGGATCGGTGGCGCTGGACGGCACGTCGCTGACCGTCAACGCGGTCGAGGGCGACGAATTCGAGGCGCTGCTGATCCCGCACACGCTTGAAGTGACGACCTGGGGCGCGCGCAAGGCGGGCGATGCGGTCAACATCGAGGTCGATACGATGGCCCGCTATGCGGCGCGGCTGATCGAGGCGGGGCAGGGCGGCGAGGGCTGACCTTCGGCGAAAGCTCGCGGGTTTCGCGGGCCCTCTTGAGCCCAGGCGCGGAACGGGGCCAGCCCGGACGCGTCCCCACGCGAGGGTCGCCTGATCGCCGGCTGCGGCGTGTCTCGCGCACCGGCAAGCTCCAGACAAGACTGATCGGCGAGCCTGAGGCCACGAGACGCCTTAAGCGCGATTGCGCGCGGCGCCAAGGAAGGCCTCGTCGGCCGGTCCGACGCCATTCCATGACGTCGGGGTCTCGAGGGGAGACACGATGAACAGGACATTTCCCCGGGTCGCGATCTGCTTCCCGTCGAGCGACATGGTTCACGCGGATTTCGCGCTCGCGCTCGCGGGACTTTGCAACGCCACCCAGCCGATCGAGACGCCGGTCGTCAACAACAAGTCGTCGATCGTCGCCATGGCGCGCAACAACGGAGTGAAATGCGCGCAGGATATGCGCGCCGATTTCATTCTGTTCCTGGACAGCGACATGACCTTTCCGCGGTCCACACTTCACCGGCTGCTCGCGCATCGCAAAGACATCGTCGGCGCCACATACACCCGGCGCGTGCCTCCGTTCTCGCTTCTGGGCGCCGTGTTCGATCGCGACCAGACGATCGATGAGGGCGGCCTCGTTCGCATGCGCCACATGCCGACCGGATGCCTGCTGATCGCCATTGCGGTGTTCGAAAAGCTGTCAGCGCCGCACTTTCGCTTCCTGACCGACGAGGCGACCGGCGAAATCTGCGGCGAGGACTATGTCTTCTGCGACCGCGCGCAGGGCGCCGGCTTCGAGGTCTGGTGCGACGCAAATCTCTCGCTGGAGCTTGGCCACATCGGCCAAGGGATTTTCAGGTTTTCCGCCGCCAACGCCGCATCCGCGGAAGCCGTCGCCGTCCGGGATGCGGCGCGGGACGCGGTCGCCGCGTGACCGCCATCGAAGGAGCTTCTCATGAGCCTATTCGTTTCGGGGACCAGCCAGCAGGCGCAGATCCTGCTGATGCGGCTCGCCGCGCTCACCGCCGATCAGAACAGCGCCTCGTCGCAGTCGACCTCCTCGTCCGCCTCCTCGGCCAGCAGCTCTTCGTCCGCGACGGACTTTTCGAGCTCGGTGCAGGTGTCGTCGCTGCGCTCGGCCCTGATTTCCCAGCTCGGGACGAGTTCCGATGCGAGTTCCGCTTCGTCGGCTGTCGGCGCGACTTCGCGGAGCGGACCGCCGCCCGGAGGACCGCCGCCGGGACCGTCCCCCGGCGCTTCGGCAAGCGCGTCATCGACCTCGTCGACGTCCAGCGAACTCGTCTTCGAGCGCCAGCACCTTGCTCTCCGAGCTGCAGGCGGATTTGAAGGCGATCATCAGCGATCTGCAATCGCTGAGTTCCACCTCTTCGACTTCGACGGCCTCGACCGCGGCGAGCGCGTCATCCTCCGCGACTTCTCAGAGCGCATGGAGCCAGTTGGCGTCCGACACGGACGCATTCCTCTCGGCGCTGCTGTCGGCGGCCAGCGGGGCGGCGAGCGGAAGCGCGACGGACGGATCGACGTCAGCTTCCTCGACCTCGCAAGCGCTGTCGTCGTCGGACAGCGCGAGCGCTTCCGGTTCGGCGAGCGCGAGCGACTCCGTCTCGCTGTCGCATCATCGCGGTCACTTGCAAGACCTGCAGAGCGCCCTGAGCGCGACCCAAAGCGCTTCGTCATCGAGGTCCCGTCGCGACTTGTGTTGGAATTGGGCGGCGCGTCTTGGGGCGACATGAGGCTATCGGATCATGCGGCGAGGTCAATGATCTGATCGGCGGGCTTCTCCGCGAGGGTCTGCCATCCGTCGACCTTGCGCATGGTGATCTGTCCTGAGGCGAGCAGGGCCCAGAACAGCATGGCGGCGGTTTCGGCGCAGGGCAGAACGGTCTGGGTCTTGATCCGGCGCTTGAACTCTTCGTGCAATCGCTCGATCGCGTTCGAGGTTCGGATCGACCGCCATTGGCTCGGCGGGAAGCGGGTGAAGGTGAACAGCTTGTCGCCGGCCTCCTCCAGGCTGTCGGCGACGGCGCGGCATTTCAGGCGCCATTTTCGGATGAACGCCTTGCGCCGGGTCTCGACCTCGCCGCACGTCGCTGCGTAGATCATGTCGCGGTAGTCGTTCGAGATTTCCTCGTGCAAGCGCTCAGGGGCATGGGCGAGGAGATTTCGATGCTTGTGCACGGTGCAGCGCTGGACAGCCATGTCGGGCCACAGCGCCGCCAGCGCCTTTTCCAGGCCCGGCGCGCCGTCGACGACGACCAGCTCCGGCGTCGGCAATCCGCGCCGCACGAGATCGTCGAGCAGCGCGCGCCAGGCCGCCTCGCTCTCACCGCCCATGCTCTTGATCGCCAGCAGCATTTTCTGGCCGTCGGCGCGCACGCCGAGCGCGACGAGCAGCGAGATCGAGGTTGCTTTTCTGTCGAGCCGGACACGCGCGACCGTCCCGTCGAGGATCAGCCGCACGATCGGCTCTTGGGCGAGCGAGCGCCCATTCCAGGCGTCCCAGTCGCCCTTTGTCTTGCGCCAGACGCGGCTGACCACGTCCTTGCCGACCGGACCGGCAAACACCGCGTTCAACGCGCGGCGTACGCGGCGGGTGTTGGTCCCCGCGAGATAAGCCCCGGCGATCAAGGCGTCGGCAGCCCGGGTGCGGCGCTGGTAGGCGCGCAGCGAACCGCTCCGCCATTCGTGGGTCTTGCCGTCCTCGCCGGTCAACCGGGCCCGCGGCACGGCGATCCGCGTCTTGCCAAACGTGCCCGTCAGGGTCCGCTCGCGATGCCCGTGGCGCACGCCCACGACCGGCGGCGTCGCCTCGTCCTCCTCCGGTCTGCGCCGGCCGTAGCGAGGCCGCGACAACGCCTCGGAAAGTTCCGCCTCCAGCATCGTCTCGATAAATCCGCGCACGCGAGACCGAACTCCGTCCTCGATCGCGTCGAACCAATCATCGAAAAGCAACGCCTCGGCGGCTCCAGCCGCCTCCCTCGTGGTATCCTTGATCATGGCGTGGTCTCCGTTCCAGCGCGCCAACGCCGAAATCATTGGGGTTGAGCAACCCGGAGACTACGCCAACCCAATTCCAACCACCTCCGCGACGGGACCGTCATCGAGTTCGGCGAGCAGTGTCTCGACTTAGGCGGGATGCTGTTCAGCAGAGGCGGGGTCCCTTCTCCCCGCTTGCGGGGAGAAGGTTCAGGATGAGGGGCGGGGTGAGCGTCCGCGGCCAATCGCCAAGGCCCCTCACCCCGGCCCTCTCCCCGCAAGCGGGGAGAGGGGGTTGCGAAGCTGGCGACCCAGCAATCGCATCCCGCTCCAGCGGACCGCGCGATGGCGAGAGCCGCGTTGGCCGCATTCCTCGTCGCTCACGCGCCCTTCGCCGCAGCGAACACCTCGGCAGGGGTCGTCGTGCGAGCGCGAGCAACTCCGTCTCGCGGTCGCATCATCACGGTCACTTGCAAGACCTGCAGAGCGCCCTGAGCGCGACCCAAAGCGCTTCGTCTAGGGTGGGGGGTCGCGCGCCCCATTCATCGCGATCCGCGAGACCGCTTATTCCCCGGGTCATCGCGACCCCCCATCCCTGCCTCCCCCACAAGGGGGGAAGGAGAACGCCCTCGAAGGAGAACGCTCTCAAATGGGTCGGCGCGGATCCCTAATGCGCGATGCCCGAGCCGGCGGCTTCGTCGATCAGGCGGCCGGTCTCGAAGCGGTCGAGGTCGAACGGGCGGCTGATCGGGTGGTGCGCGCCTTTGGCGAGGAGATGGGCGAGCAGCGTCCCGCCGGCCGGAATCGCCTTGAAGCCGCCGGTTCCCCAGCCGCAATTGAGGAAAATGCCCGGAACCGGAGCGGGTCCCATGATCGGCGAGGAATCGGGGACGACGTCGACAATCCCGCCCCATTGCCGCATCAGCCGGAGCTGGCCGAACGCCGGGAACATCTCGGTGAGGCCGGAGACGACGATCTCCTGGACCGGCGGATTGCCGCGCTGGCCGTAGGACGGGACGCGGTCGAGCCCGCCGCCGAACACGATCTCGCCCTTGTCCGACTGGCTCGCGTAGGTTCCGCTTCCGAGGTGGAGAACCACGATGTCGAGGCAGGGTTTGACCGGCTCGCTGACCATCGCCTGCAAGGCGTAGGAATGGATCGGCAGCCTGACCCCGGCCTTGGCCATGAGCTGCGAGGAATGGCCGGCGACGGCGACCCCGACGGCCTCGGCGCGGATCTCGCCCTCGCTCGTCTCGACCCCGACGCAGGCGCCGTTCTGCATGATAAAGCCGGTGACCTCGCAGGTCTCGATGATGTCGACGCCGAGGGCGTCCGCCGCGCGGGCGTAGCCCCAGGCGACAGCGTCGTGCCGCGCCGTGCCGCCGCGCGGATGAAACACGCCGCCGTTCGGCAGGTAGCGCGAATCGAGCGACTGGGTCAGGAGCGGCAGCCGCCTGCGGATCTCGTCCGGCCCCCAGAGTTCGGCGTCGACGCCATTGATCTGCATGGCGTTCACGAGGCGCGCGGAAATCTCCATCTGCGCCGGCGTGTGCGCGAGGTTGAGGATGCCGCGCTGGCTCAGCATGACGTTGAAGTTGAGCTCGCGCGACAGGCCTTCGTAAAGTCTGAGGGCGAGATCGTAGAGCGCGACCAATTCGGGATAGAAGTAGTTCGAGCGCACGATCGTCGTATTCCGGCCGGTGTTGCCGCCTCCGATCCAGCCCTTTTCAATGACCGCGACGCGCCGGCGCCCGTGGGACCTGGCGAGATAGTAGGCCGTCGCGAGGCCGTGGCCGCCGCCCCCGACGATCACGAAATCATAAGCCGGTTTCGGCTTCGCCTTGCGCCAGGCCTGCGGCCATCCCTTGTGGCCGCTCAACCCCTCGCGCAGGATCGTCAATGCGGAATAGCGGGTGGTCATGGCAGGTCTTCGAAGTCTCGCGCGCCTTCGTGGCCGATGGCGTAGGCGCGGAGGGAGGCGACTTCCTCTCCGCGCGGCGGCATGCCGGTAAAGATCTCGAGATAATGCGGCGCGAGCGCCAGGCGCGCCTCCATCGGCTCGTGTATGTCGAGGGCGTAGTATCCAACCTGCATCGTATAGAGGACGCGCGCCCGCACCAGGGCGTCCTCCGGGGCGTAGCCATGCCGAACGAACATGGCCTCGATGGCCGCCATGCGCTCGCGATCGGCGCGGTCGAGCCGCGCTCGAGCCCTCTCCGAGAGGCGCGCCCACTCGCGCACCGCGACGTCGAGCCGCGGGCTGAACTGCGCCGCGTCGACCCAGCAACGGAAGACATTGCAGACCGCCTCGGTGATCGTTGTCGCGGGCGCCTCGGCCTGGCGGACGATCGAGCAGGTGTTGCGATCGTCCCAACGCTGCAGGAGGGCGTCGAGCAGGCCGTCGCGGCTGCGGAAATGCCAGTAGAAGCTCGACCGCGAGACGCCCAGTCTTTCGCTGAGGTCGAGCACCGTGACGGCGCCGATCCCGCGACGCGCAAGCAGCGTGAGCGCGAGGTCGAGCCAGGCGTCGCGCGTCGCCCTCGCAAGGCTGGGCGACGCGGCGGGCAGGGCCGTCATAGCCGCATCGCCTTGCCGGCAGGATCATACGGCGAGGACGGAATGACGCGCGCCTTGCGCTCCGCGCCGACGACGTGGACCGAAAGTTCAGTTCCGACCGCGCTGCATTCCGGCGCGATCAACGCCATCGCGAGGCTCTTGCCGACCGTATGGCCGTAACCGCCCGAAGTTACGTATCCGACCTTGCGCCCCTCGCGCCAGACGGGCTCGTAGCCCGACGCGTCCGCGTCGAGCGCGTCGACTTCCAGCGTGACGAGCTGGCGCGATGGCGGCGGTCCGTCGCGATCGGCGAGCGCCGCTTCTTTGCCGACGAAAGTCGCCCTTGTCCCAGGCGATCCAGCGGTCCATGCCGGTCATGCGCGGCGTATAGGCTTGGGTGAATTCCGCCGACCAGACGCCAAAGCTCTTCTCAAGCCGAAGCGCGTTGAGGGCGTTGTAGCCATATTCCTTGACGCCGAGGTCGCTTCCGGCGGTGATGAGGGTTCGCCGCAGGGTCCCGTGTTCGAGGGCGCGGCAGTTGATTTCGTAGCCGAGCTCGCCGACCACGGAAATGCGCGCGACCCGGGCCCGCACGAGGCCGACGTCGACGACCGAGGCGGCCATGAAGGGCATGACGGCGTTGGAGACGTCCTGATGCGTGACCCGCTCCAAGAGCGCCCGCGCCTTGGGGCCCGCGATCGAAAAGCCGATCACGTCGTCGGAAATGTCGCTGACTGTCACGCCCTCGCGGGCATGGTCGGCGAACCAGCGCATGTGCCAGGCGCGCAGATAATAGGAGCCTTCGATCCAGAAGGTCCCGTCGCCCCAATTGATGACCGTCAGGTCGCCCTTGAGCTTGCCGGCTTCCGACAGCATAGGGGCGAGCCTGGCGCGTCCGGGATTCGGCAGGCGGGCGACCGTCATCGAATCGAGCCAGAGCCCGGCCTCCGGGCCGGTCACCTCGTAGCGCGAGAACGACGCGATATCGAGGAGCCCGACGCGTTCGCGCACGGCGCGGCATTCCGCCCCGACGAAGTCGAAGGCGTTCGAGCGCTTGAGGGTTGGTTTCTCCCGGAATCCCAGCGGAGCGAAGTAAAGCGGAGTCTCGAGGCCCCAGGAATTACCCCACTGGCAGCCCTCGGCGGCCATCGCGTCATAGGCCGGCGTCGTCTTCAGCGGCCGGCCGGCCGGCAATTGCTCGTTGGGATAGGTCATGACGAACCGGCGGGCATAGAACTCTCCCGTCGTCTGCCTGATATATTCGCGACTGGAGGCGTGCGCGCCGTAGCGGGCGATGTCGAGCGCAAACGCATCCTCGGCGGTCTCGCCGCGAATCATCCATTCCGCCAGCGCCTTGCCAACCCCTCCGCCTTGCAGAAAGCCCGCCATCACGCCGCAGGCCAGCCAGTAGCCGCGCTTTCCTGCGATCGGGCCGACGAGCGGGTTGCCGTCGGGCGAGAAAGTGAACGCGCCATTGACCCACTTGCGGATGCCGGCGGTCTGCAGGACGGGGTAGCGGCGGTGAACCAGTTCGAGTTCGCCCGAGATTCGATCGATGTTCTCCTGCAGCAGCTCGACCCCGTAATCCCAAGGCGCGCCGTCCATCGACCAGTGCTGCGGATTGGTCTCGTAGATGCCGACCAGCATGCCCTTCTGGTCCTGGCGCATATACGTGTAGCCTTCGAGGTCGACGACCATCGGCATTTCCGACTTGAGCGCCGCCACCTCGGGGATCGTCTCGGTGATGAGATAGTGGTGCTCGAGGGGGGAGACGGGCAACTCGAGCCCGACCATGCGGCCGACCTGTTTGGCCCACAAGCCGGCGGCGTTGACCACATGCTCGGCGTTAATCGTCCCCTTTTCCGTGACGACATCCCAGGTTTGATCGGGGCGATGCTTCAATTCCAGTACGCGGTTGCGCTCGATGACTTCCGCGCCGCGTTTTCGGGCGGCGCCGGCGTAGGCCCATACCGTGCCGGTCGTGTCGACATAGCCTTCCCGGTCGGCCCACATGCCGCCGAGAACGCCGTCGATGTCCACGACCGGGCAGGCGGCCTTGATCTCTTCCGGGGTCACGAGACGGACGTCCTCGATGCCGATCGCCTGGAATCGCCGGAAATTCGCTTTCAGCCATTCCCAACGTTCGGGCGCGGAGGCGACATGGATCCCTCCGGTCATATGCATGCCGATCGCCTGCCCCGACTCCGCCTCGATCTCCTTGAGGAGGTCGATCGTGTAGGCCTGAAGTATCGCCATGTTGGGGTTGGCGTTGAGCGCATGGAAACCGCCGGCCGCGTGCCACGAGGAGCCTGCGGTCAAGACCGAGCGCTCGATCAGGGCGACATCCGTCCAGCCGAACTTCGAGAGATGGTAAAGGACCGAGGCGCCGACGACCCCGCCTCCTATCACGACCGCGCGGTAATGCGACTTCATCCGCATGCCTTGAGAAAATGCCTGATCCTCGAAGCTAGCCAACTCCCCCCGAGCCGTCTAGACACTTGTGTCCAAGGGGGTGCACGCCGCGATTCTGGTTGAAGTGTGGCTTTTCGATCCTTGTCGCGCCGCAAAGAATGTGGGTATGGAGGTGCCGGCATCACCTCTGGCGCGCCCCAAAGGTGTGGCTGTCCGCCGGTTCGATCGGAGGCTGGCGGCGCCGGTCCTCGTCGGGCAGGGGGCGAGTAAATGCGCCGAGGAGCATTGGCTGCGAGATCGGCGACGGTTCGGGGGGATATTGCTGATGCTGGGGCGAATATATTGTTAACCTTGGAGGGATTCACTGACTGTGTTCTGAGCGGGCGACTGTACTGGAGTCGTTGATATCGTTTGGCGCACCGGGGTGCGCCGCCAGGAGCGGAACAGGGTGCACGCGCGTCGGAGCGATGGTTAATCATGATTCGGAGCGCCGTCCTGACGCTCGGAGCGATGACGATGCTTGTCGGCGCTAGCGCTTGCTCGGGCCGACGATATGTCTCTGAGCAACTGGCCGCTGCTGTCGCCCGTGGCTCCTTCAACGACGGGGATCTTCCCTAGTGTGCCCGAGAACTGGAGCGACCTGCCTGTGCAATTCCACGTGGAGGATCAGGTAGGATACAACAGTAACATCACGAACACGCCTACCGGAGCGGGCGCGAGTTCCTCTCTCTTCGGACGCCCGATCGGCGCGTTCGAATCAATCTCAACCTACGGCATTTCGTTCAAGAACGAGATCGGCGCTCAGCAGTTCTTTGGCGACGCATACTGGGGCATGTACCGGTATCTGAACAACGACGCTTACAATACGGCGCACAGTTCAGTCGATATTGGCGACAATTTTACTTATGGCTCCAAGTGCACCGGGACCTTGAAGTTCTCCGAAGTGTCGACGCCGTCGCTACCCGGCCAGCAGATCGGCTTCAACGTCATAAACACCGTGACGACAGTGGGTTTCAATGAGAACGCCAAATGCGTCATTACCGGTGAGTACGCCGGGATTTTAAATAGCGGAATCTCAAAATCTCAAAATTCTGCCCTTCTCGACCAGACAAGCGATTATCGATCCGAATTCATTGCAGCCGGTATTAGTTATTCGGTGTCGGAGACGAATAGCCTGCAGGTCCTTGCGACTGTGACAGGAACGGACTACACAAATCGCCAAGCTCTTCTCAGTGACTCTGGATTGATCGATAATATTACTACAGACCAGGTTATGGCAACTTATACTAAAAATTTCGGTCCTAACCTTGCTCTAAATGCTCAGATCGGGATCCTTGGTTTTGATGATAATTCCTTTAATTTTGGGCTGCCGAAAACGATACTGCCGCAATATTCATTCTCGCTACAGTGGACGGTGACCCCAAAGCTCGTACTGACCGCCGCCGCGTCCCGTCTCGCCTCGACGCCGACGTCCATCGTCAGCAACCTCCAGATTACCGAAAGCGCCTCCATAGGCCTTTCCTATCAATGGACGCCGAAAGTCATCCTCTCCGGAGGTCTTTCGACGAATTACTCCACCGGCGCGGCTACGCCCGTGGTGAACAGTACGCTACTCAGTACGTTTGCTTCGAGCCAGAAGACCTATAGCGGCAACGCCGGCCTCAGTTACGCGATCACACCGTTTCTCGCCGCCCGCCTAAGCTACCAGTTCACGAGGTCCGTTCAGTCCACTCTGACGACAAACGACAGTTTGGTCTTGCTCGCCCTCAACTTCAACCCTTACTGAGACTCCGGATTTGGAGCGCGACAATGCGAACGATATTGCAAATGGTTCGGATCGGGGTGCTGGGCCTCGCCGCTCTGGGCTGCGCGATTTTGGGGGTCGGCCCGGCAAGTGCGCAGGGCGGCCGCGTCCTGACAAAGTCGGACGTGGTGACGATTAAGGTCGTCAGCCAGCCGGACATGGACACGACCTCGCGCGTCGAACTCGATGGAACGGTTCAGTTTCCCTATGTCGGCCGGATCAAGGCCGCGGGTTTGACCGAGGACGGATTGGCGCGTGCAATCGAGCGCCGTCTTGCCGCCCGACAGATCGTCAATGATCCGCATGTTCTGGTCGAAATTTCGAACTTCGGCGCCGAAGTGAGCGTTCAGGGCCAGGTCGGCGCTCCGGGCCTCTATACGATCGACCGGACAACGACGCTGTCCCAGATCCTGGCGCGAGCCGGAGGTCTTCGGGACAGCGGCGAGACCGTCGTCCTGCAGCGCGCCGGCCCGCACGGAAGGTCCGTGCAGCGCTTCGACGGAAGGGACATCGTCTCCGGAAAAATCAACGGCGACCACATTTTCGTCCTGAACAACGACGAGATTTATGTCGAACTGGCGCCGTTCTACTATGTCTACGGTTACGTAGGTCATACCGGCGAATTTCAGCTCACCCGACCTATCACGGTGCAGCAGGCGATCTCGATCGCAGGCGGACTTAGCCTGCTCGGGACGGACTGGCGCTTGAAGATCAAGCGCCAGTCGGGTGGCGGGCAAACGGTGGAAGTGCCGGCTTCGCTCGACGATCGAGGTTAAGCCCGGCGACACCATCATCGTCAATGAGCGGCTATTCTGATCCGCTGAAGCGGAGTAGACAGCATGACGCAAGCCCCAAGCTAGGCGAATGTCTGCGGCGGTTCCCGCCCCCATCTTGCGTGTCGCGATGCGGCCGCCCATTGAGAGCGTGAGTCTGATGACCTTGAATCCGAATCGCCTGGACGCCGACGGGGTCGCTGTCCATGCGGGCGCCGATCCGATCGAGCAGCAGATTCTCGCGGCCGGGAATTTGAGCGACTCTCAGGTGGAGGCCATTCGGGGCTTCCAGCGTCGCAAGGGCCTGACCTTCGGCGAGGCGGCGATCACCCTCGGGCTGGTTCGGCGCGACAGCCTGTTCCTGGCGCTTTCGAAACGGTATAACTATCCGGTCTTGAACTTTGGTGACGACGAGGCTCGCTTCTCGCGCGAACTCGTTGTTGGCTTCCAGCCGTTCAGCGCCGGCGCTGAGGCCTTTCGTTCGGTCCGATCCGCTCTGGCGACAGGGCCGCTATCGCAGGGCAAAAACGCCTTCGCCGTCATCGGCGCGCATTCGGGCGTCGGCGCGAGCTATTTCGCCGCCAATCTCGCATTGTCCTTCGCCCAGATGGCGGTGCCGACCCTGTTGATTGATGCGAACCTCAGAAAGCCGAGGCTTGCCTCGCTCTTCGGCGTCGACTCCGAAGACCGAAGGTCTGGTCGAGGCGCTGACCTCACACCGATGCTCACGCTCCGCCGGTCGCGGTCGACATCGTGCCGGGCCTCTCGCTGTTGGTCGCCGGCGCCACGGCGCCGCATCCGCAGGAGCTTCTTAGTTCGAAGGAGTTCCTCAACCTTTCCCAGAACGCGCAGCGCAACTACGGCGTGGTGATCTACGACACCCCTGCGGCGCTGGAGAATGCGGACGCCTATGTCGTCGCCTCGCGGGTCGGCTCCGCCATCCTGCTCGGGCGCCGCAACCGGACGAAGGTCGCGGACATCAAGACGGTCGCCGAGACGCTGGAGAGCTTCCAGTGCGATATCGCCGGCACGGTGCTTGGCCGGTTCTAGACCGAGCGCCCGGCGCACGGCTGAGCCGAATTCGATCGGACGAGCGCCAGCTTCCGCAGATAGTCCCAAGCGTAAAGACCGGTATTGTGGCCGTCGTCGAACACGATCCGGATGGCGTAGTTGCCGATCGGCTCGATGTCTACGATGCGAACGTTTTCCTTGCCGGTCACGTTGCGTTTTTCGGCCGGCGAATGGCCCTGGACCTCGGCGCTCGGGCTCTCGACCCTCAGGCGCTCGGCGGTCAGGCTGACGGTCACGCCGTCGTCGAAGGCGATCTCGAGCGTCCGCCCCTGATCCTTCGCCACGATGTCGGTTGGCCAGGCCATGAGCGTCTCCTTCACTGGAAGCGGATGCGCGGGGCGGGCTTTGCGCCCGGCGCGCCGGTCTCGAGCGTCTGCGCCACCCGCCGCGCGATCTCCAGGAATGCGCCGGCATGGGCGCTGTCGGCGAGGCTCGCCACGACCGGTCGGCCGTCGTCCGAATGGATGCGGATGGCGATGTCGAGCGGCACCTCGCCAAGGAAAGGAACGCCGAGCGTCTCGGCCTCCCGTTGAGCGCCGGCATGCGAGAAAACGTCGGTCCGACCGCCGCAGTGCGGGCAGAGGAAATAGCTCATGTTCTCGACGATGCCGATCAGCGGCACCTGCACCTGCTTGAACATCGCGATGCCGCGCCGCGCGTCGATCAGCGCCAGATCCTGCGGCGTCGAGACGATCACCGCGCCCGACAGCGGCACGTTCTGGGCCATGGTCAGCTGGGTGTCGCCCGTGCCAGGCGGCATGTCGACCACCAGCACGTCGAGTTCGCCCCAGGCGACCTCGCGCAGCAGTTGGGTCAGGGCCGACATCACCATCGGGCCGCGCCACACGACCGGCGCGCCCTCGTCGATCAGGAAGCCGATCGACATCACCTTGACCCCATAGGCCTCGAGCGGCACGAGCTTCTGGCCGTCGGCGCGCGACGGCCGGCTTGGCGGAGAGGCCGAACAGCCTCGGCATCGAGGGGCCGAACAGGTCGGCGTCGAGCACGCCGATCTTGAGGCCGAGCCTGGCGAGGCCGACCGCGAGATTGCAGGCGACGGTCGACTTGCCGACGCCGCCTTTGCCGGAGGCGACCGCGATGATGTGCTTGACGCCGGGTATCGGCTGGGCCGCGCGCCCGCCGCGCTGGGCGTGTCCGCCGCCGCCGTGCGCGTGACCTTGGGGCGGGGCGGCGCCCGAAACCGCCCGAGCCGCTTCTGCGGTCAACGTGACGACAGCGCCGGCGACGCCGGGAACCGCTTTGATTGCGGCTTCCGCCCGCGCGCGCATCGGCTCCATCGCCTTGGCCTCGTCCGGGGTCGATCACGATCGCGAGAAACACCTTGCCGTCGCGGATGGTAAGGCCCGATACGGCGCCCGAGTCGGGCAGGGGCGTCTTCCCGTCCGGTCCGGCGACCTTGGCGAGCGCCGCCATCACCTCCTCGCGAGACGCCATCCTTAACGTTCCTTGCTGCTAGCCGCTACGGCGCTGCGCCGACGGGAGCCCCTTAGATAGGCGAGTTGATCGAGATCGGGAAGGGCGGGGGCGTCAGCCGAACCGCTCGGCCCGGAACGGCGCCGGATCGACGAACGGCGTTTCGCCCGTCATCATCTCGGCGATCAGCCGCCCGGTGATCGGCCCGAGGGTCAGGCCCAGGTGCTGGTGGCCGAAGTCGAGCCACAGGCCGGGCTTGCCGGGAAACGCGCCGACGATCGGACGCATGTCCGGCAGACAGGGACGCCGGCCGAGCCAAGGCTCGACCTCCTTGCGCGCGCCGATCGGGAACATCTCGCGCGCGAACGGCTCGAGCCGGTCGATATGGGCCGACGACGGCGGGTCGTCGGGCCGGGCGAATTCCGCGCCGGTCGTGAGGCGCAGTCCGAGCGTCATCGGCACGACGAGGTAGCCCTTTTCGATGTCGAGCACCGGACGGTTCAGGCCGGCGTTGCCCTTCGCCTCGTAGTGCCGGTGATAGCCGCGCTTGACGAAGAACGGCAGTTTGAGCCCGAAGGCCCGCGCAAGATCGTTCGACCACGGCCCGAGCGCGACGACGACGTCGGGCGCGGCCACGCGGCCCTCGTCGGTCGTGACCGTCCAGCCCGCCGCCGAGGGCTCCAGCGTCATCGCGTCGCCCTTCTCGAACCGGCCGCCGCGCGAAACGAACAGCGCGGCGTAGGCGCGCGCGAGGCCCTGCGGGTCGGGCGTGCTCAGAGGCTCGGGGAAATGCGCCCCGCCTCGCCCCGCCTCGCCGAGGTTGGGCTCGAGCGCGGTCAGCCCGTCGCGATCAAGAAAATTGACCGGAACGCCGTATTGCCGCAGCGCCTCGACGTCGCGGCGCGCGGCGTCCTCGCCTTCCGCAGTGCGCCAGACCTTGATCCACCCGGTCGGGCGCAACAGGGCGCTGCAGCCTGCGGCCTTCGCGAGCTTCAGGTGCTCCTCCGCCGCCCCGAACACCAGCGGCTTCATCGCCGCCGCGGTCTCGGCCACCCGCGACGAGTTGGAGAACTGGAAATATTGCCAGAGCGCCTGGGCGTTGGCCGGCAGCGCGCCGTAGCGGATATGGGCGCGCGGGTCGCGGTTGAGCGCGGCGTTGGCGATCTCGGCCGGGTCGCGGGGAAGGGTGTAGGGAATGACGGCTTCGCTCTGGATCAGGCCGGCGTTGCCAAAGGTCGTCTCGTCGGCAGCCTCGCCGTGGCGATCGACAAGCGTGACCGTCCGCCCGCGCGCCTGGAGGGCGAGCGCAGCCGAGACCCCGACCATGCCGGCGCCCAGAACGATGATATCGACGCTGCGAGACGGCATGGGCGAGCTCTCAGGGTGGCGGAACGCGGCCATTTGCGCCTCGATTCCCGACGCGCCTTCCTATAGACCGCGGCGGAAGCTGAGCAAGATGCAAGCCAGTTCAATATGCGAGCGAATTCATGATCCCCCGCTATTCCCGTCCCGAGATGGTCGCCGTCTGGTCGGCGGAGACGCGCTTTCGCATCTGGTTCGAGATCGAAGCTTACGCTTGCGAGGCGATGGCCGAGCTTGGCGTGATCCCGAAGGAGTCGGCGCGCGCGATCCGGGAGAAGGGATCCAAAGCGAAATTCGACGTCGCGCGCATCGACGAGATCGAAAAGGTGACGAAGCACGATGTCATCGCCTTCCTCACCCATCTCGCCGAATTCATCGGCGAGGATTCGCGCTTCGTCCATCAGGGCATGACGAGTTCGGACGTGCTCGACACCTGCCTTGCGGTGCAGTTGCAGCGCGCTGCCGACATTCTGATCGCCGACGTCGACGGCCTGCTCGCCGCGCTCAAGCGCCGGGCCTTCGAGCACAAGCTCACGCCGACCATCGGCCGCTCGCACGCCATTCACGCCGAGCCGACGACCTTCGGCATCAAGCTTGCGCTGGCTTATGCGGAATTCAAACGCGCCCGCGTGCGGCTCGTCGCGGCGCGCGAAGAAATCTCGACCTGCGCGATCTCTGGCGCGGTCGGCACTTTCGCCAACATCGATCCGCGGGTCGAGGCGTTCGTGGCGAAGAAGCTCGACCTCGAGCCCGAGCCGGTCTCCACACAGGTGATCCCGCGCGATCGGCATGCCGCCTTCTTCGCCGCCGCTCGGGGTCGTCGCCTCGTCGGTCGAGCGGCTCGCAACGGAGATCCGCCACCTGCAGCGCACCGAGGTGCTGGAAGTGGAGGAGTATTTCTCCGAAGGTCAAAAAGGCTCGTCGGCCATGCCGCACAAGCGCAATCCCGTGCTGACCGAGAACCTGACCGGCCTCGCCCGGATGGTGCGCTCGGCGGTGACGCCGGCGCTGGAAAACGTGGCGCTGTGGCACGAGCGCGACATCTCGCATTCGTCGGTCGAGCGGATGATCGGTCCCGACGCCACGATCACCCTCGACTTCGCGCTGGCGCGTCTCGCCGGCGTGGTCGACAAGCTGCTGGTCTATCCGGAAAACATGCGCAAGAACCTCGACCGGCTCGGCGGGCTGATCCACTCGCAGCGCGTGCTGCTGGCGCTGACCCAGAAGGGCGTCTCGCGCGAGGACGCCTATAGCCTCGTCCAACGCAACGCCATGCCGGTCTGGCGCGGCGAGGGGGATTTCCTGACGCTGCTCAAGGCCGACAGGGATGTGGCGAAGGCGCTTTCGCCGGCCGAACTCGAGGCGCTGTTCGACCTCGGCTATCACCTGAAGCACGTCGATACGATTTTTGAGCGAGTCTTTGGTGGGTAAGGCGGGCCCAGCAAATCTCGGGCGCGGATTCAATCTTTTCAAGGTGTTGTGGCCGGTTTTCCGGGCGGTTGTCACCGCGTAGCCGCCGACCTTGAGGCCCGGCGCTGTAGGGCGAGGTCGCTGGCCCGGCCGCTGCGCGGTCATCGAACGCGCCCTACAGCTTCGCCGGGCCGAGGCTTCGGGCATGCTCGGATTTCCGGGCGCGGATTCAACCTTTTCAAGGTTTTGTCGCGGTTTTTCCGGGCGGTTGTAACTGCCAAGCCGGCGGCCTGAAGGGCGTCGGCTGCGTGGGGGGCAATGCCGTTTCGAATGGAGGCGGGGGGAGGTCGCGCTCGCGGCTCAGAGCTTCAGTTCGACGGCAAGTCGCTCGGGACCGAGGGTCAGGGCTTTTGTGATGTTGAAGCCCTGCTTTCGGGCCGACGAGATCACCGAGCGCAGGCTTGCGAAGTCGGCGGCGCCTCGCGGGGTTCGGAAGCCTCCGGAGATTTTGGTTTTCACCTTCATCATCCTCAAATCCTGTTCGGCGAGGTTGTTGGTGAAGGGAACGGCAAAATCGGTGAGGAACCGGAGGGTCGCCTCCTTGAAGGTCTTGAACCGAATGAGGAGATTGTGAGCGGGCCGCTGCTTCTTGCGTTTTTTCGGGTTCATCGACGGATCGAAGGCCGGCAAGCTCCTGTGAAGGGCGAGGCCTTCCCGGACAGCCGCCCAATATCGCTCTTCGAACGCCTTGATCGATTCGGGCGGGAGCGCCTCGGCGCCCTGCGCCTTGGCCGTTCCGACAGCCTCGTTGGCGTCCAGAAGGGTCGTGCGCAGGGCCTCGGCCCAGGGCTCCTTGTCCAGTTCGCAGACCGCCTGAAGCTCGCGCAGGAGATGGGCGTTGCAGTAGGCGTGATCGACGTCTTCGAGGCCGTAATAGGCGCGCCAATGGTCGTGGACCACGACGCCGCCCTGCACCTCGGGCACGGCCGAGCGGGGCTCGTCGGCGCGATAGAACGTGTGGGTCGTCGTCGAGGCGGTGTGCAGCCAACGGGTCGTCCCGGCGATGCGAAAGCCCGTCTCGTCGAGGCAGCGCACCGGCGCCGTCGCGACGCATGCGCCGATGCCGCGATAGACGGGCGCCAGCGCTTCGGCCTTGCGGCGAACCCATCCGGCCACGCTCGCGCCGCAGGCCGCCGCCGCCCCGAACAGGTCCTGCAAGATCTGCGCGGTTCGCTCTTCTGGCACGAGTTGCTGGGCGTTGAGATAGACGGCCGCCGCTCTGACGTGCTCGCCATACTGGGCCGGCGAAACGACGCCCTTGGGGAAGTCGGCGCGGGTCCGCCGGCCGCAGGACGGGCAGTCGTGGACCGCCGCGCGGTGCTCGGTCACGATCAGCGGCTTCTTGGGAAGATCGAAGACCTGGCGCTTCTCCTCTCCGATCTTCGAATCCGCCAGAAGCAGCCCCCGGCAATGCTCGCACGCCAGGGCCGCGTGCTCGACGACCGCGTCGGGTTCGGCGACCTGGCGCAGCGTGTCGCCGCGATGGCCTTTCTGGCCCCCGCTCCGCTTGCCGCTGCGCGTGCGCAAGCTCTTCAATATGCGCGGCTTCTTTCTCAGCCCGTCGCTCGAGGGCGGCTTGGAGCTGTTGGAGCTGTCGAGGTCCAGACGTCGCCGAAGCTCGGCGTTCTCGGCCCGAAGCGCCTCGATCTCGCGTTTGAGCGAATCGATCAACTCCACGACTTCGGGCGGAAGAACCATTCCACCCTTGAGTCAGAAGTCCGCGCCCCTGTCCCGAAAAATCGTAGCGCCGAAATCGATCGCCTCCCTGATGTGACTTTTTGGACTCACCCCGGCTTGGCAGTTACGGGCGGTTGTCACCGCGTAGCCGCCGACCTTGAGGCCTGGCGTTGCAAGGCCGGGTCACTGACCGGGCCTGGGGCGATCATGGACCGCGCCACACTGCCTTCGCCGGACAATGCCTCGGGCGTTCTCGGATTTCCGGGCGCTGAATCAGCATTTTCAATGCCTTGCGCCAAGTTTTCCGGGCGATTGGGGGGTCGTAACGCGCAGGCCGCCCCCGGTTTCGGGCCTCCTTCGGCGTCAGCGGTCGGGTGCATGTTCAGAATGACTCGGGTCCGCCCGTCTTTCAATTCCCTATTGACCGTTGACGGCGGATGCTTTGCCGTCGTTCGAGCTGAGAAATGGGCGAAAAAGAGAGGCGGCTCGGGAGTTACGGGCGATTGGAGACGCAGAGGCCCCACCGCTCCGTCGCCAGTCCTCGCGAGCGAGGCTTGACGATCCGGACTCCGAAGCCGAGCTCTTAAGCGGCGTCGGCATTCGGCCTTGTTCTTCGTCGTCGAGGACATGAGAACAAATATAGAACATACGCGATCCGTTGGCAAGACCTTGTTGCATTTCCGCCGTGCAACCGGAGCGCCACGGGCGCGGTCGATGACCGCGCCCGCCGCCATCAGCGATCGCGGTTAGCGGGTTGCGCCTGCGGCTCCAAAAAGAACCGCAGCATCTCGCGTGAGGCGTCGGGACCGCGCGGGTCGGTGAACGACCCTTCCCGGCTGCCGCCGGACCAGGCGTGGCCAAGCCCTTGGATGGACCAGCTTTCGGCGTGAGGAACGCCCTGCGCGTCGGTGACGATCGTGCGCGTATAACCGCGACCGCCGGCCTCGCCGTCCTGCAACAACTCCTGCGCGGAATCGGGGAGATCTGCGCGGACGTCGGCGAGGATCGCCTCGGCGTTCGACGGATCGACCGTCCTGTCTTTCGCGCCGTGAAAGACGATGGTGCGGACCCGCCCCTTCGCGCGCCGCCTGCGCGGCGCCGGCTTCGCGGCCCCGCGCATTGCCGCGAACGCCGACGGCAGGTCGGCGGCGGCGCCGTGGGGCAGCCCGGAGTGGACGCCGGCCGCGGCATAGAGCTCGGGATAGGTCGCGCTCAGAATCGAGGCCATCGCCCCGCCGGCCGAGAGGCCCGCCACATACACGCGGGCCGGGTCGACGGCGAACTCCGTCATCACTGCGCGGGTGATGCCCGCGAGGATCGCCGGCTCGCCTTCATCGCGCTTCTGGTGGGCTACGTCGAACCAGTTCCAGCAGGTCGTCGGATTGGCGCTTCTGGGCTGCGCCGGATAGGCGACGATGAAGCCAAGCTCTTCGGCGAGTCGGTTCATCCCCGTGCCGGCTGCGAAGTCATCCGGATCCTGGGTGCAGCCGTGCAGCATGACGATCAGGGGAAGCTTGCGGCCCTCGGCGCCCCCCGGGACATAGACCTTGTAGTCCCTCGAGCCTGCCGGGCAGGCGAAGCTTCGCGCCATATAGGTTGCGCCCTCCGGCGCCGCCACGGTCGGCGCCTTCCTTAACGCTGGCAAAGGGATCGAGCCGGGACGCAGGCCCAAAGGACCGGCCTGGCGAAGGAGTTTCACGACCTCGCCGAGGGGGCGTCGCGCGGGCCGGGAAGGCCGTCGCGCGGTTGTGGCCTCGCCTTCGCCCGCCGCTCGCCGGGGCTCGACGGCCTGCGTCGGGCGAGGCAGGACGAGCGCGCTCGCTTGCGGCTCCTCGTAAGGAGTCGAGTCCGTTTCGGAGCCGGCGAGGGCGCGCTGGATGACCCGCGTCGCCTCCATCACATTTTGCGAACGCGTAAGTTTCAGGGCCTGGCGCATCGCCGCGCCGAAGTCGATTTTCATGGCTGGATCCTCATTTATCAAAAGAAGGGACGTCGATCAGCCGATGCGATCGGCGAGCGCCGCCTTGATTTCCTTGCTGGCGTGAAGGGCGCCCAGCACGGTGATGGATTCGATCGTCGCAAGCGCGAGCTCCGGCGTGACGTCGTCGTCGATGGTCGCAAGCCCGAGGACCTGGATTTTCAGCCGGCCGCCGCTCGCCTTAACGACCTCCAGTTCCTCGCGGCCGAAGCGCCTGAGGCCGAGTTCAAGGGTGTGCCGCACGATCGATTGCTTGACCGCGTCGGTATGGGAGGCGAGTTGGTTGCGGATCGCCGTGCGGATGAAGTCGGTGCGGTTGGAATAGAAGCCTTCGCGCACCAGAAGATCGATGTGGCCGAGATCCACGTAGCCCAGGTTGATCGTGATCTTCTCGCTCTCGCACTGCCGCTCTCGCAGTCTTCGAACTTCGCCGCTCATGTTCCCATCCATGCACCATCCGGATGGATGGTATATGGATGTTAGGGTCGCCGTCGCAAGAGGCCCCAGGCATTTTTTCGCAACTCCGATCGCTTGGGCCGGAATCCATCCAGCGCAACGCCATAGGAGTGCGCTGGCAGGCCGGGCCGGCAGGTTCGAGACGCCCGCTTTGGGACGCACGCCTGTTTTCGAGCTCTGTGGCGCTCGGTGCGTGGTGCTTTGGGAGCCGCGGGATAAGCTCGACCCTGACCATAGATGACGGCGTTCTGATGGCCGCGGCGATCGCCCGTCAGCAGGACCGAAGCGTTGATCCTGCCCGGAGCGCGTTACGCCGGCCGTGGGCGGATCGGGAGCGGGATGGCGCGCCGCTCCTGCAGCGAGGCCCGTAACCGCGCCGGCCTCATATCACACCTCAAGCCATTCCTTGCGAATGTCGGTCGCCTCCTTGAGGGCCGCGGGCGTGCCCTCGTAGACGATCCTGCCGTGGCCCATCACGTAAAGCCTGTGGCTGATCTTCAGCGCGATCGTCAGTTTCTGCTCGACCAGCAGGATTGCGACGCCGCGACCGGCGATCTCCATGAGGAGACCGCCGACATGCTCGACCATCATCGGCGAAAGGCCCTCGGTCGGTTCGTCGACCATGATCAGGTCCGGGTCGCCCATCAGCGTCCGGCAGATCGCCAGCATCTTCTGTTCGCCGCCCGACAGAACGCCGCCTGGCGTGTCGGCGCGCTCCTCGAGACGCGGAAAGATGCGGAACATGTCGGCCATCGTCCAGCGGCCGTTGGTCTTGCCCGGCTTCTCGCCGAGCAGCAGGTTCTGCCGGACCGTCAGGCTCGGAAAGATGTCGCGTGTCTCCGGAACATAGCCGAGGCCGCGGCGCGCCGTCTCGTGCGGTTTGAGGCCGGCGATCTCCTCGCCCTTGAAGCGGATCGAGCCCTTGGGGCGGACGTCGCCCATCACCGCCTTGATCGTGGTCGAGCGGCCGACGCCGTTGCGGCCGAGGAGACTGACGATTTCGTTTTCGTCGACGCGGAACGTAACGCCGTGCAGAATATGGCTCTTGCCGTAATAGGCGTTGAGGCCGGCGACTTCCAGCAGCGGCCCCGTCATGGGCCCACCGCCTGCCCGAGATAGGCTTCCTGGACCTCGGCGTTCTCTCGATCCTCTCAGGGGTATCGCTGGCGAGGATGCGACCGTAGACCAGCACGGAAATCCGGTCGGCGAGATCGAAGACCACCCCCATGTCATGCTCGACCATGACGAGCGTGCGGCCCTCGCTCACCTTGCGGATCAGCGCGACCGCCTGCGCGCTTTCGCCGGCGTTCATGCCGGCGGTCGGCTCGTCGAGCAGGATCACTTTCGCGCCGCCCGCGACCGTGACCCCGATTTCGAGCGAGCGCTGCTCGGCGTAGCTGAGCACGCCGGCCAGCACGTCGCGGCGCGCGGTGAGCCCGATCTGCTCCATCAGCCAATCCGTCCGTTCGCGGGCGTCGCGAAGGCCCTCGAGCGGCCGCCAGAAGTCGTAGCGGTAGCCGAGCGACCACAAGGTCGCGCAGCGCAGGTTGTCGAACACCGAGAGCTTGGGAAAGATGTTGGTGATCTGGAAGCTGCGCGCCAGGCCGCGCCGGTAGATCTCGAACGGCTCAAGGCCGTCGATGCGCCGGCCGTCGAGCCGGATCTCGCCGGAGGTTAGCCTGATGCGGCCGCTGATGAGATGAAAGAGGGTCGACTTGCCTGCGCCGTTCGGTCCGATGATTGCGTGGCGCTCGCCGGGAGCGACGTCGAGCGAGACGCCGCGGATGATCCGCGCGAGGCCGAAATCCTTGGTGACGGCGGCCAGCGCGAGGGCGGGGTTCATGCCCGGCCCCTGGCGCGGAGCCCCTTGTCGACGAGGCTCCAGGCGTCGTCGACCTTCGGCCAAAGGAGCCAGGTCGCCACGGCGCCGAGGGCGAAAAGAACCAGCGCCGCCGCCCAGGGCGCGATCGAGGACGCGTCGATCGCGAACCCGAACAGGTTCATCTCGGAGCCCTCGCTTCCCGCCGTCGCCAGCTGCCGGTTGGCGAGCTCGATCAGCATCACCGCGCCGATCAGGCCGGCCGCGAGGCCCGGCGCGACGATCGCGTAGGCGGGCGCGAGGCGACCCAGCGCGCCGGAGCGCGTCGCCTCCCAGTGGCGCATGAGCCAGCCGGCGACGCCGCCGGGCGCGTACGACACGACGGCGATGAACAGGAGGCCGAAATAGAGCTGCCAGGCGGTCGTCAGGTCGGAAAGATTGATCTGCAGGAAGGTGACGATGATCGCGCCGAGAATCGGACCGAAGAAATAGCCGACGCCGCCGATATAGGCCATCAGCAGCACGACGGCGGACTGCTGCGCGCCGAGCTGTTGAGCATTCATGATTTCGAAATTGATCGCGGCGAGACCGCCGGCGATCCCGGCGAAGAAGGCGGCGAGACTGAAGGCGATCAGGCGGATGCGCCGGGCCGAATAGCCGATATATTGCACGCGCTCGGGGTTATCGCGCACCGCGTTGCAGATGCGTCCGAAAGGCGTGCGGGTGAGGGCGTACATCGCGGCGATGCAGACGAAGCACCAGATCGCGATCAGCCAGTAGACCTGGATTTGCGGCCCGAACTTCAGTCCGAACAGCGGCGCGAGCTTGGCGCGATTGGTTGTGATCCCCTCTTCGCCGCCGAAAAAGGTGCGCAGGATGAACGAACTCGACGACACGAGTTCGCCGATGCCGAGCGAGATCATCGAAAAGACGAGCCCGGCGCGCCGGGTCGAAACCAAGCCGAACAGGACTCCGAAGGCGAGCCCGGCCACTCCGCCGACGATCGGGATGACCGCCACCGGCACGCTGAGCTTGTCGTGGATGACGGTGTTCATCGCGTGGATCGCGACGAATCCGCCAAGGCCGTAATA
The DNA here is from genome assembly GCA_963724785.1 of uncultured Alphaproteobacteria bacterium. Taxonomy (GTDB): domain Bacteria; phylum Pseudomonadota; class Alphaproteobacteria; order Rhizobiales; family Beijerinckiaceae; genus Roseiarcus. The sequence continues at coordinate 66,629 of CAVRWC010000002.1, read as the reverse complement.
GACCGCGTGGCCGAACGACAACAGGCCCGTCTGCCCGAGCAGCATGTTGTAAGACAGCGCGAAGATGATCATGACCCCCATGACCGACTCCATCGTCAGCGCGGACGGCGAGGAGAACACCTTGGGGACGAGCGCGAACGCGGCGGCGAGCGCCAGCCAGGGCCAGAGGAATCGGACCGCCGGCTTCACGATTCCCGCGTTCCCATGAGGCCGGTCGGCCGGACGATGAGGATGAGCACGAGCAGGAGATAGGGGATGATCGGCGCGAGCTCGGCGACCGTCACCTGCCAGAGGTCGCCGAGATAGGGCGGCGCGACGGGGCCGAAGACGGCCGCGAGCGAGCCGTTCATCGCCACGGCGAATGTCTGGATGAGGCCGATCAACAGCGAGGCGACGAAGGCGCCGGCGAGCGAGCCGAGCCCGCCCACGACGATGACGACGAACAGGATCGGTCCGAGCAGCGCCGCCATCGTCGGCTGCGTCACCAGCGCGGGGCCGGCGATGACGCCGGCGAGACCGGCGAGCGCCGCGCCGGCGCCGAACACGAGCATGAAGACGCGCGGCACGTCATGGCCGAGCATCGCGACCATGTCGGGATGGGTCAGCGCCGCCTGGATGACCAGGCCGACCCGCGTCCGTTTCAGGATGACGAACAGCGCCGCGAACATCGCCACCGCCGTCAGGAGCATGAACACCTTGTAGGCGGGATAGGTGGTGTCGAACAGGCGAAACGCGACGAAGTCGAGCGCCGGAGGCACGCGATAGTCGACGGGCAGCTTGCCCCAGATCATCTGCACGACTTCCTCGATGACGAAGGCCAGTCCGAAGGTGAACAACAGCTCGGAGACATGGCCGAGCCGGTGCAGCCGCCGCAGACCGAATCGCTCGACGGCGCCGCCGATCGCGCCGACGGCGAGCGGCGCGACGACAAATCCGGGCCAGAAGCCGACGCGCCGCTCGATCTCGAAGCCGAAATAGGCGCCGAGCATGTAGAAGCTCACATGGGCGAAGTTGAGCACGCCCATCATGCTGAAGACGAGCGTGAGCCCGCTCGCCAGCATGAACAGCAGCATGCCATAGAGGACGCCGTTCAGCGTCGAGAACGCGACGATCTCCAGCATGGGACGCCGACCCCTTCGAGAGACGGACGCGACTTTTTTGAGCGCCCGCGCGATGCCGAGCCGGAGTCCTCGCGGCTCCGGAACGCCTTGCCTCAGGGCCGCTCCATCTTGCAGGTGGTGGGCAGGACCGTGTCCTCCGCCTTGACGGCGCCGACCAGCTTCCAGCCCCAACCGGTGCCTTCCTCGTCGAATTTCGCGCCGGGGTCGAGCACGCCGAAGCTGCTGATGTACATGGGCTGGAAGAACTGGTGATCGTCCTTGCGCATGAAGCCGTCGCCGCCGTCGAACACCTGAACCTTCATCCCTTCGAGCTTCTCGGCCACGGCTTTGGCGTCGGTCGATTTGGCCTCCGCCGCCGCCTTCGCCAGCATCCGCATTTCGTTGACCGCGCGCGGATAGAACAGCGTCACGCCCTCCTTGGCGCGGAACGTGGCCTCCCACGCCTGCGCCTCCGGGGTGGCGGCGTTGGGAACGCCTTCGGTGATGGCGAAGACGCGGTGCGACAGGCCGGTCTGCTTGATTGCGGTCGGGCCGCCGGCGCCGCCGGCGTAATAGGTGTACCAGTTCGCCTGAAGGCCGGCGTCGGCGGCGGCCTTGAGCAGGAGCGCGATGTCCTGGCCCCAGTTGCCGGTGATGACGCTATCGGCGCCGGACGCCTTGATCTTGGCGATGTAGGGCGAGAAATCGGTGACCTTGAGCAGCGGATGGAATTCGTCTCCGACGATCTCGATATCCGGCCGCTTCTCCTTCAGCATGGCGCGCGCCGTTTGGGACACCGAGTGACCGAAGGAATAATCCTGATTGATCAGGTATATCTTCTTGATGTCCGGCTGGGTCTTCATGAAAGCCGTCAGCGCGGCCATCTTGATGTCGGAGTTGGCGTCCCAGCGGAAGTGCCAGTACGAGCATTTGTCGTTGGTCAAAATGGGATCGACCGCCGCATAGTTGAAATAGAGGATCTCCTTGCCGGGATTGCGGTCGTTGTATTTCGACACCCAGTCCGTCAGCGCCGCGCCGACCGACGAGCCGTTGCCCTGGGTGATGAAGCGCACGCCCTGGTCGGCGGCCTTCTGCGCCTGGATCAGGCTCTCCTGCGGGTTGGTCTTGTTGTCGAGCGCGACGATCTCGACCTTCTTGACCGTTCAGGCCGCCATTGGCGTTGAGTTCGTCGGCGAGATACTGAAAAGTCTTCAGTCCGATTGCGCCGATCGACGCGCCCCCGCCCGAAAGCGGGTCGATGTACCCGATCTTGACCGTATCGTCCGCGAACGCGGGAGCGACAAAAAAGGCCGCGCACAGCGCGACGCCCAACGTCCTGAATTCCATGAGATCCTCCCAGGCCAACCTTCATCACCGCGGCCGTTGCCCGCAACCATGATCAAACGGTCCGGAATTGTCCAGTGAGCAGATACGGGTATCTTTCCGGGGCGCGGGCGGCGGCGTTGTCGGCGGGGGGAACTGCAACGACGGCGCAGCCTTTCATCACGATCACGTCTTCGTCCCGACCGGAAAAGCCGAGCGGGGCGCGGGCGATCCTGGAGGGATGGCGTGCGGCGCAGCGTGAAGGGAGGAAGCGGCGGCTTCGCGCCCCTTCACGTCCTCTTCATCGCCACGCCCGCGCCCGCCTCGCCGGGATGGGCCATGCTGGTGTGCAGCTTCTGCAGCGCGTCGAGCGCGGCCCGCGTCTCGTGGGTCCAGGGCGCGGCGCTGGCGCCGCCCTCGGCGAGCGTCACGGACAGAAGCAACTGCTCGGAGGCGGCGAGGCGCTCGCCCGCGGTGTCGAACAGCTCGAGCCAAACGCGCATGCGCTTGTCGTCGTGCTCGAGCAGATGGCAGGTTACGGCGAGCGCGTCACCCTCGTGCGCCTCGCGAAAATAGTGAAGCATCATTTGCAGTGTGTAGAGGCTTTGGCCCGAGCGCTTGCGCGCTGCCGCGTCGAGGCCGATCCGGTCCATCAGCGCGTCGACCGAGCGGCTGAACACCAGCGCATAGGCCGCATCGTTCATATGGCCGTTGTAGTCGATCCACTCGCCGGCGACCGTGGTCGCATAGACATCGAGCGGCGCATGCGGCCTTGCGTGCGCGATCATGCTCTCCTCCCCTCATGAAGCTCACCACCCGGCAATTTTGCGCCTCAACGCGGCGCGGAGCAATGGGCTCTTTCAATCGCTCCGGCGCGTTATGCCTGACGGGGGCTCAACCTATGTCTGAGTGGCTCAATCCTCGTCGTCGCCGTTGTCCTCGTCGGGCCCCTCGTGATGATGGCGGGGAGGGCCCATTTCGTGGCGGCCGTGGCCCATCTTCATCATCTCGTGCGACAGGAAGCCGAACATCCGCTTCTGCTGGTCGTCCAGGCTGGCGTAAAGCGGCTGGCCGGCGTCGGCGATCTTCTTCAGCGCCGCGCCGACGTCCGAGAGGCGCGTGGCCATCCGGTCGAGACGGTCGAGCGGCGAAGGGGGTGGGCCGGCCTTGTCCGGCCCGGCTTCATCGTTCTCGTCGTGCTCCATCATGCTCTGCATGTGGTTCATGCGAGTCTGGGCGAAGTCGCGAACCGCCGCCTCGAACGGCCCCCAGAGCTTCTCCTGGTCGGGCGTCAGCCTGAGGCCGGCCTTGAGCCCTCCGAGCCGCGCGTCGAGCATCGCCGCCCGATCGTCGACCCACCGCTGCATCCCTTTCGGCGGCTCAGGCGCGGGGGGCGCCGGGGGCGCCGCCGTCTGGGCGGCGGCGCTGGCGGCGATGACGAGGCAGGCCGCCGACGCGAGGAGCGGAGCGCGAAGGAACGATCTCATAATGTATTTCTCCCGACGATCGCGTCCCAGGCGCAGCCCGGGGCGAGGCGCGGGACTAGATCCCGACACCGTGGAAACTTGATGACGTGGGAAAGCTGACGAGCAGCCCCGTTCCGGGACTCGAAAAAAAGCCGTGGGGAGCCGCTAAAAAGAGAAGACGCGGCCGAGGGGTGCGGCCGCGTCTCCCGTTCACCCGAGGACAGGGGTGGGACCCCGGGGATGTCCGAGGCCAGGGGTAGAGCCTCGGATTTGTAATTGACTAATATTGTCCCTCCTCCGATGAAATTCAAATGAACTCGCCGTAATGATTAGGCACAGGGTTGTTTTCGGAGATTGGAACGCGCATGGCCGAGGCAGTATTGGGAAATTTGTCGAAAATTCTGGCGGCGGATGGGCCGGTGTTTTCGGCCTGGGTCGGCATGAACGAGCCGGCGGTGGCGGAAGCGCTGGCGCGCGAGGGCTTCGACACGGTCATTCTCGACCTTCAGCATGGCGCGCTCGACTTTGTCGGCGCGTCGCAGGCGATTTTGGCGGTCGCGATCGCCGGCCGGCCGGCGATCGTGCGGGCGCCGGTCGGCGATTTCGCCTCCGCCAGTCGACTTCTCGACGCCGGCGCCGCGGGCGTGATCGCGCCGATGATCAACAGCCGCGCCGACGCCGAGCGGTTCGCTTCGTTCGCCAAGTTTCCCCCGCTCGGGGAGCGGTCATGGGGTCCGCGCGCGGCGCTGCCGCTCAGCGGGCTCGACTCGCACCGCTATCTCGCGTCCGCCAACGGACTGGTCCAGGCGATCGCCATGATCGAGACCCGCGAGGCGCTGGAGGCGCTCGACGACATTCTCGGCGTCGCGGGGATCGACGGCGTGTTCATCGGTCCAGCCGACCTGTCGATCGCGCTGAGCAACGGCGCCCGATGGGAGCCGCGCGGCCCGGCGGTCCTCGAGGCGGCGCGCCGCGTCGTCGCCAGCGCCAGCGCCCACGGCAAGTACGCCGGCATGTTCTGTTACGACGGCGCCGACGCCGGCGCGATGGCGGAACTCGGCTTCAAGCTGTGCTCCGTCGGGTCGGACGCGTCCCTCCTGCGAGCCGCCGCTACGACCGAACTCGCGGCTGCCCGCACGCCAATTGGCGACCAGCTCTGGAAAAATCGCGAAATCATACTAGATATCATAAGCTTGACCGAAGCGACCGCCGCCCCTCAAGGACGGACCGAAGGGCGCTTTTGTCGTGCATCGGCAACCCCGAGCGGCTAGAATGACGCGAATGTCGAATTGCGGTTTGTTCCGCCAAGGGGTTCCCGACCCTCACGCGATCCCCACGAAAAGGCCGGTCTATTGAACGACGAAATCAAGGAACTCGCCCGGCGCGCCGAAAGCGCAAGCGAGGCTTACGGCGCGGATTCGATCAAGGTGCTCAGAGGTCTGGACGCGGTGCGGAAGCGTCCGGGCATGTACATCGGCGACACGGACGATGGCTCCGGCCTGCACCACATGATCTACGAAGTGGTGGACAACGCCATCGACGAGGCGCTCGCGGGCCATGCGAAGCTCGTCACCGTAACCCTCAACGCCGACGGCTCGTGCTCGGTCACGGACGACGGGCGCGGCGTCCCGACCGGCATCCACGAGGAGGAAGGCGTCTCCGCGGCCGAGGTCATCATGACCCAGCTCCACGCCGGCGGAAAATTCGACCAGAACTCGTACAAGGTCTCCGGCGGACTGCACGGCGTCGGGGTGTCGGTCGTCAACGCCCTGTCCACCAGGCTCGTGTTGCGCGTCTGGCGGGACGGCCTCGAACATTTTGTCGAGTTTCAGCATGGCGACGTGGTCGCGCCTTTGAAGATCGTCGGCCCGGCGCCGCTGATCGAGGGCCAGTCGAAGCGCGGAACCGAGGTGACCTTCTGGCCGTCGTCCGAAACCTTCACCATGGTCGAGTTCGACTACGCCACCATCGAGCATCGTCTGCGCGAGCTCGCCTTTCTCAACTCCGGCGTGCACGTCGTGCTGACGGACGCAAGGCAGCCCGAACCGAAGCGCGAGGACCTTTACTACGAGGGCGGGCTCGAGGCCTTCGTGCGCTATCTCGACCGCGCCAAGGCGCCGCTGATCGAAAAGCCGGTTCTGATCAAGGGCGAGCGCGACGGGATCAGCGTCGAGGTCGCGCTGTGGTGGAACGACAGCTACCACGAGAACGTGCTGCCTTTCACCAACAACATCCCGCAGCGCGACGGCGGCACGCACCTGATCGGTCTCCGGAGCGCGCTGACGAGGCAGGTGGTGGGCTATGCCGAGAGCTCCGGCCTTATCAAGAAGGAGAAGGTGGATCTCTCCGGCGACGACTGTCGCGAGGGCCTGACCTGCGTCCTCAGCGTCAAGTGCCCCGACCCGAAATTCTCATCGCAGACCAAGGACAAGCTCGTCTCGTCCGAGGTGCGGCCGGTGGTCGAGGGGCTGGTCAACGAGCTTCTCCAGCAATGGTTCGAGGAGCATCCGGCCGAGGCGCGGGTGGTCGTCGGCAAGGTGGTCGAGGCGGCGCAAGCGCGCGAAGCGGCGCGCAAGGCGCGCGAACTCACGCGCCGCAAGGGCGCGCTCGACATCGCCAGCCTGCCCGGCAAGCTCGCCGACTGCCAGGAGCGCGATCCGGCCAAGTCCGAGATCTTCATCGTCGAGGGCGACTCGGCCGGCGGCACCGCCAAGCAGGGCCGCAACCGCGAGTATCAGGCGGTGCTGCCGCTGCGCGGCAAGATCCTCAATGTCGAGCGGGCGCGGTTCGACAAGATGCTGGGAAGCGAACAGGTCGGGACGCTGATCACCGCGCTCGGCGCCGGCATCGGGCGCGACGACTTCAACATCGAGAAGATCCGCTACCACAAGATCATCATCATGACCGACGCGGATGTGGACGGCTCGCATATCCGAACCCTCCTGCTCACCTTCTTCTTCCGCCAGATGCGACAGGTGATCGAGAACGGCTATCTGTTCATCGCCCAGCCGCCGCTGTTCAAGGTCAAACGCGGCCAGTCGGAACTCTATCTGAAGGATGAGCGGGCGCTCGAGGACTATCTGGTCGAGGCGGGGCTGGAAGGCGCGTCGCTTCAGCTCGCCAGCGGCGAGGTGCGGGCGGGCGCCGACCTCCGCGCCCTCGTCGAGGAGGCGCGCGCCATGCGCAGGCTGCTGACCGGCCTGCACTCCCGCTACAACCGCGCGGCGGTCGAGCAGGCGGCGCTCGCCGGCGCGCTGAGGCCCCTCGCCAACGCCGACGACCCCGAAGGCGCGGCGCGCGCCGTCATCCTCGCCGAGCGGATGAACGCCATCGCCGAAGAAACCGAGCGCGGCTGGACCGGCCGTGTCGAAACCGGAGGCTACGTGCTGATCCGCGAGGTGCGCGGCGTGCGCCAGGCGGCGATCCTCGACCCGGGCCTCCTCGCCTCGGCCGACGCGCGCCGGCTCGACGAACATTCCAGGCCTTTGCGCGAAGCCTTTTCTCATCCCGCGACCTTCTCCCGGCGCGGCGATACGGCGACCGTCTCCGGCCCTTCGGGCCTGCTCGAAGCCGTCAACGCGGCGGGACGCAAGGGCGTGGCCTTTCAGCGTTACAAGGGCCTCGGCGAGATGAACAAGGACCAGCTCTGGGAGACGACGCTCGACCGCGAGGCCCGCTCGCTCCTGCAGGTCAAGATCCGCGAGGTCGACGAGGCCGACGACATTTTCGTCAAGCTGATGGGCGACGTGGTCGAGCCTCGGCGCGAGTTCATCCAGGACAACGCGCTCAGCGTGGCGAATCTGGACGTGTGACGGTATGTGCGCGGGACAAGCTTGCCGTTCGCGCCTCGGCGCTGCATAAACAGTGTCATAAAATCGTGCCGCGCCTCGGATAGCCTCATCGGCCCTCTTGGAGTAGTCGGCGCGTTGCGGCCGACGGCGCGGTCGGCGGTCTGCTTGACGCGTAGGCGTCTGCAGGAAAAGCAGCTCGCCTTGCCCGGCCTTGCGCTACTCCGCCGCCACCCCCGGCAGGCGACGACGGATTTCCGTCGCCACTGTGTCCATGCCGATCGGGCCGAAATCGTGGCTGTCGACCCCGACGTCGAGGCTGAGGCCGAGCGGCTGCCCGTCGAACTTGCCGTGGACATGGCCGTAGAGGTGCCAGGCGCCGCGCCAGGCGTTCGGCCATTCGCGCAGCGGATAGTGGCAGAGGAAGATCCGCTGCCCCCCGATGGCGATCTCGCGCATCTCCGCGATCGAGACAAATCGGCTGGTCACCTCCATCAGCGAGCGAGGGTCGTTATTGCCGAGAATGAGATGGATGTGGCCGTTGAGCCTGCCGAGAATTTCGGCGAGCTTGCTGTGGTGATCGTGGCCGACGTCGCCGAGATGGTAGACCTCGTCGTCGGGCTTCACGCGCTCGTTCCATCGCGCGATCAGGAGTTCGTCCATCTCGTTGAGAGAGGCGAACGGACGCATGCGATGGGTGAGAGCGAGAATGTGACCGAAATGCGTATCCGCCGTGAAGTAAATCTTCCGCATGACACACCGCCTTGGCCCCGCGGTATTATACCCAGCGTTCCCCCTAGCGCCGCGTGGCAAAAAGCCGCGCGACTTCGTGCGGCGCCCCCGCCCGGCGCTTGGTGAAGACGGCGCGAAGGGGAGCGAGCGAGGCGTCATCGACCGAACGCTTGAGGAAGCGGCGGCCTCGGCCGAATTGCGTTCGAACGGCGCCCTTTAGGCGCCGCCTCTCCCCTCGATTAAGCTGTAGAGCGCCCGCGCCTCGGGCGCCGGGCCCCTCCGTTCGCCGAGCGCCTCGACCTTGACGGCGAGCCAGCGCGGCCCTTGGGCGAAGGCCACCACGTCGCCGGGGCGGAGCGAGCGGCTCGGTTTGTCGAGCGGGGCGCGGGCGCCGCCGCGGGCGAGTGCGGACGCCGCCGTCCTCGATAATTCGCGCGGCGAGGCTCCGCGTCTTGAAGAACCGCGCGCGCCACAGCCAGACGTCGGCGCGACAGGTCTCCTGCGCCTCGTTGCGGGTCTGTTGGGCGCAGGTCTCTTGGGCTTCGTTCAAGCGGACGTCCCTGTTGCGGCGGAGGCCCGGCGGCGAGGACGACGGCGGCGTCCCTTCCGCGCCGGGGCTGGAAGTGGCGACGAAATGGGCAGCTCGGAGCGCTGCGGCCACGGGCGGACGAACCGGGGCAGGGGCGGCGGCAGGAGGTCTGGGCGCGAAGGCCCGGCGGCGCCAGAGGCTCGGATCGGCTGGATCCGCCTTCTTGACGCGCACGAAGCCCAGCGCCCGCAGGATCGCGTCTGCCTGCCCGGCGGTCCAGCCGACCCCGGCGAGCAAGGCGGGGGTCAGTTCGACGAGATCGGGGCGCTCGGACGGCGCCGCACGGGCGAGCGCGTCGAATTTTTCCAGGGTCAGGACCGGGATCGCCAGACCGGCGACGGCGGCCAGGCCGCGCAGGCTCAAGGCCTCCGGCGGCGGGGCGGGATGGGGCAGGACGCTCACGGCCATGCCGCCCGGACGCCAGCGCGGCGCGCGCGAGTTCAGCGAACACCGCGCCGATCGCCAGCGCTTCGGCAGTCAGCAGGCCCGGCAGATAGAGCGAGAAGGCGCCGAACCGGACGCCGAAGCTTTTCAGCACCCGCCGCTCGCTGCGGCTCAGCGCCCGGATATGATCGTCGGCGGCCCTCCGGTCGAGCACGCCGGACCGCTCGACGAGTTGATAGGCGACGCCGCGCGCAAGCCCCCTCAGGCGGCCGTCGGCGATGGCTTCGGAGAGATGCTTCAGCGGCGCCAGGCGCCGGCTCGCCTCGCCGGCGACGAAGGCTTCGAGCCGTCGCGCCGCGCGCTCGCGCGCCGCGTCGGCGCCGAACTCGCCGATCAGCCGCACGCGCGGCTTGAAAGGCCCGCCGCCGACGATCTCGCCTGCCGTCATGCCGCGCCATGCGACTGCGCCGCCTTCGCCGAGCGCAAAGGCGTCGTCGGCCTCGGAGGCCAGTTCGCCGAGCCGCCGCGCGACCTCCGGCGCGACCGCCCGCTCGACGGCGCCGCGCAGCGCCCGGTCCTCGAGCGCCGTGTCGCCGCGCACCGGCTCGAAATGGACGCCGGTGAGGCGGCCGACCACATGGCCCTCGACCGTCACCGCGCCGTCCGGCCGCGATGCCGCCGAGCACCGGGCCCGGCGTGCTGGTGGAGCGAGCGCAGCAGCGTGCTGGTGCGCCGGTCGACGAAGCGCTGCATCAGCGACTGGTGCAGGGTGTCGCTGAGCCGGTCCTCGAGCGCGCGGGCGCGGCCCTGCCAGCCGGCCGGGTCGGCCAGCCAGTTCGACCGGTTGGCGATGTAGGCGAGCGTGCGCACGCGGGCGAGGCGAGCCTGAAGCGCGTCGATGTCGCCGTCGGTTCGGTCGAGCGCGCCGAACTGGCCCTGCATCCAGTCCTCCGGCACGCGCCGGTCGCCCTGGGTCAGATGCTCGAACAGGCCGCCGATCAGGCGGGTGTGCTCCTCCTGGGTCGTCTTGCGGAAGTCCGGCGTCTGGCAGGCCTCCCACAGCCGCTTCAGATTGGCGCGGTCGCGGGTCCTGCGGATGACGAGGTCGTCGGCCGAGAGCTGGCGGAGGGTGATCTCGTCCTGCGCCTCCTCGGAAAGTCTGAGCCCGGCGATCGGGGGCGGGGCGACGAGCGAGCGCATGAAGGCCTGCAGCGACGAGAAATCGAGCTCGGGGTTGCGCCATTCGGCGCCCTGGACCGCCGGAAACACATGGCCCTCGACGGCGGCGACGAGGTCGGGGTCGAGGTCGGGCGCGTCGCCCGTCACGCCGAACGCGCCGTCGCGGCGGAAACGGCCGGCGCGGCCGGCGATCTGGCCGATCTCCTGGGAATAAAGGCTCGCGGGTGCGGCGGCCGTCGAACTTGCGCAGGCCCGCGAAGGCGACATGGTCGACGTCCATGTTGAGGCCCATGCCGATCGCGTCGGTCGCGACCAGAAAATCGACCTCGCCGGACTGGAAGAGTTCGACCTGGGCGTTGCGGGTGCGGGGCGACAGCGACCCCATCACCACCGCCGCGCCGCCGCGATGGCGGCGGATGAGTTCGGCGATGGCGTAGACCGCGTCGGCCGAAAAGGCGACGATCGCGCTGCGCCGCGGCAGTCGGGTCAGCTTCTTCGGGCCGGCGTAGCTCAGCGTCGACAGGCGCTCGCGGAACTGGATCTCGGCGTTGGGACAGAGGCGGCGGACCAGCGGCGCCATGGTCGCCGCGCCCATCAGCATCGTCTCGGAGACGCCGCGGGCGTGCAGCAGCCGGTGGGTGAAGACGTGCCCGCGCTCGGGATCGGCGCAAAGCTGGATCTCGTCGATCGCCAGGAACTCGACCTTGCGGTCGAGCGGCATCGCCTCGACCGTGCAGACGAAATATTGCGGATGGGCGGGGACGATCTTCTCCTCGCCGGTGATCAGGGCGACGTTCTTCGCCCCGCGCGCCTTCACGATCCTGTCATAGATCTCCCGCGCGAGCAGACGCAGCGGCAGGCCGATCATCCCGGATGCGTGGGCCAACATTCGCTCGACCGCGAGATGGGTCTTGCCGGTGTTGGTCGGACCGAGAACGGCGACCAGACGCGAGCGCAGCGGCGAGTCGTTCATGTCAGGGAATGTGGAGGAGGAAACACTGTTCCGCAAGTTCTTGTATCCGTCACATTTCCGATGGCGTCACGAAAGCGTCATTTAACTCGCGCCCTTTTGCGCTGAAGGCAGGGCCTTGCCGTGGCGATGCGGCGGCGCCACGCTCAGAGCCTGGCGCGCAGACGAAGGGAGGCTGAGCCATGCATTTCGGTCAGGTCGAGGGGACGGACGTTCTCGTCTTCGATCCGCGCTTCAAGAGGCTGTTTGCCGGCTATGTCCGGGTCCAGCGTCTCTGGACGGGCGCCGTCTGGAGCGAAGGGCCGGTCTGGTTCCCCGCCGGGCGCTATCTCGTCTGGTCGGACATCCCCAATAACCGCATGCTGCGCTGGGTCGAGGAGTCAGGCCAGGTCTCGGTGTTCCGGCAGCCGTCGATGAATTCCAACGGCAACACCATCGACAACCAGGGGCGGCTCGTCACCTGCGAGCACCTGACGCGCCGGGTGACGCGCACCGAGGTCGACGGCTCGATCGCCGTCGTCGCCGACCGCTGGCAGGGCAGGCGGCTGAATTCGCCCAACGACGTCGTGGTGAAATCGGACGATTCGGTCTGGTTCAGCGATCCGGCCTACGGCATCGATTCGGACAACGAGGGCGACCGCGCCGAGCCCGAGATCGACGGCAGCCATGTCTATCGCGTGGATCCGAGCGGCGCGGTCGAGCGCGTCATCGACGACATGATGCAGCCGAACGGCCTCGCCTTCTCGCCCGACGAGCGCCTTCTCTACGTCGCCGACACCGGCGCGACCCACAAGGAAAACGGGCCGCGCCATATCCGGCGCTTCGCCGTGTCGGCCGACGGCACGGACCCTGAGCGGCGGCGAAGTCTTCGCCGAATCGACCTGCGGGCCTGTTCGACGGCTTCCGCGTCGATCGAGCGGGGACGGATCTGGACGAGCGCCGGCGACGGCGTCCACTGCTACGATCCGGACGGGACGCTGATCGGCAAGATCCTGATTCCCGAGGCGGTCGCCAACGTCACCTTCGGCGGCGCCAAGCGCAATCGCCTTTTCATCTGCGGCACGAGTTCGCTCTATTCGGTCATGCTGATGACCAACGGCTGCCGGCTCGGCTGAGCCGCCGAAACGCGCTGCGCTTGAGCCAATCGCGTGTTATTGTGAAATCTTTCTTGCGAAGCCGGCGTTCCCTCCAATCCGCCTTTGGGTCGCCTTGATGCAGACGAAGGCCGCTAGGTAGCTCTTGAACGCGGGCGGCCCGCAGGCTACGCCGAAGACGGCGATTCGAAGCTTCGCAGGAGCGAAAATGGGGGCGACAATCACGTTCAAGCGTCCGGACGGCCGCGACGCGCAGGGCTATCTGGCCAATGCGGGCCGCGGGGACGCGCCCGGGCTGGTGGTGATCCAGGAATGGTGGGGTCTGTCGGAGCAGATCAAGGCGATCGTCGACCGTTTCGCGCTGGCCGGCTTCGATGCGCTCGCGCCCGACCTCTACAAGGGCGTCGTCGTGCCCTACCACGACGCCGAGGCGGCCGCGAAGGAGATGGCGTCGCTCGACTTCATGGACGCGACGCTCGCAGACCGTGCGCGGCGCGGCGCAGTATCTGAAGCGAACGGCGCCAAGGTCGGCATCACCGGATTCTGCATGGGCGGCGCGGTCACGATCATCGCGGCGGCGCATATTCCGCGAATTCACGGCCGCGGTCGCGTTCTACGGACTGCCGCCGGCCGGGGCAGTCAAGCCCGCCGACGTCAAGATTCCGCTGCAGGGCCATTTCGCCAATCGCGACGAATTCGTCACGCCGGCCGCGGTCGACGCCTTCGAGGCCGGGCTGAAGGCCGCTGGCAAGGAGTTCGAGTTCTTCCGCTACGACGCGGACCACGCCTTCGCCAACGAGCAGCGCGCGTCGGTCCATGACCGGCACGCCGCCGAACTCGCCTGGGGCCGCGCGATCCAGTTCTTCCGGAAGCATCATTTCGCCTGACCGGCCGCAATCCCAAGAGGGGTGACGATGGACCTTGGCCTCAGGGACGCGGTCGTGCTGGTGACCGGCGGCTCGAAAGGGATCGGGCTCGCCTGCGCGGAGGCGTTTCTGGCGGAGGGCGCCCGGGTCGCCATATGCTCGCGGGCTCAGGAAAATATCGATCGGGCGCTGAAGAACCTGCCCGGAGCCATCGGCTTCGCCGCCGATTGCGCTTCCGCCCCCGCCGCGGCGGGCCTGATCGATGCGGTCGAGGCCGCGCTCGGCCCGATCGACGTGCTGGTCAATTCGGCGGGGGCCGCGCGCCGCACCCCGCCACCCGATCTGACCCCCGAGGTCTGGCGCGCCGCTTTCGACGCCAAGTTCTTTTCCTATATCAACGTCGATCGACCCGCTGGTGAAGCGCATGGCGGCAAGGGGCCGCGGGGTCGTCGTCAACATCATCGGGACGGGCGGCAAGGTCGCTTCGCCAACGCATCTCGCCGGCGGATCGGCCAACGCCGCGCTGATGCTGGCGACTGCGGGCCTCGGCGCGGCCTACGCGGCGAGCGGCGTCCGGATCGTGGGCGTAAGCCCGGGGCTGACGGAGACCGAGCGCGTCGGCGAAGGGCTCGCGGCCGACGCCCGGCTCGCCGGGATCGACGTCGAGGAGGCGCGCCGCCGCGTCGTCGCGAGGATTCCGCTCGGCCGTCCGGCCAGCCCGCGCGAGATCGCCGAGGTTGTCGTGTTCCTCGCCTCGGTCAGGGCTTCCTATGTGACCGGCGCTACGCTCGCGATGGACGGAGCGCAGAATCCGGTCGTTCTGTAGCCGATCTCCATACCCTGTCAGAAGACGGGCGTCGTGGCGGACGCCCTATGGAAGCGCGGCGACAAGGGTCGCCGACGTCGCCTGCCAAGCTACAGCGGGGTCAGGAGGCGGCCTTCCGCCGCGGGCCGAACTGGGTCATCCGCCGGATCTGCGCCGCGCCGGCGTGCTTCGGCAGCTTCTCGGCGATGCCGTAGGTCCGCTCGCGCCGGTCGATTTCGCGTCATCACCTCGCCGGGCGTCACTCCGCATTCGGCCCAGATCACGGCGAGATGGTAGAGCATGTCGGCGCTTTCGAGGACGACCGACTCGCGGTTCATCTGCACGGCGTCGAGGCCGACCTCGATCGCCTCCTCGACCAGCTTCTTGGCCATCTTCTGCACGCCGTCGCGAAACAGCTTCGAGGTGCGCGACTCCGAGGGATTGCGGTTGCGCGCCTCGAGCACTCCGGAGAACAGCCTGTCGAGCGAATCAGCCATGGTTCCCTCGTCACCCCTGATTCGGCATGATATTCGTCCTGCGAGCGTTGACGCACTATGACAAAGCGCCGCCCTCCCCAAAGATTTTTGAGCGAATTCGCGGAATTTCCTGTGGACTGCGCGCCGTTCAGGCCGCGAGCGCCGCGAACAGCGGCCGGCCGTCGATCCCGCCGACCAGCGGGTCGATCAGGTTTTCCGGGTGCGGCATCAGGCCGAGCACGTTGAACCGGCTGTTGAAGACGCCGGCGATGTTGCGTTCCGATCCGTTCGGATTGGCGCGCCTCGTCGACGCGGCCCGCGGCGTCGCAATAGCGGAAGGCGACCTGGCCGGCGCCTTCGATCGCATCGAGCGTCGCGTCGTCGGCTTCGAAGTTGCCCTCGCCGTGGGCGATGGCGAATTTCACCACCTGTCCCGCGGAATAGCCGCGGGTGAACGGGGTCGCTGGCGTTCTCGACCCTCAGGTGCTGCATCTTGCACAGGAAGCGGCGGTTGGCGTTGCGCATCAGCACGCCCGGCAGCAGGCCCGCCTCGCACAGGATCTGGAAGCCGTTGCAGATGCCGAGCACCAGACCGCCGCGCTCGGCGTGACGCGCGACCGCCCGCATGATCGGCGATCGCGCCGCGATCGCGCCGCAGCGCAGATAGTCGCCGTAGGAGAAGCCGCCGGGCAGGACGACGAGGTCCGTGCCTGGCGGCAGGTCGGGATCGGCGTGCCAGACGATCGCGGGCGCGTGGCCGGAGACCTCGCTGAGCGCGCGGGCGGCGTCCTTTTCGCGATTGGAGCCGGGAAAGAGGATGACGGCGGATTTCATCGTCGGCTCACGCGATCTCGATCGCGTAATTTTCGACGATGGTGTTGGCGAGCAGGCGCTCGCAGGCCTCGCTCAGCGTCTTATGGGCGCGGTCGCGGTCATCCCCGTCGAGTTCGATGTCGAACACCTTGCCTTGGCGCACGGCTGCGACGCCGTCGATCGACAGCGACCTGAGGGCGCCCTCGATCGCCTTGCCTTGCGGATCGAGCACTCCGCTTTTCAGCGTGACGACGACGCGAGCTTTCAAGGACGGTCTCCGGTTCGTTCAGGCGGCGTTCGACGCCGGCGCCATGGTGAGCAGCGCGTAGATCGCCGTCGGGTCGCGGGTCGCGCGCAACTGGGCGGCGGTCGCGGCGTTCCGGAGCAGACGCGCAATCGAAGCCAGCGCCTTGAGATGATCGGCGCCGGCGGTTTCCGGGGCGATCAGCATGAAGATCAGGTCGACCGGAAGGCCGTCCGGCGCCTCGAAGTCGATGGCGCGCTCGAGCCGGGCGAAGACGCCGAAGATATGCTCGCATTTGGAGAGCTTGCCGTGCGGGATGGCGACGCCGTCGCCGACGCCGGTCGAGCCCAGCCGCTCCCGTTGCAGCAGGGCGTCGAAGATCTCGCGCGCCGGCAGCTCGGACACGGCCGCGGCGCGCTCGCTCATTTCCTGAAGCGCCTGCTTCTTGCCGTTGACCCGCAGGGCGGGAAGGACGGCGTCCGGTTTGATCAGTTCCGATAGCGACATGTCCGTCCTGGATGTTCGGCGGCCGTCCTTGCCCCCGTCGATCGCCGTCAGCGTGGATCGAGCCAACCGATTGCTCCGTCCCGTCGCCGATAAACGATATTCACCCGTCCGCTGGTCGCGTGGGCGAACACGACCACCGGCGCGCCGGTGAGGTCGAGTTCGGCGACCGCCGAAGCGACGGACATGGACTTCAGCGCCTCCGTCCCCTCGGCGACGACCACCGGCTTGAAGCCCTCGGCGGGTTCTTCCTCGTCGGTCGGCGTCTCGACGAGGTAATTGGAAACCGTACCCTGGCCTTGCGGCGGGCCCGGCGCTTCGACGCCGCCTGGGCGACCCTTGAGCCGTTGCTTGTATCGCCGCAGCCGCGCCTCGATCTTGTCGGCGGCATGCTCGAAACACGGATAGGGCTCGTGCGCGGACCCTTCGGCGTGCAGGCTCACTCCCGAACTCAGCCGCAGTGTGCAGTCCGAACGATAGCCGGAACCCTCGCGCGCGATCACCACATGGCCGCTCACGGTTCCGTTGAAGTAGCGGGCGACCATCCCGTCCACTTTTTCCAGGACATGCTGACGCAAAGATTCCCCGATATCGAGGTTCTTTCCGGATACTCTCAAAGTCATCGATTGTCGGCCTTGTCATCTCGGCGAGTCCGTAAGTCGTTCGTCGCCGCTCGTTCCCGCGCCCGCTCGCGCGCCCTTTCGCCCGTGCCCGCATCGCCGGATCATTGCTTGAGCGGACCTCCCGAAATTAGCGTTAGGAGTCTGCCGCCGCCGTGTCAATCGCCGGCGCTGTGGGTTGTTTCCGCCCGGTAATCCACGCTCAAGCCTCGACCCGAGCGGATTCGCCGCGCGCCCGAGGCGCCCCGATCGGCGACAGCTTGAGCTTCCGCCGCTCGACCGAGGACGGAATCTTCAGGCTGTCGCGGTACTTCGCCACCGTGCGGCGCGCGACGAGGATGTCGGCCTTGCGCAGCCGTTCGACGATGCTGTCGTCCGACAGGACGTCGTCCGCATCCTCCTCGTCGATCATCTGCCGGATGCGCTGCCGCACGGCCTCCGCGGAATGGGACTCGCCGCCGGAATCGGCGGACGGAATGGCCGCGGTGAAGAAGTACTTCATCTCGAACAGGCCCACGCGGGGTCTGGATGTACTTGTGGGCCGTAGCGCGCGACACGGTCGATTCGTGAACGCCGATCGCTTCGCCGATCATCTTCAGGTTCAAGGGCCTCAGCGCGGACACGCCCTCGACCAGGAAGGCGTCCTGCCGGCGGACGATCTCGGTCGCCACATTAAGAATGGTGCGGGCGCGCTGCTCGAGGCTCTTGGTCAGCCAGTTGGCCGACTGGAGTTGAGCCGAGACATATTGCCTGTCCTCCTCGCGGCTCGCGCCTCGCTTGACGACGGCCGCATAGGTCTCGTTGACCAGCACCCGCGGCAGCGCCTGGCTGTTGAGCTCGACGCGCCAGGTCCGGTCGGGCGCGGCCACGACATAGACGTCGGGAATCGCCGGCGCGCCGACCGGGTCGCCGAAGGCGCGGCCGGGCTTCGGCTCGAGGCGCCTAATTTCGGCGATCATGTCGGCGAGGTCCTCGTCGTCGACGCCGCAGACCTTGCGCAACAGGGGAAAATCGCGCCGCGCCAGCGCCGGCAGGTTGGCGATCATCGCCTGCATGGCCGGATCGAAGCGGTCGCGCTCGCGCAATTGCAGCGCGAGGCACTCGGCGAGGTTGCGCGCGAACACGCCCGTCGGCTCGAGCGTGTGCATCTTGACGAGCACGGCCTCGACGGCGTCCGCGGGTCGTTCCCAGGCGTTCGGCGATTTCGTCCAGCGCAGCCGATCAAATAGCCGGCCTCGTCGACCCCGTCGATCAGCGCCCTGCCGATCATCCGCTCCGTCGGATCGACCAGGATGACGCCGGCCTGGCGCTCGAGGTGGTCATGCAGCGAAATCGTCTCCGATACGTAGGCCTCGAGGTCGGGCGCCTCGCCCGAGACCGATCCGCCGCCGCCGGCTCCGCCCCAGGAGCCGGTCGGAAGACCCTCGCCGGGGCCGGCCTGGGCCGAGGGCGCGGTCCGCTCGCCGTCAAAGGCGTTCTCGACCTCGGTGCCGAGATTGGCCTCCATCGCGGCGCTGCTTGTCTCGAGCGAATCGGACGCCCAGTCGCCAGGCTCCGCCGAAGCTTCCGCCGCCGGCGCTTCGGGCCGGCCTTCGAGACGGTCGGCCTCGCGGCCCTCTTGGTCCTCGGCGCGCTCGAGCAGCGGATTGCTGGTCAGTTCGTTCTCGATGAAGGCGCTGAGCTCGACGTTGGGCATCTGCAACAGCTTGATCGCCTGAAGCAGTTGCGGCGTCAGAACCATCGTCTGACCCTGTCGCATCGTCAATTTGGCCGAAAGCGCCATTTGCACCCTTGCCGTCTACGCCGCTATCATGCGCCGACGCTCGATACGCGCGGCGCGCTTTTTGCTTGCCCCCTTATAGCATGGGTTGATCGCGCGCCGATGTAAACAGGTTGCGACAAATTGGTCGCAGACGCGAACCAGGGGCCGTTGCGCGCCTGCATCCCGTGCCGCGTTGGAGATCGGCGGGCTGACCGGAAATCCGGACGAGAGAATTGATATAAAGACTTGCTTATATGTTTATTGCGCCTATGCGCCGCCCGCTGGTAAAGGAGCGCCGAACGACACAAGGGACAACGACGCAATGACCAAAGCCGCCGACTACGCCGTCGCCGACATCGGCCTTGCCGCCTTCGGGCGCAAGGAAATCGCCATCGCCGAGACCGAAATGCCGGGCCTGATGGCCACGCGCGCCGAATACGCCGCGGCCCAGCCGCTCAAGGGCGCGCGGATCGCGGGCTCCCTCCACATGACCATCCAGACCGCCGTCCTGATCGAGACGCTGAAGGCGCTCGGCGCCGATGTCCGCTGGGCCTCGTGCAACATCTATTCGACCCAGGACCACGCCGCGGCCGCCATCGCGGCCACGGGCACGCCGGTGTTCGCGATCAAGGGCGAGAGCCTGAAGGACTATTGGGACTACACCCATCGGATCTTCGAGTGGGCCGACGGCGGCGCGCCGAACATGATCCTCGACGACGGCGGCGACGCAACGCTGCTGATCCACCTCGGGCTGCGCGCCGAGCAGGGCGACACCGCCTTCCTCGACAAGGCGACCAACGAGGAGGAAGAAGTGCTGTTCGCCGCGATCAAGGCGCGGCTCAAGAGCAAGCCCGGCTTGTACGCCAAGAACGCCGCCTCGATCCGCGGCGTCACCGAGGAGACGACGACCGGCGTCCATCGCCTTTACATCATGGCCAAGGAGGGCAAGCTCCTGTGGCCGGCGATCAACGTCAACGACAGCGTCACCAAGTCGAAGTTCGACAATCTCTACGGCTGCCGCGAGTCGCTCGTCGACGGCATCCGCCGCGGCACCGACGTGATGATGGCCGGCAAGGTCGCGATGGTCGCGGGCTTCGGCGACGTCGGCAAGGGCTCGGCCGCCTCGCTTGCGCAACGCCGGCTGCCGCGTGCATGGTGTCGGAGGTCGATCCGATCTGCGCGCTGCAGGCCGCGATGGAAGGCTATGAGGTCGTGACGATGGAGGACGCCGCGCCGCGCGCCGACATCTTCGTCACCGCCACCGGCAACGTCGACGTCATTACCGTCGACCACATGCGCGCCATGCACGATCGCGCGATCGTCTGCAACATCGGCCACTTCGACTCGGAGATCCAGGTCGCGGCGCTCCGCAACTTCAAGTGGAACAACGTCAAGCCGCAGGTCGACGAGATCGAGTTCCCCGACGGCAAGAAGATCATCCTCCTGTCCGAAGGGCGCCTCGTGAACCTCGGCAACGCGACCGGCCATCCGTCGTTCGTGATGTCGGCCTCGTTCACCAACCAGACGCTGGCCCAGATCGAGCTCTTCACCAAGCCCGGCCAGTACGACAAGCAGGTCTACACGCTGCCCAAGCACCTCGACGAGAAGGTCGCCTCGCTCCACCTCGCCAAGGTCGGCGCGAAGCTGACCAAGATGACCTCCGAGCAGGCCAAGTACCTCGGCTTGTCAGAGGCCGGCCCGTTCAAGCCGGAGACGTACCGGTACTGAAGTCCGAAACGGACGCCGCCGCTCGAAAGAGGGCGGCGGCGTTCGCGCTTGCCAGACTCGGTCGCCGCGGTCACGCCGTCCCCAGTCCGCCCATCAGCAGGTATTTGATCTCGAGATATTCCTCGACGCCGTGGCGCGAGCCTTCGCGGCCGATGCCGCTCGCCTTCACGCCGCCGAACGGCGCCTCGGCGGTCGAGATGATGCCCTCGTTGATGCCGACCATGCCGTATTCGAGGGCTTCGGCGACCCGCCAGACGCGGCCGATGTCGCGGGCGTAGAAATAGCAGGCGAGGCCGAATTCGGTGGCGTTCGCCATCGCGATCGCCTCGTCCTCGGTCTTGAAGCGGAACAGCGGCGCGACCGGCCCGAACGTCTCCTCGCGCGCGACCGCCATCTCCGGCGTCACGTCGGAGAGCACCGTCGGCTCGAAGAAGTTGCCGCCGAGCGCCTTGCCGCCGACCACGATCTTCGCGCCCTTCGACACCGCGTCCGCGACGTGCTCCTTCACCTTGGCGACCGCCGCCTCGTTGATCAGCGGCCCGGTGGTGACGCCCGCCTCGAAGCCGTCGCCGACCTTGAGCTTCGTCACCGCCGTCGGCGAGCTTTGCGGCGAAGGCGTCGTAGACGCCGTCCTGGACGAGCAGGCGGTTGGCGCAGACGCAGGTCTGCCCGGCGTTGCGGTACTTCGAGGCCATCGCGCCCTGAACCGCGGCGTCGAGGTCGGCGTCGTCGAACACGATGAACGGCGCGTTGCCGCCGAGCTCGAGCCCGAGCTTCTTGATGGTCGGCGCGCATTGCGCCATCAGCACCCGCCCGACCTCGGTCGAGCCGGTGAAGGTGAGGCCGCGCACGATCGGGTTCGCCGTCATCTCCGCGCCGATCTCGCGCGACGAGCCGGTGATCACCGAGAAGACGCCGGGCGGAAGCCCGGCGCGTTCGCCAAGCTCGGCGAGCGCCAGCGCCGAGAGCGGCGTCTCGCCGGCAGGCTTCACCACGAAGGCGCAGCCGGCGGCGAGCGCCGGTCCCGCCTTGCGGGTGATCATCGCGTTGGGGAAGTTCCACGGCGTGATCGCGGCGACCACGCCGATCGGCTGCTTGATCACGACCATGCGCGCGTTGGGCCAGGGCGAGGGGATCGTTTCGCCGTAGATGCGCTTGGCCTCCTCGGCGAAGAATTCGATGAACGAGGCGCCGTAGGCGATCTCGCCGCGCGATTCGGCGAGCGGCTTGCCCTGCTCGGCGGTCATGATCCGCGCGAGGTCCTCCTGATTGTCCATCATCAGGGCGAACCATTTGCGCAGAGATCGCCGCGCGCTCCTTGGCGGTCTTCTTCGCCCAGGCCTTCTGCGCCGTCTCGGCGGCCTCGATCGCGCGCCGGGTCTCGGTCGGCGCCGAGCTTCGGCACGCGACCGACCACGCCGCCGTCGACAGGGTTGGTGACAGCAATCGTCGCCGCGCCGCCGATCCATTCGCCGGCGACGTAGCATTTGTCCTTGAGGAGGGTCGGGTCTTTCAACGTCAGGGTCGTCATTCGTGAAACTCCTCTCGCGCCGCGCGCATCGTCAAGTCGGCCTGGTTCTCTACCGCTTCGGCGCCGGCGGCGTCCACGCGCTGCGATCATCTTCAAGAGACAGTGCAATCCCTTCGAACTTCGGCGGCTCTCCGAAGCGCCCTCAAGGGCGACCTCGCCTATCTGGAAACCAATGGCTACATCCACGATCCGCGGCCGAGTGACGGGCGGCTTCCTCAAAGAGCAGAGGGTCGCCGTTCAATGCATTCCAGAAAGCTGATCGTGCGCGACGCCCTTCCATCAACGCCCTCCGGCAAGATCCAGAAGTTCAGGTTGCGCGAGATGCTGCCAGCAAGGGACATTATAACGGGAACTTGAGCGTCATCGAAAGGCGACGGGGAGCGAACCGCCATGGCCACAGGACACGAAATTATTGGATTGTTGAGGGAAAGGATCCTTGCGTCGGACCGTCGGCATATGCGCTCTGCGCCGCCATCGCTTCGTCAGGCGGAGCGTCAGAGTCGCCTCGTGAATTCGGCTCTGGAAAATAGTTTAGCCCTGAACTATCGTTCCGTGACAGATCGCTGACTGCGCCCTCGCCATGGCGCGGGTCCAGCGGCCGGGTCGTCGGGACAGGAGCCGCGGTACGGAATGAGGACGAGGCAACAATGACGCCGAAGGAACTTCTCGAACAGTTCGGGCCGCGGGAGTCGATGGCCTATGACGTGGTGATCGTCGGGGCCGGCCCGGCGGGGCTTGCGACGGCGATTCGTCTCAAGGAGCTCAATCGCGGATCTTTCGGTCATCGTGCTGGAAAAGGGCTCGGAGCCCGGCGCGCATATCCTTTCCGGCGCGGTCATGGACCCCAAGGCGCTGACGGAGCTCTTTCCCGACTGGAAGGAGCGCGGCGCGCCGCTCAACCAGCCCGTGGTCGGAGACGACGTCCTCATCCTGTCGGAGACGGGCTCGCGGCGCGATCCCGGATTTCCTCGTTCCGCGCAACTTCCACAATCAACGGCTGCTATATCGTTCGGCTCGGCTACGTGGTGAAATGGCTCGCCGAACAGGCCGAGGCGCTCGGAGTCGAGATCTTTCCGGGATTTGCGGCCACCGAGATCCTCTACGACGACGACGGCTCGGTGCGCGGCGTGGCGACCGGAAACATGTCGGCCTCGGCAAGGACGGCGAGCCGCAGGACTCCTTCCAGCTCGGCATGGAGCTGACCGGCCGCTACACCATCTTCGCCGAGGGCGCGCGCGGCCAGCTCGGCCGGCAGCTGCTCGAGCGCTTCCGGCTGACCGAGGGCAAGGACCCGCAGACCTACGCCATCGGCGTCAAGGAGCTGTGGGAAGTTCCCGACGAAAAGGCCGAGCCCGGCCGGGTCATGCATACCGCCGGCTGGCCGATGGACAAGAACGCGTTCGGCGGCGGGTTCCTCTACCATCTCGAAGGGAACCTCGTTTCGGTCGGCTTCGTCATCGGCCTCGACTACACGAACCCCTGGCTCAATCCCGTTCGAGGAGATGCAGCGCTGGAAGACGCATCCGGCGGTCCGCTCGCATCTCGAGGGCGGCAAGCGGCTGAGCTACGGCGCGCGCGCGATCAACAACGGCGGCCCGCAGGCGTTGCCGAAGCTCGTGTTCCCTGGCGGCGCGCTCGTCGGCTGCGACGCCGGCTTCATGAACGCCGCGCGCGTCAAGGGCAGCCACGCGGCGATCAAGAGCGGGATGCTGTGCGCCGAGGCGCTGGCCGAGGCCCTCGCGGCCGGCCGCGCGGGCGACGAACTCACCGCCTTTCCCGGAGCTTTTCAAGCAGCAGCTGGCTCTATGAGGAGTTGCAGCAGAGCCGCAACTTCAAGCCCTGGTTCAAGAAGGGCCCGCTCGTCGGCCAGCTGATGACCGGCGTCGAGCATTGGCTGCTGCCGAAGATCGGCGTCGTCCTCGCCGCCCTGGACGCTCCACACCCGAAAGCCCGACTACGCCTATCTGAAGCCCGCGGCCGAATGCCCGAAGATCGAGTACCCGAAGCCCGACGGCAAGCTGACCTTCGACCGGCTGTCGTCGGTGTTCGTCGCCAACGTCAACCACGAGGAGGACCAGCCGCCGCATCTCACGCTGAAGGATCCGACCATTCCCGTCGCCGTCAATCTCGCCCGCTACGCCGGGCCCGAGCAGCGCTACTGCCCGGCCGGCGTCTACGAGTTCGTGAAGAACGACGAGGGCGAGGAGCGCCTGGTGATCAACGCGCAGAACTGCGTCCACTGCAAGACCTGCGACATCAAGGACCCGACCCAGAACATCGTCTGGGTCGCGCCCGAGGGCGGCGGCGGGCCGAACTACTCGGGCATGTGACGGCCCGGCAGCGACGAACAGGAGTGTCCCATGGCTTCGCCGTCGACCCGCCCGTCCTTCCAGTGGGACGACCCGCTTCAGCTCGAAGGCCAGCTCACGGCCGACGAGCGCGCGGTGCGCGACGCCGCGCAGGCCTTCGCCCAGGAGCAGCTGCTGCCGAAGGTGCAGGAGGCGTTCCGGCACGAGAAGACGGACGCCGGGATCTTTCGCAGCATGGGAGAGCTCGGCCTGCTCGGCGCGACGATCCCGGAGACTTACGGCGGCGCCGGCCTCAACTATGTCTGCTACGGCCTGATCGCGCGCGAGGTCGAGCGGGTCGATTCCGGCTATCGCTCGATGATGAGCGTCCAGTCGTCGCTGGTGATGGTCCCGATCTTCGAGTTCGGCAACGAGGCGACGAAGCAGAAATATCTGCCGAAGCTCGCGACGGGCGAATGGATCGGCTGCTTCGGCCTGACCGAGCCCAACTACGGCTCCGATCCCGGCGGCATGATCACGCGGGCGCGCAAGGTCGAGGGCGGCTATCGCCTTTCGGGCGCGAAGACGTGGATCACCAACAGCCCGATCGCCGACGTGTTCGTCGTCTGGGCGAAGGACGACGCCGGCGACATCCGCGGCTTCGTGCTGGAGAAGGGCTGGAAGGGCCTCAGCGCGCCGGCGATCCACGGCAAGGTGGGCTTGAGGACGTCGATCACCGGCGAGATCGTGCTCGACGACGTGTTCTGTCCCGAGGAGAACGCTTTCCCCGAGGTGCGCGGCCTGAAGGGTCCGTTCACCTGCCTCAACAGCGCCCGCTACGGCATCGCCTGGGGCGCGCTCGGCGCCGCCGAGGACTGTTTTGCGCGCGCCCGTCAGTACGTGCTCGACCGCAAGCAGTTCGGCCGTCCGCTGGCCGCCAACCAGCTGATCCAGAAGAAGCTCGCCGACATGCTGACCGAGATCGCGCTCGGCCTGCAGGGCTGCCTGCGCCTCGGGCGGCTGAAGGACGAGGGCGCTGCGCCGGTGGAGCTGACCTCGATCCTCAAGCGCAACAATTGCGGCAAGGCGCTCGACATCGCGCGCGACGGCCCGCGACATGATGGGCGGCAACGGCATCAGCGACGAGTTCGGCGTCGCCCGCCATCTCGTCAATCTCGAAGTCGTCAACACCTACGAGGGCACGCACGACATCCACGCGCTGATCCTCGGCCGCGCCATCACCGGGATCGCCGCGTTCTCCTGACACCCCTCGAGCGCCCGGCGATCTCCGCCCCGCGCGGACGGGCGCTTCGTCCCGAGGACGCGATGCGCAAGATCTCGAAGCGCAGTCAACCCGCTGCTGTCGCTCGGTGGGCGCGCTCCATTTGGTGACGCAACGACGGCGATGAAGAATTCCGCGGGGCCTGAAAGCGTCGTGTCGTTGCGGAAGGCGACATAGGTCTGAAAGACAGTGGGCTCCTTGATCGGGATCATGCGAATGCCCTCGGCTTTGCGGTCGGCGAGGGTAAATTCGTCGATCACCGCGATGCCGAGATTCTGCCGGACAAGCGCGCAGACCGTAACGCCGAAGCGCGCCTTGATCGGCACGCGGTAGGGAACCCCGGCGCGTTCGAACAGACGGACGACGATCTGCCCGTAAGGGTCGCGCGGGTCGATGCCGATGAGCGGAAAGGTCGCGATCTCCGCCACGGATATTTGGGTCCGGCCTTGCAAGGGGATGCGCCTCGGCGACGATGCAGAACAGACGCCCGCGCGCCAGCGGCTCGAAATTGATCGCCGGATGCTCGAGGCGGTAGCTGATCGCCACCACCTCGCCGCGTCCGAGCAACAGATAGTCGATCGCATCCTCGATCTTCAGGATGTCGAGGTCGATCTGGAGGTCGACATATTTGTCCTCGGACGACCGCGACGGCGCGCGGCACCATGAGGTTGCCGATGCTCGGCGTCGCGCCGACCTTGAGTTCCGCGCCTTCGCCCCGCGAGAGCGCGTCGACCGCGACTTTGAGATTGTCGATGTTGCGGTGGACTTCGTTGATCTGAGCGAAGACCGTTCTGGCCTCAGGCGCGGGGACGATACCGGCCGCCGAGGCGGATGAAAAGCTTCATCCCCAGCGAATCCTCGGTGTATTTCATCAGCCGGCTCAAGCCCGGCGCGGCGACATTGAGATGTCGCGCCGCTCCGGCGAGTGTCCCCGTCACCATGACGGCCCGGATAACTTCGATCTGGCGCAGCGTGAGCACTGGTCCTTCCACCCAATCCGGATGCGTCGATGCGCAGATGCTACATAACATAAAGTTACGGACAGATGCATCTTGGTATTTGACGTTCGTGGCTTTCGACGCCAAGAATAGAAAATCGTTGAGCATTCGCGTCACTGACTTGGCCGGACGTTAAGGGAGGAAAGATGCTCAGATGGTCGATCGCTTCGGTCTGCATGGGCGGCTCGCTCGAGGGCAAGCTCGCCGCTGCGGCCAAAGCCGGATTCCGGGCCGTCGAGTTCTTCGAGAACGATCTCACCTTCTTCAACGGCAAGCCGCGCGACGCGCGGCGGATGGCGGCCGACCTCGGGCTCGAAATCGTCGCGCTTCAGCCGCTGCGCGACTTCGAGGCGATGCCGGAGCCGATCCGCGCCCGCAACATCGAGCGCGCGGCGCGCAAGCTCGACCTGATGGACGAGCTCGGCTGCCGCCTCCTCTGCGTCTGCTCGAACGTCAGCCCTGACGCGATCGAGGATCTGGCGCGGGCGGCCGAGGATCTCGCCGCATCTCGCCGATCTCGCCCGCGCAGCGCGGCATGCGGGTCGGCTACGAGGCGCTGGCGTGGGGCCGGTGGGTCAAGGACTGGACGTCCGCCTGGGACATCGTCCGGACCGCCGACCGCGACAATCTCGGCATCGTGCTGGACAGCTTCCACATCTGCGCGCGCGGAAATCCGATCGAGCCGATCGCCGACCTTCCCGCCGACCGGATCGCGCTCGTTCAGGTCGCCGACGCGCCGGCGCTGGTGATGGACCCGCTTTCGCTCAGCCGTCATTATCGCTGCTATCCGGGCCAGGGCGACTTTCCGATCGTCGACTATCTCGACGCCGTCACGCGCTCGGGCTACCGCGGCCCGCTGTCGCTGGAAATCTTCAATGACCAGTTTCGCGGCGCGGCGGCCTCGGTGATCGCGGTTGACGGCATGCGCTCGCTGCGCGCCGCCGGCGAAGCGCTCGCGGCGCAAGCGCGCGGCGCGCGGCGACGCGCCGCTCGTCCGATCTCGCGCCGCTTCCCCCGGCGCCGGTCGTCGAGGGCGTGGAATTCGTCGAATTCGCCGTCGGCGAAGCCGAAGCTCGCGAACTCGTCGACCTCGATCGAGGGACTCGGCTTCCAGCGCGCCGGCCGTCACCGCACCAAGGATGTCGACCTCTTCGGCCAGGGCGGCGATCAACCTGATCGTGAACCGGGATCGTGAAGGGTTCGCCCATGCGTTTTCGCTGATGCACGGGCCGTCGCTCTGCGCGCTCGCGCTGAGGGTCGATTCGATCGACAAGGCGCTCGAACGCGCCGCGGCGCTCGAATGCCAGAGCTATGTCGGCAGGATCGGACCGGGCGAGGCGACGATCCCGGCGGCGCCCGGCGTCGAAGGCAGTCTCATCTACTTCATCGGGCCGGACGGTCCGCGCTGGCGCGACGATTTCGAGCCGTCGGAGGAGCCGCCGCCGGATGGTCCGCTCCGGACAGGTCGATCACTTTTCCAATGTCGTGCGCCGCAGCGAGTTTCTGACCTGGTCGCTGTTCTATCGCACGGTCCTGGGGCTGACGCCCGAACCGCAGGTCGAGATCGCCGATCCCCACGGCGCCTTCTTCAGCCGATCGCTACGCAGCGGCGACGGCGCGCTTCGCATCGCGCTGAACGTCGGCGAAGGCGGCGCGACCGGCGTCTCCCGCTTCCTCGACGCCTTCGGCGGCGCGGGCTTCCAGCAGATCGCGCTCGCGACCGACGACATCTTCGGCGCGGTCGAGGCGGCGCGCGCGCGAGGCGTCCCGTTCCTGCCCATTCCGGACAACTACTACGACGACCTTGCGACGCGTTTCGATATCGCGCCCGACCTGCTCGCGCGGATACGGTCGCTCGGCGTGCTCTACGACCGCGTCAAGGACGGCGAGTTCCTGCACATCTATACGCGCACGTTCCACGATCGCTTCTTTTTCGAGATCGTCGAGCGCCGCAACTACGACCTGTTCGGCGCGGCCAATACCCCCGTCCGCCTTGCGGCGCAGGCCTCGGCCGCGGAGGCGGAACGGCAGGTCGCCATCACTTTCGAACGTTAGCGCCGCAAGAAGCGGGGTGCGAAAAAACGGACGCCGGTTTTTTCGCAAAAATCCCGCGGTTTCAGAAGTTGCTAGGCGAGATGCGATTCGTTCGACTTGCATCTCGCCTTTGAAGTCGCAAGCGGGAGAGACGCCCTCATGATCAACGGCGACACCGGGCTCATCGCCCACATCGGCTATCCGACGACGACGTTCAAGTCGCCGATGATCTACAATCCCTGGTTCGAGAGCAAGGGCGTCAACGCCGCGGTCGTACCGCTCGGCGTCAGGAGCGAGGATTTCGCGCGGGCGTTTCCGGAAATCTGCCGCTTCACCAATTTCCGCGGCGCGCTGATCACCATGCCGCACAAGGTCGCGGTGCTCGATTTCGTCGACGCCGTTTCGACCGCGGTCGAAGTGGCCGGATCCTGCAACGCGGTCAGGCGGGCGACGACGGCCGGCTGATCGGCGACATGTTCGACGGCGAGGGTTTTGTGCGCGGCGTTCTGCACAATGGCGCGACGCTGGTGGGCAAAAGGTGCCTGATCGTCGGCTCGGGCGGCGTGGGGTCGGCGATCGCCGCCTCGTCCGCCGCGGCGGGCGCCGCCAGCATCGCGCTCTACGACGTCAGCGCCGCGGCGATGGACGCGCTCGCGGGGCGTCTGAGGAAGAGCTATCCGAAACTCGCCGTCTCCGTCGGCGACAACGACCCGGCCGGATTCGACGTCGTCGTCAACGCGACCCCGCTCGGCACCTATCCCGGCGATCCCGATGCCGATCGACGTGGCTCGGCTTTCGCCCTCGACCTTCGTCGCCGAAGTCGTGATGAAGCACGAGACGACGGCCTTTCTTGCGGCGGCCCGGGCGCGCGGCTGCAAGACCCAGATCGGGGTCGACATGCTGTTCGAGCAGATCCCCGCCTATCTCGAATTCTTCGGATTTCCATCGGCGACGCCCGACGAGTTGAGGGCGGTCGCGCGGATCGACTATTAAACTCAAAAAAAACCTAAACAATGTCGTCAGGGAGGAAAATACGATGACAGCCGCGACGTTCCACGAGCCGACAGGCCAGCACCAGTCGAGGACGGCCGCCGCGAGCGGCTGGATCGGGTCAGCGCTCGAATACTACGACTTCTTCATCTACGCGACGGCGGCCTCGCTCGTCTTTCCGCAGATCTTCTTCCCCTCGAGCAATCCGACGGTCGCAATTGTCGCTTCGCTTGCGACCTACGGGGTCGGTTATGTCGCCCGGCCCATCGGCGCCTTCGTGCTCGGGCATCTGGGCGACACGTATGGCCGCAAGGGAGTGCTGCTCGTCTGCCTGTTCCTGATGGGGATTTCGACCATGGCCGTCGGCCTTCTGCCGACCTATCAGCAGGTCGGTCTTTGGGCGCCGGGGCTGCTGGTCGTTCTGCGGCTGATCCAGGGATTCGCGGTGGCCGGAGAAATCTCCGGCGCGAGTTCGATGATCCTCGAACATGCGCCGTTCGGGCGGCGCGGCTATTTCGCCAGCTTCACCCTCCAGGGCGTGCAGGCCGGCCAGATTCTCGCCGCGGCTGTGTTCCTGCCGCTGAGTTACGCGCTTTCCGAGGACGCTTTCGTGACCTGGGGGTGGCGCATCCCGTTCCTGCTCAGCGTCTTCGTGCTGGTCGCCGGCTACGTGATCCGGCGGGAGGTCCACGAGACGCCTGCCTTCGTTGAAGAGAAGGCGCAGCACGAAGTGCCGAAGACGCCGATTGTCGAAGCGCTCTCCAACCATTGGCCCGACATGCTTCGGGTGGTCTGCATGGCGCTCATGAACGTCATTCCGGTGATCGCGACGATCTTCGGCGCCGCCTACGCCGTCCAGCCCGGCTACGGCGTCGGGATGGACAAAAGCGTCTATCTCTGGATTCCGGTGATCGGCAACGTCGTAGCGGTGATCGTCATTCCCTTCGTCGGCGATCTTTCGGACAGGATCGGCCGCCGACCGCCGCTGATCGTCGGCTCGCTTCTATCGGGACTCCTGGCGTTCGGCTACCTCTATGCGATCAGCATCAGGAGCGTGCCGCTTGCCTTCCTGCTCTCGATCCTCATGTGGGGCGTCGTCTATCAGGGCTACAACGCCATCTTTCCGAGCTTCTATCCCGAACTCTTCCCGACGCGGTCGCGCGTCTCCGGCATGGCGATCGCCCAGAACATCGGGACCATGCTGACCGCGCTTCTGCCGGCCCTGTTTGCGACCGTGGCGCCCCCTGGGTCGACGAATGTGCCGTTGACGGTGGGAGCGCTCGCCTTCGGCGTGACCATCATCTCGGCAATCGCCGCCTGGAGCGCGCGAGAGACCTACCGCGTGCATCTCAACGATCTCGGCGAACCCAACGCCCAGCCGGTCGATAAGGTCCAGTACGATCAACTCCGCCGGCGGAGCCTCGCGGCGGCGACGTGACGGAAAATGAAAGTCGGCGTTCGAGCCCGGCGCAGGATCGATGAGCCACGCCGGATTCCAGGCCATGGCCTGCGACGTGCGAGCGCCGGATCTCCGTTCCGGCTTTTCGCCGGCCCGCGCGCCAGCACGCGCGGCTGGCGGCCGGGCGTTCGGCGCCTTATCCTCCGGACGCGCGTTTCGAGAGCGCGGGAAAGGCTTCGGGGGTCGAAAAATGAAGATGAACCATACCTTGGCTCTTGGCGCGCTGATGCTCCTGAGCTGCGGTCCGGCTAGCGCCGTCGAACTCGACGCTCGATTATCGGGCGCCTGGGCGACATCGCAGGCCGATTGCCAGAAGTTGTTCGTCCGGAGCGGCGGCGGGTTGACCTATCGCCAACCGGCCGACCAGTTCGCCCAGGCGGCGATCATTACGCCAAGCACGGTGGTATTGCCCAACCAGACTTGTCAGGTGATCGGCGTCTCGCACGACAAGGGGCTGACCAAGCTCGATTTCACCTGCAGGGACACGATCAGCTACACGTCGCAGTCGGTCGAGATCGAGATCAAGTCGAGTTCGGAAATGATTTACCGGCCGAACGGCGACAAGACGCTCGACACGGCGATGGTCAAATGCAGCCTGTGACCTTCGGGCGTAAGATTTCCACCGCGTCACGGATCGGGAAAGCGCATCGCCACGTGGACGGTCGCGCCCTCCCGCCGAGCCGTCGTGATCAACCCGCTGTGCTCGAACACCGCGAGCATCGCGGCGTTATCGGACAGGACCTCGGCGACGAATTCCCTGATGCCGGCCTCGCGGGCGATCGCGATGATATGATGCATCAGGACCGCGCCGAGACCGTGGCCCTGATAGTCGTCGACGACCGAGAAAGCCACCTCGGCCTTGCCGGGCTCGGTGACGACGAAACGGACGCCGCCGACAATTCGGGAATGGCCGTTCGACTTCGCAACCGCGATCAACACGACGTGATTGACGAAATCGACGTCGAAGAAGAAATGCTGCTCCTTTTCCGAGAAGTTCCGTTTCACCGCAAAAAAGCGGTGGTAAAGCGTCTCTGTGCTTGCATGCTGCACTTCCGCGAGAATTTCCTCGCGGTCTTCCGGCTTTTGCGCGCGGATCTCGACCGTGCTCCCGTCGTGGAGCGTTTCGGTCACGTGGAACTTGTCAGGTTCGAACATGTCAGCCCCACTCTTTCAGCCCTGGCGCTTCGCCCGGTCCCTCTTGCAGTCGCGCGGAGCGCGGCGCAACTCGCCAATCGTCAGGCGGCGCGGAATGTAGCGCGAACCCGGTTCGGCGGGAACGTCCGCCGATCGTCGCCCCGTCGCGCCGACGTCTGCAAACGGAAACGGTGAGCGCGTCAGTTTGTCGCGGCGCCCGAGCGCCGAATCCCTTCTGTTCTCCGTCCTTTACAATCCTGTTGCCCATGCCTAGTAAAGCGCGCGACCCGGCCAGATCGAGGCGACCCTAGACCTCGAGGTGATCGAACGCATCGTTGGAAACGCTTTGCGCACGAGACGCTTTGCGCAGGAGATCCGTCATGAAACGTGTTCGGCGCGCCGCAACCGTCGCGGCTCTGACGGGCGCAGTCGCCCTGCCGCTTGCGCTCGGCGCCGGCCCCTGGGGCGCCCTCACGCCGATCGAGCCGGCCCACGCGGAGGGCTTCCTCAAGAACCTGATCGCGCGGCTGCGCGGCGAGACGTTGCCTGCCGGCATCGTCAAGTCCAACGGCCGCATCGAGGCGACGCAGGTCGACGTCTCGTCGAAATACGCCGGCCGCCTCGCCGAAGTTCTGGTGGAGGAGGGGTCGAACGTCACCCAGGGGCAGGTGATCGCCCGCATTTCCTCACCGGAATACGAAGCTCAGTTGCGCGCCGCCCAGGCCAGCGTGCAGAGCGCCAAGGACGCCCTTGCGTCCGCCGAGGCCGAAATCACCTCGCGCCAGAGCGCGCTCGAATTCGCGAAGTCCGATTTTCAACGCGGCCAGGAGTTGATGAAGACCGGGTTCATCACCAAGCAGGTCTTCGAGCAGCGCAAGCGCAATTACGACTTGGCCGCCGCGGACGTGACGAGCATCACCTCGCAGAGGGATCAGGCCCAGTCCAAGATCAAGAACTCCGAAGCGGAAGTCGAACGCATCGAATCGATCATCCACGACCTCACCCTCGTCTCGCCGCGCAACGGCCGCGTGCAGTACCAGCTCGCGCGGGCGGGCGAGGTCGTCGCGGCCGGCGCGCCGATCGTCACCATCCTCGACCTGACCGACGTCTACATGACGATCTTCCTGCCGGCTGGGGACGCGGGACGCGTCTCGATCGGCGACGAGGCGCGCATTGTCCTCGATCCGATCCCCGATCGCATCATTCCCGCCAACGTCTCCTTCGTGGCGGCGGACGCGCAGTTCACCCCGAAGACTGTCGAGACCAAGGACGAGCGGGCGAAGCTGATGTTCCGCCTCAAGCTGAAGATTGATCCCGTCGTGCTTCAGGCGTTCTACACGCGGGTGAAGACCGGCATCCGCGGGATGGGCTTCGTCCGCACCAAGGCCGACGTCGCATGGCCAGCCGACCTTCAGGCCAATGTCCAGGCGCCGCCGCCGAAGCCGAGCGACAGGGCTGCGCCGGCCGCTTCGGCGCCGCAAATCGCCGCGCCTGCGGCGCCGTCTCCGGATAGCCACACGCCCGTCGCCAAATGACCGGCGAGCCCATCGCGCGGGTCAAGGGCGTATCGCACCGGTATGGCGCGACCGTCGCGCTCGACGACGTTTCGATCGACATCCCGTCGCGCATCATGGTCGGGGTCATCGGCCCGGACGGCGTCGGAAAGTCGACTCTGCTCGGGCTGATCGCCGGCGTGAAGATCATCCAGGTCGGCGAGGTCGTCGTGTTCGACAAGAACGTCGCCGACAATCGCAACCTCAAGGAGATACGCGGCCGCATCGCGTATATGCCACAGGGGCTTGGCCGCAATCTCTATCCGACGCTGAGCGTGTTCGAGAACATCGACTTCTTCGGCCGTCTGTTCGGCCAGGGCGCGGATGAGCGACGCGCGCGCATCACCGAGCTTCTGACTGCGACCGCGATGGAAAAGTTCGAGGCGCGCCCGGCCGGCAAGCTCTCCGGCGGCATGAAGCAGAAGCTCAGCCTCTGCTGCGCGCTGATCAACGATCCGGACCTCCTCATTCTCGACGAGCCGACAACCGGCGTCGATCCGCTGTCGCGCGGCCAGTTCTGGGACCTGATCAACACGATTCGCGCCCGCCGCCCGCAGATGAGCGTCATCGTCGCCACCGCCTATATGGACGAAGCCGAGCGCTTCGACTGGCTGATGGCGATGGACGACGGCAAGATCATCGCCACGGGCAATTTGAAGGAGCTGCTCGACAAGACCGGCGAGCCCAATCTCGACGAGGCGTTCATCGCGCTGATGCCGGAGGCCAAGCGGGCGCTCCATCAGAAGGTCGTAGTTCGCCCGCGCGTCGCCTCGCCCGACGAGACGCCGGCGATCGAGGCGGAGGGGCTGACGCGCAGGTTCGGTGATTTCGTGGCGGTCGACCACGTCAGCTTCAAGATTCCGCCCGGCGAGATCTTCGGCTTCCTCGGCTCGAACGGCTGCGGCAAGTCGACGACGATGAAGATGCTGGTCGGCTTCCTTCCGGCGACCAGCGGCGACGTGCCAGCTCTTCGGCCAGCCGATGGGCTCGGACGACATGCAGGCGCGTCGCAACGTCGGCTACATGACGCAGGCCTTTTCGCTCTACGGAGAACTGACGGTCGGCCAGAACCTCGAACTCCATGCTCAGCTCTATCATCTACCGCCGGAAAAAATCGGTCCTCGTATCGAGGCGCTGCTCGAGCGCTACGACCTGAAGGCTTTCGTCAACGCCCGCCCGGACCGGTTGCCGCTCGGCATCAAGCAGCGGCTCCAGCTCGCGGTGGCCGTATTGCACGAGCCCTCGATTCTCATTCTCGACGAGCCGACTTCGGGCGTCGACCCGATCGCGCGCGACGCATTCTGGCGCACCCTGATCGACCTCTCGCGGGACGAGGGCGTGACGATCTTCGTCACCACCCACTTCATGAACGAGGCGGAGCGCTGCGACCGCATCTCGCTCATGCACGCAGGCCGTGTGCTGGCGGTCGGGGCGCCTCACGATCTCGTCGAAGAGCGCGGCAGCGCCTCGCTCGAGGACTGCTTCGTCGGCTATCTCGCCGAGGCTGCGGGAATCGACATGTCGAAGGCGGCCGCGGCGGATCAGGCCGTCGCCCTCGAAGAGGAAGCCGCTCCGCTCGCGCCCCCGAAGCCTTTCAGTGTCGGGCGCCTCTGGGCCTACGCCCGTCGCGAGACCGTGGAGCTGCTGCGCGATCCGATACGCCTCGCCTTCGCCGTCGTCGGACCGATCATCCTGATGCTGGCCTTCGGGTTTGGCATTTCTTTCGATATCGAGAACCTGCAAACGGCGGCGTTCGACCAGGACCAGACCCCCCAAAGCCGCGAACTCCTTCAGGGCTTCGAGGGCTCGCGCTACTTCTCCATGCAGCCGCCGATTGCCTCGTCCGAGGAGGCGGAGCGGCGTCTCAAGAGCGGAAACACCCAGATCGTCGTCGAGATCCCGCCTGGCTTCGGCCGGGATCTCCTCAACGGCCGCAAGCCCGAGGTCGACGTCACCGTCGACGGGGCGATGACGTTCCGGGGAGAGACCGCGAAGAACTACGTCCAGGGCGTCGTCGCCAAGCAGGGCGAGGAGCTGGAACGAGAAATGCTGCGCCCGGGTACGCCAAACAAATGGAGCAACGACGATATCGAGGTCCGGTTCCGCTACAATCAGGCGTTCCTCAGCGTCAATGCGATGATTCCAAGCATCTTCATGCTGATGCTCTGTCTGATACCCGCGATCATGTCGGCGATTTCGGTCGTGCGAGAAAAGGAAACCGGTTCGATCGCGAACTTCCGATCGACGCCGATCACGCGACTGGAGTTCTTGCTGGGTAAGCAACTGCCCTACGTCGCGATCGCCATGATCAACTTCTTCGTCCTGTATCTGATGGCAGTTTTCATTTTCAATGTCCCAGCCAAGGGTCCATTCCTGGTCCTGCTGCTTGGCACGTTCATCTATGTGATCGCGACGACGGGCTTCGGCGAACTCATCTCGTCGTTCACCCAGTCGCAGGTCGCGGCCGTGTTCGCCACCACGATCCTTGCGATGGTGCCTGCAATCAATTTCTCCGGCATGCTTGCGCCCGTCTCCTCGCTCTCGGGAGGCGCGAGGATCATCGGCCTCGCCTTCCCCTCGTCGTGGTACCAGCAGATATCCGTCGGTGTGTTCGCCAAGGCGCTTGGGCTTGCAGACCTTTGGCGAAACATCGCGGCGATCGCGCTCATCGCGCTGGTGTTCCTGAGCCTGTCGTTACTCTTGCTTCGCAAGCGGGAGGCGTGAGATGCCCAACGCTGCATCCCGCGGGACGCCGAAGCTCGCCGAAACCAAGCCGCTGACGTTTATCGACCACGTCAAGAACGTCTATCATCTCGTGATCAAGGAGTTGAGGAGCATCCGGGCTGATCCGGTCATGTTGGTCCTGGTGCTTTATTCGTTCTCGATCTCGGTCAACACGGTCGCGACGGGCGCCGTGACCGAGGCGTCGAACCTGTCGGTCGGCATCGTCGACGAGGACGGCTCCGCCCTTTCGCGGCAGATTGCCGAGTCTCTGAAGCTTCCGACCTTCCAGCCTCCGGTTCAAATCACCGCCTCCGACATCGATCCCGATGATGGACCAGGGCAAGCTCCTGTTCGTCGTCGAGATCCCGCCGAATTTCGAGGCCGACGTTCGCGCCCAACGGCAGACGGGCGTGCAAGTCAATGTCGATGCGACCGCGGTCGCTCAGGCCGGCAATGGCGCGAGTTATCTGCGCACCGCCATCGCCAACGAGATTCAGCGGTTCATCTCGGGCAAGGACGATTCGACCGGCGCTCCCATCAATCTGGTGGTGCGGGCGGCGTTCAACCCGAACCTCAAGACGGCCTGGTTCTCGGCGATGACGCAGGTCATCAACCAGATCACCATGCTGACCGTCATCCTGACGGGCGCCGCGCTGATCCGGGAACGCGAACAGGGGACGGTCGAACACCTGCTCGTCATGCCGATCGTCGCGCCGGAGATCATGCTGGCCAAGATGATCGCCAACGGGCTCGTCATACTGGTGGCGGCCACCCTCTCTCTGCAGTTCGTCGTCCACTGGTGGATCGGCTCGCCGATCAACGGCTCGCTTGTCCTGTTTGTATTCGGCGCGGCGATCTATTCGCTGGTCGTGGCCGCGCTCGGCATCATGCTCGGCACGCTGGCGACCACCATGGGGCAGTTCGGCCTGCTCGCCATCCCGGTGCTGATGGTGACGCAACTCCTGTCCGGCAGCAGTACGCCGATGGAAAGCATGCCTGTCTGGCTACAGTACCTGGTGCAGACCATCAGTCCGACGCCGCATTTCGTGCAGTTCGCCCAGGCGGTGCTGTTCCGCGGAGCCGACATCACGCTCGTCTGGCGTTCGATGGCGGCGATGATCGTCATCGGCGTCGTCTACTACGTGGTGGCCCAAGCGCGATTCCGGCGGGTCATCTTCGGCGGCTGAGGCCGTGCAAGCTGCTCGTGCGCCCGACCCTGCAGCGCTCGTTTGAGAAGCGTCGCGCCAGCCTTCGTAGAGGCGATTGCGCCGCTCGGCATTTATCTGCAGCTAACAAAGCGCCCGCGACAGCGCCGCCCGGCAATTCCGGCCGCGCTTAGGAGACCGAACGCCATGCCGCGACGGCTGCGCCTTGCCGCGTCGATTCGACGCGGCCGAACGATAGCCGTCGCCGGTCCGCGGTCGGCAAGGGGGCGTTGCAGCCTCTTCGACACGGCCGACTTCGCGCCGACCGATCCAGCCTATCCCACCGCCTTCACCTGAGCGATAGCGGCT
The DNA here is from genome assembly GCA_963724785.1 of uncultured Alphaproteobacteria bacterium. Taxonomy (GTDB): domain Bacteria; phylum Pseudomonadota; class Alphaproteobacteria; order Rhizobiales; family Beijerinckiaceae; genus Roseiarcus. The sequence continues at coordinate 28,679 of CAVRWC010000002.1, read as the reverse complement.
ATTGGAGGGACGAAGCCGATTCCGCCCAGATCGGGCCAGAGCGGGCAAGGATCTGCTCCGCCATCGACCGCGCCTGGCTTTCCGGGACCAGACCGTCGATGAACAGCGCGCTGAGGCCATGTACAGGTCCCCACGCGGCCATCATTGCCGGATTCTCATCTTGCAGTCCGCCCTCGACGCCGGTGACGACCTGCTGCAGGAAGCCGAAAGCCTCGTTCGCCGCCTCGTTGAGCGTCGGGTACTTGGCCCGGTCGGCGAGCAGGGTCGAGAACATCAGGCGGAACAACCCGCGATTCTGCATGGCGAATTCGACATAGGCGAGGCCAACGCCGATCAATGGCTCGCGGTCATCGACCGCGGCCCTCATAGCAGCGGCGAGTTCCCGGAAGCCTTCCGCGGCGACGGAAGCGAGCAGATCTTCCTTGCTGTCGAAATGCCGGTATGCGGCCGTTGCGGAGACGCCCACTCGGCGGGCCGTCTCACGAAGTCCTACACCCTCCGGGCCAGCTTCATCGAGAATACCACGGGCGGCAGCCCGCATCGCATTCGGCAGGTTTCCATGCCGGTAGCGCCGAGGTGCTGGCGTTTCGTCCATGGTCATCCCTTTTTTGTTGCTGCGGCGCCTGGGGCGTCGCGTTGCTATACTTGGAGATGTTCGAGCGCCGAACCGTCTCCATTCGATCGAAGCCAATCACCGACCTGAGAGCGCCCCGCCGCTCTCGGACCGGCTACCCTTGTACCGGGCGCCCGTCAGGACGCTCTCTCCGGCTAGGCCAGCCTCGCGACGCATTAATAAGCGTTCACTGGCAACCATACCCCGAACACGGCGAACGGGTTCCTTACGATCACATTAAATTCCGTTCATGATGCGTGCCGCAAAAGGCGACGCCGCAACGCGGTATTCACTCGCGCCGCCTCGGGCTCTCCTCCGGCTCGCGCCGGCCAGGATCGCGCCGCTGTCGAAATCGGCCCGGCGGCCATATACATAGTGACTGTCTGCCGCGCTCCGCTCGCAAAGCCCGGCGCCCATGCAAAGGAGTTGCGTCGTCCGATGAAGATCACTGTCAATGTCGATTGCACGCCGTTGGAGGCGCGCCAGTTCATGGGCCTGCCCGACGTCGAGCCGATGCAGAAGGCCGCCATGGCGGAGGTCGAAAAGCGCATGATGACGGAGCTCGAGCGATTTTCCCCCGAATCGCTGTTCAAGGCCTGGCTGCCGATCGCCGGCATGAACGCCGAGTGGCTTCAGGAATTCCTGAAGCGCGCAGCGTCCTGAGCCTGCCTGGCGCCTATTTACTTATTTCACGGACCCTTCCGCCCGGAGGGGGCGGCTTCCTACATTTGCCTCATGCCGCTTTCGGGCGGCAAATCCAATACCAGGTCGGCCTCCGTCGCTACGGGTCGGGGGCTGAGGCTTGTGGGGTGAAATCATGAATCTCGAGAAATATACGGAACGAGCGCGCGGCTTCGTCCAGTCGGCGCAATCGCTGGCGCTTCGCGAAGGCCATCAGCAGTTTACGCCTGAGCACGTCCTGAAAGTCCTGCTCGACGACGAGGAGGGCCTTTGCGCCGGCCTCATCGACAAGGCGGGCGGCAACTCGCGTGAGGCGCTGCAGCAGGTCGAACTCGCGCTCTATAAGCTGCCGAAGGTGCAGGGGGCAGGGGCAGGCCAGCTCTACATGGCGCCGACGACCGCGCGCGTCTTCGACAACGCAGAGAAGATCGCGCAGAAGGCGGGCGATTCGTTCGTCACCGTCGAGCGCCTGCTGCTCGCGCTGGCGATGGAGAAGAGCTCGGAAGCCGGCAAGATCCTGGCGAACGCCGGGGTGACGCCGCAGACCCTCAACGCCGCCATCAACGACCTGCGCAAGGGCCGCACCGCCGATTCGGCGAGCGCCGAGAACGCCTATGACGCGCTGAAGAAATATACCCGCGACCTGACCGAGGCGGCGCGGTCCGGCAAGCTCGATCCGGTCATCGGCCGCGACGAGGAGATCCGCCGCACGATGCAGGTTCTGTCGCGCCGCACCAAGAACAATCCGGTGCTGATCGGCGAACCCGGCGTCGGCAAGACGGCGATCGTCGAAGGCCTGGCGCTGCGCATCGTCAACGGCGACGTGCCGGAGTCGATCCGCGACAAGAAGCTGCTCGCGCTCGACATGGGCGCGCTGATCGCCGGCGCGAAATATCGCGGCGAGTTCGAGGAGCGCCTGAAGGCGGTGCTGAACGAGGTGACCGCGGCCGAAGGCGGGGTGATCCTGTTCATCGACGAGATGCACACGCTCGTCGGCGCGGGCAAGGCCGAAGGCGCGATGGACGCCTCGAACCTGCTGAAGCCCGCGCTGGCGCGCGGCGAGCTGCATTGCGTCGGCGCGACCACGCTCGACGAATACCGCAAGCACGTCGAAAAGGACGCGGCGCTGGCGCGGCGCTTCCAGCCGGTGTTCGTCTCCCAGCCGACGGTCGAGGACACGATCTCGATCCTGCGCGGCCTGAAGGAGAAGTACGAAGTCCACCACGGCGTCCACATCACCGACCCGGCGATCATCGCCGCGGCGACGCTGTCCGACCGCTACATCGCCGATCGCTTCCTGCCGGACAAGGCGATCGACCTTATCGACGAGGCCGCCTCGCGCCAGCGCATGCAGGTCGATTCGAAGCCCGAGGAGCTCGACGAACTCGACCGGCGCATCATGCAGCTCAAGATCGAGCAGGAGGCGCTGAAGAAGGAGACCGACGCGGCCTCGAAGGAGCGGCTGACGAAGCTCGGCGCCGAGCTCGGCGAGCTGCAGGAGAAGTCCGACGCGCTGACCTCGCGCTGGCGGGCCGAAAAGGACAAGGTCGGCTTGGCGCCAGAAGCTCAAGGAAGAGCTTGAGGGCGCTCGAAACGCGCTCGCCCAGGCGCAGCGCAAGGGCGACTACGCCGAAGCGGGCAAGCTCGCCTATGGCACGATCCCCGAACTGGAGAAGAAGCTGGCGGACGCCGAGAAGGCCAACACGGAGGGCTCGCTGGTCGACGAGGCGGTGACCGCCAACCACGTTGCGCAGGTCGTGTCCCGCTGGACCGGCGTGCCGGTCGACAAGATGCTCGAGGGCGAGCGCGACAAGCTTCTCAAGATGGAGGTTGAGATCGCGCGCCGGGTGGTCGGCCAGAAGGAGGCTGTGGCCGCGGTGTCGACCGCGGTCCGGCGCGCCCGCGCCGGCCTGCAGGACCCGAACCGGCCGATCGGTTCGTTCATGTTCCTGGGGCCGACCGGCGTCGGCAAGACCGAACTCACCAAGGCGCTCGCCGCGTTCCTGTTCGACGATGAGAGCGCGATGGTGCGCATCGACATGTCGGAATACATGGAGAAGCACTCTGTCGCCCGCCTGATTGGCGCGCCTCCCGGCTATGTCGGCTACGAGGAGGGCGGGGCGCTGACCGAGGCGGTCCGCCGCCGACCCTACCAGGTTGTGCTGTTCGACGAGATCGAGAAGGCGCACCCGGACGTGTTCAACGTCCTGTTGCAGGTGCTCGACGACGGGCGGCTGACCGACGGTCAGGGGCGCACGGTCGACTTCCGAAACGTGCTGATCGTGATGACATCGAACCTCGGCTCCGACTATCTGGTCAATCTCGAAGACGGCCAGGACGCCAAGGCGGTCGAGAAGGAGGTGATGGCGGTGGTGCGCGGGCACTTCCGGCCGGAGTTCCTGAACCGGGTCGACGAGATCATCCTGTTCCACCGCCTGAGGCGCGAGGACATGGGCGACATCGTCGATATCCAGTTCCGAGCGGCTCCAGCGGCTGCTCGACGACCGCAAGATCACCCTCACTTTCGACGCCAAGGGGCGGCAGTGGCTCGCGGACAAGGGCTACGATCCGCACTACGGCGCGCGGCCGCTCAAGCGCGTCATCCAGAAGTGGGTGCAGGATCCGCTCGCCCAGTCGCTGCTTTCGGGCGAGATCCTCGACGGCTCGACGGTCAGGATCGGGGCCGCGCAGGGCAGGCTGACGGTCAACGGCAAGCCGGTGGGGGCCGAGGAGGCTGAAGCCGCTTCCGGCAAGCCGACGATCGTGCCGTTCCCAAAGACATAAGGCGGCCGGAACGGCCACGCATTGAGCGGGGTCGGGCGGCGCAGACACGCCGCGTGAAGCAAGGAGAGCGTCCGCCGATGAGCAACTCGACCGTCGTCCGTTTTGTCGGCGGCTCGCCGGTGGCCGTGCTGCTGAGGCTCATCGTCGTGTCGTTCGTCGTCGGCTTCCTGCTCGACGCGTTCGGTCTCGATCCGGCGACGCTGATCGACGAGGTCGCGCGCACGGCGCGCCATATCGTCGAGTACGGCTTCTCGGATCTGCGCCAGTTCGGTCGGATGCTGCTGACCGGCGCGATGGTGGTCGTGCCGGTGTGGATCATTCTGAGGCTGCTGGACGCCGGCCGTTCGCGCTGAAAGTCCCTTCTCCGCGCTCGCGGGGGAGACGAAGCGGCCCAGCGTGCCTCTCTCCGCTACGCGGGGCGTGGGAGCTTCACGGGCAGGCGTCCCAGAAGCCCTGGGTGCGGCTCGGGTCGGTGTAGTACCAGCACAAGCCCGGCTGCGGAGGCGCGCCGGCCCAGCTTGCAGCCACGGCCGCGGTCGCAAAACCGATGGCCGCGCCGGCGGCTATCGCTCCACCCGGGGCCCAGCGATACCAGCCCGGCCGGCCGACCCAGACCCCGCGCGGCGCAATGACGGCTGCCCCCCGGTAGCCCGGCCGGTATCCAGGGCGATAGCCCGGATGATAGCCGTGGACGTTGCGATTGACGTTGACGTTCCGGTTCACATGCACATTGCGGTTGACGTGCGCCCGCCCGCCGTGGCGGTACTGAACCGCCTGGATCATGACGCCGTCCATGCCGGCCGCCGGGCTCGATCCGCCGACGAATTCGAGCGCCCCCGCCTCGATCGGCGACAGGAGCAACGCCACGACCGCGGCGGCCATGGCGACTTTGGAAACCTTCATGATCTTCCCTCCGCTCGGAGCGCCAGCGCCCTGTCGCCACCGGAATCGTCCGGCCGACGCCACATTCTGACTCAGCCGGGGGGAAAAGGGCAACCGGCGCAAGGAAAAGCGTCATCGGGGGCGCGAATCCCGACGGCGGACACTGGACTCCCCGCCTCGGGAGGGGCGCGCCTCGTCCCCGTTCGGGCGCGATTTGGAGACAGCGCCGCGTCCGCCAGGCGCGATTCGCCCGCAACGCATTGTCACGTATCATTGACATAGGTCCTTGCGTGCGCTGAAAACGTTTGGCGAATGGCCTGAAGGCCTGAGACTTATCCATTGATCTCGATCATTGGACGGCGTCGTGACGTTGGGGATTGACCGGGTGACCACGGAATCGAACGAGCACGTCCGGGCGGGGTCCGCCGCGGCCTATCCGGCCCCGTCAGCCGTGCTTGAGCTCCTGAAGCCCATTACGTGGTTCCCGCCGATGTGGGCCTTTGCCTGTGGAGTGGTTTCATCGGGGGCGCCGATTATCGAGCATGGATATACGGCTCTTGTCGGAATGATCCTGGCGGGTCCGCTGGTGTGCGCCATGAGCCAGGCGGTCAACGACTGGTACGACCGTCACGTCGACGCGATCAACGAACCGCAGCGTCCCATTCCCTCGGGGCGGATTCCCGGCCGTTGGGGCCTCTACATCGCCGGCGTCTGGACGGTCCTTTCCCTGCTTGTCGCCTGGACCCTCGGCGCCTGGGTGCTGATCGCCACCGTCGTCGGAATCCTGCTTGCTTGGGCCTATAGCGCGCCGCCGTTTCGCCTGAAGAGCAATGGATGGTGGGGCAACGCGGCCTGCGGGTTTTCTTATGAGAGCCTCGCCTGGATCACCGGCGCCGCGGTCATGCTGGGAGGCGCTCTTCCTCCCGCTCGTATCCTGCTGCTCGCCATCCTCTATGGCGCCGGCGCCCACGGGATCATGACCTTGAACGATTTCAAGGCCATAAAGGGCGACCGGGAAATGGGGATCAACTCGCTGCCCGTTCTGCTTGGCCCGGATCGCGCGGGCCGGGTTGCGTGCGCCTTCATGGCGGCGCCCCAGTTCATCGTGATCGCGCTGCTCATGTCCTGGGGGCGGTTCGTCGAAGCCGGCGTGGTCGCTCTCCTGTTGATCGCCCAACTCCTTATGATGCGGCGGTTCTTGCGGGCGCCGGTCGCGGACGCCCTCTGGTACAGCGGATTCGGCGTCCCGCTGTACGTGTTCGGCATGATGGCCAGCGCGGTGGCCGTCCGCGTTTTCGCCGCCACGTAGCCTGTTCGTTCGACCGATTCGATCGAGTGACACTTTGCGCGCCTTGGGTCCACGCCTGCTCGCCTTTCTCGTCGGTCTGATATTTTGCGGCGCCGGCGTTTGGCGCCTGGAAGAGGCGCGATCCGGTATATCGATCACGCCGCTCGAGGTCGGCTCGACGCCGGCGACGGTCTACCGGCGCGTGGATGTCGACAAGGCGCCGGCGGTTATTATCGCCCACGGCTTCGCGGGGTCGCGCCAGTTGATGGAGGCCTATGCGCTCACGCTCGCCCGGGCCGGCTATATCGCGGTCTCGTTCGATTTCGAGGGCCATGGCAGAAACCCGACGCCGATGTCGGGCGACCTCACGCGGATCGATGGGACCACGCAATTGCTCGAGCGCGAGATCGGCCGGGTGACGGATGCGGTCTTGGCGCTGCCCTTTGTCGATGGTCGTGTGGCCCTGCTCGGGCATTCGATGGCCTCCGACATCATCGTCCGGCGCGCCCTTGAAGATCCCCGCATCGCGGCCACTGTGACCATCTCGATGTTCTCCGAAGCGGTGACCCCGACAGAACCGCACAATCTCCTGATGATTACCGGAGGTTGGGAGCAGTTTCTGCGCGCCGACGCTCTGCGGAATGCGCGACTCGCGGATCCCGCCGCCAACGAGGGCGAAACCATCGGAGACCCGGCCAAAAACACAGGTCGGCGGGCGATCGCGGCGCCAGGCGTCGAGCATGTCAGCGTTCTCTATTCGGCGACGGCGTTGCGTGAGGCGCGGTCGTGGCTCGACGCCGTGTTCGGACGCGCAAGCAGCGGCCCGGTCGCCGCGACCGGCGGCTGGATTGTGCTGCTCCTGGCCGGCGTCGTGGTTCTGGCGTGGCCCCTCGCCGGGCTGCTGCCTCAAGGCGCGCCGCAGTCTCCGACGCTGCCGCTGAGAAGCTTCTTGATCGCCGTGCTCGTACCCGCGGTTCTGACGCCGCTCGTGCTGAGCCGGATCGATACGCATTTCTTGCCCGTCCTCGTCGCGGACTATCTGGCCGTCCATCTCTTTGTCTATGGGGCGCTCTCGCTTGGCCTTCTCTTCTGGAGCGGGGTCCGGATCGGTCGCGTGGCGTGGCTCAGCGGTTTCGCGCTCGCCGCTTACGGCATCCTGGTTTTCGGCGGCGCGCTGGATCGTTACGTCGCCTCCTTCATGCCCAGCATCGCGAGGCTGCCGATCATTGCCGCCATCGCGGTCGGGGCGGTCCCATTCATGCTCGCCGACAGCCTCTCGACCGACAACGGCCGAGCCCCGGCGCTGCGCGTTTTCATCGCGCGCGGCGCCTTCCTCGCGTCGCTGGGCGCGGCCGTGGCGCTGGATTTCAAGCGGCTGTTTTTCCTGTTGATCATCATTCCAGTCATCATTTTGTTCTTCATCGTTTTTGGTCTCATGGGGGGATGGGTCGGCCGTCGCACGATGTCTCCAGCCGCGGTCGGCATCGGGCTGGGCCTCATCCTGGCGTGGTCGCTGGGCGTCACGTTTCCGATGTACGCGCCCGGCTGAATAATCGAGCCGCGTCAAAAGACGGCGTGGTCTCCGCGCTCGCTCGAGACCTCGCCCTTGATCAGACGCGCGTAGAAATCGAATAGGGTTTCCGCTCCGGTCGAGGGCGTCGCGGCGGCGTCGTAACGCCCTGCGGCCGGGTCCCAAACGAGCATCGACTCCGACGCATAGTAGCGGCCGATGCGGGCCAGTTCCGCCTTCTGAGCCAAGGGAGGAATGACTCGTCCGAGCGTGCTCAGTACGAACACGATCGCGTCAAGCAGCGCGAGAGGCACATGCTTGAATCGCGGCGTGCGCCCCAGCAGGGCAAACAGATGCTCGCCCTGCTGTTTCGGCGTGATCGCCTCTCCCGGTCCGCCGATGGGCAGCACGCGATTGCAGCGACTTTCGTCGTCCAGGCATTCGGCGAGGAAGCTCCCCAGATCATCGTCGCTGATCGGCTTGCACGCTGTCATCGCGCCGTCGCCAAACACCAGGAAGGGCTTGCCACGCTTCACACGATCGACCTGTCCGGACAGCGACTTGAAGAAGGCGGTGGGCCTGACGATCGAGTAGGTGAGGCCGGACGCCATCAGGACGTTCTCGAACGCCAGCTTGGCATGCTGAAAGGCGAGACGCGGCTTCTGAACGCAGATTGCGGACAGGAGCACCATGTGCGTGACCCCTGCTTCTCTGGCGACGGCCAGCGCATCCGCGTGAGCCTGATAATCGATGGCCCAGGCGTCCTTCGGAGCCCCCGTTCGAGACGCCAGACACGAGACCAACGCATCGAAGCGCTCGCCGCAGATGCCGTCGCGCGCTAGGGAGGACGGGTCGGTAACGTCGCCGAAGCGCAGACGCGCGCCCTCGAGCAGCTTCGCGTCTGGCGTGAATGCGCCTCCGACGCCTGCCCGGCGCCGGACGAAACACACCACGTCGTGTCCGCGCCGAACCAACGCGCGCGCGGTCGCACGACCGATTGTGCCGGTGGCGCCAAGGACGAGCACGCGTTTTGGACGGGCGGACCGAATTGGCGGCTGCAGGGTCGCGACATCATTCATAGGCGCGCAGTATCGGCCAAGGTTGAGCTGTTAGGAAGCGACGCCAGGGATCGCGGCCATGACCGAAAGGCTACGTCGTTGGCCTCGCTCGCGGGGCTTATTCCTGCCGCTGTCCCCGACCCGTACTGGGACTGGCGTGGAGCGTCCCGAGCGACGGTCAGCCGCCGAGCCGCTTTTCGAACCAGCGGTGCGCGTAGGGGTTGTCATTGAAGCGCGCGACGTCGCGATAGCCCTCCTTGAGATAGAACGCATGGGCTTCGGTTAGCGCCTTGTTGGTGTCGAGGCGCAGCACGACGAAACCCATCGCAAGCGCCTCGTCCTCGAGCCGATGCAGGATGCGGCGCGCAACGCCGAGACCGCGCGCCGACGGCGCCGTCCAAACCCGCTTGATCTCGCCGGTCGCAGCGTCGATCCGCTTCAGCGCGCCGCAGCCGATCGGCTCGCCCCGGAGCCGCGCAAGGACGAACAGGCCCGAGGGCGGCGCGAGATCCTCCGCCGACGCCGAGAGGTCGTTCGCCGGGTCGTAGCCCCGTTCGAAGCGTTCTGCGAGCTCGCCGAAATAGCTGTCCAGACACCGTCGCGCCTCCGCGCTGGTCGGCGGCTCGATAGCGACGGCGACCGTGGCCGCGGCGATAAGTCGTTCGACCTCGCCCATCGCCGCGACGAGCCGGGCGCGTCGGGTCGGGTCGAGCGGCGCAAGCAGCGAGGCCGCGAGCTTGTCGGAAAGGTCGTCATAGGCGGCGACCTCGGCGCGTCCCTTGCCAGTGAGCCTCGCGCGGCGCCGGCGCCTGTCCGACGTGTCGGGGCCGACCTCGATCAGGCCCTGGGTTTCAAGCGAGCGCAGGAGGCGGCTCAGATAGCCCGAAATCGAGACCGAGCCGCGCACGCAAGGTCTGCGATTCCGCGCCATCGGCGCCCAACTCGAACAAAATCCGCGCCTCCCCAAGCGGCCGGCCGCGTTTGAGGTAGCTTTGGTCCAGCGCGCCGACGGTCTGGGTGACCGTGCGGTTGAAACGGCGAACCCTTTCGATCTGCCGGGAGTCCATTCCCTGACTCTAGTCAGATATCGATGTCAGGCAAGCGGGATCGGATTGGTCAAATGGGCGCGGGACGAACCCGCGCGGGCGACGGCGATTCCCATGCAGCGCTGGTGAGCGGAGCAGCGGGCAAGCGCTCCGGCTACGGTGGTGGAACGCGCGCCCGAGCGCCTCTAACATCCGGCGGAAGGCAGGGCAGGGGGAATCCTCTCTCACCCCGCGCTCGCGGCCACGGAATGGATTTTCATGGGGATGGATCTTATGTCCAGGCGCTGGTTGGCGCGCGTCTTGGCCGGGGCGAAGCGGCGCGGCCCGGCCCGCGCGGCTCGCTGCTCGTCGAATAGTGCGTCACGCGCAAGGATTGGGCGATGCACGAGATGTCCTTGACGGAGAGCATTGTCGAGATCGCGGTCGAGGCCGCCGAGCGCGAGGGCGCGAGCCGAGTCCGCCGCGTGTTCGTCGACGTGGGCTTGCTCAGCCACGTCGAGCCCGAGGCGCTTCTCTTCTGTTTCGCCGCCGTTTCGGCCGGGACGATCGCCGAGGGCGCGACGCTGGAGATCCAGCCCGTCCCGGGCGCGGGGTGGTGCATCGACTGCGGCAAGACTGTGCCCCTCGCGGAGCGGTTTGGACCCTGCCCGGCGTGCGGAGGCCATCACGTCCAAATGACGGCGGGAGACGAGATGCGGGTGCGGGAGATGGAGGTCGAGTGACGTCGCTCTCTGCCGACGCCGCTCGCGAACGACGTTCCAGAAGGGGTGGGCGGCAAGGTTGAATTAGCCGAGAAGCAGCGGGCCCGGTTTGCGTCTGCGCTCTCTCTAGATGTGATACATCTCGACGAGTTCGGGCGGGTCGGTCAGCGCGCGCATCTCGGCGAGCGTGCGGTGATCGAGGACGTTGGCGATGGCGTTGCGCGCCTCGACCATGATCTGCCGCACCGCGCAGGTCCTGAGGTCGGAGCAGTCCTCGCAGGGCCGGAAAGCGGTGACCGAGGCGCAGGGAATCGGGGCGAGCGGTCCGTCGAGCACCCGGACGATCGCGCCGACCCGGATCTCGTGCGGCGGCTTGGCGAGCGCATAGCCGCCGCCCTTGCCCTTCTTGGAATAGACGAGCCCAGCGTGGCGCAGCTCGGTCAGAATGTGGTCGAGAAACTTCTTCGAGATCGAATTGGCTTCGGCGATGTCGGCGACCTGGGCGAGCGCGCCCGGTTCGATCCCGGCCAGATGCACCATCGCCTTGAGGCCATACTTGCCCTTGTTCGTCAGCACTGTTCGTCCTCGGCGTCCGCCCTGCCCGAATTGGGGTCCAAACCCCCGTGGTCTTGCAGCAAAAACGCTCCTTTGCGCAATAAGTCCAGCAACGCCATCCACTGCGTCAGGTTCGATTGAACCCCTCTTGCGCCGTGAATTTTACTCTAGTAGATATATATAGTTTATCAAAGAGGACAAGGCCGCAGATGTCGCTTTCGTTCGAATTCGGGGCGCCCTCTGCCCGACAGGAATCCAGTCGGATGAGCGCGTTGCGCGAGTCGGATCGGAGCCCTGTCGAACGCGACGTCGACCTCGTCGGAGTCGCCTCTGAACTTCGGGCGCTGAGAACCGCGTCGCAGACCCGGCGATACCGCGGCGCGCCGCCGCCGTTGCCGTCGCGCGCGATGATCCTCGAGATCGTCGAAGCCATCGTCGCCGCGCTCTATCCGCGGCATTTCGGCCCGTCGGATCTCGCCCCCGATGACGTCGACGCCTTCATTCTTCGCACGCTGGACTCGGCGCTCGCCTCCCTCCGGCGCCAGATCGAGCTCGAACTCGCGCTAGCCAGGGAATGGAAGGGCGGGAGCCGGATCGACACGCCGCTACGGGCCGGCGACGTCGTCGCGGCCTTTGCCGCCGCTCTGCCGAAGGTGCGCGGGCTGCTCGACTCCGACCTCAGGGCCGCCTTCGAGGGCGATCCCTCGGCCAGGAGCATCGACGAGATCGTCTTTTGCTTCCCTGGCTTCGCCGCAATCGCCCGCCATCGCCTCGCGCACGAACTCTACGATCTCGGCGTCACGATGATCGCCCGCATCATCGCGGAGGACGCGCACTCGGCGACCGGCATCGACATCCACCCGGGCGCCCAGATCGGGGAGCGGTTCTTCATCGACCACGGCACCGGGCGTCGTCATCGGCGAGACGGCGATCATCGGCCGCAACGTGCGCCTCTATCAGGCCGTCACGCTGGGGGCGAAGCGATTCGAGGCCGACGCGTCGGGCGCGCTCGCCAAGAACTATCCGCGCCATCCGATCGTTGAGGACGACGTGGTGATTTATGCGGGCGCGACGGTCCTCGGGCGCGTGACCATCGGCAAGGGCTCGTCAATCGGCGGCAACGTCTGGCTGACGCGCGACGTGCCGCCCGGCAGCAGCGTCACCCAGGCGAAAGCCCGTAACGAGACGTTCGACGACGGCGCGGGGATCTGACCGATGGACAACCGTTCCACAGTGCAGACATTTTGGCGCGCCGCACGCGGGGGCCTCGCCCGACTGAGCCGGCTCATCTCCCAAGGCGACCCGGCCGACCAAGCGATCTTCTTCGCGCCGCCGCGCCCGCCGGAGCGTCGCGAGCGTGACGACGCCGAGCGGCGCATCGCCGAGGCGCGGAAGGCGCGACTTCGCAATTAGGGCGTTTTCCGCGTCCGTTGCGGTCGCCGGTCTTCTTTTCTCGACGCTCGGTCCGTCGAAAGGGCGCGCGGGTCGGCGGATGCGGGGCGAAGGGACGAACGGCGCCTCCAGACACGGGGTCGGCTCCAGGGGCCCGAGACCGTACTCTTAGGCCGAGGTTGTCTTTCTCGCCAAACGGCCGGACTCGACCCGTGTCGCTCATTGATATTGCGCGGGCGTTGTGGATCGAAGATCGACTTCGAGACTTGTGACGAGCTCGCAAAGCAATGTGTGCGCACACGGCTCCACATCGATCCACATTCAAAGCGGAATTGTGTAGGTAGATTCCGAATCTGGCGTCCAGTAATACTCTATGCGATTTGAGTTCCAGTCGGTCGTCCCCCTCACCGATCACAAGGCGGCCACGAATTACTAGATATTCATAGAGGAGAATGCGATGAGAAGCGAGCGTCTAGAGTCAATTGCTTCGCCTGTTCACGAGCGAAGATCACAGCTTGCGGTCCATAGTCTCGATGAACTCCTGGCGATGGCGCTCCGCTACCACAGCAGGGATGAACCGCGGCAGGCAGAAGATATGTTCTGGATGTTGGCGGAAGATCATGCTGACGCGCCGCAGGGGGAGGTTGCGACGAATAAGCTGACGGCGATGGCTCACGAGTATGAGCGCAAAGGGCGCGATCATGAGGCGCGCGCAATATACGAACGGTTGTTCGCGATTGCATAATACGTAGAGAATCGCAAGGGGCCCGCCATTTGGGTGCGCCGCGAGAAAGCGACGCTTTCCAACGGGCGGGAGCCCTCATACGATCGCGACCCGGCCTTTGCGACGGACGCGGCAGGACGCGACCTATTTGATTCCGCTGTCACTCCACGGCCGGGACTGCGTCGGCCTCAGCCGCCGCTTGCGTGGGGGCGTCAGCCGTCTTCGAGCGCGGCCTTGGCCGGAGGCGAGGCACGGACGGTGGGCAGGGCGGCGAAGGCGGCCATTCCGGCGGCCATCGCCAGGACGAACAGCGCAGCGCGCCCCTCGAGAAAACCGACGTCGGCGATTGCCGGGCCGGGGCAGAGGCCGACCAGACCCCAGCCGAGGCCGAACAGCAGCGACCCGCCGATCAAGCGGCCGTCGATCGTACTCGCCGTCGGCAATTGGAGAGGTTCGCCCGACAGCGTCCTCCCGCGCGCCTTGACGATGCGGAACGCAATAAAGGCGACCACGACCGCGCCGCCCATGACGAAGGCGAGCGAGGGGTCCCAGGCGCCAGCCAGATCGAGAAAGCCCAGCACCTTGGCTGGGCTGGTCATGCCAGAGAGGCAGAGGCCGAGGCCGAACAGGAGGCCAACGAGGAAGGGCGTGGCGCGAGTTTATGAGCGTCGTCCTCTAAAGCCCATGCCGCACGACGAAGACGGTCGCAAACCCTGCGACCATGAACGTGAGGGTCGCCGCGAGCGAACGCGGAGACAGTCTCGCCAGGCCGCAGACGCTATGGCCGCTGGTGCAGCCGTTGGCGAGGCGCGTGCCGAACCCGACCAGAAGGCCCCCGGCAATCAGCGTGGCGGGTCCGGCTACGATCATCGGCGACGGCGTGTGAAACAGTACGCGTGCGACCAGGGCGGCAAGGACTAGGCCGAGGATCGCCTCAGCCCGCCACCGCCACGCGGCGCTGGGTGGAATGAGGCCGCCAAGCAGCCCCGAGGCGCCGAGAATGCGGCCGTTCTCGAGAAGGAGCCAGGCCGCCGCAATGCCGATGAGCACGCCGCCAGCCAGGGCCGCCAGCGGCGAGAAGTGAGTCCAGTCGATCGTCATGGCGCTTGTATCCCGTAAATAACGCTTCGCCATCGGGGAACGGATGATGTTGTTGAGTTAGGCATGAGGGGCGTCTCCAAGAAGCGCTTGACTGTTATATTCATAATATCTAAATTAGCAAACATGAATTTAACGGAGCTGCGATCCAAAGCCGGTTCTGTCGAAGTCCTGTTGAAATCGGTGGGCAACCAGCACCGGTTGATGATCCTGTGCGAGCTTTTGAAGGGGGAGCGATCAGTGGGGGCCATGCAAAGCGCCATCGGGCTCAGTCAATCCGCGCTCTCGCAGCATCTGGCGCGCTTGCGTGAGGACGGCATTGTTACAACGCGGCGAGCGTCGCAGACGATTTACTACACCTTGGCAAACGAGAAAGTCGCGCGGCTCATCGGCCTGCTTTACGAACTCTATTGCGCGCCTGCGAGCAGCGAGGGGCAGTGAGGGGTCCTCCGCAAGGTCGGTCTTTGCGACGGCTAGGGGACTTTGCGGGTCGGTGGAACGGGTTCTTGCGCACCCGCAAAACAGCGCGACGCAATCCAACAAGGAAGGAAAAATGATGGAAAAGACAAATTGGCCGGAGCTGACCAAAATCTTGAATTCCGAACTCCGGAACCTCAGGGGCGGGGCGCCCGACGTGATGAAGGCCTTCACCTCGATGGCGCAAGCCGCCCTCGCCCCGGGCGCGCTGGACCCCAAGACCAAGGAATTGATCGCCCTCGGGATTGCGGTCGCCATGCGCTGTGACGATTGCATCGCGTTTCATGTCAAAGCCGCCGTCGATCACGGAGCGATGCGCGAGGAGGTGCTCGAAACGCTTGGCATGGCGATCTATATGGGCGCGGGTCCATCCGCGATGTACGCGAGCCACGCGCTCGGCGCCTACACGCAGGTCGTCGCGGCGAATACCGAATGTTGGCGTAGCCTGAACCGAAGGAACGAGAATGTTCACGAATCCCTTTTCTAGGCTGGGTAATCCGTCCGAGTTGGATCTGGAGGCGTTTGCGCAAGCGGTGAACGCAGGCGAAGCCACGGTCGTTGACGTGCGCGAACCGCACGAGTTTGCCGCTGGCCATATTCCGCAATCGGTCAACGTCCCCCTGTCGCGCTTCGACCCTCGGGAGTTGCCCAACGGGAAGCCGGTTGTGCTCATCTGTCAAGCCGGCGGCCGGTCGCGGAACGCCCTTGCCCAAGCCCACGCTGCGGGACGCGGCGACGTCAAGCATTATCCGGGCGGCATGTCTCAATGGCGCATGAACGGGGGCGACGTGACGGCTTGACCTCCCGGTAAGCCCTAGGAAGTCCTTGACCGCGCTTGAGCGGAGACCGGACGCGCTGAGCATGGAAGAGCGGCTGGGACCGCAGTCCACCGCTACTTGTGGAACCGAACAATTCTGCGCAATCGCCAGTCCATCGCCATCGCGCTTCACCCGCAACGTCGGGCGCCACGGCAGATGCGGATGGGCGAAGCCGCCTCTCGTTCGTTCGCGAGGTCGCATTGGACAGTGCCCATCATTGGTTTGTTCTTGCCTTTATAGGAAGTCTATTTTATTCGTCAACTAGCCGATTGATGCCTTGCGATGTCAGTCCGGTGGACCCGATGGACTGCACGAGGGGCTGCGACAGGACGTCGCGGCGCATCGAACGTTCAGTGGGCGTAACTTAAGAATAAATACGAACTCCAATTAGGTAATGTGAGGCTGGGCAATGGTTGATGAAGTCGAACGCCGGACGCTGAGCGAGAGCGCCGCCAGGCAGCTCGCCAATGCGACGAAGACGCGGGCGCAATGGGGCGGCATCACGCCGCGCTTTCTGGTCAATTTCCTGACCTGGACGCCGGTCGAAGCGGGCATCTTCCGCCTCAACAAGGTCAAGGAGGAGGGCGAGCCGACCGCCGACGTCGAATGCAGCCCGCCGCGCGACAGCAATCCCGACCTGCCGGAGACCTATGTCGACTACATCGACAATCCGCGCGAATACTTCCTCAAGGCGGTGACCACTGTCCTCGACGTGCAGACCCGCGTCTCCGACCTCTACAACCAGCCGTTCGATCAGGTGCAGGAGCAACTGCGGCTCCTGATCGAGAAGGTCAAGGAGAAGCAGGAGGCCGAGCTCATCAACAACGCCGAATACGGATTGCTGGCCAGCGCAGCGCCGTCGCAGCGCATCCGCACCCGTAAAGGGCCCCCGACGCCGGACGATCTCGACGAACTCTTGACCAAGGTGTGGAAGGAGCCGAGCTTCTTCCTCGCCCATCCGCGCGCCATCGCCGCCTTCGGCCGCGAATGCACCCGCCGGGGCGTGCCGCCGCCGACCGTTACGCTGTTCGGCACGCCGTTCATCACCTGGCGCGGCGTTCCGCTGGTGCCCTCGGACAAGGTCAGGATCGAGGGAACGAACGGATCGGAGACAAGCTCGATCATCCTCATCCGCACCGGCGAGAAGAAGCAGGGCGTGGTCGGCCTGTTCCAGCCGGGCGTGCCCGGCGAAGTCGCGCCGAGTCTCTCGGTGCGCTTCATGGGCATCAGCCCGAAGGCGATCGCCTCCTACCTGATCTCGCTCTACTGCTCGCTCGCCGTCCTCACCGACGACGCGCTTGCGGTGCTCGAGGGCGTCGAGGTCGGCCGGTACCCCGAATACACCCATGACTACGCCTGATCTGACCGGGTCGCCGGTCTCCCCAGCGCAAGCCGAGCCGGTCGCGGCGGGGGCGTTCGTCCCCGACGTGGCCGCGATCGAGCGTCTCGCCAACGCGTTCTTTCAGAGCCTGAATGGCGGCGCGTCCCCCGCGCTACCGGCGGTTCCGGCCTCTCCGCCCGCGCCCTGGACGGCGCCGGCGCCGACCTCGCCCTCCGTGGCCGCGGCCGCGGTTCCGATTCAGCCGCCGATGGGCGCCGTCGAGCCTCCGTTGAGCGGGCTTCCGTCGTCGGTTCCGGCGCGCTCCTTCGGCGGCGCTTCGGCGGGCTCGGCTTCGCCCTTCGCCATCGTCCAGTCGCGCGCGGTCGCCCCCGGCCATGTCCCAGACCGCGATGGCCGCGCCGCGCGTCGATCTGATCCAGTCGGCGGAGCATCTGACGCCGGTTCCGGTGGCGACGAGCCCCGAGGCTTATCCCCTCGCTCCGGGCGCCGCATCCGCGCCTTCTGCGGCTGCGCTCTCGCCGTTCTCGGCGCCGCTCGATCTCAGCGCCGCCATCGGCGCCCTCGTCGCGGCGACCGGCTTTTCGGCTGCCCCCGGATATGCAGCGCCGGGATCCGGGGCCCCCGGGTTTGCTGCGCCTGGCTATGGCGCCTCAGGCGCTCCCACTCCCGGGCTCGGCGAGGTTTCGCGAGTTTCGGCGGTTGCGCCCCCGCCGTCGGCTCTCTCCGCGTCTCCGCTGTCGACGCCATCGCCCGCGTCGCCCGAGCCTTACGCTCCGGCCAGTGCGCCGAACGCATTTCCGGACGCCGGGTCTATCGAAGCGCCCCGCTATTCGGCGTCGTCAGCCGGTGTCCCGCCGTTCGGGACGAGCCCCAATCTCGATGGCGCTTTGCGCGGCCTGACCGGGCTTCAGCAGACCTCCGCGCCTCCGAACGCCGATCTACTCCGCAGCGCGGCCGCGGCAACCGCGCCGTCGACGGTTGCGTCCGCCGGAGCGCCCTCGGTAGCCATCGCCCCGGTGTTCACGCAAGCCAGTTCCGGGGTCAGGACCTACGACGCCGCCACGATCCGCAACGACTTCCCGATCCTGCAGGAGAAGGTGCATGGCAAGCGCCTGATCTGGCTCGACAACGGCGCGACCACGCAGAAGCCGCAAGCGGTTATCGACCGGCTCGCCGCCTTCTATGCGCACGAGAACTCCAACGTCCATCGCGGCGCGCACACCCTGGCCGCGCGCGCGACCGACGCCTACGAGGCCGCGCGCGACAAGGTGCGCAAGTTCGTCAACGCGTCGTCGACCAAGGAGATCGTGTTCGTCCGCGGGACAACGGAGGGGATCAACCTCGTCGCGCAGTCCTGGGGCCGCCGCAATGTGAAAGCAGGCGACGAGATCGTCGTCACCTGGCTCGAGCACCACGCCAACATCGTGCCGTGGCAGCAACTCTGCCTCGAGACGGGCGCGAGGCTCCGCGTCGCCCCGGTCGACGACCGCGGCGACGTTCTGCTCGACGAGTACGAAAAGCTCCTCGGACCCCGCACGCGAATCGTCGCGCTGACGCAGGTGTCTAACGCGCTCGGCACTGTGACGCCGGCGCGCGAGATGGTCGCCGCAGCGCATCGCCATGGCGCGCTGGCGCTGGTCGACGGCGCGCAATCGGTGTCGCACCGGCGCACCGACGTCCAGGCGCTCGACGCCGACTTCTTCGTCCTTTCGGGCCACAAGATGTTCGCCCCGACCGGCATCGGCGTGGTCTACGGCAAACAGGGGATCCTCGAGACCATGCCGCCCTGGCAGGGCGGCGGCAACATGATCGCCGACGTCACCTTCGAGCGGACCGTCTACCAGGGCCCGCCCGACCGGTTCGAGGCCGGCACCGGCAACATCGCCGACGCGGTCGGCTTGGGCGCCGCGATCGACTATCTCGACACGATCGGGATGGAGCCGATCGCGGCCCACGAGCACGAACTCATCGAGCAGACGGTCTCCGGACTGAGGGCGATTCCCGGGATCAGGCTCATCGGCGCCCCGCGCGAGCGGGCCGGCGTCGTCTCGTTCGTGGTCGACGGCTGCCGCACAGAGGACGTCGGCAAGGCGCTCGACCGCGAGGGCATTGCGGTCCGCGCCGGCCACCATTGCGCTCAGCCGATCCTGCGCCGCTTCGGGCTCGAGAGCACGGTCCGCCCTTCGTTCGCGCTCTACAACACCGCCGAGGACGTCGAAGCCCTTATCGCGGCCGTGCGGCGGATCGCGTTGCAGGCTCAGGGCGGCTCGCGCTGAAGCGGGACGATGAACTAGCAGCTTCCGGTTGGTTGACCAACGGGTGTGTATTGGGATTCGCTGTGACGGCTGATTTGGGGGTATGCGTCATGGCGGGAAAGTCTCCAGTTACTGCAAGCGAGCCGCAACGCGCGGCCCTGCTGGCTCTTTCCGTCTCGCCCGAGCGTGGGGAAGCGGACCGGGCTCGGGCGATGTTGCTGACGCTGGCGGGCTGGACCAGTCCGAAGATCGCCGAGGCGTTTGGGGTTCGGGAGGACACGGTTCGCTTCTGGCGAGGCGCTTTCCTCGCCGGCGGCGTCGAAGCCTTGAAGGCGAGGGTCGCGCCGGGTCCCGTTCCGGTGAAGAGCGAAGCGGCGTTGCGCGTGGTCACGCCGTTGCTCGAAGCGCCCGTGGCCGACCGCATCAACTGGACGATCCCTCGGCTGCGCGCCGAGATCGAGGCGCGTGAAGGCGTGCGCATCAGTCGTTCGCAACTGTCCAAGGCGTTGCGAAAAAAAACTTCCGCTGGCGGCGGCCCCGGCACACGCTGAAGGGACGCCAGATCGCCAGCGAGGTGGAGCGGATCGGCCTGCGCCTGCAACTGCGCAAACGGCAGGCCGAAGCCGGCGACATCGTGCTTCTTTACGGCGACGAGAGCGAGGCGTTGACGCATCCCTATCTCGCCCGCGCCTGGGCGAAGTCGGGAGCGGACCTGCGTGTGCCGGCGCCGGGACAGGCCAGGAAGGTCGCGATCCTGGGATCGCTCGATCATCTGACCCGCCGGCTCATCGTGCATACCAGCCCGACCAAACGCAGCAGCGACTTCATCGCCCATCTCGAGCAGATCGATCATCTCTACGGCCCGCAGCCCGGACGCCAGACAAAGCCGGTCGTGCTGGTCGAGGACAATGGCCCGATCCACGCCAGCAAGCGCTCGCGCGCCGCACTGTCCGCCCGGGCGCACTGGCTGACCGTGGAATGGCTGCCCAAGTACGCGCCCGAACTCAATGACATCGAGACGGTCTGGCGCGACCTCAAGGCCCATCACCTCGCCCACCAGACCTTCACCGACGCCGACGCTCTCGACCGAGCCATCCACAACACCGTCTCCGATCTCAATCAAGAGCGCATCCCGTTCCTTTGGCCAAATTACAAATTTTTGCTTAGGACGCCGGCCTTTCATGAAAAGCCGGCGATCTCGAAAAGCTGAGAGCGATGGCATTCCATCAGATCGCATCGCTCACGGAAGGTGGGCATCCGAGGACGCATAGGATCGTTCCGGCATTTTAGTTGACATATTTTATGGACTTTATAACATCGACCCATAACCCAAACCCCGGTTGTCGCAATGGGCTCGACCAACATCCTCTCTCTTCGGCCAGATTTTTTGCAGCCTGTCATCCAGTCTGCCCGCGCACGAGATGACGACGCGACGATCCGGGCCGCGGCGCGCCAGGTCGCCTGCGGCGTCGCCGTCGTCACCTGGGGGGTCGGCGAATCGCGGGCCGGCCTGACCGCCGCCTCAGTCTCCTTGCTCTCGGCCGAGCCCGCGACGCTTCTCGTCGCCCTCAATTGTGCGTCCCCGGCTTACGCAGCGTTCGCGCAATCGAGCCGGTTCGCGGTGAATGTGCTGGGGGGAGATCAGCGGGAGATC
The DNA here is from genome assembly GCA_963724785.1 of uncultured Alphaproteobacteria bacterium. Taxonomy (GTDB): domain Bacteria; phylum Pseudomonadota; class Alphaproteobacteria; order Rhizobiales; family Beijerinckiaceae; genus Roseiarcus. The sequence continues at coordinate 7,801 of CAVRWC010000002.1, read as the reverse complement.
GCCGAGCATTTCGCGGGTCTTCCCGATGATGTGGCCGCCGGGCTTTTCGAGGTCGGCCGCTGGCTGCCGCTCGCCGACGGCGTCGCCTGTCTTGCGGACTGCGCCGCGGTGTTCGAATGTGAGCCCGAGGAGACGATCGAGCGGCGCGCAGGAGCGATTATCGTCGCTCGCGTGCGCCGGGCGCTTATCGGCGGCGCAACCGGAGCGCTCATCCGCTGGCGGGGCGCGTACGACCAACTCGGCTGGAGCCGCGACGAGATCTCCCGCGCCGTCGGTTTGGCGCCGCGCGGCGAAGCGTAGGATAGGTGTTGAGGGCTCGTGGGCAACGTCGTCTTTGATTCGTGCGGCACTTCGATTTTCGAGGAGATGTCGCGCCTCGCCATGCAGGTGGACGCGGTCAATCTCGGACAGGGCTTTCCGGAGGGACTCGAGCCGAAGGAGGTCGTCGAGGCGGCGATGCGCGCCCTCCGGGACGGCCCCCACCAGTATCCGCCGATGCTCGGGCTGCCCGCCCTGCGTCAGGCGGTCGCCCAGAACGCGCGCCGCTTCCTCGGCCTCGAGGTCGACTGGGAGCGTGAGGTGCTGGTGACGTCAGGCGCGACGGAAGCGCTGGCGGACGCCTTCTTCGGCCTCCTCAACACCGGCGACGAAGTCATCCTGATCGAGCCGGCCTATGACAGCTATCCGGTGATCATCCGCCGCGCGGGCGCGGTCCCGGTTCCGGTGCGCCTGAGGCCGCCGAAGTGGGAGCTGCCGCGAGACGCCCTGGAGGCCGCGATCACGCCGCGAACCAAGGCGATCGTGATCAACACGCCGATGAACCCGATCGGCAAGATTTTTGGCGACGACGACCTCCGCTTCATCGCGGACCTGCTCATCAAGCACGATCTCTTGGCGATCGCCGACGAGGTCTACGAGCACCTCGTGTTCGACGGCCGACGCCACAAGAGCCTGTTCGCGCTTCCCGATGTCCGCGACCGGGTGGTGCGGATCGGCTCGGCCGGCAAGACCTTCTCGGTGACGGGCTGGAAGGTCGGTTATGTCACCGCCGACGCCCGGCTGATTGCGCCGATCGCCCGGGCCCATCAGTTCGTCACCTTCACCACGCCGCCCGCCTTGCAGAGCGCCGTCGCCTTTGGGCTCGGCCTGCCCGACTCGTATTTCCTCGGCCTTCAGACCGCCTTGCAGGAGCGGCGAGACTTTCTTGTCGCGGGCTTGCGCGGCGTCGGCTTCGACGTTGGCGAGGTCGATGCGACTTATTTCGCCGTGGCGGGGGCGTCGCGCTTCGACGTTTCCGGCGACGACGCCGAATTCTGCCGCCGCCTGACCCTCCAGGCCGGCGTGACCGCGGTGCCGATCTCCGCCTTCTATAGCGGGCGCGACGTGCGCAGCCACATCCGATTCTGCTTCGCCAAGAAGCGGGAGACGCTGGAGGCGGCCCTCGCAAGGCTCACACGCTGGAGCGCCCGCGCCGGTCTTCGCACGGCGTCATGAATGCGCCGACCGCGCCATCAGGCCAGGCAAACCGATCGAGGCGCCGCACCCACGTCTTCATTCTTCGGGGAGCGAAGCCATGGAGCGGTTCGCGCGCATCTTCGCCGGCCCGATCGCGTTCATGAGATTGTGCGCCGTATTGATAAGGGCGAGGTGAGAGAACGCTTGGGGGAAATTGCCGAGCTGGCGTTTCCCGACCGGATCGTATTCCTCGGCCAGCAAACCGACCTCGTTGCGCAGCGCGAGCAATCGCTCGAACAACGCGCGCGCCTCATCCGTCCGCCCGACAAGCGCATAATTGTCAGCAAGCCAGAAGCTGCAGGCGAGAAAGGCGCCCTCGCCCGGAGGCAGTCCATCCGTCCCGCTGCCAGTGTCGTACCGCAACACCAAGCCGTTTTGCAGGAGCTTGCGCTCGATCGCGGCGATAGTGCCATGGACGCGCGGGTCGTCCGGCGGCAGGAAGCCGACCATCGGGAGGAGGAGGATGCTCGCGTCGAGCGCGGTTGATCCGTACGACTGCACGAAAGCGTTCTGCTGGCTGTCGAAGCCATGCTCGCAAACGCTGGCGTGGATTTCGGATCGCGTCTGGCGCCAGCGCCCGACGGGGCCGTCCATGTTGAACTCCTCGATCGATCGCACGGCGCGATCGAAGGCCACCCAGGCCATGACCTTCGAGTGGGTGAAGTGCCGTCTCGGGCCCCGCACCTCCCAGATGCCTTCGTCGGGATCGCGCCAGATCTTTTCGAGATGATCGAGAAGCGCGCATTCGAGGTCCCAGCTCTCTTCGGTCATCACGAGCCCGGCGCGTCGGCCGACGTAAAACGTATCCAGAACCTCCCCGTACACGTCGAGCTGGAGCTGCTTGACCGCCGCATTGCCGATCCTGACCGGGCTTGCGTTTCCGTAGCCCGGCAGCCACGGGACCACGAATTCGTCGAGCCTTCGCTCTCCTGCGACCCCATACATCGTTTGCAAGTCGTCCGGCGAGCCGGCGACGGCGCGGACCAGCCATTGGCTCCACGACTTCGCCTCGTCGAGATAGCCTGCGCCGATCAGCGCAAGCAACGTGAAGGTCGAGTCCCGAAGCCAGCAGAAGCGATAGTCCCAGTTGCGTTCGCCGCCGATCTGTTCCGGCAGCGATGTCGTGGCGGCGGCGACAATTCCGCCGGTCTCCCAATGGGTAAGGGACTTGAGCGTCAGCAGCGAGCGCATCACGGCGTCGTTCCATTCGGAACACCCGCAGAACGTCGCCGCCCAGTTGGACCACTCGGCCTTGACGCGCTGCAAGGTTTCGGCGGCCGGGGTGGCTTGAAGCGCCTCGCAATAGGACGGCGACCAGGTCAGGGAAAAGCACACGTCCTCGCCCGCCGCGATGGTAAAGTCGGCGACGGTCCGGCGATCCTCGCCGTGTGTCGCAACCGCCGAGTCGAGCAGGAGTCGGTCCGGGCCGGCGATGAATTGCAGGCGGCCGTCGCCCTGTTGCGACACCCACGGAACAATGGAGCCGTAGTCGAAGCGAACGGTCAGCTCCATGCGCATCGCGACCTCGCCCTCGAGACCGGCCACGATCCGAACGACTTCCGACCCGCGTTCGCGCCTTAGCATGAAGTCGGTAATGCGGACGGTTCCCGCATCGGTCCGAAACACGGTTTCGAGGATGAGGGTGTCGCCGCAGTAGCTTCGCGTGACCGCCGCGGATGCGTCGGCAGGAGCAATGAGCCATCGTCCATGCTTCGGCTCGCCGAGCAGCGCCGCAAAACAGGCCGCGCTGTCGAACCGCGGCAGGCCCAGCCAGTCGATCGAGCCGTCACGTCCGACCAGAGCGATGGTCTCGCAATTTCCGATGATCGCGTAGTCCTCAATCCGGCAGGGCATCAGACGTGAGCCCGCAATCGACCGCGACGGGTCGCGCCTAAGAAAGCCGGGGCCAGGGCGCCGAGGCGCGCAACCTCGCCGACGATACGCGGCGCACGGGTTTCGGCTTCAGCGCCGAACGGCCCGCCCGCGCCATGGAGCGCCTTCACTGAAGGCTCGAGGTCGTCCGGGCGTCCGAGCAGGATCGGCGCGCAGGACGGCCGGCGCTTGATCGCTATTCCGATGACCATTCGGGATCTCATGTTTGGCTTAGACCCAGTCGCGCGAGGAAGCCGGACGGGTCCTTCCCAAAGGGACGCCGCCAGCGGGAGCCAGAATGTTCGCCTTTCCTTTCCGACACTTCAATTGTTCCGGCCTGGCTCCCTCGGATCACGGCGCTTATCGCGACCGCGCGCCATTCTCGGGTTCGTTGGACGCGCAAAAGACACCGGGTCGCCCCAGCCTCACCGATCGCATCAGTCTAGCATAATCCAGACCGGCTTCGAAGCGACTGGCGGCGCCCGCATGCTTAACTACGCCGACAAGGTTCACATTCGCCGAGAACACTGTGACCTCATTGAGAAATCGTAATCCGCCGGGCAAAAGGCCGACATGTGGAGACGCTTAGTATTCTGTGAAGTCTGGCCGCGGCGATCGCGGCCGCGAGACGAGAGACACGCCAACAGGATTGGAAAGATCATGACCAGCCATCATCCCATGGAATCTTCGCCGCTCCGAAGCCGCATCCTGGCCTCCGCCGCCGTCGTCGGGCTCGTCGCGGCCGGCGCAATCGGCGAGGGCGCGCTGAGCCAGCATTCTTCGGCTCTCGCGGGGGCGGTGCCGACCGCCAGTCTCACAGGACAGGGCATCCCCTCGTTCGCGCCCCTGATCGAGCGCGTCAAACCGGCCGTCGTCTCTGTCAAGGTGAAGTTCGTCGGCCAGAGCGACCCGGACAACCAGAGCGGCTGGAGCGAGCGGTTCGGCAACCTGCCGCCGCAGATCCAGAAGTTCTTCCAACAGTTTGGCCAGGACGGGATTCCCGCCAATCCGCAGTCCGTCGTGTGGGGCGAAGGATCGGGTTTCTTCATCTCGTCCGACGGCTACATCGTCACCAACAACCACGTCGTAAAGGACGCCAAGTCGGTCACCGTGACGATGGACGACGGCAAGATCCTGGACGCCAAGGTCGTCGGGACCGACCCGAAAACGGACGTGGCGCTGTTGAAGGTCAATCAGCCGGGCGATTATCCCTACGTGGCGTTCGCCGAGGACGCCCCGAAAATCGGCGACTGGGTTCTGGCGATCGGCAATCCTTACGGCCTCGGGGGCACCGTCACGGCCGGGATCATCTCGGCCAAGGGCCGGGATATCGGCGACGGCCCCTACGACCGCTTCCTCCAGATCGACGCGCCGATGAACAAGGGCAATTCCGGCGGTCCGACCTTCAACGAGGAAGGCCAGGTGGTTGGCGTGAACACCGCCATCTATTCGCCTTCCGGCGGCAGCGTCGGGATCGGCTTCGCCATCCCCTCGGGCACGGTCGAACGGGTCGTGACGGCGCTCGAGCATGGCGGAGTGGTCGAACGCGGCTACCTCGGCGTGAAGATTCAGGCGGTCGGTCCGGACATGGCGCAGGCCCTCGGACTGAAAAGCGCGACCGGCGCGATCGTCGATGAGACGGTGACGAAAACGCCGGCGGCGGACGCGGGTCTTCAGGCCGGCGACGTCATCACCAAGGTCAACGGACAGGACGTCAAGGATGCCGGCGATCTGACCCTGAAGATCGGTCAGATGAAGCCCGGCGACAAGGTCGAACTGACGCTGCTGCGCAACGGCGCCGAGAAGACCGTCAGCGTCACGCTCGCGTCGCAGACGGCGGAGAGGACGGCAAGCGCGGGCAATCCGACGTCGTCGGTCGGCCCCGAGCTCGGCCTTCAGCTTGCGCCTGCGCGCCAGGTCGACGGCGCCGGCCAGAACGGCGTCGCGATCGTCGGCGTCGACCCGAGCGGCGCAGCCGCGGAGAAGGGACTTTCCACCGGCGACGTCATTCTCGACGTCGGCGGGCAAATCCGTCTCGACACCGCAAGACGTGAAGTCCGAAGTCGCCGCCGCCCAGAAGCAAGGCAAGGCTGCGGTGCTGATGCGGGTCCAGACCGCCAACGGCGACCGGTTCGTCGCCTTCACGTTCCCGAAGGCATGAACGCGGGAGCCTGAGCGACGGGGCTCGCGGCGTCGCCGCGGGCTCTTTCGCGTTCCGGGTTTTCTGGCCCCCGGGGCGGTAAGCCGGGCACAGGCGCAGTTTTCTGGTCCGGATTATTCAGAGTCGATAGCAAGCGATCCGTTTGTCATCGCGACGTCGGACCTCTTGAGCCGCATTCAGACCCGCGCTCCCCGGCGCATCGCCGATCTGCAAGTCGGACTGCGGTCGATGCAGGCGCTGCTCGCCCGACGCTTCCCCAACGCAAAGATCATGTCATTGGACGCGTCAGGCGCGGACCGAACGAACGGGAACGAGTTCGACCTCATTTTTTCCAGCGGCGGCCTCGACCTGCTCCCCACGTTGCCCGAGTTGCTGCCGGAACTCGTGGCGCAACTCGCGGCCGGCGGCAGTCTCGCCGTTCAGCCGCCCGACGGCAGGGTCCTTCTGCGTTTCCCCGGGTTTTTGGTTGGCCGGTGAGCCGGTCACGGCAGCCCCCGACGACAAACCCGATGCTCTTTTTAGAGCCTATTTCGAGACTAACCTCGCCGGGGGGCCGGTTCTGGCCCGGCGTAGTTTCTTCGTGACCTTCGCCGGCATCCGGGCTTGGCCAAAGGGCCGAGCGTGCGCAGCAAGCCGGCGTATTCGTTGCGCCATTTGTCATAGTCGGCTGGAAGGACGCCGGCGACCCGAAGCGCCTCGGAAAAAGGCCGACCCTCCGCTGTGAGCACATCGATCACCCAGAGCCTCTCCAGGATTTCGCTCGGACTGAGTTTTCGTCTGGTCATTTCACACGCCCCGCTAGACAGCGGTGAGCGTCTTCGCGTCGACAATATGCGCTCCAGCGCCTCTGCGGAAACTGTCCGGAGAATTAAGCTTCCTCAATGAGGCCGACAGGCCGATTCGATCCCTCGGCAAGAAGTATCTGCCGCGTCGCCTCCGCGCCGTTCGAAGGGGCGCCTCGTGTTCCGACCTCAAACCGGGCCGAGCCGGTCTGCCCGTCCCGGTGCGGGTTCGGGAAGTCTTTGGTTTCTGAGGTATGGTGGGGGAGGTAGGACTCGAACCTACGAAGGCTTAGCCAGCGGATTTACAGTCCGCCCCCTTTGCCGCTCGGGACACTCCCCCACAGTCCGCCAAGCCCATCGGGGCCGCTCGGACGAAAACGCCCCGGTGATGCCGAGGCGTGGGTGACGGCTTATGTTTCCTCGACCCGCGGCCTGTCAACTGGAAAATCGCTCGCATGGCGCATCGCCCGAGTCTCTGGCGATAAGTTCCGAAGCGGCCTAGAGCTTCGGCCTGCACCTGAGCCGAAAGGGACTCCATGATCCGCAATCGTGACAGGCGCGGCGTCGCGCCGCGCGCCCGAACCGACGACCGCCGCGCTCACCCGCCTAAGCTGCCGCACGCGCCCGCGTCCAAGACAGCTGAGGATGCGGAGCGCGGGAGCGACCGGCCGCGCGAGCGTCGCGATTCCGACGTCGTTCGGATTTATGGTTTCCACAGCGTCGAGGCGGCGCTGAAGGCGCCCCGTCGTGGCCTGATCCGCCTTTACGCCACGGCGGCCGCAGCCGACCGTCTCAAAGCGGCAATCGACGCGCGTGCGGTCGAGACCCGAATCCTGAGCCTGGACGAAATCTCCGCGCGCTCGCCGCGCGACGCCGTCCATCAGGGGTTGCTTCTCGAGGCTCGGCCGCTCGCCCCGATCGACGTGTCCGAGTTGCCAACACGCGGGCTCGTCATCGTGCTCGACCAAATCACCGATCCCCACAACGTAGGCGCGATTTTGCGCACCGCCGCGGCCTTCGCGGTCGACGCCCTCGTCACCACCGAGCGCCATTCGCCCGAGTTTTCCGGCGCGCTCGCCAAGTCCGCCTCCGGCGGACTCGAGCACGTGCCGATCTGCACGGTGACCAATCTCGCCAGGGCGCTCACCGAAATGGGCGACATCGGCTATCTCAGGGTGGGCCTCGATTTGGGAGGCGCCGGCGACGCTGGACGCCATCATGCTCGCCCGACCGCTCGCCCTCGTGCTCGGCGCCGAGGATAAGGGCTTGAGGCGCCTGACGCGCGAGCGCTGCGACGCCCTGGCGCGGGTCGAACTTCCTGGCGCGATCAAAAGCCTCAACGTCTCGAACGCCGCCGCGGTCGCGTTGGCGTTGGCTTACGGCAAAATCGGGAGCGCCTGAGCAGGACACGGCCGCCTACGTTTTTCAGGCTAGGCTTCGCTCGTAACTTGCGAAAATGGTGCCCAGGAAA
>CAVRWC010000001.1:0-600577 GCA_963724785.1 uncultured Alphaproteobacteria bacterium | reverse complement strand
CAGCCCGTTGCAGAGGCCCAAGGCCAAGCCCAGGACGAGGACCGCCGTCAGCACCGCAGGCGCCGGCCACAGCCAGGTGTTGGCCATGATCCCAGAGACGATGGAGGCCAGCCCGACCACGTAGCCCAGCGACAGGTCGATGCCGCCGGTCATGAGCACCATGGTCATGCCGATCACCGCGATGGCCGGAATGGCGGACTGCTTCAGGATCACGGCCGCGTTGTCGAGGGCGGCGAAATTTTTCACGAACAGGCTCGCCAGGATGATCAGGGCCAGGAAGATGGACAGGGCGACGTTGCGACCGACCCATTCGAGGAGGCCGCCGGAAGTGATCCGGGCCGGCCTCTTCGCCGCCGCCGCCGGAGCCTCGGCTGGCGGCTTCTCGCGCTCGCCGGGGCCCGGCCGGCCTGGAGGTCCTCGTGACGCGAGCGCTCATAGGGTTCCCCGGGTCGCAAGTTCGCTGTGTCGGTGGATCGCTCCGCTCAGCATAGACGATGACGATGATGATGGAGCCGATGAAGACGTTTTGCATGAACGGATGGATCCCGAGCAGGTCGAGCACGTTGCGCAGGCAGCCGATGATCAGCGCGCCGACCACGGCCATGGGCACGGAGCCCCGCCCGCCGGCGAGGTCCACGCCGCCGATGATGCAGGCGGCGATGGCGTCCAGTTGGTAGGCGTCGCCCTGTGTCGGATGGACGGTGTCCAACTGGGCCGACAGCAGCAGGCCGGACACGGCAGCGCAGAAGCCGGAGAAACCGAACACGAAGAACTGCAGCCGGGCGGCGCTGAGGCCCTCCTGGCGCAGCACGGTCTCGTTGCCGCCCAAGGCGTAGATGTGGTTGCCGAGAGGCGTGAAGCGCTGAATGAAGAAACCCAGCGCCAGGAAGGCCAGCAGCAGCAGGTCGGACAGCGGGACGCCGCCGAGCGCGCCGTTGCCGATGAACACGAAGCGCTCGGGGAAGGCGCCGATCGAGCTGCCGCCGTTGAGGGTCAAGGCCAGGCCCTGGCTGATCTGGCCCACCACCAGGGTGGTGATGAAGGCCGGCACGGTGAGCTTCGACACCATCAGGCCGTTGAACAGGCCCATGGCGATCCCCGCCAGCATGCCCGCCGCCATGCTCGCCGGCAGGTTGACCCCGGCGAGCATGAGCATGCCGCTGATCATTGGGCAGAACGCCAGCAGACCGGCCAGGGACAGGTCGATCCCCTTGATGACGATGACGAACGTCATCCCCACCGCGCAGATGCCGATGATCGACGACTGCCTGACGACGTTGAGCAGGTTCGACAGGTCCAGGAAGTGCGGGACCTGCGAACCCAGGGCAAGGAAGGCTGCGACGGGGATCAGAAGCAGCAATCCCCGCCGCGCCGCGGGAGGAGCGACTTTCACGATCTCAGAACGCCCACTTGCGCGCTTCGTCCAGATTGGTCTTGTCGTAGACCATGGTGCCGGAGTCGATCACCTTGGGGATGCTGTCGGCGGCCTTCTTGCCGTCGAGCACGGCCAGCAGATTCTCCACCGCGATCGAGCCCATTTTGGCCGGGAACTGCGCCATGGTGCCGACGATGGCGCCTTGCTCCACCAGGTCCACCGCCTTCTTGGAGCCGTCCACCGACAGGATCTTGATGCCGGAGCGGTTGGCGTCGCCGATGGCCTGGAGGATGCCGTCCAGCATCACGTCGGAAGCGCTGAACAGGCCGTCCACCTTCTTGTTGGCCTGAAGCATATTCTCGGTCACCTGCATGGCCACCGAATTGGTCCAGTTGCCGGGCTGCTCGCCCACCACCTTCAGGCCGCTGCCCTGCGATGCCCGCCTTGAAGCCGTCCACCCGCTGGTCGCCGGCCGAGACTGCCGTTGGCGCCGCGCACGATCAGCACGTTGCCCTGGCCGCCCAGCTCCTTGACCATCCGCTGGCCGGCCACCTTGCCGGCGTTGAAGTTGTCGGTGCCCACGTAGGAGATGTAGAGGCCCTCGTTGCCCTTCTCCACCGAGGAGTCGACCATGATGACGGGGATCTTGGCGGCCTGAGCCTTCTTAAGCACCGGCACCACCGACTTGCCGTCCATGGGATTGAGGACGATGGCGTCGACCTTCTTGGCGATGAGGTCCTCCACCTGGTTCACCTGGGTGGAGACGCCGGTCTCGTCGCCGGCGGTGACCAGGAGAAACTTGTTGCCGGACTTCTCCACCGCCTGCTGGATGGAGGTGGCGATGGCCTTCTGGAAGTCGTCGTTGGTGACCGTCTTCAGACTGAAGGCGATGGTGTAGGGCGTGTCGGCGAGCGCCGCGGCCGACGAAAGCGCGAGGCCGAGGGCTATTGTGAGAAGCCGTTTCATAGTATATCCTCCATAGGATGTCATTATCGTTAGGATCAACGATAATGTTTTTGCCGGGATTATTTGTGATCTTCTTCAGGATGGTTGCTAGCCAATTCCTCCCTTTTTGCTATTGCGAGCCGTCGCGGGTCCGGTGGATTTCCCGGGTGTCAGGCGCCGTAGATGTGCCGGCCGATGATCTGGTTCTGGTAGCTCTCGTCCAGTTCGCAGAAATAGCCGCTCCAGCCCCAGACCCGGACCACCAGATTGCGATGCCGCTCGGGATGGCGCTGGGCGTCCCGCAGGGTGTCCACGTTCAGGGTGTTGAGTTGCATCTGCTGGCAGCCCGAGCGGACGAAGGCGCGGACGAACAGGGCGACCTTCTCGACCGCTTCGGCTCCCCGGAACAGGCTGTCCGCCAGTTCCATGGTCAGCGGGCCGCCGTTGCAGATGCGCCGGTAGTCGAGCTTGCCGAAGCTCTGCAGCACGCTCAGTGGCCCACGCACCTGCACGTCCGGCGAAGGCGCCAGGGACGAACTGAAGAACGCGCCTTCATGCCGGCCGTCGGCGGTGGCGCCGACGGTGGGTTCGCGCATGCCTTCGTGGCCCTGGGCGAGCCAGACGTAGTACATGGCCGAGCCGGTGCCCGGGCGATAGCGTCCGCCGCGGCCGTTGTCGCCGGCAGCGGCGCAGGCGTCGGCGAAGCGGTCGAACAGATCGACCAGCAGATCGTCGGCCGCGTCGTCGTTGATTGCCCACCTTGGGGGCGTCCTCGCGCAGTTCGGTCCGTAGCGCCTCCTCACCCTGGAAATCCGCGTCCAGGGCCCGGATCAGCGGGGCCGGCTGGATCCGCCGCTGGTCGTAGACGAGAGTTCTCACCGCCGCCAGGGCGTCGGCGGCGTTGGCGGAGCCGGCGCCGTGGATGCCGAAGTTGTTGTACTTCAGGCCGTGGGAGAGGTCGCGGCCGCGCTCGAGGCAGCCGTCCATCAGCACCGAGTACCAGGGCGCGGGCGGCAGCAGCAGCTTTCGGCTTTGCTCGGCCAGGACGCGCGCCTGTTCGGCGAGATCGGCGCCGGCGCGCTCAAGGATCCGGTCGAAAGCCTCGCCGGCCGCGAGCCCGGCGCGGATCGCCCGGTCCGCCGCCGCGGGCATCGAGACGGCGCCGATGTTCACCACCTCCATGCCCTTGCCGGGAATGATGAACTCCCAGCACGCCGCCACGCTATAGTCCCGCGCGTCCTCCAGGTCGTAGCCGGCGGCGACCAGGCCGGGGATGACCGACCTCGTCGTTGCACCACTGCGGAAAGCCGAGGCCGAGGCGCGTCAGCTCGACGCCCTTGGCGATGCAGCGCCGAGATCGGTTTCGCGCGTCACGCGCAGATTGATCTTGGGATCGATCAGCGCCACCGTGCGGGCGGCCCCCAGCGCGATCGAGGTCAGCGGATTGACGCCGTCGCCGCCGTCGCGGCGCTGCCCGCCCAGCATCACCGACTGGCCGTTGTCGCCCTGCTGGATGCCGGGGTACAGGTCGCTGTCCTTGTTCAGGCTGATGAAGAACTCCTCCAGCAGTTCCTGCGCTTCCGCCTGCGTCAGGCGGCCGCCAGCCAGGTCCGCCTCGAGGTACGGCCACAGATACTGGTCGAGCCGGCCGAGCCCGCAGTGATAGTGCCCGCTCAGCCAGAGGACGGCGTGGCACAGGCGCAGGGCCTGGAGCGCTTCGTGGAAGGTGACGGCGGGATGGGCGGGGACCCGGTGCAGAACCTCGACCAGATCGTCGCGGCCGAAGGCGCGCGCGGCCGCGGCGTAACGGCCGGCCAGCGCGAGCACGGCGTCGATGGTCTCCACCGCGGCGTCGAGGAAAGTCGCCGCTTCCGGATCGCCCGCCGAGCGGGCCCTCGCCGCCAGCGCCGCGGCTCGCCGCGCGAGCAGTCCTTCGCCAAGGACCATGCCCCAGTCGGCGCAGATGTTGCTGATCGGCCCGAGCTCGTGCGTGGTGCGGCCGGCCAGCATCCGCTCCATCTCCTCGCGGACGATAGAGCGGCGGAACCCTTTTCACCGTGCGGGTGAACACGATGCGCTCGTCCGGCTCGATCACCACGGTCTCGGCCTCGCACATGCGCCGGGTCAGCCGGGCCGCCCGCTGCATCCAGTCGAGGCGCTCGCGCTCGCATTCGGCGAGCACGTCCACCGTGTCGGTGACCGCGATAGCGGTGGTGCTCGCCGGCCCGGATGCGGCGCTTCATCTCCGCAAGCCTCGGGGAGAGTTCAGGCAGGTCCGCCTGCCGCGTTTCCAGGATCGCGCTCATAGGACCCTCGCATCGACGTGAAGCTCATGAAACGGCGTGAGGTCCGTCCGGCACGGGCACGGTCTCGTCGTAGTCCGGACGCCATTCGAGGCCGCACGCCGCGTATTTTCCCCCGGCCGCCGGGTTGTAGGGAAGCAGCTCCACCCGCGGCCGTCCGGGCAAATCGCGCGCAAGGCGGGCGATGGCGCGCAGATTCGTTTCCGTGTCGGTAACCCCGGGGACCAGCGGCGTACGGATCACGTAGGGGATGCCCAGATCCGCCAGCCGCTGGAGGTTCCCGAGGATCACCCGATTGTCGGCGCCGGTCCAACGCTTGTGCGCTTCCGGGTCCACGAGCTTGAGGTCGAACAGCACGAGGTCGCAGCGGCGGATCCGCTTGCACAAACTTGTCGGCGGGGGCGAAACCGCAGGTTTCCATGGCGACGTGCAGGCCTTCCAGCCGCTCCAGCACCGCCTGCAGAAACTCCGGCCTGCATGAGCGGTTCGCCGCCGGAGAAGGTCACGCCGCCGTCGATGAGCAGCGGCGCCTGGCGGTTGAGGAGAGCGGCGAGTTGGTCGGCGCGCCAGCTCCCGCCGGCGACCCGGTCGCCGTTCGGCCCATGCAGAACCTGGGGCTCGCGCGACCTGCCCTCGGGGTTGTGGCACCACGCGCAGCCGAGCGGGCAGCCCTTGAGGAACACGGTGGTGCGCAGCCCGGGGCCATCGTGAATGGTCAATTCGCGGATGTCGAAGACGACGCCGGTAGTGGAGCCGTTCATCGCCGGCCTCGCGCGTTCGCGTTCAGCCTGGCCGCGGCTGACGAATACTGGACCCGCCCGCGCTCGACCGCGCCTCGCGCGCGGTAGCGCACGAACTGCTGATCCGCGATGACGCCGATGAGAATGACCGTGCCCATCACCGCGAAATTCAGCGAGGACGGGATGCCGAGCAGGTTGACCAGGTTCTGCAGCACTTGCAGCAGGATCGTGCCCAGCACGATTCCGAGAACCGAGCCTTCCCCTCCACGCAGCGAGCAGCCCCCGAGCACCGCCGCCGCGATGGCATAGAGTTCGTAGAAGCTGCCGTGCACCGCGGGCGAAATGGAGCGGGTGTACATGGCGATGAAAATGGCTGCGACCGCGGCCAGCCCGGAGCAGACGACGTAAGCCGAGACGACCACGCGGCCCGAATTGATGCCGGAATACCGTGCGGCCTCCTCGTTCTTGCCGATGGCGAAAAGGTAGCGGCCGAAGATCGAACGGTGCAGCACCACCCCCGCGACGCAGGCCACGACGACGAGCGCGATGAGGCTGTGGGGAATGGCCATCGTAGGCCCCTGAAAGCCGACGAGACGGGCGAGGGGCGCAAGATCTCGCTCCGGCCCGCAGTCAACCACTCGAGCGTCGGAAAGCTCACGCCGAACCCGAAGCCGGCGGTCGCGTCCTGCGTGTAGTAGCGGGCGACGCCGCGGTAGATCAGCAAGCCGCAAAGGGTGACGACGAACGGCTGCAGATTTCAGACGGGTGATCAGCAGACCATGCAGGGCCCCGAGGAGGCATCCGCCGGCGATGATGACGACGACGGCGACCACCCAATTGACGTCGTGGTTGACGATCAGATCGATGAATATCGTCCCGAGGAGCGCGATCAGCGAACCGACCGAGAGATCGATGCCGCTCGTGATGATGGCGAAGGCCTCGCCGATCGAGAATATGCCGAACAGGCCGATCTGGTTGGCGGTGTTGGAGAGGTTCCCAGGAAGCAGGAACCGCTGGTTGATCATCGCGACGGCCGCCCCGAGAACCAGGATCAGGACAAGCAGGCCAAGGTCTTTCTTGAACATCGTCGCCTCAATCCGCCCTCAGGCCGACCGCGAGCCGCAGGACGTTGCGTTCGCTGAACTCGGGCCGCTCGAGAAACCCGCTGATGCGGCCCTCGTGCATCACGGCGATCCGGTCGCTCACCCCGATCACCTCCTCCATGTCGCTCGAGATCATGAGGACGCCGACGCCCCCGTCGGCGAGCGTCCGCATGATCTCGTAGATCTCGCGCTTGGCGCCGACGTCGACGCCCCGCGTCGGCTCGTCGAAGATGATCACTTTCGGCCGCATCGACAGCCACTTGGCGAGCACGACCTTCTGCTGGTTTCCGCCCGAGAGCGTCGCGACGTCGGCGAGCACGGTCGGCGCCCGGATGTCGAGGCGCTCCTTCTGACGGTTCGCGTTGTCGATCTCCGGCTGGGCGCGGACGAGAAACGCGCGGGCGTAGGCGCGCAGATCGGGGAGCGAGATGTTCCGGGCGATGGGCGCCTCAAGCACGAGGCCGGCCCGTTTCCGATCCTCGGGAACGAGAAAGAGGCCGTGTTCGATCGCCTTGCGCGGGCTGCCGACCACGATCGGCTCGCCGTTCATCTTGATGACGCCCCCGCGCAATGGGTCGACGCCGAACACAGCGCGCGCAAGCTCCGTTCGCCCCGACCCGACCAGGCCCGCAAGGCCGAGGATCTCTCCGCCGCGCACCTCGAGGCTCACGTCCCGGTCTGGATAGGCCGTGGTGCGGGCGCCGATGATTTCGAGGGTCGTCCCTTTCGGGCGATCCAGCGCGGGCTGGATGTAGAGCGCTTTCAGGTCGCGGCCGATCATGAAGCGGATCATCGCGTCGTGGCTGATGCTCGCGCGGTCGAGCTCCCCGACCATCCGCCCGTCGCGCAGGACGACGACCCGGTCGACGCAGCCCTCCACCTCGTTCAGTCGATGCGAGATGAAGATCACGCTCACGCCCTCGGCCTTGAGCCAGGCGATCACGCGCATCAAGCGCTCCGTCTCAGACAGCGTCAGCGACGAGGTCGGTTCGTCCATGATGACGAGACGGGCGTTCATGGACAGCGCCTTGGCGATTTCCAGAAGCTGACGCTGGGCGAGGGACATGTCCGCAACCGGCATGTCGGGCGTGAAGTCCACGCCCAGCCGATCGAGAAGCGGCTGCACCGCCGCATGCAGGCGCTTGCGATCGATCAGCTTGAGAAACCCGCCGCCGACCGGTTCGCGGCCGAAGAACACGTTGCCGGCCGCATCGAGATTGTCGAAGACGTTGAGTTCCTGATGAACAAAGGCGATTCCCGCCCGAATGGCGTCGGCGACGGTGAGACTCCTGCGCTCGACCCCGTCCACGCGGATCGATCCGGAGGTCGGCTGGACGACGCCTCCGAGCACTTTCATCAGCGTCGATTTGCCGGCGCCGTTCTCCCCGACAAGGCCGATCACCTCGCCTGGCGCGACCGACAGGGTCACGCGATCGAGGGCGACCACGCCGGGGTAGACCTTCGCGATCTCGACGAGTTCAAGGAACCCCATGAGGCCGCCCAAACTGGGAGGCCGGACGCCGATCGAAGGCGCCCGGCTAAAGTTTCGTTCAACTTGACGAGCGACGTCCTACTTGCCGAGCATCTTTTTCATCGACGCCATGAAGTCGTCGACGTTCGACGAATCGATGACCTTGCCCGGAACGATGATGACGCCATTGGCCGGGACGCCGGACTTGTCGCCTTCAACGACCTTCGCCATCAGCTTCATTCCCTGATAGCCCCACTCGAAGGGTTGCTGAACGACCGTGCCGACGATCGAGCCTTCTTTGACGCCGCCGAGCACGATCGGGTCCTCGTCGAAGCCGATGATCTTGATCTGCCCCAGCTTGCCTTCTTCCTTCAGCACCTCATAGATGCGAGGCGTGTTATAGGAATAGAAGCCGACCAGGCAGCTGATGTTGGGATTGGCCGCGAGCGCGTCCTCGACGTTCCGCTTGGCGCGCGTGGGGTCGATTTCATCGGCGCGCACGTCGATCAGCTCCACTTTGGAGCCCTTGAGCGTCTCCTTGACGCCATTGATGCGCTCCCGCGCGTTGTCTGCGCCGGGAAGTCCGACGAAGCCGATGCACTTCCCGCCGTCGGGCAGCGCCTTCAGCATGAGCTTGCCGGCTTCCTTTCCGAGATCCGTGTTGGATGAGCCGATGTAGGCGACGCGATTGGATTGCGGCGCGTCGCTGTCGGTCGTGAACAGCAGGGTCTGCGAGGCGATCTTGTTCAGCCCCTCCGTCTGGTTCTTGGGATCGACGGCGCTGACCATGATGCCCGCGGCGCCGGCCGCCACCAGGTCCTCCATGACGCGCTGCTGGACCGCCGCGGCGGCCTGCTCGGGATACTTGAACTCGAGGCTGTAATTCGGCAGCTCGCCTTGCGCCTTCTTCACTCCGGCTTCTGCGATCTTCCAGAAGTCCGAGGCGCCATTGACGACGAAGACGAGCGACTTCTTGTCGGCGGCCGAAGCCGTGGAGACGGCCGCCAACGCCAGAGCAGCGGCGAGCCCTCCCGCGAGAAATGTTCTAAGCGCCATTTTTCCTCCCCATCATTCAAGGCCGGTCCGCCATCACGAGGCGTCCGGTCGCCTAACGCGCGGTCCACGCGGACGCCTTCGATCGGTCGAACGCGAGGGGCCATTTGCGGTTGGCCGTTTTATAGTATAAATCATACAAGTCAAGGCTCAGCCGTTTCGGTTGGCTGCGGCGAGTTGGCGCAACCGGGGAGCCAGTGGGCAGTTGCCAGTCGATTTGAACTTCTCGCGACGCGTTGGCGCGACGACGCTGTCGCTGCCGCCGTTCGGGCTCGGCACCGGGCCGCTCGGCAATCTCTTCGAGACGCTGTCCGAGTCGACAGCGCAGGACACCCTCGAAGCGGGCTGGGCCGCCGGCGTCCGCTACTTCGACACCGCGCCATGGTACGGCCGCGGACTCTCTGAGCTGCGCCTCGGATCATTTCTGAGATCGACGCCGCGCGAGGGCGTCCGGGTTACGACCAAGGTTGGCCGGACCCTGAAGCGACCGCCGAACGCCGAAACGTTCGACCGCTCTCCCTGGGTTGGCGGGCTCCCCTTCGAGGCCGTGTTCGACTATTCCTACGACGGCGTCATGCGCTCCTACGAGCAAGCCTTGCAGCGGCTGGGCGTTCCGGCCGTTGACGCATTGATCATCCACGATCTCGACCGAGGGTTTCTCGGCGACGCAGTCGCCGGGCATCAGCGCGCGCTCCTCGAGAGCGGCGTCAAGGCTCTCGAGGAGCTCAGGCGCGCTGGCGACATCCGCGCCGTCGGCATGGGCTTCAATCAGTCGGAGGCGATGGACGCCTTCATCGACAAGATCGACCTCGATTTTGCGCTGGTCGCCCATCCCTATACCCTTCTCGAGCAGGCGAAGCCTGAGGGGCGGCATGGCGCGATGCCTTGCACGCAACGTCTCGGTGATCGTGGGGGCGCCTTTCGCGTCCGGGATCCTCGCGACCGGGTCGGGTCCGCACGCGACCTACGCCTATTCAATCGCTCCTCCCGAGATCCAGAGGAAGGTCGCCGCCATCGAAGCGGTCTGCGCCGATCATGGTGTGAGCCTTCCTGCCGCCGCGCTGCAGTTTCCGCTCGCCCACCCTGCTGTCGTCTCCGTGATCGCGGGCGCTGTTCGGCCGGACCAGGCCTCGGCGAACGTGGCGCGCCTCAGCGAGCCGATCCCAGCGGCCTTCTGGGCCGATCTCAAGTCCAGGCGCCTGGTCGACCCGGAGGCTCCAACGCCGGGGCAATGATGCGCAAATTTCCAGATGCTCCATCTCAACGTGTCGGGCTCCGACCCATGAAGGCCATTGTCATTCACGCCGCCCAGGACCTGCGCTACGAGGAGGTGGCGGACCAGCCTCTCGGCCCCGACGACGTCCGGTGTGAAAGTCGAGGTCGGGGGCATCTGCGGATCGGACCTTCACTATTACCGCCAGGGCGGGTTCGGCGCCGTGAGGATTCGCCATCCGATGGTTCTGGGTCACGAGATCGCTGGCGTCGTCGTCGAGACCGGCATCGACGCGGCTTCTCTCCGGATCGGCCAGCGCGTGGTCGTCAATCCGAGCCTGTCCTGCGGCGTCTGCGCTTATTGCCGGAAAGGCTTGCGCAACCATTGCTCGGACATGCGCTTCTACGGCAGCGCGATGCGGACGCCGCATGTCGACGGCGCATTTCGCGAAATGCTCGTCTGCAAGGCTGAACAGGCGGTTCCCATTCCGGACGCGATGACTCTCGAGCGAGGCCGCGTTCGCCGAACCGGTGGCGGTGTGCCTGCACGCCGCGGCCCGGGCCGGGTCGCTGCTTGGCAAGAGGGTGCTGGTGTTCGGCGCCGGGCCGATCGGCACGATCATGGCGCTTGTCGCGCGGGACGCCGGCGCGGGCCGGGTCGCCGTCGCCGATCTGATCGACGAGCCCTTGCGCCGCGTAGCCAACCTCGGGGCCGACGAAACGATCAACGCCGCAACGGAGGCCGAGCGCCTCGCTCGCTACTCAGACGGCAAGGGAACCTTCGACGTCATCTTCGAGGCTTCGGGCAGCGCGGGAGGCCGCGACCTCGGCGCTCGAAGTCGTCAAGCCGCGCGGAACCGTGGTTTGCGTCGGTCAGGGAGCGCGCCCCGAGATCAACATCTCGACGATCGTGACCAAAGAGATCAATGTGATCGGCGCCTTCCGCTTCGATGACGAATTCCGCCTGGCCATCGATCATATCGCCCGTAACCGCGCGCAGATCCGGGCGCTCCTGACCGCAACCGTCCCCGCTTCCGATCCGACGCCGGCCTTCGACCTTGCAGCGGACAAGACCCGCTCGGTCAAGGTCCATCTCCAGTTTTGACCGCGCAAGCCGGCCGCATAGGAACCGCCATTGAGTTACCTCGACGCCCTTTTTGCACTGGATGGAAAAGTGGCCCTGGTGACGGGCTCCAACCGGGGGATCGGATTTTCGCTCGCGCGCGGTCTCGCGAGCGCAGGGGCGACCGTCGTTCTCAACGGCCGCGACCGCGAACGAACGGAAGCGGCCGCGCGCGAATCTGAAAGATCAAGGGCTCGCCGCCTCCGACATCAATCGCAGATGTGACCGACCGTGAGGCCGTCATCCGCGAAGTGAACCGGATCGAAGAGCAATTCGGCGCTCTCGATGTCGTCGTGAACAACGCGGGAATTCAGTATCGCGCTCCTTTTGTCGAGTTCCCGGCCGAGAAATTCGACGCGATCATGCGCTCCAATGTCTATGGGCCCTTCTTCGTCGCGCAAGCGGCGGCGAAAGGCATGATTTCGCGCGCGCGAGGCTCGATCATAAACATCTGCTCCGTGCAGAGCGAGCTTGGGCGTCCGTCCATCGTGCCCTACACGACTTCGAAGGGCGCGATGAAGATGATGACAAAGGCGATGGCGGCGGAGCTCGGTCCCTCGGGCGTAAGGGTCAACGGGCTCGCGCCCGGCTATTTCCGCACAGACCTCAACGAAGCCTTGACGAAGGACCCCAGGTTCTCGGACTGGCTCGCAAGCAGGACTCCGCTCGGCCGATGGGGCGAAACGGACGAACTCATCGGCGCGGCGATCTTTCTCGCTTCGGACGCTGCGAGTTTCGTCACCGGGCAGATGATTTACGTGGACGGCGGGATCACGAGCGCAATCTGAGCGAGAGTTCGTTTGCGAGACGCCTCAACCAAGGCCTGGAAGCTGAGATGGAACGACCCCGGCGGGACGGACATGTGGGCCTGAGGATGACAAACGGGACGAGGCCGGACGCCAAACGCGGCATTCCGCCGCCGGCCGGGCCTTCGGCAGCTTTGGCTCTGGAAACATCACCGTCGAACTCGTGAACCGCCTTGGGCAGCGAGATCGTTGCGGGCCGCTTCGGCGTCAGCGACATCCTTCCGAACGAGGGCGCCCTGTCGTCGGAGCTTCAGATCAGCCGGACGGCGGTCCGCGAAGCCATCAAGATGCTGACGGCAAAAGGCTTGGTCGGTTCGCGACCGCGGCGAGGCACCGAGGTGCGGCCCGTGTCCGATTGGAATCTTCTTGATTCGGACGTGCTGCGATGGCTGCGAGAGAGTCCGCCCGACCGCAAAATTGTCATTGAACTTCTCGAGTTGCGGCTGGGTTTCGAGCCTGAGGCGGCCGCCCTTGCGGCGCGGCGGGCGGACCCAGCTCAACTTGCCCGAATCGAGGAGGCCTACGGCTTCATGCGGGAGTCGGCGGCGGGCCGATACGACCCGGTCGAAGCCGATTGCCGTTTCCACGAGGCCATTATCGCGGCGACGAGCAATCGTTTCTATCAGCCCCTCGGCGCCCTCGTGCGAACGGCGCTTTCTCTGACCGCCCCGATCACCAACGCGATCTTCGGCCATTCTGTCGGCGATCTCGAGGCGCACGGCGAGGTTCTTCTCGCGATCGAGAAGAAGGATGAGCAGCAGGCCTTCGATCTCATGCGCAGAATGCTTTCCAACGTCGCAAAGGAGGTCGCCGGGGCCAAGACCTTGCCCCCTGTTTCCCGGCCATCGGCCAGTCGCGGCTCAACAAAAGAGAGCGGCTGATCGCGTATTGCAAAGCGCGCTCGATGCGCGCGAAACGAAATATCGGATCAGTGAAGCTCCGCTGCAGATCAAAACTGAATGGTCACAAGTCGTTAGCTGTTAACATTACATGATGGCGGAACGGCAGCCGTACCTTGGCGTTCTTGTCGTTGCGGCTCCTCGCGCTACCATGACGGGAAGTGTGATGCCTATCCGGCTGGCGAAATGAAGTTGGACGCCCCGACGGCCGTCAAACAGCCGACGTGGCCGACTTTCCGCGACGTGATGGGCCCGGGATTGATCACCGGCGCGTCGGACGACGACCCAAGCGGCATCGCCACCTATTCCCAGGCCGGCGCGCAGTTCGGCTACGGCGTCGGATGGACGCTGCTGTTAACCTATCCGCTGATGTGCGCTATCCAGTTGATCAGCGCGCAAGTGGGACGGGTCACGGGCCGGGGGCTTGCCGGGAATCTCCGTCGCCACTACCCGACGTGGCTGCTCTATCCGCTTGTCGGCCTGCTCGTCATCGCCAACACGATCAATCTCGGCGCCGATCTGGGCGCCATGGCGGCGGCGCTTCACCTGCTCATTGCCGGCCCGGTCGTGCTCTACATAGCCGCGTTTGCGATCGTGACCGTCCTCGCGGAAGTCTACATGCGATACGCCCGCTACGCTTCGATCTTGCGGTGGCTGACGCTGTCGCTCTTCGCCTATGTCGGCGCTGTCTTCGTCGTCGGCGTCCCCTGGCGGACCGTGGCGCAGAACCTGGTTCTGCCGCACATCAGTCTGGATGGCGGTTATCTCACCGTGGTCGTCGCGGTCTTCGGCACGACCATCAGCCCCTATCTCTTCTTCTGGCAGGCCGGCGAGGAAGTCGAGAAGGAAAAGGACGACCCGATCGCCAAGCCGCTGATCAGAGCGCCGGAGCAAGCGCCAGTCGAGATGGCTCGCATGCAGATCGATACGCTGGTCGGCATGGGATTCTCGAACATCGTCGCGCTCTTCATCATGCTGACGACGGCGGCGACGCTGAACGCCCATGGCGTCACCGACATTCAGACCTCATCTCAGGCGGCGGAGGCGCTGCGACCGATCGCCGGCCGGTTCGCCTTCACGGTCTTCGCGCTCGGCATTATCGGAACCGGGCTGCTTGCGGTGCCGGTGCTGGCGGGTAGCGCGGCTTACGCTGTCGGCGAGGCTCTCGGATGGCGGGTCGGGTCTGGCGAAGCGCCCCGGACGGGCGCCGGCCTTCTACGGGGCGATCGCGTTGGCGACCTTGGTCGGCGCGATCCTCAACTTTACTCCGCTCGACCCCATCAAGGCCTTGTTCTGGAGCGCCGTCATCAATGGGGTGGTCGCGGTTCCGATCATGGTCATGATCATGCTGATGGCCTCGCGCAGCAAGGTCATGGGCCAGTTCGCTCTAGCCCCGCTCCTCAAGGTTTTCGGATGGCTCGCTACCGCCGTCATGACGATCGCAGCCGTTGGCATGTTCGCGACCTGGGGCGGTTGATTTTAAAAGAGAGCCGACGTCGGCCTGCCAGCGAGGGCGAACGCGGCGGCGCCGATCGCCAACAGCGTCGCCAGCGACGGCCGTGATGCGCGCCGCCGGTCAGCGCCGCGGCGTCAGCGAACAGTCCGGCCCCGCTCCCGCCGCCATCCACGCCGAGATCCTGCACGCATGCGGTCGAGGGACATCCCGATCGCGATGCGGTCGGACCGGACGCCCTCGACGACGGATGGCCACGGACCCGGAGGTGACATCGACGCCAGTTACTCGATACCGAGTATCTGTGTTTGCGCTTTGTGCCAGAAGTCGTCAGCGTCGCCCTCCGGACGCCCCGCCTGCTCCCAGAGTAAATAGGCGCGCTCGCGAATGACCTCTTCCGTCACCTCGCCACTCTGGTCTGCGTTCAGTTCTTCGAGATTTCTCGTCGACCGGGCGTTTCTTTGGCATCGAATTCCTGCTTGTGTTGGCGGCTATGGCTGACGCGCGGGTCAGAGGACTTTGTCCAAGGTTATCGGCAGATCGCGGATGCGTTTTCCGGTCGCATTATAGACAGCGTTCGCAACCGCCGCGGCGACGCCCGTGATGCCGATCTCGCCGATGCCGCGTGCGCCCATCGGCGTGTGCGGATCGGGGATGTCGGTCCAGATCACCTCGATCTCGGGCACATCCAGGTGAACAGGCACATGGTATTCGGCAAGCGTGGCGTTCGCGACCCGACCGGTACGCTCGTCGAACAGCGTCTCCTCCATCAGGGCGAGACCAAGTCCCATGACGATCCCGCCGCGAAACTGGCTCCCCGCCGTCTTCGCATTGAGAATCCGTCCGCAATCGAAGGAACCGACGAAGCGCGAGACCCGCACTTCTCCGGTGACTTCGCTCACCCTCGCCTCGCAGAACTGCGCGGCGAACGAGTGCATCGACCATCTTTCCATTTCGAGCGGCGGCGACGCGTTGGCCTGGACCGTCACCTCGTCTCGCCCGGCGCGCTTCAGGATCGAGACATAGGTCTCGAAACGGTCGGGATCGTCTCGCTTGGCAAGTCCGCCATCTCGCGCCTCGACCTCGGCCGCAGACAGGCCCGCCAGCGGCGAATTGTTGCCGATAAGCGAAACAAGCGACTTTATGAGACTTCCATGCGCCGCGATCACCGCAGCGCCGACTGAAGCCGTCTGGCTCGACCCGCCCGCCACCGGGCTCGGCGGGAGCGATGTGTCGCCGTAGGCGAAGCGAACCTTGTCGACCGGCAGCCCAAGGCGCTCCGCTGCAATCTGGGTCTGAACCGTCGCGGTTCCCATCCCCATCTCGTGCGCTGCAGCCGCGACGGTAGCGACGCCGCGGGCGTCGAGCGTGATGCTGGCGGCGGCGCCGGGCATCCGGTAGTAGGGATAGGCGCCGGTGGCGCAGCCCACGCCGATCAGCCACTCGCCCTCGCGCCGCGAACCGGGAACAGCGTTGCGCTTGCTCCATCCGAAGCGCTCCGCCCCCGCGGCGTAAGCTTCGAGGAGCCGCCGGCTGGAGAATTCGCGGCCGGACGTGGGATCCTTCTCCGGCTCGATCCCCCGGCGGAATTCGACGGGATCCATGCCGAGCTTCTCGGCCAGCTCGTCGATGGCGCATTCGAGCGCGAATGTACCGATCAATTCGCCGGGCGCTCTCATGAAGGTGTTGGCGAGCATGTCCATGTCTGCGAGATCCTGGACGATCTTGAAGGTCTTCGACGCGTAGAGGTGACGCGCCGGAAAGGAGAACTGCTCGGGACAATTGGCTTCCGGACGAGTCGCGACGACGCCGGTGTGGATGAGCGCGCTCAGCTTGCCGTCCCGGTTCGCGCCGATTGCAACGCGCTGTTCCGACTGCGTGCGGCCGCCAACGAGGCGATACACGCCTTCGCGAGAGAGCACGATCCGCACGGGCCGCCCGACGAGCTTCGCTGCCGCGGCGCCGAGGATCTGGTGGTCCCAAAGGCACTTGCCGCCGAAGCCGCCTCCCACGTACGGCGAAAGGACGCGCACGTGGTCGGCTTTCAAGTCGAACATTTCGGCTATCGTGGCGGCGGTCGCGGCGACGAGCTGGCTCGCGTCATGGATCGTGAGGCGATTCCCTTCCCACACGCAGGTCGCCGCATGCAGCTCGATTGCGTTGTGGTTGTAGCGCGGCGTGGAAAAGGTGAGGTCCACGCTCACCTCGGCCTCGGCGAGCGCCGCCTCCGCGTCGCCGATCGCGATTTCGTTGGTCTCTCTGAGGATCTTTTCCGGCCGGCGCGGGTGGGCTTTGGCCGACTCGAAGGAAACCTCTGCGGCCCGCGTCTCGTAGCGGAGCGAAACGAGACGCGCCGCCTCGTTCGCCTGCTCCTGCGTCTCCGCCAGCACGACGGCGACCGGCTGCCCGTTCCAATGGATTTCGGCGTCCTGCATGACCGGCAGGCTCGTTGCGCCCGCGGCGGTCGGCGAGGCGCCGAACAGCGCCGGCGGCTTCATGCGCGGCGCGTTCTTGTGGGTCATGACGAAAACGACGCCGGGCGCAGACTCGGACGCCGCCGTGTCGAGATCCGTGATCCTGCCACGAGCGATCGTGCTGTGGACGAGCGCGGCATACAGCAGTCCCTCCATCGGGACCTCGGCGGCAAATCGCGCCTTGCCCGCGACTTTCAGCGGTCCGTCCAGCCGCGACACGGCCGCGCCGATCAGCCCGTGCTGCGCCGAGAGCGGATCGGGCGTCCCTCCCGGCAGCCAGGATTCCGGCGCCAGGCCGATGGCGGTCTGCGCGGATGCGATCGCGATCGCGCTCTCGACATCATCGGGCGATTGATAGTCAAACTCGAGCATCACGCGTCCTCCTCGGCCAGGACGATTCGTCCGGATGAGGCGACGTTCTCTGTTGGAACGGCCTGCTCGGCCAAAGCCCCCTGCCCGGTCCGCCCGTCCTCGTCGGCGAAGACCTGCCGAATTGCGTCGATGATCCCGTTATAGGCCCCGCAGCGGCAAAGGTTGCCGCTCATGCGTTCCCGCAATTCATCGTGATCGAGCGCGATCCGCTCCGCGCGCAGGTCGCGCGTGACGTGGCTGGGGACCCCGCGCCTCGCCTCCGAGGCCATTCCGATCGCCGAGCAGATCTGGCCCGGTGTGCAATAGCCGCACTGAAAGCCGTCATGCTCGATGAAGGCCGCCTGAAGGGCGTGGAGGCGCTCGGGCGATCCGAGGCCTTCGATCGTCCTGATTTCGCGGCCTTGGTATTGGACGGCAAGCGCGAGACAAGAGTTAACTCGCTCTCCGTCGGCGAGCACGGTGCACGCGCCGCAGGCGCCCTGATCACAGCCCTTTTTTGTACCGGCGAGCTTCAGACGCTCTCGCAACAGATCGAGAAGAGACATCCGTGTGTCGATCTCGAGATCGTGAGCGGAACCGTTGACGACGAAGCGCATGGGCGACCTCAGGGCTCTGGACAGCCGGGAACGCTTTGGGACGGCTTCGTGTTCCTTGGAGCCACATGGAAACTCTGGATCAGGGTGACGCCGCCGCTATCGGAGACGAGGAAGGTCCAGCCGATTTGTTGCGTTCGCGAAGCCATCAGCGAGCGCCTGGTTTCTGGGCACTGCGAACGGAAGGATCCGGACTGAAAGTCGGCGACCGCCTCCCGGCGATCAAGGACCTCGTCTCCTATAAGGGCGACGTGTACGCGACGCCCTTCTACGGATCGTTGTCGTTCACCTCTATCGCAAAATCAAGCAGAGGGCTCATCGTGCGGAGCATCCCGGTGGCGGAGCGCATTGACCAGCAGGGCGAAGGCCGGCGAGGATTGCCGCCGGCTCGGATAGTAGAGCCGGTAACCTGACCAGGGCGCGCACCAATCCTCGAGCACGCGGACGAGATCTCCGCCGCCAAGATAGGGTTCGGCGAGATCCTCGGGCACATGCGCGAGCCCAAGACCGGCGAGTGCCGCGTCGACGATCGGAAGGACGCCGTTGAAGACGAGTTGCCCCTCGACGCGCACCCTGACTTCGCGGCCGTCCTTCTCGAACTCCCAGGCGTAGAGACCGCCAGACGTCGGCAGACGCAAGCAGACGCAATTATGACCGACGAGGTCGTGCGGCGTCTGGGGCGCCGGCCGCTTAGCGAAGTAGGACTTGGCTCCGACCACGGCGAAGCGAACATCCGGTCCGATCCGTACCGCGATCATGTCCCGGGCGACCTGTTCGCCAAAGCGTACGCCGGCGTCATAGCGGCCCGCGACGATGTCGATCAGTCCGTTGTCGATGAACAGCTCGACCTTGATGTCCGGGTAAGTCGGCAGGAACTTCGCCAGCTTCGGCGAGAGAACCGAGTGGACCGCATGGTCTCCGGCGGTGATCCGGATAGTCCCGGCGGGCTTTTCGCGAAGCTCGCTGAGGGACTCGATTTCCGCCTGAATTTCCTCGATGCGCGGCCCGACCGTTCTGAGGAGACGTTCGCCCGCCTCGGTCGGCGCGACGCTGCGCGTGGTGCGGGTCAAGAGGCGGACCCCGAACCGCGCCTCGAGTTCCCGAACGGTCTGGCTCAGCGCCGACTGCGACACGCCGAGCTTCGCCGCGGCCCGGGTGAAGCTGCGCTCCCGCGCCACCGCGAGGAAGGCGGCGAGATCGTTGAGGTCCTCGGCCGGCATTCATAAGCCTCACTTATAAGCACATGCGCATAATACCGTCTAATCGCTTGCTCGCCGGCGCGCTAGGTTTTGGGCGGATGCGGAGGAATGCGATGGAAATCCAGCGAAGCGGGTCTGTGGCGTCGGGCAAGGGGCCGGCGGATTGGTTCACCGGCACGGTCCGTATCGACCCGCTGTTCAGCGCGCCCGACCCGGCGCGGCTGACCGGCGGGCACGACACCTTCGAGCCCGGCGCGCGCAGGCGTGGCGCACCCATCCGCTCGGCCAGATCCTGATCGCGAACACCTCGAGGCCTCGCTGCGGCGCCTGGGCGCGGATCGCGCGGCCGACGTTAATCTGACGCCGGCGAGTTAGCCGGGATCGAGACGGAACTCGCCCGGATCGCGATCCACGGAAATCGGACCGACGAGGACATCGCGAAGCTCAGGGCCGATCAAACGCGCTGAGGCGCGCGTCGCGCCGCTGGAGAACCTGCACGAGGAGACAACGCCAATGAAAGACGAACCGACCAACGCCCGCAAATCTTTTGGCGACATCGCTCCTCATCTTGCGGAAATCACCGACAAGGTGCTGTTCGGCGATGTCTGGGAAAATTCGGCCCTGTCGCCGCGCGACCGCAGCCTAGTGACGATCACCTCCCTGATTGCGCTCTATCGCGTCAACGAATTGCCGTTCCATCTGAAGCGGGCGCTCGAAAACGGCGTCACCCGCGAAGAAATCATCGGCGCGATCACCCATCTGGCCTTCTACGCCGGCTGGCCGCCCGCGATGACCGCGCTTCAGATCGCCCGCAAAGTCTTTGAAGAGGCTGCCGTCTGACTTCGGCCCCTTGGCCAGCAAGGAGAACAGGAATGCAGACCCGCGAGCTTGGAAAAAGCGGCCTGAAAGTTTCGGCCATCGGCCTAGGCTGCATGGGCATGAGCTATCACCGCGGCCCGGCGCCCGAGCGCAGTGCAATGGTCGCGCTGATCGTCGCGGCGGCGGCGCGCGGCGTCACCTTCTTCGACACCGCCGAGGTCTACGGTCCGTTCGCCAACGAGGAGTTGGTCGGGGAGGCGCTGGCGCCGTTCCGAAAGGACGTCGTCATCGCCACCAAGTTCGGCCATGACCTCGCCACAGGCGGCCTCGACAGCCGCCCCGAACACATCCGGCGATCGCTCGAAGGCTCGCTGAAACGGCTTCGGGTGGAGGCGATCGATCTCTACTACCAGCACCGGGTCGACCCGAACGTGCCGATCGAGGACGTCGCGGGGGCGGTCCGGGACTTGATCGCCGCCGGCAAGGTCAAGCATTTCGGTCTGTCGGAGCCGAGCGCCGAGACGATCCGCCGCGCCCACGCCGTTCAGCCGGTCGCGGCCGTCCAGAGCGAGTATTCGCTCTGGTGGCGCGCGCCGGAGGCGGACGTCCTGCCGACCTGCGAGGCCCTTGGGATCGGCTTCGTCCCCTTCAGCCCGCTGGGCAGGGGCTACCTCACCGGGGCGATCGACGAGACCACGACCTTTGGCGGCAACGACAATCGAGTCGACCTGCCGCGGTTCACGCCCGAAGCGCGTAAGGCGAACCGCCCCGTGGTCGACCTGCTCGCCGAGACGGGCGCGGCCAAGGGCGCGACGGCCGCGCAGGTCGCGCTCGGATGGCTGCTGGCGAAAAAGCCGTGGATCGTCCCGATCCCCGGCACCACCAGGCTCGGCCGCCTCGAAGAGAACATCGCCTCGGCCTCCCTCGCACTGACGCCCGACGACCTGCGGCGCATCGAGGACGCCGCGGCGAAGATCACCGTGCAAGGCGACCGCTATCCACCGGACGTGGAGCGCCTCGCCCGCCGATAGGGTTCGCGCCGCGACCACGACCCCGCCCGTACCAGTTTCTGGGAGTTGCCTATGATCATCTCTTTCGAAGGCAAGGTCGCGCTCGTGACGGGCGCGGCGTCGGGATTGGGCCTCGCGACGGCGAAGGCTTTCGCGGAGTCAGGAGCGTCCGTCGCGCTGGCCGACAGCAATGAGAGCGGCGCGCGCGCTGCTGCGGACGACCTCATGGCCCAAGGCCACAAGGCGCTGGCGATCGCCTGCGACGTGTCGGACGACCGGCAAGTCGAGGCCATGGTCGCTGAGACCGTCGCCGCCTTCGGTCGACTGGACGCAGCCTACAACAACGCCGGCGTCCAGAACGTGATCGCGGATACCGCCGACGCCACGTCGGACGATTTCGACCGGGTGGTCGCGATCAATCTCCGCGGCGTCTGGAACTGCATGCGGTTCGAACTTCGCCAGATGCGCAAGCAGGGCGCCGGCGCCATCGTCAACTGCTCCTCGATCGGCGGGCTCAAGGCGGCTCCGGGCCGTGGGACCTATCAGGCGACGAAGCATGGCGTGCTCGGGTTCACCAAGAGCGCGTCTCTCGAATACGCGGCCCGCGGCGTTCGCATCAACGCCGTATGCCCGGGACTCATCTGGACGCCAATGGTCGACCGGATGGTCGCGGCGGGCCAGGGCGAGGCGCTCAAGGCCATGGAGACGAGCATCCCCATGGAAAGGGTCGGCCGCCCCGAGGAGGTCGCGAACGTCGTTTTGTGGCTGTGCAGCGACGCCGCCAGCTACATCGTTGGCCAGGCCATTTCAGTGGACGGCGGTCTCGTCCTGCGCTGAGCGGGACGAATGCGGCTTTGGTTATCCCGAGGAGGACCCTGTGGCGAAATGGTCGAAGGACGAACTCAGCCGGATCGTCGAGGCAGACGACCTGCATATCGCGCCATTCCGCGACGACGGGACGACACCCGGAACGCCGACCTGGATCTGGTGCGTCGCGGTCGACGGCGCCCTTTACGTGCGCGCCTACAGCGGACCGGACTCGCGCTGGCGCCAGGCGGCGATGCGGCAAAAAGCAGGGCGCATCTTCGCCGCCGGGATGACGAAGGAAGTCGCCTTCGAACCGGTCGACGGGCCGATCAACGATCGCATCGACGACGCCTATCGGGCAAAGTATCGCGACAGCGCATACCTAAGGCCGATGATCGGCGCCCGCGCGCGCTCGGCGACTGTCAAGGTTATGCCGCGCGCCGTCGATGCTTGAGGCAATCGGACTTGAGACCGGGCGGTATTCGATGGGCGAATCGATTGAGACGCGCCTGAGATGTGTTCGAGCACGAATCCGTTAGTTGGACGGGCTCGCGTCCGCGTTTCGAGCCCGGCTGTTTGCGATCGCAGTGGTGTCCCTTTGGATCCTCCTGCTCGTTCATTGGCTCCGGAGCGCTTATTGCTTCTTGCTGGCGAAGACGCGCCGGGCTCATCGCGCTGTCGGATGAAGCTCGCGTCGCAGATTGCGTGGACAAACAATTCGTTGAATAGCGGCGAGCTCGCATGAACGTTGATTGACTCCTCGCAAACTGATGTCATGATTATAACTTCTCAGGCGCTTAACGGGTTCATGGCGACATGAGACAGATCAGCGGATTTTCGAACCGAGCTACAGAGGTTACGCCGCCGAGCGAGAAACCCGAGGAGATGCGACCGTCGCTGCAACGCCGGGAAGATCGGCTGGGCCGCCTCGAGAGCGCGATCGAAACGCGCGGGGTGCTGCGTCTGCGGGAGGCCGCAGCCTTGCTCGCGGTCTCGGAGATGACGGTGCGGCGCGACATTGCCGCGTACAAAGGCCGGTTCACCTATCTCGGCGGTTACATCTTCGCGGGCAACGAGGCCGCCTCACGCGAAGCGAGCGGGTCCAGGCCATACGTGTTCGCACTCGAGGCCGAGACCAACGCCCAGGGAAAGCGCGATGCCTGCATCCGTGCGGCGGAGTTGATCGAACCCGGCGATACCATTTTTATCGACTGCGGCACGACATTGCCTGAGTTGGCGACCCGGTTGCCGACCGTGGGGTCGCTTACGGTCGTCTGCTACGCCATGACCATCGCCGAGATCGTCTGCAAGCGGCCAAATCTGACGGTCATGATGCTCGGCGGCTTGTATCAGGCGTCGTCCGCATCGTTTTACAGCAGTCCCGAGTCCCTCGAGATGCTGGGGCGGATCGGCATCACCAAGGCCTTTCTGTCCGCCGGCGGCGTTCATATCGATCGTGGCGTCAGTTGTTCGAATTTCCACGAGGTGCCGATCAAACAGAAGGCCTTGGGGGTGTCCCTCAAAAGATACGTCGTCGTGGATTCCAGCAAGTTTGGGGTCGTCCGACCGGCGTTCTTCGCTCCCCTCACCGCCTTTGACGCTGTCGTCACCGATGCCGGGCTGACCGCCGCCCAGCGCGCCGCGCTTAGGCAGGCGGCCCTCCCGGCCTTGGTTTTGGGCGACCCAAAGGTGTGATAAACATTTCAGATTGACAACCTGAACCGCGAGGCGTGTAATAATTCTAACAATAATTCGGGGCGAATGAATCAGGCCGAGTCGTTACGATTTTGGTTCAGCGCCAGCGGGGAGTGGACGAAATGCGAAGGAAGACCCTGATGTCAAGGCAGCCGTTGTGGCGCTTGCATCCTTCGTGGCTCGCCCCTGAGGGAAGACGATAGAACGCGATCCGCGCCCTCGGTTCTCGCCGGGGGTTAAGACCCAAGGCGACATGCAGCAACAAGATGTCCGATATCCATTCGATCCGCGAACCGGCCGATCTGGCAAGGCTGATTGACCACACCCTCCTGAAGCCTGACGCCACTGCCGAGCAAGTGCGCCAGTTGTGCGCCGAGGCAAGGCAATACCACTTCCATTCGGTCTGCGTGAACCCGATCTTCGTGGCGCTGGCGCAACGCGAACTGGCGGATTCGGAGGTCACGGTCTGTTCGGTGATCGCCTTCCCGTTCGGCGCCACGACGACCGCGGCGAAGGCGGCGGAGACACGGCAGGCGGTGGCCGACGGCGCCGGCGAGATCGACATGGTGATCGCAATCGGCGCGCTGAAGGGCGGGGACCATGACTATGTCCGGCGAGATATCGCGGAGGTCAAGCAAGCCTGTGGCCTATCGCTTTTGAAGACAATAATTGAAACCTGCCTGCTGACTGACGACGAAAAGGTGAAAGCCTGCTTGTTGGCGAAGGAGGCTGGAGCCGATTTCGTGAAAACGTCCACGGGTTACGGCGGCGGCGGCGCGACGGTTGAGGATGTCGCATTGATGCGCCGTACGGTCGGACCGACAATGGGTGTGAAGGCGTCAGGCGGGATAAGGTCCTTGGCCCAGGCGCTGGCGATGGTGCAGGCCGGAGCTACGCGGATCGGCGCAAGTTCCGGAATCGCAATGATAACGGCCACAACGCCGGCCTGACGACCTTTGGCGTCGTCTGCCGGGGCCGGAGTTAAAGCAAGACAAGCCGGTGCAAAGCGGCGCCAAAATACGAGAGGAGAGGAAAAGGCCATGTTTAACAGACGTCAGTTCACGACTTTAACCCTGGCGACGACATTGCTCGCAGGAACAGGGATTCGGGCGGCCCACGCCGCGCTCGGCCCGATCGACGTCAGCAAGGTCCGCGCCGACATCTCTGCGGCGAAGAGCAAGAAGCTGACAATGGCGACGGTGGTGAAGGTCGACGGCATCGCCTGGTTCGACCGCATGCGCGAGGGCGTCAAGGAGTTCGGGCAACTCACCGGCGATGACGTATGGATGGTCGGACCGAGCCATGCCGATGCGGCCGAGCAAGTCCAGTTGGTCGAGAACCTGATCGCGCAGGGCGTGGACGCCATCTGCATTGTGCCGTTCTCAGTCGAGGCGGTGGAGCCGGTGCTGAAGAAGGCGCGCGACCGCGGCATCATCGTCGTTGCGCACGAGGCCTCCAACCTGCAGAACGCAGACTACATCATCGAGGCTTTCGACAACAAGGCGTACGGCGCCGCGCTGATGAAGAGCCTGGCGGCGCAGATGGGCGGCGAAGGTAAGTATGTCGCCACCGTCGGCAGCCTGACCTCGCAGTCGCAGAACGAGTGGATCGACGGCGGCATCGAGTACCAGAAAGCCCACTTCCCGAAGATGCAGCTTGCAACGCAGCGTCTCGAAACATACGACGATGCGACCCAGGACTACAACAAGCTGAAGGAAGCTCTTACCGCGTATCCGGACCTGAAGGGCGTGCTGGGGGGCCCGATGCCGACTTCGGCGGGGGCCGGCAAGCTGATCGCCGAGCGCGGGCTGAAGGGCAAGCTGTTCTTCGCCGGCACAGGATTGGTGTCGGTCGCGGGAGAGTACCTGAAGAGCGACGACATCAATTACATTCAGTTCTGGGACCCGGCGGTGGCCGGCATAGCCATGAACATCATCGCGGCGATGGCGGCGACAGGCAAGAAAGGCGAGCTGAAAGCCGGCCTGAACCTCGGCCTGCCTGGCTACGAGAACCTGACACAGCCGCAGGCCGATCGGCCAAACCTGCTCTACGGCGCAGGCTGGGTGTCGGTGACCAAGGACAACATGGACCAATACAAATTCTGATCGGCTGAAAGGGGGCGCCGCCCGAGCGCCCCCGGCTATTTCGAACTGAATGCGTCGCATGCCTCCCGCGCTTATCGAACTGCGCCACATCAGCAAGCACTTCGCTGGCGTCAAAGCGCTGGACGACGTCTCGCTCGCCATCGCTCCCGGCGAGATTCACTGTCTTGCCGGTGAGAACGGCTCGGGCAAATCGACCGTCATTAAGGTGATCTCCGGTGTCTACCAGCCCGATGGCGGCGAGCTTTTCATCGACGGAGCGCCCGCGCGACCGCTGACGCCGATCAGCACCATCGCTCACGGCATCCAGGTGATCTTCCAGGACTTCTCGCTGTTCGGCACGATGACCGTGGCCGAGAACCTGGCCCTCAGCACCGAGTTGCGGGAGCGACGCCGGCTGGTGAACTGGCGGGACGTGCGCAAGATCGCGTCGGAGGCGCTGGCGCGGCTCAACGTGCAACTGGACCTCGACGCCGACCTCGACACGCTGCCAACGTCCGGACGTCAGCTGGTCGCAATTGCGCGCGCGCTCATGTCGAACCCACGACTGCTGATCATGGATGAGCCGACGACTGCGCTAACCCGCAAAGAGGTGGAAGCGCTGTTCGCCGTCGTGCGCGACATCCAGAGCCGAGGCATCTCCATACTGTTTGTCAGCCACAAAATGCGCGAGATGCTGGAGATCAGCGAGCGAATCACCGTACTGCGCAACGGCGGCGTGGTGGGCGAAGGTCCGACGAGCAAGTGGGACGAGGTCTCCATCACCCGCGCCATGACCGGCCACGATCCCTCCGACGAGACCTATCGTTGGACGCGGCCGTCCACCCTTCCGGCGCCGCGTCTCGAAACCCGCGGCTTTGGCGTGCCAGGCCTCTTCCTGGACGTCAACCTCACTATATATCCCGGCGAGATTGTCGGTCTCTCAGGCTTGCTCGGCGCTGGCCGAACCGAACTCGCGACGGCGCTATTCGGCATGTACCCGGCCTATGAAGGCGGCATCCGCATCGACGGCCGGGAAGTGCGGCTCGGCAGCGTGCAGGACGCGATAGCGCAGGGCATCGCTTATGTGCCGGAAGACCGGTTGGGCGAAGGGTTGTTCCTGACGCAAACTATCAATCGCAACCTGCTCGCGAGCTCCTACGCCGCTCTTGCCCACAACGGCTTCATCAATTTTACGCAAGCGCTCGCGCGCTCGTCCGCGATGATCAAGGACATGCAGATCGCGACACCGACCGGTGATCGGCCGGTGATCGAACTGTCCGGCGGTAACCAGCAGCGCGTGGTGATCGGGCGATGGCTGATGAATCACGCGCGCATCCTCGTCCTGAACGGCCCGACTGTTGGCGTGGATGTCGGCTCAAAGGCCGGCATCCATCGCAAGATCCGCGATCTCGCTGCGGGCGGCGGCCTCGCCGTGCTCATGATCTCCGATGACGTGCCTGAACTCGTGCAGAATTGCAGCCGCATCGTCCTGATGCACCGCGGCCGCCTCATCGAGGATTTGCCCACGTCGGAGGTCACCGAGGCGCTGGTCGCCGACAGACTGAAGGCCCTGGCATGAGCCAGCTGTTGCGGCGATCCGAGACTGTCATCTTTCTCGTGGTTTTGGTCGCCGTCGTGGTGATCGGCGTCATCAACCCGGCGGCGTGGGAACTCGGCAACATCTTCAGCCTGCTGCGCGCCAATGTCATCACGGGCATCATGGCGCTTGGCGTGCTGACGGTGCTGATCTCCGGCGGCATCGACGTCTCCGTACCGTACTTCGCCATGGCCGCGATGTACGTCACGCTGCTCGGCATGCTGAACACCGGCTACTCCGGCGTTGCGCTCCCATTCATAGCCGCCACGCTGATCGGCCTGATGCTCGGGGTGCTGAATGCGTTCTTTGTAGACAGCATGCGGATGATCCCGCTGATCGTCACGCTTGGCACGGGCACGATGGTGCGCGGCTTCCTGCTCGGCGTGATCGGCACCGCCAACATCAATATCGACCGCATGCCGCAATCGCTCATGAATTTCGCCAACCTGTCTTTGGTGAAACTTGTGCAGCCGGACGGCTCCACCATCGAACTCAGCGCCATGCCGTTGACCTATCTGGCGCTCGCGCTGCTTGTCCACTTGCTGCTTCGCTACACCATGATTGGACGGGGCGTGTACGCCATGGGTGCAGACAAGGAGGCGGCGCGGCGGGCGGGCTTCGACGTCCGTCGGGTCACCTACTTCGCCTATTGCCTCTCTGGCGCGCTCGCCGGTTTCGCCGGTCTGCTCTACGTCTCGATGTCTTCGCTCGCCAACCCGCGCGACCTGGCCGGCACCGAAATAGACGTGCTGGCGGCCGTAGTGCTCGGAGGAGCCAGCATCTTCGGCGGCCGCGGAAGCGTGCTCGGCACCATGCTCGGGGTGTTCACTTTGGTGCTGGTGCACAACAGCCTGATCATCCTGCACGTCAGCACGACATGGCAGCGCGTCGCGGTCGGCGGGATTGTGATCGCCGCCACCGCGGCGACCGCCTGGCGCGATCGCAAGCGTCTGGCGTGAGGGGAGCGACGACGATGTCCCAGGAAAAGGACCTGCGCCGCTTCATCAGTCGGCAAGCCAACCTGTTGCAGCTCCTCGGGTTGGCGGTGCTGATTTTTATTCTGATGACAGCGCTCAATCCAGAAAAGTTCCTGCGTCCCTACAACTTTGAGTCGCTTACCTTCCTCGCGCCGGAGCTCGGGCTGTTGTCGTTGGCGATGATGCTCTCGATGCTGACTGGCGGAATCGATCTCTCCGTGATCGGCGTCGCCAATCTTTCCGCCATCGTAGCTGGCCTGCTGTTTCATGCGGTGGGCGGCGCGCAGGGGCCCGCGCTTCTCAAGCTTTCGCTTTCATGGGTGGCGCTCGGGGTAGCGATCTCGGTGTGCACGGGGTTGCTCGCCGGCATGGTCAACGGCTTTCTGATCGCCAAGGTGCGCATCACGCCGATCCTGGCGACGATCGGCACGGGCCAGCTCTACGTCGGCATCTGCCTCGTGCTTTCGGGCGGCCCTGCGATTGTCGGCTTCCCCAATGGCTGGGATGCAATCGGCAACGCCAAGCTGCTCGGCGTCGCCCTGCCGCTGGTGCTGTTCGTTGTGATCGCAGTTCTGATGGCGCTGGCGCTGGCGCGCACTCCGCTCGGGGTCAACTTGCAACTGATCGGCGCCAACCCCAAAGCCGCCGTCTTCGCGGGAATCCGCACGGGCCGCGCGATCCTGGTCTCCTATGCGATCAGCGGGGCGCTGGCGAGCATCGCCGGCATCCTCCTGTCAGCGCGCGTGAACGCGGCGAAAGCCGATTACGGGACGTCGTACCTGCTCGAGGCCGTGCTGATCTCGGTGCTCGGCGGAACCAACCCAGCCGGCGGCAGGGCCTCGGTGCTCGGGGTCGCGATTGCCTTGGTGTCGCTAATGCTGCTGTCCAGCGGCTTCCAGTTGCTCCGTTTCAGCAACTTCCTGGTGGATTTCATTTGGGGCGCGTTCCTGTTGATCGTGATAGCGATCAACGCACTGCGCAACCGTTCAACATAGATAGGAGCGGCGCATGGCTAAGGTCCACCTGCGGCACGCGCTTTTTGAGGAAAAGGAGCGCGCATTCCTGGAGTCGGACGGCGTGGAAGCGTCGCTGTTCCGCTACGACACCGGCGTCGAGGCGGTGCGGCTGGCGAACCGGCGCGGCTACGTTATCGTGCTGCCCTATTTCGGACAGATGCTTTGGGATGCGCGTTTCGACGGCGTGCGGCTTGGAATGGGGCACGCCTATCCGGCGCCTCGTCCGGCGAAGGTGATCATCGACACCTACGGGTGCCTCGCGTTCCATAGCGGCTTGCTGCGAAACGGCGTGCCAAGTTCGCAGGACGACCACCAGCTGCATGGCGAGTTCTCGTGCGCTACGCTGGATGCGGCTGCGCTGGAATTCGGCGACGACGCCGA
Source organism: uncultured Alphaproteobacteria bacterium (assembly GCA_963724785.1). Lineage (GTDB taxonomy): Bacteria > Pseudomonadota > Alphaproteobacteria > Rhizobiales > Beijerinckiaceae > Roseiarcus. The sequence continues at coordinate 571,070 of CAVRWC010000001.1, read as the reverse complement.
GGGCGCGTTCCTGCGTCTGACCGGCGCATACGAATACATCGCCGGCTTCGGCTCGCACTATATGGCGCGACCTTCGGTGACGCTTCGGCCAGACTGTACGCTGATCGACATCGGCATGTCGGTGGAGAACCGTGGCGGCAAGGTCATGGATCTCATGTACATGTGCCACATCAATCTGGCCTTCGTCGAGAATGCGCACATTCGGCAGGCGGCGGCGTACACGCCCGAGAACGTCGCCGTGCGCACGGCAATCCCGAACTTTGTGCAGCCCACGCCCGAATACCGCGCGATGCTCGAAGAGCTCGCGCGCAACCCCGGCCGGATGGAGCATCTCGATCCGTCACTCGAGTACGACCCGGAGCAGGTCTTCTATCTTAACAACCTGCGGCGCGACGCAGCCGGAATGACCCATGTCATGATGCGCCGGCCGGAAGGTGACGGCCTGGTGGTGTCGTTCTCGCCCGACGCCTTCCCTTATCCTGCGCGTTGGCTGCTGCGCAACGCCGACCTCCAGGTCGCCGCCGTCGCCCTGCCGTCGACCTGCCACCCCGAGGGCTATCTGACAGAGAAGAGCGCCGGGACATGTGCGCAGCCTCGCGCCGCAAGAGAGCGCCAACTTCCGCGTGCGCCTCGGTTATCTCGACGGCGCCGCGGCCACTAAAATGGACGCAACAATCCGGAGTCTGTGACCAGTGAGCAATCGTATCGCCGTCGTCGGCAGCAACATGGTCGACCTGATCACCTACGTGACGCGCATGCCCGGTCGCGGTGAAACAATCGAGGCGCCGCGTTTCGAGATGGGCAATGGCGGCAAGGGCGCCAATCAGGCCGTCGCCGCGGCGCGGCTCGGCAGCGAAGTGCTCATGGTGAGCAAGGTCGGAGACGACGTATTCGGCCAGAACACCATCCGCAACTTCCAGAACAACGGCGTCGATACGCGCCATGTCGATGTCGTGCCCGGCGTTTCGAGCGGCGTAGCGCCGATTTTCGTCGAGCCATCGGGCGAGAACAGCATCCTGATCATCAAAGGCGCGAACGGCCATCTGGCGCCGTCAGACGTGGACGCCGCGGCGAACGATTTGCTCGGCTGCGACCTGATCTTGCTGCAGCTCGAAGTGCCGCTGGAGACGGTGTATCACACGATCGCGTTCGCCGGACGCCACGGCAAACCGGTGTTGCTAAATCCGGCGCCGGCGACGCCGGAACTGAACCTTGCGAAGCTTGGCGACGTGACTTTCTTCACACCGAACCGCAGCGAACTGGCGTTGCTCTCCGGCCTGCCTACAGAGACCATGGCCGAGATCGAGACCGCGGCGCGCAAGCTGCTCTCGGCCGGGATTCGACGTCGTAATTGCCACATTGGGGAGCGATGGCGTGTTGCTGGTGACGAAGACCGAAGCAAGGCACGTCCCGGCGGTGCCGGTAAAGCCATTCGATACGACCGGGGCGGGCGATGCGTTCATCGGCAGCTTCTCGCACTTCTACGCTTTAAGCGGCGATATCGCCGACGCGCTGCATTGGGCAGTTCGCTACGCGGCGCTCTCTGTCACGCGAGCTGGAACGCAGAAATCCTACGCGGATGTGGCAACGTTTCGCGAGTTTTGCGCCGCCCTTGAGGATGGCGCGGCGGCGACATGACGCAAGGACCGAGTTTCGGATCCGGTCATAGAACCGCAAATAGGATCTCGGCCGAGGCACACAGGAATGTCTCCTCCGGGCGGACTGCCGCAGACGCGCCCTGAACTGCCGGTCCAAAAAGGTCTGGACGCTGCGCGGCCATGGCCCGCTCTCACTCGATCCGCACGCGCATCCACTCCCGACGTCGGGCTGTCGTAGCGAATCCGCATCGGCTGAGCCCTTTTTCATCGGCCTCACAAACGATCCTCAGTGGACATTACGCCGAACGGTTTCATTCCCCAGGACCTCGGGAATCTTTTCCGCCGGCGGCGTGTTGCGGCTGCGCCCGCTGCGCACGATCCCATCGATCATCGTCATGCCGACCCCCGGCAGATCCCCTAGGTGAACGGAATCGAGGAAGGTTGCGCCTGCAGAATTCTGCGCCTTGTCCATGAAGACGAAATCGGCGGCGCGTCCGACCTCGATCAGGCCGCAGTCAAGCGTGCGCATCCGCGCCGTGTTGCCTGTCGCGAAGCAGAAGGCGATTTCCGGGGCGATGTCGCCGAGGCTCGACAGCATCGCGACCATCCGGAGGATGCCGAGCGGCTGAACGCCAGAGCCGGCCGGGCCGTCCGTGCCGAGGATCACGCGGTCGAGTTCGCCAAGCTCCTTCGCCGTTCGCAGCGTGAAAAGCGCGGAACGCTCGTTGCCGTTATGCACGAGCTCGAGGCCGCGCTTGCAACCCTCGCAGATGCAGCGGATCTGGTCGTCCGGTAACGCGGTGTGGCCGCCGTTGACGTGGCCGACTACATCGGTGTCGGCCTCCAGCACGACGTCGGCGCCAATGAGGCCGGAGCCGGGAATGGAAGGGCCGCCGGTATGGATCGTCGACTGGATGCCATATTTGCGCGCCCAGGCGACCATCTGCTTCGCCCCCGCGCCGTCTTTCACGCCGCCCAGGCCCACTTCGCCCAGCAGCTTCACGCCCGCGTCGGCGAGGTCCTTGAAGTCCTGCTCGATCATGCCCGGCTCGATCACAGGCGCGCCGGCATGGAGCTTGACGCCATTGACGCGAAAGTTGCTGAACGTTCGCTGCGCCGTGATCGCATGCGCCTTGAGGCCGACGATGTCGCGTGGCCGGCCGGGCTGATGCACCTCCCCCGCGGAGATCATCGTGGTGACGCCGCCGTGCAGCGTGGAATCGATCCAGTTGAGCTGGCTCTGGCGCGGGGTCCAGTCGCCAGACACGGGGTGGACGTGGCTATCGATGAGGCCGGGCGCGACGACGGTCCCCTTCGCGTCGACGACGGTCGTCGCGCCCTCGGCGTCAATGTCTTTCGCGCGGCCCACCGCCACGATCCGTCCGTCGACGACCACGATCGTGTCAGCGTCAAGGATGGGGCTCTCCATCATGCCCGACAACAGAAGGCCGATGTTGCGGATCAACGTCTTTCCGGAGCCGCCTGCGGCGGGAGCGTCGTGAGCCATCGTTGTCTTCTCCTTGTCGAAGCGCCGTCCTTGGTCAGATGGCGAGATAGGCGTCGCGGACATCGGGACGCGCTTCGAGATCCTTGAAAGCGCCCGCGAAGCGCACCATGCCCCGTTCGAGGATCACGGCCTCGTCGGCGATGAGGCGAGCGAAATGCAGGTTCTGCTCGGAGACGAGCAAACTCAAGCCCTCCCGCTTCAGATCGAGGATGGCTTTGGACATCTGCTCCACGATGCGCGGCGCGATTCCCTCGGAAGGCTCGTCGAGCAAAAGGAGCTTCGGGTTGCCCATCAGCGTCCGGCCGATTGTCAGCATCTGCTGTTCGCCTCCGCTCATCGCGCCGCCGGGAAGCCGCCTCTTTTCCGCGAGGTTGGGGAAGAGTTCATAGATCTTTTCCGGCGTCCAACGGGGCGCGCCCGCGCGCGGCGGCTGCAGGCCGACCATCAGGTTTTCCTCGACCGTGAGATCGGTGAAAATGCGCCGGTCCTCCGGCACGTAGCCGAGACCTAAGCGCGCGATGCGAAACGTGTCTTCCGCAGCGATTTCGCGACCGAGAAAGCGCACCGAGCCCTCGCGCCTGACGAGGCCAATGATCGCCTTGAAAGTGGTCGACTTTCCCGCACCGTTGCGGCCAAGCAGCGCCGTGACCGCGCCCTTGCTCACGAGGAAGGACACGCCCCCGAGAATCTGCGCCGCGCCGTAGCTCGCCCTGAGGCCCTCGACCGCCAGCATCGCGCTCATGACGAGCCGCCGTCGCGATAAGTGAGGCCCTCGCCGAGATAGACCGCCTGCACTTCCGCGTTGCGCCTTACTTCCTCCGGGGTCCCTTCTGCGATCAGGCGGCCTCGGCTAAGGACGAGGATGCGGTCCGCTCGGCGGAAAACGACGTCCATGTCGTGCTCGGTGAAAAGCACGCCGATGTTCTTCGCCCGAGCGATGTCGGCGGTCAGCGCCATCAGCTCGACACGATCGCGCGGCGACATGCCTGCCGTCGGTTCATCCATCAGGAGAAGGCGCGGTTCGTTGGCGAGCGCCACCGCGAGCTCCAGGCGCTTGAGGTCGCCATACGCGAGCTCCCCGGCGGGACGCTCGACTTCAGCGCCCATTCCGACGAGCGACAGCAGGTCCTGAGCGCGAGCGCGCTCCTCATGCGCGGCGATCCCCCAGAGGCGGCCGAGCCGGCGCGCATGCGACAGAAGCACGACCTGCACGTTCTCAATCACCGTCATGGACGTGAGGGTCGCCGTGATCTGAAAGGTTCGCCCGACGCCAAGCCGCCACACTTCGCGCGGCGGCCTGCCCGCAATCTCTCGGCCTTCCAGGAGAATCGCGCCCGCGTCGGGTTCGATTTGGCCGTTCAGCATGTTGAAGCAGGTGCTCTTCCCCGCGCCGTTTGGGCCGATGAGGGCCACGATCTCGCCCCGCGAAACAGAGAGCGAGACGCCGGCCACCGCTTGCACGCCCCCGTAGGCCTTGGCGAGATCGCGGACCTCGAGCAGCGCGCTCATGTCGCCGCCTTCTCGCGCGCGGCCTTTTCACGCGACGCCACGTCTCCACGCGGACGCAGCCCAGGAAAGGAGCCCGCGACGCCCTTGGGAAAGACGAGCACAAGGCCGATGATCGCAAGCCCGAGCACGAGCTTGGAATAGTCGGTGTTGCTGATGAGCCAGATCGACAAAAGCTTGTAGAGGAGCGCGCCGACGACGGGTCCGACCACGGTTTCGACGCCGCCGAGCAGCACCATCACGAGCCCGTCGATCGAAAGGGAGACGCCCATCGTATCGGGAAAGACGCTGCCCTTCAGAAAGGCGAACAAGGCTCCCGCGAGTCCTGCGGACCCGCCCGCGATCACGAAAGCTCGCCACTGGACGCTCCGCCGGTTGATCCCGATCGCTTCGGCGCGGAGTTCGGAATCGCGCGCCGCCCGCAAAGCATAGCCGAAGGGCGAGAAGATGATCATCCAGAGGCCCGCGACCGCAAGGGACACGACGGCGAGCGTCAGCCAATAGAGATGCGCTGGGCTCGACGCCCAGACCGATGGCCAGACGCCGAGAATGCCATTGTCGCCGCCCGTGACCGAAACCCACTGGAAGGCGACGGACCAGAGAATCTGCGCGAAGGCGAGCGTCAACATCGCGAAGTAGACGCCCGCAAGCGACACCGCAAACCAGCCGATGACCGCCGCGCCGAACGCGCCAAGAACGGATCCCGCGATGAGCGCGGGAATCATCGACAATCCCAGCATCTTGACGCCGAGCGCCGCGCCATAGGCGCCGAGGCCGAGATAAGCCGCGTGGCCAAAAGAGACGAGACCGCCGACCGAGACAAGCAGGTGCAGGCTGGCGGCGAACAGCACGAAGATCGTCGCTTCCATCGCGACCGAGAGCCCATAGGAACCGAGGACGAATGGCAGCAGAACCGCTGCGGCCATGAGCGTCGCAGCGAGGAGAAGCGCGTCCCGCCCCGGAGGCGCCCAGGTCTTGACAATCGCGCCCCCTGATCGGCGCAGCATCGTCTCCTTCTTTCCGAAGAGGCCGCGCGGCCGGATGACCAGCACCACCGCCATCAGGAGGAAGATGAGGACGAGCGAGATCTTCGGCAGGATCAGGATGCCGAAGGCATTGAGGACCGAGACGAGAATGGCCGCCACGAAGGCGCCCTCGATCGACCCCAGGCCGCCGATGACGACGACGACGAAGATCTCAACGATGATGCGAAGGTCCATCGTGTGATCGACGGCGTCGCGCGGCGCCTCCAGCGCCCCGCCGAGCCCGGCGAGGAATGCGCCCAGCGCGAAGACCCCGGTGAAAAGCCACTTCTGATTGACTCCGAGCGCCGCGACCATGTCGCGATCCTGCGTCGCCGCGCGGATCAGCACGCCCCAGCGCGTCCGGTGCATCGCGAGCCACAAGAGGCCGAGCACGATCGGGCCGAGCGCGATGAGAAAGAGGTCGTAAGACGGCACGCGCTTGCCAAGGACGACAACAGCGCCGGCAAGGCCGGGCGCGCGCGGCGCGAGCAGATCCTCGGGACCCCAGATGACGACGACGAGATCCTCGACAACGAGGGTCGCGCCGAAGGTCGCGAGTAGCTGGAAAAGTTCCGGGGCGCGGTAGACGCGGCGAAGGAGCAGGATTTCGAAGACCGCGCCGAGGAGTCCGACGGCGAGCGCCGCCGCGAGCATCCCGCCCCAGAACCCGAACGCGCCCGAGAAGCGATCGGTCAGCGTGAAAGCGATATAGGCGCCGAGCATAAAGAACGCGCCATGCGCGAAATTGACAATGCGCGTGACGCCGAAAATCAGCGACAGGCCGGACGCCACCAGAAACAGCGAGGCGGCGCTGGCGAGGCCTGAAAGAAGCTGAACCACGACAAGCTGCATGAGAAAGCCCTGACGGCAAGGGCGGAAGAGGGCGCCCTGGCCCCTCGCCTCTCGTCAGTTCTGAGGCCGAAGTTTCTTCACTTCGTCGTCGGAGGGCAGATAGTCGGCGCCCTTTCGGTAAACGGAATCGACCATGACGCCAGCGCCATCCTTGATCGCGGTCTTCCCAACGAAGGCGCCCATGGTGGACTGGTGGTCGATCGCGCGGAACGTCACCGGCCCGAACGGCCCGTCGAAGGTCAGGCCCTCCGCGGCCGCGATGAGTTTGTCCGTATCGGTCGAACCGGCTTTGGCGAGGATCGCGGCCGCCGCCTTCATCACCGAATAGCCGACGACCGAGCCGAGACGCGGATAGTCGTGGTACTTGTCCTGATAGGCCTTGAGAAAGGCGTCGTGCTCGGGCGACTTGATTTCGTACCAGGGATAACCCGTGACGATCCAACCCGTCGGGGTCTCGCTCTTTAGCGGGTCGAGATATTCGGGCTCTCCGGTGAGGAAGCTCACCACCGAACGATTCTGGAACGTGCCGCGCGTATTGCCATCGCGCACGAGCTTCACGAGATCGGGCCCGAACTCGACATTAAGGATCGCGTCGGGCTTCGCCGCATCGATGGCTTCGAGCACCGAGCCTGCGTCGATCTTGCCCTGCGGGGGCCATTGCTCGCCGACCCATTCGATGTCGGGGCGCTTCGCGCTCAGCAGCGTCTTGAAGGCGGCGACGGCGGACTGACCATATTCATAGTTCGGCGCGATTGTCGCCCAGCGCTTCGCGGGAAGTTTCGCGGCTTCCTCCGCGAGCATCGCCGCCTGCATGTAGTTGGAGGGGCGCAGCCGGAACGTGTAGCGGTTGCCCTTCGACCAGGTGACCGCGTCCGTCAGCGGCTCGGCGGCGAGAAAGAGAACCTTCTTCTGCGCGGCGAAGTCGGACACCGCGAGCCCGACATTGGAGAAGAAGGTGCCCATCAGCATGGCGACGCCATCGTCGGAGACGAGCTCGTTGGCGGCCGTCACGGCGTCGGCGGGCTTGCCCCCGTCATCCTTGGAAATGACGACAAGCGTCTTGCCGTTGACGCCGCCCTTGGCGTTGATCTCCTCCAGGGCGAGTTGCCAACCCTTCTTGTAAGGCTGCGTGAAAGCGGGCAGACCCGAATAGCTGTTGATTTCGCCAATCTTGATTTCGTCGGCGGCTCGCACCTGGCCGATCAATGCAAAACTCGCCGCTAACGCGGCAATCAGGGTTTTGACAGCTTTAGGGCTGGTCATAGGCGCGCCTCTTCCGGTTATGAGCCGCGATTTCCTGCCGCGGCAAAAGTCTTCGATGTCAGCGAGTTCGCACTATCGTTTGTGTACGAATGATAGCCGGCGCGTTCCTCAAGGCAAGCCGCAATTTAAGGCGCCCGATCTTCGAGAAGAAGGCATCCTGCCTCTAGATCAGCTTCGCGAGAAGGGTCATGAAAACCGATCGCTCCCGCGGGGTTAAGGGGGCGAGCGTATCCGCGCTGATCGCGAGCGCGCCAGCGCAATGCCTTTCGACGAAAGCCCGACCCGCCGGCGTCAAAGCGAGCAGGCGGCGACGAGCATCGGAGTCGTCGACTTCGGAGCGAACGAGGCCGCGCTTCATCAGGCGATCGGCCACCCCCTTGATCGTCGCGACATCCATCGCCGTCAGCCGACCCAACAAATTCTGAGAGGTCACGCCGATCTCGTGGAGCTTCGACAGGGCCGCCCATTGCATCGGCGTGATGTCGGCGAGGCGCGCGGCGAACAGCGTCGCGTGCCGTTGGCTCACCTGGCGCAAGACGAAACCGACCTGCTCGTCGAGGCGATAGGGCGGAATGTCCGAAGGTTCGGTCAGCAAACTCACAGCCATCTCCCGGCCAACCGAGGCGTTCCCGTCAGCGAAGCCCGTCCTCGCCCTTGATGTCCTTGGTTTCGAGACCGCCGACGCGCGGCAGAGGACGGCCGCCCGTCGTCACCGCGACAGCGACGACAATCTCGCCCGCGCGCGGCGCATCGTTGATGCTGACCTGCATCCCGTCGAAATGCGAGCGCACGTAGGCGGCGTCTTTGTGGCCCAGCGGAATATCGAGTTCGGCGCCAGGACCGCCGCGCTTCTTCGAAGACGGAATCAGCGCTGCGCCCTTGCCGAGCGTCTTCCGGACCGGCGTTCCCATCTTGGGATGCAGGAGCGCGGCCGCATGCTCCATTTCCCCGTTCTCGCCGACGAGCGCCGCCTTGCCGTAGCTCTGAGCCTCTGGGCCCGCAATCCCGAGCGCGGCGACCGCGCGTTCGGAAAGAAGCTTGCCGAGTTCCTCGCCCGCCGCGATCAGTCGGCGCCAGATCCTCGACATAGCGGCCCGCAAAGGGATTCTCGATGACCGCGATCGCCGCCGCGCGGCGCACGGGCGGCCGAGACGGGACGGCCCATCTCCGTCAGCGTCTCGTCGACCACAGTCACAATCTTGCGGATGTTGACGCTCATCGCAGTCCGTCCTCTCCCTTGATGTCCGAGGCCTTGAGTCCGCCGACCCGGGCATGAACGCGCGGGCCCGTCGTCATCACCAGCGCGAGCACGATCTCGTCGGCGCGAGGCGCGTCGGCGACGCCGACTTCGAATGCGTCGAAATGGCTGCGCACATAGGAGGCGTTGATATGGGTGACCGGCACGTCGAGCCGCGTTCCGGGGCCTCCGACCTTCTTCGTCGACGGCACGATGGCCTTGGCGTCGCCGAGAATTGCGCGCATCGCGTAGCCGCCTGGGACGTGCCAGAGCGCGCCATGTTCAAGTTCGCCGGCGCTGCCGACGATGGCGCCCTTGCCGTAGCCCTCGATCCCCTTCGGATCGCCGCCGAGCGCCGCGACGAGGTCCTTCGCCATCGCAAGGCCGAGCGGCTCGAGGTCCTTCATGAAGGGAGCGATGTCCTCGACATAACGGCCCGCAAACGGATTTTTGATCACCGCGAGGGCCGCGCCGCGCTTGAGCGGCCGCGCCGCCGGCGGCCCGCTTTCGTGGAAGACCTCTTCGACAATCGTCACCCGCTTGCGCACCTCGACTTCAGGCATTCGATGAGCTCCCTTGGCGTCCCGGCGGGGTCTCGCGTCGGTCACCGCCCGAAGCGCGGCGGCGCCGAGATTGCGGGTCTCTCCCTGCAAATGCAACGCCGCCGCAGCGATCGATCCCCGTCTGACCAAGCGCGCCGCCGCGGAGAGGCCGCTCTCGAGCGCCGCGGAAATCGAAACGGCGTCGAGCGCGCCGACGGAACAGGTCACGAGCCGATCGCCCAGATCGCTGTCCGGCTGGAGGCTTCGCGCCGGGCGCCGCTCGATTCGAGGATCGCCGGGAAGATCGACGGCGTTCGCGACGACGGTCGCCGCGGCGTCGGCTTCGGCGGCGGTTCGCGCGAGAATCGTGACGGCGTCAGCGATTCCGAGCGAGAAGCTGCGCCCCGGGGCCCCGGACGTCGCGATCCCGCCGATCCCGTCCCCCGCCGCGATTCGCGCGCGGGCGATCAAAGACGGGCGATCCGGCCGGTCGACGAGACCGATCGTCGTCGTCTCGCCAGGCGCGAGCCAGAGAGCGATATCGCCGCCATTGTTCACAGAGAGACGAGCGAGCCCCTCGTCAGCCGCCGCGCGCATGGCCGCAAGCATCTCGTCCGCGACGCTTCCGGCCACGGCCGCCATCGGCGTAATGAAACCGTCCGCTGCATGAGCCGAGACCGCGCGCTCCATGCGTCTCGCGACGGAGCTCAGTCGAAAGCGCGCGGGCGCCCCGACGCGGGCGCGCGCAACTTTGGCAATTCGGCGCAGAGCTCATCGAGCACGAAGCGAAAACGCGAGACCGCCGCTCGGTAGGCGGTTTCAACGGAGCCGACAGCGCCGACCGCTTCGACGATCAGGTCGATCGGCCCGTCGTGAAGGTGCAGCCGGCGTCCGTCGGGAAGAAGGTGCGCCTCAGCGCGGTTAAGGTCGCCCATGCGTCAGGATCCTCCGTCGCGCGGGCGGCTCGACCGGCCAAGGATTGCCGTCGACCTGCGGCACATGCCTCGCCGTGTCCGGGTCGAGCGAACTCAGCGGACGCACATGATCCATATGGCCGCCAAGCGCAGCATAGTCGGAGAGTCGCATCGTGAACTCGATCGGCGCCACAAGCGCAGGCGTCGGCACATAACCGAAGGAATTGGCGGGAAGGCGGGTCACGTCCACCATGAAGGTAATACCGCCCCCGGGCCAGATATAAGCCGGCGCGCCGCCGCAGGTCACCCGTGTCAGCGCATCCTTCACCGAGCGGGTGAGCCGTACGGGATTTTCGGTCACGCCCGCGCGCAACGATCCCCCTGCCCCGCCCATGAAGAGCACCGTGCAGAGCGCGGGCTCGCAATTCTCCTGAATGCGCTCGACCGAAAGCCTCAACGCCTCCGGGAGTTCGGCTTCGACCGGCCGCAGCGCTTCATCCAGACGATAGAAACCCTGGTGTTCGCCGGTCGTCGACACCATCAGCATCGTGAGACCGGGCCATGCCTCTTTCGGATTGAAGGGGCCGAGGATCGAGAGCGGATCAGAAATATTCGTGCCGCCCCAGCCCGCCCCGGGCTCGGCGACCTGAAAGTAGCGGCCGGGCGTCGATCGCCTGCCCTTCATCTTGATGCCGGTCGCGGGAATGTCGAGCACCTTTCCGGCCTGGTGCTCGGAGAGTACGCCAGTAATGTGATCGTCGACGACGACAACTTCATCCACATGGCCAAGCCACTGCTTGGCGAACATGCCGATGGTCGCCGACCCGCAGCCGACCCGCATCCGCTCCTCGCGCAGGCCGTTGATGATCGGCGCGGCGCCGGCCTCGACGATGATCGTGACGCCGCCGTCGATGGTCAGTTCGACCGGCTTGCCGTTCGAAAGCTCGAGCAGCGCGGCGCAGGCGACGCGCCCTTCCGTCTTTGTACCGCCGGTCAGGTGATGCACGCCGCCGAGCGACAGCATCTGCGAACCATATTCGCCTGTCGTCACGTGGCCGACCGCTTCGCCCTCGGCCCGCACCGTCGCCTGCTCGGGGCCGAGATAGCGGTCTGTGTCCACCTTCACCTTGACGCCGCAATAGCTGAAAATGCCCTCGGTCACCACCGTGACCATATCGACGCCGTCGACCTCGGATGAGACGATGAAGGGCGCAGGCTTGTAGTCCGGATAGGTCGTCCCGGCGCCTACGGCGGTGACGAAGACGGAATCGCCGAGAGGATCTCGCCCGACCACACGCCTTCCTTGAGCGAAAAGGGAACGACCGAGCCGCCGCGCTCCATTGTGCGCTCAAGAAGAATATGCGGATCGACGCGCACAAGCCTGCCGTCGCGGTTGGCGTAGCGGTCGCAGGCGCCCGACATTCCGCGCCGGATGTAGCAGGTGACCGGACAGGCGTCGCAGCGAACCTTGTCGCCGGCATCCGCCTGAGCTGATCCTTGCTCCATGGATATCACCTCGCGCGCCTGACCGTCCGGCTCCGCTCATCGCAGCGCTCCAGGCGTCCGCGCTTCCCGGAGGTCGCTTCGAGTTTGTTCGTATGCTAATGATTGATCGCCCCCTCAGCGGCTGTCAAGAGCGGCTTGCGGAGACGCGCGGCGGTCTCGCCGAGGTTTGTCCAGGCTTGGCGATCCGGCGCGAAACGCGCCCGGAGATAGGTCGCAAGGTCGGCGACCTGGGCGTCGTCGAGATGATGGAGGAACGCCGGCATGGCGCCGAGACCCTCGAGTCCTTCTGGGGCGCGAAAGCCTTCGAGGATGACGCGCACAACCGTGTCGGGCGCGTCCGCGTGGATCGCCGTCGTCAGCGCAAGTGACGGCCGCACGCCGAACATCGGGGCCCCTTGACCCGGCTCGTGACAGACGGCGCAGGCGCCGGACCAGATGCGGGCGCCCGCGAGATAAGCGGGATCGAAAGCGCGCGCCTTCGCCGCGTTTTCGATCTGATCCTTGAGCGAAGGGTCGGAGGGAGGCGTTGACGAGAGCGAAGCGAGGTAATGCGCCATGGCGCGGACGTCGCGATCCGGCAGCGCCTTGAGCCCGGCTACGACGGGCGCCATCGGGCCGCCGACCGCCCCATGCTCGATGGAATGGCCGGTTCGGAGATAATCGTAAAAGGCCTGCTCGGTCCAGGCGATGGGCGCGGGCGAGGCTCCGTTGAGCGGCGGCGCGAACCAGCCGTCCGCCTCACCGCCCGCGAGATGATCGGCGCCACCGCGCTCGGCGCCGAGGGCGTTACGCGGCGAATGGCACGCCGAGCAGTGCCCAAGCCCTTCGACCAGATAGGCGCCCCGGTTCCAGAGGTCGCTCCGCGTCGGATCCGACGCGAAGAGGGCGGCGTGGTGGAACATCGTGTTCCACGCGGCCATCAGTGGACGCCAGGTGAACGGCGCGCGCAATTCGGCAGGCCGGTTGGCGACGACGACGGCGGGAGCGGCCATCAGGAAGGCGTAGAGCGCCTGAAGGTCGGCCTCGCTCGTCTTTGCAAAGGACGGATAGGGAAAGGCCGGATAGAGATGCCGCCCGTCCCGCGCCACGCCCTCGCGCATCGCGCGGGCGAAGGCCTCGAAGGACCAGCGCCCGATCCCGGTCGCCTCATCCGGCGTGATATTGGTCGCGTAAACCGTTCCGAACGGCGTATGCACGGCCCTGCCGCCGGCAAGTTCAGCGCCGCCTGTTGTCGTGTGGCAAACGATGCAGCCGCCGAGATTGGCCAAGGCCTTTCCACGCGCGATGGTTTCGGCGGAATAAGTCGTTGGATCGGGCCGCGTGACGGGCGCGATGGCGCCGCGGATCGGCAAGCTCGCGACCCCGAGCGCGCCAAACGCGCCAAACGCGGCCGATAAAAGGGGGCGAAGCCACGGTTTGCGCTTTGGCGCTGCGTCGGCCGTGGGCGTCGGAAGAACCCGTGGCCTCGCGGGCTCCGCGGCGAGCCCGGCTTCGCGAAGGCCCGCAAGGATGCGATCGGGCGTGAAGGGCGGGGCGCGGAAGCGCACGCCGGTTGCGTCATAGATCGCGTTGGCGATTGCCGCGGCGCTCGGGACGGAGGCGGATTCGCCGACCCCCAGCGGTTCGTCCTCCGGGCGCGGAACCATCAGCACGTCGATGGCCGGAACCTCGGGAAAGGTCAGAAGCGGATAGGTCCCCCACTCGCGCGACGTGACCGCGATGTCCGAAAAGGTCACCTGCTCCTTGAGCACGCGGCTCGTCGACTGGATGACGTTGCCGTGGATCTGATGGCGCACCCCTTCGGGATTGATCATCAATCCCGAATCCTGCCCGACCGTGACGCGGGTCAGCGACACTTCTCCCGTGCTCACGTCGACTGCGACGTCGGCCGTCCAGGCCGACCATGCCGACGCAAGTCCGGGGAATTTGGAATGGACATAGACGGCGTAGGCAAACCCCTGCCCTATCAGGCGCCCGTGTTCGTCGCAGCGCTTGCGCGCCCCCGCGTGGGGCTCCCAGCCGGCCTTCGCCGCGACCTGTTTGATGAGATCGGACGCGCGCGCGTCATTGAGATAGCGAAGCCGATAGGCGACCGGATCGACGCCGGCCTCGGCCGCCAGTTCGTCGATATAGGATTCATGCGCAAAAGTGTTTGGCAGAGCCGACACGCCTCGCAGCCAGGCCGCGCGGGCGATGGGCGCCATGTCGTGCACTGTGACGCGGTGGTTGGCGAAATCGTAGGGCCCGATGGCGGTTCTGTCGCCCATGTCCGTGACTTCGGAAGTCGGGGCGAGCTTCCCCATCAGAAGCAGCGCCAGCGTCGGCGCGGCGTTCGAGGGATAGCGCGTCGCGAAGTCGTAGGCCGCGACGCCGCCTTCTCGGTCGATCCCCCCGTCCACGGTCATGAGCTGCGCGGCGCCCTTCGGTTCCCACATGTGCTCCTGATCGCGGGTGAGTTGAACCCGTACGGGGCGCCCTACGGCGCGAGACAGCAACGCTGCATCGGCGGTGACGTCGTCCGCGCCGTTGCGGCCGTAGCAGCCGGCCGCTTCCATGCGAACGACCTCGATGGCGCTCTCGGCGAGATCGAGCGCCAGCGCGAGATCGCGGCGCATCCACAAGGGGTTCTGCGTCCCCGACCAGACGCGCGCGCCGTCGGGACGGACGTCGGCCAGCGCCGCCGACGGTCCGATCGCGCCGTGGAGCTGATAGGGCCAGAGGTATTCGCGGCTCAGCCGCTTCGCCGCCGCGCGAAGTCGGCCCTCGACATCGCCCCGATCGAGCAGGACGCGCGGGCGCGAGGGATTGGCGGCGAGCGCCGACCTGGCGTCGGACAGATCGGGCGGTCTCGGGCCTTCGCGCCATTCGACGCGCAGCGCCCGCATTGCGGCCTCTGCATGCTCCTCGCGCTGCGCGACAACCCCGACGAAGTCGCCCACGACGACCGTCGCGACAATGCCCGGCAGATGCGCGATCGAACCTTCATCGATCCGGACCAGCGAACGCCCGACATGGTCTCCGGAATCGAATCCGGCGTAAGGCGGCCGCACGACCCGGCCGTGCAGCATGCCTGGGACGCGCATGTCGTGCACATAGACGAGCTCGCCCGTCGCCTTGGCCGCAAGGTCGACACGAGGCTGCGACGCGCCGACGATGCGTCGCTCCGAGGCGGCCTTTACGCGAACGTCGTCAGCCAGCGCGAGACGGATGCGCGCTCCCGCGATCAATTCGCCGTAGGTCACGCGGCGATTGTCGTCGGCCTTGGTGCGGACGACTCCGTTCTCGACCACGAGGTCGGAGGCCGGGACGCCGAGGATATCCGCCGCTCTTGCGACAAGGAAATGGCGCGCCTGCGCGGCGGCGCGCCGCAGCGGCCTGGCGCTGAGCTGGATCGTCTCGCTCGCGATGGTCGGACCCTGGTCCGGCGCGACGGCGCTGTCGCCGAGCACCATCGCGACGCGCCCGAAGGCCACGTCCAACTCGTCGGCGACAATCTGCGCCAGCGCCGTGCGGACGCCCGTGCCGAGATCGACATGGCCGCTGAAGGCCGCCACCTCGCCGGACGCAGAGACGATGACGAAAGGTTCGAGCGTCTCCGCTTTCGCGCTGTCCACGGCCGATCCGGGAACCTCGGACCGGACGACGGCGAGAGT
This sequence comes from uncultured Alphaproteobacteria bacterium, assembly GCA_963724785.1. Lineage (GTDB taxonomy): Bacteria > Pseudomonadota > Alphaproteobacteria > Rhizobiales > Beijerinckiaceae > Roseiarcus. The sequence continues at coordinate 555,467 of CAVRWC010000001.1, read as the reverse complement.
TCCCGGTTTCTCCAAGTAGTCCGCGCGAGCGAGCCCCTGCGGCTGAAGCGCAGTCATGCGCGGGCCAGCGCCGCGGCAAGCCGCACGGCGGCGACGATCTCGACATGCGCGCCGCAGCGGCAGAGATTGAAGCGCAGCGCCTCGCGGATCTCGGCCTCGGTCGGTTCCGGATTGCAGTCGATCAGGGCGCGGGCGGTCATGATCATGCCGTTCAGGCAATAGCCGCATTGCGCGGCGGCTGAGGCGATAAAGGCCTCCTGCACGGGATCAAGCCGACCGTCCGCGCCCAATCCTTCGAGCGTCGTCACCGCTCGCCCCGCGACGTCGCCAAGCGTGAGCACGCAGGCGCGGGCGAGCCTTCCGTCGATCAGCACGGCGCAGGCGCCGCACTCGCCGAGGCCGCAGCCGAATTTCGGCCCGTTGAGGCAGAGGTCGTTACGGAGAAAGGCCAGAAGCGGCGTCAAGCGCGGCAGCGACGTCTCCACCGGGCGTCCATTCACCATCAGCCGCAAGCCGGTGCTCCGCCGCGCCGGAGGCGTACATCCCGGTCGTCCCGGTCAAATCGCGATCCGATCACTCCGCAGACGCCCATCCGAGAAACTCGTTCGTACACACATGATAGTGCGGGAGTGCGCAGACTTGTCAACCATCGGGCAAGGATGTTGAAGCGACCATGTCCGCGCTTCCGGCGCCTTATCTGCCCATGGGGCCGTCCAAGAACTTCCGGCAATTGCCGGTTGCCGCCCGAGGGCTAAACCGCTCGTGCGGTAAGGTGGCAGGCGAGCAGAGCGAGCAGCCCGCTACGTCAGCGCCTGATCGACGACATCACGGCGCGCCGGTTCAACGGAGAGACGAAGAGCTATCACGATGTGATGCTGTCGCCCCAACTGAGCCAACTCCTGCGCGAACGATGGGAGGCCGCGCGGCCGCAGGGTCGGGCTGCTTCCCCGCCGGAACCCGATCAAGCCGGTGACCGCGCGGCAGCTCAACCGCGCCGTCACCGTCGCCAAAGACCTGGCCGTGACAGATTCTCATCCAACCGCAGCCTCAAGGACTTCGGCCATCAGCCACGGTCGTCGGAACGCTCGCCGCCCACGTCGTCCTGCCCTTGGCCCACCGCGCCTTTGCAAACTTCAAGCGATGGGCTCTAGGGGTGAGCGCCGGGGTCGCCCTTGGTCGCGCTCGCGCGTCAAAACTTGATGCGAAAGCCGGCGGTCGGGTTGATGGTCTGGGTCGCGTAGTAGCCGTTCGCCAGACCGGCGTAGACGTTGGACACCATCACGCCCGCGTAGACGTCGACGCGCTTGACCGGGCGCCAGTCGATCAGGAAGGAGATGAAGTCCGTCGAACCGGCGCACTTGCCGCTGCTGATTCGGGTGATCGAGAAGGCCTGTCCGTTCGGCTGCGTGCCGCTGGTGACGGCGGTCGTGCAGGCCGCGGGCGAAGTGACCCCCGCAAGGGGCCCAGTCGTCGCGACGGAGAAATTATAATTGTTCTGTCCCAGCCAGTAGTACGCGCCCGTCAGATCGGCCGAGCCCCAGCCGTGCATCCAGTCAGCCGGAATTGAGTACTTGGCGCCCACCCAAAAAACGTTCGCGACGCGCGGGATATTATAAGCGTTGTTGATTTCCCATTGCGTCGGCAAGGTCTTGTTTGCGAACGTTCCGGGCACGTTGAACTGGTAGACTGTTCCCGGGACGTTATAACGGCCAATGGTCTCGAACCCGTTCGGATACGAGTCGCTCGGATTCTGCTGCCGGATGTATTCGTAAGAGGCATAGAACGTCCAGGCCTCCCACTTGTACTTGGTGTTGAGCATGAAGCCGACGTTATTCGACAGCGTCGCCTGGAGGTCCGTGTCATTGTAGCCCTTCGGGATACTGCCGGAAGCGCCGCTGCCGTAACTGCAGGCGGTCTGCCCCGCGAAGGCGCCCTTGGTGAACGTAGCGCACTGAGTGAGGGACCCTAGGGTGCCGATATTCACCGCGTCTTTGGCGAAGCTCGCGGTCCCGTCGATCGACAGGACGCCGCCGCTGGGGAACTTGAAGTCGCCGCCGGCCTGGGCCTGATAAATGCCGTCAGTGCCGTTGCCCCAGTTGTAGCCGCCGACCTGCACCAGACCGCCCACCCGGAAGTTCTGGATATCGAGGCGGTACTTAAGCGCGGTGTTGGCCCGCGCCGCCTCGGTGTCGCCGAAGCCGGCGTATGAGCCGGAATAGCCGACTGGCGAGAAGGCGTAGGAGCCGCCCATCGGGTCGTAGGCGTTGATGGAGTCCAGCGAAAGGGTGTTCACGCGGCCGCCGGTCAACGTACCGTAGGCCGGATTGCTGAAACCGAGAAACGCCTGCGAATTGTCCCACTGACCGGTGCGGCTCGAATCGGCGTTCGCATCCTGCAGGAAGAGCGACTTGCCGTTGTTTTGAACCTGCGACTTCTGCGCGTAAGCCAGATTGATCCCGTACGGATTGAAGCCAGTTTCCGCGGCTCCGATCAGCGACCACCCGTAGCCGATCGGTTCGCTCATCTTGACGCCGACGACCGACTGGCTGAGGCCGTTCGGCGTCCACAGCCATTGCGGTCCGTGCGTGCTCTGCTTGGTGATAATGTTGGCGACGCCGTTGTTCCACCACTGATTGTAGCCGGCGCCATTGGACTCGTAGCCGAGGCCCGCGTCGATCGTCGCATAGAGCGTTACGCCGCCGTAGCTGAGCGGGCAATCGGCCGCGCTGGAGTTCAACCAGTTCCAGAAGCTTGCGTAGCAATTTGCCGGCGGCGGCGCCTCGGGCGCTTTTGTGGTCGGCAGATCGGCTGCGTGGGCCGCTCCTGCCGCAGCGGCAATTATGATTGCCAGAGAAGCGCCAAGCCTTTTCATCGTGTCCCCATTCCTCGCCGGGCAATCCGGCCTGTCCTGAATCCCGCTTTTTTGGCCATGCGCACCGCAGACACCCAGCGCTATGTCAATTGACGCGCGCTACGGCAATGGTGACTCGCAGAGACCTCATTCAAGGTGCCTGTCGCCGAAGTCATAAGCAAGTTGAGAGTTGTTCATGAGCTGCGCGTTTCGTGGACTGTTGCCGCTACGCCACAATCTTAACTATGATCAGCTGTTCTTATACACAAAATACCACGCGCAAATGCACGGAACGGCGCAATCGCCCCATCCCGTCAATGAAAGCAAGCCCTATGATGAAATCATCTACTAACGGCGGTGCGTAACGGTTTAACGACAAAAAATTGGATGAAACTAAAATAAATTTTATGTTTCTGTATCACAGCAAGGGAACTAAAAGGTCGTTTATATAAACATATTTTATAAGACAAAATTTATTATAGATTTGTTGTTTTCGGTAAGCCCTGTGCTACTGTAAATTGTGCTTTATAAAATAGCCAAGTACAGATGTAATGGCAGCTTAACCCGCACAGCAAATGTCGGTATCAGCTGCACGCTTACCTTTAAGTAATGGCGTCAAATAGGAACGGTTGCAATTACGACCTGCTACGAAATATAGCAGAGCTGAATGGGAGGCTGTTGGTGATTCCCCACTTTGGTCGCCGGTCAAGCACCATGAAGACGCCCATGTTGTCGGCCACCCTCATTACAAAGCCACCCGCAAAACGACTCGCAAGGACCAACACGCAATGACGATTTCGTTTGCCCAAGGTGCGAAGGTTTCGATGAGCACGAGAACGGGCGGCAAAGCAAGGCGCTTCAGTCCTGTTGGTCGAGGACGAACCGGAACTTGCCGACGAGGTGCGCCTCGAACTCGAGGCTGCAGGGCATTCGGTCAGGACGGCCAACAGCGTGGAGGACGGACTCCGGGCCGCACGCTCTGGGTGGGCCTCGGTCCTCGTCATCGATCGGATGCTCAACGGCGCCGACGGGCTTACGATTGTCGAGACGTTGCGCCGGGAAGGCGATTCGACTCCCGTCCTGGTGATCAGCGCTCTGTCTTCGGTCGACGAACGGATCAGCGGGCTGAAGGCCGGCGGCGACGACTATCTCATCAAGCCATTCGATATCCGGGAACTGAGCGCCCGTATCGAAGCGGTTCTCCGTCGTGGGTTCGATGCGCGCCAGGTCCGGCTGAAAGTCGGCGTGCTGGAAATGGACCGGGTCGATCGCACAGTGCGTTGCGCGGGCCGACACAGTCGATCTCCTTCCCAAGGAATTCGAACTGCTCGAATATTTCATGCGTCGTCCCGACCAGATCGTGACCCGCGCCATGCTGCTCGAGGATGTCTGGAACTTCAAGTTCATGGCGCAGACCAACGTGGTCGACGTGCAGATCGGCAATCTCCGGCGCAAGCTCGATCCCACCATGCAGCGGAAGTTCATCGTCAATGTCCGCGCGGTCGGCTTCAAACTCGATGCTGACGAATGAGGTTTTCCGGGCGCGGGCGTTCAGACTGGCGCTGGCGTTCTGCTTTGCGATATCGGCCGCGACCGCGGCCGCTTTCGGCTTCATCTACATGCAGATCTCCACTGCGGACGTGCAGCGGGTGGCTGCGGTGCTCGTCGACGAGGCCGCCAAGAGCGACGGGGACAGCGACGAGCGGTTGCGCCGGGCGCTCGAACTGCGCCTGACGCGCGATATCCGCCGACTCGACTACGTGGCCCTGTTCGACCCGTCGGGCGCCAAGATATTCGGAGACGTGCCGGCCATGCCGCCGATCGCCGTCGACGGCGCCGCGCATGTCGTGCGGCAACAGCTTCTGCCCGATTCGAGCGGCTTCGAGCCAGCCATTTTCGTCGCCCGTCGCCGTCCGGGCGGCGCGGTCGTGCTCTTCGGGCGGGGTTTGCGCGAGGTCTACGACCTGCAGGAGACCGTGCTGCGGGTCTTGGCCATCGCCCTTCTACCGACGGTTCTCGCAATTATGGCGATCGGCGCAGTGTTTGCGCTTCGCGCCTCGCGACGCTTCGAAGGGATTCACGGCGCGATCGTCCGCATCATGAACGGCGAGCTTCACTCGCGCCTGCCGATCGGAAATGAAGGCGACGACGTCGAAAAGGTGACGCGTGCAGTCAACCTGATGCTGGACGAGATCGAGCGCCTGCTCGACCAGCTCAAATCCGTCGGCGACAACATCGCCCACGACCTTCGCACCCCGCTGATGATCGCCCGCTCCAAGATCGCGCGCGTCCTCGATGAGGAATCCGACATTGCCGCGCTTCGTTCGGCGATGGAGGCGGCGCTCGCCCAGATCGACCGCGCCTCCGTCACCATCTCCGCGATCTTGCGCGTCTCCGCGGTGGAGAACGGGGCGCGGCAGAACCGCTTCAAGGACTTCGACCTCGGCGCGGTCTGCGTCGAAGTCGCCGAGTTCTTCGAGCCGCTCGCCGCCTCCAGATCCATCGAGCTGGCTGTCGAGGCGCAGGGTCCAGTACCCATGCGAGGCGACGAAGATCTGATGCGCGAAGCCATCTCGAACCTCGTTGACAACGCCGTCAAGTTTACTCCCGAGGGCGGCAAGGTGCGGGTCGAGGCCGGCGTTCTCGATGGTCTGCCGCGCCTGGCGGTCAGCGACACCGGCCGCGGCGTTCCGTCTCGGGATCGCGTCCGGATCTTCCGTCGGTTCTATCGCGGCGAGAGCGCGGAGAATGGACCCGGAAACGGTCTCGGTTTGAGCATCGCCCAGACCATCGCCAACCTGCACGGCTTTCAACTGACCGTCGAGGACAATTGCCCCGGTGCGCGCTTCGTCATGCGCGCGGCGGCCAAAGCGTCGCTGAGTCTCGCGCGCGCCGCTGAGTGACGGGACAGTAACGGCTAAGGCTGGAACGAGTAGTTTTCCAAATAAAATTTAGTGGTTCGCCTCTCCGGCTGAAGCTACGAGACTCCCGTTACACGACGTCGGCAGGCAGCCGCGCCGCGCGTGGTCACGCGAAAGTGGAACGATCGAACCCAGGCGCCGTTGAACGTCAATGCTCGCAATCGTCCGTATTGCTTTAAGCAAGCCTTATACGTTCGTCGTGATGGCGATGTTGATCGTCATTTTCGGCGTGACGGCCGCCGTGCGGACCCCCACGGACATTTTCCCGAACATCGGCATTCCCGTCGTTGCGGTGGTTTGGACCTACAATGGCCTGCCTGCGGACGATATGTCAGGCCGCGTCATTTATTATTATGAGCGTACGTTGAGCGCACAGGTCAACGACATCGAGCATATCGAGTCGCAGTCGCTGGCCGGTTATGGCGTCGTCAAGATTTACTTCCAGCCGAATGTGAACATCAACTCCGCGCTGGCCCAGATAACCGCGGCCTCGCAGACCGTTCTCAAACTCCTGCCGCCCGGCATCACGCCGCCTTACGTCCTGAGCTTCAACGCTTCCAGCGTTCCGATCCTCCAGCTTGCGCTGTCGAGCAGATCCTTGTCCGAGGCTCAGATTTTCGACGCCGGGCAGAATTTCATTCGGCCACAGCTGGCGACCGTCGAAGGAGCTGCCGTGCCGTCCCCCTATGGCGGCAAGGTGCTGCAGGTTCAGGTCGACCTCAACCAGAATAAGCTGCAGGCCTACGGTCTCTCCTCGCAGGACGTTGTCGGGGCAATCGCCCGGCAGAACCTGGTGACCCCGGTCGGTACGGAGAAAGTCGGGACCTTCGAGTACATTGTCGACCTCAACGACTCGCCAAAACTGATTTCCGAACTCAACGATCTCCCGATTCGGGAAATAAACGGCGCGCCAGTCTACATCCATGACGTCGCCTTTGTTCACGCGGGCGCGCCGCCGCAGACCAATATGGTGCGCGTCGACGGCTCCAACGCGGTCCTGATGACGATCCTGAAATCGGGATCGGCCTCGACCCTGGACGTCATTGCGGGCGTGAAGGCGCTGCTTCCAAAGTTGCGCGAGACGCTGCCGGCGGGCGTTCGCCTTCAGGCCGTCGGCGATCAGTCGACCTTCGTCAAGTCGGCGGTTTCGTCGGTCATTTTCGAAGGCGTGACGGCGGCGGTGTTGACCGGCCTGATGATCCTCATTTTCCTCGGCAGCTGGCGCTCGACCTTGATCATCACCGTGTCGATCCCGCTGGCGATCCTGACCTCGGTGATCCTTCTTTCCGCGACCGGGGAGACGATCAACGTGATGACGCTCGGCGGCCTCGCGCTGGCCGTCGGCATCCTGGTCGACGACGCGACTGTCACGATCGAGAACATCAACTACCACCTGGAGCAGGGCAAGGACATCGAAAGCGCGATCATGGACGGCGCACGGCAAATCGTCATTCCCGCGACCGTGTCGCTGCTCTGCATCTGCATCGTGTTCGTGCCGATGTTCAATCTTGGCGGAGTCGCCGGCTATCTGTTTCGCCCTATGGCCAAGGCGGTCGTCTTCGCGCTCCTCGGGTCCTACGTGCTGTCGCGCACGCTGGTGAACACCATGGCGAACTTCCTCCTCGCGCACCAGACGGTGAACGACCACGACGCGCCCCAGCCGACCCGCAATCCGTTCAAGCGCTTTCAGCGCGGCTTCGAGCTCCGCTTCGAAGCCGCGCGCACCTTCTACCGTCGCCTGCTTTGGACCGCGCTGTCCGGCCGAAGGCTATTCATCGTTGGCTTTATGGCCGCCGTCATCGGTTCGTTCGGGCTTGTGCCGTTTCTCGGACGCGACTTCTTCCCCCCGATCGAGAGCCCGCAGATCGCGCTGCATATCCGCGCCCCCACGGGAACCCGAATCGAGGAGACCGCAATGGAAGTCGACCGGATTGAGCAGGCGGTCCGGTCGACCATCCCACAGGAGGCGCTCAAGACCATTGTCGACAACATCGGTCTGCCGATCAGCGGCATCAACATGGCCTATTCGAACACGGGCACGATCGGCGCGTCGGACGCCGACATCCTGATCACGCTGGCGGCCGGCCGCGAGGCCGACGCGCCCGATTACGTGAAGACGTTGCGGGAGACCCTGCCCCGCAAGTTTCCGGGAACGGACTTCGCGTTCCTTCCCGCAGACATCGTCACACAGATCCTCAACTTCGGTCTGCCGGCGCCGATCGACGTTCAGGTTGTCGGCCCGAACCTCCAAGCCAATCGCGCTTATGCGGCCACGTTGCTCGCCAGGATCAAGAAGGTGACGGGCGTTGCGGACGCCCGCATTCAGCAGGCCTTCAACGCGCCCACGTTCAATGTCGACGTCGACCGGACTCGCGCCGAACTGGTTGGCGTCAGCGAGCGCGACGTGGCGGAGAACCTGCAGGACACGCTCGCCGGCAGCATCCAGACGGCGCCCACCTTCTGGCTCAATCCGAAGAACGGCGTGTCGTATCCGATCGTGGCCCAGACGCCGCAATACTGGGAGAATTCGCTCTCCACGCTCGAGAACATCCCGGCGTCGGTGGGCTCGGACAAGCAGATCATCGGCGCCGTCGCCTCGATCAAGCGCGGGGTCAGTGACGCTGTCGTGTCGCACTACGCGGTGCAACCGGTCGTAGATATCTTCGCCACCAACAACCAACGCGACCTAGGCGCAGTGTCAGCCGAGATCCAGAAGATCCTGGACGACGCGCAGAAGGACGCTCCGAAAGGCTCGACCATCGTCATTCGCGGCGCGACCCAGACGATGACTTACGCCTACGATCAGCTTTTCATCGGCATCGCGCTCGCCATTGTTCTCATCTATCTGCTGATCGTCGTGAATTTTCAGTCGTGGATCGATCCGTTCGTGATCGTCAGCGCGCTCCCAACGGCGTTGGCCGGTATTGTCTGGATGCTGTTCGTGACCCGCACCACGCTGTCGGTCCCGGCGCTGACGGGCGCCATCATGTGCATGGGCGTGGCGACGGCCAACAGCATTCTGGTTGTGAGTTTCGCGCGCGAGCGTCTGGCCGAGGGCGCGGACGCCCTGACCGCGGCGGTCGACGCGGGCTTCACCCGCTTTCGCCCGGTCCTGATGACCGCGCTCGCGATGATCATCGGCATGATGCCGATGGCGTTGAGCGCAGAACTCAACGCACCGCTGGGGCGCGCGGTGATCGGCGGTCTCATCTTTGCGACCATCGCGACATTGCTGTTCGTGCCAGCCGTTTTCCGGCTCGTTCACGAGCGCCAGCCCGGCCGAGCCGATCAGGCCGCCCCCAATGTCAATCTCGAGGCGTCCGCGACATGACCGACGAGCATTCAGCCGGGCCCGGGCCTGACCCAGACCCCACCCATCGTCCGGTCAAAGTGGGGCGGGCGATCCTGCTGGTCCTGTTGATAGCGGCCGCCGTTGCCGCCACGGGAGTCGTCGGGCGGCGCAAAGACAATGAGTCGCTCGCGAAGTGGACGCAGGAGCAGGCGATTCCGACCGTGGCGCTCGTTGCCCCGCAGGCCGGCGGAGAAGTCCGCGAACTGGTGCTTCCGGGAAATGTCGAAGCCTTTTATACCGCATCGATCCACGCTCAGGTCAGCGGCTATGTCCGGGAATGGCGGAAAGACATCGGCGCAAAGGTGCAGCAGGGCGACGTGCTCGCCGTGATCGATACGCCGGAGCTCGACCAAAGCATCTCGGTCGCCGAGAGCGAACTCAACAGAGCGAAGGCCAACCTCGCGCTTGCGAACGTGACCGCGCAGCGATGGAACTCGCTGCGCGCGTCGGCGGCGGTGTCGCAACAGACGGCCGACGAAAAAACCGCCGACGCGCGGGCCCGCGCCGCCGAGGTCGACGCCGCTCAGGCCGGTCTGGACCGCTTGAAGGCGCAGAAGGCGTTCGCGAAGATCGTCGCCCCGTTCGACGGGGTCGTCACCGTGCGCAACGTCGATGTCGGATCGTTGGTCAGGGCGGACGCGGCCAGCGGCAACGAGTTGTTCGCGGTCTCGGATGTTCATCAGATGCGGATTTACGTACCCGTCCCGGAGACCTACGCCGCCGAAGTGAAGGACGGCATGACGGCGACGCTCGAACTTCCCGAGTATCCCGACCGCAAGTTTGACGCGAAGGTCGAGACGACCTCGCACGGAATTGATCAGAAATCCCGCACCCTGCTGGTCGAGCTCATCGCGGATAACAAGGACGGCGCGCTCTTTCCCGGCGCCTTCACGCGCGTGCATTTCCAGCTCCCGGCTGACCCCAACGCCGTCAGGGTTCCGGCGAGCGCGCTGATCTATCGCGACAACGCCATCCAGGTGGGCGTTCTGGGCGAGGGCAACCGGGTCAATCTCAAAATTGTGCAGATCGCTCGTGATCTGGGAACCGAAGTTGAAATTACGAAGGGATTGAGTAAGGATAGCCGGATAGTCGCCAACCCTTCAGAACTCGATCGGCGACGGCGAAGAGGTCCGGATCATGGAGGCTCAGACCGAAGAGCCGGGTTCGTCGAACGGACAAACAGGCGCTCAAGACCAGCAATCCCGCGGCTCACCGAAATTGGCGGCGTCTGAGCGGGAGCGGGACCGGGGTGAATGAGGTTTCGAATTTGGGTGACGTCGTCGATCGCGCTGGCGCTCGGCGGATGCGACTTCGCGCCCCGCTACGTCCTTCCCACACCCGCGCTTTCGGCGAAATTCAAGGACGCGACCGCCGCAGGCGCTGACCTCCCCGCCAATGAGGATTGGTGGAGGACCTTCAACGACGCAACGCTCAACGATCTTCAGGCCCAGGTCGACGCCGCCAATCCCACTCTGGCCGCGGCGGTCGCTTCGAATGAAATCGAGCAGGCGCGCGCGCAGGCGGCGCTCGCCGGGACGCTGCCGCATGCCGACGCGATCGGGCACGTGACAGCGAACAAGCAGTCGAACAACCGTCCGCTGCGCTCGGCGGATCAGCCGACCTATTACGGTGACAACCTTCTCGGCGCGCAGGCGTCCTACGAGATCGACATCTGGGGACGGGTGCGTGATATCGCGGCCTCCGCCAACGCGACCGCGGAGGCGGCCGCGAACGCTTTGGATCAGGCGCGACTCGAGCTGCACGCCGAGCTCGCGCGCGCCTACATCGATTTACGCGGCCTCGACGACGAGGCGAAGCTCTTTTCCGATACGATTGGCATTTATCGCTCGGCGCTGGATCTGACGAAGTCGCGGCTTGCGGCTCAGATCGCCTCGCCGGTCGACGTCGATCGGGCGCAAACCCAGCTCAGCAGCGCCGAGGCGGCAGCCTCGGATCTCGCGCTCCGGCGCACAGCGCTCGAGGACGCGATTGCCGCGCTGGTCGGCAAGTCGGCGGCATCGTTTGCGATTGCGCGATCGGCGAGGGCCCTTCCGTTGCCCAGTCGTCCCCGCGCCGTTCCGGCGGACGTTTTGCGGCGCCGGCCCGACGTCGCCGAGGCCGAACGCCTGACCGCAGCTGCAGGGTATGGCGTTGGCGTGGCGCGCGCGAACTTCTTTCCAAGATTCACTTTGATGGCCATCGGGGGAGCGCAGGACACCGGGTTTCGATTGTTCAACCCCGGGAACACGTTCGGAACGATAGGGCCGTCGGTCGATCTGCCGTTATTCGACGCGGGGTTGAGGCAAGCCGAACTCGACATCGCCAAGGCCGGGTTTACCGAGGCCGCAGAGAACTACCGCGCGACGGTCCTCGTCGCCGTCAGGGATGTTCAGGACGAGCTGAGCGCGTTGCGCTGGCTCGCTGCCGAGTGGCGGCAGAGTTCGACCGCCGCAAACGCGGCCCGCCAGGCCGCCGAACTGTCGCTGACGCTCTACCGCGATGGCGCGGCGTCCTATCTCGACGTGGTCACGGCCCAGAGCACTGCGCTCGAAGCCGAGCGTCTGACGATCGCGCTCCATACCCGGGAACTGGAAGCCGACATTGGCCTCATGCTTGCTCTTGGCGGGGGTTGGACGGCGCCTCTTTCGTACCCGCCAAGGACTATCGACATCACACCGCCTCCCGTCCAAATGGTGAAGGAAGCAACTCAAGGCAGGCCATGACAGACGTTGTGGAACGTCCGGAGAACTGCGGCGCCTGCGCGTTCTGGCGCATGCTTCGCGAGAACGACGGCGTTTGCGGTCGCTGGGCCCCGCAGCCGACGAGCCAGCCCGAGACCGTGGCGCACTGGCCGCTCACGCATCGGGTCGATGGTTGCGGCGATGGGATCGCCGGCGCCCGGTTCTCGCTTGGCGCCTATTGCGCAAATTGCTTGCACTGGCGGCGACCCCCGCACGGCCTCCACCCGGTCAATCGGGGGGACATGCCGATGACGTGGTGGGCGCGCGCGGGCCTATTGCACACGCCACGCCCCTCGGCCGGTTCGCGACCCCGGTCCGCGCGGTTTCTGGCCCGCGACCCTCGACGTCGATTTCTGCGCCGAGGGCGCGCCGCGCGTGCGCGCGCCCGAAACGTAGTGCGGACGGGGTCCGCCAAGGTACGATCGCTTTGCCTGTTTGCCAACGAGGCGGCCGCAAGCGTTAACGCGCGGCTTGCTGTTCCCGTCGTTAGCCTTCAGGGGTTGCGCCCTTGGCGACGTTGTGAACTTTTCAACAGCCTGCTAGTCGTTCCGGCGCCAACCGGGTGGTTCCCACGAGAACATCGCGACGGATGCGATGGTGAGCGCGGACCGGATTGGCGGCCGACCCTTGCGCAAGCCCAATCGCCGGCATCGATGCGCAGGCGGCGAGTGCAGCGCTTGCGCGGCGTGCGGCTGACCCCCGTCGGATATCGGCCGCTGACAAAGGTCAACCTGGGCTCAATGCCTGCTACCGGCCGCGCTCATTCTCAGGCGTACCCACCAGTTTTGCGGCCTGTCGGTTCCCCACGCCAAGAGCCGTACGCACGTCGTCCCCCAGAGCCAGCCTGGCTGCGAACGTTCCCACGAACATGTCTCCGGCGCCGTGGGTGCTTTGCACTTTGACCGGGAGGCCCGGAAGGGAAACTTTCGCGCCAGCCTCGTCATGAAACGCTACGCCGTCGCCCCCGGCTGTGACCACCGCCGCAGAAAATCGGGACGTCAAGTGCTCCGCCGCCTCTTCAGCATCGCGCAGCGAGTTCACAGGCGGAGAACCCAGCATCTCGGCCTCGAGCGCGTTGACGACAAGGATGTCGACATAGCCCGGCAACGCTGTCTCGAACGCTCGCGCGGGAGCGGCGTTGAGGATCGTCTTGACGCCCAACGCCCTCGCTCTCCGCGCAACGTCCTCGTTGATGGCTTCCGGAATCTCGTTCTGGAAAATCAGGACCTTCGCGGTCCGCAACAAGTCGTCGCAGGCTTGCGTCGCGCTGATAGCCAAATTCGCCCCTGACACGATCACCGCGCCATAATCGCCTTCGGCGTCGAAGATCGCGACGCTCATGCCGGAACCCCTGCCCGGCAGGGTTGCGACCGCCGAGCGATCGACGCCGCCGCAATCGAGTCCGGCCAGCAGCGCGGCGCCGAAATCGTCGTCGCCGACCGCGCCGACCATCGCGGTCGGGACGCCCTGTCCTTGGGCGGCGAGGGCCTGATTGCCCCCCTTGCCGCCGAACTTCGGGCGCCAACTCAGTCCCGCGACGGTCTCTCCCTTTCGGGGACGGTCCGGCGCGTCCACCATGATGTCGTAGTGCAGGCTGCCGACCACCACGACGGAACTGACCCTTGCCGCGTCTCGAGGCGTTCTCGACGCGCTCATGTGCGCCCCCGAGTTGCGCGGTCGATCAGCATGGCGAAGAGGATGATCAGGCCGGTCGCGAGAAGCTGGTAGAAGGCCTGGACATTGAGGAGCGTCAGTCCGTTTCTCATGGCGCCGAGAATGATGGCCCCGAGCAACGTGCCGCTGATGCTCCCCTTGCCGCCCATCAGCGAGGCGCCGCCGATGGCCGACGCCGCGATCGCATCGAGCTGTCAGGCGAGAGCTTACGCCGCGTCCGCGGAAAGCCCTCCAAAACGGCTTGACGGAAAGCCACGTCGGAGAAAGAAACTCACTCGGCCAACAAGCGCGGCGCCCCGGGCGGGATCATCTCGTTACAGGGGGGCGGCATCATCCAGGAATCCCTGGGCGCAATCATCCCGTTTTAGACGGGCGGCTTTACCGGAATTGGCATTCCAGAGCGCCGTTCGACTGTCAGGCCATCCCGTCGTTACCCTCTCGCAAACCCCTGTTGACCGATAGACGCTTTGAGCGCGACCGGCCGAGTTCTATGAAACCACCGGCATTTCTGTAACGGCGAACCGTTCCCCGCGCCGCAGCACCGCCCAGGCGATTCTCGCCAGCCTGTTGGCGAAGGGCGACAACGGCCACGTTGTGATGAGCGCGACTCATAAGCTCTTTCGCCCATCGGCCAAGCGGCGTGTCGCGCTCAGCCACATAGGGCAGAGCCGCACGCGCTCCATGGATCAACTGCCTGCGCAGGTATTTGTTGCCGCGCTTGCTAGACTAATCCCGAGCAGCTTCGGCTTGCCGCCGGTCGTGAACTGACGGGGAACCAGGCCGAGCCACGCGGCGAGATCGCGCCCGCGGTCGAAGCTTTCCGCCCGACCGACGGCTGCGACAAGAGCGGATGCGACGATCGGGCCGACGCCTGGGATTGTCGTCAGCCTCCGAGCCTCTTCGTTCTCCTTCACCCAGCGGACGAACTCGGCGTCAAACGCAGAGATCCGTCGATCGAGTTCCGCCCATTGCGCGCGAGCATCGGCGACGAGCACGATCATCCGCGGGCTCGATCCCGCTCCGCCCTGCTCATCCATCAGCACGGCCAGGAACTGCTCGAGCTTCCGCTTGCCCTGCGGCGCGACCATTCCTCGCTCCAGCAGAATGGCGCGCAACTGATTGATCAGAGCTGTCCGCTCCCCAACCAGCCGGTCTCGCGATCGATGAAGCGTCTGCATGTCAAGCTGGTCCTGGCTCTTCAGTTCGACAAAGCGCATCGTCGGCCGGGTCACCGCTTCCGCGATCCCCTCGGCGTCGCGATCGTCGTTCTTCTGCGCCTTGATGTAGGGCCGGACATATTCGGGCGACATCAAACGGACATCATGGCCGTGAGCGGCGAACACACGGCCCAGATGATGGGCGCCGCAGCACGCCTCCATCCCGACAACGCACGGAGAAAGCTTCTCCGCCAGAGCAATCAGGGTCTCCCGCCTTACCTTGCGACGCATCACCACCGCGCCGGACGCATCCAGCCCAACCACGCTGCAGACGTTCTTGCCGAGGTCGACGCCAAGCACAGAGATATCCATCCCTTCCTCCTCCTGATTTGCCGGCGAGCCTACGACGCCCGAAGGAGGGGCGGGCCATTCCATAAAAGTCGCCGAAATCGTCGCCGAGGAAGCCTCGCTCCACCCCGACACACCGATCGAAGCTTTCGCGACCGACGAGCACCGACTCGGCCTGAAGCCGGTGACGCGGCGGGTCTGGGCGCCGGTAGGCGAGCGGCCGATCGCGCACGGCCACCATCGCTTCGAATGGCTCTATGTGACGGCGTTCGTGTCTCCGGCCACCGGCGAAAGCTTCTGGTACATCTCGAACGGCGTATCCAAGCCGTTCTTCGAGGCGCTGCTGCGCCTGTTCGCAGAAGAAGCGGGCCCCGGTCGCGACCGGCGCATCGTTCTTGTGCTCGACAACGCCGGTTGGCACGGCGAATCCGGCCTTGCCGTGCCGGACGGCCTGCGCCTCCTGTTCCAGCCCGCCTACACTCCCGAAGTGCAGCCGGCCGAGACGCTATGGACCCTGGTCGACGAACCCGTCGTCAACAAGCACATCCCCACCCTCGAGGCTCTCGACGAAACCATCTCGATGCGCTGCGCCGCTCTCGCCAGCGACCGCGAAAAGATCAAAAGCCAGGCCGGCTTCCACTGGTGGCCCAAAATCGCCAATTCGAAGTGATCAGCCGGAAACCGTATCAGGCCGTCGTCAGCCAGGATCGGCATCGAGGATGTTGAACCACCGAACGCCGGCTTCCTTGACGACGGGGGTCATCGTCTTGGTCCTCGCGAAACTACACACGTTCACTGCGAAGCGTGAAGTGATGCGGATGCAAGCATGCGCCGGCTCCCGAGCACATTGTCGGGGTCGCGACGATCGTGACCGGGATTTCGGTCTGCTCCCTTACACCGACGCGAACAATCTCTGGCCGACGAACTCCCCTTCGGCGATTCCGCCCGGGCACGCAAAGAGGCCGCTGCCCGTGTGGGTCGAGAACTGGTTGAGGGCGTCGAGCTTGGCCATGTTCTCGTAGATCTTGATGAACCCGTCTCTCGGGTCTCGCTGGTAGCAGAGGAAGAACAGGCCGGCGTCATACATCATGCCCTGGCGCCAGGGCGGCCAGCGCTCCGCGGTGAACCGGATGCCGTCGTTGTAGGAATAGGGTCTGCGGAAGACCTGCGCGCCCGCGTTCGTCGCCGCAGCCCCGAGCCGCACGTGGGCGTTGTCGGCGATGAGCGGATTGCCGTCTGCGTCGACCCGATCGAGGTCGAGGAAGTCGCGCTCGTTCGCCTTGCCGATCGGCGCGCCGGAATATTTATGGCGGCCGATCACCTGCTCCTGAAAGTCGACCTCGGAGCGATCCCAATGCTCGAGCGAGATGCGGATGCGTCGCGCGACGACATAGCTTCCGCCGCGCATCCAGTCGGGGCCTTCGTCGTCCACCCAGACCACCTCGCCGAAGTTTCGTGGACTGTCGGGCGTCGGGCTCGTCTCAAGATCCCGCGGATTGTCGGTTCCATCCCTGAATCCCATCAGGTTTCGCGGGGTCTCGCTGGCCGGCGCGTCCGGGAGAAAACCTTGCTGCGCCCAGCGGAACTGGGCCGAGCCGTAGGACAATCGCGCGAGTTCGCGGACGGCGTGAAACGCCACCTGCGGATCGTCTGCGCAGGCCTGAACGGAAAGGTCTCCGCCGGTCAGGGCCGCTTCGAGCTGGTCGCCGTTGAACTTCGGCATATCGACGAGGGCCGCCGGGCGCTTCGCCGCAAGTCCGTACCGATCGGCTCCGTCCTTGCTGAAAAGCCCTGGCCCGAAGCCGAACGTGATGGTGAGGCGGGAGGGCGAGAGCCCGAGCGCCGAGCCGCCGTCCGGCCCCTCGCTGGACAGATCCTTGCCCAGATCGCGCGCGGTGTCCCCGGAGCACATCCGCGCAGCGCCGTTGGTCCAGAGTTGCAGCATCGCGGTCAGGTCGTCGCGAGTCTTGGCGAGACAGTCGAACGCGGCGAAGTAGCTATGCCGCTGCTGGCGCGTGGCGATCCCGCCCTGATGGGCGCCGAAAAACGGCTCGCGGAGCGCCGCCGGATCGGTAGATGGGGGCGTCGCCGCGCGCGCAACGGCGCCCGCCCCGACGCTCGCAAGCGCTCCCCCTGCGCCGAGCAGAAGTCCCCGACGCGTCGGGCCGGTTCGCGATCCCGAAAAAGGACAGCTCATTTCGCCAGGACCAGCGTATTGTTCTCGTCCTCGACGAAATAGAAACCATCGCCCGCCGGCGTCAGGGCGATGCCGAACAGGTCGCCGCTGCCGGGCGGCTTCTGCGCCTTGTTCGGATCGATCCATCGCGCCTTGATCTGATCGCCGCTCGCCGGGTCGATCTCGACCACCTGACCGTTCTGGGCGTTGGTGACAAGGAGGTGCCCGTTCGGCGCCCAGGTCATGGCGAGAGGACGCTGCAACAGCCCGTCCTTGGTGACGGTCCGCCCAACGCCCGCGCTGTGATCACGGGTCAAAGCTTCCCAGATTGCGTTGATGCGGTTGCCTGTCGCGTCGGAGACGTAAAGCGTCCCGTCCGATCCCAGCGCCAATCCGGTAGGCCCGACCACAAAGGCGTCCTTGTTCGGCTGCGCGCCGAAGCCGCTGCCGACGACGGTCTGGCTCACGACCTGCGGCGGCTGACCGTCCTTGATCGCGAGCTTGAGACGCACGATTGTCTGTTGATTGACGACACGTGGGTCGCCGTCCGGAGATCCGACGCCGAAACCGGTGTTGCTGACGAAGATCGTCGCGCTGTCGCCCTCGTCGAGCGTCGCCATATTGCCCCAGGGCATGTTGATCGCATCGTTGGCGATGACGTTTGCGACCTTGCCGTTGGCGTCGAGGACGATCAGACAGCCGGGCCCCTTGGTTCCGGTCGTTCCGTCCGAACTTGGGGCGCTCCCGACGATCACCCAGCCCGACTTGAGCATCGTCATCGCCGTCGTCAACCCGACCCCGCCCGGGCAACCTGCCAGGTTGCGCGGCACCGAGGCGAAGGTCGTCAGTTTCTTCGTCGCCGGGTTGAAGGCGACGATCGTCGTGCCGAGCCCCTGCAGGTTTCCGTCATTGTTGAAGTTGGTGACGAGGACGTCGTCCTTCTGGACGGCGCCGGCGGACACAGGGGCGACGACGATCGCATAAGGGTTCTGGTCGCCGTTGTCGGGGACGGTCGTCGTCAGCGTCGTCTGGCGATGAATGCCGTCGAGGAAGCTTCCCGGCTGCGCGGCGAGGGCGGCCGGCGCAGGGACCAGAGCGCGCGGCGAGCGCGCTCGGACGCAACAGCGCTAAGCAAAAGCTTGCTCATGCTGGGGTTTCGAATCGTCATGACAGGTTCTCCTCGATTCCGAGCGCCGCGACGCTCATTGGCCTTGCGGATAATCGTGCGCCGTGCTGCTCGGCCCTGCGCTGTTCGCGGTCGGAGGCGGCGAGCGGATAAGCCATAACGGGGCCCTCGACGCGGAGGCGAACTTCGTCTCCCGGTCTCGGCGCGCGATGGCCGGGGACTCGGCTCGCGATCGTCTCCGGCCCCTCGGCCAGGGCAAGCTGCACGCTTGCGTCATGTCCATAATAGGTGACGCTGACGACCAGCGCGCGTGGACCTTCCTCGTTGCGGCGTCGTCAGGAAGCGGATTTGCTCGGGCCTCGCCATCACATCGGCGGGACCGTCGGGAGCGGAGCGCGCGAGCGCGCAGGCGCCCGAGCGCGCATGTGACCGCTCCTCCTGTGATGGTTCCGGGCAGGATCACGGCTTCGCCGACAAAGCGCGCCATCGCGCCATCGACAGGCTGGCGATAGAGCGTCTCGGGCGTTGCGATCTGGGCGACGATCCCGTCGCGCAACACCGCGACTTCGGAGCCCATCGCCAAGGCTTCCGACTGGTCGTGGGTCACGAGCAAGGCGGTGGCGCCGGATGCCGCCAAAGCGCTCGCGACCGCGCGGCGAGTCTCGACCCGCAACGCCGCGTCGAGCGACGAGAACGGCTCGTCGAGCAGCACCAGCTTCGGCGCCGGGGCGAGCGCGCGCGCCAGCGCCACGCGCTGCTGCTCGCCCCCTGAGAGCTGGTGTGGAGCGCGGTCGGCGTAAGCGGCGGGAAGGCCCACGCGGGCGAGCAGCCCTTCGATCCTCGCGCGGTCGCGCCGCTCCGAGCGCGGCAAGCCGAACGCCACGTTGGCGAAAACGGAGAGATGCGGAAAGAGCGAGCCCTCTTGCGCCACATAGCCGATCCGGCGCCTTTCGGGCGGCGCATGGACGCCTGCGCCGGCGACGATTTGCCCGTCAATCTCCACCATGCCGGAGTCGGCGCGCTCGAAGCCGCAGATGAGCCTCAAGAGCGTCGTCTTGCCGCTCCCGGAGGCGCCCAGGACAGCGACAAGCGAGCCGGTGGTAACGTCGAGATCGACGCCGTTCAGGACGGGCCTGCCGCCGAAGGTCTTCGCCAGTTGCGTGACGGACAGGTGGGCCATCGTCAGCTCCAGCCGTCGAAGGCGGCCTTGCCGAGGCGGTTGGCGAAGAGCCATGTGAAGCCGAACGACAGGCAGAGGATCAGCGCCGCGAACGGCGCGGCCGCGGCGAAGGCGAGCGACGACGTATTCGCCCAGACCTCCGTCGCCAGCGTGCGCGTGCCCGCAGGCGAAAGCAGGAGGGTTGCGGTCAACTCCGTCGACACGAAGATGAAGACCATGGCGGCGCCGGCGCCGATTCCGCTCGCGGCCAGCGGCAGGACAACGCGTATCGCGACCGAGACGCTGTTTCCGCCGAGCGAGCGCGCCACCTCTTCGAACCGTGGCGGGATCTGCGAGAGCGCCGCGCGGATGCTGACGAGGGCAAGCGGAAGGAACAGGATCGCGTAGGCGAGCGCCAGAAGCGGAAGGCTCTGATAGAGCGGCGGCGCGAACTGGACCGTCAGGGCGATCAGCGCAAGCGCGACGACAATGCCGGGCGCGCCCAGGGCGAGATAGGCCGCGCGCTCGATCAGCGCCGTCCAGCGACTGGGATATCTCACGGCGAGATAGCCGATCGGGGCCGCGATCAGGAGAGCACAAGCCGCGCCCGCGAGACCGAAGCTGACGGAGTTCAGCGTCGCGTCGAAGAGCGCCGCCAGCGACGGGGCGACCGGCGAGGTGGCCGCCTGCGCATGCCGGAAGAGCCAATAGACGACCATGCCGACCGGCACGCCGAGCGTCGCGAAGACCAGAGCCGCAAGCATGCAGAGAACCGGCACGCGCAGGGATCCGAGGCGCGACGGGGAGCCGGCGCGTCTGGCGCCGGCGCCGACGCGAGCGTAGCGGGCGCGGCCACGCACTCGTAGCTCCGCGATCAGCAGCGCCAGGCAGAGCGCAACGAGCACAAGCGCCAGCAACGACGTCTCCGGCCCGTCGAGCCCGATCCTGTACTGGGCGTAGAGCTCGGTCGTGAAGGTCCGAAAGCGAAGCAGCGCGAAGGCGCCGAACTCGGTCAACGTATCGAGGGCGACGAGCAGAACGCCTCCGAGCAGAGCAGGTCGGAGCTGCGGCAGCGTGACCCGGACGAAGCATCCCCAGGCGCTTTCCCCGAGCGCGCGCGCCGTCTCTTCGAGGGCGGGGTCCAGTCCGCGCAGGGCGGCGGCGACCGGCAGATAGACCAGCGGATAATAGGCGAAGGTCACGACCAGCAGCGCCCCGGCGAAGTCCTGGAGCGAGTTGCTGATCGACACCCAGGCGAAGCTGGCGATGAAAGGCGGAACCGCCAGCGGCGCGGCCATCAGGACAGACCAGACCCTCCGGCCGGGAAGGTCGGTGCGCTCGATAATCCAGGCCGTCGCAACGCCGATGACGGCGGTGGCCACTGACGCGGCGACCACAAGCGAGACCGTGTTGACGAGGAGCGCGCCGACGAGCGGACGAAACAGAAGGGCGACGGCCTCCTCCCAGCCGACGGCGGACGCCTGAACGATCGTATAGAGGATCGGCGACAGAACGACCGCCGCACCGGCGACAGCGGCGACGATCAGCGCGATCGGCGGGCGGGCGCGGCCGGCGCCAATCCGGACGTTCGTGATGGTCGCCATCGTCGCGTTCGCCGTCATGGTCGTCAGATGAGCCCGGCTTCACGCAGCAATTGCGCGGCGTCGCGATCGTCGCCGATCTGCTTGATCGTGATCGAAGGCGGCGACAACTCCGCCATGGGCTTCAGCACCGGGTTTGCGGAGACGCCGGACGCCAGCGGGTACTCGAAGGTGATATCGAGATGCGACACCAACTCTTGCGCCGGCTTGCTCACGAGGTAGGCGAGGAACTTCTGGGCGGCCGCCTGGTTACGGGAGGCCTTCAGCACGGCAGCCCCGGAGACATTGACAAGGCCGCCGACGTCACCGCCCGCGAAATGATGGATGACGCTCTTCATGTTGTCGGCGCCCGTCTCCATGCGCAGCCGCGCCCAATAGTAGCTGTTGATGATCCCTGTCGCCGACGCGCCGCGCTCGACTGCCGCCGCGACGCCCTCGTCGTCGTCGAAGATCGACGCGTTTTCGCGCAGGCCCTTCAGCCACTCCAGCGCCGCGGAACGGCCCTTGACTGCGACAATGGCGCCGACGAGCGGCAGGAAATCCGCATCGGTCGGGGCGATCGCGACTTTGCCCTTCCATTCGGGCTTGGCCAAATCGAGGAGCGACGCCGGCAGGTCCTCTTCCTTGACCAATCCCTTGTTGTAGGCGAGCACGTTCTCGCGTGCGAGAACCCCGACCCAGTCGCCGTTCGCGCCGCTGTCCGCCGCCGGAACGCTCGCCAGGGTCGCCGGCGCCACCTTCGCCAGGAGGCCCTTTTCCGACAGGAGCTCCAGCTCCGGCGAGTTCTCGGTGAAGAAGACGTCCGCAGGAGAGGACGCGCCCTCCTTGACGAGTTCGCTTGCAAGCTCCGGCGCCTCGCCGTTGCGGACTTTGACGTCGATGCCGCTTTCCTTGGTAAACGCCTTCGTCAGGAGATCGACCGTTTGCTCGTGCTGCGCCGAGTAGAGCGTCAGGGTGACCGCGCGCGCCGAGGTCGTCCCGGCCGCGGCGAACAGGCCCAGTGCGGCAATCGCCACGACAAGCCGTCCGCGGTCGGTCGGTCGATTTCCGGGACGGAATGGAATGAACGGCATGACCTTGGCTCCTTCCGGCCGGCCGCGCCGAGGGTCAAATCCGCTCTCTCTTCTCAAAGCAGGTCCCTGGACGCGCCGTGGCGTATTGATCTTAAAAACAGAGTCAGCTCACCCGCTCGCGCGGCGGTCGGGTTCGCCTTGAAGGGTTCGAATTGAGCCGCGCCTGCCGAGGCCTAGCTCGGCCCCAGGCGGTCAGCAAGTATAACTCGGCTATTTTGTAACCTTTTCAATTTGAAATCATTTCAAAGAGAAAGGCTTTCAAAAAAGGCGCTGGCGGTCGAAGCCGCCGAGCCGGTCCATCTCCGCTTCACCTTCTGGGGCTCGGCATTCGAGAAGAAGGACATCACCGCCCATCGAGGCGTTTAGCGCGCACCCCGGCATCAAGGTCGGGGGTCAGCACCTCCCCAACGCCGGCTATGTCGAGAGGATCTCGACCCAACTCGCCGCCTGCGATCCGCCGACATCGCCTATCTCGAGGAGACCCAGGCGTTTCCCTGGGCGGCCGAGGGCAAGACCGCCGTCACACCCTCTCAGGCGCCGCGGCCTGCGCGCTTGCGGCGGCCGACGCGCGCTCCTCGGCTTCGCGACGCTTCACCGCTTCGATGTCGCGGAAGCGCGCGGCCGGGTGCGGCGCCTGGAGGTAGGGCCCTTCGCCGAACAGCTTCTCGCGCAGTGTCCCCGGCCGGTAGGCGCGCGGATAGGCGCCGCGCCGCTGCAACTCGGGCACGACATAGCCGACGATGTCCTCGAAAGTCCCAGGCGTGATCGCGTATGCGAGATTGAAGCCGTCGACATCGGTCTCCTCGACCCACTCTTGCAGGATGTCGGCGATTGTTGACGGCGACCCCACGAAGACCGGCCCGACGCCGCCGACGCCGCCGAACTTCGCCAGCTCGTCGATGGTCCAGGACTTGTCGCCGCCGGCGAGATGCTCGACCAGCGACTGAACGGCGTTGGTTTCGACGTGCTTGACGAGATCGGTTGGGGCGTACTGCCCAAAATCGATGCCGCTCCAGCCCGACATGAAAACGAGGGAGCCGTCGTAAGACGAGTAGGACTTGAAATCCTCGAACTTCGCCTGGGCCTTGGCGTCCGTCTCGTCGACGATGACGGTGACCAGCGTGTAGATACGGAGCTTGCGCGGATCGCGTCCGGCGCGCGCGGCCCGCGCCCGCACGTCCGACACATAGGCCTTCAAAGTCGCCTTGGTCGGCGCGGCGACGAAAACGCATTCGGCGTGCTGGGCGGCGAAATCCTTGCCCGCGCCCTGAAGCGCCCGCCTGATAGAGCACAGGCGTGCGTTGCGGCGACGGCTCCGTCAGCCCGTAGCCGGGCACCTCGAAATACTTGCCCTTGTGGCCGATCTCGTGAACCTTGTCCGGATGGGTGAAGATGCGCTTCTCGCGGTCGCGCACGACCGCGCCCTCTTCCCACGAGCCCTCGAGCAGCTTGTAGAGGACCTCCACATATTCCGCGGCGACGTCGTAGCGGTTGTCGTGCCGCCTGAGGCCGCCCTCCCCGACGTTCTTGGCGCCGCTTTCGAGATAGGACGTAACGATGTTCCAGCCGATCCTGCCCTTCGTGTGGTGGTCCGCGGTCGCGAGGCGGCGGGCGAAGGTGTAGGGGTGCTCGAACGAGGTCGAGGCGGTGATCCCGATGCCGAGATGCTCCGTTGCAAGCGCGATCGGCGCCGCGAGTTGCAGCGGGTCATTGACCGGAATTTGCGCCGCCTGCTGGATCGCATGGTAGTTCGACCCCTTGTAGACGTCGTAATAGCCGATCACGTCGGCGATGAAGATGCCGTCGAAGACGCCGCTCTCCAGTGTGCGCGCCAGATCCTGCCAGTAGTCGAGATCCTTGTATTTCCACGACCGGTCCTGCGGGTGCGCCCAGACGCCGGGCGACTGGTGTCCGACGCAGTTCATGTCGAAGGCGTTGAAGTGGATCTGTCGGGTCATCTCGCGGGCCTTGTCATGAGAAATCCGCCCGCGCGCGGGCGCGGCGACGAAAGGACGGTCAGAGCGCGCCGTGACGCGGCGGCAGCTGCCCATTCAGGTAATAGGCGCCGATGTGGTGGTATTTCCAACGCGCCGCGTCGTGTAGCGAGTGCACGCGGGAATTGCGCCAGAACCGGTCGAGTCCATAGGCCTCGAGGCTCGAGCGGGAGCCGCCGAGTTCGATCAGCTTGCTCGCTGCAAGGAGCGCCGCTTCCGTCCCGTAGGCCTTGACTTCGGCGACGGCGATCGAGGCCTCGGCGACCGCGTCGGCTCTCGGATCGAGCGCCGCCCGATCGACGCTCCGTCCGGCGCGTTGAAGCAGGGCGTTGGCCGCGTGCACACGGATGGCGACGTCGCCGACGGCGTGGATCGAGTGCGGGTCTTCGTAGCCGTTTTCGATGCCGAGCTCGAAGTTCGGACGCGCATACGCGCGGAGATACTGCACCGTCTCATGCAGCGCGCCGCGTGCGATGCCCACCTGCACCGCCGAGTGGATGATCTGGGCGAGCGGGCCCATTGGCGTCGGCTCGTCGAATATGCGCTGGTGATCGACGACCTGGAACGGCGTGATCTCGACGTCGTCGAATGTGACCGAGCCGCTGCCGGTCGCACGCTGGCCGAAGCCCGTCCAGTCGTCGATCAGTTGCAGCCCCGCAGTCGCGCGATCGATGAACACGATATGTACGCGGTCATTCTCGTCCTTCGCCACCGCGACGATGATGTGCGCGAACAGCGACCCGGTGGAATAGAACTTCTGACCGTTGAGCAAAAGGCGGCCGTCGCGCGCTGTGAACCGGGTCTTGTAATCGACCGGCGTTCGCGTGCCGATTTCGGTGAAGGCGTTGCCGAGCCGGTCGCCGTCCAGGATTCTGCGGAAATAGTGCCGCTTCTGCTCAATCGTTCCGGCGAGCCGTAAAGCCTCGACCATGTAGTAGTGGTTCTGCGGGATCTGGCCGATGTTGCTGTCGGTTTCCGACAGGAGCGCCGTGACTTCGGCGAGCGTTCCAGCGGAAACTCCCGCCCCGCCATATTCCCTGGGGACGGTGATCGCCCACAGGCCGCTTTGCGACGCACGCTCGATCTCCGCGATCGGCAGACGGCGCTCGCGATCCCGCTCGACGGCGCCGGCCGCGAACTCCCGGGCGAGCGCCTTGGCGATGGCGATCGCTTCGCCGTCGTTCTGAATGATGTGCGCCTTCTTTTGCCGCGGCGGGATATGCGGAGCGGGCTCACCCGACCGCGAGCGCGGCCTGGCGATGCAGCGTACGGCTGGTGTCGGTCATCGTCGTCGCCGATCTCAGTTCCAGGCGTGGCGCGGCGGATTGACGCCGTTGAGGTAGTAGTTGCCGACGTGGAAATATTTCCAGCGCACCGGATCATGCAGCGTGTGGACCCGCGCGTTGCGCCAGTGACGGTCGAGATTGTGCTGGGCAAGCGTCGCCCGGGTCCCGGCGAGCTCGAACAGTTTGTTGGTCGCAAGGATCGCGATTTCAGTCGTGAGCACCTTGGACTCGGCGGTCTTGATGGTCGCTTCCGCGACCCTCGCCTCGGTCGAGTTCGCGTTCGCCTCGTCGATCGCCCTGCCCGCCGATCTCGAGCAGCGCCTCGGCGGCGTGAAGCTTGATCTCGAGGTCGCCGATCGCGTGGATCGTGAAGATATCCTCGGCCGCCGTCTCCTTGCCGCTGTCGATCCAGGGCCGGCTCTGGGTGCGGACGAAGGCGATCGTGTCCTCGATGGCGCCGCGCGCGATGCCGGCGTCGATCGCCGACTGGATGATCTGCGACACGGGTCCTCCGATCGTCGGCCGGTCGAAAGCGTTCACCGCAAGGAGCCGGCGCCGCGGCAGACGGACGTTCTCGATCTTCACGCCGCCCGAGGCTGTCGTGCGTTGGCCGAAGCTCGACCAGTTGTTGGTCACGGTGATCCCGGGCGCGTCGCGGTCGGCGAAGGCGAGAAAGGCTTTCCCGTCCGGGTCGAGGGCGACGATGGGAATGATGTGCGAGAGCAGCGCGCCGGTCGTATAGAACTTCTCGCCGTTGATGACCGCCTCGTCGCCGTCATAGGCGATGCGGGTCTCGAAGGCGGCGACCGTCTTGCTGTTGAGCTCGGAAAACGCATTGCCGAAGCGCAAGCCCGACAGCGCCCAGCCGAAGAACTCCTTCTTCTGCTCGTGCGTCCCGTCGAGATCGATATTCCCATTGATGGCGAGATGATTCTGGGTGATCTGCGCGATGCTGCTGTCGGCCGCCGCGATGATCGCGATCACCTTGGCCAGCGTGGCGTAAGAGACCTCCGGGCCGCCGTAGGATTTGGGAATGTTGATCCCCCAGAGCCCGCTTTGGGAGTAGGCGTCAAGTTCCTGAAGCGGCAGCAGCCCCTCGCGGTCGCGCAGCGCGGACTGCTTGGAAAATTCGGCCGCGAGGCGGTTTGCGATCTCGATCGCCTCGTCGTCGCTCTTGATCACATGCGCCGGCGTCGCGGGACGCGGGCGCGGGGGAACCGGGTCGTCCGAATTGACCCTGGGATGCACGGTGGTGTCGATAGCGCCGATTTTCACAGAACCCATGGCTCGCCCTTTGAGTGTCCAATTCCGCAACGGCTGCTCGCACTGGACGATAGTTGAGCGAATAGATTAAATAACTGGACTTTTGTCAACGCGGGATTTCGCCAATGATGCCGACGTTCCAGTCGAGGGAGGACCGCGCCGCCTCGGCGGGCCTCTCTCCGAAGCCGCTCGCAGGCGGGTCGCCCGCGAGCTAAGTCCATCCAGGTCTTACTCGCCAGGTCTTACTCGAAACCTGCAAAAGACCAGCGCCAGCTATCGGACAAAGGACGAAACGATGCGCGCAGTTGGACTATTCACTCATGGCGGTCCTGAGGTTCTCCAGGTCGTCGAATTGCCCGAAGTTCACGCCGGCCCGGGGCAGGTGCGGATCCGCGTCCATGCGGCGACGGTCAACCCAACCGACGTCGGGGTCCGCAACGGCACGCGCGCCGAACAGCAGAAGGCTGATCCGCCGCCCTACGTGCCGGGAATGGAGGCGGCGGGGATCGTCGATGAGGTTGGAAGCGGCGTTCCCGACAGACTCAAGGTTGGCGACGCCGTCATGGCGATCGTCGTGCCGAAAGGCAGCCATGGCGCGTATCGCGAGCAAATTGTGCTCGACGCCCGATCGGTCGTGCGCGCCCCTGCCGGAAAGACCCATGCCGAAGCCGCCACCTTGCCGATGAACGGGCTGACGGCGCGCCAGTCGCTCGACCTGCTCAAGCTGTCTCCGGGTCAGGTCATCGCCGTGACCGGCGCGGCGGGCGCTTATGGCGGTTACGTCATCCAGCTCGCCAAAGCCGAGGGGCTGACGGTCATCGCCGATGCTTCCGAGAAAGACGAAAAGCTGGTTGCGTCGCTTGGCGCCGACATCGTCGTTCGAAGGGGCGATGATGTCGCGTCGCGGATTCGCGAGACACTTCCCCCAAGGAGTCGATGGGCTCGCGGACGGAGCGGTGCTCAACGAGCTTGTCATCCCCGCCGTTCGTGACGGCGGCGCCTTCACGTCCGTCCGCGGCTTCCAGGGCGCCCCGCAGCGGGATATCCACTTCACGGCAACCATGGTGCGCTCCTACGCGCAGGAGTTCGAGAAGCTCGATCGGCTCCGGCAACAGGTCGAGGCCGGCGAAATCACGCTTCGCGTGGCGGAGGTCTATCCGCCGGAAAGGGCGGCCGACGCCCATCGTCGGCTGGAGGCTGGTGGTACGAGAGGACGGCTGGTCATCCAATTCTAATCCCGGAGAATAGGCCGGATAACAGCGCTTCGGCTGCACTCGCCATAAGCAATGTGATCGAAGGCAGTCGTTCGCCCTGCGGCCTTCGCCGCGGCGAGAAACGCGCGGGGCGGCCGCCAACTCTTTGCTCTTCTCAGGTCGCCACGTCGCTTTTTTCCCCGCGATGACGTCGGAGCGTCCGCCCATGGTAAAGAGAGCCCATGCGCATTTCCGATTTCGACGTCCTGATCGTTCCCGCGCCTCGGCGGCGCCGGGACCGGCGACTGGCCGAGCCGCTGGCAGGCGAAGCTTTCGACCGCCCGCCTCGTCGCGCCGCCGGACGCCGGCGCGGCGCGAGCGCGAGGCTTGGACGGGGGCGATCGCCGAAGCGCCGTCGCCGCGGCCGAACGGCCGATGCTGTTCGTCGGCCACGGCCTCGGCGCCGCGGCGATCGCGAGCGCCGCCTTCGCGCTCGGCGGCGCGGACGTGCGCGGCGCCTTTCTGGTCGCGCCGCCCGACGCGCGCCGGGCTCGAGCGGATCGCGGGTCCGCGGCTGGACCCTGCCCCGCGCGCCGCTGCCCTGGCCGAGCGTCATCGTCGCGAGCCGCAACGACGCCGACAGCGACTATGACGCCGCTCGCGGAGCTCGCCGCGCGATTGGGGCGCCGAGTTGATCGACGCCGGCGGCGCCGGCGGCCTCGACGCCGAGAGCGGCCACGGGCCCTGGCCCGAGGGGCTGATGCGGCTCGCCGGGTTCATCAAGACGCTGTCCTGACGGCGGATGCCGCTCGCGCGACAAGCAAGTCCGGGCTAACTCTGGCGCTATTGCCGAGGCGTCGAATCATCGAGACAGAAACGCCAGTGTGGGAACGCTGCGACAGCGCTTCTGCGCCGGCCTTCGGCGCGACGCTCCTCGCGGCGGCGCGCCGCGTCGGGCCCGCGTTCGCCGCCCTTCGCACGGCGCGGTGACAGTCGCTCGGCGGCCGCTGCACCCGGGCGCCGCGCGTCATACCCTGCGCTGCGGGTTCTTCGCTCGCCTACGTCGTCCTGGCGGCGCTCGCCGTCCCGGTCGTCGGGCCGATGACGCTCGCGGCGGGCGCGCTGTTCGGCCCGTGGCTCGGCGTCCCGCTCGCCGTCGCCTCGGGCGTGGCCGGCGCGACCATCGCCATGCTGGTTGCGCGCCATGTCGTTGCGCGACGGGGTCGAGGCGCGCTTTCCGCTCACCTGACGGCGTGGCTCGACGGCGGCGCGCGACGGTCACGGCGCCGCGCTCCTGTTCGCGGCCCGCGTCTGACGCCGGTCATGCCCTTCGCGCTGGTGAACGTCGCGGCGGGCCTAAGCCGGATGCCGGCCCGGACCTTCGCCGCTCGTCTCGGCCGCGGGCGCTCTGCCGCTGGCGGCGATCTACGCTTCGCGGGCGCGACGCTCGGCGCGGCCGGTAGTCCCGGCCGACCTTCTCGACGCCGCGCTCTCGCCCGTCCTGCCTGGCGCTCGCGGGCGCAGCGCCCTCGGCCGGACGCGCTGCGCCGGGCGCATAGCCCGCCGCAGCGCGATCGGACCGCGCGCCTTGTTTCAGCCGCATTGAGGCGCGATTGGCGCCGTCACGCGGCTTCGGTGTATACATCGCTTCTTGGTGGCGCGGCGAATCAACGGCGCCGCATCTTCGGGGATATCTCGTGTCGAAACCTGAAACGCCGCTTCTGGACGCCATCGCGTCGCCCGCCGATTTGCGGGCGCTTCCGGAGAGCGACCTCGCCAAGGTCGCCGACGAATTGCGCGCCGAGACGATCAGCGCCGTGTCGGTCACCGGCGGCCATCTCGGCGCCGGCCTCGGCGTCATCGAACTGACCGTCGCGCTGCATTACGTGTTCGACACGCCGCGCGACCGCGCTGATCTGGGACGTCGGCCACCAGGCCTATCCGCACAAGATCCTGACCGGACGCCGCGCGCGCATCCGCACGCTTGCGCCAGGGCGGCGGGCTCTCCGGCTTCACCAAGCGCGCGGAGAGCGAGTACGACGCCTTCGGCGCCGGCCATTCCTCGACCTCGATCTCCGCCGGCCTCGGCATGGCGGTCGCGCGCGACCTTTCGCACGCAGACGAACAACGTCGTCGCGGTGATCGGCGACGGGGCGATGTCGGCGGGCATGGCCTACGAGGCGATGAACAACGCCGGCGCGATGGGCTCGCGGCTGATCGTGATCCTCAACGACAACGACATGTCGATCGCGCCGCCGACCGGGGCGATGTCGGCCTATCTCGCCCGCCTCGTCACCAGCCAGACCTACCGCTCGCTCCGCGACGTCGCCAAGCAGCTCGCCAGGCGCCTGCCGAAGTTCCTGTACGACAAGGCGCGAGCGCACCGAGGAATACGGCCGCGGCTTCTGGACCGGCGGCACGCTGTTCGAGGAACTCGGCTTCTACTACGTCGGCCCGATCGACGGCCACAACCTCGACCACCTGCTGCCGATCCTCAAGAACGTGCGCGACATGCACGGCGGGCCGGTGCTGGTCCACGTCGTGACCAAGAAGGGCAAGGGCTACGCGCCGGCCGAGGCGGCCGACGACAAGTACCACGGCGTCTCGGCCTTCGACGTGATCACCGGCGCGCAGGCCAAGCCCAAGAGCAACGCGCCCGCCTACACCAAGGTGTTCGGCGAGGCGCTGCTCGCGGCGGCGCGCAACGACGAGAAGATCGTCGCCGTCACCGCCGCCATGCCGCAGGGCACCGGGGTCGACATCATGGCCGAGGTCTTCCCCAAGCGGGTGTTCGACGTCGGCATCGCCGAGCAGCACGCCGTCACCTTCTCCGCCGGGCTCGCGGCGGAGGGCTTTAAGCCGTTCTGCGCGATCTATTCGACCTTCCTCCAGCGCGCCTACGACCAGGTCGTGCACGACGTCGCGCGTGCAGAACCTGCCGGTGCGCTTCGCCATCGACCGCGCCGGGCTCGTCGGCGCCGACGGCGCGACCCACGCGGGCGCGTTCGACGTCGCCTATCTCGCCTGCCTGCCGAACATGGTGGTGATGGCGGCGGCGGACGAGGCCGAACTCGTGCACATGGTCGCGACCGCGGTCGCCTACGACGCGCGGCCCGATCGCGCTGCGCTATCCGCGCGGCGACGGCGTCGGCGTCGACATTGCCCGAGCGCGGCGATTCCGCTGCCGATCGGCAAGGGCCGCATCGTGCGCGAAGGCTCGCGCATCGCCATTCTGACGCCTCGGCACCCGGCTCGCCGAGGCGCTGAAGGCGGCCGAGGAACTCGCCGCCCGCGGATCTGTCGACGACGGTCGCCGACGCGCGCTTCGCCAAGCCCCTCGACCGCGAGTTGATTCTCGCGGCTCGCGGCCGGAGCACGAGCTGCTGATCACGGTCGAGGAAGGCGCGGCCGGCGGCTTCGGCGCGCATGTGCTGACGCTGCTCGCCGACGAGGGCGCGCTCGACACCGGCCTCAAGGTGCGCACGCTGGCGCTGCCGGACCGTTACCAGGACCAGGACAAGCCCGACCGCCTGTACGCCGCTGCCGGCCTCGACGCGAAAGGCATCGTCGCCAAGGCGCTCTCGGCGCTCGGCGTCGCTCGACGCAAGGCGACCGGCCTGATCGCGTGAGCGGCCCGCCGCCTGACCGGCCGGAGCACGGGCGCGATGCGGCCTTCGGGGCGCAACCGCGCGAACATCGCGGCCCTGATCGCCGTCGTGGCGATCGTCGCGCTCGGCTACTGGGCGTTTACCGCAATCGAACGGCAGAGGGCGATCGCCCGCTGCCTCGACGAGGGGCGTCACGATTGCCTGGAGCTGGTCGGCCCGAGCAAATGACGCGTCTGCGCGATGCGCCCGAGATTCTGGAGAATTCTCCGTTCTCAAAGCTTTCGCGTCGGGGGCCGGGATCCGCGAGATTACCCGGCCGAGGCGAATCCGGGGGCCCGGTCGCTGACGGCCACGAGGCCTCGTGGGCGAGCGAACCTTCGATTGACTTCCCCTGCCCCTCGCGGCATAAGCGCGCTTCCCGGCGGCGCGAAAGCGCCGCAACTTTTTTTGCCCGGCTCGCCGCCCGGTCCCGGCGCGACGAAGCCGGGCGCGCGCATTGAAGCGCGAGGACTTGGAGACACGATCGTGAAGCGGACCTATCAACCCACGAAGCTCGTTCGCAAGCGCCGCCACGGCTTCCGCGCCCGCATGGCCACCGTCGGCGGCCGCAAGGTGCTGAACGCCCGCCGCGCCCGCGGCCGCAAGTCCCTGTCGGCCTGACCCTTCCGAGCGGCCGGTTCCCGGCCGCTCTCTTCAAGCGATCCCTCCTCCTGTCTCATGCTGCGCCGCGGATGGAGCCGAATTCCCCCGATCAGGACGCCCCGGCGTCGGTCGGCCAAGCCCTCGGCCGCCTGAAGCGGCGCGCCGAGTTTCAGCGCGTCAGCCGCGGCCGGCGGCGGGCGTATCGAAGCCTTCACGCTGCAGGCGGCGCCGCGGACTCCGGTCGAGGACGCCGAGGCGGCGGCCCGCGTCGGCTTCACCGTGACCAAAAAGGTCGGCGTCGCGGTCGTTCGCAACCGCATCCGCCGCCGGCTGAAGGCGGCGCTCAGCGTCGGCCCAGCCTCTTGAGGCCCGCGCCGAGTGCGATTACGTGATCATGGCCCGGCGCGAGGCGCTCGCGCGGCCGTTCGCCGACCTCGTCGACGACCTGCGCCAGGCCTTCCGCGCCATCGGGCGCAACGACAAAGACGGTCGCCGCCCGGCCGCCGTGAACCCGCCCAAAGGCAAGAACAGGCGACCATGAAAAACGAGGACACGAGAAACCTCTTTCTCGCCATCGCCCTGTCCGTCCTGGTGATGGCCGCCTGGCAGTATTTCTACGCCGGCCCGCTCTATCAGAAGCAGCACCAGGCGCAGTTGCAGGCTCAGAGCTCAGGCGCAAAGCCAGGCCTCGGAGCCGTCCCAGCCGGCCGGCGCCCCGGCGGCGAACGGATCGCCGAGCGTCTCGCCGCCCGGCGGCGCGCTAGCCCGGGCGCGGCCGCGACCGACGTCGGTGCCGGAGCGCTCTCGCGGCGACCCCGCGCGTCGCCATCGACACGCCGAGCGTCGCGGGCTCGATCGACCTCAAGGGCGGCAAGCTCGACGACCTCGTGCTCAAGGACTACCGCGAGACGATCAACAAGAATAGCCCGCTGATCCGGCTGCTGTCGCCGGGCGGCGCGCCCGAACTCCTACTGGGCGACGACCGGCTATGTCGGCGCGGGCGGCGCCAAGACCCCGACGCTCGACACCGTCTGGACCTCCGACGGCAAGACGCTGACGCCGAGCCAGCCCGGCGACGCTGACCTGGGACAACGGCGAGGGCCTCTCTTCAAGCGCATCATCGCGGTCGACGACAAGTACATGTTCACGGTCACCGATTCGGTCGACGAACAAGGGCGCTTCCGCCGGCGACCGTCCGCCCCTACGGGATGGTGCTTCGCCACGGCAAGCCGACCGTCGCCGGCTATTCGGTGCTGCACGAGGGCTTCGTCGGCGTGATCGGCGACGGCGGCGTGCAGCAGGTCACCTACGCCAACATCGAGAAGGCCACCGACAAGACCGACACCTATTCCGGCCCCGGCGGCTGGCTCGGCTTCACCGACAAGTACTGGGGCACCGCGATCATTCCCGAGCAGACCGAGCCGATCGACGCCCGGTTCACCGCGTCAGGGAACAGCCCAGCCGGATTGACTACCAGGCCGATTTCGTCGGCCCCGAGAAGGCCGTCGCGCCCGGCGACGACCGTCGCGACGACCACGCGCGTCTTCGCCGGCGCCAAGGAAGTCGGCACGATCGACAATTACGGGACCAAGCTCGGCATCAAGAAGTTCGATCTGATGATCGACTGGGGCTGGTTCTACTTCATCACCAAGCCGCTGTTCCTGCTGATCGACGCGATCTACAAGTTCGTCGGCAATTTCGGCGTCGCGATCCTGATCGTCACCGTGCTGGTCAAGCTCGCCTTCTTCCCGCTCGCCAATCGCTCCTACCAGTCGATGGCGAAGATGAAGAAGATCCAGCCGCAGATCGCCGCGCTCAAGGAGACCTATCCCGACGACAAGATGAAGCAGCAGCAGGCGCAGATGGAGCTCTTCAAGAAGGAGGGCGTCAATCCGGTCGCCGGCTGCCTGCCGATGGTGATCCAGATCCCGGTGTTCTTCGCGCTCTACAAGGTCATCTTCATCACCATCGAGATGCGGCACGCGCCGTTCTTCGGCTGGATCAAGGACCTTTCCGCGCCCGACCCGACCAACGTGTTCACCCTGTTCGGCCTCATCCCCTGGGAGCCGACCGCGCTGCCGGTTTTCGGCCATTTCCTGGCGCTCGGCGTCTGGCCGCTCGTCATGGGCGTGTCGATGTTCTTCCAGATGAAGATGAATCCGGAGCCTGCTGATCCGGTGCAGAAATCGATGTTCGCCTGGATGCCGGTGATCTTCACCTTCATGCTCGGCACGTTCCCGGCGGGCCTGGTGATCTACTGGACGTGGAACAACACGCTGACCATCCTCGCAGCAGTCCTACATCATGAAAAAGGCGGGCGTGAAGGTCGAGCTGTTCGACAACGTCAAGAAGATGTTCGGCATGAAGAGCGCGCCGGCCGCCCCGGCCGCGTCGAAGACGCCGGCCGCCAAATCGACCCCGCCCGCCAAGACCTCGACGTGAGCGGCGCTCTTTCACCACAAAGAACACGAAGGGGCACGAAGACGCCCTTCGTGATCCTTGGCGTCCTCGGTGGTGAATCCGCCGTGCCCGAACCCGACTGGACCGAAGCCGGGCGAAAACTGTTCGCTGGCCCGTGCGACTTCTTCTACGCCGCGGCGCGGTCCGACGGCCTTCCGCCGGTCGGCGCGCCGGAGGTCGCCTTCGCCGGCCGCTCGAACGTCGGCAAGTCGTCGCTGATCAACGCGCTGACCGGGCGGAACGCCCTCGCCCGCACCTCCCACACGCCCGGCCGCACCCAGGAGTTGATCTTCTTCGACCTCGGCGGCAAGGCCGACGCTGGTCGACATGCCGGGCTACGGCTACGCCGCCGTGTCGAAGGAGAAGTCCGCCTCCTGGGGCAATCTGGCGCGCGACTATCTGCGCGGCCGTCCGTCGCTCCTGCGCGTGTTCGTCCTGATCGACGGCCGCCACGGGCTGAAGGACAGCGACCACGAGACGATGACGCTGCTCGACGCCTCCGCCGTCTCCTACGCTGTCGTGCTGACCAAGCGCGACGAGGTCAAGCTCGCCGACCGCCCCGCCCGGGTCGAGGCGACGCTGGAGGCGCTGCGCAAGCACGTCGCAGCCTATCCCGACGTGATCTTCACCTCGGCGCGCGACGGCGAAGGCGTGCCGGAGCTGCGCGCTCATATCGCGAGACTGCTCGCGGAGCGCGAGGGCGGAGGCAGCGCGCAAGCGGCGTCGTAACCGCCTTTTTTCGCGTCTGCCGCGGCTAAGCGAGGCGCGGCTGCCCCCCTGCGCCGCGCAATGGCCGGAAAAACGCGCGCACCTCTTTGGCGAGCGCTGCGGGCTGTTCCATTGCGGCGAAATGGCCGCCTTCGGGCATCACCGTCCAGCGGCGAATGTCGGTGAACGTCGTCTCCGCCAGCGAGCGCGGCGGCCGGAGAATCTCGCGCGGGAATTCGGCGTAGCCCGCGGGCGCCGTCACGGCCCCGCCTTCGGGAATCATCCACCCGCGGTGGCGGCGAAAATAATAGGGGTAGAACGAGGACCCGATCGCGCCGGTGAACCAGTAGAAGCTGATGTTGGCGAGCATCTGATCGCGGGTAAAGACGCTTTCGACGTCGCCGCCGCAGTCCGACCACGCCCGGAATTTCTCGACGATCCAGGCGGCGAGCCCGGTCGGCAAGTCGGTCAGGGCGAAACTCAGGGTCTGCGGGCGCGTGCCCTGAATCCACTGGTAGCCGGTCTCCTCGTTCAGCCAATGCGCGAGCTGGTCGAGATAGATGGTCTCCTCCGGGGTGGGGCTCTTTATGACGCCGCTATCGCGACGGACGGCGAGCATGTTGACATGGAGGCCGATCAGCCGATCCGCATGCACGGCGCCCATCCGCGCCGCCGTGGTGGCGCCCCAGTCGCCACCCTGCACCCCGAACCGCCTGTATCCCAGGGTCTCGCTCATCAGGTCGGCGAGGATGTCGGCGATCTCCTCGACGCCGAAGCGCGCCTGACCGGGACGGAACGACAGGCCGTAGCCCGGCAGGGAGGGCGCGACGACGGTAAAAGCGTCCGCAGGATCGCCGCCGTGGCTTGCTGGATCGGTCAACTGCGGCAGGAGGTCGAGAAACTCGAACACCGAACCCGGCCAGCCGTGCATCAGCAACAGCGGCATAGGATCCGGCCCCTTGCCGGGCGCGTGGATGAAATGCAGGTCGCAGTCCGGTCGCGCGATCCTGAATTGCGGAAAGCCGTTCAGCCGAGCTTCCTGGGCGCGCCAGTCGAAGGCGTCGCGCCAGTATTCGACAAGGCCGCCGAGGTAGTCGACGCTGACCCCATAGGCCCAAGGGTCGCCGGGCGCCGAATCGGGTAAGCGCGCCCGCATCAGTCGCTCGCGCAAATCGGCGAGCTGGTCGTCCGGGACGCAGATGGCGAACGGGTGCGGCATAATCTGTCCGCTCCTCCAGGCGCCCAGCGAGACGTTTCGGTCCGCGCCGCCGGGCCCAACGAGCAACGCGCTCGGGCTCGCGGCAGGTCATTTTCGAATGGGGACAAGCCGCAGTCAACGAAGGCGTCGGGCCGACGGACAAAAGGTCGCGGACCCAGTCTGTCGGCCCCCTCGCGAGCTGCGACGCCGACCCGGCGCCAAATCGAGGGTCGGATTTCCCGCCCGGCCTGCGAAATTATCGGGCTTCGCCTTGCGACGCCGCCTGCAATTGCCGCACTTTCGCTCGTTTCATAGGCAAATCTACGAGGTCGGGGCGCGGCGGGGCCGCTCAACGCCAAATGGATGGATGTTGCTCGCGACGCGCACTCGGCGCCGAACTTGCGTCGGGTCGTCCATCGCAGCGGCGTCTGGTCCTTCCCGCGCGGTCGGACGAACCGGCGGGACGCCGCGTCGAGCCTACGGGCGGCGACTGTGTTCTCGCCAGTTCCGAGGCAGGCGGCGCTTGGGCGCACCGGCGTCTTTGTCGTCAAAGACGGAAATCTGGCGAGTAGGAACGCATGCCGTTTAAAGGCGAGGTCCGGTCGACGAAGATGGTCCCCAACATGACATCGCGGTGGACTGGCCGCAATCCAAGTCGCCTTTCCGTTTGTCTCAAATCGAAACACGCGTACATTGTCCCTTAACCTTTCCGATTCACGCTCGCGAGGGCGTGAACGGAGCCGAGCGCAGTTGGAGACACGCCATGAGCCCGAACGCCGGATTTGCACTTGCAGGGCCTGAGTCCAAGGCGTCCGCTTGGCGCCGCCGAGAAGGGCCAGGACATCCGCGACCTGTTCTCCTCGGCTTACGCGCGCGAGCGGCGCGAGGCGATGAGCCTCAACGACTATCTCGAGGGTTGCCGCAACGACCCGGGCATGACCGCCTCGGCGGCCGAGCGGATGATCGCGGCGATCGGCGAGCCGGTCGTGGTCGACACCTCGAAGGACTCCCGCCTCGGCCGCATCTTCCTCAACCGCACGATCAAGCTCTATCCGACGATGGCCGGCTTCTTCGGCATGGAGGACACGATCCAGCGCGTCGTCAGCTACTTCCAGCACGCCGCGCAGGGGCTCGAGGAGCGCAAGCAGATCCTCTACCTGCTCGGCCCGGTCGGCGGCGGCAAGTCGTCGCTCGCCGAGCGGCTCAAGGCGCTGATGGAGACCCAGCCGATCTACGTGCTCGCGGCCGGCGACGAACTGAGCCCGGTGTTCGAATCGCCGCTCGGCCTCTTCCGCCCCGAGGCGATGGGCGCCGCGCTCGAGAGCCGCTACGGCATCCCGCTGCGCCGCCTGACCGGCATCTGCTCGCCCTGGGCGGCCAAGCGCCTCGACGCAGTTCGACGGCGACATCTCACGCTTCTCCGTCGTCAAGCTCTATCCGTCGAAGCTGCGCCAGATCGGCGTCGCCAAGACCGAGCCGGGCGACGAGAACAACCAGGACATCTCCACCCTGGTCGGCAAGGTCGACATCCGCAAGCTCGAGCATTTCTCGCAGCACGATCCGGACGCCTACAGCTACTCGGGCGGCCTCAACCGCACGACGCAGGGCCTGCTCGAATTCGTCGAGATGTTCAAGGCGCCGATCAAGGTGCTGCACCCGCTGCTGACCGCGACCCAGGAAGGCAACTACGCCGGCACCGAGAACCTCGGCGCGCTGCCCTTCCAGGGCATCGTGCTCGCCCATTCCAACGAGTCCGAGTGGGAGCAGTTCAAGAACAACAAGAACAACGAGGCGTTCCTCGACCGCATCTGCGTGGTCAAGGTGCCCTACTGCCTGCGCGTCACCGAAGAGGCGATGATCTACGCCAAGCTGCTCGAGAACAGCGAGCTCGCCAGCGCCTCCTGCGCGCCGGAGGTGCTCGAATTCCTCGCGCGGTTCTGCATCCTGACGCGCCTCAAGGAGCACGAGAACTCGCCGCTCTATTCCAAGCTGCGCGTCTACAACGGCGAGAGCCTGAAGGACACCGACCCGAAGGCGAAGTCGATGCAGGAATACCGCGACGCGGCCGGCGTGGCCGAAGGCATGAGCGGCATCTCGACCCGCTTCGCCTTCAAGGTGCTGTCCGAGACGTTCAACTTCGACAACGAGGAGATCGCCGCCGATCCCGTGCACCTCATGTACGTGCTCGAGCAGGCGATCAAGCGCGAGCAGTTCTCCAAGGACGTCGAGAAGCCGCTACCTCGACTTCATCAAGTCGACGCTCGCGCCGCGCTACGCCGAGTTCATCGGCCGGGAGATCCAGAAGGCCTATATCGAGTCCTACAGCGAGTACGGCCAGAACCTGTTCGACCGCTACATCGCCTACGCCGACGCCTGGATCGAGGACCAGG
This sequence comes from uncultured Alphaproteobacteria bacterium, assembly GCA_963724785.1. Classification (GTDB taxonomy): domain Bacteria; phylum Pseudomonadota; class Alphaproteobacteria; order Rhizobiales; family Beijerinckiaceae; genus Roseiarcus. The sequence goes on along the minus strand of CAVRWC010000001.1, from coordinate 516,546 downwards.
ACTACAAGGACCCCGACACCGGCCAGGTGTTCGACCGGCAGGTGCTCGACGCCGAGCTCTGCAAGACCGAGAAGCCGGCCGGCATCGCCAACCCGAAGGACTTCCGCAACGAGATCGTCAAGTTCGCGCTGCGCTCCCGCGCCGCCAACCAGGGCAAGAATCCGTCCTGGACCGCCTACGAGAAGATCCGCGAGGTGATCGAGAAGCGTATGTTCAGTCAGGTCGAGGACCTGCTGCCGATCATCAGCTTCGGCGCCAAGCAGGATTCCAAGACCGAGAAGCAGCACGCCGACTTCCTCGATCGGATGAAGTCGCGCGGCTACACCGAGCGGCAGGTGCGCCGGCTGGTGGAGTGGTACATGCGCGTCAACAAGGCCGGGTAAGGAGAGAAGGAAACGGAATGGCCCAGTTCGTCGACCGCCGCCTCAATCCGCGTGACAAGAGCCTGGGCAACCGTCAGCGCTTCCTTCGTCGCGTCCGGTCCGAGGTCAAGCGCGCGGTCGACAAGGCGGTGGCCGAGCGTTCGATCGCCGACGTCAGCAAGGGCGGCTCGGTCTCGATCCCGAGCGACGGCATCGACGAGCCGCAGTTCCACCTATCCGCGCGACAGCGGCGAGCGCGAGTTCGTCCTGCCGGGCAACAAGGAGTTCGTCGCCGGCGACGCCATCGACAAGCCGAGGAAGGAAGGCTGGCGGCGGCGGCCGGGGCAGCGAGGGATCGGGCGCCGGCCGCGGCGAGGACGCGTTCTCGTTCGCGCTGACCGAGGCCGAGTTCCTCGACATCCTGTTCGAGGACCTCGAGCTTCCGGATCTGGTGAAGACGTCGCTCAAGGACGCGAAGGCGAAGGAGTTCCGCCGCGCCGGCTACACGCAGCGACGGCACGACGCCCAATCTCGCCGTGCTGCGCACGATGCGCGTCAGCATGGGCCGGCGGCTGGCGCTGCGCCGCCCGAGCGCGGCCGAAGTCCAGCGGCTCGAGGACGAGCTCGAGGCGCTGCGCGCCAATCCGGGCGCCGCGATGGCCGGAACGGCAGCGCCTCGTGCATCTCGCCCGCGAGATCGAGCGCCTCAAGCGCCGGCAGCGCGCCATCCCCTTCATCGATCCGATCGACGTGCGCTACAGCCGGTTCTCGCCGGTATTCGTCCCGCGCGCGAAGGCGGTGATGTTCTGCCTGATGGACGTCTCGGCCTCGATGGGCGAGCGCGAGAAGGAGCTCGCCAAGCGCTTCTTCATCCTCCTGCACCTGTTCCTGAAGCGCAAATACGAGCGCGTCGACATCGTCTTCATCCGCCACACCGACGAGGCGGCCGAGGTCGACGAGCAGGAGTTCTTCTACGGCCGCGAGACCGGCGGCACCGTGGTCAGTTCGGCGCTCAAGGAGATGATGGCGATTCGCGAGGCGCGCTATCCGGTCGGCGACTGGAACGTCTATTGCGCCCAGGCGTCCGACGGCGACAATTCCGGCAGCGACTCGCGCGAATGCGTCGCGCTGCTGTCGCAGGCGATCCTGCCGCTCGCCCAGTACTACGCCTATATCGAGATCGCCGACGAGGGCTCGTCCCTGCGACGAAAGCCACAAGGAATTGTGGCGAGCCTATTCGGCGCTGAAGGAAGCCGAGCAGGGCTTCGCCATGGCGCGCGTCGCCGACCGCGCCGACATCTATCCGGTCTTCCGCAAGCTGTTCGCGCGAGCAGACCAGCAAGGGAGCCGCGTGATGACTGCTTCCCTCGTTGAGGCCCATTCCCTCGAAGCGGCCCACCCGCTTCACCCCGGGGGCCGGCTGCTGTTCGACGGCGCCGAGTGGGACTTCGAAACCGTCCACCGCGTCTATGACGCGATCGAAGCGATCGCCCGCGGCGAGCTCGGCCTCGACCCCTTCCCCAACCAGATCGAGATCATCTCGGCCGAGCAGATGCTCGACGCCTATTCGTCGGTCGGCATGCCGCTGATGTATGCGCACTGGTCGTACGGCAAGCGCTTCGCCCGCGACGAGGCGCTCTACCGCAAGGGCTATACCGCGCTCGCCTACGAGATCGTCATCAACTCCAATCCGTGCATCAGCTATTGCATGGAGGAGAACACGATGGCGATGCAAACGCTCGTCATCGCGCACGCCGCCTTCGGCCATAATCACTTCTTCAAGAACAATTACCTGTTCCAGCAGTGGACCGACCCGACCGGCATTCTCGACTATCTCGATTTCGCCAAGCGCTACGTCGCCGCCTGCGAGGAGCGCTTCGGCGTCGAGGCGGTCGAACGGACGATCGACGCCGCGCACGCGCTGATGGGCCAAGGCGTGTTCCGCTATCCCCGCGCGCCCAAGCTCAATCTGGCCGAATACGAGCGGCGGCGGCGCGAGCGGGTCGCGCGCGAGGAACAGGACTATCGCGACCTGTGGCGCACCGTCCCCGGCGCGACGCAGGCGCGCGACGACCGACCCCGCCGATGAGGACGTGCGCGAGCGCAAGCGCCAAATGCGCCTGCCCGAGGAAAACCTGCTCTACTTCCTCGAGAAGAACAGCCCGAAGCTGCGCAACTGGCAGCGCGAGCTTCTGCGCATCGTGCGCAACGTCGCGCAATATTTCTATCCCCAGCGCCAGACCAAGCTGATGAACGAGGGCTGCGCCACCTTCGTCCACTACACGATCGTCAACCGGCTGTTCGACAAGGGGCTGATCTCCGAAGGCGCGCTGCTGGAGATCCTGCACAGCCACGCCAATGTCGTCGCCCAGTTCGACTACAACGACCCGCGCTTCAGCGGCTTCAACCCCTATGCGCTCGGCTTTGCGATGATGCAGGACATCCGGCGGATCTGCGAGACGCCGACCGACGAGGACCGCGAGTGGTTCCCCGACATCGCCGGGCGCAAGGACTGGCCGGCGGTGCTGCGCGACATCTGGGCCAACTACCGCGACGAATCCTTCATCCGGCAGTTCCTGTCGCCGCGGCTGATCCGCCAGTTCCGCATGTTCGCGCTCGCCGACAAGGCGTCCGATTCGAAGGTCCGGGTCGAAGCGATCCACGACGCCGAAGGCTACCGCCACGTGCGCTCGAAGCTCGCCGACAGCTACGACGTCGGCGCCACCGACCCGGACATTCAGGTCATCGAAGCCGACGTCCTCGGCGATCGCCCGCTCGTCCTGCGGCACACGATGCGCAACGGCGTCGGCCTCTCGGACGTCGGCATGGAGGCGACGCTGCGCCATCTCCGCACGCTGTGGGGCTACGACGTGCGGATCGAGGAGGTGAAGGGGTGATCGATGCTCCGCACACGCAGCGGAGCGAGCCCTCAAAGCGCCTGATATAAAAATCGAGGACTGTCGCCGAAGTGGCGCGTGCCTCAGTGTGGCCCCTGGCACCCAGGTCTTTGGGGCCAAATTTATCTTGCCAGGCTGTTAACCGGACCCCCATATGATGATGCGATCGAATCTGGAGGGATCATGGGCTCGTCAGCTTTGGAGCTGCTTCTCAAGGCAGCAAAAATGGAGACGCCTTCTCTGGAACAGCAAGAAGAGCAGCGGCGAAGCTTTGCCTTCGGCAACACCAGCTTCGAAAATCCACGGATTATCCGGGATATGATCAACGAAGAGGCCGAGGCGATCGCCCGTGAACGGAACCGACGACGCAAGTGAACGGCGTCATAGCAAGGCGGAGGCGCCGGAACCGATCAGCGATCCCGACGAGCGGGCCCGGGCCGAGGCGGCCATGTGGCGGCTGAACTGGATTCACCCCTTCGACGATGGCAACGGGCGCACCTCACGTATCGCCTCGTATGTGGTACTGATGATCCGCTCGGGCTTCATCCTGCCGGGGACGCCGACCATTCCAGATCAGATCGTTCAGGATCGTTCGGGCTACTTTCGTGCCCTGGATGCTAGCGACGAAGCGTGCCGCGAAGGGCGCATCGATGTCTCGCGGATGGAGGAACTCCTCGGGCGGATGTTGGCACGCCAACTCGCGGGCTTCTACCAATTGGCCGGCGGCAGGCTCCCCGAGGGCGTCGACCTGAGTTCACTTTAGCCTAACCGTAGGCACTTGAATTGACCTCAGAAGCCGTCACGTGGACCTCCAAGAGCCCCGCCGCAATGTTTTTGTCACTCAGCCTGGAAACGTGGGAACCGTCGTGGCGGTTTTGTGTTCCTTCCGAAACCGAAGAGCGCGGCGCTATGAACGCGTTTTAACCCCGCGGAAGTGGCGTGATCATCTCCGGTGCGGCGTGGCTCTGCGAAGGCGTTGAGAGCTCTCAACGACGGGATTGGCGCATGCATGAAGAGCGGAACCTGAAACAGGTTTGGGCGGACGCGAGAGGGAGGATGGCTGCGCTCTCCCTCTCCGTTTCTGCCGCTCTTGCCGCCATTTTCTTATCGGGCAGCCCCGCCCTCGCGCTCGACAAGGTCACCTTCGGCTTGAACTGGCTCGCCGACGCTGAGGCCGGAGGATATTACCAAGCCGTCGTCGACGGGACCTACGCCAAATACGGGCTCGACGTCACGATTCAGCCAGGGCGACCGGAGGGCAACGGCGGAATGCTCCTGCTCGCCGGCAAGATCGACTTCTTCCAGGGCGGCGACCTGCTTGGCGATTTCATGGCCGAGGAGCGCAACATCCCGATTGTCGCTGTCGCCGCCGATTTTCAGAAGGACCCGCAGATTTTCATGTCTCATCCCGGCGTCGGGCTGGACAAGTGGACCGACCTGCCGAAGGCTTCGCCGGCCTACGTCAGCGCCGGCGGCTTGTATTCATTTTACGCGTGGATGGTCAAAGCCTGGGGCTTCAGCGGCGCGAACGTGAAGCCCTACGACTTCAATTCGGCGCCGTTCATCGTGGACAAGCATTCAATCCAGGAGGGCTATCTGACCTCGGAGCCTTATGCGATCGAGCAGCAGGGCCATTTCAAGCCCAATGTCTTCCTGCTCGCCGACCATGGCTACTCCACGTACTCGTCGCTGATCGAGGCGCGCCGCGACACCGTCGAGCGGAATCCGGACCTCGTGCAGCGATTTGTCGACGCTTCGGCGATCGGCTGGCGCCACTACCTTTACGGCGACAACGCCAAGGCCAACGAGGCGATCGAGCGGGCCAATCCCGGAATGACCGACGGTCAAATCGCCTACTCGATCGCCAATCTCAAGCAGTACGGGATCGTCGACTTGGGCGACGCGTTGAAGCTCGGAATCGGCGCCATGACGGACGCGCGCGTCAAAGCCTTCTTCGACGAAATGGTGAAAGCCGGGATCGTGCAGCCCGATACCGACTACAGGAAGGTCTACACGCTAAGGTTTGTGGATAAGGGCGTCGGGATGGATTTGGGCCGCAAATGAAGGATTCCAGCGGGATCGCCACGGTGGCGCCGCGGGAGGAACCGCAGCGGCGATCGCCGCACAGCGGCTGGAAGCGCGTGGGCGTCTCTTAGGGCGCGCCGTTTTTTGAAGCCGAGTCAGGACATGCGTTTTCGACCCGGATTGACGCTTCTCCTTGCGATCGTATCGGCGGCCGCGCTCGGAGCAGCCGGCTATTCGTGGCGCCGGTCCGAAGCCGCCGCGCCGCGACCGGCGGGCGTTCAGCCGACGGTTCCGGTGACAGCGGCATCCATTGTCCGGGCGGACGTCCCCGTCGTCATCCGGGCGCTCGGAACGGTGCAGTCGATCCAGGCCGTCAACGTGCAGTCGCGGGTGAACGGCCAGATCATGCAGGCTTTTTTCAAGCAGGGTCAGGCTGTCAAAGCGGGCGATCCGCTGTTTCTCATCGATCCCCGACCCTACCAGGCCGCGCTCGATCAGACGCAGGCGCAACTCCAGCATGACCAGGCGCTCCTCGCTGAAGCCCGGACCGATCTCGCGCGCTACCAGAAGCTGGAGGCCGAGAATTCGATCGCCGAACAGCAGGCGGCCGACCAAGCGTTCGTGGTCCAGCAGGACGAGGGCACGGTCAAGCTCGATCAGGCTAACGTCGAGACGGCCAAGCTGAACGTCGAGTACGCCCACATCAACTCTCCGGTAGCGGGGATAGCCGGCGCCATGGCGGTCGATCCGGGCAATTACGTCCAGGCCGGCGCGGGCACGACGCTGGTCACCATCACCCAGATTGCGCCGATCTATGTGACCTTCCCCCTCCCGCAGAGCGAACTGGACAACGTCCGCGCCGCGCAAAACGAAGCGCCGCTCGATGTGCGCGCCTTGTCGCAGGAAGGAAAGCCTTTGGGCGACGGCAAGCTCACCTTCATCAACAATCAGATCGTGGCGACGACTGGCACCGTCGCTCTCTACGCGACCTTCCCCAACGACAATGATGCGCTCTGGCCGGGAGCGTTCGTCACCGTCAACCTTATGCTCGGCGTCCGCAAGAACGCCCTCACCGCGCCGGTCGCGGCCGTCGCATCGGGTCCGGACGGCGATTACGTCTATGCGATCTGGTCGGACGATGTGGTCCACCGCGTCCCCGTCCTGGTCGTCGCCCGCCAGAATGGGCTGGCCGTGTTCGCCAAGGGGGTCTCGCCGGGCGAGCAGGTCGTCATCAACGGGCAATACAATCTCGATGACGGGGTGAAGGTCGCGGTCGAACCGCCCAAGGCGACCGCGAGCGCGGCGCCATGAATATTTCGGAAATCTTCATCCGCCGGCCGATCGCGACTGCGCTGATGACCGCCGGTCTTTTTGCCTTCGGCGCAGTCTCATTCACGCTCCTGCCCGTCGCTGCGCTGCCCAACGTCGAGTTTCCGACGATTACGGTGTCGGCGACCTTCCCGGGCGCGAGCCCCGATGTGATGGCCTCGACCGTTGCGACACCGCTCGAGGACCAGTTCACGGCTATTCCCGGCCTCGCCTCGATGACCTCGACGAGCGGGCTCGGCTCGACGTCGATCACCCTGCAGTTCGACCTCAGCACAAGCATCACCCGCGACGCCGGCTACGTGGAGCAGGCGATCCAGGCTGCGAGCGCGCTTCTTCCGAAAGATCTTCCCACTCCGCCGACCTACCGGGAGACCAATCCGGCCGACTTGCCGGTCCTCATTTACGCGGTCCATTCCGACGCCTATCCAATCCAGGAGCTCGATCAATACGCGAACATCCTTCTCGGCCAGTCGCTGTCGCGTGTGAGCGGCGTCGGGCAGGTGGCGATTGCCGGTCAGGCGGAGCCCGCCGTGCAGGTTCGGCTCAATCCCGACGCCCTCGCGGCGAAAGGCCTGGGCTTTGCGCAGATTAGCGCCTCGCTCACTTCCGAGAGCGCGCTCCAGCCCACCGGCAATCTCGAAGGCCGTCACGAGGAATTTCCGCTCGACGTCAACCAGCAGCTGGAAAACGCCAACCAGTTCCGCAAGATGATCGTAGCCTACAGCCACGGCGCGCCGGTCGAGCTGGGAGACATCGCGACCGTGGTCGACGGGCCGCAAAACCCACGCACGGGCGCCTGGTTCGGGACCAAGCGGTCCGAGGTTCTGTTGGTGTTCAAGGCGCCCGGCGCCAACACGCTCGACGTCGTCGATCGGATCAAGGCGATGATGCCGCAACTCGAGAAGTCGATCCCGCGCGCCGTGCACGTGGACCTCGTCTCGGACCGCTCGCTGTCGATCCGCGCCTCCGTCTCCGACGTCGAGTTCACGCTCGTGCTGGCGATGGCGCTCGTCGTCCTGGTGATCTTCCTGTTCCTGCGCAAGTTCTGGGCGACCGTAATTCCGGGCATCGTCCTGCCGGTCGTGATCGTCGCCACATTCGGCGCGATGTATCTGCTCGGCTACAGCATCGACAACCTCTCGCTGATGGCGCTGACGATCGCGATCGGGTTCCTTGTCGACGACGCGATCGTGATGATCGAGAACATCGTCCGCCATATCGAGGAGGGGAAGCCGCCCCTTGAAGCCGCCCTCGACGGCGCGGGCGAGATCGGCTTCACGATTCTTTCCATCACGCTGTCGCTGGCGGCGGTCTTCATTCCGGTCCTCTTCATGGCGGGCGTGGTCGGACTGCTTTTCCATGAGTTCGCGATGACGACGATTCTCGCGATCTTCATCTCCGGCTTCGTGTCGCTGACGCTGACGCCGATGATGTGCGCGCGGTTCCTGACGCGCGACAGCGGCGAACCGCAGAACCGCTTCAGCCGCTGGCTCGAGCGAGGCTTCGACACCATGCGCGATACCTACGATCGGGGGCTGGTCTGGGCCCTGCGGCACGAGTTTTGGATGCTGCTCGTGACCGTCGGGCTGATTGCGCTCACCGTGTACCTTTATCTTGTGATCCCGAAGGGGTTCCTGCCCGAACAGGACACCGGCATCTTCATGGGCGTCGCGCAGGCGCGCCAGGACATCGCCTTCGAGGCGATGGCCAAGATCGAGAATGAATACGCCGCCATCATCCTCAAGGATCCTGCCGTCTCCGGCGTCGTCGGGTTCGCCGGCGCGACGGGCGGCAACGCAACCGAGAACACGGCGCGCATGTTCGTCCAGCTGAAGCCGTTCGCGGAACGCCCTTCCGTCCAGGAGGTGATGGCGCGGCTCAGGCCCGAGGTCGCCAAGGTGGTCGGCGGCAAGTTCTTCATGCAGGCCGTGCCGGACATCCGAATTGGCGCGCGGCTCGAGCAGGCGGAATACCAGTACACGCTGACCGACACGGACACCGATCAGCTCAACCACTACGCCCCGATCCTGCTGGAAAAGATGGAAGGCATGAAGATCCTCAGCGACGTCGCCTCGGACCAGCAGATCAACTCGCCTCACGTCGTCATCGAAGTCGATCGGAATCTGGCCTCCAGCCTCAACGTGCCGATCTCCAGCATCGACGCCGCGCTCGATGACGCCTTCGGACAGGCGCAGATCGCGACGATCTACAACCCGACCCAACAGGCCTACGTGATCCTCGAGGTCGAGAAGAAATTTCAATCCGGGCCGGACGCCCTGGCGAGCCTCTATGTCACCAACGCGACCGGCGGTCAGGTCCCGCTGTCGGCGGTCGCGCGGGAGACGCGAAAGGTCGAACCGCTGACCGTCAACCACCAGGGCGTCTTTCCCTCGGTGACGCTGTCGTTCAACCTCGCCAAGGGCGCGTCGCTGAGCCAGGCGGTCGACGCCATCACCAAGGCGAAGGCGAGCCTCGGCGCGCGCCCGACCCTCGTCGGGCAGTTCGAGGGCACCGCGCAAGCGTTCCAGGCGTCGCTCGTCACGATGCCGCTCCTCGTCATGGCGGCGATCGTGACGATCTACATCCTCATGGGCATGCTCTATGAAAGCTTCGTCCATCCGGTCACCATTCTCTCGGCGCTCCCGGCCGCCGGCGTCGGCGCGCTCGTGATCCTGATCCTGACCGGCTACGACCTGACGCTGATCGCCCTGATCGGCGTCCTCCTCCTGATCGGCATCGTCAAAAAGAACGCGATCATGATGATCGATTTCGCGCTTGTGGCCGAGCGGGAGGAGCATATGAGCCCGGTCGACGCGGTCCGCCACGCCTGCCTGCAGCGGTTTCGCCCGATCATGATGACGACGGTTTGCGCCCTGATCGTCGCCCTGCCGCTCGCCCTCGAAAGCGGCGCCGGGGCGGAACTGCGCAAGCCGATGGGCATCGCAATGGTCGGCGGTCTTCTCGTCTCACAGTTGCTGACGCTCTACACGACACCGGTGGTCTATATTTACCTCGACCGGCTCAACAATTGGCTGACGCACGCGCATCCCCTTGGGTGGTTGCGGATGCACCCTCGCCGCACAAGCCCGACCCAATCCTGACCAGATCTTTGAGCTTGCGGAGGACGATCCAATAAAATGGGCAAGGAGAGGCCATGCCGCGCCTGAAGAAACTCCACGGGTCGCTCTGGCTTGCTGATGGCGGGACTGTCGGCTTCCATGGATTCCCATACCCAACGCGAAGCGTCATCGTGCGTCTGTCGGACGACCGACTTTGGGTGTGGTCGCCAATCGCGCTTGCCGACGCCCTCCGGGCCGAAGTCGACATGCTTGGGCGCGTCGGTCATCTCGTAAGCCCCAACAAGCTGCACCATCTTCATCTCGCAGACTGGAAGGCGACTTACCCGACGGCGAAGCTCTGGGGCCTCAGGTCGACAATCGCGCGATTCCCGGCGCTCGGATTTACAGACGTCCTTGATGACGCGCCTCCATCCGAATGGCGCCTCGACATCGATCAGGCCCGGTTTCGGGGCTCGCCCGTTTTTGATGAGGTGGTCTTTTTCCATCGCCCATCGCGGACCGCGATCTTCGCCGACCTGATCCAGGCGTTCGACGACGCCTTTCTGAAACAGAACTGGTCTTGGTGGCAACGGCCGCTGGCCAGGCTCGGCGGGATTGCGTCCGCCAAACCCGGCGCGCCGCGCGATTTGCGGCTAACCTTCCTTGATCGCGACGCGGCGCGGTCTGCGCGCGCCAAGGTGCTGAGTTGGGATTGTGAAGCGGTGATCCTCGCGCACGGCGAATGTCGCCGATCGCGAGGACGCGACTTTGTGAAGCGCGCTCTGTCCTGGCTCGGGCCGGACGCACCCGACGGATAAACGTTGACCACGATCGCCGCTGCCCTACGCGGTGGCGACTTACAGCTCCGGAGGCTGCGCGACAGAGCGCGCCGAGCGATACTCCTTGACGACCCTCTCCGTCAGCTCCTCGATCGAGGTCTCCGAAGTCCGCTTGTCGAACGCGATCCTGCCGCTCTCGACCAGATTGATCCGGTCGCAAACGTCGAAGATCTGCGCGTAATTGTGGGCGACGATGATGATGGCGACGTCACCGCCCTCCTTGAGCCGCTGGATGAGGTCGAGGATCAGCGCGGATTCCTTGACGCCCATCGCGGCGGTCGGTTCGTCGAGCAGCAGCACCTTGGCCTTCTGATAGACTGAGCGCGCAATGGCGACCGCCTGACGTTGTCCGCCGGAGAGCCTTGCGACGTCGACATCGACCGAGGGCACCCGGACCTTCATGCGCTCGAGCACCGCGATCGCCTGGCTGCGCATCTCGCGCTCGTCCAAAATGCCCAGAAGGCCGCCAACGACCGGCTCGCGCTGAAGGAACATGTTGCGGTAGACGTTCAGCTGATTGACGAGCGCCAGGTCCTGATAGACGGCCTCGATGCCGAGCGAGCGGGCGTGGCTGACCGAGCGGAATTGAACAGGCCGGCCCTCGAAGTACAGTTGCCCGGCGCTCGGCTGGAAGTAGCCGGTGAAGATCTTCATCAGGGTCGACTTGCCGGCGCCGTTGTCTCCGAGCAGTCCCAGAACCTCGCCGCGTTGGAGGCGCAGATTGACGTCTCTCAAGCGCCGCAATGCGCCCGAACGATTTTTCGATGTGCTCCGCCCGAAGCGTCTCGGGGCCGTACAAAATCCTGGCTCATGCTCCTCCCCGTTCCCGCCATCGCGACAGATGGACGTTGACCGCCATCGTCACCAGGATGGCGGCGCCGAGGATCATGTCGAACGTGAAGGCGCTGACCCCGGAGAGCGTGAAGCCGTCCTTGAGGATGCCGAGCACGAGCGCCCCGATGAAGGCGCCGATGAGGGTCCCCGAACCGCCGGTGAGCAGCGTGCCGCCGATCACCGCTGCGGCGATGGCGGCGAAGGTCATCTCGGAGCCTCCCGCTAGCGGGTCGATCGACCCGATGCGGAACGCGTCGATGACGCCCGCAAATCCGGCCAGCACGCTGCACAGGACGAAATTGCGGATCTTGATGCTGCGCACCCGGATCCCCACTTCCTCCGCCGCGACCAGATTGCCGCCGACGGCGATGGTGTGAAGACCGAAGCGGGTGCGGCTCAGCACGAACTGCAACACGATCGCGATCGCCAGAGACCACGCGAGCCGCGCCCAGGCATTGGCGCCGAAGACAGCCGCGAATATGGCTGCGGCGTTAGGTTCGACCGGGAATCCGCCCGAGATGCTCAAGGTCAGCCCATTGACGAGAAACATCGTCCCGAGCGTCGTGACGAAAGCCGGCACGCCCAGAAATGTCGTCACCGCCCCATTGAACAGGCCGACGAGCGCCCCGGCCCCCAGCGCCAGAACCACCGCGACGCCGGCCGGCATTCCCGCGGAGATCGCGAAGAACATGATGAAAGGCGACAGGGCGTAGACCATGCCGGGCGAGAGGTCGAGTTCGCCGCAGACGAGCACCATGACTTCGCCTGCGGCGATGATCGACGTGGTCGCTGTGTAGTCGATCAGGTTTTCGATGTTGGAAAGCGAAAGGAAAGCGGAATTGGTCGACTGGAAGTAGGCGGCGAGCAAGGCGCCGGCGATAAAGATGCTGGCCTCTGGCCATCTCAGAATGGACAAGCCCGCCCGGCGCAGCACGCCGGCGCGGCGCCCGTCCGCGTCAGGCGGCCGCGCCTCCACGGCGGCGGGATTCACCCTGTCTTGCATCGCCGGCCGCCGCCTCTAGGTGCTGATCGGACCCGACCTCGGAATAACCGCCTCGCCCGAGGAGGTGCCTTCGTAACGGCTGTGGGTCGTCCGGTAAGGCGCCACGTCGCTCTTGGCGACGAACTTGAAGTCCCGTGTTGATCTCCGCGGGGCCCGTCAATCCGCCCGACAGCTTGAACATCGCCATTTCCATGACGGTGTAAAAGCCTTGCAAATAGGCCTGCTGGTCGATGGTGAAGTCGAGATGGTCGTTGGCGATGGCGTCAAGAATTCTCAGGAAGCAGGTCGAAGCCGCCGGCGTGTACGCCCTTGGCGTGGAGACCGTACTTTTCCATCGCCTTGCCGACCGCCATCGTGCTGCCGGCGTCGACCGCGAACATGCCCTTGATGTCTTTGTGTCCGACGGAATAGGCGTCGACCCGTGAAACTTCCTCGTTGACTGTCGGTCCGGTCGCGACCTCGTCCAGAACGATTTTCTTGCCCGACGCCTTGATGGCGTCCTTGGCGCCGTCGAGACGCGGCTGGATGTTGAGTTGCCCCGGCGTCGCGATGAAGCCGACCACCGGACCTTCCCCGACGAGTTCGACGATGCGCCGCCCGAGCGCCTGACCGGAGGCGAACAGGTCTTGCCCGATGTAGGCGAGGCGGTCGTTGCCCTTCGTGTCGGCATTATAAGAGAAGACGGGAATCCCCGCTTCGAGCGCTCTTTTCACGGGGTCATTGAAGGCATGTAAATCGACCAGCGCGACCGCAATGGCGTCCGCCTTCGCGGTAATCGCGGTGTTCATGGCGTTGACCATCTCGGACGCGACGGACGTTTGCGATCCGGTCCACTGGTAGGTGCAGCCGAGCAGGGAACACGCGTCGGCGATCCCATACTGCGTCGGCACGAAAAACGGATTGGTCGTGACGTGGTTGACGAACACGAACCTCCATTCCGGATGCGTCGGCAGGCTTGAATTCCCCGCCGCAAAAGCGGACTCGCTGCGGCCGAATGCCGAGAGCGCCAACATCGCAGCGCCCGAGGTCACGCCCCCGCGAAAAAGGCTCCGCCGCGACAGGCCCGGCGCAAGCGGATTGCGTTCCTGGTCTAGGCTCCTCTTGGTCATCGTGGGAATCTCCTCCGTTTTTTCTGCAAGCAAGTGAAAGCCCCCGAAGGCGATTCGATCCCGTCGGGGGCGCGGCGTTTCACGACGGCAGATTGGTGGGCAGGAACTTGTAAATCGTCGTCTGGCTGTATTTCTGGCCAGGCTTCAGTTCGGTCGAGGGGAAGCTCGGCTCGTTGGGCGAGTTCGGGAAATGCTGGGCCTCCAGCGTGAAGGCGCCCCAGTGCGGATAGACCTTCCCGTCCTTGCCATGCACGTCGTTGACGAAGTTCGCCGTGTAGAACTGCACGCCCGGCTGATCGGTGTACATCTCGATCGTCCGTCCGGATTTCGGATCGGTTACGCTCGCGGCCAGAGCGTTGAGGTCGCCGGGATTGTTGAGGACGTAGTTGAAGTCGTAACCGCCCTGCTTGGCCTCGGCGTATTTGAGTTGCGGGTTGTCGGCGTGGATGTGGGCGCCGATCGCGGTCGGCGTCATGAAGCCAAGATCGGTTCCGGACACGTCCATCATCTTGCCAGTCGGAATAAGCGTGTCATCGACTGGCGTGATGGCGTTGGCGTTGATCATGGCGACCTGATCGAGCACCGTGCCGTTTCCGGCGCCCGCCAGATTGAAGTAGGTATGGTTGGTGAGGTTTAGGACCGTCGGCTTGTCGGTGACGGCCGAGTAGTGGATGCGCAGGTCGTTGTCGTTGTCGAGCGTATAGCGGACGGTGACCGCGAGATCGCCCGGATAGCCCATGTCGCCGTCCGGCGAGAAATGGGTCAGTTCGACGCCGACCGCATTGGGGCTTTCGATCGGCGAAGCCGCCCACACGGCCTTGTCGAAGCCCTTCGTGCCGCCGTGCAGGCTGTTCGGGCCATTGTTGATCGGCAAATGGTACGTCTTGCCATCAAGCGTGAACTCGCCCTTGGCAATCCGATTGCCGTACCGGCCGATCAGCGCGCCAAAGTAGGTGTCAGTTTTCAGGTAGTCGGTGAGATTGTCGAAACCGAGGGCCACATCCGCGAGATGGCCATTCTTGTCCGGAACCATGATCGACTGGACGGCGCCGCCGTAGGTGATGATGTTCACCTCCATGCCATTGTTGTTCTCAAGTCGATACATCTGGACAGGCTGTCCGTCTGGCGTTGCGCCGAACGGCTTCGTGGTCACGGACAGTGACGCCGCGTCAGCGCCGCCTGCGAGCGCAGTTGCGCCCAATAGCAATGCTGTCAGGCCGACCGATCCGGTCAAAGCTTTCACTTTGCTCCTCCCAATGCTGGCAACCCGTTGCTTCTTTAGACAAGCAACTCCTATCCCTACGGTGAGAGGGGAGAGCGCAAGATGTTTGACGAGATCGGCGCAGAATTGAGATTGTCAGTGGACGCACAATGTCCGCCGGATTAAAACCTCGTAACCTGACGGCGGATGCCCAAGCTGAGTTGATGTATAGGCTTAGGATCTTAGTCCGCTCCGGCTCCTGCTTCGTCTCCTCGCGACACCTTACGCGCAGCGTAACTACGGCCCACCGCCGTAAATGGTGAGATACCGCAATGACGAGTTCTCGGCAGGCGTGGGCAACGGCGGGACAATCGTTCGCCGCCGTTTGTCGGGCATGGAGCAAGCGGCGAATAGACGGCGAATGAGGGGCCCAACGCTATCCCGACGGCGTGCTGATGCGGGCTCCAGCGCCAAGTGGAATGAACCCTGGTTCTTCCAACGCCTGAACTGCGCTTCGCCCAAACTGGCGCGCGCGCAATTTTGTCGCGTGCGCGGGGAACATTTTGGCCCTGCCGCAATTATCGGCGTGCTGCAGTTCCTGAGGGGCCGATGGCGCAACTCTTCCAGCCCTACGCGGATACGGCGGTCCGGGCGGCATTGATTGCGATCGCGGTTTCTCCCGCAATCCTGATCGGAGCGGGCTATGCGATCACGCGGTCGCCTTACGTCACCGGTCAAACTCTGGCGCGTTCGCAGCCGATCCCGTTCAGCCACGAGCACCACGTCGGTTTCGACGGGCTCGATTGTCGATATTGTCATTTCGGCGCCGAGCGGTCGCGGTGGGCTGGCATCCCACCGACCGAAGTCTGCATGACCTGCCATTCGCAGCTCTTCTCGCAAGCCGCGGCGCTGGCGCCGGCTCGCAATAGCCTCGCCTCGGGCGCGCCGATCCCTTGGCGACGCGTCAAGGCCCTGCCGGATTACGTGTACTTCGATCATTCGATCCACCTCGCAAAAGGCGTCGGCTGCACGACCTGTCACGGCCAGGTCGACCAAATGCCGCTCACCCGCCAAGCGGAGCCCATGACGATGGGCTGGTGCCTCGACTGCCATCGCAACCCCGCGCCGTATCTGCGAAAGCCGGACCAGGTTTTCGCCGCCTCCTGGGCGCCGCCTCCCGATCAGAACGAGGAGGGCCGAAAGCTCATGGCGCACTATGAGATCGACACGACGCACCTGACGGACTGCTCGGTGTGTCACCGATGAGGGGCGGCGATCCCCTTATGCGTCAGGCCTTGTCGAGGAGGGCCGCGCTTCAGGCCCTGGCGGCCGGAGTCGCGTCTTTGGCGGCTGGCTGTTCGAGGCCCGACGAGGCGGTTGTCGCCAAGGAGACGCTCGAAGAGCTTCCCTACGTGCATTTGCCTGAAGGCCTCGTGCCGGGACTCACCCAACATTACGCCACTGCGCTTCCGCTCGCTGGTTACGGCCGGGGCGCGCTCGTCGCCTCCTTCGAGGGCCGGCCGATCAAGGTCGAAGGCAATCCCCGTCACCCCGCGAGCCTCGGCGCGACCGACCTGTTCGCGCAGGCGGAGATCCTTTCGCTTTACGATCCCGACCGCTCGCAGGCCATCCGCGACGCCGGCGAGATCAGCGACGGGCCGGCCTTCGAAAGCGCGCTAAGAGCGCGCCTGAAGCCGCACCAGGCTGACGGAGGCTCGACCCTCAGGCTCCTCACGGGACGCATCACCTCTCCGACCCTCCTGGATCAGATCCGGGGGTTGCAAGCCGTGTTTCCGAACTTGCGGCGCCACGTCTTCGAACCCTCCGAGACGGACGAACTTTCTGCGGCTCAGGCGGTCTACGGCAAGCCGCTTATCCTCAGGCCGCGCCTCGAGGACGTCGACATCCTTGTGGCGTTGGCCGCCGATCCGCTCGGGCCCGGTCCGGACCAGGCGCGTTTCGGTCGGGCGCTCGCCGAGCGACGAAAGCGCGATCGCGCCGGCTGCCGGCTGTACGCGGTCGAATCCGCGATGTCGCTGACCGGCGCATTCGCAGATCATCGGCTCGTTGCGCCGCCCGAGGCGATCGAGGCGATGATCGCGGCGCTCGCAAGCGGGCTCGGCGCGCCGAACCCGCAGCCAGAGCTCCCCCCGGACCACGCCCGTTTTGTCGATGCGATCGCGAAGGACCTGCAGGCCCATCCCGGGCGCGGGCTCGTGCTGGTCGGGCCGTCGCTTCCGAATGCGGCTCCGCTCGGGGTCTGGCTCAACGATCGGCTTGGCGCTCCCGTGGACGGCTTCGAGCCCGATCTCGGGGTGAGCGAGGCGGCCTCACTCGCCGAGCTGGCCACGGATATTGAAGCGAACCGCGTCGAAACCCTTGTCATTGTAGACTCGAATCCGGTCGCGACGGCGCCTGGCGACCTTGACCTCGGGACATTGATCGCAAGGGTCCCTTTCCGAATCCATTTGGGCGCCTATTTCGACGAAACGGCGGCGGCCTCGACATGGCACCTGCCGGCGCCGCACCCGCTGGAAAGCTGGTCGGACATCGCCGCGACGGACGGCGTCGTCAGCATCGTTCAGCCCCTGATCCAACCGCTGCACGCCGCCGTGAGCGCGCATAGGCTCCTCGCGGCGCTTGCCGGGAACCCCCAACAGAACGACTACGACCGTGTCCGCGCAACCTGGCGATCACGCTGGGGCGAAGACAATTTCGATGAGCGCTGGCGGCAAGCGCTAATCGACGGCGTCGTCGGCGACACCGCGGCGAAGCCGATCGCCAAACCGCCGGCGACGTTTCCGGGCTGGGCGCCGGCTCGTTCGCAACCCGGTCTCACGGCGCTTTTTCGCGTCGATCCCTCCGTCTTCGACGGACGTTTCGCCAACAACGCATGGCTTCAGGAGTGTCCGCAGCCGTTCTCGAAGTCGGTTTGGGGCAATGCCGTCGATATGTCGCCGGTCGACGCCAAGACCCTTGGCGTCGAGCAAGGTGACGAGATCGAGGTCAGCGCAAATGGCCGGTCGATCTTCGGTCCGGTGCGCCTCGCGAACGGCGCCGCTCCCGGCGTGCTTGCGCTTTCGCTCGGCTACGGCCGAACGCGCGCCGGCGCGATCGGCGACGGCGTCGGCTTCAACGCCGCTCCCCTTCAGAGATCGGAGTCGCCCTGGATTCTCAGCGGCGTGAGCGTCCGCAAGATCGGGCGAAACGGGCGCCTGCCGCCCTCGACCGCAGGTCTGTTCGCGCTCGAAGGGAGGGCGGAGGAGCTCGCGCCGGAAATCGACGTCGGGGGAGCCATTCCGCCGCCGTCGCCGCGCCCGAGCTTCAACGCGCCCCGGCCCACGCCCGCCGGCGACCCGTACGCCTGGGGCATGGTGATCGATACCGGCGCGTGCATCGGCTGCAACGCCTGCGTCGTCGCCTGCCAGTCGGAGAACAATGTGCCGGCGATCGGCCCTGAGGAGATCGGCGTGGGCCGCGACATGCATTGGCTCCGGATCGACGTCTACGACCATGGCGCCGAGCCTACGGTGCGGCCGGTTTTCCAGCCGGTGCCCTGCATGCAATGCGAGACGGCGCCCTGCGAGCCCGTCTGCCCGGTCGAAGCCTCGGTGCACGACCACGAAGGCCTGAACGTGCAGGTTTACAACCGCTGCGTCGGCACGCGCTTCTGCCAATCGAATTGTCCCTACAAGGTGCGCCGCTTCAATTTCTTCGGCTACGCCGACGGGCAGGAGTACGGAAACCTTGGCGACCCGCTCATCAAGGCCGCAAACAACCCCGACGTCAGCGTGCGCGCCCGCGGCGTGATGGAGAAATGCACCTACTGCGTTCAGCGCATCAGTCGGGCGCGGCGGCTCGCCGAGCGCGAGACGCGCCTCGTCGCCGATGGCGAGGTCACGCCAGCCTGCGCCGCCGCCTGCCCGACCCAGGCTATCCGTTTTGGCAATCTCATGGACGCCGGCTCCGCGGTGTCCGGCCTGCGTCTCGCGTCGAACCACTACACGCTTCTCGAAAAGCTTCATACGCGGCCGCGTACAACCTATCTGGCTCGGTTGAGAAACACGAGCGACGACCTGGGGGCGCAGACGTGACGGCGGCCTCCGCGTTCGATCCGGCGTCGGAACTCGAGGACGCTCCCGTTCTGCCGAGGACCCTCGACGACCGCACGATCACCGACCTCGTCTGCGCGCCGCTCATGGGCCGGGCCGGTACGGGATGGTGGATCGCCTTCCTGATCGCCTCGGCGGGCACGCTCGCGACGCTCTATGGCGTCATCACGCTGTTCAGCGCCGGCATTGGCATCTTCGGCAACAACACCAGCGTCGTCTGGGGCTTCCCGATTGCGAACTACGTGTGGTGGATCGGAATCGGCAACGCGGGAACGCTGATCTCGTCGCTGCTCCTCCTCACCCGCCAGTCTTGGCGGACGTCGATCAGCCGCTTCGCCGAGGCGATGACGCTTTTCGCCGTCTCGATCGCCGGGCTTTTCCCGATCTTTCACCTGGGACGGCCGCTCTACTTCTACTGGCTCGCGCCCTATCCCGACACGATGCAGGTCTGGCCGCAGTGGCGCAGCGCGCTGATCTGGGACTTTTGGGCGATCACGAGCTACCTCCTGTTCTCGATCATCTTCTGGTACGTCGGCGTCCTGCCCGATCTTGGCACGGCCCGCGATCGCTCGCGGGGATCGTGGCGGAAGGTCTACGGCGTCCTCGCGCTCGGCTGGCGCGGCTCGGCCAGACATTGGCGCCACTACCGCCGACTGCAGATCACGCTCGCCGCGCTCGCGACGCCGCTTGTCTGCTCCGTCCATTCGATCGTCGGGCTCGATTTCGCGGCGAGCCTGATGCCCGGCTGGCGCGAGCCGATCTTCCCGCCCTACTTCGTGGTCGGCGCGATGTACTCGGGCTTCGCAATGGTGGTTCTCCTCACCCTCGCCATTTCGCGCGGCCTCGGGCTTCAGGCGCTGATCACCGAGCGCCACTTCGACGCGATGGCCAAAATCATCCTGATGGCGGCGATCGTCATGGGGCTGTCCTACGCCAGCGAGTGGTTCGCGGCCTGGATCGGCGGCGACCCGTCCGATCGCGATCTTGTCGCCTTCGAATTCACCGGAACATACTGGCCGCTCTATGCCGGCATGCTGTTCTGCAACGTGCTCGCGCCGCAGGTCTTCTGGTTTCCCCGGGCGCGGGCGAGCCTCGCCGTTCTCATCGCCGTCTCGATCGCGATCCTCGTCGGCATGTGGCTCGAGCGCATCCTGATCATCTGGAACACGCTGTCGCACAGCTTTCTGCCGAGCATGGACCGCACATTCTTTCCGACCTTCTGGGACTGGCTCTTCCTGTTCGGCCCGCTGTTCTTTTTCGCCTGGATGTTCCTGCTATTCTGCCGGGTCGCGCCGGTCGTGCCGATGCACGAAGTCCGCGAGCTTCGCCACCGGGAGGCGTCGGCGTGAGGGCGGCGCCGCTCATTCTCGCCGAATTCGGCAATCCGGACGCCCTCGTTCGCGCGGCGCGCGGCGCGCGCGATCACGGTTTCAAACCCGCCGACGCCTTGACGCCATGTCCCGTCGCGGAGATCGACGAGGCGCTGGGCCTTGCGTCCTCGCCGATCCGGTGGCCGATGCTGATCGCCGCGATCGGTGTCGCGGCCTTCGCCTATGGGCTTGAATTCTGGAGCGCTGTCTACGCCTATCCGATCAACTCGGGAGGCAGGCCGCTCGACAGCTGGCCAGTTTTCCTTCTGGTCCCCTTCGAGGTCGCGGTCCTCGCGGCGGCGATCGCAGGCTTTGTCGCGTTGCTGGCGCTGTGCGGGCTGCCGCGACTCCATCATCCCGTGTTCGAATGGGACCGCGATCGAGCGTGCGACCGACGACCGCTATTTCCTCCTGCTCGAGGCGCCCGATGAAGCGCGTGAGGGCGAGCGTCTCCGGTCTCTCCTGCTCGACGCCCATGCGCTGAGGCTCGAGGAGCTTTCGCAATGAGGCCGGTCCTCGCTCTGCTCCTCACGGCGACGGTCGCGGGATGCAGCGACCAGTCGATGACGCGCCAGCCCCACTACGGAACGAACGCGCCGGCTCCCCCTTTCGCGAACGGAGCGGCTGCGCAGCAACCGCCTGCCGGAACGGTCGCGGAGGAGGACGCCGCCTTCCGTCGCGAGGAGACAAGTCCGCCTCCTGTCGATCTCGCCCTCATGCAAAGGGGCAAGGAACGGTTCGGCATCTTCTGCGCGCCATGCCACGGCTATGGGGGCGACGGGGACGGCGCCGTCGTGCGCCGGGGATTCCCCCACCCGCCCTCCTATTACAGCGCAGCGCTGATGCAGGCGCCGGCTCAGCACATCTTCGACGTCATCACGAGCGGCTACGGCATCATGTACGCTTACGGCTCGCGCGTGCCCCCGCATGACCGCTGGGCGATCGTCGCCTACATCCGGGCCCTGCAGCAAAGCCGCTCGGCGACCGTGGCCGAGGCGCCCGACGATTCGGGGACGCCTGTCCCTCTTCAAGGACAGGCGCCATGAGCTCGGCCAAATCCTCTCGCTCCGATCCGCCGGCCTCGTTCGATCCGCCTGCTCCGAACGCGCTTTTGCTTGCGGGAATGGCTGCGGCGGCGGTTGTGGGGGTCGTTGCGTTCCTGGCGCCGAAAGCCGCGGCGTGGGGATGGCTGGTCGGCTTCGTGTTCTGGAGCTCGTTTCCGATCGGGGCGATTGCGCTTGCGTTGATCCACCAGACGACAGGTGGACGGTGGGGCAGCGCGGCGGCGCCGACCTTGCGCGTCGGTGTGCTCTGCGCTCTGTTGCTGCCGGTCTATTTCGCGGTTCTGCTCCCGGGCCTTCACGCGATCTACCCCTGGGCGAATGGCGGCGCCGGGACGGCTCAGGACGTCGCGCGCTTCTATCTCAACATTCCCTCGTTCTCGGTTCGCGGATTTCTCGCGATCCTGGTCTGGGCCGCCATCGGCCTCCTGTTCGCGTCCCGCCGTCTCGGCCTTCTCGGAGCGGCCATAGCGCTCGTGTTCCACGGCGTCGCGGTGAGCGTCGTGGCCGTCGACTGGATGCTCTCGATCGACCCGCGATTCAGCGACTCCGCCTTCGGCGCGGAAATCGCCGTGCAGCAGATCCTGCTCGCGCTCGCCGCCGTCGCGGCCTTTCAGCCGCGGCGCGCAGTCGAGATCGCGGACGGCGACATCGGCGGATTGCTGCTCGCGGCCGCGCTCGGCGCCTTCTACCTCGGGCTGATGACCTTCATCGTCAAATGGTATGGCGACCAGCCGGTCGACGCTGCATGGTATCTGGCGCGCGCACACGGACTTTGGCTCGGCTTCTTGGTCGCGGCGATTCTGTTCGGCGCCGTCGCGCCGATCGTCGGCTGCGCGTGGGAGCGCGTGCGCGGAAGTCCGTCCGCCCTGCGATTCGTCGGCGTCTCGACGATCGTCGGCGTCGGATTGCATGACGTTTGGCTCGCGGGATACGGGACGCCCTGGCTTACGGCTTTGACCGCGTTGCTGGCGGTGATCGCGATGGCCGGTATCTCTGCCGGACTCGCGCCGCGCTATGGCCGGTGGCGGGGACGACGCGCCGAGCGTGTAGCCGACGAGAGGCCGTCATGAGCCTCGAGCGAAACGAGGAGCGAGAGCGGCCTGCGATCGCCGCCGCCACGATCGCCGCGGTGATGGGCGGCTTCTTCGTTTTCGTCGTGCTCGTGGCGACCGGCCTCTTCGTCTTCTTCCGAACGCTCGCGCCGGACGCGACATACGTGAAGCCGAACGAATTCCCCGCGCCGCGCTTGCAGACGCTGCCGGATGGATTGCGCGACCCCGAGATCGCCCGGCAGCAGGCCGATCTCGAGCGGTTTCGCTGGATCGACAAAGCGCGCGGCGCGTTCCAGATCCCGATCGCGCAAGCAATGAGGCTCGTCGCCGAGCGCGGGACAAAAGCCTACGACCCCGTTCCCGCGTCGCGGCCTCCGCCCAAGGCTGCGATCCGATGAAACGACCGACGCCGACCCTGCTGCGCATCGGCGCGCTCGTCCTCGCCATGCTTACGAGCGCTCCCGCAAGCGCCGGCCTGACCGCCGAGCAACTGGCGAACGTCGGCGTCACCCCGCCGGTCGACGCCAGGCTCCCGCTCGACGCCCGGCTGACCGATCTCGACGGCCGCGCGACGTCGCTCAGCGACGCCATCGGCGGTCGGCCCGCTGTCGTCGTGTTTGCCGACTACGACTGCCCTCAACTCTGTTCGCCGATTCTCGCGCTCGCCGGATTAGCGCTCGGCCGAAGCGGCCTCGTTCCGGGTCGGGACTATCGGCTGGTCGTCATCGGCTTCAATCCGAAAGCGACCGCGGACGACGGCAAGCGCATGATCGGCGGTCAGATCGGCTTCGCTTCGCCAATCGGGCAGGCGACAACCGCGCTCATGGCGAGCGAGCCGATCGCGGCGCGCCTCACCTCGGCGGTCGGCTATCATTACGCCTACGATCCCGCGCTCGCGCGCTTCGCCCATCCGGCCGCTTTGCTGGTCGTGACCTCCGACGGGCGGCTCTCCCGCGTCCTTTCCGGCCTCGCCATCACAGGCGACGACGCTCGACTTGCGCTTGTCGAGGCCGGGAAGGGGACGATCGGCGCGCTCGCCGATCAGGTTCGCCTCCTTTGCTACGGCTTCAGCGCGGCGGTCGGCTTTTATGCGGACCGGGTCCGCATCTTGCTTGCGGCGGCGGGCGTCGCGACCCTGGTCGCCATCGCCGCCGGCTTGCTGACCCTTGCCCGAGCTTCGGCGCGGAGGCGGGCATGATTCCCGCTTTCCTCCTGCCCAGGTCAGCCTCGACGCTCGCGCCGAAAACCGACGCCCTCTACTTCGCGCTGGTCGACATATCCCTGGCCATCGTTGCGCTCGTTCTCGTCCTCGTCGTTGTCTTTTCCGTGCGCTATCGCCGCAACTCGTCCGGCGGCGCGCGGACCTCTGCCGCCGCTCATCCAGCATGAGTTCGAGATCGGCTGGACGGCTGCGACCCTGTTTGCGTTTCTGTTCTTCTTCTGGTGGGCGGGGTCCAACGAGGTCGGCCAGCTCCTTCCGCCGAGCTCCGCGATGGAGATCCACGTCGTCGCCAAGCAGTGGATGTGGAAGCTCCAGCACCCGAACGGGATGCGTGAGATCAACATGCTGCATGTCCCGGTGAACGAGCCGGTGCGGCTCGTCATGACCTCGCAGGATGTCATCCACTCGTTCTCGGTCCCGGACTTTCGCATCAAGCAGGACATTTTGCCGGGGCGCACCGTCGAGGCTTGGTTCCAGGCCACCAAGACCGGATCGTTCCGCCTCTACTGCACGCAGTTCTGCGGCACGGCGCATTCCGCGATGACGGGGTCCATCGTTGTGATGAGCAAGCCCGATTTCGCGGCGTGGCTCTCCGCCGAGCCG
The DNA here is from genome assembly GCA_963724785.1 of uncultured Alphaproteobacteria bacterium. GTDB lineage: Bacteria > Pseudomonadota > Alphaproteobacteria > Rhizobiales > Beijerinckiaceae > Roseiarcus. The sequence goes on along the minus strand of CAVRWC010000001.1, from coordinate 492,465 downwards.
TCGTCGGGCGATCTTGTCGCGGAAGGCCGCGCGCTCTTCGTCAGCCTCGGCTGCGCCGGCTGTCACACGCCCGGCGGCCCGGTGCACGCGCCCGATCTCGCCGGGATCTTCGGCCGCCGCGTGCCACTCGCCAACGGCGACTTCGCGCTCGTCGACGACGCCTACATTCGCGACCGAATTCTGTTCCCGAAAGACAATCCGCCGGCCGGCTACGCAGCCATCATGCCCTCGTTCAAGGACGAAGTCGACGACGGGCAGATCCTCGCGCTCACCGCCTACATCCGCTCGCTTCAGCCGCAAACAGGAGCTTTGCCATGACGGACGCGGTCGCTCCCTTTACAGACGCCGAACCTCGTCACGAGGAAGGGACGACCGGCAGCTACCTCGACGCGCATGGGTCCGGCTTCAGCGAGTGGCTGCTCACGACCGACCACAAGCGCATCGCGCTTCTCTACGCCGCGCTGATCACCGGCTTCTTTTTCATTGGCGGAGCGGCGGCGACGCTGATCCGGCTCGAGCTCTTCTCGCCAACTCCTCGGCTCCTGACCGACGACGGCTACAACCGCGTCTTCACGCTGCACGGCATCATCATGGTGTGGTTCTTTCTGGTGCCGCTCATTCCGACGACGTTGGGCAATTTCCTTCTGCCGCTGATGATCGGCGCGCCCGACGTGGCCTTCCCGAAGCTGAACCTCGCGAGCTGGTATCTGACCCTGATCGGCGGACTTTTGGTTCTCGCCGCAATGCTCATGGGCGGGGTCGACACGGGCTGGACGTTCTATCCGCCGTATTCGACGTCATTCTCCCAGAGCAATGTCGCGATCGCCGTCTTCGGCGTCATCGTCGCCGGCTTCGGCAGTATCGCGACCGGGGTCAATTTCGTCGCCACGACGCACATGCTGCGGGCGCCGGGCATGACCTGGTTCCGCCTGCCGCTGATGGTCTGGGCGATCTACGCGACGAGCCTCGTGATGATTTTGGCGACGCCGGTGCTCGCGATGACGCTGTTGCTGGTCGTGGCGGACCGATGGTTCGGCCTGCCGATCTTCGACGGCTTTCGCGGAGGCGATCCCCTGCTTTTCCAGCACCTCTTCTGGTTCTATTCGCATCCCGCGGTCTACATCATGATCCTGCCCGCAATGGGCGTCATCACGGAGGTGATCACCTGCTTCGCGCGGCGGCGCGTATTCGGATACGCAGCGATGGTCTACGCCATCCTCGCCATCGCGATCATCGGGTTCGCCGTCTGGGGGCACCACATGTTCGTGTCCGGCCAGTCGGCCTTCGCGAACCTCGTCTTTTCGTTCCTCTCCTTCATCGTCGCCGTCCCGTCGGCGATCAAGGTCTTCAACTGGACGGCGACGCTCTACCGCGGCCAGATCACCTTCGAAGCGCCGATGCTTTACGCGCTCGGCTTCGTCGGCCTCTTTACCGTCGGCGGCCTCACGGGGCTCTTCCTCGCCTCGATCCCGATCGACGTTCAGGTCACCGGCACCTATTTCGTTATCGCGCATTTCCACTACGTGATGGTCGGCGGGGCGGTGTCCGCCTATTTCGCGGGCCTGCATTTCTGGTGGCCGAAGATCACCGGACGCCTCTATGCGGAGGCGTGGGCCCGGTTCGCCGCCTACCTGATGTTTTTCGGCTTCAATTTCACGTTCTTCCCCCAATTCATCCTCGGCTACCTCGGGATGCCGCGACGCTACCACACCTACCCGCCCGAGTTTCAGGCCTGGAACGTCATGTCTTCGACTGGAGCCGTCGTGCTGGCCGCGGCCTATTTGATGCCGCTCGTCTACCTGACCTATTCGCTGTTCTACGGGAAAGCCGCGCCGGATAATCCATGGAACGCGAAGGGTCTGGAATGGCGGACGACCTCCCCGCCCCCGTCCCACAATTTTGCCCGGACGCCTGTCGTCACCGAAGAGCCCTACGATTACCACGACCCGCAAAATTCGCCGGAGCCCGAAACGCGCGGCATCGACAGGATCAGCGCCGAGGCGCGGGGCCTGGCGACGAGCGGCGGCGAGGCCGCGTCATGACGGAAGCGACGCTGGAATCGGCGGCCGGCGTCGGCCTGCCCGACCCCCTGCGCGAACCTTGGACAAATCTGCCCCGCCAGCGGGAAGCGGCCACCTTCGGCATGTGGCTCTTCCTGATGAGCGAAATGCTGTTCTTCGGCGCCGTCTTCATGGCGTTCAGTTTTTCGCGCGCCCTGGACGTCTCGGCCTTCCAGGCGGCGGCGCGAGAGACGGCGCTCTGGTACGGCGCCGCCAACACTCTGATCCTCGTCACGAGCAGCCTCACCATCACACTCGCGATCCGTGCGTCTGCGGTCTCCAAACGGTCGCTCGCAATGTTCCTGCTGTCTGCGACGGCGGTCCTCGGCGTCGCCTTCCTCGTGGTCAAGGGCTTTGAATACCGCGACGATCTCGAGCGGCATCTCTATCCCGGCGCAAATTTCGCCCTGGGGCAGAACGCGGCGATGATCTTCTGGTCGTTCTACTGGATCATGACCGGAGTCCACGCGGTCCATCTTGCCGTCGGCGTCGGGCTGGTGACGCGGCTGGCGTGGCTGATCAGGCGCCGGCGGTTGAGCCTGGCGTCGCCGCAGCTCGAAGTGACGTCCCTCTACTGGCACCTGGTCGACGCCTTCTGGGTGGTCCTTTTTCCCGTTCTCTATGTTGCGGGGAGAGGATGAGCGCGCCAAGTCGCAGCAATGATCCGTTGCTCTGGCGAGGGCCTGCGATCGCCTGGACGATCATGATCGTGGGACTTGGCCTTATTGTTTTGCTCGGCCTCTACAGCGCCGGGGAGGTGCGGTTCTTCGGCGCGCTCGCCCTCTCGGCCCTCATGCTGCTTACGCTCGCCTTCGGCCTGGTCGGATTGAGCCGCGAAAGCGCACTCATCAGGCTCGTGGGCGGCGCCGCAATCCTGTTCCTTTCCCTCATGTTCTTCCTGAGCTTCGCCGATCTCCTGACCAGGCTTCGGTGAGCGGAGCGAGCGTCAAATAAACTCGCAGGCGCGTTGCGGTCGCAGCGGCGCCTCCCGCAGGAGGACGAGAGCGCTCTCCGCTCTCCGCCCGACCGTGTCCAAGGCGGGGGTCAAAAAAAAACCAGTTCCACATTGGAACCGAATAAGGCTGCAGGTGTTCTCCGCGCGGCTGCCCCGATCAGAGGCGTTCCATGCTCAAGGTCCGCAGACGGGAGCTTCTGGCCGGTGTGGCGGCGTTCATGGCCGCCGGGGTTGCGGGCTCGCGCGCGCAGATTGTGACCGGATTGCCCTGGCGGCCGGACGAGGCGTTCCCGCCTGTCTCCGCGGCTTTGGGTCCCTGGCTCTTCTTCACGGGCTCCGAGTCGGCGATGATGGAGGCGCTGGTCGACCGGCTCATACCGCCCGATCCCCAGACGCCCGGCGGCAGGGACGCCGGCTGCGCCGTCTACATCGACCGTCAGCTTGCGGGTCCATACGGAAGCCGCCGCGGGCTTTACGTCGGCGGTCCGTTCATCAAGGGCGCGCCGAACCAGGGGCCGCAGAGCGCGGACAATCCGGCGCAGGAATACCGCAAGGCGCTCGCCGCGCTCGACGCCTACGCGCGATCGAACAAGGGCGACGCGTTCGCCAAACTCGCCCCGGACATTCAGGATCAGCTTCTCGAGGGTCTCGAGAAGGGCGAGGTCAAGCTCGAAGGCCTCGACGGCGGCTCGTTTTTCAAGACGCTTCTCAAAGACACGCAGGAAGGCTTTTTTGCCGATCCGCTGTACGGCGGCAACCGCGACATGTGCGGTTGGAAAATGATCGGCTTCCCCGGCGCCCGTTACGATTATCGCGACTGGGTCGGACGCCACAACGAGCGCTATCCCCACCCGCCTGTCAGCATCGTGGGACGCGCCGATTGGACCCCAACCAAGAGCTGAGGCGAAGATGGCGGGCAAGCTTCCGGCGAAGGACGTGGTCATCATCGGGCTCGGTTGGACGGGCTCCATTCTCGCCCACGAACTGACCGACGAAGGTCTCGACGTCATCGCCATCGAGCGCGGTCCCTGGCGCGACGCGCCGACCAGCTTTCCAACGACCTACGATCAGGACGAGCTGCGCTACCGCATCCGCCACGACCTTTTCCTTCGGCCAGACCAGCTGACCTTCACCTTTCGCAACAAGATGAACGAGCAGGCGCTGCCGATCCGGACCTGGGGCGCCTTCATGCCGCCGAACGGGGTCGGCGGCGGCGGTGTCCACTGGAACGCGGAAACCTGGCGCTTCCTGCCGAGCGATTTCGTGCTGAAGACGCATCTCACCCAGCGATACGGCGCAAGCTTCCTGCCACAGGAAATGACGATCCAGGACTGGGGCGTCACTTATGCCGACCTCGAGCCACATTACGACTCGTTCGAATACCTGTGCGGGACCTCGGGACAGGCAGGCAATCTCCAAGGCCAGATTCAGGACGGCGGCAATCCGTTCGAGGGGCCCCGGTCTCGCCCCTATCCAAACCCGCCGCAGGCCCAGAACTTCAGCCACGCTTTGTTCGGCAAGGCCGCGCGCGAGCTCGGCTACAAGCCGTTTCCGCAGCCGTCCGGCAACATGTCGCAGCCCTACACCAACCCGCTCGGCGTGCGGCTCGGCCCCTGCACCTACTGCGGTTTTTGCGAATGGTTCGGCTGCGGCAACTATTCCAAGGCGAGCCCGCAGACCACGATCCTGCCGGTCCTCGTGCGCAAGTCGAACTTCAGCTATCGCGTGAACACGGAAGTGACGCGGATCAATCTCGATCCGTCGGGAAAACGCGCGACCGGCGTGACCTTCGTCGATTCGAGCGGCGAGGAATGGGAGCAGCCGGCCGACCTCGTCATCCTCGCCGCCTATACGATTTTCAACGTCCAGTTGCTCCTGCATTCGAAGATCGGGCAGCCCTACGACCCGGTCAAGAACGAGGGCGTGATCGGCCGCAACTTCACCCACCAGACCATCTCGCAGGCGATCGGTTTCTTCGACAAGGACAAGTATGTCTTCAACCCGTTCATCGCCTCGGGCGCGATCGGCATATGCATCGACGAGTTCAACGGCGACAATTTCGACCATGGGCCGCTGGGCTTCGTCGGCGGCGGCTACATGGGCCAGGTGCAGACCAACGGGCGGCCGATCGAGTCGGCAACCGTGCTGCCGCCGGGCACGCCGAAATGGGGCGCCAAGTGGAAGGCGGCCGTTCGCGACAATTATCAAAGCACGGTCACGCCCGGTACGGGCGTTCACGGCAGCTTCTATAGCTATCGCGACGTCTACCTCGACCTCGACCCGCTCTACCGCGACCGCTTCGGCAGGCCGCTCGTCCGGATGACGATCGACTTCCACGACAACGAGATCAAGCAAAACAGGTTTTTGACCGACAAGTTCGCCGAGATCATCAAGGCGATGGGCGCGAACGAGGTCCACCCCGAATATCGGACGGCGCCGTACGACATCACCAAGTACCAGACGACCCACCTCTGCGGCGGGGCGATCATGGGGACCGACCCCAAGACCAGCGCGCTCAATCGCTACCTGCAGAGCTGGGACGTTCCGAACCTGTTCGTCATGGGGGCGACGGCCTTCCCGCAGAACGCCGGCTACAATCCGACCGGCACCCTATGCGCGCTCGCCTACTGGTCGGCAGACGCGATCCGGAACCAATACCTGAAGCACCCGGGGCCGCTCGTTCATGCGTAGCGCCGTAGCCGTCATCGTCGCGGTCGTCGTCGTGGCCGCGATCGCCGCAATCGTCGCCGTCGTCGGCTTCGGCTTTCCGACGCGGACGGCCGCCACGCTCGAAGGCACGCGGCTCGACCCGCAGAACTTCGCCCAGATCGCCCGCGGCCGCTATCTGGTCGCAGCCTCGGACTGCGCCGATTGCCATGACGATCCCGTCACCAAGGCGCCCTTCGCCGGCGGCCGTCCGATCGAGACGCCGTTCGGCAAGGTGCTCGCGGCCAATATCACGCCCGATCGCGACACCGCGATCGGCGCGTGGAGCGACAGCGCGTTCGTTGCAGCGCTTCGTGAAGGCAAAAGCCCGCACGGCTCCCCGCTCTACCCGGCGATGCCATACCCCTATTACACGAAGCTCTCGGAAAGCGACGCGCTCGCCATCCGCGCCTATCTCAACACCGTCCCGCCGGTTCGTAATCGCGTCGTCGCCGACCAGCTTCCATTCCCGCTCAATATCCGCCAGGCGATGCTCCTCTGGAACGCGGTCTACTTTCACCCGGGCGAATTCAAGCCGGATCCCTCACAGTCCGCGGAATGGAACCGCGGCGCCTATCTCGTCGAGGGTCCAGGCCACTGCGGCGCCTGCCATACGCCCAAGAATGTCCTCGGCGGCGATGACAACGGTCGCGCCTTGCGGGGATACCAACTGCAAGGCTGGTTTGCGCCGAACATCACGGGAGACCCGGTCGACGGCGTCGGGCGCTGGAGCGCGGACGACATCGCCTCATACCTGAAAACAGGCCACACCGTCACGACCGCCGCGACCGGGATCATGGCGGAGGTCGTCGCCTTCACCGGCTCCAAGCTGACCGACAGCGACCTCAGGGCGATCGCGATCTACCTGAAGAGCCTGCCAGGCCAGAGCCAGCCGGGACCTGCGCTCGGCGCCTCAGATTCGAGGATGAAAGCTGGAGAGGCGATCTACCGCGACGCATGCTCGGCGTGCCACAGCCTGGACGGCAAGGGCGTCGCCTTCCTGTTTCCCGCGCTGGCGGATTCCGCCAACGTGCACTCGGAGAATCCGACGAGCCTCATCCGCATCGTGTTGCAGGGCGCGCGCAGCGTCGCGACCGACAAGGAGCCCACGGGCGCCGGCATGCCCGCCTTCGGCTGGAAGCTCGACGACAAGAAGATCGCCGCGGTCCTCACTTACGTCCGCAACAGCTGGGGCGGGGCGGCGGCGCCGGTGACGGGCGAGGACGTCCGCAAGCTCCGCTCCTCCCTTATGAACAGCGCCGAACGATAACGAAGAGGCTTCGGGACAGACCTCCGATCAGCGGACAAAATTCTTACTGCGTCCCGACCGAACTCGATGCCCTCTCCTCTCCGCCCCTCCCCCGCACCGATCAGCGTACCCGCCGACACCCGCGTTGATGGGCGATGGCGCTCACCGTCATTCGGATTCTGAGCGGCATCCTCGACGGACGCCTGTTCTTCGGGCGTCAGCTCGGCGGCTGGGGTCGCCGGCGATCGCTCCTGTTCGGAGTGTCGGTTATTTCGGCGCAACCTGCTGGATAATTGTCCCTGGAGGCAATTGCTTGATGGTTGTCCCTGGAGGCAGTTGCAGGATGATCGTCAGGGGTTGCCGGGAGCGCGCCAACTCTCGCCCGACATCGAACCCGAGCCAGCTAAGATGCGCCAACGACCGCCACGATGGAGCCGACAACGATGGCGAACCTGCGGGGGCTCTCCCACCACTCCTGTTTGCGCCGCAGCTTGACGTCCGTCATGAGGAATTCGACGGCTGTCGGGCTATCCAACCTGGCGTCCGGGCTGACCCGGGCGTCGGGCTTCACGAAGGCTACGAGCCCGGGCGCGACTGCCAGAAGTCATGGACCGTCCGGCCGAACAGCGGCAGGCGACAGGGATGCGATGGACGAGGCGGCCTGACTGCTGATGCATGAGGGTTACGCTCGATCCATCCCCGCCAGGTCCTGGGCCAATTTCAGGACGGCTTTACGTTGCTGTGGGCTTCGTATCCGCCGAAAGGCGTCGATGAGACGAATTCCCTCTTCGACGGCTGGAAACGAAACTTCTGTCCCCGCTGCGGCTTTCGACATCGTGGGAAGGGCGTCGGCCCGGTCGATTTTGCGGAGAAATTTTGGCTCGCTGGACATCCGAATGATCTCTCTTGGATAATTTTGCTTAACGACACTGACCCGACTTTGAAATGGGGCCGTTCCCTGCTCGGAGGCAAAGGTCAGCCTCGCGGCGTCAGGCAGCCAAAGGAGGACAGCAAACGCGGCGCCAAGACCCGGATGCCATCCGGGCGACCGCGCTGCGTTTCTGGGCTTCTGCAGAAATCGGACCGCAAGATGCGACATCGCTTCGCAAAAAGCTACACGCGTCCGCCAGAAGCGGCGCCGCTCCGATGACCGAGAATGTCCGCTTTCCAAGGCGCTCCGCAAATCACCGCTCGAATCCCGGCCCAAACCGGCCGGCCTTCAACTGGCGGGGCTTCGTAACGAGGGGGTCCGCCGACGCTTAGCGATAAGTTCGGCCCTCCCAGCTATCGAAAGAGATACAACCATTGCGCTTCCACCTCGCACGCGGGGCGCGCGAGCTCCCCACAATTCAACGCTACTGATAAAAGTATGCTTTATTACAGTAACTTACAATAAACACGCTCCCGCTATCTTTGCTGAACCTTTCTACCCGCGGCATCGTGTCGCAGGGTGAGCGGCGTTGAGTAACGCCGGATTTGGTGAGTAGGAATAGGTCGTTCATTCAATCTTTTCTGGGGAAATCACCATGGCAGTCACGACCCTCAACCGCTATCATGCGGTCATCGACGACATCTGCAATCTCAAGTGGTCGGCGTTGAACCGCGAAGAACTCATGGCGGTGTGCGCCGCTTACTACTATTTCTCGGTGCAGTTCGTCGAAGCCGTCGACATCGCCTGCGGGCTCTATCCGTCGGACCGCAAGCTTGCGGAACTCCGAGAAGGAGAATGCGACACTGACAACCTCAGCCCCTACCCGGACGTCGCCGGGGAGGCAGAGAAAATGAACCACGACGAGTTCATCCGCCGCGCCGTCGCCCTGTCGAGCTTGGACGCGGCCGAGCGGGAGCGTGTGGAAAGGATCGGACGGGCCTATCTGGATGAGGTCCACAGTCTGGAGCCGCTGGTCCGGGCGATGAGCCTGTCGAGTTACGAAGATGAAGGTCTGCCGCGGGTCTTCAACGCTATGTTGCAGGCGCCAGACTGGAGCGAGCGTTCGCTCGCCGCGGTCCGGCATTTTCTGGTCCAGCACGTTGCTTTGGACAGCAACGTCCACGGCGCGCTTTGCCGACATCTCGTCGCCGACGATCGCATCCTCCCCTTGTGGAAGGCTTTCCGGAACCTTTTTGTGGACGCGGCGCCGAAGCTTGCCGCCTGATCGTCAAGAGCGCTGCACGCGTTTGCGCAAACTTGGAGGCCGCTCTCGAGCGGCCTCTTTCATGACCGTTCGATCCGCGCGACGTAGAGGATATCGGGGTCGCCTCTCGGCACAGGGACTTTGCAGACCTCGACCTCATCGAACACGAGCCGCAAAGTCTCCGCGAAGTTTCGGGCCTCCGCAGCGCTCCAGATTGTCAGGACGCCGCCGGGCTTCAGGCGCTCGCGCAACCGGCGCAAGGCCTATATCCGAATAAAGCGCCCCGTTGGCGTCGGTCACGGTCCAATCCGGTCCGTTGTCGATGTCGAGGCAAATCCCGTCGAACCGTTCGCGCATGATAATGGAGCCAGGCGACCAGGTCATCATTGACGACCTCAACTCTCGGGTCGGAGAGCGCCCCTCCTGAGAAGGACGCCAAATAGGTTCGGCTCCACTCGACGACCTCGGGTTCGATCTCGACGACCGTCACGCGCTCAACCTGGGGAGAGCGCAGCGCCTCCGCCAGCGAGAACCCGACTCCGAGTCCGCCGATGAGGAGGCGCAGCCGACCCGGCCGATCGCGCAGCGCCAGCCGCACGAGCTGCCGTTCCGACTCGCCGTTGCGCGTGTCCATCAGGAAGACGCCGTTGCTGATGATCTCGTAATGATCCCCGACGGCGCGAAGCACGAGTTCGCCCTGACGCCCCCGCGCTCGTTCGATGACCCTCGACGTGTTCGTGTCCCTCATCGGCGCAAGCCTGCCAGAGATCTTCCCGACGATCCCGATGCGGTGGCGGGGATGCCGGGAGGACTCCCCTATCTGGACGCTCTCGACTGCGCTAGACTTTCGTCCTTCCGGTTGACGCCACCGTCGGGACGCCTTGCGACGCTTTCTCAAATTTCTCCATACAATGGGGGCGATCGGGCTCATGGGGGCCATGGCTTGCCTGCTCGTCCTGATGAGCCTTGCGCCGCCGCCGAGTTCGCTCGCCGGATACGCCATGATGCGCGGCGCGATGGCCGAAATCGGAAAGTGGATATTTCTTCCCTCTTTTGCGCTCACGCTGATCCCGGGCCTGCTGGCGATCGCCGTGAACCGCGCCTTTCATAATGCCGGCTGGGCCTGGGTGAAGGCCGCGAGCGGGATCTTGATCTTCATGGGCGGCTTGCACGCGCTGGCGCCGATCCAGGAGGAAGCCAGGCGAAGCGCCGCTGCGCTCGCCGGCGAGGTGGACCCTGCAACGATCACCGGCCCGTCCGTCGAGGAGCAAGGCACGCTCTGGATGCTGCTCGCGGTCTCGACGGCCAATGTCGCCCTTGGAATTTGGCGGCCGCGCCTCACCCGGATTGGCGCAGCCCGCCGGGCGGACGGCCCAGCGGCGTCCCCCGCCGTTCGCCGCCCGCGAGCCAACGGGCTACGAAGCCAGCCATAGCGCGGAGACTCCCGCGCGGGCCTTCAGCCGGGCTCGCCCGCGTCGCGCATGGCGCGGAGGGCGCCCCCCCCGCGTTGACGCGGACCGTTGCGGGCCTCACCATCGGGGCGAACCGGGACCACGCCTTCATGCAAGCCGTCAATCTTGTCACGCTCTTCGATCTCGCGCCCGCGGGAGAGGACCGCTTCATTGGCCTCTCGCCGAACAACGGCTGGCGGCGGGTGTTTGGCGGCCAGGTGCTCGCGCAGGCCCTGGTCGCCGCGGAGCGGACGATCGCCGGCCGCGATCCACACTCGCTGCACGCCTACTTCCTGCTCGGCGGCAATCCGAAGGAGCCCATCCTTTATGAGGTCGAACGGGTAAGGGACGGCCGCAGCTTCACGACCCGGCGGGTCGTGGCGCGCCAGAAGGAGGCGGCGATCTTCGTCATGACCGCCTCGTTCCACGAGCGCGAGACCGGGTTCGACCACGCCGCCCCCGCTCCAGCCGCGCCGCCGCCGGACGCCTGCGCGGAGTCCCACAAGGCGGCGGAGATGCTGGAAGGACCGTCACGCTTCCGCATGAAGGGCATGCTCGACACGATTTGGCCGATCGAGTTCCGTCCGACCGATCTCGGCCGCTACGGACCCGACGCCCCGCCAGAGGCCCAGCAGACCTTCTGGACGCGGATCGGAGTGCGCCTGCCGGACGATCCGGCGCTGCACCGCGCGGCGCTCGTCTACCTGTCGGACATGACCCTGCTTGGCGCAGCGCTAAGGCCGCATGGCCTGACGGTCTACGACCATCGGCTGCAGGTCGCGAGCCTCGATCACGCGTTCTGGTTTCATCGGCCAGCGCGAGCGGACGAGTGGCTGCTCTATGTCCAGGACACCCCGAACGCCTCGGGCGCCACCGGGCTCGTCCGTGGGCTCCTGTACGCTCAGGACGGAACCCTCGCCGCCAGCGTGGCGCAGGAAGGCCTTCTTCGCCGCCGCAACGATCTCTAGCCACCTCGCCTAATTTCTCGGCGCCTAATTCATAGCCACTAACGATCGGGCTGCGCGCCACAATTGGGGCGAATGGCGGTGGATTGCGGAAAACCTTCGCCCTTTCCGAGGCCTAACGGCGCCGAGCGGCATGGCATGGGCCTTGTAAGACGGCTGCCGGCGGGGCGTCTCGGCGTCCCGACTTCACCGCAGAGAGCGGCGCGGCAATCCACCAGCCGTCCCGCGTCAACTTGGGGCGAGGCCAATGAAAGTTGTCATGGCGATCATAAAGCCGTTCAAGCTGGAGGAGGTGCGCGACGCGCTCACCGCCATTGGCGTGCACGGCCTGACAGTCACGGAAGTCAAGGGATACGGCCGGCAGAAGGGCCACACGGAAATCTATCGCGGCGCGGAATACGCAGTCAGCTTCCTGCCGAAACTCAAAATCGAAGTCGCGGTCAACGCCGACGTGGCCGACAAGGTCGTCGACGCGATCGTCGCGGCCGCGCGCACCGGCCAGATCGGGGACGGCAAGATCTTCGTCTACAGCCTCGACTCGGCAGTGCGGATCCGCACCGGCGAGAAGGACAAAGACGCGCTCTGATTCGCGCCCCTTCCCTTTTTTAAATCGGAGTTTTCGAGCAATGAGACTGAAGCGAATATTTTCTGGCCTCGCTCCGGCGTTGGCGATAGCCGCCCTGGTCGGCTTCGCAGCGCCCGTAGCGTCCTATGCGCAGAACGCGCCGGCCGCGACCGAAGCCCCGGCCGCGGCTCCAGCCGCCGCGCCTGCTGCGGCGCCTGCCGCCGCCCCCTCCGCCAAGCCCGCCCCCCCCGCGACGCCGGCCTGCGCCGGACCGACCGCGGCAGTGGCTGAGACCGACAAATACGCAGCCGTTCCGGCCGTCCCGGCCGTGCTGACGAACTGCACGCCGAGCGGCGGCGACACGGCGTGGATGCTGACCTCGGTCGCGCTCGTGCTGATGATGACGATCCCGGGCCTCGGGCTCTTCTACGGCGGTATGGTGCGCAAGAAGAACGTCGGCGACACGGTGATGACGAGCTTCGCCGTCACCTGCCTGGTGACGGTCGTCTACGCGGTCGTCACCTACTCGCTGTCGTTCACCGGCGGCACGCCCTTCATCGGCGGCCTCAGCCGCGCGTTCCTGCAGGGCATCCTCAGCGACGTCAACAACGGCGGCATCGGCAACCCGAACTCGCTCGCGCCGACGATCCCTGAGACCGTCTACATGTGCTTCCAGATGACATTTGCGATCATCACGCCCGCGCTCATCGCCGGCGCGTTTGCGGAACGCATGAAGTTCTCGGCCATGCTGTGGTTCATGGGCCTGTGGTCGATTCTGGTCTACGCGCCGGTCGCTCATTGGCTGTGGGGACCCGATGGCATCTTCAACTCGTCCAACGACGCGGCCTGGGTGAAGGTTCTCGACTTTGCCGGCGGCACGGTCGTGCATATCGACGCGGGCGTCGCGGGTCTCATTGCGGCGATCATGGTCGGCAAGCGACGGGACAGCGGGCCGGGCCACAATATGGTCCTGACCTTCATCGGCGCGGGCCTTCTGTGGGTCGGCTGGTTCGGCTTCAACGCAGGCTCCGCGGTCAGCGCGGGCGTGCAGGCCGGCATGGCGATGACCGTGACGCAGATCGCCACCGCCGTCGCGGCCCTGACCTGGATGTTCGTCGAGTGGGCGCACCACGGCAAGCCGACGGTCATCGGCATCTGCTCGGGCGCGGTCGCCGGTCTTGTGGCGATCACCCCGGCCTCCGGATTCGTTGGTCCGGTGGGCGCCTTCGTCATCGGCGTCGCCTGCGGCGTCGGCTGCTACCTCGGCGCAACCGCGCTCAAGAAGGCGTTCGGCTATGACGACGCGCTCGACTGCTTCGGCGTCCACGGCGTCGGCGGCATCATCGGCGCCCTTCTGACCGGCGTGTTCGCCGTGCAGCAGTACGGCGGCACCGCGGGCGTTCTCGAGGGCAACGCCGGCCAGTTCGTCAACCAGTGCATCGGCGTCGGCACCGTCATCGTCTACGACGCGATCGTCACGGTCATCATTCTCGCCATCATCAAGGCGACGATCGGCCTGCGCGTCTCCGACGAAGTCGAGCGCGACGGTCTCGATTACGCCCTGCATGGCGAAGTCGTGCAGTGAACGACATCCCGGCGGCTCCGGCCGCCGGGCTTCTTTTCCTCCCGCGACCTTGGGCGCCCTTCGGGCGCCCTTTTTCATATTTTGCGCGGCGGACCCGAGACGCGCCGGATGGATGGCGCCGCGAGCGGCCCGTTATGGTTAGGTGTGCATTAACTCGGCCTGCTTAGGGTCGGGATCAAGCGGCGCGCGGGAATCTCGCCGCGCCGATCGGGCGGGTGAGCGATGCGTACGACGACATTCTCGGTGTTCGACTACCTACCGACGTCGGTGCGGGAGTTTCCGAAGCGCCGGGCGGCCGAAGCGCTCGGGGTCGCAGCGCTCGCCGGGGTCGTCGGCCTGGGGCTCGCGCTCCTGACCTGGTCGGTCGAGGACCCGAGCCTCAATCACGCAACCAACGCGCCGGTCCACAATCTACTCGGCAGTCCGGGCGCGATCGCCGCCGACATCGTCATGCAGATGCTCGGGCTCGCCTGCATCGCGGCGCTGGCGCCGCCCGCCCTCTGGGGCTGGCGGCTCGTCACGGAAAGGCGGCTCGCCAGCCCGCGGATCAAGGTCGGGCTCTATCTCGTCGGAGTTGCCGCGGCGGCCGCCCTGGCCTCGCTCCTTCCCGCGCCGGGAAGCTGGCCCCTGCCGACCGGGCTCGGAGGCGTCGTCGGCGATGCGCTGCTATCGCTGCCGCGCCGTCTGGCGGCTCGATCGACCTGGGGCGTGGCGGCGTTCGGCGCGACCTTCGCGGCGATCGCGATCCTTGCCCTCACTGCGGCGGCGGGGGTCGGCTTCGCCCATCGGCCGCAGGCCGATGAGGCTCCGAAGAAGGCCAAGGGCGGCGGGCGCGCCGCGCAGCGTACGGACGACGAGGAGGGCGAGGACGAGCCTGGATTTCGGGATCGTTTCGATCGGCGCCGCGATCCACGCCCTGCTGACCGCGAAGGCGGCGCTGAAGCGTCTCATCCGCCGCCCGGCCAAGGCCCGCGGCGCCGGCCGTTCGCCGGCGACGGCGCCGTCCGCCGCCGAGGTCCGTCCGGCCTGGGTCGGCCTCCAGGCCGACGACGGCGGACTGACCAGCCCCGCGGCCTACGCCCCGCGCCCCAAGGGCGTAACGACCGCCCCTGCGCCGGCGACGCCGGAGAGCCCCGGCCCGCGCGTGGCGGCGCCAGTGGGTCCGTTGAAACCGGGCGCGCGCGCCGTTTCGGACGCGCAGCTCAAGTTCGCCTTCTCGCCCCGCGGCGAATGGACGATGCCGCCGCTCGCCGTCCTCGCCGAGCCGAAGAAGTCGGCGCGGGAAGATTTCCAACGACGCGCTCGAGCAGAACGCCCGCATGCTGGAGGGCGTGCTCGACGATTTCGGCGTCAAGGGCGAGATCATGAACGTCCGCCCCGGCCCGGTCGTGACCCTCTACGAACTCGAGCCGGCGCCGGGCGTAAAATCCTCGCGCGTCATCGGCCTCGCCGACGATATCGCCCGCTCGATGTCCGCGGTCTCGGCGCGCGTCGCGGTCGTGCAGGGCCGCAACGCCATCGGCATCGAGCTGCCGAACCAGCGCCGCGAAACGGTGTTCCTTCGCGAGCTCATCGCCAGCGAGGACTTCGAGAAGTCGAAGCATCGGCTGGCGATCGCGCTCGGCAAGACGATCGGCGGCGAGCCGGTGATCGTCGATCTCGCGCGCATGCCGCATCTCCTGGTCGCCGGCACCACCGGCTCCGGCAAGTCGGTGGCGATCAACACCATGATTCTGTCGCTCGTCTATCGGCTGAAGCCGGAACAGTGCCGCCTGATCATGGTCGACCCCAAGATGCTCGAGCTCTCGGCCTACGACGGGATCCCCCACCTGCTGACGCCGGTGGTCACCGACCCGAAGAAGGCGGTTGTCGCCCTCAAATGGGCGGTGCGGGAGATGGAGGACCGCTACAAGAAGATGTCCAAGGTCGGGGTGCGCAACATCGACGGTTTCAACAGCCGGGTGGCGGAGGCCGCGCGCCAAGGGCGAGACGTTGACCCGCACCGTGCAGACGGGTTTCGACCGCGAGACGGGCGAGGCGATCTACGAGCACGAAGAGCTGTCGCTCGAGGAGCTTCCCTATATCGTGCTGGTGGTCGACGAGATGGCCGACCTGATGATGGTCGCCGGCAAGGATATCGAAGGCGCGATCCAGCGCCTCGCCCAGATGGCTCGTGCGGCCGGCATCCACCTCATCATGGCGACCCAGCGTCCTTCGGTCGACGTCGTCACCGGCACGATCAAGGCGAACTTCCCGACCCGCATCTCATTCCAGGTGACGAGCAAGATCGACAGCCGCACCATCCTCGGCGAGCAGGGCGGCGAGCAGCTGCTCGGCCAGGGCGACATGCTCTACATGGCCGGCGGCGGACGCATTTCCCGCGTCCACGGCCCGTTCGTCTCCGACCCGGAGGTCGAGAAGGTGGTCGCCCACCTCAAGAAGCAGGGCAGCCCCGAATACCTGCACGCGATCACCGAGGAGGACGAGGCTGGCGACGAGGATGACGCGCCGCCGATGGTCGGTTCAATGGACGCGGACGAAGCGGCCGACTACTACGACCGCGCCGTCAATATCGTGCTCCGCGACCGCAAGGTGTCGACCAGCTACATTCAGCGCCGCCTGTCGGTCGGCTACAACAAGGCGGCCTCGCTGGTCGAGCGGATGGAGAAGGAGGGAGTGGTCAGCCCGCCCAACCACGCCGGCAAACGCGAGATCCTGATCGGGAACGGCGTAGACCGCGGGGCGTTCGAGGACCTCGGCGAGGATTGAGCCGCAGCGGTTTTTTGAAGCCGAACCCCAACGGGAAGATGGTCCGAGCGGACCCGTTCGGCAAGCGCCGGGCGACCGCGCGCCGCAGCGCTTTTCTTCAGAACGTCGCCCCCCGCGCGGCCAGGAACTGCCCGGCCATAGGCAAGCGTCAAAGCGGGGGACTCTCAATGCCAGGAGGCTTTGGCTCGACGTCGGGAAGGGGCCGAATGTCCGACTCCGGCGCCAGTCGGTACCCGACTCCGGCCTCCGTCAACAAAATCTCCGGACGAGACGGGTTGCGCTCGATCCTGCGGCGCAGACGGAAGATCGACATGTTCAGCATCCGGCGGCCGCGCGCCGTATCGGCGCGCCCGAGGCCGGCGAGGATCTCGCGAAACGTCGCCAGATGTCCGGCTCGGTTCGCCAGGCGCATCAGGATGGCCAGTTCCGACCGGGCAAGCGGAAGCGGCCTGCCCTCGACGATGACCCTGCGGACCAGAAGGTCGATGACGAAGGGACCGCGCCGATAGAAACGGCCACGCCCCGCCGCCCGCAGGCGGCGGAACTCGGCGACGCGGACGCGCGCCATAAGATCCTGCGCAGGAAAAGGCCTTGGCAGGTAGTCGACGTCCATCTCCACGACCGCGATGCAGTCCGCCTCGCGATAGGTCCCGCAGAGCGCAAGGATCTCCGCGTCTGGATAAGCGCGCCTGACCCGCCCCGCCATCTTCAGATCGAAGGGTTCGAGATCGACGATCACGATGTCGGCCGCGTCGCTCGCCGCGACGTCGCCAGTCGGAAGGTCGCCCGCGACCACCTTGCATCCGCCCGGCTCCAGGATGGAGCGCAGCAATCGGCAAAGCTCGGCCTCGCCGGTCAGGGCGAGGATCCGGGTCCGCGGCTCAGAAACGCTCATCGGCATGAGGCTGTCCGCGAAGCCGACGGCGTCGGCTCTGGAATGGGCTCTCGGATTTTGTCGGAGTGGGAGACGCGCACGGGGGGCTTGTCCGCATGCGTCTCCGATACGCTTTCGCCGGAGCGGCCAAACCCCGGCGAAAGCCGCCCGGCTTACGCCGGATCGCCGTACCGCTTGTGCAGCTCGAGGTTCACGTCGAGGACGTTCACCAGCTTCTCGCCGATCGCGCCGCCCCAAGGAGCGTAGGCCTTGCTCTCGAGGATGCCCTCGATCTCCTTGCGCACGTCGTCGGCTTTGAGCTTCTTGTCATCGGCCCACTTGCCGGCGACGCGATCGAGCTGGAACTCGGCGTTCTCGAGCGTGATGTCGGGGTCGAGGCCGGAGGCCGACGCCGTGACGAGATCGCCCGGGACGTCGTTCAGCGCGACGTCGGGATGGTCGGCCCGCCACATGTCGAAGAAGATCGACTGGACGTCGGAGCCCGCGTTGACGGGCTCGATGCTCGTCACGGACTTGCCGTCCGCTCCGGTCTTGGTCACCGGAGAGGGGAACATGCCCGGGTGATCGTTCGAGAAATTCTCGAAGAACACCACCGCGAGGTCGGACGCCTTCGGCTGCGGCGTCGCCGGATTCTTCTTGATCCAGTCCTGGACGACGGCGTCATGCGCCTTGGACCAGGCGTCGACAAAGGCGCCGTGGGTCGGATCGCCGGTCACCCAGTTCTGCGCGAGCGTGTTGTGCGCGTCCGCCCATTGCGCGACGATGTGCGGATTGCCGCCGAACTTGTCGGCCTGGAACCAGGCCTCGACGTCGGGCGCAACCGCCTGCCCCTTCTTGTCGCCCGACGCGTAGGTCGCAATCGGACCGATCGCGCGGGCGACGCGATCGCGGAGCGCATAATTCGAGGGCGCATAGCCGGACGACGCCGAGGCGCTCGCATCGTAGGACGCAGCCGACGGACGCGGCTGGAAGTACTCGTCCTTGGTGAACGGCTGGGCCACCAGCATCGAGCCGATGACCTTGCCGTCCGCGCTCCGGACGATGCTGCCGTTCGCCTGGAAGGGGAATGCGGTCTGGCCGATCAGCCAGAGGATTCCGGGATAGACGCCGCACGTGACGACCACGGCGACGGCGATGAGCACGAGGCTCTTTACGAAATAGCGCAACACCGAACTTCTCCTTGAGCTACGCGACGAGCCGCAGGGCGACCATCGCGAGGTCGATCGCCTTGATGCCGATGAACGGAACGATCACCCCGCCGAGACCCCAGATCAAGAGGTTGCGCCGCAACAGCGCGTCCGCGCCAAGCGGCCGGTACTTGACGCCCTTGAGCGCGATCGGGATCAGGAGCGGGATGATCAGAGCATTGAAGATGACCGCCGACAGGATCGCCGAGGTCGGCGAGTGCAGGTTCATCACGTCGATCGCCTTGAGCCACGGCAGTGTGCCGGCGAACATCGCGGGCACGATTGCGAAATACTTCGCGACGTCGTTGGCGATCGAGAAGGTCGTCAGCGCGCCGCGGGTCATCAGGAGCTGCTTGCCGATCGCGACGACCTCGATGAGCTTGGTCGGATCGCTGTCGAGATCGACCATGTTGCCGGCTTCCTTGGCCGCCTGCGTGCCCGAGTTCATCGCGAGGCCGACGTCGGCCTGGGCGAGCGAGGGCGCGTCGTTGGTGCCGTCGCCCATCATGGCGACGAGCTTGCCCTGCGCCTGCTCCTTGCGCAGATAGGCGAGCTTCTTCTCCGGCGTGGCTTCGGCGATGAAGTCGTCGACGCCCGCCTGATGGGCGATCGCCTGGGCGGTCAACGGATTGTCGCCCGTGATCATCACCGTGCGCAGGCCCATCAGCTTGAGCTGCTCCATGCGCTCCTTGATGCCGGGCTTCAGCACGTCCTCGAGCGCGATCACGCCGGCGACCTTGCCGTTCGATGCGACGACCAGCGGCGTTGCGCCGCGCGCGCCGACGCGCGCCACGACGCCGTCCAGCTCCCGCGGAATCGCGCCGCCCCTCGCCTTCACATAGGCGATGATGGCGTCGGGCGCGCCTTTGCGGATCGGACCTTGAGGCAGATCGACGCCGCTCATGCGCGACTGCGCGCTGAAGGGCACGAACGTGGAGCCGGCCGGCGCTTCGAGCGGCGACGTCACGTGCTCCGCCTCGGCGTAGACCGCGACGATGCTCTTGCCTTCCGGCGTCTGGTCGGACGCCGAAGCCAGCGCGGCGAGGCGCATCAGCTCGCCTTCTGTATAGTCGCCGAGGGGCACGAATTCGCGCGCGTGACGGTCGCCGAGCGTGATGGTGCCGGTCTTGTCGAGCAGGACGGTGTCGATGTCCCCGGCGACCTCGACCGCCTTGCCGCTCTTGGCGATGATGTTGGCGCGCAAGGCTCGATCCATCCCGGCGATGCCGATCGCGGCCAGGAGGGCGCCGATGGTCGTCGGGATCAGGCAGACGATCAGCGCGATCAGCGTCGGGACGTCAGTGCCGAGGCTGCGGAGCTGGTCCGAGAGCCCGAGATAGCTGGTCATATAGACTTCGGCGTTGGTCGCCATCGGCCACAGCGGGACGACCACGATCATGAAGATCAGCGTGAAGGCGGTCAGCACCAGGGTCAGCGCGATCTCGTTCGGCGTGCGCTGGCGGCGCGCGCCCTCGACCAGAGCGATCATCTTGTCGAGGAACGATTCGCCGGGACCGGCCGAGATGCGCACGATGATCCGGTCGGACAGCACCGTCGTGCCGCCGGTGACGCCGGAGCGGTCGCCGCCGGCCTCGCGGATCACAGGCGCGGATTCGCCGGTGATCGCCGCCTCGTTGACGACGGCGCCGCCCTCGATCACGTCGCCGTCGCCGGGAATGACGTGGCCGGCCTCGATGACGACCTTGTCCCCGACCTTCAGCGCGATCGACGACACCGTCTCGATCGTTCCGTCGGCGCGCAGGCGGAAGGCGGGCGTGGCGACGCGCGTCTTGCGCAGAGTCTCCGCCTGCGCCTTGCCGCGCTCCTCGGCGATGGCGGTGGCGAAATTGGCGAACAGCACCGTCAGCCACAGCCAGACGTCGAGCGCGATGAAGTAGGTCAGCGACACCGAGCTCGACGAGAAGCCGAGCGCGGCCTGGATGATGTAAAGCAGGGTCAGGACGGCGCCGACCTCGACGACGAACATGACCGGATTCTTCCACTGCACGTCGGGGCGCAGCATGACGAACGATTGCCTCAGCGCAGTCATCGCGATCTGCGACGAGAACAGATCGCGTCGCCGGGTCAGGTTGATGGCCGGACCCGAGGCGTGAGCGGCGGCGGTTGCGGCGGCGGTGTTCATAGCAGGAACTCCATGAGGGTCGCTTAAGCGAAGCGCGGCTGTCTTGAGGCCGCGCTTCGCGCCAGGGGCGGCGTCAGCCGCCGAACGGAATCGGTCCGAGATGCTCTGCGAGCGGTCCGAGCGCGGCGACCGGCAGGAAGAGCAGCGCGCCGACGATCAGGATCGTGCCGAACAGCAGGAAGCCAAAGGTCAGATTATCGTCGCTCATCGTGCCGAGGGTGACCGGCGCCGCCTTCTTGCGTCCGAGCGAGAAGGCCAAGGCGATCGGCGCGATGATCGGCAGATACCGGCTGAACAGCATCACCAGACCCGTGCCGATGTCCCATGGGGCCGCCTCCGGCGACGGATTCGCGTTGTCGTTGAGGCCGTAGGTGACGCCGAGCCCGTCCAACGCCGAGCCGTTGTTCGCCGAGGCCGACGAATACTGGTAGACGATCTCGACTGAACCCGTGCGCTCCGGGGTTGGCCTCGGCGGTCGTGCCCCAGCCGGTGGCGGCGAAGAGTCCGCTCGGCCCCAGGATCAGGATCGGGTGCACGAGCAACGCGATCATCGCGAGCTTCATTTCCCGCGCGCCGACCTTCTTGCCCAGGTATTCGGGTGTTCGGCCGACCATCAGACCGGCCAGGAACACGCCGACGATCAGGAAGAGCAGCAGGTTGATCATGCCGACGCCCTTGCCGCCGAACACGCAGTTCAGCCACATGCCGATCATCGGCGAGAGCCCGGCAAGCGGGTTCAGGCTGTCCATCTCGCCGTTGATCGCCCCGCAGGTCACGTCGGTGGTGATCGCGGCGAAGGCCGCGCCGGCGGACGTCCCAAAGCGCAGCTCCTTGCCCTCGAGATTGCCGAGATGCTGGTCGACCGGCAGCGCGGCGACCGCCGGGCTCGGCACGTCGAGCTTGCCGTTCGGCGCGGAGGCGCTCGCGACCTGATAGGTCGTTCCGGCGTGCGCGGTCAGGCCGGGGTTTGGCTCCATCGTGTCGGTGCGGATGACCCAGGCGATGAGCCCGATCATCATTGCCAGCATGACGCCATAGATGACGACCGAGTGCCGAATGCGCCCGAGCATCCGCCCGTACATCAGCACCAGCGCGAACGGGAACAGCATCATCGCCAGCGTGGTGAAGAAGTTGGTCGTCGCGGTCGGGTTCTCGAGCGGATGGGAGGCGTTCATTCCGTAGAAGCCGCCGCCGTTGGTGCCGAGCATCTTGATCGGAATGACGGCGGCGACCGGGCCGACGATGATCGTCTGCGGCTTCGCCTGACCCTTGTCGTCGAGGCCCATCGAGCCTTGCTCGAGGGTCGTGGCCACCTCCGTCGAGGCGTAGGTCATCGGCATGCCTTGCGACATGAAGATGATCCCGAAGACAAGAGCGGCGGGCACGTAGATGTACATGCAGACGCGCCACATATCGATGAAGAAATTGCCGATCTTCTCCTCGCCGCGGAAAAGGCGGATGATCGCCGCCAAGGCGCAGAAACCGACCGACGCCGACAGGAACATGTTCGGCAGGATGAAGACGATCTGACTGAAATTCGACAGCGACTGGTCGCCCGAATAGTGCTGCAGATTGGTGTTGGTCATAAAGGATATGACCGTGTTGAAGATCGTCGTCGGCGCGAGCCAGCCGAGGCCGCGCGGGTTCAACGGCGCGTAGGGCTGCAGGCACAGCACGACGAAGCCGAAGATGAAAAGCGCGATGTTGAAGACGACGAGCGCAATCGTGTACTGCTTCCAGTCTTGCGGACCGGTGTCGATAAGATCCTCGAACCATTTGAGGACCCTTGGCGCGCGGTAGCGGCCTTCCATCAGCCAGGTGAAATAGATACTGAGCGGGATCGAACAGGCGATCGCCGCCAGGATCAGCAAAGCAGGCAGGAGCCACATGGGTCTGGGCCTTTCAGGTCGCGCGTCCAGCCGCGCTCGGCGTCGCGCGTTGCCGGACCGAAAAAGGATGGAGCGTCGGCGATCCCGTTAGAACCATTCAGGCCGGACGAGCGCCGTGAAGAGGTAGACGATGACGACAGCGGTCACCGCGATCGTGACATAGGTCATGGGCGGCTCCTCAAATGTCTTCGCAAGCGAACACGAAGGCGTAACAGACGCCCAGACTCACAAGGCCGAGCGCGAACATCGCCGGCAGCCAAACGACAAGGTTCATCGTCGCTTCCTTCTTTTCGACGCGTGAATGACCGTCATCGCAAGTCGCGGAGCAGCATCCGTTGACGCACGGCGCGATCAACAGCGTGCTGCAAAGGTCATTCGACGCGGGCACGCTAATTCGGGCGCGGGTAAACTTGCTATATCGATCGCGCAAGGCGCGTGTAAGGAACGCGTAAGTATCGCCTTCACTCGGCTGCAAGAAGAACCCGAGCCACCGCGTCCGCGGTGCGGCTCTCGGATGGCGGTGAGCTCGGGGGAAATTGCGCCCGCGAGCCGGCGGCGCCACAACGGGCGTTGAGGCGGTCCAGGCGACGACGAAGCCGCGACCGGTCGCTTTCGGTCCGATCGGCCGTGCGTCACGCGTCCGGTCGGATCACGTCCATCGACCGCCCGAGTCGCGCTTAAGTTTCGCGTTCAGCCACCCGCCCGCAAGTCGAACGCGGCGACGTGATAAAGGCGAAGGCGCGCGGAGACGGCGCGTTAGTCATATTCATCCGATCGGAACTCAGCCGTCGCCGCGCTCCGCTGTCGCGCGACTATTCCGGCCAGGCGGTCGCTTCAGGCGCAGCTCCGTCACGGCCAAGTTTTGTGATTCCGTCGCTAGGTCAGTCGGCGCTTGGCCGAAATTTCTTCATGATCCTACGTATTTACGACCTGGAGCCGTCGCCGGGATTCACACCCGCTTAAATGACGTCGGACTAGGTTTTGCGGCGACGAAGATCAAGCCGAGGACTTTTCCTTGCCCGCCCGAAAGCCGATCGCGGCCGACAGTCGTTGCGACGAGCCCCCCCTCGAAACCCTCGAGCGCACCCTTGTCGAGGCGCGCGAGGCCGTCATCCGCGAGCAGGCGGCGGCGATCGCGAGCCTGTCCGCAGAGGTCGAGCGCCTCCGCGCCTCATTCGAAATCCTGAAGGAAGGCGTGTCGGTCTGCGACGCTGACGGCCGGCTCCAATTCAGCAACCGTCGCTTCGCCGAGATTTACCGGCTCGGACCCGATGACGTCCGTCCGAACGCACTGATGCAACCGCTGACCCGCCTGCCGTCCGACGACCGCCCCGTGTCGGACGTTCCGGCCGAAACCGCCGCAACGACCAACGCGGGCGAGAAAACGCGCGCCTGGACCGCCGCCCTCCCGGATGGACGGTTCGTCGAGATCCGCGAGGAGCCGGCGCCGGGCGGAGGATGGGTTACGACGCACCAGGACGTCACCCCGATCCAGGAGCGCAGCGCCCTGGCCAAAGAGCGCCTGTCGCTGCAGAAGCTGATCGATCTTGTTCCCGACAATCTGTGGCTCAAGGACGCCGGCAGCCGCTTTCTCATCGCCAACGAAGCGACCGCGCGCCGGATGGGCTACGCCTCGTCGGCCAACCTGATCGACAAGACGGACCTTGAGCTCTGCCCGCCGGAAACCGCGCAAAAGTATTTCGCCGACGAGCGGCGCATCGTCGAGTCCGGCGAGGCCATGGTCGACTGCGAGGAATATGTCATCGCTCCCGATGGCGGGACATGCTGGATTTCCTCGACCAAAGTCCCGCTTCGCGCCGAGGGCGGCGAGATCGTGGGCCTGGTCGGCATTTCGCGCGACATCACCGCGCGCAAGGCCGCCGACCGGCTGCGCGACGGCCACGCGCGCATCCTCGAGATGATCGCGACCAACGCGCCGCTCGACGACATCCTCGACGGCCTGACGCGGCTGATCGAATCGCAGCTCGCCGGCGTCAGGAGCTCCGTGCTGCTGCTCGACGAAGACGGGGTCCACTTGCGCCACGGCGCCGCCCCGAGCCTGCCTGATAGCCTGCTGCGAGCGGTCGACGGCGTCTCCGTGGACCCGATGGGCGGCTCGTGCGCCGCGGCCTGGTTGCGCGAGCCGGTCGCCGTCGCCGATGTCGCGACGGATCCGCGCTGGGCGGACCTGCGGGCGCTCGCCGAGGAGCACGGCGTCCGGTCGTGCTGGTCGGCCCCGATCCTGTCGCATCAGGGGCAGGCGCTCGGCGCGTTCGCGCTTTATTCGGCCTCGGCGCGCAAGCCGAGCGGCGCGGAGACCGCCCTGATCGACGGCGCAACCAAGATCGCCGGGATCGCCATCGAGCGGAAGCTCGCCGAGGATCGGATCCAGCACATGGCGACCCACGACGCGCTGACCGGGCTGCCAAACCGCGTTCTGCTCAAGGATCGGCTGAGCCAGGCGCTGCTGGTCGCCGAGCGCTATGATCGCTGGGCGACCGTCGCCTTCATCGACATCGACAATTTCAAATACGTCAACGACAGCCTCGGCCATAACGCCGGCGACGAGCTCCTGCGGGCAGTGGCGCGCAGGATGGTCGATTGCGTGCGGCCAACCGACACGGTCGTGCGGCTCGGCGGCGACGAATTCGTGATCGTCCTCAGCGACCAGGCCAAGATCGTCGAAGACATTTCGGAGACGGTGACGCGACTACAGGAGGCCATCGCCGAGCCGGTCCGCATCGGCGCGCACGCCCTGCGGGTCACCATGAGCGTCGGGCTGGCCAGCTTCCCCAACGACGGCCGCGACGCCGAGACGCTGCTCGCCAACGCCGACGCCGCGATGTACCGGGCCAAGGAGAGCGGGCGCGACAACGTTCAGTTCTACCGTCCGGAGATCAATCTCCACGTCCAGGAGAAGTTTCGATTGCAGGAGGCGCTGCGCAGCGCCGTTCTGCGCAATGAATTCGTCCTGTACTATCAGCCGCAGGTCAACCTGCAGACCGGCGCGATCCTGGCGGTCGAGGCGCTGATCCGGTGGCGTCACCCAACGCTCGGGCTCCTGCCGCCGTTGCGTTTCATTCCGCTCGCCGAGGAATCGGGCATGATCACCACGATCGGCGAATGGGTGCTCAACGAAGCCTGCCGCCAGGCCGAGGCGTGGCGGCGCCAGGGGCTGCCCCCGATCCGGATGAGCGTCAACGTCTCGGCGCGACAGTTTCGCGAGCGGCGCCTGACCGCCGCGGTCGCCGCGGCCCTTCGGGACAGCGGTCTCGACCCCACCCTGCTCGAGCTCGAGCTGACCGAGAGCCTGATCATGCAGGATGTCGACCAGGCGGTGGCGACGATGGAGGAACTGGAGCGGCTCGGCGTGCAATTGTCGATCGACGACTTCGGCACCGGATACTCGAGCCTCGCCGCGCTCAAGACCTTTCCGGTGGCAAGGCTGAAGATCGACAAGGCGTTCATCAACGGCCTGCCGGGCGACGCGGACGACATGGCGGTCGCGACGGCCGTCATCTCGCTCGGACAAAAACTCAACCTCAAGGTGATCGCCGAGGGCGTCGAAACCGCGGAGCAGGCGGACTTCCTCCGCCGCAATCATTGCGATGAGATCCAGGGCTATTGCGTGAGCAGGCCAATTCCGCCAGACGAACTCGCTGCATTCCTCAAGGACTGGGTCCGGCGCGGCGCGGAGGCGGATTTTTGCGACGCTCCGCTTTTATGCGCCTCCGAGGCAGTCCCGGCGCGCTCGAGCTAGAGGCCACTGCCCTCGTGATTGATCTTCGCGGTCGCCACGTCGTCGAGCAGAGTCATCAAGACCTTGGTCGCGGCCATCGGCGTGCACGCCCGATTTCCGTCGAGGAAAAACACCAGCCCGCTCTCATGGCCGTCGATCTTCGCCAGCGCCGCCCTATCCCCAAAAGGCAGACCCGGCGGGGTCAAGGGATTCATGGCGTAAATGCCTCGCAGGAACTGCCATTGCTCCGCGGTCAGTTCAATCCACTGCCCCTTTCCGGCTTCGACGGCCTTTTTCGGCACCGAAACGTCGACGCATTGGACGGAATTGTCGGCGTAAGCCAGACAGGGCGACACCATCAGGGCGGCCGCGGCCGCGATGGCGCACTTGCTTACCATGAGGACCTCCTTCTTTCGGACCCCTCGTCGCTTTCCTCGCCGACCCGCGACCCTCCCAGACCGGCCGCGCATGCTTCAGCCGCAACAACCCGGATCAAGGCAAAAAGTTCCGGACGGCGCTGGGAAAAGCGTCTTTCCGCACAGGGTCCCGCCGGGACGGCGACCGCCTGAAGAAATCGAGGAGCCGACTGAAGCGATTGGGGGCTTTGCGCCGCCTTGCGAGGCACGCTCGCGCCTCGACGGCGATTTCGCCGCTTGCGTTTGAACGCGCCGCCTGCCGACTGGGTCGGGCGCGGCGGAAAACGGATCCATCCGGCGCGGCGCCCCTCTATTGCGCCGCGAATGTCTCCCCGCCGCGCCCGAGCTCTTAAAGCCCGCTACCCTCGTGGCTGATCTTGGCAGTCGCCACGTCGTCGAGCAATGCGAGCAAAGCCTTGGGCGCCGCCATCGGCATGCACGCCCGATTTCCGTCGAGAAAGAACACCAGCCCCCCGTCCCGGCCGTCGACCTTCGCCAGCGCAGCTTTGTCCCCGTAGGGCAGTCCCGGCGGTGTCGAGGGATTTATCGCGTATATGCCCCGTAAAAACTGCCATTGTTCCGCTGTCAGTTCGATCCACTTGCCCTTCTCGGCCTCGACCACTTTCTTAGGCACGGACACATCAACGCATTGTCCCGCCTCGTCTGCGAAAACCAACCGGGGCAGGACCGTCATTGCGGCGGCCACAGCCAGCGAGCGCTTGCTCAACATGAGGACCTCCTTCAGCCGGACGCCCTGCTCGTCGCCTTCCTCTCCAAGCGGATCCCTGCGATCGGCCTTCCCTCATCCCACTTCATCGCTTCCGGACCGTCGCCGTATCCGTCAGGTTCAAGAACCGTGCCAGGTCCGGCCCTTCGGCAACGGCCCGGTTTTCCGGCGATTCCGACCGGTCGAGCGGGGCGCCCCGCCGGCGTCGAGCGCGGGAGCATGACGCATTTTCGGGCGACGACGCATGCCGCGCAGGCGCCGCGCCCTAAACGCCAGGCTTCCCGCGGATACAGCGGTTCGCGCTCAGGCCAGATTCTCGACGAGAGCAACAATCGATTTGCGGAGTTGCGGGTTCTTAACCGCTAAGAAAGCGCGAATAAGTCGCGCACCCTCGTCGGGGGTCGCGGGATCACTCTTCGGGTCCAGCTCAGTAACGGTCTTTTGAGCAATTTTTTTCGTCCCAATATCTTTCTTCATCATCGCGACATCCTAGTAACTTGGTCGTGTTCGCAACCGTCTGGAAAAAGATGGAAGATCTGACCGCCGGCCGGGCCGCAACCACGCGCCGAAGCGGGTCAACATTGCACCCCTCGACAAGAGCGCGCAAGGACGCGCGTCGCCGCGGAGCAGTGGGTGAAAATGGCGCCGCCAAGATGGCGCATCCATGACTTTTGACACTTTTCACGGCGCTCGATTGCGGCGAACCTTAGAGCATGCGACACCGCGCGCTATTGACGAAAGTCACGGACCGGCCTTGCTTATCCGACGGCGAGAACAGGAAACGCAGAGGATCTGAGGCCCCTCATGGGCAATGGCAAGCACGAAATCCGGATCAAGGGATTCTCCGACGACCGCATGGAGCGGCTGAAGCGGTTCACCCGGTCGTTCAACGCCGAACTCGCGCTGCTGGGCGGCGAGCCGCTCGACCTGCTCGAAGTCCATCAGGAATACCAGGGAGTGATCGACGAACACGAAGGGACCTGGGCGGATCTGGTACGCCGGCTCGCGGCAGAGCGAACACGGGTGAGCTACGTCGACCCCGATGAGGCGAGCGACGACGACCTCGAAGTCTTCGAGGACAGTGAAATCGAGCCGGTCGAAGACGCGTAGTCGAGCGCAGGCGCCGTGCCGGCTGGCGCCGGCCGTCAGGTTGCGCGCGGCCCTCGCGCGACCTCCCGCGCGCCGTTCCAATACAAGACGATCAAGGCTCGGATTCGCCGTCGTTTTCCGCGCGGGAGATCCGGCTCGCCGGGCGGGCGCCGGAAAGAGCCACTATCCCCGCGGCGGATCGACCGGTGCGGGGTACTTGCGACCGTGGACGCGGCGCTCGGCGCCGGAAGGATGCAGGTTCGCCAGGAAGTCCCAGGCCTCTCGGGTCCAGCGGGCGTCGTTGAGCGCATGATGAGGCGAGGTCGTCTGGCGCGGCAACTGCGGATCGCCGAGTTCGATCGCCCATTGCTTGATGTCGAGGCAAAGCTGCGGATAGTGAAACGGCAGTTCTTCGAGCCCGCCGAACAGCCCGACGAACGCGACCCAGTCGTAGGACGGGAAATAGCCCCAGAACACAGGGCTCTCGTCGTGGTCTGTAAAGTCCCGGAGCCCGTAGCTGATCGCCTCCGTGCTCATCCCCCTGCCGTCGAGCTGCGGGCGCACGTTGTCCAGGGTCCAAGGGTTCGCCTTCGACCAGTCGACTTGAGAACTCTCCGCGTAAAACGCCCGCCCGTCCTCGGCGACGAGGCCGATGCTGATGAGGTCGATGGCGAAAGGTTTTGCGATGAACTCGGTGTCGATCCAGTATTTCATGGGCGCCCCCTTCACCGAATGGCGAGTTGATCATGCCCGGGTGAAATTCAGCGTGCAGGGGCGAAACTGCTCGCGCTGCCCCGATCCGCGGTCCCCTTTGAATTGGACATTGGCCGTGTAGCGGAATTGCGTGCCCGGCCTCAGATGAGCAATCGATTGGTCACGGCCGGTCACGCCGATCACCGAGACGATCGCCTTGCCGTCGGGCCTCACCCACCCGCTGAGTTCGCCCTCCGCCTCGGTTGTCGGCGAATAGTACATCCCGGACAGAGTTCCCTCCAGGATGCGAACCGTGCAGTCGCCACGTATAGGCCTGAACGTCGGCCGACGCCGGACAGACCACCTCGGCTTTCCAGTCGCCGTCAAACGGGGTGGCTTCCTGGGCAAGCGACCGGGCTGAGAACGCCAACGACAGCCCGAGCGCTGCAAAGGCGACGCCAAGACCGATCCCCGGAACGTTCATTCCCCTGCTCCCTTGGGTTAGGAACCACGCGGGCCAGGGGAAACGCCTGAATTGTGGCGGGCTCAAGGGACTAACGGGTGCGCAGTGTGCCGCGGCGCGAGGGCCGCCCGTCGCGACGCGGGCGACGGAGCCTCGGCCCTTTCTCCCGACCCCGACGCCCGACAGGGAACGCCGCGTCCCCATGAAGACGCACGGGGTTCATCATCGCCTGCGAGGAGAGCGAACGCTTCGGCGTCCGGCGCCGGCGGAAAGCGCGAGAACGGCCCGACGTCGGACGCGCCGGACTTGCGGCCGGAATTGTTTTCCTCAGCGGTAGTGGTAGCCGCCATGATAGCCGCGATGATACCCGCCGTGATATCCGTAGCCTCGGTGATAGCCGTAGCCGCGGTGATAGCCATAACCCCCATGATAGCCATAGCCGCCATGGTAGCCATAGGCGCCGTGAACCCCGTAGACGCCTCGGTATCCGTAGGCCGGCGCGCCGACAACAACGCCGCCATAGCCGTTTGGACGGCAACCGCCGTAAGGTCCGCGGTGAAATCCGATGCCGCAGCCCCCCGATACGAGCGTGACTGCGGGCGCCGACGCCGGTAGCGGAGCGATTTCCATCGCCTGAGCCGGCGCATTGGCGAGCCCGGCCAATGCGATCGCGGCGGCAAATAGGACTTTATGCATGGTTTTCTCCTTCGACTTATCGGTCGCGTCGGATGAGGCCAGACATTTGAGGTGGTTCTGGGACCGGTCGGGTCGCGAGAAGTTTACGCGTCCTCCAAGGGCGTTCCGGCGTCCCGGCGCCCATTCCCGTGTCGACCGCGTTGCTTGGGTGCGAGCCTTACCCCTGAAGCCAGACCGGACCCGACCGTTTCCGAATATTGAAACGGTATAATTTTTATACTATATTGCCTGGAGTGGACTTCGAATTCGATCCCGAGAAGAGCGCCGCCAACAAGGTCAAGCACGGCATCGACTTTGTCGAGGCGCAGGCGCTTTGGCTCGACGAGGCGCTTATCGAAGCTCCTGCGAGGACCGAGGACGAGCCGCGCTTCCTCGCCGTCGGACGCATTGCCGGCCGCTCATGGTCCGCCGTCTTCGTCCGGCGCGGCGGACGAACGCGGATCATTTCCGTGCGACGGTCCCGCAAAGAGGAGATCAAGGCCTATGAAGGCAAGTGAATTCGAGCGCCGGTTCGACGCCGGCGAGGACGTGGCGGGCGACATCGACTGGGAAAATGCGCAGCGGCCCAATCTGGCGTTGAGGCGTGTCAACGTCGACTTCCCCGCCTGGGTGGTCGATGCGCTCGACCGCGAGGCCCGCCGCCTCGGCGTTACCCGGCAGGCGCTCGTGAAGCTGTGGATCGCCGAACGTCTCGAGCGCGCGGCGTGATCGCCTCCGACAGAGGCGGCGCCTCCCTTTTGCCATCGGAAGAGGTCCCCTGCGTCTCCCTTCGGCCTCAGCACGGGCCTTACAGGGATAAGCGCAGAACGTTTGAGGCGGAAGGCCAAGGAAACGCTCAAGGCCGAAGCGGCGAAGGCCGCCATGCCGACGCTACGCCAGATTCGCATGGTGCTCGAAGCTCAACTGGCCAAGGCGAACAAGACGCCACGCAAGCCGACGCGGCAGGGCGCGCGTTCGGGGAAGCGAGCGGCGTGAGCGTGCCCATTGCCTTGGGCATTCGGGAATTGAGTAAGCTGTCACCAAAATTCTAAGGCGGAGCAGTGTAACATAAATATCTAAATGATCACCCACGCGTCTCAGCTTGGAGCACTTCAGCCCTACGGAATTTGCTTCAATTCATTTTCCTTCAATTCGTCTATAAGTAGTTGCAGAGCTATTTTTATATTTTCATCATCAACCGATTTTTCGAGGTGCAATTGCTGGCGGCCGAAACCTTGAGCCTTAGCGATCGCAGAAAGTAACTCAAACGCTTTGTTTTTCGACTCACCCTCTCTTGTGAGCATACGCTCATATATATTTCTCCAATACAAGTTTTCCTTTGAATATAGACCTAACAGTTTTGTTATAGTATAGCATCATCCGTCTCAATCTTAAACTTATCTTAGACATCTCTCGCCGTGATATTTTTTTACCTCGTCAATCTTTGACTTTGTGTCATTCAATTCATCGCTTAACAAGTCAGCTCTCTTCTCTAATTTTGCAGCTCTTCTGTCGTAATAAATCGCTCCGGCTATGTTTGTTATTATATATATCGCCATCAGAAAGATATCGCTATAGGGAATTTTCCAATTGGCCTCCCTGAGTAAAGGAGTGATACTAATTGGAACATTTGCTCTCAATAACTCGACATCGCCAAGATCCGAATTTGACTCATCCGTTATCAAAACCAACTCAAAAGAGTTTGATTGTATTTGACTAAGTTGCAATACCTGTGATTTTCGATTTTCTTCGCTCTGAACAATTACTTCAGCAAGTCCACTCGTTGCTAACACTTTTGGATTAACGCCATTTATTCCAAGTGACATTGTTATCGGGCGTGGAGTTGGATTTTTTATGGCAATAGAAAGAACTTTACCTTGCTGATAAGCAACAGTTCCGTATTCTACGCTTACATGTGGGAAATATATCGTTGATATTAGCGTCCCAATTGCCCAAATAATCAGTCCAATGAGTGGGCCAATCAATAGCGAATAGAAATTGTACGACTTCAAAAACCCAGCCATTTAGGGTCCAACTCTAATGTAAATTTAAAACTGTAGTTCGCAGACCCGACGACTTCCCTACCCCGCCTCCATCATCCGCTCCGCTTCCGCCAGCTCCACCGACACGATCTGGCTCACCCCGCGCTCCGCCATCGTCACCCCGAACAGCCGGTCCATGCGGGCCATGGTGATCGGGTTGTGGGTGATGGTGACGAAGCGGGTGTCGGAGCGCTTGCGCATCTCCTCCAGCAGATCGCAGAAGCGCTCGACGTTGTAGTCGTCGAGCGGCGCGTCGACCTCGTCGAGCACGCAGATCGGCGACGGGTTGGTCAGGAACACCGCGAAGATCAGCGACATCGCGGTCAGCGCCTGCTCGCCGCCCGACAGCAGGGTCAGCGTCTGCGGCTTCTTGCCGGGCGGCCTCGCCAGAAGTTCGAGGCCGGCGTGCAGCGGGTCGTCGCTCTCGACCAGCAGAAGCTCCGCTTCGCCCCCCTCGAACAGGGTCGAAAACAGGCTCTTGAAATGGCCGTTGACCACGTCGAAGGCGGCGAGCAGGCGCTCGCGCCCCTCCTGGTTCAACGAGCCGATCGCGCCGCGCAGCTTCCGGATCGCCTCGGTCAGGTCGTCGCGCTCGGCGATCAGCCTGTCGCGGGCGCCCTCGACCTCGGCGAGCTCCTCGTCGGCGCGCAGGTTCACCGCGCCGAGCCGCTCGCGCTCCTGCTTCAGGCTGTCGAGCTTGCGCTGGACGTCGGCCAGCGCCGGCAGGGCGCGCGCCGGGCGCGGCGCCGGCCAGCGCGGCGAGGCCGTCGGGCTCGACGTCGAGGTCGGACTGGATCGTCTGCAGCAGCTCGGCTCGCCGGGCGCGGGTCGCCTCGACCCGCGCCTCGGAGGCGGCGCGGGATTCGCGCGCGCCCGACATCGCCTCGAGCGCCGCGCGCGCCGCGCGGTCGGCCTCGGCCAGCGCCGTCTCGCCCGAGGCCAGCGCGTCGGCGGCCTCCTTGCGCGCGGCTTCCGCGGCGGCGAACTCGTCGGCGAGCGCCCGGCGGCGGCGGGTGAATTCGAACGGCGCGTCGGCGAGCTCTTCGCGCTCCTCCTCGGCGTTGGCGCGCCGCTCGGCGATCTCCTCGATCTGGGCCTCGCGCCCGCGCGCGCCGCGCGTCCCACGACACGCGCTCGGCCTCGATCGCCTTCGCGCCGGGCGCGACGCGCCTCCGCCTCGCGGGAAAGATTCTGGGCGGCGGCGCGCGCCTCGGCGTGGGCGGCGCGGGCTTCGCTCGCCGCGGCGCGGGCGCGCTCGAGCCTCAGCGTCAGCTCCTCGCTTGGCGCGAGGTCGAGCATCGCCGCTTCCGCCTCGGCCTTGCGCTCGGCCGATTCGTCGCGCGCGGCCTTCGCGCGCGCGGCGGCCTCCTCCTGCGCGGCGAGCCGCGTCAGGATCTGAGCGCGCTTGCGCTCGAATTCGCCGAGCGCGGCGCGCGCGCGCGTCGCAGCGCGGCGCGGGCGGCGCGGGCGCGGTTGCGCCATTCGGCCTCGGAGGCGGCGGCCTGCCGCAGCGCTCTCGGCGGCCCGCGCCGCGTCGGCGCGCACGATGACGGCGGCCTGGCGCGCGGCCTCGGCCTCGCGTTCGAGGTCGCCGAGGCGGTTCTTCTCGACGAGGCGCCGCGCGGCCGGGGTCGGCGCCTCGGCGGCGGCGACGAAGCCGTCCCAGCGCCAGAGGTCGCCCTCGCGCGAGACGAGCCGCTGGCCGACCTCCAGAAAGGTCGACGAGCCGCGTCGCCGTCGCTCCCGCGCGCAAACGCCGACCTGGGCGAGGCGGCGCGCCAGCGCCGGCGGCGCCGTGACATGGGGGCCGAGCGGCTCGACGCCGTCGGGCAGGCTTCGGATCGGCGCCGAAGCCGGGCATGCAGCGACCAGTGGGCGGGCGCGGCCTCGTCGGTCGGCGCGTCGAGGTCGTCGCCGAGCGCCGCCCCGAGCGCCGCCTCGTAGCCGCGCGCGACGCTGATCGCGTCGACCACGGGGGCGAAGCGGTCGTCGGTGCGCGCGCCGAGAAGCCCGGCGAGCGTGCGGGCCTCGGTCTCGAGCGCGTGCGCCTTGCGCTCGGCCTCGGCGAGCGGTCCGCGCGTCAGCGCCTCGGCGTCGCGCGCCTCGGCGTGCTTCTCCTCGGCGAACAGCGTCGCCTGCTCGGCCGCCTCCAGGGCCTCGGCGAGCTCGGCTGCGGCTTCGGCGCGGCGCTCGTGCTCGGCGTCCTCGAAGCCGTCGCGCGCGCAGGGCTGCGAGATCGCGCTCGATCCCCGCATATTCGGCCTCGAGCCGCGCGAGCCGCCGGCCCTCCTCGGCCGCGCCGGCCCCGAGCGCGTGGCGGCGCGCGTTGAGGTCGGACGAGGCCGCCTGCGCCTCGGTGAGCATCGGCCTCGGCGGCGGCGAGAGCGCGCGCCGCCTCGTCTTCGCCGCGCGCGGGCCTCGGCGGCGAAGTCGCCGGCGCCTTCGAGCGCCTCGGCCAGCGTCGCGTCCTCGGCCTCGAGCCGCTCGATCACCGACGCCGCGTCGGCGATCAGCGCCTGCTCGCGCTCGAGGTCGCGCGCGAGCTGGGCGACGCGGCGCTCGAGCTCGGCCCCGCGCTCGCTGGCGCGCTTCTCCTCGGCCTCGAGCGCGTCGCGGGCGAGCGTCGATGCGCTGGAGGGCGGCGGCGCGGCGGGCCTCCTCCTCGCGCAATCCCGGCAGCTCGGCGGCGGCGAGCGCCTGCAGGCGCGCCGCCTCGCCCTGCGCGCGGGTGCGCTCGGCGACGTCGAGGAGGTCGGCGTCGAGCTTCTTCGCGGCCTCCGCGAAGGCGGTCTCGGCCTCCCGCCAGGCGATGAGATGGGCGAGCGCCTCGTTCTTGCGGATGTCGGCGGCGAGGTTGCGGTAGCGGCTCGACTGGCGCGCCTGCCGCTTCAGGCTCTCGACCTGGACGTCGATCTGCTTCAGCACGTCCTCGACCCGCAGAAGATTGTCCTCCGCCCCCTTGAGGCGCAGCTCCGCCTCGTGGCGGCGCGAATGCAGGCCGGAAATGCCGGCCGCCTCCTCGAGGATCAGCCGGCGCGCCTGCGGCTTGGCGGCGATGATCTCGCCGATCTGGCCCTGGCGGACGAGCGCGGGCGAGCGCGCGCCGGTCGAGGCGTCGGCGAACAGAAGCTGCACGTCGCGGGCGCGCACCTCGCGGCCGTTGACGCGATAGGTCGAGCCCGACTCGCGCTCGATGCGGCGGGTGACCTCGATCGTCTCGTGCTCGTTGAAGGCGGCCGGGGCGCGATGGTCGGCGTTGTCGAGCAGAATGCCGACCTCGGCGTTGTTGCGCGACGGGCCGCTTGCCGGAGCCCGAGAAGATCACGTCGTCCATGCCCGAGGCGCGCATGGCCTTGAACGAGCTCTCGCCCATCACCCAGCGCAGCGCCTCGACGAGGTTGGACTTGCCGCAGCCGTTCGGGCCGACGACGCCGGTGAGGCCGGGCTCGATCTTGAACTCTGCGGTGTCGCAGAAGCTCTTGAAGCCGGTCACGCGCAAGCGCTCGAATTTCATCCCACGGCCTTGTCGTTGAGAGCGGCGCGAATGTCCCTGCTCCCCGGCGCGGGAGAAGGTGAGGATGAGGGGCGGGGCGAGCGCCCGCGGTGGACAATCGCCAAGCCCTCACCCCTGCCCTGCCCGCCTCGGCGGGAAGTGTCAGATCCGCGCCGACCGTCTCCGTCGATTGCATTCCGCTCATGGAAGCGCTTCGTCCCGAAACGGGACACTAGCGATTAGCGGCCATATCGGGTCGGCGCAATCAACCCCGCAGCCGCAAAAACCTGTGCGAAACCCGTCATTTCGCAGCCGGGGCAAGGATCTCGTCAATTTTGTCAAGCGGATGGTCGCCGGACTGGCGCCTGCCGGCGACGTTTATCGGCTCCGGGCAAACGAATCATAAAAAAGGATGATCGGCGCCACCGGAGTTGTATCACAGCCGTCCTTAGAGCCGATAGCGATTCGTTTCCTTATATCAATATGTTAGTGGCAAGTTCTCGAACGTGGTCGCCTTCGCGCAAGAGAAGAATACAACCTCATTTTGTGTTGTTTTAAGATGAGAGGGGGCTTATATTATGTTTATGAAGGGCATCGGAATCGGCTCCGCAGCAACGAAACTGACGGACAAAATACTTGGGTATAACACCGACAGCGTGGACGATATCATGAAAGATATCGCTGCGGAGTATGGACTTTCGCATATCGTCTACCTAAGTCTCGCGACAAACAAAAGCACTGATTCAAGTTTACTTTCGGCCTTTACTACTTTTTCAAAAGAATGGCAAGCCCGTTACTTTCTAAAACAATATATTACCATTGACCCCGTCATAGAGAGAGGCCGCACGGCAATTCTTCCATACGATTGGCAAACGCTAGAAACGGGCAACCCAAAGATCAGCGAGTTTTTTAAGGATGCAATTCGCCACAATGTTGGTCGAAATGGGATCTCTATTCCTGTTCGAAATCGGCGAAACGCCAACTCCATAGTTTCATTTACTAGTGACGCGCGGCGGCCAGCGTGGGAAGCATTCAAAAAACAGAACATGGTAAGACTTCAGCACCTTGCGGCGCTGATCGAACTCGGCCACCATTGTCAACTCCAAGATTCCGGAGACGCCAATTCAACTTTCGCGACGCGAGGAACAGTGCCTTATTTGGGCGGCTCGCGGAAAGACGCAACAGGAAATTGGCGATATTTTAGGCTTGAGCCCCACCAGCATCCGGAGTCATCTGGATACAGCTCGACATAAGCTGCGCTGCATCAACCTGACGCACGCCGTCGGCGTCGCCGTCGCAACGGGCGTCATTCCTCCGGTGGCGCTGCGACAGTCGTTAACCTGACCCTCCGATCGCCTTGTACGGCGTTGACTTATGTTCGCGTTTTGATCTCCTCATTTTTGAGCGTTGCCAAGAGTTGTAGGTTTGGCTACCAATCAGACTCTGAAACATATGTTTCGTCGGAGAATGTCTTGGCAACCGATCGCGCAACAATTACAAGTTTTCCCGTCTTCGACACGCAGATGTCCGGGGATCGATCCGCGCACCGTCAGAAGGTTCTGCATGCAATTGAAACAGCGCTGACCACGGCCCGCCTCGACGCCGAAGCGATCGGCTATCCGGTGCTTTCGTACTTTCTCGATATGGCTATCGCAGAAATCCAATCCGGCGCGAGCGCCGGCGGACAAGGATATCCACGCCAGAAAGAAAAGAGGACGAATGCTATTCGGTGCGTGAGTTAAACGACGAAAGACCCACGACGAGTTTAAGGACGGCTGCGCGCACGTCAGGCTGCCTGATATTCAAAAACGCGCGAATGAGCTCAGCGCCCTCAGCAGGTGACGCCGGGCCCTCTGGTGAGGCGGGCTGCTCCGCTGAAAGAGGGTCGTTTCGGTGTTGAACCAACGAACCAGACTTCTGCTCAAGCCGACGCGGATCAGAGGCCTTTGCAGGAAAGCTTGTATTTGGCACCGCTGCCCTCACGGAAAAAGTCGCTCCACCCCATAATCTCCCACTCGCCTTAAACGGTCCAAGCTGTCAAGCAATTCATGTCGTTCACGGCGCGTGTGACGCCAGGTTGACATACGGCCCTGTCCATTCGCACGCAATCCCCGCGCAGGCGCAATCTTCGTCCGCGTCGGATCAGCGAGCGGCGTCAAATCGACCGAAGCGGATCGGGGCCCGGCGCCCTTTGGGCGCGCTCGGCTGGCTAGTCGAGCCGATGACGGCTGGCCCTCCCCGCCAACCGTCATCATTCCGATATCAAATCGTCATGCGAAGACGAGTTCTCTCGCTCCCGGCGCCAGGACTGTGGGACCCATCTCCAGTTCCTCGCGGAGCGACTCGAGCCGGGCGACGTCAGGCTCGAACAGGGCTGCGTAGGCCATGGCTGTGCCGATCCGCTGCGGTCTTCCGATGACCACAGGCGCGCATCCGACAGCCTTCAGGACGCGCAGGATGCGGGCGTCGAACACGGAGACGATCTGGGTGAGGCCGGCGATCAGCGCAACCTCTCCGATGCCGGCGATCAACTCGCTCATCACATAGTTGACGCCATTCTTGCTCCGCCTCGGTTGCCCTTCGACTGCCGTCGCGCAAATGCGCGAGCTCTCCCAGACCGACGCGCTTTCCACCACCTCTCCTTCTTCCAGCAATTGCGGGAACACGTCTCGCAGCATGTTCGGCCCTGTCGTCGGCAACAGACGCAGCGAGCCCCAGTATTGCTCCGTGACGGGATCGACCGAGACGAGATACAGAGGATTGAGATCGTCAAAGTGGTCGCGTTCGTAGCCGTCCTTGACGACCACGTCCCAACCCAGCCGCTCTGAGAAAATCTCCGCGCGATTGCGGAACATCGCATCCATCTCCTTGCCGAAGCAGGACGCACGCGCACCTTCGATAAGCTTAAGCATTTTCCGATTTCTCCTGCCCGTTCCCCGATATCACGGCACTGTGCCGCCTGTTATCGTTGAACTTGCAAAGGCGTGGCGCCCATTTGGTCCAACGGCAAGCTAATAGAGTGGCCAATCGGTGTTTGCGGTCCGCCTGAAGGCTACGGAGCTAGCGACAGAGGGTGTTCGGGGGGCGGAAACAGAGCAAAATCAATGTTACAACCTGGGACGCGAATTCGCCATTTGATCGTCAAATCTTTTGCACGAGTTTGTCATGATGGAGTTCCGAACGGTTCTCGGACGATAATTGGCAAAAAGCGTTGTTGAGCCGCTTCTTCTGGAGCTGAAGGGGAGTCGCCCAAATCGTAACGCGCCATAGACACGTGGAGAAAGCGAGACTGTCGCAAAAAAACTGGCGTTCACTTTTTGTAATCGCGCTCGATCGGCCCTATACCCGAGAGGCTCGATATTATAGTTGTGGCGGCTTTAGCAAGCAGATGCGCCAAAATAGAGCTGCAAGGATACAAAATTGGCCTTATAATACCAGACGTTTGGTGCGGATGCTCACGTGATGACTGAACTTATTTCCCAGGCGTCGCGCGATAAAGTAATCCGCAGCGCGCCTCCGCGGTCATCGCGATCCTGATGGATATTGGATCCGCTGGCGCAGCTTAGCGTCTCCCATGGATACTCGCCTGACGACGGCTGTTCTCAAGGCGTCAGCGATTGGGGCCCGCAGCGCTACGCCGTTTCCTCGACGAAAGCCGTCACCAGCGCGCCGAAGGCCTCGGGCTGCTCCCATTGAGGGGCGTGGCCGGCGCTGCTGATCGTCTGCACTGCGCCGCGCCACAGCGTCGGCGGGGCGAGGGAAGCGAGGTAGGCGCCGCTGACGAGCTGGTCCTCGGCGCCGTGCAGGATCGCGATTGGCGCTTTGAGGCCGTTGAGAACGGCGACCTCGTCGTGATAGCCGCCCGGCGCGATGCTGGCCCCGACCGCGGCGCGGGACCGCCCGTCCGTTCTGACCGCGTCCTCAAGAAGGAAAGATGGAACAACGCCGGCGTAGCGAGGCGCGAAGAACGAGCCGATGTAAGCGTCCGTCTCGGCGCGGTCCATCGTCTCGGCGAAAGTCGCGGCCATCGCCGGATTGGGGAGGAAGGCCTCATCCATCGCCGGCGGAAAGGCGAGCGGCGGCGTGCCGAAGATGATGAAGCCCTTTGCTTTCGGAAGGTCGGGCGCGAGTTCGAGGACGAAATGCCCACCAAGGCTCCAGCCCAAAAATCGGGCGTCAGCCAATTCGAGCGCATCGATCACGGCTTTGAGCGTTTGCGCCTGGGCTTTGATTGCGTAGAGCCCCGCTTCTTCGGCGTCGTCCGAGGCGCCGTGACCGGGAAGGTCGATCGCGACGAGCCGGAAGCGGGCCCCGAGCGGGCCGTCGAGCTGCCTGCCGAAGGCGCGCGACGACGATGAATTGCCGTGCAGAAGGACGAGCGCCGGCCCTTGTCCCGCCGATTCGTGAACCGCGACCGCGCCGTTCCGCGTGTCGATCTTCGATGTCCTCATAGATTCGCCCCTCCGATCCGCCCGCGTGAGGCTAGC
Source organism: uncultured Alphaproteobacteria bacterium (assembly GCA_963724785.1). Taxonomy (GTDB): domain Bacteria; phylum Pseudomonadota; class Alphaproteobacteria; order Rhizobiales; family Beijerinckiaceae; genus Roseiarcus. Next base: position 452,087 of record CAVRWC010000001.1, on the reverse strand, counting down.
GCGGCTTCGGCCAAGGCGAAAGCGCCTCGAAGAAGGCGGCGGCCAAACAATTGCTTTCGGTTTATCACAAAAATTGCTAAAGCTTATTTCTGTTGCCCTAGATGCCCCCGAGGACGCCCATGCTGCCGAGTTCGAACCGTCCCGTGTCCCCGCTCGCCTTCAGGTCCGAACCCAATGCCGCGGAGGGCGATGAGCCGCCCCTGTCGGACGACGCGCGCGAGGCGCTGCTGCGGCGCATCGAAGCCTGGATCGAAGAAGAGGAGCGGCTGGTCGCGGAGATCGAGCGCCGGCTTGCGGCGGCGGCCGGCAATGTCGTGACCTTCCCGCCGGGGGCCGGGCCCGGTGACGCGACGCCCCACCGAAGCGCCGTGCCCGGCAAGCGCGCGGTCGGAGGGGCGATCCTCGTCCCTCGCGTGGCTCTGTCGCGCTCGGCGCGCCGTCGGATGGACGCCGGTCGGTTTCCGGGCTACGGACGGCCGAAACATTCGCCGGTCAGGAGACGTGTCCCCGTGTTTGAAGCGCTCAACGCCCAGTCGCCCGACAGCCTGCTCGGCCTGATCAAGGCGTTCAATTCCGACGGCCGCGCCGACAAGATCGACCTCGGCGTCGGGGTCTACCGCGACGCGCTCGGCGCCACCCCGGTGCTGAAGGCGGTCAAGGAGGCCGAACGCATTCTGCTCGAAACCCAGGACAGCAAGAAGTACCTGGGCCCCGAGGGCGACATCGGCTTCGTCTCATTGTTGAAGCCCTACATATTCGGGGCGAGCGACCGGCTCGACGGCCGGATCGCGTCGCTGCAGACCCCGGGCGGCACGGGCGCGTTGCGGCTCGGCGCCGAACTCGTCCGCGCGGCCAACCCGAAGGCCGCCGTCCGGGTCGGAACGCCGACCTGGCCCAATCACGTTCCGATCTTCACCGCGGCGGGCCTGGCGATCGAGGCGCATCGATTCGCCGACCTCGAGGCGCAAAGCGTCGACTTCGACGCCGTCAGGCAAGGGCTCGCCCAGGCGAAGGCCGGCGACGTCGTCCTGCTGCACGGCTGCTGCCACAACCCGACCGGGATCGATTTCTCCCGCGATCAGTGGAAGGAGATCGCCGAAACGCTTGCGGCGCGAAAGCTCGTGCCTTTCATCGACCTCGCCTACCAGGGCCTCGGAGACGGGCTCGACGAGGACGCGTGGTCGACCCGGCTGATCCTCGACAGCGTCGAGGAGGCGTTGGTCGCCTATTCCTGCGACAAGAACTTCGGGCTCTACCGAGACCGGGTCGGGGCGCTGTTCGTCCTCGCTCGCAACGGCGGCGAGACCGAGACGATAATGGGCAACCTCGCCGGGCTGGCGCGGGTCAATTGGTCGATGCCGCCCGACCACGGCGCGGCGGTCGTGCGGATCGTCCTCGAACGCCCGGAACTCGTTCAGCTATGGCGCGAGGAATTGGACGGGATGCGCGCGCGGATCAATGGCAATCGCGCGGCGCTCGCCGCCGCCGACCCGACGCTCGCCTTCATCCGCGACCAGCGCGGCCTCTTCTCCAATCTCTCGATGACCGAAGCCGCAGGCCGCAGGCGCTCCGCGCCCGCCACGCCATCTATTGCGCCAACTCCGGCCGGATCAATCTGGCGGGCATGCAGCCCTCCGACGCCGGCGCGATCGTCGCGGCGCTGACGTGCGGAAGCGCGCCTCGCGTAGACCGAAATGGGCGGACGCGTCTCGCGCGTCGGGCGGCGAGGTGCCGCCCCTCCCAGTCCGCGGGAGGCGGCGCAGCCGTCAAAACGTCGGCGGTGGGAGAGCGCGCGTCTCGCGCGCCGGGCGGCGAGACGCCGCCCCTCCGGCCACGGGAGCGCGGCGCAGCCGTCAAAACGTCGGCGGTGGGAGGGCGCGTGTCTCGCGTGCCGGCGGCGAGACGCTGCCCCTCCCACTCGCCGTCAAAACGTCGGCGGGGTGCAGGCGGAGACGACCACCAGCTCCTCGCCGCCGATGTTGCGGAAGGCGTGCGGCTTGCGGCTGTCGAACACGTAGGCGTCGCCGGGCTTCAGCTCGTAGCGGCGCCCGTCGACTTCGAGGCCGAGCAGGCCCTTGATCACCAGCCCCGCCTCCTCGCCCTCGTGCGAGAGCATTTTCGCGCCCGACTGCGCGCCGGCCTTGTAGCGTTCGTGGATCATCTGCAGCGCGCGGCCCTTCAGGTTCGACCCGACCTGCCGGTAGGAGACCGCGCCGCCGGCGATCTCGGTCAGCTCGTCGGCGCGATAGACGACCTGCCCGGCGGGTTCCTCCGCTTCGGCGAAGAAGTCGGCGACGCCGACGTCGAGCGCCGAGAGCACCTGCCGCAGGGCCGACACCGAGGGGCTGACCCGGTCGGCCTCGATCATCGAGATCGTGGCGTTGGAGACGCCGGCGCGGCGCGCGAGCTCGCGCTGCGACAGGCCGAGCCGCGTGCGCAGCCGCCTCAGCCTCGGCCCGATGGCGAAATCGTCGGCGGCCTTGTTCATGCGTTCAGGATTTAGAACAGCGCGAACAGCGCGGCAACTGGACAAACGGCGAAACAGGCCGCCAATGTTCAGGAAACTGGACGGTCTTTCCAGCGCCCTCTCTTGGCCACCTCTCGCGGGGGCGAAGGACTCCGCCGCCAAGGAGTCCCCATGACCACCCCCGCCAATCCGACCGCCGCCGCCCGCGCCGACATCCCCAACGACCTCGAAGCCTTCTGGCTGCCGTTCACGCCGAACCGCGCCTTCAAGAAGCGCCCGCGGCTGATCGCCCGCTCGAAGGACATGCATTATTACACGCCCGAAGGGCGCGAGATCCTCGACGGCACCGCGGCGCTGTGGTGCTGCAACGCCGGCCACAACCGCAAGCCGATCGTCGAGGCGATCCAGCGCCAGGCGGCGGAGCTCGACTTCTCGCCGACCTTCGGTTTCGCCCATCCTCCGGCGTTCCAGCTCGCCTCGCGCATCGCCGATCTCGCGCCGGCCGACCTCGATCACGTGTTCTTCTGCAATTCGGGCTCGGAGGCCTGCGACTCGGCGCTGAAGATCGCGCTCGCCTACCACAACGTGCGCGGGCAGGGTCGCGCACCCGCCTCGTCGGCCGCGAGCGCGCCTATCACGGCGTCGGCTTCGGCGGCATTTCCGTCGGCGGCATCGTCAACAACCGCAAATTCTTCGGTTCGCTGCTGGCCGGCGTCGACCACCTGCCGGCGACCTACAACCGCGAGCATCAGGCCTTCACCAAGGGCGAGCCGGAATGGGGCGGCCATCTCGCCGACGCGCTCGAGGGGATCGTCGCCCTGCACGACGCCTCGACCATCGCCGCCGTGATCGTCGAGCCGATGGCCGGCTCGACCGGCGTCCTGCCGCCGCCCAAGGGCTATCTCAAGCGCCTGCGCGAGATCTGCGACAAGTACGGCATCCTCCTGATCTTCGACGAGGTCATCACCGGCTTCGGCCGGCTGGGCCACGCCTTCGCCGCGGAACGCTACGGCGTCATCCCCGACATGATCACCTTCGCCAAGGGCGTCACCTCGGGCACGGTGCCGATGGGCGGCGTGATCGTGCGCAAGGGCGTCTACGACGCCTTCATGACAGGGGCCGGAGCACGCGATCGAGCTCTTCCACGGCTACACCTACTCCGGCCATCCGCTCGCCTGCGCGGCGGCGCTCGCCGACGCTCGACGTCTATCGCGACGAAAAGCTGTTCGAGCGCGCCAAGGCGCTCGAGCCCAAGTGGTGCGACGCGATCATGACCCTGAAGGGTCTGCCGAACGTGCTCGACATCCGCTGCGTCGGCCTCACCGGCGCGATCGACCTCGCGCTCGATCCCCGGCAGCCCGGGCCTGCGCGGCTGGAACGCGCTCGATCATTCGTTCCACGAGGCCGGGCATCATGCTGCGCCTCGCCGGCGACACGATCGAACTGACCCCGCCGCTGATCGTCAGCGAAGCTCAGATCGACGAGATCATCGAGAAGACGGCGGCGTCGATCAAAGCGGCGGCGTAACGCCAGAGCGCCTCTCCAGCGCCCTCGCGCGCTGGAGAGGCTTGGGTTCCGCGCCGCTCGGGCTGCGTCATCGCGGCGCAGACCTTCGGGGCCGGCCCGCATTCCCAACCCTTGAACCCGCATGTAAGACTATCGTTCGATCCGGGCAGATCAGCCGCGGGTCGCATGAACGCGTATCTACTAAGGGAGAAAGTTGGATGGGCTGAAACTCTGGAAATCGGCCGCGCTCGGCGCTGGCCGTCGCCGCGGCGCTGGCGATTGCGCCGGCGCTTTCGCCAAAGAGTGGAAGACCGTCGTCATCGGCATGGAGGGCGGCCTACGATCCCTACAACCTGACCGACTCGAGCGGCAAGATCGTCGGCTTCGAGCCCGATCTCGCCAACGACCTGTGCAAGCGGGCCGGCGTCGAGTGCAAGATCATCGCGCAGGACTGGGACGGCATGATCCCCGGCCTCAAGGCCGGCAAGTTCGACGTCATCATGGACGGCATGTCGATCACCGACGACCGCAAGAAGGAGATCGACTTCTCCAAGCCCTACGCCGCGCCGCCGGCCGCCTTCATGGCCGCCAAGGACAGCGACATCGCCAAGGCGCTCGGCGCGGGCAAGGTGGTCAACGCCGTCAAGGACCCGAAGCCGCGGGCGACGCCGCGATCAAGGCCGTTGCAGGCCGCGCTGAAGGGCAAGACGATCGGCGTCCAGTCCTCGACCACGCACGCCAATTTCGCCGACAAGTACCTCAAGGACGTCGCGACGGTCAAGGAATACAAGACCACCGACGACCGCGACCTCGACCTCAAGGCCGGCCGCATCGACATCGCGCTCGACGACTATCCGACGATCGCGGCGACGCTCGACAAGCCCGACGCCAAGGACCTCGTCATCGTCGGTCCCGAGTTCATCGGCGACGTGTTCGGCGTCGGCGTGGGCATGGGCCTGCGCAAGACCGACGCGGACCTGACCGCCAAGTTCGACAAGGCGCTCGCCGCGGCCTTCGCCGACGGGTCGGTGAAAAAATACTCGCTGAAGTGGTTCAAGATCGACACCACGCCATAAGGCCCTGGCTCGCGCCGCCCGCGAACCCGCGCGGGCGGCGCCGATTTTGCGTTGGCGGGCGGCGTGGACAGTTTCGCAATCTTCGGCTTCGGCGAGGGCGGCTGGGGGCTGGCGCTGCTCGCAGGGCGCCGCCATGACGCTGCTCGTCTCGGCCTGCGGGCCTCTTGATCGGCGCGGTCGATCGGCGCGCTGGTGGCCTGGGCGCGGCTTTCCGGCCATCGGCTCGCGGGCGCGGCCGGCGAAGCCTATGCGGCGGTGTTCCGCGGCCTGCCGGAACTGCTCGTCGTCTATTTCGTCTATTTCGGCTCCTCGACCCTGCTGACCGCCGTCGCGGCCCTCGTCGGCTACGACGGCTTTCTCGGCGTGCCGTCGTTCGTCGCCGGCGCGCTGGCGGTCGGGGTCATCTCCGGCTCCTATCAGGCGGAAGTGTTCCGCGCCGCCTATCTCGCCATCGCCAAGGGCGAGCTCGAGGCGGCGGTCAGCGTCGGCATGGACCGATGGCTCATGTTCCGGCGGATCATCGCGCCGCAGGTGCTGCGTTTCGCCTTGCCGGGCCTCGGCAATCTCTGGCAGGTCGCGCTGAAGGACTCCTCGCTGATCTCCGTCACCGGCCTCACCGAACTCATGCGGGTGAGCCAGGTCGGCGCGGGCTCGACCCATCAGCCGTTCGCCTTCTATCTCGGCGGCCTGGCGCTCTATCTGATCATGACGCTGGTCACCACCCGCGTCTTCGACCTCGCCGAGGCGCGCGCGACCCGCGGCATGCGCCGCATCGCGGGGTGAGCGCATGGACTGGGCTTTTGTCGCGACGACCTTCTGGCGGCTGATGGGCGCGCTGCCGCTGACGCTGGAGGTCTGGTTCCTGTCGGTCGTGCTCGGCGGGCTGGTCGCGGCCGGCGTCACCTGGATGCGGGTCAGCGGCGTCAGGAGCCGCTCGAGATCCTGGCGCGCGCCTATGTGGCGGTGTTCCGCGGCACGCCGCTGCTGATCCAGCTCTTCATCGTCTATTACGGCCTCGCCTCGCTTCCGGCCGTTCGGCACAGCATCGTCTGGCCGTTGCTGCGCGAACCGTTCGTCTGCGGCGTCCTTGCGCTCGGGCTCTGCACCGCGGGCTATCAGGCGGAAATCTTTCGCGGCGCGCTGCTGGCGGTGCCGCACGGCGCGGTCGAGGCCGCGCGCGCCTGCGGGATGTCGTCGCTCCTCCTGTTCCGGCGGATCATCTTCCCGATCGCGCTGAGGCACGCGCTGCCGGCCTATTCGACCGAGATGATCTCGATGGTGAAGGCGACCGCGCTCGTCTCGCTGATCACGCTCTGGGACGTGCTGAGCGTGGCGATGAAGATCCGCAACGACACGCTGGTCACCTACCTGCCGCTGATCCTTGCCGGCGCCATCTATTTCGTCGTCAATTACATTCTCGGCGCCGCTTTCCTGAGCCTCGAGCGGCGCCTGTCGCCGCACCTGCGCGCGCGGCCGAGCTGAAGGAAAAGCGTCCATGGCCGCCGCAGACGACCGCCCTCACCGTCAAGGACATGCGCAAGCGTTTCGGCGCGCTCGAGGTGCTGAAGGGCATTTCGCTGACCGCCGAGGACGGCGACGTCATCTCGATCCTCGGCTCGTCCGGCTCCGGCAAGAGCACGTTCCTGCGCTGCATCAACCTGCTCGAGACGCCCGACGCGGGCGAGGTGACGGTCGCGGGCGAACTGATCAAGATGCGCCGCAAGTCGGACGGAACGGCCGAAGCCCGCCGACCGGCGACAGGTCGACCGCATCCGCTCCGAACTCGGCATGGTGTTCCAGAGCTTCAATCTCTGGTCGCATCTGACGGTGCTGGAGAACCTGATCGAGGCGCCGGTGCATGTGCAGAAGCGCCCGCGCGCCGAATGCGTGGACGAGGCGAAGGCGCTGCTCGCCAAGGTCGGCATCGCCGACAAGTGGAACTATTATCCTGCCCATCTCTCCGGCGGCCAGCAGCAGCGCGCCGCCATCGCCCGCGCGCTCGCCATGCGCCCGAAGGTGATGCTGTTCGACGAGCCGACCTCGGCGCTCGATCCGGAGCTGGTCGGCGAGGTGCTGCGGGTCATGCGGGCGCTCGCCGACGAGGGCCGCACGATGCTGGTCGTCACCCACGAGATGGGTTTCGCCCGCGACGTCTCGACCCGGGTGATGTTCCTGCATCAGGGGCTGGTCGAGGCCGAGGGCGAGCCTGACGCGCTGTTCTCGGGGGCGACGTCGGAGCGATTCCGGCAGTTCATCAGCAAGGAACGGGGATAAGCGTCGGCGGCCGTTTCCCGCTCCTCAGCCGCCTCAGCGTAAATTCGTCTCATTTGCGGCGACAATCGGATTGACGCTTGTCGTTTGTCGCGGGCGCCCGACCTTGGGCGAATTCGTGTCTGCATTGCGATCAGGACCGGAACTTCGCGGCGCGGACAGGCGTTATCGAGTTGCCGCTTATCGCGGCCTTTGTTCACGAGGGACCCCCGCAATGACCAGAACGGAAAAATCCAGCAATGGCGGCCAGGCCGGGAGCGCGCTGGCGACGCCGACGGACCTGTCGGAAAATGGCGTCAAGGCCATCGCCGCGGCCCTGAACGGCCTCGCCGCCGACGCCTTCGCCCTCTACCTCAAGACCAAAAACTTCCACTGGCACATGAGCGGGCCGCATTTCCGCGACTATCACCTGCTGCTCGACGAGCACGGCGACCAGATCTACGCCATGATCGACCCGCTGGCCGAACGGGTGCGCAAGCTCGGCCAGACCACGCTGCGTTCGATCGGCCATATCGCCAAGCTGCAGTCGATCAAGGACAACGACGAGCCGTTCGTCGGCCCCGCTCGACATGCTGCGCGACCTCGAGGACGACAACAGGGCCTTCTCCGCCTCTCAACGCAAGGCGCACGAGCTTTGCGACGACAACGGCGACGTCGCCTCGGCGAGCCTGCTGGAAGTCTGGATCGACGAGACCGAGCGGCGGACCTGGTTCCTGTTCGAGGCCACCCGCGACGCCGACGCCACCGGGCACTGAAGAGGGGCGCTTGCCGTCGATCGGTCTTCGTGACCGGCGTGGATTCGCAGATTATCATTGATGACATCTGCGGAGACCGATCGATGCCTCGCCTGTTCACCGGACTGGAGCTGCCGGACGCTGTCGCCGCTCAGGTGGCGCTGGCGCGCGGCGGCGTCCATCGGCGCGCGGTGGATGGATCCGGCCGACTATCACATCACCCTGCGTTTCGTCGGCGACGTCGATCGGCAGGTCGCGCACGACATCGCCGAGACGCTCGGCGAGATCCGCCGCCCGCCGATGGCCGTCCGCTTCGACGGGCTTTCCTGGTTCGGCGGCGACAAGCCGCGCGCCATCGTGGCGCGGATCCGGCTCGAACCCGCGCTGATCGAGCTTCAGGCCGAGCAGGAGCGGCGGATGCGCCGGATCGGGCTCGCCCCGGAGACGCGCAAGTTCACGCCCCACGTGACGCTCGCGCGCGTGCGCCGGGTCAGGACGCGCGCGGTGGCCGACTATCTCGCCTCGCGCGGCGCGCTCGTGGTCGAGGGCTTTACCGCGGAGCGGTTCGTGCTTTACTCGTCGAGGGAGAGCACGGGCGGCGGCCCCTACGTCGTTGAGGCGGCCTATCCGCTCGGGTAGCGTAAGACACATGTCCCTGACCCTCGACGCCTCGCGCCGCCGCGTCCGCCTCGATCCGCGCGATCCCGCCTTCACCGACGATCCCTATCCGGCCTATGCCGCGATCCGCGCCGCCGCGCCCGTCTTCTTCTGGGAGGATTACGGCTTCTGGTGCTTTGCCACGCATGCCGACGTCTCGGCGCTGCTGCGCGACAAGCGCTTCGGCCGCCAGATCCTGCACGTGATGAGCCGCGAGGAGCTCGGCTGGCCGGCGCCGAAAGCCCATCTCGCGCCGTTCGACGCGCTCGAGCGCCATTCGATCCTCGAAATGGAGCCGCCCGAGCACACGCGGATGAGAAACCTCGTCAACCGCGCCTTCGTCTCGCGCCAGGTCGAAAAGCTCGCGCCCCGCATCGCGGCGCTCGCGCACGAGCGGATCGACGCCTTCGCAGGCGACGGCGCGGCGGAGTTGATCGAGGCCTTCGCGACGCCCGATTCCCGGTCGCCGTCATCACCGACCTGCATCGGCGTGCCGCGCGCGATGGGCCCGCAACTGCTCAACTGGTCGCACCGGATGGTGGCGATGTACCAGTTCGGCGTGACGCGGGACGTCGAGCTCGGCGCCGCCGCCGCTTCGCAGAAATTCGCCGACTTCATGCGCGGCTACGCCAAGGTCCGCCGCGCCGAGCTTCGGGACGACCTGATCAGCCAGCTTCTCGTCGCCGAGAGCGAAGAGGGAAGGCTCAGCGAGGACGAGCTCGTCACCACCTGCATCCTCCTGCTCAACGCCGGCCACGAGGCGACGGTTCACGCCATCGGCAACGCCGTTCGCACGATCCTCGAGCGCGCGCTCGACCCGCGAACGCTCTTCGCCGATGCGAAGACGACCGCCGCGACGATCGAGGAGCTCTTGCGCCTCGACGCGCCGCTGCATCTCTTCACCCGCTACGCGCTCGAGGACGTCGAGATCGTGCGGCGTGTCCCTCCGGAGGGGCGAAAAGATCGGGCTCCTGCTCGGCGCGGCCAACCGCGACCCGGAGCGCTTTCCCGACCCGGACGCCTTCGAGCCCGAGGCGCGATCCGAACCCGCATGTCACGTTCGGCGCGGGCATCCACTTCTGCGTCGGCGCGCCGCTGGCGCGGCTCGAAATGGCGGTCGCCCTGCCGATCCTGTTCGAGCGCCTGCCGGGCCTGCGCCTGGCCGAGCGTCCGCGCTGCCGGGACGCGTTTCATTTCCACGGGGCAGAGGCGTTGAGGGTGCGACGTGGAGACGCGGCGTCTCGCCGCCCCCATGAGGCGTCCAGAACGCGTCTTCGACGGGCTATGGCCGCGCGAGCCCTCCGATGGAGCGGCGGCCAGTCCGCCGATATCGGCAGCTTCTTTGCGGCCGTTTGCGCGCGTCCGGGGAGGCTATAGGCGTCAGCCCGATACAGGAAATGCCGGGCTGGGCGCGTCGTTCGCCGCCGGCCCGTCGCCCCGCCCGCGGGCGAAGGCGGCTCCATCGGGCGTCGAGACGAGCCGCGTTTCTCCGGTGGGGTCTCCCGCTATCGCGGGGCAAGAGGGATCAGGCGAAAGCGAATCAGGTATGGTCTTTTCCTCGGTCACGTTCCTCTTCTACTTCCTGCCGATCTTCCTCGCCGCTTACGTGCTCACCCCGACGGTGGTCGGCAAGAACGTCGTCACGCTCCTGTTCTCGCTCGTCTTCTACGCCTGGGGCGAGCCGCGCTTCCTGCTGATCCTCCTGTTCTCGATCGTCTTCAACTATCGTCGCGGCGATCCTGATCGACCGGAACGCCGGCGCCAGCCGGAAGTGGGCGCTGGCCTTCGCCGTCGCCGTCAATCTCCTCGTGCTCGGCGTGTTCAAATACGCCAATTTCGTCACCGCCAATTTCGCCGCGCCCCTGAAGCCGCTCGGCCTCGACTTCGGCCATACCAACATCGAGCTGCCGCTCGGCATCTCGTTCTTCACCTTCCACTGCCTGAGCTACATCATCGACGTCTATCGCCGCCGCTTCCGCGCCAACACGCGATCCGGTCGACGTCGCGCTCTACATCTCGCTCTTCCCCCAGCTCGTCGCCGGCCCGATCGTCCGCTACAAGACCGTCGCCCGGCAGCTCGACAAGCGCCGGCAGACGCTCGGGCGCGCCTCCGTCGGCGCGCGCATCTTCATCATCGGGCTGGCGCAGAAGGTGCTCGTCGCCGACGTCGTGGCGCCGCTCGTCCAGGTCGCCTTCGATCACGTCCCCCACCGGACGATGCCCGAGGCGTGGATCGGGCTGATCGCCTACACGATCCAGATCTATTTCGACTTCGCCGGCTATTCGAACATGGCGATCGGGCTCGGAATCGTGCTCGGCTTCACCTTCCCGCGCAATTTCAACCTGCCCTACACCTCGCTCTCGATCACCGAGTTCTGGCGGCGCTGGCACATGTCGCTGTCGTCGTGGCTGCGCGACTATCTCTACATCCCGCTCGGCGGCAATCGCGGCGCCGACCTCAAGACCTACCGCAACCTCGATCACCGTGTTCGTGCTCTGCGGCGTCTGGCACGGCGCGAACTGGACCTTCGTGCTGTGGGGCGTCTGGCACGGCGCCTTCCTGGTCGTCGAGCGCCTCGGGCTCAAGGCCTGGCTCCACCGTCTGCCGGTCGCGATCCGCTGGCTCTATGCGTTTCTCGCCGTCATCGGCGGCTGGGTGCTGTTCCGCTCCGCCGACCTCGCGTCCGCCGGCGACTATTTCGCGAGCCTCGTCGGCCTCAACGGCTGCAGGCGACGTCAGTTTCGACATGCACGACGCGCTGAAGCGACCGGGCGATCACCACGCTCGTCATCGGCTGCGCGCTCGCCGTGCTGCCGCGCTTCACGGCTGCGCCTCGCGGCGCCCGCGTCGCTGCGGCCGCCGCCGACGCCGGCTGGACCTTCGCGCTGCTGATCTTTTCGATGATCACGGTCGCGGCCGGCGCCTACAGCCCGTTCCTCTATTTCAAGTTCTGACGATGCTGCTCGCGCTATCGCCGCGTCCTTCGCGGCGCTGCAGTCTTCGTCTCTCTGGCGGCGCCGCTGCGTTCGGGGCCTCGTCTTCGCCGGACAGGCCGGCTCGGTCTCATCAGGAGGGCCGGCGGCTTGCGCCGAGGCCGGACGCTGCCTGTCCCGATTTCGCCGAGCCTCGCCGCGCTGCCAGGACAGATCGACGCCTTTCTCAAGGACCACTTCGGCCTGAGGCACGCGATGATCCAGCTGCACCACGACCTGACCAAGCCCATGCTCGGCTTCCGGCGGCGGAACTGTCGTCGGCCGCGACGGCCGCCTGTTCTATCTCGGCGACGATATGGTGCGGCAGAGCGCCGGGCCTCGTCGTGCGCGACGAGCGGGTCGCCGACGTCCGTCGACCTCATCGCGTCGATGCGCGACGAGCTGCAGAAGCGCGGCATCCGCTTCCTCGTCGCCTCGCCGCCGAACACCTCCACCATCTATAAGGACGACCTGCCGGTCTGGGCCCAGAAGAAAGGGCCGCAAGCACCGAATACGACCTGTTCTATCGACGATCTCGCCGCGCGCGGAATTCAAGACGGTCGATCTGCAGGCCGCCGCTCGCCGCCGCGCGAGCAGCGGCGAGGCCTACCTGATAACGACGCGCACTGGACGGCCCGCGGCGCGATCGCGGCGTTCAACGCCGTCGTCGAGGCCGACGGCCATCCGGACTGGCGGATCGACCCGGCGACCGCGCTCGGGCCCCCGGAACTGCGCAAGGGCGGGGACATCGCCCGGATCGCTTGGCTCGAGGACGAAGTGAGCGAAGCCGACCGGAGCCTTTGGTTCTGCCCGCGCGTGGTGAGGATCGCGCGCTCACCGACCGGTGATGCCGGACCACGTCCAGACGACCGGCAAGCGCCGGGCCGACGATTCTGGTGATTGGCGATTCCTTCACCGCGACCTTCTTCCCGACCATGCTCGCCCAGCACGTCGGGCGGGCGATCTGGATCCATCATCAGCAGTGCGGCTTCGACTGGAAGTGGATCGACGTTACCAACCTGACGAAGTCTGGTGGATCCCGACCGAGCGGTTCCTGGATTGCGATATCGGGGCTCGGCCCAATGGCTTCCCGGGATGATCCGTTGGATGCGTCCGCTCATGTGCTTGCACGACCGGTGACGCTTGCGATGATTGCGCGCGGTCGCCGCTATTTCGCGCTTGCTCGCCGCGATCCTGATCGCCACGCCGCTCGTCGTCGGCCTCGTCGCGCCCGACGGTCCGGCGCGCTGTGCTGAAGGAGGGGCGCAGGCTCGCGCCGGCGCCCGGCCTGCCCGCGACCGTCGCCCAATGGCTCGCCCTGCCCGCCGCGCTCGACGCCTATCTCAAGGACCATTTCGGCCTGCAGGCAGGCGCTGATCCGCGCGCACAAGGACCTGACCAAGCCGATGCTCGGGACGGGCTCGGACTCGGTGCTGGTCGGCCGCGACGGGCGGATGTTCTATCTCGGCGAGGAGGCGGTGCGGCAGAGCGCCGGGCTCGTCCTGCGCGACGCGCGCGTCGCGAGCTCGGTCGACCTCGTCGCGGCGATGAACGCGGCGCTCGCCAAGCGGGGCGTGCGCTTCCTCGTCGCCTCGCCGCCGAACGGCTCGACCGTCTATCAGGACGACCTGCCCGACTGGGCGCAGAACCATGGCCGGCGGACCGAATACGACCTCTTCCTCGAAGGGCTCGCCGCCAAGGGCGTGCGGACGGTCGATCTCCGGCCGGTCATGGCCGAGGCGCGGGCGGAGGGAGCCGCCTACTATCGCCACGACACCCACTGGACCCCGCGCGGCGCGCTCGCCGCCTTCAACGCGGTCGTCGAGGCGGCGGGACATCCCGACTGGCGGCTCGATCCGGCGGACGCGCTCGATCCGCCCGCGCCGCGCAGGGGCGGCGATCTTGCGCGCCTGCTCGGCGAGCAGGACGCCGTCAGCGAGGAGGTCGAGGACGCTGAAGCTGGCCTCAGGGCGAGAAGGAGCTGCTGACCGCCGACCCCTACGGCGACTTTCAGCAGACGTCGGGCCATCCGGGCCCGACGATCATGATCCTCGGCGATTCCTTTACCGGCGGCCTATTTCGAGCCGATGCTGCTGCCCCATGTCGGGCGTGTCGTGTGGCTCGGTCACCAGCATTGCGGATTCGACTGGAGCGCGATCGACAGGTTTCGATCCGGACGAGGTGTGGTGGATGCCGACCGAGCGGTTTCTCGTCTGCGATCCGGGCGTGCGTCCGCTCGGCTTTCCGGGGTAGGCGATGGAGGCGATGACGATCGGCGCGCGCAGCGTCCTCGTGCTCGGGGGCGCGCGCTCCGGCAAGAGCGCGTATGCGCAGAGCGTCGCCGAAACCGTCGGCGCCCGAACGGCTCTATCTCGCGACCGCCGAGGCGGGCGACGCCGAGATGGCGGACCGCATCGCGCGCCACCGCGACGCGCGCGGCGCAGGCTGGACGACGCGCGAGGAGCCGCTCGATCTCGTCGAGGCGCTCGCCGCCGAAGCGCGCCCGGGCCGGATCGTCCTCGTCGATTGCCTCACCCTGTGGCTCGCCAACCTGATGGCCTCCGGCCGCGACGTCGAAGCGGAGACGATCCGGCTCGCCCGAGCGCTCGGCGCGCTCGGCGGCCCGGCGATCGTCGTCTCCAACGAGGTCGGGCTGGGGCTCGTGCCGGAGACGCGGCTCGGGCGCGATTTCCGCGACTGTCAGGGCCGGGCGAATGCCGCGCTCGCCCGCGCCTCGCGACGCCGTCGTGTTCCTCGCCGCCGGGCTGCCGACGCTGCTGAAGCCCGCGCCGCGGCTCGACTGGCGGCTCTCCTGAACCGCTTTTCTCTTACGCGCGCGCCGGAGTAGACTCCGAAATCGGGCGAGGGCGAGAGGATTTGCGGCGCTGACCATGGCGATGGGCGGATTGTTGCGGCTGTTCGAGCGCGGGCCGGAGCCGGCGCATCTCGACGTCGCGCACAACGGCGAGGTCTATCGCATCGCGATCAACCGTTCGTCCCGGTCGCGCCGGTTCACCCTGCGGGTCCGGACGGCGAGCCGGGACGTGCTGCTCACCATGCCGGCGCGGGCGTCGCTGACCTCGGCGCGCGAGTTCGCCGAGCGCCACTCGGCCTGGATCGGCGTGCGCCTCGCCCGGCTGCCACGCCCGGTCGCCTTCGAGCCGCTGGCGAAGGCGCCGCTGCGCGGCGTCGATCATACCATCGTCCACCGGCCGGCGCAGCGCGGCGTCGTGTGGGTCGAGGCGGCCGCGCACGGACCGCTCATCTGTGTCGCCGGCGAGCGGCCGCATGTGGCGCGGAGGGTCGCCGATTTCCTCAAGCGCGAGGCCATGAAGGACATCGAGGCGGCGGTCTTCCGCCATGCCCGAACGATCGGCGTCCGGCCGAAGCGGATCGCGGTGCGCGACACGGTCAGCCGCTGGGGCTCGTGCTCGTCCTCCGGGCGGCTCAGCTTCTCGTGGCGCCTGATCCTCGCGCCGCCCTTATGTGCTCGACTATCTCGCCGCCCACGAGGTCGCGCACATGGTCCACATGAACCATTCGCCGAAATTCTGGGCCGTCGTCGGCCGCGCCTCGCCCGACGTGAAGCGGGCGGAGGCCTGGCTCAAGGCGCACGGCGCGAGCCTGCACAGATATGGGGCGGAGTGAACAGCTGACGACGCCGAGGAGCGGAGCGCAGCGGCCCCGGCGTCGCTGGTGCTTGAGTCCGATGCGTAGGTCGCGCAGCTTTTGGGAGGAAGTCGCGCCCGCCGCGGCGAAAGCCCGGCAGGCGCTTGCGCAAGAGATGGCGAACGCCGCCACCTCGAGGGCCAAGGGAGCGGCGCGGCAGGCAAACCTTACTTCAGGAACTTGTCGACGTTTGCCTTGGTGACCACGTCGAGGCCTACGATGGTGACAGGGTCGACCTTCTCGCCCTTCTTGAGCTTGAGCAGAACGTCCATCGCCTTTTCGCCCATTTCGTAAGGCCGCTGGCCGACCAGCACGTCAGCATATCCATCCTTCAGCGTCTGGAGCTCGACCGGCAGCGTGTCAGGCATCACCAGCGGCATATCCTTGCGCTTTTCGCGGACCGTGTTGACGAAGTTCTGGTACGCCTTCGGCGCGAACAGCGCCCAGCCGCCGACCGGGATGATCGCGGTGACGTCGGGGTTCGCGGTGTAGAAGTCGGTGAGCTGCTGCGCGGCGAGCGCGGCGTCGTCGTTGCAGAAGGCGGGCGACCCCTTGACCTCTGTCCAGCCCGCGCCCTTCAGCACCTCATAGAGACCGGCGAGGCGCTCGTTGAGGTTCTGGGCGGCCGGACCGCCGGACTGGGTGGCGAACGTGCCGGCTTTCGGATGAAGCTTGATCAGCTGCTGGCCGAGCTCGCGCCCCATCGCCTTGTTGTCGGTGCCGATATAGGCCTGCCGAGCGGAATTCGGCGCATCGGCGTCGAAGGTGATGACCGGGATGTTGGCGTCGCGCGCCTGCTTGATTACGCCGATGACCGAATCGGCGTCGGCGACCGAAATCGCGATGCCGTCGACGCCCTGCGTCACGAAATCCTGCATGATCTGGACTTCGGTCGCCGGCTCGTGCGTCGCCGGACCCTTGTAGATGCAGGTGACGCCGAGCTTCTTGGCCTCGGCCATGCAGCCGTCGCGCGAGAGATCGAAATAGGGATTGTCCATCCCCTTCGGAATGAGCGCAAATTTCACATCGGCGGCGTGAGCGGCGCCGATCAGGGCGAGAGCGCCGACTGCGCTCAGCAACAACGTCTTCATTGGTCTTCCTCCTAGGTCCTGATGTCTTCACGGCGCGAAGGACCCGTCCGCGCCGAATGGGCTTAGCGGGCGCTATTCCGGCTCGCGGGTGCGGATGCGGTCGACCAGCACCGCGAGGATGATGATCGTTCCGACGAACACCTGTTCCCAGTACGTGTCCGCCCCGAACAGCGCGAGGCCGTTGCGGATGACCTCGATCAGCGCCGAGCCGATGATCGCGCCGACCGGGCCGCCGACGCCGCCCTCGAGGTCGGCGCCGCCGATGACGGAAGCCGCGATGATCTTCAATTCGTAGCCCGTCGCGAGATTGGCCGGGGCCGAACCCAGCCAGCCCGTGATCAGGATGCCCGCAAAGCCGGCGCTGAGCGCGCAGAGCACGTAAACCGAGATCTTGATGCGGTCGACCGGCACGCCCGTGAGCCGCGCCGCCTTTTCGTTGCCGCCGAGCACAAAGACGTAGCGTCCCCAGCGCGTGTGGCGAAGCGCGACCCCCATGACGACGGCGAGGACGAGCAGATAGACGAGCGGAACCGGCAGGCCGAACAGTTTGCCGTCGGTCAGGGCATAGAACGTGTCGACCTGCGGGCCGGCCGGCGCCTGCCCCCGCCCCTGCGTGATCACGTACGTGACGCCGCGGCAGATCGACAGCATCCCAAGCGTGGTGACGAAGGGCGAGAGCCGGATCTTGGAAATCAGGAGCCCGTTGACGAGGCCCGCCAGCGCCGCGGCGCCGAGGCCGCAGAGCACGGAGGCGACCATCACCGCGTAGGGTATCCCGGCCAGCGGCGTCGTCGAAAACGTCTTCATCAGCATCGCGGTCAGGACCGCCACCAGCGCCATCACCGAGCCCACCGAAAGGTCGATGCCGCCGGTGATGATGACGAGCGTCGACCCGAGCGCGACGATCGCGATATAGCTGAAATTCTTCGAAGTGTTCAGCAGGTTGCCGGTCGAAAGGAAGTTGTGGGCGAATATGGAGACGAGCACGGTGATGGCCACGAAGGCGATCGCCACATAGGCGGTCTGCGACGCAAAGGCGCCGCGCTTCCACCATCGATCCCGACCGACGTTCGTGAACGAGAGAGGCCCGGCGACATCTTCGAGTCACGGCTGTCGATTCCTCACGCATGTTCGAGAGCGCCGGTGATCAGCGCGGTGACTTCTTCGGGGCTCGACTGGCGGATGGGCTTGTCCGCCCGCTTGTGGCCTCGACGCAGGACGACGACGCGGTCGGAAACCGCGAACACGTCCGGCATGCGGTGCGAAATCAGCATGCACCGCGACGCCCTGGTCGCGCAGGCGGCGGATCAAGTCGAGCACCTCGGCGACCTGGCGCACCGAGATGGCTGCCGTCGGTTCGTCCATCAGGACGAGCTTTGCGTTCGAGAGCCGCGTGCGGGCGATCGCCACCGCCTGACGCTGGCCGCCCGACATGGACTTCACCAGGTCCTTCGGGCGCGTCTCGGACTTGAGCTCGCCGAACAGTTCGAGGGCGCGCGCATTCATCCCCCGATGGTCCAGGAATTTGAAAGGGCCGACCTGCCGGGTCAGCTCTCGGCCGAGAAAGACATTCGCGGCGGCGCTGACGTTGTTCGAGAGCGCGAGGTCCTGGTAGACGACCTCTATCCCGACGCTTCGGGCGTCCAGCGGCCGGTCGAATCGATGCTCCTGCCCGTCGAAACGGATTGTTCCATGAGTGGGATGGAAATTGCCGGCGATAATCTTGACCAGCGTCGATTTGCCTGCGCCGTTGTCGCCCATCAGGCCCACAACGTCGCCGGCGTTGATCGTCAGGTCGATCTCGGACAAGGCGCGTATCGCCCCGAAATCCTTGCTGATGCCCTCCAATTGCAAGACCGCGGCGCGTTCCTCGCCCACCGCATTGGCCGCGATCGCATTCACGGGCGCTCCTTCCCTTCGCACCTTGTTGTCATATGTTAGGCGGCGATTTGTGGCGATCTTGTGTATCGCCCGGCTGTGGGCGGCGGAGCAACCGAAAAGGGTAGCGACGAGGCCTTTGCAAAAAAGGAAATTCCGCTTCGTCGACCCGGCGCGTCTGCGGGCCTTTTCCTCAAACGCCGCTTCGCATTCGCACGGTCCGAAACGGCGAGGCCTTTCGCAGGCCCAACCCGTCGCCGGACGACCGCCCGGAAAAAAAGGGCGCGAAGCCCTGAAACGTTCAATTCGCGCCCGCCGCTCCGGTCAGCGCCGATCCGGGGCGACGGACTCGATCATCCGCTCGAGCGTCCCGAACAGCAGCGCGATATCCTGCGGCCGCGACAGGCGGTGGTCGCCGTCCTTGACCAGCGTCAGCGTCGCCGGATCGCCGCCGAGGCGCTCCATCAGCGAGAGCGCGTGCGTGTAGGGCACGGCCTCGTCCTGCATCCCCTGCAGGACGGCGACCGGGCGAAGGTGCGGATCATGCCGCTCATCAGCAGGTGCTTGCGCCCGTCCTCGATCAGCGCGCGGGTGAAGACGTCGGGCTCGTCGGAATAGGCCGACGGCGGCCGCCACGCCCCCTCCTCCATGATCGCGCGCCGGGCTTCCTCCGGCGCCTGCGCCCAGATCAGCGCCTCGGTGAAGTCGACCGCCGGCGCGATCAGGATGAGGCCGGCGAGCCGGTCGCTCTCGCCCGCTCGCCTGAAGCGCGCGCGCCGCGAGCAGCGCGAGATAGCCGCCCATCGACGAGCCGACGACGATCTGCGGCCCCTCGGTTTCGGCGCGGAAAATCGCCAGCGTCTCCTCGAGCCATTGCGAGATCGTCCCGTCCTGCGAGCCGCCCTTCGGAACGGCCGTGGCCGGAATAGTCGAAGCGCAGGAGGCCCAGGCCCAGCCGTTCCGCCTCCGCGTCGAGCGCGCTCGCCTTGGTCGAGTCCATGTCCGAGCGATAGCCGCAGAGCCAGACGAGGCCGGGCTTGCGAGGCCGGCTTTGCCGCTTTGCGCTGGCGCGCGCCGGCGAAAGGCGATACGTCGTTGATTCGGGGGGATTCCCGACCGTGAAAACCTTCGGCTCTTCGTTCGACACGTTCATGACGCGCCTTGTGGCGCCGCTGGCTGCTGTCGCGCGCCCGGCCGGCGCCGCGGCCTCTCTCTACCGCGCCCGCGCGCCGGAACGAAGCCGCGCGTGACGGCCGAACCGCTTTCCCCCTTCGGACGCGGCGTCAATGCGCCGCTCTGCGGGCCGGACGATCGTGCAGATCGCGCCGCCGGCCGCGACCGGCGGCGACCAGCGCGCGACGCTCGCGGTCGCTGAGGCGCTGATCGAGGCGGGCGCGCGGGCGCTGATCGTCTCCGATCCGGGCGAACTCGCCAGCGAAGCGCAGGCGGTCGGCGCCCTGCATGTGCCGTTTCCCGCCTCGACCGACAATCCGCTCGCCATGATGTTCAACGTCCGGCGGCTCGCGCCGCATCCTGGCCGCCGAGCGGGTCGACCTCGTCCACGCGCGTCTCGCGCGCCTCCGCCTGGGTGGCGCTCGGCGCCTGCCGCAAGCTCGGAGCGCGCGCTGGTGACCTCGATTCCCGGCGAGGGGCCTGCCGGTCGGCCGCGCACCAGCTTCGAATTGGCGGTGGCGGAGGGCGACCTCGTCGTCGCCGCGTCGACCTACGCCGCCGAGCGCGCGGCCGAGGCCTTTCCCGCCGCCCTGACGCGGTTCGAGAATCGTGCGGCCGGGCCTCGACGTCGCGCGGCTGTCGCCCGAGCGCCGTCAGCCGCTCGCGCGTCGCCAAGGTTCGCGAGGGCTGGGGGGTCGCGCCGCACGAACGGGTGGTGCTGGCGCCGGGACGGCTCGCGCCCGCGCGCGGGCAGTCGCAAGTCGTCGAGGCGGCGGCGCTGATCGCCAAGCGCGGCCTCGAGGACGTCCGCTTCGTGCTGGCGGGCGAAGCGCCGAAAGCCGGCGTTCGGCCGCGAGCTCGACGCGCTCGCCGTTCAGCGCGGCGTCAAGGGCGATCGTGGCGCGCGCCGGCCCCGAGGCCGACCGGCCGGCCGCTTTCGTCGCGCGCGAGCGTGGTGGTCTTTCCGACGCGCGAAGCCGAGGGCGTGACGCGCGCGGTGATCGAGGCCGCCGCCGCCGGCGCCCTGACTGTCGTCGCAGACGTCGGCGCGGCGCGGGAGATCGTCGTCGCGCCGCCCTACGCGCCGCCCGAGCAGCGCTCGGGCTGGCTCGTTCCGGCCGGGGACGCTCCGGCCCTCGCCGAGGCGATCGAGGCGGCGCTGACCCTCGGCGCATCGGCGCGCGAGGCGACCCGACGCCGGTCGCGCGATCGCGTCGCCGCGCGATTATTCGCTGGCGCGCATGACGCGCGACACATTGGGCGTCTATGCGGAAGCGTTGAGACAGAGGGGGCAGTGATGGCGAGAACGTCAATCGGCTACAGCGCGCGGCAGATCGGGCTTCACTGGCTCGTGTTCGCTGCTCGTCGCCTACCAGTGGTTCACCGGCGACGACATGACGGACCTCTTCCGGCGCCGCCCATGGCGGACGGCCGACCGACCGTCGCGCCGGCCTGGGCGACGGTCCATCGTCGCGTCGGCGTGCTGGTCCTCATGCTCATGTTGTGGCGGCTCGGGCTTCGCCACAGCGAAGGCGCGCCGCCGCCGGCCAAGCAACATCCGGCGCTGCAGGGGCTCGCGAGCGCGGTCCATGTCGCGCTCTATCTCGACCTGATCCTTGGCGCGCTGGTCGGACTCGTCGCCTATTTCCTGGCTGCCCCAGCTCGCCGGCCTGCATCACTTGATGATGCGGCCGATCCTTCTCGCCCTGCTGGCGCTCCATGTCGTGGGCGCGCTTTGGCATCGCTTCGTCGTGCGCGACGACGTCGTCACGCGCATGATCCGGCCAGCCCGATAACCGGGCAGAGAAGGCGGCGCGCTTACTTGCGATAGGCGAAGAAGCTGATCGCGCTTGTCTCGGCGATCTGGCGCATCAGCGGGATTTCCGGCAGCGGCGCTTCGCCAAGGATCTCGCGCCCGACAAGCGCGAGGCTTCGCGAAGCCTCTGGCGGCGAGCCGGCCGACAGCGCAAGCGCGGACAGCGCGCATTGGCGCGCCCAGAACAGGCGCCGCCGCGGGGAGATAGCTTTCGAGCAGCGCCTCAGCCCCATCCGCGATCGTCTTTGTCGGGCTGAGGACGATTTCGACCTCCTTGCCCGCTTCGAACCAGCCGTCCACCGTGTCCAGGTCGATGACCGTTTCCTGCGCCTCGGCAACCGCCTCCATATCGTCCGGTTCAGCGATGTCGGCGAGCAGCGAGTTCGATGATGTCGGCCGGCGACGAGACGTCCGGGACGAGGAACTCGAGCCCGAGCGCCTCCGCGGCGCGGACGAATTCGAAAGGCGGCGGCGCGCCTTCGGCGAGGTTCCGTCCCAGCGCCAGCCGAACCAGCCGAAGCCAGGTTTCGACCGGGGCGTCGGCCGACGACACGACGGCGCCCGCGCTCATCTCGACCTGCGCGGCTTCGGCCTTGGAGAGCTTCTCCATCATGGTGGAATCGACGAGTCCGGACGGCTTGGTCATCAGCGCGACGACATCGAAGCGGGCGCCGTGCTTAACCGTCGCGATCAGACTGGCCGCGCCCGACCCGTCGCAGGCCGAGGCGACGGTCTTCACCACCTTCGCGCCGATCCGCTCCCGGGCGTCGGGAGCCGGCGGAAAGGCCTGATCCAGCGCCTTGCGCCGGGCGGAAGAAAGCCATGGGCGAATCAGCGCGATCCGCCGTCGGGCGGTGTCGTCAAGATCGCCGCGCTCAGCGGAGGCGGAGAGCCCGCGAATCGCCGCGAGCGCGGTCGTATCCTCGGCGTCGAGCAGGAAGCCCACGGCGCTTCGGCGAGCCCGGTCGACCGAATCGGCGGCGAACGCCTCGATGAGGCGGGACCGGTAGGAATCGGGAAAGATCGCCGACAGTGAGCGCACCTCCTCGTGGAGGCCAAAATCATCGCCGACGAGATGGTTCATCAGCGGCTGCACGAGTTCGCGGTAGGCCGCCTCGCCCGGCTCGTGGAGCAGGCCCGCCTCGACGATCCGGCCCATCGACGCCCGCGCCGCGTCGCCGATGTCGACGTGAGACCCCGCAAACAGCCGCCCGAGAATCATCAGGGCCGCCGGATGGATGTCGTCCCTCAGCGCGGCTTTGGCGATCATGTCGCGGACGCGCGTCAGCGATTCGCGCGCCTCCGGGTCGCCGCCGTTGGCGTCGACGCGCAACCGATCGAGTTCCTCGGACAGCTCGGACATCGCCTCCGCCTCCGGAAAGTCATCCGGCTCGGCGGCGTCGGCGTCGAGGAACGTCCTGATCATGTCCTCGACGGACCGCTCTTCGGTCGGCGCGACCTCGAGCAGGAATTGCCGCAGCTGATCGGCGTCCAGGCCCGAAAACAGGTTACGCAGCGGAGCCGCGCGGGCGCCGTTGGTTTTTCGCGTAGCTTTCTTGCGTTTGACGGCGGGCTTTTTCATGGACTCGCTCGGAACGGGGTGGCGTCCGATTTTACCCCGTCTCGGCGGGCCCGGCCATGCCGGGCCCCGCCGATTCACACCTTTTGCCGATGCGCTGAGGCAGTCTTTCGTCTCAAACGGGCCGGATGAATGATCCGTCGCGCAGGTCCGTCATCGCCTGACGGATTTCCGCGTCGGTGTTCATCACGATCGGACCATGCCAGGCGATCGGCTCGCGCAACGGGCGGCCGGAGACGAGCAGGAACCGCACGCCCTCGTCGCCCGCCCGGACGACGACCTCGTCGCCCGCGCCGAACACCACGAGCGAGCGGTTGCCGACCTTATCGCGCACCAGCGCGTCCCGTCCGTTCGCCTCAACCTCGCGAAGAACTCCGAACGGCTCGGAGGCGTCGGCGAAGTCGCCCGCGCCCTCGAACACATAGGCGAAGGCCTGCCGATAGTCCTCGACCTTGAGGCGCTTGGTCTTGCCGGCGGGCACCGACACGTCGAGATAGCGCGGCTCGGCCGCGACGCCGTCGACCGGGCCGGTCTTGCCCCAGAATTCGCCGCAGATGACGCGCACCGTCGTCCCGTCGTCGTCGGTGACCTCGGGGATCGCAGTGGAAGGCACGTCCTGGTAGCGGGGCTTCGCCATCTTGAGGCGCGCCGGCAGGTTGGCCCACAGCTGGAAGCCGTGCATGCGGCCCTTGGCGTCGCCCGCGGGCATCTCCTGGTGCATGATGCCGCTGCCGGCGGTCATCCACTGGACGTCGCCGGCGCCGAGCTTGCCGCGATTGCCGAGGCTGTCGCCGTGCTCGACCGAGCCCGCGAGCACATAGGTGATCGTCTCGATGCCGCGATGCGGATGCCAGGGAAAGCCGGCGCGATAGTCGGCCGGGTCGTCGCCGCGAAAATCGTCCATCATCAGGAACGGATCGAAGTCGGACGTATCGCCGAAGCCGAAGGCGCGGCGCAGACGCACGCCCGCGCCCTCCATGGTCGGACGGCTGAGGTTGACTCGTTTGACGGGTCGAATGGACATGGGAACCTCCAGGAAACAAATACGATGAAGACAGCCCGCGAAATACTCGGATCAAGATCGGACGAACAGAGAAGGACTTCGCGAGCTGCGTTGGACGCAAATGTAGGAATAGAAATTCGGCAGCGCAAGACTATCAAGAACGGCGGGAGATCCCATCAGTTTGAGCGAAGGTCAGCGGCGCCGGACGGCCGCAGATCTCAACATTGTCATGCTCGCAAAAGCGGCGTCCAGAGCCTCGGGGCGTAAGGGTATCCGCTGGAACAAGTGCAACAAACTTCCACGCCGCGGCTCTGGGCCTTCGCTTCCGTCGCGAGCGCGCGAGGCGAAGCCGGGATGAGCCCCACGCTAATCCCCCCTTTGCGGCCGGCCGCCGATCTGCGTCGTCGCCTTCGCTCCCGCCGAGACGGCGCGCCGGAGCGCCGCCTCGATCCCCGCCCCCTCAAGCCTCGCGGCGAGGAAGGCGGCGGCGAACGCGTCGCCGGCGCCGGTGGCGTCGATCGCTTCCGCCCGGGGCGCTTCGACCCGCCAGCGCCGCGCGCCCTCGGCCGCGAGGCAGCCGGCCGCGCCGCGCTTGATCACCACCAGCGGATAGAGGGCGGCAAGGCGGGCGCACTGGGTCTCGGGATCGGCTGAGCCAGCGAGGACCTCGGCCTCGTCGGCGTTGGGCAGGAGGAGCGAGGCGCCGCGGGTCCAGTCGAGAAAGGCCTGCGGCCCGACTTCACTGAGGAACGCGGAGGAGGCCGGGTCGATGCTGACCGGCGTTGCGCCCGCGCGGCGAAGGACGTCGAGGACCGCCGCACGCGGCGAGGCGGCGAAGAACGAATAGCCCGAGAGATGGATAAGGGCCGCGCCGGCGACAAGCGCGTCGGGAATGTCGGCGGCCGAAAGGGCCTCGTTCGCCGCGCGATCGGTGAAGAAACTCCGCTCGCCCGAGGGGTCGATCAGCGCCACCAGCCGCCCGGTCGACCGCTCGGGATCGCCGGCGAGATAGGGCGTCACGCCGCCCGCCGTGAGCCGCGCGGCTTCCGCCCCGACGTCGCCCGCCCCGACCCGCGCGACGAAGTCGACCGCGACGCCGAACGCCGCCAGCCAAGCCGCCTGGTTGGCCGCGGAGCCGCCCGGCTCGAACCGGATTTTTGCTCTTCGGTCGGTGCCGCGCGCGAGCGGCCCCTCGGGGTGGACGACGACGTCGGTCATGACGTCGCCGATCACGAGCACGCGGGGTGGGACGGCGGCCTTGCCCTGCGTCACGTCGGTTCATTCCGATTGGCCGCCGGAGACGGCGAGAGCCCTGGTCGACAGCGGGGCGAAGTCCGATATCTTGAACCGACTCGCCCCGCCTGCGAAGACGTCAGACGATCGGGAGGACGCGCAATGATCGATTTCTGGGTGTCGGTCGGCAGCACCTATTCGTACCTGTCCGTAATGCGGTTGAAGTCCGTCGAGGCGGCGCGCGGAGTGTCATTCCGCTGGAGGCCGTTCTCGGTCCGCGCAATCATGATCGAGCAGAACAACATCCCGTTCGTCGGCAAGCCGGTCAAGATGGCCTACATGTGGCGCGACATCGAGCGCCGCGCCCGCAAATACGGATTGGAGCCCCGCCTGCCGGCGGCCCTACCCGCTCAAGGACTACGACCTCGCCAACAAGATCGCGGTGCTGGCCGAAAGCGAGGGCTGGTGCGCCGACTACGTGTGCGCCGCTTACCGGCGCTGGTTCGAACAGGGCGAAGCCCCCGGCGTCGAACCCGGCTTGTCGGAGGGGCTGCGCGAACTCGGCCGCGACCCGGTGCGCATCGTCGCCTCGGCCCGGACGGGCCGGATCGAGGAACGCTACAAGCGCAACACGGAGGAAGCCAAGGCGCTGGGGGTGTTCGGGTCGCCGACGTTCGTGATGGACGGCGAACTTTTCTGGGGCGACGATCGCCTCGAGGACGCGATCGGCTGGTTCAAGGCGAAAGGTCATGCGGCCGACGAGCCGCGGCCATAGGCCAATTCACATCTTCGCCAGCTCCACCGCCGCCTGCGCCGCCAGGATCGCGTTGTTCTTGATGAGGGCGACGTTGGCCTCGAGGCTGCGGCCGCCGGTGAGTTCGACCACGCGCTTCAAGAGGAACGGCGTCGCCTCCTTCTTGCTGACCCCCTGCTCCTTCGCCTCGGCCACCGCTTCGGCGATGCGCTCCTCGATCATCGCCTCTTCGAGAGCGTGATCCTCGGGCACCGGATTGGCGATCAGGAGGCCGCCGGGGCCGATCTCGCGCTGCATGCCGGATCATGCGGGCGAGATCGATGCAGGCCGTCGCAGCGGTGCTCGATCCGGAAGCCGGACGAGCGGGCGTAGAACGCGGGGAACTCGTCGCAGCGGTAGCCGACGATCGCCACCCCCTGCGTCTCCAGAAATTCGAGCGTCTTCTCGATGTCGAGGATCGACTTCGCCCCGGCGCAGACGACGGCGACGCGGGTGCGCGACAATTCGACGAGATCGGCCGAGATGTCGAAGGTCTCCTCGCGCCCCGCGATGGACGCCGCCGATGCCGCCGGTGGCGAAGATCTCGATGCCGGCAAGCCCGGCGACGAACATGGTCGCGGCGACCGTCGTGCCGGCCGAGCCGCGCCGGGCGGCGACGGCGGCGAGGTCGCGCCGCGAGGCCTTCACCACCCCGCCGGTCAGCTGGGCGAGTCCGTCGATCTCCGTGTCGCTCGAGGCCGACGCGGAAGCGCCCGTCGATCACCGCGATCGTCGCGGGCGTGGCGCCGAAGGCGCGCACGGCGTCCTCGACCATCCGCGCCGTTTCGGCGTTGCGCGGATAGGGCATGCCGTGGGTGATGATGGTCGATTCGAGCGCGACCAGCGGGCTGCCCTTGGCGCGCGCCTCCGCGACCTCGGGGGAGTAGTCGATCAGTTCGGCGACGCGCATGGGGCACACACTCCGTTCGGCCCGATTATCGGAAATTGCCGGCGCGGGATCAATGACGGCGCGTCGGGCGTGGTCACGGCCGGCCGCCCGCGCCTGTGGGCAAGGCCCGGCGCCATGTTGGAGTTGCCTCGCCGATTGGGATAGCGTGGCCGAGCCGATCGAGCGCGCGGCCGGGCGCGGGCGGCGACCGAGGAGTCTGGGAATTGACGCGATGGACGAGAAGCCCGAACGGCCTCCGGCCGGGGCAGCCCGACCTTGCGGCCGCGCTCCGGCGCGCGCGGATCGAAAACGCCGAGCGCGCCGACGCAGTCGCCGAGCTCCGGGAGATCGAGCTCGGCCGCCTCGCGCTGCTGGAGAGCGCGCTGCAGCCGGTCGTGCGCCAGGCGCCGCCGGGGGTCGATCTGTTCGACCTGACGCTGGCCAAGGGCGACCGGCCGCGCGTGTTTCTCGACATGGTCGCCTTCATCGAGATGGCGCGCGACCGGCGCACCTATCGTTTCTTTCAGGATACGGTTTACGGCCGGGTGCTGATCGCCGAGAGCCCGAAGATCGACACCATCGTCGCCGCGGGCGCCAATTATGTCGCGCGCCGCCTCGTCGAGCGCGAGCGCGCGCTGACGTCCGAAATCCCGCTTGGCGAGGCGGGCGACGAGGCGGAGGCGGCGCTGCACGCTCCGCTCGGCGCGCCCGCGCGCAGGACCTTGCCGTACGCGTCCGCCGCCCCCATGCGGCCTGCGCCGGCCGCCCGGCCGCGCTATTTTCGCCGCAGGTTCACCGGGGTTCTCGCCTTTCTGTTGATGGCCGTCGGCGCGGCGACGCTGGTCGCGGTCGTGGCGCTCGCGGTCGATCTCGCCTGGACCCATCGGCTGCGCGAAGTCTGGACGCGCGCGCTCGGATACCCATTTTGATACGGCGGCCCCAGGCGACTTGATTCTCCCCCCGTCGGCGACGACAATTCGGTCGGTCCGGTCCGCGCGACGCGTGGACGGGACATTTATCCGGCGCGGGAAGGCGGGGCATGGATAATTCCTTTTTTTCCGATCTTCTCGCCTCGATCGCCGAGCGCGGGCGCGCCGTGCTCAAGCGCAGCCCCTGGCCGCGCGACGCCGAAAACCGGGCCGCCTCGCTCGCCGAGATGTGCCGCGCGCTGCTCAGCCAACGCGGCGAAGCCTCGGGCCTGGCGCTGGCGAGCGAGATTCTCGGCCGCTACCGGAGCCTCGGCGACGACGAGAAAGGCGCATTCTTCCTCGTCCTGGCGGAAGACTTCGGACCGGACCGCGCCCGGGTCGAAAGCGCGCTGGCGCGCTGGACCGCGACCAGCGGCGAGGCGGCCGCGTCGGACATTCACTACGCCTCCGAGCCGCGCCGCCAGGAGTTGTTCCGCCGGCTGAACCGCGCGCCCGGCGCGACGGCGGCGCTGGTCGCCATGCGCGCCGACCTGATCGAGGCGATGCGCGCCGACCGCGGCCTTATGGTGCTGGATCGCGATTTCCTCCACCTGTTCGCCTCCTGGTTCAATCGCGGCTTCCTCGTTTTGCGCCGGATCGACTGGTCCTCGCCGGCGGCTATTCTGGACAAGATCATCCTCTACGAGGCGGTGCACGAGATCCGCGACTGGAACGACCTCAGGCGCCGCATCGATTCGGTCGACCGGCGCTGCTACGCCTTCTTCCATCCGGCCCTGGTCGACGAGCCGTTGATCTTCGTCGAGGTCGCGCTGACGCTGACCCCTCCGGCGGCGATCGCGCCGCTGCTCGCCGAGCGGCGCACCCACGTCGCGCAGGACAAGGCGCGGGCCGCGACCTTCTATTCGATCTCGAACTGCCAGCAGGGTCTTTCCGGGGTCAGCTTCGGCAATTTCCTGATCAAGCAGGTCGTCGAGGAGATCCGGCGCGAATTGCCCCGCATCGAGACTTTCGTGACGCTGTCGCCGGTCCCGGGCTTCAGAGCATGGGTGGAGGCTTCCGACGACCCGGCGGTCGAGGCGCTGCTCAAGGCCGTGCGCGACGTCGCGCTCGACCCGCAATGGCCGGAAAAGGCGGACGCCGAAGCCCGGATGCGCAAGGCGCTCGAGCCGCTGGCCGCCCATTATTTCCTGAAAGCCCGACGAGACGACGGGCGCGTGATCGATCCGGTCGCGCGGTTCCATCTCGGCAACGGCGCGCGGCTCGAACGGATCAACCCGATGGGCGACCTGTCGGAGAAGGGCCTCGCCGACTCCTTCGGGGTAATGGTCAACTACCAGTACGATCTCGCCGAAATCGAGCGCAATCACGAGGCCTTCGCCAACCAGGACGCGGTCGCGGCCTCGAGCGTCGTCAGGAAGCTGGTGCCGAGCGTCAAGTCACGGGCGGCGGCGCCCGCGTTGTTGGCTTCGGGCGACTGACCCGCGTCGCATCACGCCACGCGGGGCGGTCGACGCCGCCAGTCCCTCGCCTCTACCGTCCCAACAGGAGAACCGCCTCGGCTTTCGCCGTCCGAATGTGAACGTGCCACGCTGTTCTTTCCGAGTGTATCCCGGAACTTCGTAAATGGAGCCCGACGAATACTTTAAGGGACTGCTTGAGCGTACCGGCCTCCCGAAGTGGGTGGTTGGGGGCTCCGTAGGCATTGTTGCCGCGGCGGTCGGCTACGTGGCCCTCAGCAAGCTGCTGGAAGAGGCGTTCGCGCTGGAACGACCAGCAAGTCCGTTCGTCGCGGCGTCCCTGATCCTCGCAGTCTACTGGCTCGTGCTCGTCCACACGTTGCGTCAGCGGCCCTTATGGATCATTGGCGCGCTCTGCGTGCTCCTGGCGGCGGCGATATACGCCGTTTTCAAACTCTGGATCCTTTACCATACGAGTCCATTGGAAACAGAAATACCCCTGCGCGTCCCCTTTCTCGCGGCGTCATTCGCTTCTGTCATCGCGTTCCTTGCGATCAACGCCGTCCTAAAGTCCGTGGACCGGCCGGCGGACGCTTGGGTCGCTCGTTGGATCGCAGCCGCAACCGGCGCGGTCCTGTTCGCCGGCGCAGCCGTGCTCGTATTCTTCCGCCCGGGAGAACTGGACTTCGTCGCCGATACGATCTTCGCCGACGAAGCCCCGGAGGGAAGCCTCAAGATATTGCTCGCGCCGTACAATCGAGACCCTGACGACGACGCCCGATCCCGTATGCGCGGAGACCTGGATCCGACGGTCGGACTCTTGGCGCGCGATCCAGAACTGGCGAAGGAAATCAGCCTCGTCAGCTTGCGGAGGCCTATTCCGGGGTTCGAGGACGGCCGGGACAAGCAACGCGAGATCGCGCAGAAGATCGCGCTCTACGACGGCGCGCGCATGCTGATCTACGGTGATGTCGAGGGCAAATATCAGAGCAATCTGGTCAGGACGAATTTCGCCCTCGTGCGTCCGAGCCAATATCTGCGGGACGCGTTGTCGATACCGCAGCTGGTCGAGCGGCCGGTGACGAACGATGCGGCTTCGGTTCATTATTTTGCCGCCATCATAGCGACCGCGAGCAGCCTTATTGCGCAACGATGCGCGACAGCGGAGCGGTTGGCGGACGAGGCGGCCGCGGCCCTTCATGGCGTCCCTCAGAATCCCGACGACCCTGCGCAGACGCCGGGGACCAGCGTACTCAGTCTTCTCAAGGCCGGCGGCATCGCGTGTGAAGTCACCAGCCATACGGCGACGCCCGAGAAGCTGTCGGCGGCTTTGACGCTGCTGGATGGAGTCCTTCGCGATCCGGCAAGCTCGACAGATCTGCGGCTTCAGGCTGCCGCGACGAAGGGCCTGATCCAGAGCAATGCGACAAACGAGCCGGACGCCGCCATGCGGCAGAGCCTGCAGTCCGCCATCGAGACCTATGCCTCGGCCCTCCGACAAGTCCCCCAGGACGCGGACGAATTTTACGTCGCCAACGTCTGGAACGGGCTCGGCGTCGCCCGCGACAAGCTTCAGAGGACGATCGACCCGAGCGACAAACCGGCCCGACTCGCCATGCTCGCATCCGCCCTTGAAGCATACGAAATGGCCGGGAAAGCGATCGACAAGGCCTCGAAGGCGAGCACGGGCGCCACGCCCGGGGACGTGGCGTATCTGCGCGCTCGCATTGAGAAGAATTGAGCGGATGCGATCTTTGACCGCGGCCGCATCGAGAATGATCCCGACCGTATCGCCGAAGCCGTTGACATCGCACGGGCGCAACTGCCCGTTCTGGGGGGCGAAAGCTGGATCCATGCCGAGTTGGCCGGCGGGCTTCTCGAACTTTCAAGACACCGGGATCCGGCGTTGAATCTCCGCGCGGCGCGAGAGGAATTCCGCCGGGCCTTGGCGTTGGAGCCCTCGGACGCCGGACGCGACGTCACGCAGCCGCTTGTCCTCGGAATTGCGCGAACAAATCTCGCCCTGGCGCATAGCGGCGCCGAACCGAGCGCCGAGGCGCAGGGCGTCGCCGCGCTCGCCTGCGCGCTTCGACTTCTTCCGGCCGGTCGCGACCCGAGCGCCCTCGAGGCGAGTTTGGACGCGGAACGACGGCGGATGGACGAGGCGGCGTTCGCCGCCGGGAGTGAGACGGCTCTCCAGGATGTTGACGTCTGCAAGGCGCGGTGAGGTGGCGATTTTCAAGGAAGCAGCGTAGCCTGAGGCTTGATCTCAAGCCGAGCTGCGGATCGAGGGGAGGACCAACATGTACGCCGCAATTCGTCAGGTGAAGGCCAAGCCCGGCATGGCGGACAAGCTCGCCGAAGTCATCAGGGGCGCTGTCCCGATCGTCAGCGGCGTTTCCGGATTCATGGGGTATTACGTCGTCTATTCCCCCGACGACACGGTCACCGCGATCAGCATTTTCAACAAGGTCGAGGAGGCGCAGGAATCCAACCGACGCGCGCTCGCCTGGATCGACACTCATCTCGCGCCCTATACCATCGGGCAGGCGACGGCGACAGCCGGACCGGTGATCGTCCATTCGGTGCCGTAGGCGCTTTCCGCGCCTCCACGGCGGACGCCGAGCAAAGACCCTTGATCCGCCCCTCGGATCCAGAGGGCGTGCGCCCTACCGAGCCTCGGCTGGACGGCGCGGCTCGGAGCCTGTGGCCGTCACTCGGCGTTTCGGACTCACTTCCCCGCTTCGATCAGGGCGATGTCCTTTTTCAGGAGATCGTTGACGAGCCCGCTGAGCGAGACGCCGCGCGCCCTCGCGCGCTCGGCGAGATAAGCGAGCACGTCGGGGGCGAGGTGAACCGGCGGTATCAATTCCGCGTCCGGCCGGGAGAACTTGCCGCGCGCCGCAGCGGAAAAATCATACTCGTCCTTCACGCGGACGACCCTTCCTCATATTGCCGGATCTCGCGCTTGGTCGGCTTGCGCGCCGATAGGATGCGGATCGACACCCGCTCGGCGTCGATCTCAATATAGGTATACACGACCAGCGCCATCCGACCTTCACGGCTCTCACCAGTGTAACCCATCTTTCCTCAGCCGCGCCATGATCTTCGTCCGGCCGCGACAGCGCCAACGGATCGTGAAAGACCGCCATCGCCTCCTCGAACGAAACCCCTTGCTTTGAGCGATTGCTCTCCGCTTTCGCCGGGTCCCGGTCGAATTCGAAGCGCAACCGCCCCTCCCCTACACCGCCAGCGCCTCGCGCTCGCCGATCTCGTCGCCCCCGAGGGCGAGGCCGCGCACGCGCGCGCCGACGCGCCAGAGCCCGCCGTCGCGTTCGAGCCGCACCAGGTGGTAGGCGGCGCGGTAGCGGGGGTTGGGCGTCGCCGCGGCGGCCGATGGCGCGCCGAGCACAGGGACGCGGCCGCCGACCGTTTTCGCCGCCGCCGAGGGCAGCGAGCGGACGAGCTGCTTGTGGGTGTGGCCGTGCAGGATCGCCTCGGCGCCATGCGTCGCGATCACCCGCTCGAAGGCCGCCGCGTCGGTGAGGCCGCGCAAGGGCGGCGCGCCTCGCGACAGCGGGGGGTGATGGAGGAGGACGACCCGCCCGAGATTTCTCGCGCCCGTCTCGGCGAGCAGCGCGGCGAGCGCGGCGAGCTGCACGCGTCCGAGCTTGCCCGACGCCATCAGCGGCCCGGTCGGTTGGCCGGAGGTCAGGCCGATGATCGCGATGTCGCCGCGAACGCGCAGATAGGGGAAGGTCGAATCGCCCGAGTCGCCCGTCGTCCACTTCGCGAACGTCTCGCCGAGCAGCGGCATCGCCGCCCGCACATAGGCGTCGTGGTTTCCCGGCACGAAGCTCACGTCGAAAGGATCGCCGAACGTCTCCATCCAGGTTGCAGCGCGGCGAAACTCGGCCGGCATGCCGATGTTGACGAGGTCGCCCGTGACCGCGACGTGATCGGGGCGCTGGGCGCGCAGGTCCACGACCAGGCGCTCGAGCATCGCCATGTCGTTGAGCCGTTCGCGCCCGCGCTTCCAGTTGATGTAGCCCATGAAGCGCTTGAGCCGGAAGTCGGCGCCGAGGGGCGGCGGGGCGGGCGACAGGTGCGGGTCGGTGATGTGCGCGATCGTAAAGCTCATAGCCCGCCCGGTCTGGGAACCTGTATGGGCGGCCCGCCGCCATTGACGGCGCCGCATTAAGGGCGCTTCAAGGCAAACACAACCCCGTCGCGGCCCGAACGAAAGGCTTGTTGTCATCCGATGGCCTCGGTCTCCGCCCGATTGAGATCGCGCATCGCGCACCTGAGCTTCCTGATGACGCGGCCGATGACGCTCGGCGTGCGCGGCGTCGTCCTTGGGGCGGACGACGCCGTGCTTCTCGTCCGGCACGGCTATGTGCCGGGATGGCACTTTCCCGGCGGGGGCGTCGAGGTCGGCGAGACCTTCGTCGACGCCCTCGCGCGCGAACTCGAAGAGGAGGCCTGCGTGCGGGCGAAGGGGACGCCGGTCCTGCATGGCCTGTTCTTCAACGGCCGCGTGTCGCGTCGCGACCACGTCGCCGTCTACGTGATCCGCGAGTTCGAGGTCCTGGGCGTTCGCGCGCCCAACTACGAGATCGCGGAGGCGCGCTTCTTTCCCCGTCGCGCCCTGCCCGAGGGGACGAGCCCCGGCACGCGCGCGCGCCTCGCCGAGATTCTCGACGGCCAGCCGGTTCGCGACCTCTGGTGAAGCCTCGCGAGGCAGGCCGCCGATGCGTCACCCGATGGCGGGCCGATGTTCCGTCCTGCCATACCTCTCGTAATGAACAAGCGGATTCATGCCGGCTCTCGCCACATCCGGATTCCGGGCGAGGTAGTCTTTCGTCGAGAAGAAGGGGCCGGGATCGCGCCCCTCGCGCCAGCCCTGAACAAGAAAATGGAGAGCGGCGTCGCTGTGTGGGGCGCGCACGTCCGGGTTGACGAGGAGATAAGAGGCCTCGTCGAAGAACGGCGAATTGCGCACCGTCCGCAGGTCTTCCCGCTCCACGGTCGCCGGCGGCGGAGAGCGGATCGGCAGCCGCGGCGCATCCGTCTTCGACGGCGTTCCGCGGGCGTGACGGGCGATGAAGGCGTTGGCGTTGGCGTTGGCGTGGGCGAGCGCCTGCGCCGTGCGCTCCTGTTCGCGGATCACCGGATCAAAAATCCCGACCGCGTCCTCGAAACGGGCGCGCAGCGCATCGATCCGGCGCAGCGTTTCCGCGCGCTCAGGGTCGTCCGTCAGCTCCAGTATCGCATCGTAGACTTCGCAAACGAGCGCCGCGACGGTGGGATCGGCCTTTAGCTCAGCCGCGCTGGCGGTGAAGCGTCGCAGGTCCGGCGACAGGAACTCCTCGACTTCTGCGAGCCCCCGGCTGTCCCAGCGATCCAAGCGTAGGTCCAGACGGTCGCTGACGAGGCGGAGCGATTCAGGCCAGTCTCGCAGGAATCGCGACCAGTCGATCACGGTGCGCTCCATGCCCCGGGTTTCCGCTTCTGCGTCGAGCACATGGCGCAGCCAGAGCAGGCGCGCGGCGCCGACGCCCAGGTTGTCGCGCCGGCGAAGCGACCAGGCGACCTCGAGCGGCGATCGGACCGACAGCACGACGCGCGCCGACCAGCCGAGCTCCTGGAACACCGGCTGCCAGAACCGCATGAGACGGCACATGCGCGGATCCTTGACGATCGGAACGGAAGCGCTCCCGAACTCCGCAACCAGCGCCGCCTTGGCGCGCTCGCGCAGCCCATTCGCCTGCGCGGCGTCGATCCGACCCAGGTCGAACCGCCGCCAGTCCGTCCACCCGCTTCCGCCCGCGGCGAGGATATCGTTGTTCAGCGCCATGAGGACTGTCGATTCCCAGTAGCCACGCGGATTGTCCGGCGCGGCCGGCATCAGATGACGAGGCGCTGTCCCTCCAAGCCGAACGAGGGCGCCGGCGACGCTCGACGTGCCGCTGCGGTGCATGCCCAAGACGACCACCGCGGTCCGACACGAAGACGCTCCGGCAGTAAGGTCCGAGCTGACGACATTGATGAACAAGCGGGCGTCTCCCGTCGGCGTCGGTCCTGACCGGGGCGCGCCTGCGATGGATTGAGAACCCTCACTTGGTAAGATCGCAGGGAGGACGCAAAAAGGCGTCAAATGTTACAAGTCATTAATTTCAAATAACGGAATCGCGACCAGCAGACTGACGTATCGGAATCGCGGCGGCCGCCCGCTTCTGTTCATCCCAGGGCCTGGCTGGCAAGAGCCCGCCGAGGCGAGCCGCATTTTCACCCCAAAGCTTTGACACGGAGACGCTCTCCGTCAGGATGGAGAAACGTTAACGAATCGGTAAGCGCTCCTGGCGCTTCAATCCGCCGCGTGGACATTTTCGGCATAAGCCGTTAGCTTCGCGCGCCAAAAGCGGGGTGACGAATGAATGTGCCGTCCTGGCGCCTGACCGCTCTCGGCCTCACGGCCGCAGCAGGCGCGCTCGTCGCCGGATGCGACGATTCCTATCTCGACGCCGGGCCCGGTCGATCCGAGCATCCGATCACCACCGCCACCCTCAACGAGATGGCGAAGATCGACACGACGCCGTCCTCGCCGATGCTGATCCGCACCTACAAGAAGGAGGCGGAGCTCGAGATCTGGAAGATGAAGACGGACGGGCAGTACGCCCTCCTGAAGACCTATCCGATCTGCCGCTGGTCGGGCCAGTTGGGCCCGAAGGCGGTCGAAGGCGACATGCAGGTGCCCGAGGGCTTCTACGCGATCACGCCCGGGCAAATGAACCCGAACTCGCACTACTACCTCGCCTTCAACGTCGGCTATCCCAACGCCTACGACCGCGCCTACGGCCATACCGGCGGCAGCGTGATGGTGCACGGCGTCTGCTCGTCGGCCGGCTGCTTCTCGATGACAGACAAGCAGGTCGACGACATCTACGCCATCGCGCGCGACGCTCTGCGAGGCGGGCAGCGCGAGATCCAGCTCCAGTCCTATCCGTTCCACATGACGCCGGAAAACATGGCGAAGTACCGGCTCGATCCGAACATCGCGTTCTGGAAGGAGCTGAAGAACGGCGCGGACCATTTCGAGGTCACGAAGACCGAGCCCTCGGTGCTGATTTGCGGCAAGCACTACATATTCGGCGCGACCGCCTCGGGCGAGGTTTCGGCGAGCGCGCCCTGCCCGGCGCTGCACAAGGACGAGGAGGTCGAAGCCCTGGTCGCCGACAAGGAGGCCAAGGACGACGCCAAGGTCGCGGAACTGGCCGCAAAGGGCGTGAGGCCGATCCGCACCATCTACGCCGACGGCGGACAGAACCCTGTGTTCGCGAACTATCCTGACACCAGCGACCCGGAGGCGCTTATCGGCGGTCCAAAGGAGGTGGCGCTGGACGAGCCCACCCGAGCCGCCCCGGCGGTGGTCAAGGTCGCCGCCTCCGACGCCGCCAAGGCGCGGGCGGCCGACACCGAGGCCGCGAAGGCGCCCCCCTCAGCCGCCCTTGTCGAGACGGCTTCGGCTTCGCCCGAGGAACCGCCGGGCTCCGCGCAGGCCCCCGTCCCGCCGCCGCCGATTGCGGAAGCGGCGAACGCCACGGGCGGCGTGGCCGGAGTTTGGGGCGCAAGCACGAGCAATGTGAAGAAATGGCTGCACGTGGGCGGCGAGGGCGAGCCGGCCAAGCCCGAGGCGACCGCTTACGTGCCCGATCAGCCGATTCCCTCCGACGTTCCGCTGCCGCCGCGGCGCAGCGCCGGGCTCGGCGAAGGCAAGAGCCAGCACGTCGCGCAGAAGGCGCCCGCGCCGCCAGCGAAGCCCGCGGACGCGGCGAAGGACAGCGCCGATGCGCAAGGGGCGACGGGCGCGATCCCGGCCGCCCCTGCTCCGGCAGCCGCGAATTAGAGCCGTGTGAAAATTGGTTGAGTCGGCGACGTTTGCGCGTCCGCCCCTCCACGTGGAAAGACGGGCGTCCTTCCGGAGGCCCTATGGTCGCGCGGCCCGCCGACAGTGTCCAACGCGCCGCGGCCTGCGCTAATCTTCCCAGATCGGCGCGACCCCCCTCCTTTAACCTCCCCCGCAAGGGGAGGAGAAGCCCCGATCGTCTGCGGACGCGGCCTTTCGGCCGCGCCCTTTCGCCCTCAGTAGTCCATATCGCCGCCGCGCGGGCATCGCGGGCGCGGGCGCGGCCTTCTTCGGCTTCTCGGCGACCATCGCCTCGGTGGTGATCAGGAGGCCCGCGACCGACGCCGCGTCCTGCAGAGCGGTGCGCACGACCTTGGTCGGGTCGATGATGCCGAGCTTGTACATGTCGCCGTATTCGCCGGTCTGGGCGTCGTAGCCGTAGGCGTAGTCCTTGTTCTCCAGGAGCTTGCCGACCACGATCGACGCGTCCACGCCGGCGTTGTCGACGATGAAGCGGGCCGGCCACTGGATCGCCCGCCGCACGATCTCGGCGCCGATCTTCTGGTCGTCGTGCTCGAAGTTCAGGCCGCCGAGGATCTTGGTCGCCCGCAGCAGCGGAACGCCGCCGCCCGGGAGAATCCCCTCCTCGACCGCCGCGCGGGTGGCGTGCAGCGCGTCGTCGACGCGGTCCTTCCTCTCCTTGACCTCGACCTCGGTCGCGCCGCCGACGCGGATCACCGCGACCCCGCCGGCGAGCTTGGCCAGCCGCTCCTGCAGCTTCTCCTTGTCGTAATCCGAGGTGGTCTCCTCGATCTGCGCCTTGATCTGGCCGATGCGCGCCTCGATCTCCTTCTTGGCGCCGGCGCCCTCGACGATCGTGGTGTTGTCCTTGTCGACCCGGATTCGCTTCGCGCGTCCGAGCATGGCGATCGTCACGTTCTCGAGCTTGATGCCGAGGTCTTCGGCGATCATCGTGCCGCCGGTGAGGATGGCGATGTCTTCCAGCATCGCCTTGCGGCGGTCGCCGAAGCCCGGCGCCTTGACCGCCGCGACCTTGAGGCCGCCGCGCAGGCTTGTTGACGACCAGCGTCGCCAGCGCCTCGCCCTCGATGTCCTCGGCGATGATCAGCAGCGGCTTGCTTGTCTGCACCACCGCCTCGAGCACCGGCAGCAGCGTCTGAAGGGACGACAGCTTCTTCTCGTGGATGAGGATATAGGCGTCCTCGAGTTCGGCGATCATCTTCTCGGCGTTGGTGATGAAATACGGCGAGAGATAGCCGCGGTCGAACTCCATGCCCTCGACGACGTCGAGCTCGGTGTCGGGGCTTTTCGCCTCCTCGACCGTGATCACGCCTTCCTTGCCGACCTTGTCCATCGCCTCGGCGATCATCTTGCCGATCGCCTTGTCGCCATTGGCGGAAATCGAGCCGACCTGGGCGATCTCGTCGGATTTCGTCACCTTGCGGCTGTGCTTTCCGAGGTCGGCGACGATCGCCTCGACCGCGAGGTCGATCCCGCGCTTGACGTCCATCGGGTTTGCGCCGGCGGCGACCGACTTCACGCCTTCCTTGACGATCGCCTGGGCGATCACGGTCGCCGTCGTGGTGCCGTCTCCGGCGATCGAACTCTGCTTCGAGGCGACCTCGCGCACCAGCTGCGCGCCCATGTTCTCGAACTTGTCGGCAAGCTCGATCTCCTTGGCGACGGTGACGCCGTCCTTGCTGATGCGCGGCGCGCCCCAGGACTTTTCGAGCACCACATTGCGGCCCTTGGGCCCGAGCGTCACCCGGACCGCGTTGGCGAGGATATCGACGCCGCGAAGCATGCGCTCGCGCGCGTCCTGCGAAAATTTGACTTCTTTGGCGGCCATCCCAGTTCACTCCCAAATTTGATTAAGGTTCAAAACGGCCTTTGCGCGGCGGCCCCGGCGCCTAGGCGTTCCCCCGGCCTGACCGCGCCTCTTACATAGTCGGTCGGCCGGCGCCCGCAATCACGTTTCTGCCGTCGGACGCCCGTCGGGGGACAAATCGCGCTTCCCGGTCCTCCGCCCTGGACAGGTCGTCCGGCCGCCCGTACTCCTTTGGGCAAGCCGCAATCCCCGCCGACTGTCGCGTTCTTTCGGCGCGTCGGGCTGAAGGTCGGGCGATGCGCCCGGCCGCGCCGGGATCGCCGATCGGAAGGGGGGAACTGTGACGGACGCTGCGCCAAGAGCCGACGCGCCCAAGCCGGACGTCAACACCGAGCTCGCCATGCGCCGGACCGGCATGGCCTTCCAGCGCACCCGCATGGCGGCCGACCGGACGCTGATGGCGGTCCTGCGCACCTCGCTTTCGCTGATCGGCTTCGGCTTCACCATCTTCCAGTTCTTTCAGCGCCTGCGCGCCGAAGACGTGATCATGAAGGATGCGGCGCCGCGCCGCTTCGGGTTGGCGCTGGTCTGGCTCGGCGTCGTGATGCTGGCGCTCGGCATCGCCTATCACCTGCATTACATGCTGGGCTTGCGCCGCATCCGCGCTTCGATGACGGAGGAGGGGCTCATTCACGGCGAGAGCGTCTTTCCGGCTTCGCTGACCCTGATCACCGCCGCCATCCTGCTCGCAATCGGCATCGCCGCGATCGCCAGCATGGCGTTTCAGGTCGGGCCGTTCGAATGAGGAGTTTGCCCGTAGCCTCGAAGCGCGCCGAACCTCAGTTAATTGTAATTCATCAAACGATACAGCCCGATCATGAATACGCTCATCAGAAACAGGCTTGTAATGGCGATTCTGCCAATAATTCTCCAAAACGCGAATTCGTCTTTCTGAGTCTCGTCAAGCTCGGACATTTGCTTTTTTCTTAACAGCGCGCTCATGACCTTGATATCGGGCTGCCTTGGAAAACGGGCGCGACGAAACCTGGACATGGCCTTTTTTAGCCGCCGCCACGGCCGCCGCTGAGCCGTCACAGGACGCTCCGCCTGCCCGCTTTGCGCGTCGGGATCCTGGCGGATCTCGTCTTGCTTGGCCTTCACCTGCGCCAGGATGTCGAGCACGTCGGCGAGAATATCCTCGACCGCCCGCAATTCGGCCTCGGTGGCGGCGACACGGCTGAACAGGGAGGGCTGCAAGTCTACACCCCCTCGTCGAACAAAATCCTGGGCAATGCTTCCGTTGGCACGTGCGTTTTCCTGCGAAGGGGATGGAGGGGGACGCGGATATCGGCTCCGAGCTTCAGGTTGAACGCAGTCGTCCGAGTTCGCCTCCGCGGGGTTCGTTCGGTTGGACGTAAGCGTCGCGGCGGTCATTGTTCCCCGCCTCGCCGTTCCGGTTCGAAAACCGGGAGGACCGGCGCGGACGGAACTCCGCGACAAGCGAAGACGATGATGATCAGAAAACGTTACCGTAAGGTAAGCGTCGGCGTTTGTGTCGTTGCGCTTGAGCTTCTTTTGTCGTGCGGATCAACTTCGTCTGAACTCGGGTCCCCGACAGCGGCGGCCTTGTGAACATTGCAAAGATATGTCGGACAACTTGAGGCGCAAAGGGATCAAATCGACCTTGATCGGAAAGAGTCCCTACTACTGTCATCTTTTCGGCGTAGGGTTGACGCGCATCACCTGTGAGGGATTTCGTCATGCCCAAACAACCCGCTGAGCAGATTGCAGAAGTCAACGCTGACGCTTTGTCCAAGAGCGGCGCAGCCGTCGAGAGGTTGGTGAACGACAACGCCGAAGCCGTTACCGACGCCAAGCCCGCTGTCCTGGAGCTGACAAAGGCGTACCAGGAACTGGCGATCAAGAACGCCAAGAATTTGACCTCTGCGATACAGGCGCTCGCCGCAGTAAAAAGTCCGACGGAATTCATCGAACTGCAGCAGCGGCTGATCAGGGAAGGCGTTGAAGCCGCGGTCAAGGATAGCCAGCACATCGCTCAATTGACCGCGTCCGTGTTCACCGCCGCGTTTCAGCCCGTGAAGAAGCAGATCGAGGCGGCGCAAAGGCCCACGCAGCACTGAACCGCTTTTTTTGAAGGCGCGAGGTGGGGATTGTCGCAGCCGCGCATGGCGGCGCGACGATCCGCGAAACCGAGGCAGGTGCGGGCGGCATTCGAAGACCGCTTCACGGCCGAACGGATGGCGCTCGATTATCTTGCGATTTACCGCGACCTTCCGAGGGCGCGACGCGCCGCAATGCGCGCTCCTGTCATCGTCGGCGATACGGGAACCGTGATCAATCTGCAAAACGCAGCGTAAACCCTGCGCCCTCTCGGACTGCGGCGCCCGGAGAGGGCGGCGTACGGCGCGAAGCGTAAAGCGCGTGTCGAGAGCGCCAGCAGTCGGCGAGACCGCGATGTCTGCGTTCGGACAGTCCCCGCCGTCTCACAATGGTCCGGCCCGGCATCCCCGCTTGACGGCCTGCCGAGCAATGAACGACAGTGCCAAGGAGTGATGCTCTGACGCCCGACGCGCACGCGCTTTTAAGCGGCGGCGATCGTGTCGCAAACAAGGGAGGAGACGCGGTGAGCAAGGCCAACGCGCGCGCTGGCGTGGACCGCCGCAGCCTCATCGGGTCGGGGCTCGTCTTCGCAGCCGCCCAAATCTCCAGTCCTTTCGTGATTCGCGCCCGCGCCGCGGACGCCGTCAAGATCGGCCTCGACAATCCGCTGACCGGCACCTATGCGGCCAACGGCAAGCATGAGCTGGAAGGCTGCCAGTTGGCGCTCGACGAGATCAACGCCAAAGGCGGCATTCTCGACCGGCCGGCCGAATTGATCGTCGAGGATTCGACCAGCGGCGACGCCGGCGCCGCGGTGCAGAAAGCACGCAAGCTGATCGAGAGCGACAAGGTCGACTTCCTGCTCGGCAACGTCAATTCCGCGCTCGCGCTCGCCATGGCTCAGGTGTCGAACGAGAAGGGGATCCTGCACCTCGTGCCGGGCGGCCACACCGACGCCATCACCGGTTCGAGCTGCCACTGGAACGTGTTTCGCGTCTGCAACACCACGCAGATGGAGGCGAACGCGGTGGCGGCTGCGCTGATCAAGACCTACGGCAAGAAGTTCTACTACATCACGCCCGACTACTCTTTCGGTCACACGCTGGAGGCGGGCCTCGTCAAGGCGGCGGGCGCGCTCGGCGGCGAGAGGGTGGGCGGCGATCTCGTTCCGCTCGGCGCCGTCGATTTCTCCTCCTACCTGATCAAGGCGCAGGCGGCGAACCCCGACGTCATCATCTTCCTCACCCAGGGCGACGACATGTTGAACGCCCTCAAGCAGGCGGTTCAGTTCGGTCTTCAGAACAAGGTCCATCTCGCCGGCGCGCAGCAGGAACTGGAGCCGCTCGAAGGCTTGCCGCCCGAGGCGCGGGTCGGAACCTGGGTGATGGAATGGTACTGGAACCAGCCCGGCGTGCCGCATGTCGCGGAATTTGTCGAGGCGGTGAAGAAGCGCACCGGCCACGTGCCGACCGCGCGGCACTGGTTCGGCTACGTGTCGACCTGGACCTGCGCCCATGCCGCCAACGCCGCCAGGTCCCTGAAGGCGGTCGACATGGCGAAGTCCCTGCAGGGCTTTCATCTGCCGCCCGAGATCGCGCTCGGGCCGAATCCGGCGTTTTACCGCGCCGGCCAGAACCAGCTGATCGCCTCGCTCTTCGTCGGAGACGCTCAGGCCAGCGGATCGGCGCCGGACGATCTCTTCAAGGTCACCAAGGTCGTCAACGGCGCCGACGTCGCCGGGACCGTCGAGGAGAGCGGTTGCAAGATGACTTGGCCGAGTTGACGTGTCCGACCTGACTTGGCCCGGCCGGCCGAGCTGACATGTCCGCCCTGAGCCCCATGCGAAGAGACGGGAGCGCCCGGTTCCCGCCGCACTCACCCTGAGCGACGAATCTCATCGCATGACTCAAGTCGTCCTTTTCAACGTCTTCAACGGCCTGATCGTCGGCGCGTTCTATGCGCTGATGGCGCTCGGCCTGTCGCTGATCCTCAATCTCAGCGGCGTGATCAATTTCGCCCATGGCGGGTTTCTCGCGCTTGGCGCCTATCTCGCCTACACGCTGATTCCGACCCTGGGCTTCTGGGGCGCCCTGATCGTCGCGCCGCTGCTCACGGCCGCGCTCGGCCTCCTCGTCGAGCGCGTGCTGATCCGCCCGCTTTACGGCAAGGATCCGCTCTACGGGCTTTTGCTGACTTTCGGCCTCGCCTACATCCTTGAGGATGGAACGCGCTTTATCTGGGGCGCGCAGAGCCTGCCGTTCCAGGTCCCCGCGTGGCTCCAGACCTCGCTGTCGAGCCAGTTCTTCTTTATCACCGGCTACCGGTTGTTCATGGTCGTCATCGTCGTCGCGGCGGTCGGCGGATTGTTCGCCGTCCTCAACTTCACCCGCCTCGGCATGCGCATCCGCGCCGGCACGCGCGATCTCGACACCGTCTCGACGCTCGGCGTCAACGTGCGCTGGCTGCGAAGCCTCAATTTCGGCATCGGCATCTACATGGCCGGCCTTGCCGGCGTGCTGGCCGCGGGCCTCCTCGGGCTGTCGCCGACGCTCGGCGCCTCGCTCATCATGCCGAGCTTCGTCGCCATCATCGTGGGTGGGCTCGGCAGCCTGCTCGGCACGCTGCTCGGCGGCCTTCTGATCGGCGTCGCCTCGGGGCTGACGGCGGTCTACTTTCCCTCCGCCACCGAGGCGGTGATCTATGTGATGATGGGACTGGTGCTGCTCGTCCGCCCGCGCGGGCTTCTGGGCGAGGAGGGACGCCTGCATTGAAGGCCTTGCGGGCCCACGCGCTCGACCTCGCGGTCGGCTTCGTCATCCTGTTCATGCCGTTCCTGATGGGCGCGGTCGGCGGCTATACCGAACTCGCCACCCGCATCCTGGTGATGGGGCTGGCGGCGATGTCGCTGAACTTCCTGCTCGGCTTCACCGGAGTTTTGTCCTTCGGCCATGCGGCCTATTTCGGTCTCGGCGCCTATGGCGTCGCGATGGCGATCAAGTACCTGAATTTGGGGACGATCCCCGCGATCGCGCTCGGCGTGCTGGTGGCGACCCTCGCCGCCATGGCGATAGGCGCGCTGATCGTCCGGCGGCGCGGCGTCTATTTCGCCATGGTGACGATCGCCTTCGGACAGGTGTTCTACTTTCTCGCGTTTCGCTGGAACGCGCTGACCGGCGGCGACGACGGGCTCAACGGCTGGCATCGCATGCCGATCGGCCTCGGCTTCGCGACGCTCGATATTTTCGTCAGCGACAAGGCCTTCTACTATTTCGTGCTCGTCGTCTTCGTCGTCTGCGTGGGGGCGATGGCGGTGCTGCTCGCCTCGCCCCTCGGCCGCACGCTGATCGCCATCCGCGAGAACGAGCGGCGCGCGCGCTTTCTCGGCGTCCCGATCGAATTCCATATCTGGCTGTCGTTCGTCATCTCGTGCCTGTTCGTCAGCGTGGCCGGCGCGCTCTATGCGCTGCTCGACAACTTCACCGATCCGCGCGCGCTGCGCTTCGATCTCTCCGGCAACCTCGTGATCATGGCGGTGCTCGGCGGCATGCGCTCGTTCTGGGGACCGCTGATCGGCGCGGCGATCTTTGTCGCGCTGCAGGATTACGTCTCGAGCCACACCGAAAACTGGATGTCGGTGATCGGCCTCGTCTTCGTCCTGGTCGTGCGTTTTTTCCCGCGCGGTGTGCTCGGCATGCTGCGCGCCGGAGCGAAGGCGTGACCCTGCTCAAGGTCAACTCCGCCTCGAAGCGGTTCGGCAATCTCGTCGCCATCGATGACGTGTCGCTGGCCATCGAGCCGGGCGAACTGCGCGCGATCATCGGACCGAACGGCGCCGGCAAGACGACATTCTTCAATCTCGTGAGCGGGCTGTTCGCGCCGACGTCGGGCGCGATCCT
Organism: uncultured Alphaproteobacteria bacterium; assembly: GCA_963724785.1. GTDB lineage: Bacteria > Pseudomonadota > Alphaproteobacteria > Rhizobiales > Beijerinckiaceae > Roseiarcus. The sequence goes on along the minus strand of CAVRWC010000001.1, from coordinate 407,121 downwards.
GTTCGAGGGGCGCGACGTCACCTTGCTTGCGCCGGAACGACGGGTCGCACTCGGCATGGCGCGCACTTTCCAGATCACCGAGATCTTTCCCGAGCTTTCGGTCGCCGACCAATATCCGCATCGCGGTCGAGATCGCCGCCGGCTACCGGTTGAGGCCGTGGCTCGGCCGCAGGGCGCGGACCGCCGTCGATGAACGCATCGCCGAGCTTCTGGACATGGGCGGGCTCGCCGACAAGAGCGGCGCCCTTGTCGGCGCGCTGTCGCACGGCGACCAGCGGGCGACGGAAATCATGATGTCGCTCGCGCTCCGGCCGCGCCTCCTGATGCTCGACGAGCCGACCGCCGGCATGGGAGACCAGGAGACCTACGACATCGCCCGGCTGGTGCGCCGTCTGCATCGTCGGGAGAGACTGACGATCATGCTGATCGAACACGACATGCGCGTCGTCTTCAATCTGGCCGACCGCATCATGGTCCTGGCGGAGGGGCGCGTCCTGGCGGAGGGAGCGCCGCAGGAAATCGCCGGCAATGACACGGTCCAGGCCGCCTACCTCGGCGAGGCGGCCGCATGATCGTCCTCCGCGCCGACGACATCCACGCCTTCTACGGCAAGAGCCACATCCTGCATGGGGTTTGCCTCGAAGTCGGCGAAGGCGAGATCGTCGCGCTCCTCGGCCGCAACGGCGCCGGCAAGACGACCACTCTGCGCAGCTTGATCGGCCTCACCCCTCCCCGCCTCGGACGGGTGATGCTGTTCGGCCGGGACGTCACCGGCGCCCCGCCCTACCGTATCGCAGCCGCGGGCGTCGGTTATGTGCCGGAGGGCCGGCGCGTCTTCGCCAACCTGACGGTGGACGAGAACCTGAAGGTGCCGGTCGAGCGGCCGGGCCCCTGGACGATCGCTCGCATCTACGAGACCTTCCCCCGCCTCGCCGAGCGCAGGACCAGCAAGGGCGCCCAGCTTTCGGGGGGCGAGCAGGAGATGTTGTCGATCTCGCGTTCCCTCCTTCTGAATCCGAGGCTTCTCATGCTCGACGAGCCCTCGCAGGGGCTCGCGCCGCTGATCGTCGCCGAGGTGTTCAGGATTATCGTCGAGGCTCGGCGCGAAGGGGTCTCGGTGCTGTTGGTCGAGCAGAATGTGCGCGCCGCGGTCGAAATCGCCGACCGGGCCTATGTTCTCGACGACGGCCGGATCGTCTACGAGGGCGACGCGCGCGCCTTCGGCGCCGACGAGCGGCGGGTGCGGGAACTCGCAGGCGCAAGCGCAGAGAAATGGGACATGGGGGAGTAGGCGCGACGCCGATGTCCGGGCCGCCGGCTCCACGACCGGCGTCAAAAGTCAGATCGGATCCCCTATGCTCGCCCAGCGGCCGGCGCGCCCGACGCGAAACGGCCGCCGGAAGGGGAATCGCCATGGTTCTGCCGAGCATCGATCCGCTGATTGCCGCGGGCGTCGTCGTTTCGACGGCGCTGACCGACGCGGTCTATGTGATGTTCACCGCCAACGTCGCCGCCCGGCGCCGCTTCGCCGCCGCGAGCTGGAGCAGCGCGTGGTATCTGCTGTCGGCCTTCGCCGTGATCAGCTACACGTCCAACTGGGCCTATGTCCTGTTCGCGGCGGCGGGCTCGTGGATCGGCGGCTTCGCCTCGATCACGCTGCTCGGCCGGGCGGCCGACAGGCGGGCCGAGTGACCAAAGCGCCGCCTGTCCGGGAGCGCGCCGCGCCCGGGCGTTTCGCGTTTCGGGCGTAAGTCCTTGAAATGTCTGGATCACGGCGCCGAGAAGGCCCGACTTCCGGGTGTAACACATTGAAAAGAAAGGATGATTTTCCGAAAACCGCGCTCCGTGCCGGAAGACCCCTGTCCCAAAGCGGGACGCCCGCGCCCTTCCCTCCGGTAACCCGCCCGCAACCTTAAGCCACGATAACCAAGACCATTCAGCTTTGCGCGCGCTCGGTCGCCCGAGCCCGCGCCAACGGCGCCGGGGACAAGCGCGTGGAAGGCGTATGGGTCGCTCGCGTATAGGATGGGCCGCCTCGGCGATCGCCCCCTGGTGCCTCGCGGTCGGCGTGCTGCTGTCGATCACCGCCGAGGCCGAGCAGGAGCGCGCCGCCGACGCCAGCGCCTTCGGCCGCGGCGCGGTTCGCCGAGCCCGACAGCCCGATCCACCGGGCGATCGCGGCCGCCCGCCGCTATGAGGCGGTCGGCCTCGACGGGACGCCGGCGCCGCTGATCGAGAGCCGGCTCGTGACCGGCGACCCCGGCGACTACGGCGACCCCGACGAGATCGAGCCGAACCGCGCGCTGAAAGCGCGGCTCGACCGCCTTCCCGAACGTCGACCGCAGCGGCAAGGGCGATCCGTTCATCGGCCTGAGGCCGGGCTTCGACGCCCGCCGGCGCAGCGGCCCGAGCCTGCAAGACCCTTACGCGCGGCGGCGGCGGGACTCCGGGCCGCGACATCCGCGCGAGAGCCGAGTTCGACCCCGACCACACCATGAGCCCCGGCGGCCCGGACGCGCCGGAACGGACCCCCGGCGCCGCCAGGACCTCGCCGTCACCGACGGCGCGACGCCCGGCCGTGCCCGCTCGAATTCGCCCTCAACGCCGAATTGCCGACCCCGACCGACGGCGTGGTGGTCGACGTCGAGACCGATGGCGTCCCGCCGCAGACGACGATCGCGAGCCAGTCGCTGCTCGGCGGCGGCAAGCCGAACTACGCCACGCTGATCGACCCCAAGGACACCGCGCCGCCAGATGCGCTGCCTCGCCGAGGCGATCTATTTCGAGTCGCGCTCGGAGCCCGAGGCCGGCCAGGCGGCGGTCGCGCAGGTGGTGCTCAACCGCGTCCGCAGCGGCATCTACCCGACCACCGTCTGCGGCGTCGTCTACCAGGACCGCAACCGCCCGTTCGCCTGCCAGTTCTCCTTCGCCTGCGAAGGCAAGTCGCTGCAGGATCGAGGAGCCGGGCCCGTGGGCGGTCGCGACCCGCATCGCCGACGAGGTGGTCAGCGGCAAGACCTACAATCCGGTCGTCGCCGAGGCGGTGAACTATCACGCCGCCTATGTCGCGCCGTTACTGGGCCGGCTACCTCAAGCGCGTCGACCGCATCGGGCTGCACATCTTCTACGCCATGCGCGACGGCGTGAACTGGGCGCCCGGCGCGCTGAACGGCCACGGCGACCGGCCCTGAGCCGAGGGACGCCGTCGCGCTTCGGGCAGCGCCGGCGGCACATCGCAGCGATGACCTCTAGCTCGAGCAGCGATTTCCGGGCTCACCGCCGTCAGCCCGTGCGCCTCGGCGACCGGGCGCGCAAGTCAGCTTTCCCTCGCACACGTTGAGGCCGGCGCTGAGATGCGGGTCGTCCTTCAGGGCGGCGCGCCAGCCCTTGTCGGCAAGCGCGAGCGTGAAGGGCAGCGTCGCGTGATTGAGCGCGAAGGTCGAGGTGCGGGCGACCGCGCCCGGCATGTTGGCGACGCAATAATGGACGACGCCGTCCACGACGTAGGTCGGGTTCGAGTGGGTCGTCGGCTTCGACGTCTCGCAGCAGCCGCCCTGGTCGATGGCGATGTCGACGATCACCGAGCCCGGCCGCATCGTCTTGAGCATCGGCCGGGTGATGAGCTTCGGCGCCGCGGCGCCCGGCAGCAGCACCGCGCCGATCACGAGGTCGGCCTCGCTGACCAGTTCGGCGATCGAGGCGCGGGTCGAATAGACGGTCCTGAGCGCCGAGCCGAACTGGGCCGAGAGCCGCCGCAACGCCTCGAGCGAGCGGTCGACGACGGTGACCGTCGCGCCCATGCCGACGGCGATGGTCGCCGCATGCGTTCCCGACACGCCGCCGCCGAGGATCACGACGTTGGCGGCGGCGACGCCCGGCACGCCGCCGAGCAGGACGCCGCGGCCGCCCTGCGCCTTTTCGAGCGCATGCGCGCCGACCTGAGGCGCAAGCCGGCCCGCGACCTCCGACATCGGGGTCAGCAGCGGCAGACTGGCCTTGCGCGTCGGTCACCGTCTCGTAGGCGATGCAGACCGCGCCGGACGCGATGAGGTCCTGGGTCTGCGGCAGGTCGGGGGCGAGATGGAGGTAGGTGAACAGGATCTGTCCCGGGCGCAGGAGCTTCCGCTCCTCCGCGAGCGGCTCCTTGACCTTCACGATCATCTCGGCGCGGCCGAAGATCTCCGGCGGGCGTCGTCGACCAGCTCGGCCCCGGCGCGCGCGTATTCCTCGTCGGGCGAGCCCGAGCCCGACGCCCGCCCCCTTCTCCACGATCGCCTTATGGCCGTGATGAACGAGCTCCGCGATCGCGGCGGGCGTCATGCCGACGCGGAATTCGTTGTCCTTGATCTCTTTTGGTACGCCGACGAGCATGGCTGCGCCTCCTTGACCGGTGGTCGCGCAATAATGGCGCCTTGCGGCCGCAAGCTGTCGCCGATTTTCGGCTTTTCCTTGGCCGCATGTCGCATAAGATTGCGCCGATCATGGCAAACGAGCACCGAATCGTGCGCACCGAGCGACCTTGACGATCTTCGACCGGGCGATCCTGCGCGAACTGATGCGCGACGGCCGAATGACCAACGTGGAGCTCGCCGAGCGCGTCCACCTTTCGCCTTCCGCCTGCCTGCGCCGCGTGCGCGCGCTCGAGGAGCGCGGCGTCATCGACGAGCTACGTCGCCCTGCTGGACGCCGCCAAGGCCGGCCTCGCCGGGCGCGGCCTTCGTTTTCGTCACCCTCGAGCAGCAGGGCCGCGCCATGCTGGACGCCTTCGAGCGCGACGCCCGGCGGCATCCCGAGATCACCGAATGCTATCTTCTGGCCGGAACGGCCGACTACCTGCTTCGGATCGTCTTCCGCGATTCGCGCGACTTCGAGCGGATCCACACGGAGATCCTGACCCAATTGCCCGGCGTTTCGCGGGTGCAGTCGACCCTGCCGCTACGGACCGTCAAGAAGACGACCGTCCTGCCGATCTGATCCCGATCCCTTGCTCGACAGCCCGGGTCTGCTAAGGACGGCGGGTCGCCGGTCGGGCGGCGAGGATTGGAATACGGGGGGAACAATGGCTTCGTTCGGTCAGACCGCGCGGACGCTTTGCGGTCGCCGCGGCGGCAGCGGCGGCGGCGATCGGCGCGGCCTCGGCGGGAACGCTCGACAAGGTGCGGCAGGACAAGACCATCCGCCTCGGCGTCCGCGCGGACGCCCCGCCTTTTTCCTACAAGGACGCCGACGGCGAGCCGGCCGGCTTCATGGTCGACCTCTGCCGCGCGGTCGCGACCGGACTGGCCGCTCAGCTCAACCTCGACGAATTGAAGGTGGAGTTCGTTCCGGTCACGGCGGAGAACCGTTTCGAGACGATCGAGACCGGCAAGGCCGACCTGTTGTGCGAGCCGACCACCGAAACCTTGTCGCGGCGCGAGAAGGTCGACTTCTCGATCCCGACCTTCGTCGACGGCGCGAGCCTGCTCGTCAAAGGCGACGGGCCGAGCGATCTCGGCGCGCTGGCCGGCAAAAAGGTCGGCGTCCTCGCCGGCACGACCACCGAGACGAGCCTGCGCGAGACGCTCGCCAACGCCAAGATCGGCGCCGAGGTCGTTCCGGCGAAGACCCACGAGGACGGCCTCAAGGCGCTGGAGGACGGGTCGATCTCGGCCTATTTCGCCGATCGGGCGATCCTCGCCTATCTCGCCGAGCAAAGCCGCGGACTCCTCCCAACTCCGCCTCGCCAACGACTATCTGTCGCTCGAGCCCTACGCGCTCGCGCTGCCGCGCGGCGACAGCGACTTCCGCCTGGCGGTGGACCGGGCGCTCAGCCACATCTACAAGACCGGCGGAATCGCGGCGGTGTTCGCCAAGACCTTCGGCCCGCAGATGCAGCCGAGCGAGACGATCAAGACGCTGTATCTGATCTCCGCCCTGCCCGACTGAGCGGCGCGGACGAGACCGCGCCAGGAGAACCGTCCCGTGCCCGAAGCCGAAGCCCGGACGCCGCCGCCGCAGCCGGACATCGCCACGATGCCGTTCGAGGCGGCGCTCGCCGAACTCGAGGGGATCGTCGACCGGCTCGAGAAGGGCGCGGTGTCGCTCGACGATTCGATCCGGCTCTACGAGCGCGGCGAAGCGCTGAAGGCGCGCTGCGACGAGCTTCTGAGGAACGCGGAGATGCGGATCGAGAAGATCACGCTCTCCGCCGACGGCAAGCCGAAGGGGATTGCGCCGCTCGACGGCGATTGAGAGCCGTCAAGCCCGAACGTTTTGTGACGGCTCGCGCGGCGCGGCGTTAACCGCCCGTTAAGGAAAACGTCGCCATCCTTCGACGGCGCCGCGATTCTGGCCGCGGCCTGCGGCGCCCGTCCGCTTCCGGCCGAGATCCGGAGCGCCCTCGCGCCGCGTAAACCGTCAACGTCCGCCCGAGCGTTCCTCCCACTCGCGCGGTTTCTGGCAGGACGCTCCTCGAACCGGGCGCCCTGCCTTTTTCTCAACCCCCGAGCCGGGTGCGGATCGTTTCGCCGCCCCGGCGGATGGTGAGGTCCCACCATCGCGCATGCTCCGAGCAGGCGCGCTCGAGGTCGCGGGTCGTCTCGATGGGCGTCCCGTTCACCGCGACCACGATGTCGCCCTTCTGCACGCCGACCTGGGCGGCGGTCGAGTTTTCCCCGACCGAGGCGACGACCACGCCCTGATGCGCGCCGTCGAGCGACAGTTCCTCCGACACCGCAGGCGACAGGTTCATCACCAGCGCGCCTTCGAACGGCGAGCGGCCCTGGATGGTCAGCGCGTCGCGCGCCGGCGTCTCCGGGGCGGAGGCGAGTTTCAGCGGCAGGTCGAGGGTCTTGCCGTCGCGCAGCACCGCGAGCCGCGCCGTCCCGCCGAGCGGCTTGACGCCGAGCCGGAAGCCGACGCTCTCGGCGTCGTCGACCACCTGGCTGTCGATCGCCGCGATCACGTCGCCGCGCTTCAGGCCCGCCGCCGCGGCCGGACTGGCGTCCGCGACCTCGACCACCATCGCGCCGGTCGGCCGGTCGAGGCCGAGCGTCTCGGCGATGTCCTTCGACACGTTCTGCAGCGTCGCGCCGAGCCAGGGGCGCTTGACCGAATTGCCGCCGTGCAGCGCGGCCGCGACCACGCCCTTGACCATGTTGACCGGAATGGCGAAGCCGAGCCCCATGCTGCCGCCGGAGCGCGAATAGATCATCGAGTTGATGCCGACGAGCCGGCCGTCGAGGTCGACCAGCGCGCCGCCGGAATTGCCCGGATTGATCGCGGCGTCGGTCTGGATGAAGAAGCCGTAGTCGCTCGCGCCGATCTGGGTGCGCGCCAGCGCCGATACGATGCCCTGCGTCACCGTCTGGCCGACGCCGAACGGGTCGCCGATGGCGATGACGAAGTCGCCGACCTCGAGCGCGTCCGAATCGCCCATCTCGAGCGTCGGAAAATGGTCGCCGCCCTTGAGGCGCAGCACGGCGAGGTCGGTGCGCGGATCGCGCAGCACGATCTCGGCCTCGAACTCGCGCCGGTCGCCGAGCGCCACCCTCACTTCGGTCGCGTTCTCGACGACGTGAAAGTTGGTGACGACGAGGCCCGACGGAGTCGACGAGGACGCCGGAGCCGAGCGCCTTCTGCACCCGGTCGCCCTCGCCCCCGCCGCCGCCGAAGAAGCGCTGGAAGATCGGATCGTCGAACAGCGGGTTTCGCGGCATCCGCTCGACATGCGAGACATAGACGTTGACCACCGCCGGCGCGACCTTCTTGACCACCGGCGCGAAGGACAGGCGAACCTGCGCCGGATTCTGCGGCGGCGTCTTCGGAAGCGTGTCGGCGAAGGCGACGGCGGCCGCAAAGGGCGAAGACGACGGCGAGCAGAAGGCGGATCAAATCAAAACTCCGGGCGGTGAAGCGGCGGCGCTGATATAGGCCGCGCCCTATCGGCTGCAAAGCGCCGCGGCGAAGCGACCGGGCGCACGTATGTCTCCCGCGCCCGCCAGAGGGCCTTCGACCCATTCGCTCCATGTTCTGGACCACACGCCACTCCCTGTCAGGCCCCGCCAGAGATAGACGAGCGAGCGCCCGTTTCGGGCGGGAGGCGCGCGGCGCTGTCGCCTTCCCGGACCTCTCTCAGCCCTCGCCTGCAGCTCGTTCGCCATCACAGGCTTGCCAATCCTCGGACCGCGCTCTTATGTCACTTTCTGTTCATTCAGGTCTTGCTCGCGGACGCCGTCCGCCAACCTCGCGCCGATGCTCGCGCAAGTCCGGCTTGGAACATTGCGCCAGGCGGCCATTTCATGACGAAGCCGACGCGCTCAAGTCCGACAAGGCCCCTCGCGGGCCCGCCACCAAGCGCGGAAACGCGCTCGGCGAGGCGGGCGGCTCGGGACGTATGGACAGACGGACTCGCTCAGACAGACGGAAGATTACACCCTGCCAGTCCCGTTCGCTTGTTCCGTTCAGGCTTCATTCATTGTCGTGCTCGCACAATGCACGCGGGAAAACAGGAAAGAAAGTCGACCGATGAAGACGAAACTTGTTGCCGCAGTGGTGTGCACTGCTTTTGGCCTATTGTCGTTCTCGGCGCTGGCCGAGCCGTATCACCATCATCACCACTACCATCATTATCATCACCACGTTTATCACCATCACCACAGGTGATGGCGCCAGCCGGCGCGTCCCTTCGCCGCGTCGATTGACAAGGGTCCGGTCCCCGCTCGTCAGAGCCTGAGCCCGATCCCGTTCGACCCTGACATCTCCACCGCCCGCGTCTCGTCCGCGGGCAGGATCACGCGCATCCCCTGATAGGGCAGCGGGTAGTCGCCGCTCGCCGCGGCCTCGACGCGGACACGGCTCGCGGTCCAGCTCAGCGCGATCGTCACGCGGGTCGAGGCGCCGGCGAGGGAGATGCCGTCGTCTTCGAAGAGAACGGCGCGGGACGCGCCCTCGGCGGCGCCCGGAAAAACGCGCAGCGCCCGCGAGGGCTCGTCGTGCAGGCGCGAAAAGTCGTCGCCGCTGTCGGTCGTGGCGACGATCGCCCCGGCCGGGGCGAGCAGCGGCAGCCGCTCGAGCGGCGCCGGGATCGTCGCGCTCCGACCGGCCGCGTAGACGCGGCCCGTCCAGACGTCGCGCCAGCTTTCGGGCCCGCGCGGCAGATAGACCTCGACCTCGCGCGCGCCTTCGCGCAGACACCGGCGCGGCGAGCAGGCAGGGGCCGAACATCGCGGCGTCGGCGTCGGCGAATGTGGCGGGGTCGTCCTCGAAGACGAAAAAGGTCGGGGCCAGCACCGGGACATGCGCCTCGTGCGCCAGAAGCCATCGCGCTGTAGAGATAGGGCATGAGCCGCAACCGGAGCCTCAGCGCGTCGCGGATCGCCGGCAGCGCCTCGCCGGTGCAGCCACGGCGAGGTCGTGACGCCGTCGTCCTTCCAGCTGTTCATCAGAAAGCGCGGATGCAGCAGCCCCGCCTGGGTCCAGCGGATCAGCAGTTCGGGGTCGGGCGGCGGGCCCGCGAAGCCGCCGATGTCGTGGCCGATGTTGAACAGGCCGGAGAGCGACATGCCGAGGCCGGTGCGGAAGTTCCAACTGAGCGATTCCCAACTTGTCGTGTTGTCGCCGCTCCACGTCTGGGCGTAGCGTTGCAGGCCGGGGCCGCCGGCGCGGGAGACGGTGAACGGGCGGATGTTCGGCCTCGCGGCGAGTTGCGCTTCGCGCGTCGCGCGCGTCATCAACAGGGCCTGCACCGGGCGCATGAGGGAAAGCGGCGCCGGCTCGCCGAAGCCGGCTGCAGGTCGCCTCGTCGTCCGATAAGCCGTATTCGTTGTTGTCGTTCCACCCCGCGTCGACGCCGTAGGCGAGGACCTCTCGGGTGAGGCCCTCCTGCCACCACGCGACGCCGGCGGGATTGGTGAAATCGACATGGGCGCCCTCCCCGTCCCAGAACCGCGATTTCAGCGGCGCGGGGTCGGCGCCGCCGGCGATGAAGCCGCCCTCTGCCGCGACCTCGCCATAACGGGGATGGTCGTCGAGCAGGCACGGCTTGACGTTGGCGACCACCTTCATGCCCGCATCGGCGAAGGCGCGCATGAGCGCCTTCGGCGCCGGGAATTTGGCGCGGTTCCAGGTGAAGACGTAGCGCTTCTTGCCGATCGAGGTGTAGCCCGAGCCGAAATGGAACGCGGAGATCGGCACGTCAAACGCCTTCGCAGCGTCGATCACGCCCTGGATCCGTGCCTGCGCGTCCGGCGCGTCGGCGAGCGCCATCGCGGTCTGCGCGAAACCGAGCGACCAGCGCGGCGGCAGGCGCCATGCGGCCGGTCAGCGCGACGAACTTGGCGGTGACGTCGGCGATGCGGGGTCCAAGGATCATATAGAAATCAAGATCGCCGTCCTCGGCCTCGTAACTACGATAGCGGCCGAAGTAGTTGTCGTGCTCGCATCCGAGATCGAACGCGCCCTCAGCGCCATTGTCGTAGAAGACGCCATGCGAGACGCCGCTCGCCGCGTCGCGCACGATCAGGAACGGCCAGTTTTTGTAGAGTGGATCGCCGCGCTCGGGATCGAAGCCGAGCGAATCGCGCATCGCGCATCTCAGCCGCCGCCCGGTCAGGTCGAGCGGGCCAGTCTTGTCGCCGAGGCCATAGTGACGATCGTCCGCGCGCGCGCGCCATCGCATGCCTGAACGCATGCGTCTTTTGCCCGAGAAAATAGGGCTGCGTGTCGCGGTCGCGGGCGAAGATCGTTCCGTCCGGCAGCGCCCAGTCCATGCGCAAGCGGTCGAGCGACACGGTCAGGCGCAGCGATCTGGTCGCCAGCGTGACGCCTGTTGGGGACGCGGCGATCTCGGTCGGTACGGCCGGCCACGACGAGTCGTCGAGCCGCGCGCGGCCAGCCCATTCCGTGTCGCCCTCGCCGAACGCCGGGACGGCCCATGTGCGCTTCTGACGGACCTCGCCCCCGCGCAGCAGCGTGACCCGGACGAGGTCGTCGGCCAGCGCGACGATCCGCATCTCGGCGCCGTCGCCGCAGTCGAGCGTGAACCCGCGCGCGTCGGAGGCGGTCAGGCTGGCGCGAAGGATCGGTTTCATCTGGCTCCAGCGCCAAACGACCGCTGCAGCCATTCGGCCATGATTTCCGCGGGACGGCGCCACGATCCGTCCAGCATCATCGCATGGGGCACGCCATCGAGAACACGACTTTCCGCGCCCCAGAACAACGATGACAGCATCAGGTCGGTGTAGGGAATGAAGCAATCGTTGGCGCCGCCGACCACGAGCGCCGGCAGGCGAGGACGCCCCATCAGGAAGAAGGCTTGCGGGACCATCAGCTCCAGATTGGCGCGAAGCGATTCCCGCTGGAATTGCGGCAGGTAGCGCAAAGCGAGGTCATCCGGGAAGTCTTCGGAAAAAAGCCCCCGGCAAATCGTCTCGAAGTCGGCGGCCGTCATGTCGCGGGACTGAACGCGGCTCAGCGCCATGAGCAGATCGGGGTGGCGCAGAGACATGTGCAGGAACGAGCCGCTCAAGCCCGCAAGACTGGCCGGCGACAGGAGCGCCAAACCTGACGCCGCATGCTTCTGCACATAGTGCTGGGCGACCACGCCGCCCATCGAGTGTCCGACCACCACCGGCGGCTGGTCGAGCCCGGTCGCGGCGGAGGCGACGTCAGCGACGTAGTCGGCGATGCCGAAGCGGTCCAATTGCTTCTTGCCGGGGCTTTTGCCATGGCCGCGCAGCGACACAGCGATGCAACGCCAACCCAGCTCCGCGAAGAACGGCAGAAAATGCTCCAACCAGACCCAGCCGCCGCAAAAGGCGCCATGGACGAACAGCAGCGTGGGTCGGCGTGAAGGCTCACCCGCCGTGAAGATCTCCAGCGAAGCGTCATTGTTGAACTGAACAGTCATTGTCGCCCCCATTTGCCCGTCCGACCGCCTCGGAAGCCTGAGCCGGCGCAACGTCCGGAACCAGCGTCGAGTCGCCTTCGGAGAATAGCCTCGTCGGCGCGACGCCGGGAGGAGATTTGCAGCTTCGTCACCATACGAGAGTGCAAGGCGGCGGCGCGCTTGGGGCCCGGCGCGGCGTCGGTTAGGATGCGGCATTGAAGAAAACCGCCGCCCGAAGGCGGAGCGAAGCGCCAGGAGGAGGAGACGCATGACCGCAAATCAGGGATTTGTGAGGCCCACACGCAGGCCCGGCGAACTTGGCGTGCATTCGCTCGACCATTTCCATTTTGTCGTCCCCGATCTCGCCGTCGCGAGCCGGTTCTACAGCGAGTTCGGACTCGAGGTCGGCGAGCGCGACGCCGGCCTGACGCTCGCCACCCAGGGCAATCCGCACGTGTGGGGGACGATCGGCGAGGGACCGCGCAAGAAGCATCAGTACCTGTCGTTCGGCGTGTTCGAGGACGATCTCGACCGCTTCGCCGAGCGCCTCCAGGCGCTTCATGTCAAGCGGGTCGATCCGCCTGCGGGCGTCGAGTCGAACGGTCTCTGGCTTCACGATCCCGACGGCGCCCTGATCGAGATCGCCGCCGCGCCGAAGACCTCGCCGAGCGAGAAGAGTCCGTTCGCTCCAGCCATCCGTCGCTCCCCTCGAGCGCGGGGCGCCGAACCGCAGCGCCGCCAGCCGCACCTTTCCGCGCCGGCTGGCGCATGTGCTGCTGTTCACCACCGAGGTGATGAAAGCGATCGATTTCTACGCCCGCGTGCTCGGGATGCGGCTTTCCGACCACTGCGGCGAGGGAATTGCGTTCATGCATGGAATCCACGGCAGCGATCATCACATGATCGCGCTCGGCAAGTCGAATGGACCCGGCTTCCATCACCTGAGCTGGGACGTGGGCAGCATCGACGAAATCGGCCTGGGCGCGATGCACATGCTCGGCAAGGGCTACGAAAAGGGCTGGGGCCTCGGCCGCCATGTGCTCGGGTCGAACTTCTTCCACTACGTCCGGGACCCATGGGGCTCTTTCGCCGAATATTCCGCCGACATCGACTTTGTCCCGGCCGACGCCGACTGGACGGCGGCGGACCATCCGCCGGAAGAACTCGTTCTACGTTTGGGGCCCCAGCCCGCCCGCGGACTTCGTCCATAATTACGAGGCGTGACGGCGCGGCGACGTAGCGAACGTCCCAAGGCCGGACTTTTCTAAATTTCCGTTGAAATGCGAAGCGCTCTAATACGGCGCGCCGTAGAGCGCGGAAGCGCCCGCGATCACGCCGCCGCTGGTCAGGACGTACCAGTCGCCGCCCTGCCGCTCGATGCGCAAAACGCGTCCTGCCCCGGGAATGAAATCGCCGGGCCCAACTTGCTGCGAGCCGTAGCGGCCGTCGACTACCGCAACGCCGCCCTGGACCGCCTCGACGCTGTAGTCCTGGAGCAGACGCCGCGGGGCGTCGGGCTGCGTTCGCGCCTGCGTCGTCGAAGATTTCGGCGCAGCGGGCGGCAGGGGCTTGGCCGCGCTCGCCGCGGAGGCGACGGATGTGGCCACTTTCTTCTCGAGTCTGTCGAGGCGCGTCGTCAGGTCGGACAGTTGCGAGGGCGGCGTCGCCGCGGCGGCGACTTTCTTCTCCAACCGGTCGAGCCTCGCTGCGATATCGGCAGTGTCGGAGGCAGGCGTCGCCGGCGCCGCGGCCTTCTTCTCCAGCGCGGCGAGCCTCGCCGAAAGATCGGACAGCTTGGCGAGGGCGGTCGGGTCGGAGCGCTCGCCGAGCGCATCGAGACGCGCGCCGGTTTCGTGCTCGATCCGGTCGAGCCGTTCGGTCACCGTTGCGAGCGACGCGCTGGGGTCGCCCGTCGCGACGGCCGCCTCCCCGCGCCCGGTTGGGTCCGCGTTCGGCTTCACCGGCGCCGCGGTTGAATTCGGCGGCGGAGGCGAGGCCTGCGGCGGTCTGGCTTTTTGCGGCGACGAAGGCGCCGTGTCTCTGGGATCGATAAAGGACGCCGGCGCCGACGATCGCCAGGAGCGCGATGCAGACGGCGAGCAGGCCAAGCCTCGAACCGCGCCTCTTCACCGTTTCCGCCGGCGGCTGACGCGGGCCATCGTTCGGGACGACGGCAAGCGGCGGCGGGACCGGTTTCGCTTCGGCTTCGCCGCGGGCGTCGGACCTCATTGGAATCCCGGCCGGCGCCGCGGGCATGGAGGGCTTCAGCGCCTCGAACAGCCCCTGAGCGGTCGCGTAATCCTTGCGGTCGAGGGCCGCGAGCGCGTTCTCGATCGCCACGGCCGCGTCCTTTCGGCCGAGCGCTTCGAAAAGCCGCTTGGCGGTCGCGTAATCGCGACGATCGAGGGCCGCCAGGGCGTCGCCGAGCGGACTTTCCACCGCGGTGCGGGACGGGACAATCACCGACCGCGCGACGCCGGCTTCGCCGTCCCCGGCGGCCTCCACGGCCGACGATTTCCGCTCCGGCTCGACCGAACGCTCGACGGGCTGCGCCACCTCGGCCTTCGCCTCGCCAACGTCCGAGACGCGCGGCTCTTCCCCCGGCGCAGCGGCGGCTTCGACCGCCGGCGCCGCCTCCGGACCCGCTGAGCTTGCGGCCGCCGCTTCGCGATCGGGGTTGGGGCCGCCGTTTTCCTCCGGCGCTGCTTTCTCGGAATTCAACTCGGCGGCTGACGTCATGGTGCGCATCTGGGTGAGGGTTTCGTCCATTCCGCTGCGGGCTTAGCGACGCCTTGAGAGTTTTTTGCGGCGGAAATGCGCTGCTGGGCGCGGCATTCCGGCGCGGAACTCCGAGCCTATCAGGAGCCGCGTGGGTGCGCCGAATCGACCTTCAGACGCCGACGGGGGCGACGACGCCGTCCCTGGCCGGCGCGGCGCGGAAGGCGGGCAGCGCCTCCGCACGCGCCGAGAAGGCGGCGAGGTTCGCATACGAACGAAGGTCCACCACATCGCCGACCATGCCGGCCGTAAAGCCGTGGGCGCAGGCGGCGGCGATGTCGGCGAGACCGAGCGCGCCGCCGACCCAGCCGGACTTCGGCAGTTCGCGATCGAGCGCGCCGAGCCCTTCGTGAAGCTGGCCCATGATCCGGTCGACCCACGGCTGATGGAGTTTTTCGGCCGGGCGCAGGGCGCGCTCGTAGTGCCGTTGCACCGCCTTTTCCATCACCGCGAGCGCGAGACCGGTGACGCGCAACGCGGCGAGCCGCTCCGCCGGCGCCGAGGGCGTCAGCGCCGCGACGGCCGGATAGACCCCGGCGAGATAGTCGAGAATCAGCGTCGAATCGATCAGCGCCGTTCCGTCGTCGGTCACCAGCGTCGGCGCCTTGAGCAGCGGATTGATCTTCGAGAACGCCTCGATGTGGCGGAAGAGGGAAATCGGGCGGTGCTCGAACGGAATCGCCGGCGACGATCAGCGCGACCGCCACCCGGCGCACGTAAGGCGAATCGAGCATGCCGATGAGTTGCATGGCTGAAGCCCTCCGACGTCTAAAGCCAATGACACGCCATTCTGACCCGGCCGCCGGGACGCCGCAACGCGAATCCGCCGGGCGCCGCGCGATCGCCTCGGGCAGGATTGGCGTCTGGGTCGAGCCGGCGCTTTATCGCGCAGGGCGAAGCGTCAGCCACGGAGCGCCTCTTCCGCGTCGAGCGGCGGCGTCAGGAAGGCGGCGGCGGAGCCGAGGTTCTTTCGGCTGCGCTTGATCTCGCGGCGCGCGATCGCGCGCAGGTGAACCTCGTCCGGCCCGTCGGCGAAGCGCAGCGCCCGACCCCAGGTCCAGAGGTCGGCCAGCGGCGTGTCGGGCGATAGGCCCATCGCGCCGAAGGTCTGCATCGCGCGATCGAGGATCGTCGTCTGCATGCGGGGCGCGACGGCCTTGATCATCGAGATTTCCGCCGCTGCGGCCTTCGCGCCGAGCGTGTCGATCATCCAGGCGGTCTTCAGCGTGAGCAAGCCGCGCCTGCTCGATCTCGCAGCGCGACAGCGCGATCCATTCGGCGACCGGCCCGTGCTCGTGCAGATACTTGCCGAAGGTCTTGCGCTCCTGGGCGCGCTGGATCATCAGTTCGAGCGCCAGCTCGCACTGGCCGATCGATGCGCATGCAATGATGGATGCGTCCCGGGCCCGAGCCGCGCCTGCGCCAGCGCGAAGCCGCTTCCCTCCTCGCCGAGAAGATTCGCCTTCGGCACGCGCACGTCGCGGAAGACGATCTCGCAATGGCCCTCGGCCGAGAGATGGTTCATCACGCTGATGTTGCGCACGATCTTGACGCCGGGCGCGTCCATCGGGACGAGCACCATGCTCTGGCGGCGATGCGGTTCGGCGTTGGGGCTGGTGACGCCCATGACGATCGCGACCTTGCAGCGCGCGTGCAGCGCCCCGGTGATGAACCACTTGCGCCCGTTGATGACCCAGCTGTCGCCCTTCGAGTTCGATGCGGGTCGAGATGTTGGTCGCGTCCGACGACGACGAGTCCGGCTCGGTCATGGCGAAGCACGAGCGGATCTCGCCGTTGAGCAGCGGGTTCAGCCAGCGCTCGCGCTGCTCGGGCGTGGCGAAGAGGTGCAGGAGCTCCATGTTGCCGGTGTCCGGCGCCGAGCAGTTGAACACTTCCGACGCCCATTGCAGCTGGCCCATGATCTCGGCGAGCGGGCGCGTATTCGAGGTTGGTCGAGCCGCGTGCCGGGCTCGTCGGCCTTCAGGCCGGGCAGGAACAGGTTCCACAGCCCCTCCGACTTGGCGATCGGCTTCAGCTCCTCGACGACCGGCGGCGGGTTCAGGCCGGCCGCGACCTCGCGCCGCCAGCGCGTGTTGTTCGGGATCACGTAGCGGTCCATGAATTCGCGCACGCGGGCGCGAAGCTCCTCGACCTTCGGGGAATATTCGAAGTCCATCGCCTGTGCTCTCCTTGTTCGGTCAATCGCGAGCTCGACCCTTCGTCCTGTCGTCCGCTGCTCCCGGCGGTCTGGCTGGCCCACGCGGGTAGTCGTCGCGCGATCCGCCTCGGCGCGCCGGCTTCCTGCAGCCGCGCGCGGCGCCGCGAACGCCTCGATGCCGCCGATCGCGTAGCGTACCGCCCGCTTTAGCACCGCGGCGACGTCCTCGGTGTCGCAGCCGCCTCGGACAGCGCCTTCGAGACGCTTGAAATTCGTGTCGGTGCACTGGTGCGGCAGCGCCACGGTGAAGTGCAGCGCCCAGCAGACCTCCGGCTCCGACAGGTGCGGCAGAGCGCGCGACAGCGCCGCGAGAAAGCCGCGCAGGTGGCTGACGTCCGATTCCAGGATCTTGCGCAGGTCGGGCGTCACCTCGGCCATCGCCCGGGAGATGAAACGCGAGGCGGTGTCCTTGCCCGAGGCCGGATCGCGCCACAGGATCGGCGGCCCCATCAGGGCGCGCAGGATGTCGGCGAGCGGCGGATCGCCGCCGTGGCGCGCCTCCGCCTCGCGCAAGAGCGCGCGGCGCTCGCGGTTCAACTCCCGCGCCCGGCTGCGGAAGACTGCGAGCAGGAGTTCGCCCTTCGAGCCGAAATAATAGCTGACCGCGGCGAGGTTCACCTCGGCGGCCTGAACGATGTCGCGCACCGACACGCCGTCGAAGCCGCGCTCGGCGAACAGCCGCTCGGCGGCGAGAAAGATGCGCTCGCGCGCATCGGGCGTCCCCTCGGACGGACTTGTCTCATCGGTCTTCCGTCGGCCCGTCGATTGCGTCATGGCGTTTCCCCGAGCGGTCTTGGGCCGGCGTGACGCCGCGGGCGTCATGAGGACGCTTCAGCAAGAAGGACACCCTATCGGAGCTTGCGCCAAAGTCAAACGTTCGTTTTAATGGCCGACGCCGTCTCGATCGCGATAAAAGAAGGCGATGCTCGCCGTCACGGACGATGCGGACGATGCGGCGATGCGGGAGGACAAGACATTGGCGAATCTCTTCGACCTGACGGGCAAGACTGCAATCGTCACCGGCTCGTCGCGCGGCATCGGCCGGGCCATTGCGCTGAGATTGGCGGAGCATGGCGCGCACGTGATCATCTCGTCGCGCAAGGCCGACGCCTGCGCGGAAACCGCCGCCGAGATCGACGCCGCCGTCGGCCGCAAGGCGACGACGCCGATCGCCGCCAACATCTCCTCGAAGGACGAGCTCAGCCGTCTCGTGGAGGAGGCGGCCCGCGTCTCCGGGCGGATCGACGTCCTTGTTTGTAACGCTGCGTCCAACCCTTATTTCGGGCCGATGGCGGGAATCTCGGACGACCAGTTCCGCAAGATCCTCGACAACAACGTGCTGTCCAGCCACTGGCTGATCCAGCTCACCGCCCCGGGCATGATCGCGCGCAAGGACGGCTCGATCATCATCGTGTCCTCGATCGGCGGTCTCAAGGGCTCGCCGATGCTGGGCGCCTACAACATCTCGAAGGCCGCGGACTTCCAGCTCGCCCGCAATCTCGCCGTTGAGTTCGGCCGGCACAACGTGCGGATCAACTGCATCGCGCCGGGGCTGGTCAGGACCGACTTCGCGCGGGCCTTGTGGGAGAACCCGGATACGCTCAAGGCGGTGACGGCGACGACCCCGCTCCGGCGGATCGGCGAACCGGACGAGATCGCCGGCGCCGCCGTCTACCTCGCCTCTCCGGCCAGCACGTTCATGACTGGTCAGACGATCGTCGTCGACGGCGGCGCGACCATCGCCGGCGGCTGACCGGAACCCTAGGGCCATTCCCAACGCCCCTGCCCGTCCGTCCAGCATCCAGCGGGAGGCGCTTCAACGACAGTAGTTGTCAAGGAGACCTCTTTGCGCCAGCTTGAACGTGCGACGCGTGCAAACAGCTTTGCTCGCGGCGCCAACGCCAGCGGCCGCCATAGCGACTTTGCGCCGACGTCAGGCTTGTCCCTGCGACGGTCGGTCTGAGGTTCCCGCTGAATAATGTTTGGGAGATAAACGTTCGATGAGCGCGCTTTCAATTCTTGATCGAAGCCACTCGGTCGCAAAGCCTAATTTCAGTCGTTGGATGGCGCCGCCGGCGGCGCTCTGCATCCACCTTTGCATTGGCCAGGCCTATGCGTTCAGCGTCTTCAACCTGCCAATGTCCAAGCTGATCGGAATCACCAAGTCCGCTCCCGACGACTGGAAGCTGACAGATCTCGGCTGGATTTTCTCGATTGCGATCTTTTTTCTCGGCGCCTCGGCGGCGGTGTTCGGCCGCTGGGTCGAGGACGGCGGACCGCGCCGCGCGATGTTCGCCTCGGCGCTCTGCTTCAGCGGCGGATTTCTGGTCAGCGCCGTTGGCGTCGCGTGGCATCAGCTTTGGATCGTCTATCTGGGCTACGGCGTCCTCGGCGGAGCCGGGCTTGGGCTCGGCTACATTTCGCCGGTTTCAACGCTGATGAAATGGTTTCCGGATCGGCCGGGCATGGCGACCGGGATGGCGATCATGGGCTTTGGCGGCGGCGCGATGATCGCCTCGCCGCTGTCGGTGTGGCTGATGAGCGTGTTCTCGACTTCGACCCACGTCGGGGTCGCCGAAACCTTCGTTGCTCTCGGACTCATTTATGCGTGCTTCATGCTGGTCGGGGCCGCGATCGTGCGCGTGCCCCCGCCTGGTTGGAGGCCAGAGGGTTTTGTCCCTTCGACGCAACCGAGGAAGCTCGTCACGACAAGGGACGTGTATGTGTATCAGGCGCTGAAGACCCCTCAGTTCTGGCTGATCTGGATCGTTCTCTGCATGAATGTGACGGCAGGGATCGGCGTGCTCGGACAGGCGTCGGCGATGAGCCAGGAAATGTTTCCTGGACGGGTCACCGCCGCGGCCGCCGGCGGGTTCGTTGGTCTTCTGAGCATCTTCAATATGGCTGGGCGTTTCTTTTGGGCCTCGATTTCCGATCATATCGGCCGGAAGCACACCTACTATATCTTTTTCCTGCTCGGCATTGTGCTCTATTCGCTGGTGCCCTATTTCGGCCGCGCCGGAAATCTGCCGCTTTTCCTCATCTGCTTCCTCGTCATTCTCAGCATGTATGGCGGAGGGTTCGCGACCGTTCCCGCCTATCTCCGAGACATGTTCGGCACGCGTTATGTCGGCGCGATCCATGGCCTGTTGATCACGGCATGGTCGGTCGCAGGCGTGCTCGGCCCTGTTCTGGTGAACTACCTGAGACAATATCAGATCGACTCCGGCGTGCCGAAGGCCGATGCATATAATATCACTATGTATATCATGGCCGGACTGCTGATTATCGGCCTGATCGCCAATTTCCTGATCAAGGCGGTCGACGACCGGCACCACATGGATCCGAAAACGCCAGACGACGTGATCGGCGTCGGCTGAGGGAGAGGAAAGTGTCAGACAAAAACATCGTTCGCGGCACGACAGGGCTGGAATTGGCGCTTGCTTGGGGCTTTGTCGGCATTCCGCTGCTGTGGGGAATCTATGGAACCTTGATGAACGCGATGAAGCTGTTTCAGTAGCCCGCTCCGAAGCGTTTCTCAGGGGCGCCCGAGGCGAGAATATTCGTGCTCAAGAACGTCGTCGTCATCAAGCTTGGCGGTAGCCACGCGCTTGGACGCCACTTGACCGGGTGGCTCGCCGCGATTGCCGCCGAGGCCGGCGCGGTCGTCGTCGCGCCGGGCGGCGGCCCTTTCGCCGACGCCGTTCGCGCAGCGCAAGCCGTGATGGGCTTCGACGACGCCGCGGCGCATGACATGGCTCTCATGGCGATGTCGCAGTTCGGGCGCGCGCTGCAAGGCCTCGATCCGCGATTTCGGCTTGTCGGATCGATCCCCATGGTCCGCCGCGCGCTGCGGGAACGTAAAGTCCCGGTCTGGTCGCCCGATTCGATGGCGCGCGCGGCAAAGCTGCCGGCGACCTGGGACCTCACATCGGATAGCCTCGCCGCCTGGCTCACAGGCGCGATCGGCGCGAGCCGCCTCATTTTGATCAAACACGGCGAGTTTCCCGCCAAAGGGGTCGCAATCGGCAAGCTTGTCGCCGATGGCGTCGTGGACCCGCTTTTTCCCCGCTATGTCGGAGATTGCGGGCTCAAGGTCTCCATCGCCGGGCCAGGCGACTCATTCCGCCTCGCCAGCGAGTTGCGCGGCCGTGCGTTTCCTGAAATCCTTCGGCCAAACAGGTCCATCCGCAGTCTCGAACCGGCCGCAGAATGACGAAATACAAGACGCCGCGCTGGGGATGGGCGATCACCGGGTCCGGCCATTTCCTCAAGGAGACGCTGGCGCTCGTTCGCGAACTCGAGGATGTCGACCTGTTTCTCAGCAAGGCCGCCGCCGAGGTGTTGCGCATGTACAAACAGGAGCTCGGCCTGCAGCGGTCTATTCGGGTGTACCGGGACACGACCGCGAGCTCGTGGCCGATCGGGCAGTTCTACTATGGCGTCTATCACAGCCTGATCGTCGCCCCCGCAACCTCGAACGCCGTCGCGAAATTCGTCTGCGGCATTTCCGACGATCTCGTCAGCAATGTGTTCGCGCAGGGCGGCAAATGCCGCGTTCCGGCGATCGTCTTCGCCTGCGATACCGCGCCCGAACTGGTCACCGAGGCGCCGAAAGGCATGGTCAAGGTCTACCCGCGCCCGATCGACCTCGAGAATCGCGAACGCCTCGGGCGTTTCGAGGGCGCCACGACCGTCGATTCGATTGCAGAGCTTCGCGAGGCGATCGAACGACGGCGCGCCGAAATTCCGGCATGACCGAGAAGATCCTCTTCCTGACCGGTCATCTCGCGCGCGGCAGGCTGGAAGCGGTGCTCCGCGGCATGGCGCCTGCACCCTTCGACTGGGCGATTTTGGACGTCGGGGTGAAGGTCGCGGCATTGATGACCGAGCCGATCCTCATGCGCAGGCTTCCGCGCCCCCTCGACGCCGCACGGGTGATCGTTCCCGGCCGCTGCCGCGCGGATCTCGCCCGTTTGTCGAGCGAATTCGGCGCGCCCTTCGAGCGGGGGCCGGATGAACTGAAGGATTTGCCCGCCCATTTCGGCAAGTCTGGCCGCCCGCCGGACCTCTCCCGCTACGCCGTCCGCATCTTCGCCGAAATCGTCGAAGCGACGCGGATCACGACCGAGGCGATCGTCGCCCGGGCTGGGGCGCTGCGCGCGGCCGGCGCCGACGTGATCGATCTCGGCTGCCTGCCCGATACGCCGTTCCCGCATCTCGAGGACGCCGTGCGGGCGTTGAAGGAACGCGGCTTCTCCGTCAGCGTCGATTCCGCCGATCTCGAGGAACTGAGGCGAGCCGGATTGACCGGCGCGGATTACCTGCTCAGCCTGACGGAACACTCCCTTTCGGTTGCTGAGGAAACCGGCGCGCGCCCCATTCTCGTTGCGGCCAGCCACGGCGACCTCGACTCGCTCTGCCGGGCGTCGGAGGAAGCGGAACGCCGAGGCGTATCGGCCATTCTCGATCCGATCCTCGACCCCATCCATTTCGGCTTTACCGAGTCGCTGGCGCGATATCGCGAACTCAGGGCGCGCTTGCCGCGAGCCGAAATGATGATGGGAACCGGCAATCTCACCGAGCTTACGGACGCCGATAGCGTGGGCGTGACGGCGCTGCTTCTCGGGATTTGTTCCGAGCTCGACATCGCCAACGTGTTGACGGTGCAGGTCAGCCCGCACACGCGGCGCACGATCCAGGAGCACGACGCCGCGCGGCGGATCATGTATGCGGCTGCGACGGATGAGAGCCTGCCGAAGGGCTACGGGCGCGCGCTGCTCCAAGTCCATGACCGCGCGCCGTTTCCAAACTCAAGCGCGGAAATTGCCGAATTCGCGCAAGCGGTGAAAGACGGCAATTTCCGGATCGAAACCGCCGAGGACGGTGTTCACATCTTTAACCGCGACGGACATCACGTGTCCGAGGACGCATTGGCGCTGTTCGACAAGCTTGGCGTTCAGTCCGATGGAGCCCATGCCTTCTATCTCGGCGCGGAACTCATGAAGGCGGAAGTCGCTTTCCGTCTCGGCAAACGCTACACGCAAGACGAACCGCTCGATTGGGGCTGCGCAACCGATCGCCCGGTCGAGGATCGGACGCGGCTCGCCGCGGTCGGGCACACCCTTCGCGCAAAGCCAACCGACGGGTGATCCGGCGCCTATGATCCGCGAAGCCATCGTCACAACGGTCGGAACGCTCGGCGAGCCTCACGTCGCGCCCCTCGGGCTGATCGCAGAAGGCGCACACTGGCTGCTGGCGCCGTTTCATCCCTCGACCACGCTCGACAACCTGCGCCGAACGCCATTCGCGGTCGCAAACTTCACCGACGACGTGCGCATTTTCGCCGGCTGCCTGACCGGTCGCCGCCATTGGCCGCTTGCGTCCTCCGGCGTCGTGCCGGTTCCGCGATTGCAGGCGTCACTCGCCCACCTGGAGCTTGCCGTGATCGAAACGCGTGAGGACGCCATGCGCCCCCGTTTCGTCTGCCGCGTCGTTCATCGCGCCGCGCATGCGCCGTTCGAGGGATTCAATAGGGCGCAGGCGGCGGTGATCGAGGGGGCCGTTCTGGTCAGCAGGCTGCATCTTTTGCCGCGCTCCGAAGTCGAGGCCGAGATGAACCGCCTCGCGATCGTCGTCGGGAAGACCGCCGGCGACAACGAGGCGGAGGCCTGGAGCTGGCTCGTCGAGAAGGCCGCCCGCTTTTTTGCCGAGGAGGCGCCGGATGGAGGTCATCCCGGTCGTTGATCTCGTCGGGGGTCGGGTCGTCCACGCCCGGAAGGGCAATCGCGAAACGTACCGCCCGATCGTGACGCCGCTCTCGCCGACCAGCGACCCGGTCGAAGTGGTCGGCGGGCTGCTCGGTTTGCACCCATTCGCCGCCCTTTATGTGGCGGATCTCGACGCGATCCTGCGGCGCGGCGACAACGGCGCCACACTCAGGCGTCTTCGGGCGGCCTTCCCGGCGCTGCGGCTCTGGATCGACAATGGGGCCGAAGACGCCAGCGCGCTCGCGGCGATCCTCGATGGCGATCTCGGCGTTCCGGTCCTCGGCAGCGAGTCCCAGCGCGACGGCGCGCTGATCGCAGCCCATCCGGGCTCCGATCGGGTCGTGTTGTCGCTCGACTTCCGCAACGAGCGGTTCCTGGGACCGGGCGGCCTGCTGGAATCGCCCGGCGCATGGCCCGGTCGGGTCATCGTCATGAACCTGGCGCGCGTGGGCGGGGAGGCAGGGCCGGACTTCGACAGACTGCGGGCCGTCTTGAAGAGTGCTGGCGCGCATCCGGTTTATGCCGCTGGCGGCGTCCGCGGTGCGACGGACCTCGCGGAACTCCGCGCTCTGGGCTGCGCAGGCGTGCTGATCGCCTCCGCGCTTCACGACGGCCGGCTAAGCCAGACCGACCTCGAGGGCCTTTGATGCGCGCTTGGCTCGGGCGCCTTCGCCGAGCCGTTGGACGGCGAAGGCGTGGTTGGGGAGTTGGGAAAATTTCCCGGTTTCTGCGGGAACCTCCGGCATGAATTATCCGAAAGCTTGGGGATGGCGACGGCGCGGCTGCAAGATTACCTTCAAGAGGCGCGAGGACCGCGTTTGATCGGCTCAACGGTGGAGTGAACCCATGACCTGGACGACCCCGGTCGTTTTGGAAATCTGTGCGGGCTTCGAGGTCACCTCGTATCTGACCGCCGAGATGTGACAAAGTTACCCTCCGCTCGAAGTCGTGCGGAGGGGCCTTGACGGCAGACAGGCTATCGGCGCGGTTCGCCGGAGCATCCCGGCCAGGAACGTGTTGCCTAAAGAGGCGGCAGGGCCCGGCGGATTTGCACGAGGTTAAAGATCGCGGCGATGGACGCCCGCGAGCGTTTGGGCGTTCGCCCACAGCGGCGCGGGTAATCTCCCTGCGCTTTGTGGGCGATTCGCCCTTTGGCCTAATTTTTGCTAGTGTTGAGGGTCGCCGGGATAGGCGTGACGGGGAAGCGCTAGGCGTTTCATATTCGCGTATTGCGAGACGCTCTCAAGTGCGGGTTCAGATTCTGCCCCAACTGAGAGAACGCCATGACCACGTTCATCACTTACATCTTCCTGTGCGCATCGTCGATCGCCGCAAGCGATTGTGACGCGCGCAGCGCCATTGACGTCGCTGTAGGCCCGAACACGGGCAACGAGATCGCGTGCGGGATCGAGGCCCAGGAGATGATCGCCCAGACCTCCATCCGGCCAAGGGACGGCGAATATCTCAAGATCTCCTGCGTTCGGCGCGGCGAGCGGGGCTGAGCGGCCCTGAAAAGAGGGCGCGCTTTCTTCGAAACCGGGAAGACGCGCCTGGACGCCCGCAAGGGTGGAGCGGCCCGCGCCGCTTGTCGACGCACGCCTATCGACCTTTCCCCCACCCTCATGTTAGCGCTTCCGGTCGGAGCGGCGAAATCGCCGCCAAACAACGATTGCTAGCAACAGGGAGGTCGCTGAAGTGCGTTGGAGCGACGACGAGGATCGAACGCAGGCTCTTCCTGTTCGTCTCGCGCGCGTGGTCGACGGCCGGGCGGCGTCGCCAGCCTCCCCGGGCGCGACACCCTACCTCCTGCGCTCCACAGCCCGTCGTCGCGGCCGTGAAAACGGCCAGCCGATGCAACGCGCATGGATGCGCGCGCTCCTGATCGTCGCGCTCTCGGGCGGCCTCGCCACAGCGTCCGCCTGTGCGAACGCGGCGACCGCCTACATCACCAACGAGAAAGGCAACTCGATCTCGGTCATCGATCTCGACAAGCTCGAGGTCGTCAGGACCGTCGAAGTGGGGCAGCGTCCGCGCGGCATCACACTCAGCAAGGACGAAGCGAAGATCTACGTTTGCCTGGGCGACGACGACACGATCGCGATCCTCGACACGAAAACGCTCAAGAACATCGGCGACCTGCCCTCGGGACCCGACCCCGAGCAGTTGCGTCTCAGTCCCGACGGCGCGCTCGTCTTCATCGCCAACGAAAACGACGCGCTCCTGACCGCGATTGATCTTGCGACGCGCAAGGTGGTCAGCGAATTCCCGGTGGGGATCGAACCCGAGGGCGTGGCGGTCAGCCCTGACGGCGCAATTGTGGTCAACACGTCGGAAACGACCAGCATGGCCCATCTGATCGACTGGAAGGCCAAGAAGATCGTCGCCAACATTCTCGTCGGCGCCCGGCCGCGATACGCGGAATATACCCATGACGGAAGCGAACTCTGGGTGACGTCGGAGGTCGGCGGCGGCGTCAGCGTGATCGATCCGGTCAAACATGTCGTCACCACGAAAATCGGGTTTGACGTTCCCGGGCTATCGAAAGACCAGATCCAGCCGGTCGGCGTCCGATTCAGCCCCGACGGCAAGCTCGCCTTCATCGCGCTCGGGCCGGCGAACCGGATCGCGGTCATTGACGCCGCGACCAAGAAGGTTCTGAAATATCTCCTGGTCGGTCAGCGGGTTTGGCAGCTTGAGGTCTCGCCGGACGGCAAGTATCTGCTTTCGACCAACGGAGTGTCCAACGACGTGTCGGTGGTCGACCTCGCTTCGCTCAAAGTCATCAAATCGATCGCCGTCGGCTCTTTTCCGTGGGGCGTCGCGATCGCCAGGCAATGACACGGCGGCGGATCAGTCAGTCCGCCATGTCTTCACGCCTTCGCCGCCGATCAGGCGGGCCGCATCGATGACGCGCAGACCGGAAATCAGCCGGTCCGGCGCGATCTCGGCGAGCGGAATGAGCACGAAGGCGCGCCGCAACAGCCCCTTGTGAGGCAGCGTCAGTCGCTCGTCTTCGAGCGACGCCTCGCCATAAAAGAGAATGTCGATGTCAATGACGCGCGGACCCCAGCGCACCGTCTCCACCCGTCCGAGATCGCGTTCGATCGTCTTGATCGCATCGAGCAGATCGAGGGGCTGAAGCCGAGTCGCGCCGATCGCGCAAGCGTTCGCATAGTCCGGCTGCTCGACGCCGCCCCACGGCGCGGTGCGATAGAGGGAAGATATTGCCCGAATTGCGACGACGTCGCGTCTCTCGAGCATCTCGATCGCGGCGAGAATGGAGCGGACGGGATCGCCGACATTGCCGCCGAGCCCGATTCCGACCTCGACAGGTTCAGGCGGCGTCGATGGCATGAAAGACCTTGAAAGCAGCGGCGTGCTCGGCGGCGTCGTGCACGCGAAAAACAGCGGCTCCGCGCGCGAGCGTTGTAAGGTTCGCGGCAAGGGTTCCGATCAGGCGACCCTCCACCCCCGCGCCGAGCAGGTCGCCGAACAGCCGCTTGCGTGAGACGCCGATCAGGACCGGAAGCCCGAACGCCTCGCGCAAGCGCGCCGTCGCCTGAAGCGCCTTCAGGTTCTGAGCCTTGTTCTTGCCGAAGCCGATCCCCGGATCGATGAGCATGCGCTGGCGGGGGATGCCCGCCCGGTCGGCCAGAGCGATCGATCGCTCGAAAAATCTTCGCATGTCGGCCTCGATGTCGATCTCGGGATCGACAGCGTCGCGGTTATGCATGATGACGACGGCCGCGCCGCCATCGGCAACGACGCCGGCCATCTCGGAGTCCTTCTGCAAGCCCCACACATCGTTGACGATCGGGACCCCCGCCGCAATCGCGCGACGTGCGATTTCGGCTTTGTAGGTGTCGATCGAAACCGGCGCTGCGATGGCGGCGAGCAGCGGGCCAATCAGCGGCTCGAGACGGCGCCACTCCTCGTCGAGAGGGACTGGCGTATGGCCCGGTCGGGTCAACTCGGCTCCGACGTCGATGACGTCGGCGCCGTCGTCGACCAGCTTGCGCGCCTGCGCCAGCGCCAGACTCGGGCGATTGAAAGCGTCCCCCGTCAGAAAATGAATCGGGCGTCACGTTGAGAATGCCCATGATCACGGGCCTGACGCCAAGGAGGCTCAGAAAGGAATCGCGGCGACGGTTGCGCTCGGCCTTTGTTGTTTCGGCAATCGTGGTCTCAGCCATGACAAAAACAATAGACCGATCTACGCCCTTGATCCAAGCGGCCGTCCTTTCGCGCCGAAGCGGCGCAGAGTAGCTCCCTGGGGGCGCCCTGCGCGCTGTGTTCGCGGTGTGATCCTGCTCACGACGCGAATTTCGCGACCGGCATAGAAGACAACGGTGGCGCAGTCGGAAACATCTACCGGCGCCGTCCATGGATAGGGGTGTCCGATATGTCTTTCGCTTCCATTCTTCTTTCGTCTATCGTCCTGGCGAGCCAGGTTCATCCGTCCTTCGCCGCAGACAATACCCACGCTACTTACCTGGCGTCGGTCGCGACCTACAAGCCCATGGCCGGTTTCAATCATGTCGTCGGAACGACGCGCTTCGTCGGCTACTTCCTGCAGTCGCCGGACGCCTGCAGGGTGACGGTGTTCGAGGCAGCGGCTTTCGACGAGGCGCTGACCTCGCCGCCGCGCCGGATCGACATCGATATCCCGGCGGCCGGGCGCAGCGCGTTCGACACGGGCGACGGCTTGGCTCTGGCGATCGCCTGCACAGCGGACGCGGACGCGATCAAAATCGCCCCGCAGTATCGCGCCGCCGTATCTGTCGCGCCCGTGAACGAACTTTCCCGGTAAGCGGAAGGCGAGCGACTGCGCGCCGACCGCCATGCGCCGCGTCCGGCTTTAGCGTCAGAGGTGCGCAAGCCCGACAACGGGTTGCGGCCCGTCTATCGCAACTCTTGGGCGGACGGCGGACCGGCGCCCCTCCTATTCGACGTTCGGACGACCTGCGGGTCCGACCTGGTCGGTCACATCTTTTTGCCGTCAGGCCCGAACTGCTTGAGATAGGCGATCACGTTCGCGATATCCTGGTCCTTCTGCAGGCCGGGAAACGCCATCTTGGTGCCCGGCACGACCTCGCGCGGATTGTGCAGGTATTTCGTCAGCGTCGCTTCGTCCCAGGTTATGCCGGAGTTTTTGTTCGCTTCCGAATAGTTGTAGCCGGGATAGGATCCCGCCTTGCGGCCAACAACGCCGTTGAGTACCGGGCCGACGAAGTTCTTGGCCAACTCGCCGACCTGGTGGCACACCTTGCAGATCTTGAAGGTGGCTTCGCCCGCCGCGGCGTCGCCGTCCGCCAACGCCGCGCCCGCCGATGCGGTAAAGGCCAAAGCGGACATGACTGTCACAAGAAAACCCCTCACTCGTTCCTCCTCGGCTGCATGTGTCTCGGTTGATCGCAAAGGTCGCCCGTTCGCGGTCGCGCGGCCTTGATCGGACTCGCCGCGCCGACGCTCCGCGGCTTTTCTCGCGCCGAAAGTGGATCGTCAAGGAAGCTCGGGCAAATTCATTCCGAAACAGCGTCTCATGGACGTGTCGTCCCGGAGCCCCTCGCGCCCGCGCCGGCGCCCGGAACCGATAGGTTCTGGCTATTGACATGCTCCAACCTCCGCGCCACGTCTGGGACGGGAGGAAAGATGATGGTGCTTCGGCAACTCGAGTATCTCGTTGCTCTTGCGCGCGAAAAGCACTTCGGCCGAGCGGCGGAGGCGTGCCATGTGTCCCAGCCGACGCTCTCGGCGGCGCTTCGGCTGCTTGAGGAGGATCTCGGCGCTCCGCTGGTCGAGCGCGGCCACCGGTATGTCGGTCTGACCCCGCAAGGCGAGCGGGCGCTCCAGCACGCGCAGCGGATCCTGGCCGACTCCGAGAACATGCGACGTGGCCTGGAGGAGTTCGGCAAGGGGCTGACCGGGCGGCTTCGATTCGGCGCGATTCCGACCGCGCTCCCGATCGTTTCGCAGCTGACGGGGCGTTTCCATTCGAAGCATCCAGGCGTCACCGTGACGGTCCTGTCGATGACCAGCAAGGAGATCGAGCGCGGGATCGAACTCTTTCGAGCTCGACGTCGGACTGACCTACCTCGACGCCGAGCCGATCGAAGGGGTGCGGGTGAAGCCGGTCTGCGCCGAGGAATACATGTTCCTGACGCCGGAGAGCGGCCCGCTGGCCCGACGCAGGCGCGTCACCTGGAGAGAGGCGGCCGAGGTCCCCCTCTGCCTTCTGACCTCCGACATGCAGAACCGGCGCATCATCGACGGCATCTTCCGCTCGGTCGGCGCGAGCCCGATTCCCTCGGTGGAGACGAACTCGATCTTCAACCTCGTCACGCATGTGAACGCCGGTCCGTGGTCGGCGATCGCGCCGCGCCATCTCCTGCGTTTTTTCGGCGTGCCCAAGGGGACGCGCGCAATCGAGCTTGTCGAGCCGGTTGCGCGCCGGACGCTCGGTCTGGTGATGAGCGACCGAGACCCGCCTTCGCCGCTTGCGCGCAATCTGTTCGAGATTGCCTTGCCTCCCGATTTGGCCGCGCAGATCGAGCCCCCGGATCCTGCGCCTGAAACGGGGCGTCTTCCGTGACGGCGGCGGGATAGGGAATTCCTATCGAGTCTTCCGAACGTTCAATTTGCCGTCGCCGTCCCCCGGGCTCATGATGATGAAAGGTTCAGGAGGAAGCCCATGGCCGCCGCCGCGGCGTTCGACGTGACGCTTGCGCGTGAAATCATCGAACGCAGACGGTCGACCCCAGGGGCGGCGCTGCCGATCCTGCACGATCTTCAGCATGAATTCGGCTATATCGACGAGCACGCGATCCCGCTCGTGGCCGAAGCCCTGAATATCTCGAAGGCCGAGGCCCTCGGCGTCGTCAGCTTCTACCCCGACTTCCGCCGCTCGCCGGTCGACGGGCGCGTCCTGAAGATCTGCCGGGCGGAATCCTGTCAGGCCATGGGATGCGAAGAGCTCGTGGCGCATCTCGAGGCGCGGCACGGGATCGCGCCGGACCAACCGGCGCCCGCCTCCGGCCTCCATGTCGAAACTGTCTACTGTCTTGGCAATTGCGCCCTCTCGCCCGCGGCCCTCTTCGATGGCGAGCCGATCGGGCGGCTCGACCGCGCCCGCCTCGACGCGATCGTCGTCGAGGCGAAGGTTTGGACCTCTTGACCGCCCGTGTCTTCATTCCCGCCGATTCTTCGGCGCTTTCGGTCGGGGCCAACGCCGTCGCCGCCGCGCTCGCCGCCGAGGCGCGCCGTCGCGGGATGGATCTGACCATCGTGCGCACCGGTTCGCGCGGCCTCTTCTGGCTCGAACCGCTGGTCGAGATCGAAGGCGCTGACGGGCGGATCGGCTACGGCCCGATCGCCGCGGCGGACGTCGGCGCCCTGTTCGACGCGGGCTTCCTTGCCGGCGGGACGCACCCGAAAGCGCTCGGCCGTGTCGACGACATCCCCTTTCTGGCTCGTCAGCAGCGCCTCGTCTTCGCCCGTTGCGGCGTCACGGATCCGCTGTCGCTCGAAGACTACCGTGCGCATGACGGCCTCAAGGGGCTCGGGCGGGCGATCGGGCTCAGCCCCGACGCGATCGTCGACGAGATCGTCGCCTCGGGTCTCAGGGGCCGAGGCGGGGCGGGCTTTCCGACCGGCGTCAAATGGGGCGCGGTCCGCAACGCCACGGCGGATCGGAAATATGTGGTCTGCAACGCCGACGAGGGCGACAGCGGGACCTTCGCCGACCGGATGCTGATGGAGGGCGATCCCTTCCTCGTCGTCGAAGGCATGGCGATCGCCGCTTTGGCCGTCGGGGCGACGATGGGCTACGTCTATATCCGCTCCGAATATCCGCACGCTTTCGACGTCTTCTCGCGGGCGGTCGAACGCGCCCGGGCCGCCGGCCTCCTCGGCCCCAACGTCCTCGGCTCGGGACGCGCCTTCGACATCGAGCCCCGGCTCGGCGCCGGCGCCTACGTCTGCGGCGAGGAGACCTCCATGCTCGAGAGCCTCGAGGGCAAGCGGGGCCTCGTTCGCGCCAAACCGCCGCTGCCGGCGCTGTCCGGCCTGTTCGGCAGGCCGACCGTCATCAACAACATGTTGAGTTTCGCCTCGGTCCCCTGGATCCTCGACCGCGGCGCCAAGGCCTATGCCGAATACGGCGTCGGCCGCTCGCTCGGCTCGCAGCCGTTCCAGCTAGCCGGCAACGTGCGCTTCGGTGGGCTCGTCGAGCTCGCGTTCGGGCCGACGATTCGCGAGATTGTCGAAGGTTTCGGCGGCGGGACCCGCTCGGGCCGGCCGATCCGCGCCGTGCAGGTCGGCGGCCCGCTCGGGGCTTACTTTCCCGCAGATCTGCTCGACACGCCGCTCGACTACGAGTTGATGACCCGCGTCAAGGGCATGCTCGGCCACGGCGGGATCGTGGTCTTCGACGACTCGGTCGACATGGCCCGGCAGGCGCGTTTCGCCTTCGCTTTCTGCGCGCGGGAGAGCTGCGGCAAGTGCACGCCCTGCCGCATCGGCTCGACGCGCGGCGTCGAGACGGTCGACAAGATCGCCGCCGGGGTCGACCGCCAAAAGAACGTCGAACTTTTGCGCGATCTTTGCGAGGTTATGACCGACGGCTCGCTCTGCGCGCTCGGCGGCCTCGCCCCGTTGCCGGTGCTCAGCGCGCTCGAACCACTTCCCCGAGGATTTCGCTGCGGCGCCGCGGCGCGCCGCCGCCGAGTAGGAGTTTCGCTCATGGCGCTGTTGCAGGAACTCGACACCGGCACGCCGATCCGGATGGGCGATGCGGCGGTCACGCTGACGATCGATGGCCGCAGCGTCAGCGTTCCTCGCGGGACATCGGTGATGGCCGCGGCCGCGCTGATCGACAATCCCATTCCGAAGCTCTGCGCGACCGACTGGCTCGAAGCCTTCGGCTCCTGCCGCCTCTGCCTCGTCGAGATCGAGGGCCGCAGGGGCACGCCCGCCTCCTGCACCATGCCCGCCGAGGAGGGCATGGTCGTCCAAACCCGGACGCCGCGGCTCGAGAAGCTGCGGCGCGGCGTGATGGAGCTCTACATCTCCGACCATCCGCTCGACTGCCTGACCTGCAGCGCCAACGGCGACTGCGAGCTGCAGACGCAGGCCGGCAATGTCGGCCTGCGCGAGGTGCGCTACGGATATGCCGGCGCGAACCACCTCGACGCGCCAGCCGACGATTCGAACCCCTATTTCACCTTCGAGCCGTCGAAATGCATCGTCTGCTCCCGCTGCGTGCGCGCCTGCGAGGAGGTGCAGGGCACGTTCGCCCTGACGATCCTCGGCCGCGGCTTCGATTCCAAGGTCTCGCCGGGCGGCGTCGATTTCCTGTCTTCGGAATGCGTCTCCTGCGGCGCCTGCGTGCAGGCCTGCCCGACCGCGACGCTCAACGAGAAGCCGGTGATCGAGAAGGGGACGCCCGAGCGCACCGTCGTGACCACCTGCGCCTATTGCGGCGTCGGCTGCGCCTTCAAGGCGGAGCTCAAGGGCGACGAGGTCCTGCGCATGGTCCCCTTGAAGGCCGGCAAGGCGAACGAGGGCCATTCCTGCGTCAAGGGTCGCTTCGCATACGGCTATGCGACCCACAAGGACCGGGTGCTGAAGCCGATGATCCGCGAGCGGATCGAGGATCCGTGGCGCGAAGTCTCCTGGGAGGAGGCGATCGGCCATGCGGCGAGCGAGTTCCGGCGCATCCAGGCGCAATACGGGCGCGACGCCGTCGGCGCGATCTCGTCGTCGCGCTGCACCAACGAGGAGGTGTTCCTCGTCCAGAAGCTGGTGCGCATCGGCTTCGGCAACAACAACATCGACACTTGCGCACGGGTCTGCCACTCGCCGACCGGCTTCGGTCTGTCCAAGACCTATGGCACGTCGGCCGGCACGCAGGACTTCAGGTCGGTCGAGAAGGCGGACGTCGTCGTGGTGATCGGCGCCAATCCGACCGACGCGCATCCGGTGTTCGCCTCGCGCCTGAAGAAGCGCCTGCGCGCCGGCGCCCGCCTCATCGTGATCGACCCGCGCCGAATCGACCTCGTCCGCAGCGCGCATGTTGAAGCGGACCATCACCTGGCGCTGAAACCGGGGACAAACGTCGCGGTGCTCAACGCGCTGGCGCATGTGGTCGTCACCGAAGGGCTGATCGACAAGGCCTTCGTCGCCGAGCGCTGCGATCCGATCGGTTTCGAGACCTGGGCGCGCTTCATCGCCGAGGATGGACATTCGCCGGAGGCGGTCGCCGAGGCGACCGGCGTCGATCCGCAGGCGCTGCGCCAGGCCGCCCGGCTCTACGCGACGGGCGGAAACGCCGCGATCTATTACGGCCTCGGAGTAACCGAACACGCGCAAGGGTCGACCGCCGTCATGGCGATCGCCAATCTCGCCATGGCCACCGGCAACATCGGCCGTGAGGGCGTCGGAGTGAACCCGCTGCGCGGCCAGAACAACGTGCAGGGCTCCTGCGACATGGGCTCGTTCCCGCACGAATTCTCGGGCTACCGTCACGTTTCCGACGACGCGACGCGCGAGATCTTCGAGCGTCTGTGGGGCGTCCCGCTCAGCAGCGCGCCGGGCCTGCGCATCCCCAACATGATGGATGAGGCGGTCGATGGCGCGTTCAAGGGACTCTACTTGCAAGGGCGAGGACATCGCCCAGTCCGATCCCGACACCAAGCACATCACGGCAGGCCTCAGGGCCATGGAATGCGTCGTCGTTCAGGACCTCTTCCTCAACGAATCCGCTCGCTACGCCCATGTCTTCCTGCCGGGCGCATCCTTTCTCGAGAAGGACGGCACCTTCACCAACGCCGAGCGGCGCATCAGCCGGGTGCGCAAGGCGCTCGAACCGCTCGCCGGCAAGGCCGATTGGGAGACCACCATCGCGATCGCCGAGGCGCTCGGCGTCCCCATGCCGTATAAGCATCCGAGCGAGATCATGGACGAGATTGCGGCGACGACGCCGACATTCCGCGGCGTCTCCTACACCCGTCTCGACGACCTCGGCTCGATCCAGTGGCCCTGCAACGATGAGGCGCCCCTAGGCACGCCGATCATGCATGTCGACCGATTCGTGCGCGGCAAGGGCCAGTTCATGCTGACCGAATATGTCGCGACCGAGGAGCGGGTCGGTCCGCGCTTCCCGCTCCTCCTGACCACCGGCCGAATCCTGTCGCAGTACAACGTCGGCGCGCAGACGCGGCGCACAGCCAACAGCGCATGGCACGAGGAGGACGTGCTCGAAATCCACCCGTTCGACGCCGAAAACCGCGGCGTCGTCGACGGCGACCTCGTCGCGCTGCACAGCCGCGCGGGAGAGACCGCGCTCCGGGCCCGGGTCAGCGAACGGATGCAGCCGGGCGTTGTCTACACGACGTTCCATCACCCCTCGACCGGGGCGAACGTGGTCACGACCGACAACTCCGACTGGGCGACCAACTGTCCCGAGTACAAGGTCACGGCGGTGCAGGTCCGGCGCTCCAACCATCTGTCGGACTGGCAGATCCGCGACCGCGAGGAGGCCATCAGTCTCCGCCGCATCGAGGGGGGGACCGCCGATGCCGCAGAGTGACGTCGCCGCCGCGAAGGATGTCGAGGCCCGCGCGTTTACCTACGACGCCGGCGTCGTCGGCCCGGCGGCCGCCCGCGTCATCGCGGTCGAGACGCCGGTCGAATTCCTGATCGGCGGCTCGCCGTTCGTGGTCATGATGGCCACCCCGAGCGACCTCGAGGATTTCGCTTATGGATTCCTGTTCACCGAGGGAATCCTCGAGCGTCCCGAGGACGTCCGCGGCGTCGAAATCGAGGCGGTCGAAGGCGGCCTTCGGCTCGGCGTCACGCTGTCCGGCGAACGGCTGAAGGCGCATCTCGCCCGCAAGCGCGCGATCAGCGGACGCACGGGCTGCGGCCTGTGCGGCGTCGAGGACCTCGGACAGCTGCCGCGAAGGCTCCCGGCGCAATCGCCGGCCCGTCCCGTCGAACCCGCCGCGATCGGCGCGGCGCTCGCCGAACTCGAAGTCGCGCCAGCCGCTCAACGCGCTGACCCGCGCCGTCCACGCCGCCGCCTGGTGCGGCCCCGACGGACGGATATTGGCGGTCCGTGAAGACGTCGGACGCCACAACGCCCTCGACAAGGCGATCGGGGCGCTCTGGCGCGCCGGAGCAGACGCGGAGAATGGTTTCTTCGTCATCACCAGCCGCTGCTCTTTCGAAATGGTCGCAAAGGCGGCGATCTTCGGCGCGCGGACCTTGGTGTCGCTATCGGCCCCGACCTCGCTGGCGCTGGACAGGGCGCGGGAGTTCGGGATCGCCATCATCGCCGTCGCCCGCGCGGACGGAGCGCTGAGCTTCGCCGGCCAGCGGGCGGAGGGAAGGAAAGGGCTGGCGGCGTGACCGCCGGCAAGGCGGAAAAGCTCGTGCGCATGGCCAACCAGATCGGCGATTTCTATGCCGCCATGGCCGATCCTGAAGCGACCGCAGGGACGGCGTCGCATCTGCGCGCCTATTGGACGCCGAAGATGATCGAGGAGCTCATTGCGCTTGTCGACGGGGGCCGCGCGGGCCTCAATCCGACCGCCGTGCATGCGGTCGAGGCGTTGAGACGCGCCCGGCAGGCTTGACGCCGCGTCCGCTTCGTCCTGCTCCTCGGCGCGGTCCCACGCCTCATTTGTTCGCGAGTTGGTGCAGCGCCGTCAGCGTCATGCGCGAAGCGTCGGGGGCGCAAGCGAACTGCAAGGCGCCGCCGTTCGGCGTGTCGATGCGCGCGAAGCGCGCCGGGTCCACCACCAGGCGCAGACGCTGGATGTCGTCCGGCGCTGTCTTGTCGCTCTCGCCCATCCGCGTCGCCGACACCACAGTAAGATCGCAGCGCCGATTGACGCTCATGAAAAAGCTGACGAAATGGCGCTGGCCGAAGTCGGTGCTGACCGCATGCATCGGCTTCATGCTCTGGCGATCGTCGATTGTCCCGGCGAATGCCGAAGAGGCGACGAAAAGCAGGCACATCGCCGCAATAGGGGTCTTGCGAACCATGACGGAATTCCTTGTCTGGATCAGTTCTTGATTTGGCGACGCGCGCACCAGCCGGAAGGCTTCTCCGCACGGTCGAGGCGCCCTGCAAAAGCGGTCGAGGCGGCCGGCACAAATCGGCCCAGCGTTTTATCGCAGTGCAATATTATATTTGTGCGCTGCAAAAAGTCAACCCCTAAAGAGAGGCGTTGAAATCCTTGTCGCCGACGCGCCGCCATTTGATCGCTCGTCCGCGCGGCGAAAGCTTGCTGAGAGCTGGCAGTCGGCGATAGTCTGCCGACACGAGGAGCGCGCGCGGCGAAGCCCGCCAATTCGAGGGGATCGGAAGGGGGAGGCCCGCCGGCTTTCGTCGTTGCTGAGCGGAGAGGCGCCGATGACGACCGACGCAAATGTCAAAGTCTATCAGCAGGATGAGATCGAGGACCGGCTCAAACGCGAATTGCCGCACTGGCGCTACGAAAACGGCTGGATCCGGCGGACCTACAAGACGGCGAGCTGGAAAGGCACGCTGATGGCGATCAACGCCGTCGGCCATCTTGCGGAGGCCGCGTGGCATCATCCCGACCTTCGCGCATCCTACGCATGGGTCGAGGTCAAACTGACGACGCACACCGCCAAAGGCGTGACGGACAAGGACTTTGAGCTCGCGCGCAAAATCGAGGAGGTCGTTTGCTGGCGCCCGGCTCTCGAGGGCGGCGCGCTCGAAGGGACGCCGACCGGCGACCAGCGCTTCGCCTATATCAAGTATGAAGCTGAGTTCCGATCTCGGTTTTGCCGAGCTCGCGCGGCGGGAAGAACGCGGCGGCAGATAGCGTTTCGTCAGGGTCCCGCGACGTCGCCTCGCAGCCGGCTCTTTTGTCGCCCCTATCAAGGCCGTCGAGATCTACGCCGCGACCCGCCGGGAGAGCGTCCAATGTCTTGATTCTCGCATCGAGCCTTTGCCGGGCGGCCCTTGCGGCCGCATGCACGTTGGCGGCCTGTCCGCGGCGCTTGCCGAAATTCCCAACCGCACGATCAAGATCGGCGTGCTCAGCGATTTCTCCGGCCCTTTCGCCGATCAGGTCGGAAAGGGCTCGTTCGTCGGGGCGCAAATGGCGGCGGACGATTTCGCCAAAGAGGCCGGCGATCTCAAGGTCGAGATCGTTTTCGCCGACCATCAGAACAAGCCCGACCTCGGCCTTTCGATCGTCCGTCGCTGGATCGAGGAGGAGGGCGTCGACGCCGTCGCCGACCTCGCCAATTCCGGCGTCGGGCTCGCCGTCAACCCCTATCTTCACGACAAGAACCGCACGATGCTCGCGTCCTCGACCGCGACTTCGGACCTCACCGGCAAGTTCTGCCAGCCGACCACGGTGCAATGGACCCTCGACACCTGGGCGCTGGGCTCGGCGATCGGCCGGACGATCACCAAGACTCGGCGGGACATCCTGGTATTTCATCAGCTTTGACTATGCGCTCGGCAAGGCGCTGCAGCGCGATGCGACCGAAGCGATCGTCAAGGCGGGCGGACGCGTGGTCGGCTCGGTTTCTCATCCCCTCGGCGTCACGGATTTCGGCTCCTACCTGTTGCAGGCGCAAGCCTCGGGCGCGAAAGTCGATCGCGCTCGCCGACACCGGCGCCGACGCCATCAACGCCATCCGCCAGGCAGGGGAATTTCGTGTCGTCGGCGGCACATACGCGGCTCGCGGCGCTTTTTCTGCAGATCACCGACATCGACGCGCTTGGGCTCGAAAGGGCCAATGGCCTTATCCTCTCGGAAGCCTTCTACTGGGACCTGAACGACGCGACGCGCGCCTTCGCCAAGCGCTTCGCCGAGCGCATGGACGGGCGCATGCCGACGGAGGATCAGGCGGGCGTCTACTCGGAGACGCTCGCCTATCTTCGCGCGGCCAAAGCCGCCGACACGATCGAGGGCGACAAGGTCGTGGCGGCCATGAAGAAGGCCCCGATCGAAGATCCGCTGTTCGGGCGCGTGGTTGTGCGCCCGGATGGGCGGGCCACCCACCCGATGTACGTGTTCAGGGTCAAAGCGCCAGCCGCGTCCAAAGGCCGCTGGGACGTCTACGACCTCGTCGAGACAATCCCCGCCGACGAAGCGTTCCGTCCGCTTGTCGGAAGGCGGGTGTCCGCTGAAATGAGGCGCTGGCGCCAGTCTCGTCACCGGTTGCTCCAGCGACCCTCGCCGACATGCCGGCTGTCAACTTCGCGTCAAGCGCGATGCGCATCAGGTCCATGGCGGTGCGGGCGCCGAGCTTGTGTTTGAGCTGGGTGCAGTTATTGGCGATCGTCTTGTAAGAAACGTTCAGGGCGTCGGCGATCTGGGCCATTGTCCGTCCCGCCGCGATCAGGCGGAGAATTTCGAGTTCTCTCGCGCTGAGGCTCGGAGATCATCGTGGCGTTGGCGCCCGCCCGGAGGAAGGCGATCTGTCGCGCCATCGCCGGATGGAGGTAGGTGCCCGCCGTCCGCCACGGTCTTGACCGCATCGGCGAACAGCGAGGGATCGTCGTTCTTGGCGATGTAGCCCTTCGCTCCGGCCTCGATCGCGCGCGCGGCGATGACTGGATCGTCATTCATGCTGAAGATGACGAGACGCGCGTCGGGCTCGCGCAGCAGGATACGGCGTAGAAGTTCGAGCCCCGAGAAACCCGGCAGGTTGATGTCGATAATCGCGACGTCCGGCTTTCGGGCGAGAAACGCGGTGAACCCGGCCCGCGCGTCGGAAGCCTCGTAGACTTCGACGCTCGGACCCGTCTCGAGCAGCGCCCGGCATCCGGACGCGATGATCGGATGATCGTCGACGATGAGTACCCGCAACAGACCGATCTCCGCTCAAAGCTGCGCCGCATCCGTCCGGGTCCCCTGGCGATCGGAGGGCGGCGGCTTGTTCCTCCCACATTGACACCCGCGCCGGCAAAATCAACGGTGGGCGGGAAAGGCGAAGAGACCATGTGGCGTTCGACATCTCTGCGAAACCGGCTCAATCTGATTTTTGGTTCGCTGCTGGCGCTGTGGCTCGCGGTCGACGTCAGCCGCATTCTGGTCGAAGCGAGCGAGCGTGCACGCGCCGAGACCGAAAACGCCATGCGGCTGACCAAGGAATTCGTCGCCACGACGCTGGACCGCCTCCAGGACGCGAGCGAACCGGAACGCGCGATCGAGACGCTGCTGGCGAGTCTGGAGAACGTGCGCCATGTGCGGGTCGGCATCGGCGAGCCGTCGTTCGCCTCGGCGATCGTGCTCGCCGCCAGCAACGGCTCGAAAGCGCCCTTCTGGTTTCGCTCCCTCGTCAACGCGCCGAACCAGGTCGTCTCGATCCCGATTGTCTTCAATGACCGGCGGATGAACTCGATCGTCATCGTGGCAGATTCCTCCGACGTGGTCGACAACGCGTGGACCGGCGCGCGCGACGCGGCGCTGACCGGCGCATTGCTGGCGCTGGTCGCGATGGCCGCCACCAACCTCCTGGTCGGCCGGGCGTTGAAGCCGCTCGACGCGGCCGGCGCCGCGCTCGCACGGCTCGAGGCGGGCGACTACAGCGCGCGCGCCGAGGTCGGCGGACCGCCGGAGTTTGTCAACCTCAACACCAAGATCAATAGCCTCGCAGGCGCGCTCAGCGGCCTCGAGCGCGCCAACGCGGAACTGATGGAGCGGGCCGTCGACGCTCACGATCAGGAGCGGCGGGTCATCGCCCACGAATTGCACGACGAATTTGGACCGCACCTCTTCGCCCTTCGCGCCAGTGCGGCGGTGTTGACCAAGAAGCTCGACGGTCTTCCGGAGGCGCGCGCCGCGGCGGCGGTCATCGCCTCCCAGGTCGAGACGTTGCAGAACCAGAACCGGCGCATCCTCGCAGACTTGCGTCCGGCGGCGCTCGAGGAGCTCGGGCTGGTGGACGCGCTCGGCTCGCTGATCGCCCACTGGCGGCGCGCCGAGCCCGCGGTCATCGTTTCCCTCGATGTCGACCCGCGCGCAGGCTCGCTCGGCGCGCGGGCGAGCCAGATGGCGTATCGATTCGTCCAGGAGGCGCTGACCAACGCCTTTCGCCACGCCGGCGCGACCCGCATCGAGGTGACGCTCCGGTTCGAGGACGGGAGCAATCACGATGCGCTGCTCGATCCCGGGCTGGCCGGCCTCGTCATCCGCGTGGCGGACGACGGACGCGGGCTCCAGGGTCAGGGAAGCGGGGGAATGGGGCTCTCCGGCATGCGCGACCGGGTCCGGATGCTCGGGGGAGAAACGCTCGTTGTTTCGCTTCCCGAAGGCGGCCTGGCCGTCGAGGCCCGCTTCGGGACGTCCGAGCCGGGCGGAGGTCGGGCAAAGCTTCCCGGCGCCAATGGCGGAAGCGCGGGGGATATTCCGAACACTTCCGATTGAGCCGGGAGGCTGCTGTCGAAGCTCCTCAGGGTCAAGCTTTCTCGCCTCGCTTGCCCTCGTTTGCAGCGCAAAAAGAAACGCGCGAGCAAAGCCCGCGCGTCCGGAGGAGAAGGTTTCGAGCCGGTCAGGCGCTGAACGGATGCTTGGCGGTGTTGCGCTGCGCAACCACCTCGGCCGGAGTCGGCTTGCCCGCGACCGCGCGCTCGATCAACTCCTTGACGGCTTGGTAGTTGAACTCCTGGATC
This sequence comes from uncultured Alphaproteobacteria bacterium, assembly GCA_963724785.1. Taxonomy (GTDB): domain Bacteria; phylum Pseudomonadota; class Alphaproteobacteria; order Rhizobiales; family Beijerinckiaceae; genus Roseiarcus. Next base: position 365,824 of record CAVRWC010000001.1, on the reverse strand, counting down.
TTCTTGTCGTCTTCGGCCAACCAATGGATGAAAACGCCGACGCAGATGAAAAGGTCGTCGGCTTCCTCGGCCGGGATCGTGCCGTCGGCTACGCTGTCGGCGACGGCCTTGGCGACGGCGTATTGCGCCGGGCCGAACATCTGCACCGCCTGCTTGGCGCCCTTGATCGTGACCTTGTTGAACAACACCGTCGAGGGCTTGACCGCAAGGTTGGGCGCGATCACCGCGAGGAGCGAGGTAAAGCCGTCCTTGTTATTGGTCAGAGCCGTGGCGAAGGCCGTTTCCGCGGCGCTGCCGCGCGGGCCGATGATGAGGTCGATATGGGCGACCTCATTGCCCTCGCCGACCAGCGACTCGCCGACAAGCAGTTTATGAATCTTAGCCATTCCATTTCCTCCCAGGGGATGAAGACAAACGCCCGCCCCTCGCGAGATGCGATGAGACGAGACTGCCTATCCTTGTTGTCAGCATCCCGCCTTGGGGGCGGGACCGGTTGGCCGGATAGCCGCGGGTTGCTTCCCGCTGACACAATCAAGCATTGTTACTCGATGAGGGCAAGACGCCGCGTCGCAGACTCGCCGCGAAAAGCGTGGCGACCGTCAGATCTGCGCTCGTGCCCGGATTGACGCCGCGGGCTTTGAGCGCCGAGTCCCATTGCAGGAGGTCCGGGATCATCGCCTCGGGATCGGGCGCGGCGGACAGCCTTTCGCGCCATGTCGCCGCCTCCCGGCGCAGGTCTTCCGCGGTCGCCAGGCCGAATTTTCGCGCGACGTGCGTGTCCGGAAATCCGGCGAGAAAGCCGAGGTATACCTCCGCCGTCGACCAGCGGCGATCGCGGCCCTGCCTTCGCGTAGCGTCCAGCGCCCCGAGACCGAGGACGAACACGTCCTCGAAGGCCGTCACATATTGTCGCGCGATTCGATCGCGGTCCGCGGCAGCCGCCATCGCTTCACGCAGCGATACGGACGGCGCCTCGCGGACGTCGTGATCGGGCGCGCGGCCGAGGCCGCCCGGTTTTGCGGCGGCGATCGCCGCGTAGACGTCTATCGCGTCCTGCCGGTCGAGGTGGTCGAGGACGCTGGAAAGCCCGGCGCGCAGATCGCGCGCCGGCCCTTCTGCGGCCGCCGCAAGCGGCGCGCAGAGCAGCACAATCCCCAAATTGGTGTTCTGACCGACAGCGGCAAGCGTCGCATCGACCGCGCCGCGCACCCGAGCCCCGACGCTGCGGCCGTACGCTGCGATGTGCGCCGCGCTCGCCTCGGCGCTGCGGACGAAATCGCTGGCCTCCATGCGATGGCCGGACGCATAGCGATGGACGTTTCCGGGCTTCAGCGCGTCGAGTTCCGCAAGGCAGGCCTCGACAAACGCCGCGCCGACGGCGGAATCGACCGGGCTCAAAGCGCAGGCTCCGGGGTCAAGCGGCATCCGATCTCCGCCATCAGTTCGTCGGCGATTGCTTCGGCGATGTTGACTTGTGCGACCTTCTGCAGGCCGCTCCAGGCCGGCATGCTGTTGACCTCGAGCACGGTTGGCCCGCCTTCGGCCGCGACCAGGATGTCGACGCCCGCGACCGTCGCGCCGACCGCGGCGGCGGCCGCCGTCGCGAGGCGCTCCATCCGCGCGTCGCGCCGGACGCTCCACGGCTCGCCGCCCTGCTTGACATTGGTGATCCAGGTCGGCGAACGCCGCATCATCGCAGCGGTCACCCGGCCTTTGACGACAAAAAGTCGGTAATCGTGGAAACCCTCGCCCTCGACCGCCTCGAAACGCTGAAGGTAGTAGACCCCGGCGACCTCGTCCGGCGTCGGCAGGTCGTCCGGGCTGCGAACCAGGCGCAGGCCTCTGCCTTGCGAACCGAACAGCGGCTTCAGCACAAGCGGACCGCGCCGCGACTCGCGCAGGACGACATCACGCGCCTCGTCGAAGGACTCGATCGCCCACGTCGAGGGGGTCGGCAGTCCGGCGCGCGCGAGTTCAAAACTCGTCATCGACTTGTCGACGCAGCGCTCGATCGCCCGCGCTTCGTTCCAGACGGGGACGCCCAGCGCGGACAACGCATGCAGCACGCCGAGACGCTTCGTTATCGCCTCGAACGATCCGGCCGACGAGCGTCCGCACATGGACCGCGTCCGGCAGTCGAGACCCCAGATGCTGTAAGGCAAGTCCGCTTGCGTTCGTCGTGTCGAACCCGCACCTGGCCAGGTCGATCCGCTCGAATCGCGCGCCCTTGGCGACAAGGGCCGTCTCCATCTGCCGCGCATGCCAGTCGCGCTGATCGCTGACCACGGCGACAAGGGGCCTGCCCCCCGACGAGGCGCCCGCATTAACGGAACGAGGCGTCGAGGAGGTCATGGTGCAGCATCCCGGCGCGGAAACTCGCGCCCGAGTTCGATCGCGGTGACCACGATTTCGGCCGGGCTGAACAGCAGCGGGTCGATGGCGTAAAAGTCGCCCTTGAAGCGCTTGAATATTTCCGCAAACGGCGCGCCGAAGTCGCGCGAGGTGTTGCTCGGCAAGGATTCGGCGAGCGACTTCGCGTCGGCCTCGGGGCCGGTCACGAAGAGCTGCACCATGCCGCCGTAGATGATGGCGTCGTTGGTGCGGCCCATCGCGGCGACGAAATCCGGATGCGGCGGCGAAAGCGGCGCCGAACCCATTCCGTCGACGATCCGCTCCAGCGGAAACTTGAGTTCGTGCGCCTTGTGCAGTGCGACCTCCAGCACCCGCGCGACCACCTGTGCGCCGCCCGCCAGGCTCTGCGTCGGCGCGTAGATCACGGTGACCGCGGAGGGCGCGACGCGACACTCGCCCGCAACCTTCTCGACCACCTCGGGCGGCGGCGGGCGGTCGCTCTCGATGACCAGCGTCGCACAATCCGACGCGTCCCGGTACCCGATATCTTCAAAGATCTTCTCTTTCTGCGCGAGCGCCCGCGCCGGACCCGAGCCGAGCGCAAAGAATGCGCCCGGCCCCTTCCCGTGCGCCAGATTCCAGCCGGCGTACTGGCTTCCGAGGCAGGCGACGACCGGCTGCGACGACGTCACCGAGATCGTCCACGGCCAGCGTGGCGTCGCGGCGTTCGGGCCGAGGCTTACGTGGCCGAGCCCGCCCATGCAGATCTCCGCAATCCGCAGCCCGGCGGATACGCCGCCGCGATGCGCCGCCCCGGCGTCGATCAGGGCTTCGCCGAGGGGGCCCGTGAGGACGCCGACATTGAGCGCGGCGGCGTCGCGTTGCAGGGCGCGCGTGAGGTCCTGGGCGCGTCGGTTGACGCTAAAAGCGAGGTCGAATTTCACGTCGTCCATCCCTCGATCATGGCGCTGATTTCTCTGCGCCCGGTCTGCGACAAGCCGTTTGGCGGCTTCTGCGTCGGGCGCCGTGGCGAAGACCGTGCATATCGGATCGCCGGCGACGATCTTCGTTCCGCCGGCCGGACGGTCGGCGACCCACTCCGGCCACGCCGTCCGCGATGGACAAGCGAGATCGCTCCTCGCATAGACGACCTCCGCCGCCCTAGCAGCCGTCCGCGCGACCGGCGTCGTCATTCGCCCTTCCGAAGCTTCGATATGCCGGCCAAGCAAGGGGTCCTCATCGCGATCGAAGATGTCGAGCGTCGCGCCGGGGCGAGGGTTCACTTCGATGAACCAGGCGACGTCGTCCGAAACGACAAAGTCGGCGCTGGCGAGGCCGACAACGCCAAACGCCCGCGTCACGCCGGCGACGGCGGTCTCGATCTCCTCGCGGCGATCGGGGCTGATGTCGATCGGGCCGACCGAGCCTCCGTAGCGGAAGGGAGCGTACGATAACGGAGACGTCCATTGCTGGCTCAATCCGACGATTTCCACTCGGGCGCCGTCGCCGATGAACAACGCCGAGACGCTGCGCCCGTCGACGCGACGCTGGAAATAGTCGCCGGGCGCCATAGCGGTCTCGCGACCAGCGATCCGGACGTGCCCGCCGCCGGCGCCGCCGCGGGTTTTCATGAGCCAGCCGTCGCAATCCATCGGCTGCTCGAATTGGATTTCGGGATGGGCGACGTGCGATCGCGCACAGGCCTGCGCAACAGCGACCGGGTCTTTCGCGCGGGACAGCGCGTCGGCGCTTGCGCCATAGACGCGGACCTCGCGCCCGAGCGCAGCAATCAGCGACGGTTGATGCTCGAAGCCGGAGCCATAGACGACGCCGATCACGTCATGGAGGCGAACGAATGTGCGCACCGCGTCAATCAGCGCAACGCCGCGAAGTCCGTGCGACAGCCCGCCGTCAAGGGTTAAGGTCGCAAGACTGATCGCGCGCGTGTCGTCGTCGCCGAACACGTCGATTGCGAGCGGCGCAAAGCCGGCGCGCTTCGCGGAGGAAGCGAGCGAGCGCGCTGACTGGGCGACGACGATGAGGCTCGGCGCATCGGGCATTGCGGTTATTTGCGGCGCCGCCAACGGCCGTAAGAGACCCGCCGGGGATCTCGTCCGTTGCGATAAGAAACCGGCGCTAACGAGACCCGGGCGAGCTCGGCGGCCATCGGCGTTTCCCTTTTGGATTCGGTCGCGTTCGTGCGCGATTGGTACTTGAAACTGGGACGGACAGTCTGTCCAGTAGATCGGACGCCTCGCAGTTGATTCCGGCCGGGAATTTTTCCCGACTGCCGCGTTTGCGATCATTTTGTTCGGTCGCGACGTTTATTCGTCGGCGATCTTTGACTATGATCGTTCGCACACAGGGCTTGCGAGCCGAACGCGGCTCGTCAACCGAACAACGAGGAACGGTCCGAGGAGGAAACGCCGCAGCTTCTGCACGGGGGCCGCTTCGTGTCGGATGTGCGATGTCGCCTCTCAAGGCGTCAACTATCAACGGCAGGCCGGCCGTTCTCCATGGGATCGCAATTGGCCCGGTTGAGTTCGCGTCCGGCGCCCGCCTCATGGTCAGGACGCAAGACGCCTGAGATGGGCTGGACGAGGAGACGTCTTGAAGGAACCGGCAAGGGCGTGGATCGGCGGAGCGCCCGCCTCGCTCGATCAGGCTGCAGCCGAAGCGGCGCGCCTCCTTATGGCGACCGGGCAGACGCTTTTCGCGGGATTGGGGACCGACGTCGATGGGGCGCGGCGCGCGGTCGCGCTTGCGGAGCGGGTCGGCGGCGTGATCGAGCACATGCATTCCGCGTCGATGCTGCGCGATCTCGACAGCCTGCGGGAGACCGGCGTCATGCTCACGACGCCGGGAGAGGCCCGCGTACGGGCTGATGTTCTGCTGCTGGTCGGCGACGGTCTCGAAGAGGCGTGGCCGGCTTTGAATGACAGGCTCCTGTCCGTGCCGGCGCGACCCGACCGCGCCGAGATTCAGCGGCGCATCGTGGTCCTCGCGAGGGACGAGCCGTCGAAGCGCCAGGGACCGGCCGGCCTCGTCGAGACCGTCGTCCTCGGGCGGGACGCCGGCTTTGCCGCCAACCTTGCGGCGCTGCGGGCGCGGGTCAAAAAGCGTCCGCGGGCGACGCCGTCCGACCCGGCGCCGTCTCAACTCGATGCGACCGCGGCTCTGTTGCGAGAGGCGAAGTTCGGCGTCGCCATCTGGTCGGCCTCCCGCCTCGATGCGCTCGAGATCGAAATGGTCAACGGCCTCGTGCGCGATCTCAACGAAGACACCCGCTTCTCGTCCTTGCCCTTGGCGGCCGCAGACAACGGCGCGGGCGTGCTCGCGGTCTGCGGTTGGATGACAGGCTTTCCGATGCGAACCGGCTTCGGTTCCGGCGCCCCGACGCACGACCCCTGGCGGTTCGACGCCGAACGCCTGGTGAGAGCGGGCGAGGTCGACTGCGTCGTCTGGATCTCCGCGTTCGGCGAGCCGCCGCCGGACTGGGCTGCGGACTCTGTCTCGATCGCTTTGTGCGATTCCGCGGCGCGACCGGCGCGAACGCCGAAAGTGCTGATCGAGGTCGGACGCCCGGGCGTCGATCACGACGCGGTCGTTCATTCCCTCGACACAGGAACCCTGGTCGCGGTCAGGGCGCATTCGTCATCCTCGGGCGAGCTTCCGAGCGTCGCCGAGGCGCTCGCCCGCATCGCCGGGCGCCTTCCAGACGCGAGCGCCGAGGCATGCTGACCTGCATCAGGGGCGGACGCATCGTCGACCCCGCGCACAAGCGCGACGAAGTCGGCGACCTTTACCTGCGCGACGACCGGATTGTCGCGCCTTCGGACGGCGCCCGCCCCGACGAGATCGTCGACGCCGAGGGCCTGATCGTGATGGCGGGAGGCATCGACATACACTCGCATATCGCGGGCGGCAACGTGAACACCGCGCGCCTGCTCCTGCCCGAACAGCATCGGGCGCATGCGCGCCGACCCGCGGCGACCCCGCTCTCCAACGCCGGCTGGTCGACCTTCGAGACCGGCTGCCTCTACGCGGAGATGGGCTTCACCACCGTCGTCGAGCCAGCCGTTTCGCCTCATCATGCGCTGCACGCGCATCTCGAGCTCGCCGACATCCCGATCATCGACAAGGCGATCCTCGCCATCCTCGGCAATGACGATTTCATCCTCGGCCTCCTGCGCGCGGGCGAAGGCGCCGGCGCGGTCCGGGATCACGTCGCCTGGACCCTGGAGACGACGCGCGCGCTCGGGATCAAGGTCATCAACGCCGGCGGCGTCGCGGCGTTCAAGGAGAACGTCAGGAAATTCTCGTTCGACGACGTGGTGCCGTCCTATGGCGTGAGCAGCCGGGAGATCGTGAAGGCGCTGCAGCAGGCGGTGCACGAACTCGGCGTGCCGCATCCGCTGCATGTCCACTGCAACAATCTTGGATTGCCGGGAAACTTCAAGACGGCGCTGGAAACGATCGCCGCCGCTGAAGACCTGCCGCTGCATCTCGCGCATCTTCAATTTTACGGTTATGGCGCCGAAGGCAAGCAGGGGATCTCGTCCAGCGCGCCGCAGCTGGCGGAGGCGATCAATGCGGCGAAGAACGTGACGATCGATGTCGGACAGGCGATGTTCGGCCAGACCGTGACCATCTCGTCGGACGTGTTGCGTCAGTTCGCCGCGCGCGGGTTCGCCCATCCGAAAAAATACATGATCTTCGATGGCGATTCGAATGGCGGCGGGATCGTTCCGTTCGAATACAAGGCGGGGAGCTTCTTCAACGCCGTGCAGTTCGCTGTCGGGCTTGAACTGTTTCTGCTGATCGACGACCCCTGGCGCGTCTTTTTCACCACCGACCATCCGAACGGGGCGCCGTTCACGGTGTATCCGGAGCTGTTCGCCCTGCTGATGGACAAGGACTTGCGCGCTCAATGGCTGGCCCGCATTCCCTGCCGAGGCGGCGGCGATGACGACGCTGCCTTCGCTCACGCGCGAATACACGGTCCACGAGATCGCGACGATGACTCGCGCCGCCCCGGCCAGGCTGCTGGGCCTCTCGGACCGCGGGCATCTCGGCGTCGGCGGCCGCGCCGACATCGCGCTTTACCGCCCGGGAAAGGATCTCGCCGCGATGTTCCGTTCGGCGGCGCGGGTTTACAAGGACGGCGATCTGGTCGTGCGCGACGGCGCGGTGACGCACTACCGTTTCGGCCGCGCGATTCAGGTCTCTCCCTCGGTCGACGCCGCCATGCGACGACGGATGGAGCGCTATTACGACGAACGCTATGGGCTTCCGTCCGATTTCATGGCGGCGCCCGAGAGCGCCATTCCGCGGCCTGAGCCTTTCGAGACCATCGCATGCTCGAGCTGACTTCGACGGACGTCCGGATCGACGACACCTTCGCCGAAGCGTTCGACATGCGGGCGACGGCGCTCGTCATCACGGCGCCGACGAGGCGCTGGGCGCTGCAGGCGGCGACGACCATGACCGGGTTTCGCCACGTCGGTGATCGCTTGCGGCTGCGAGGCCGGCATCGACCGCGCGCTCTCGCCGCGCGAAACGCTGGACGGCCGGCCGGGCGTGCGGGTGTTGATGTTTGCCGTCTCCACTTCCGAGCTGCAGCGTCAGGTGCAGAACCGGGTCGGCCAATGCGTTCTGACGAGCCCGGGCTCCGCCTGCTACGCCGGGCTCGATGCCGGCGACGAGAAGCTGAAGGTCGGCGCCGCGATCCGATTTTTCGGCGACGGCTGGCAGATTTCGAAGAAACTGGGGCCAAGGCGCTTCTGGCGGATTCCGGTGATGGACGGCGAGTTCGTTTGCGAATTCGACGGCGTTCATGACCAAGAGCGCGGTCGGCGGCGGCAATCTCCTGATCATGGGCGCCGATCCGGCGAAGACCCTTGCGGCCGCCGAGGCCGCGGTCGAAGCGATGCGCGCGGTTCCCGACGTCATCATGCCGTTTCCGGGCGGCATCGTGCGATCCGGCTCGAAAATCGGCTCCAAATACAAGGGCGCGAGCGCTTCGACCAACGACGCCTATTGCCCGACCCTGAAAGGCGCGGTCGAGAGCGCGCTCGGACCGGAGATCGGCAGCGTTCTCGAAATCGTCATCGACGGGCTGACGAGCGCCTCCGTCGCCGCGGCGATGCGCGCCGGCCTCGCGGCGATCCTGGCGCTCGGCCCCGAACGCGGCGCCTTGCGTGTCGGGGCGGGGAATTACGGCGGCAAGCTCGGCCGCCATCATTATCGACTGAAAGAGTTGCTGCCGTGAAGCCGCTGACTTTCACCCTTCGCGCGACGCCGCCGCAGCGGCTCGATCTGTCGCCGCTGACGCCGGCGAATCTTTCCGGGAAAAGCGCCTCCGGAGATCAACGCCATCGAACTGCAGACGACCAGAGAGCGCGTGACGGTCGGAGACGTGTTCGGCGTTCGCATGGGCGAGGCGGCCGCTGTCGTCATCGAGGGAGGCGGCGAGCGCTTCGACCGGGTCGGGGCCGCGCTCGCCGCGGGAACCCTTGTGGTCGAGGGCGATGTCGGCGTCGAGGCCGGCCGATCGATGACCGGCGGGCGATCTGACGATCCGCGGCGACGCCGGAGCTTTCGCCGGCTCCGCGATGAGGGGCGGCGTTCTCGAGATCACGGGCTCCGCCGGCGGAACGCCTGGCCGGTCCCTTGAGCGGGGAGACCGTCGGCATGGCGGGCGGACTGCTCATCGTTCGCGGCGACGCCGGCGCGAGGGCCGCCGATCGCCTTCGCCGCGGCGTGGTGCTGATCGAGGGCCGCGCCGGCGCCTACGCCGGCAGCCGGATGATCGCGGGCACGCTCGCGATCGGCGGCGAGGCCGGGGACCTGCCGGGCTATTTGATGAACCGCGGAACGATCCTGCTCGGGCGCGGCGCGACGGTGCTTTCGCCGTCCTTCGGCGACTGCGGCGAACACGATCTCGTCGCCGCGCGCATCATCGCCGATTTCATCGCGCGTGAGAGCGCCAAGCTCGCAAGGCTGTTTCGCAGACGTCTGCGCCGCCTCGCCGGAGACCTGGCGGCGCTCGGCAAGGGCGAGATTTTTTTGCCGACGTGTGATGAGCGGCCGCGCGCTTGCGGGCGGCTTCTCGCGCGACAACTCAGACCCGAAAGGGGGAAACGATGTTGAAGAGAACGGCGGCGCGCTCGCTCTGCGCATGCTCGGCCCTGCGGCGGTTGCAATTCTTTCGGCCGTCGCCTGGCTTTCGGCCGCCGGCGCCGACGCCGCAAGGCCGCCCATCCCGGTCGCCGTCATCGACTTCGACTACACCGACACGTCCGGCGAGCCTCGCGACCAGACGGCCGAGCACGCCGCGCGTCTCGCCGCCTTCGTAAAAGCGCTGCGCAGCGACCTTGCCGCGACAGGACGATTTCGGCCGGTCGAGATCGCCTGCGCCTCACCGCCCTGCACTGCCGCCAATACGCCCGCGCCAGCCCTGATCAAAGCCGCCAAGGCCGCTGGCGCGCGGCTTCTGGTCTACGGGGGAGTCGAAAAGATGAGCACGCTCATCCAGTGGGGAAAACTGCAGATCGTCGACCTTCAGGCGGACCGCCTGGTCGACGACAAGATGCTGAGCTTTCGAGGCGACAGCGACGACGCCTGGCGCCGAGCGGAAGTCTTCGTCGTCGAAGAGATCAAGGGTCTCGACCTGCCGAATTGATTTCCACCGCGCCTGCCGTTGGAGCCGCGATCCGTCAGGGGGCTGATGCGCGGTCGGCCTCCACGATTCCGGCGCTGATCGCAATCCACACGAGTTGAGCGTCGGTGCGCGCGCCGATCTTCTCCTTGATCCGATAGTGGTAATTCTGCACGGTCTTGAGGCTCAGATTAAGCGACTTTGCGATTTCGGAATCCGAGGCCCCTATGGCGATCTGACGCAGGATCTCGGCCTCGCGGGGTCCGAGCGCGTCGAGGATCGAACCGCCGCGGATCCGTTCGGCGGCAATGTCGCGGGTGATCTCCGGAGCGAGCGCGCGCTCGCCGCGCGCAACCTTCCGCACCGCCATGGCGAATTCGCGCGCATCGGCGCCCTTCAGGACATAGCCGGTCGCGCCGGCCTCGAAGGATTTCAGGGCAAGACCCGCCCCGCCATGCATTGACGACACAAGAATCCGAGCAGAGGGATCCCACTGGCGGATATGGCGAACCGCATCGAGACCGCTCGCGCCTGGCAGAGACAGGTCCATGACGACGACGTCGGGCGCAAGGCGGCGAAAGAGATCATAGGCGGCGCCCGCAGAACCGGCTTCACCGACTATCAGGAAACCTCCGGACGCCTCGAGGAGACGGCGATAGCCCTCGCGGACGACCGGATGATCGTCTACCACAAGAACGGTTATGCCTTCGCCAGTCGGGCGCGTCATGCCGCCAGCGCCAGCGGAATGATCGCCGCCACGCGAAGTCCCCGGGCGCCGTCGCGAATGGAGAATTCGCCGCCAAAGGCGGCGACCCTTTCCCGCATGCCCGCGATGCCCTGCCCGCCGGTTGCGGCGATCCGAGTTGCGTCGCCGCCCCCGTCGTCCTCGATCGTCAGCATGATGGCCTCATTTCGATCGAGGCTCCGCTCGACCCTCAGGCGGACCTCGCTGGGAGAGCCGTGGCGCAATGCGTTCGTCAGAACTCTCTTGAGCAATTCGGTAGATGCAGCTCGCGATCCTCTCCGGAAGGTTCGTCAGATCGCCTTCCAGGTCGAGGCGGACCGAAGCGACGCCAGATCCGCGAGCATTGCAGCCCGCGACCAGCTCAAGGAGACCGGCCTCGAGTCCAATTTCCTCGGATACCGGGTTGCGCAAACGAGTGAGCGCCGTGCGCAGGGCGCTCGACATGCGCTTGAAGAGACGCCCGATTTCTTGCGCGTCCTTCACGACGTCGGGACGGTCCCTCGCTGCGCCCAACTCGATGGCGCCTGCGAAGGCCGCGCCCGCCGCCAGACACTGCCCGAATTCGTCATGGAGTTCCCGCGCCAGATCGCGCCGCTCCTCCTCGCGCGCTTCGATCAGCTTCCGCGTCAAGTCGATACGTTCGCTTGTCGCCAGCGCAAGACGGTCCGCAAGCTCATTAACCGCCGCGCCGAGCGGAGCGAAATCGCGCGCGCGACCGAGCGCCACCCGGCCGCGATAGTCTCCGGCCGAAAGACGCCGCAGCCCGGCGATGATCCCGCGCGCCGGGGCGAGCGCCTGGGCGATCGCAACGGCCGAGAAGACGCTGATTGCGAGCGTCAGAGCGGCGGCCATCGCGGCCAGTGCGCTCAGTCTCTGCCAGACCATGCGCAACGCGGCCTGCGGCTCGGGCGCGACGATGATCTCGCCTGCGTTGCGCTGCCGCTCGCTCAGAGGTCGCGACACGCCCTGATGCGTCCGGAGCATCCAGTCGTAGGCGGCTGCAAACCAGGCCGGGGCGGGAGAGCCGAACTCCAGCAATCTGCCCACAGAGGCGTTGAGGCTCGTCTTGCGCGAACCGGAAGTCGACGCAGACGCCCGGCGATATCAGGGCGAGCGTTTGCAGCGTTCGCCATTCCGGCGTCGGCAGAATGCGCTCCTTGCTGACTCCGCCGCGCCAAAGCAGCTCCTGCCAGTAAAGCGCCTCGATATGCTGTCCGGTCCGCTCCGCCGTGTCGGCAATCTCGCGTTGCAGGTCCCGTCGCGCGTCCATCATCGACCAGACGACCGCCCCCGCCAGGCAGATGGCGGCGACCGCGAGCAGCCGGGCGAGGAGAGGAATGAAGATACGCATGTTTTCCTCCGCTGACCTTTGTTCAGGAATCTAGCAGCGGGCATCAGGCGCGCAATCGCCAATCGCGCCGGCGCGCCGGGAGCGGGCCAAGATCGGGCAATTTGCCCACCCACGCTCGGGAGCCTTAACTTGCGGACGGCGCCGCGACACGGATAGGCTTCTTGGCGTCGTCAGCGGCGACAAGCCATGAGACGCGGGAGGATGTCAGGATGACCGCAACCGCCGTTGTCTCGCATCAAGGGGCGATCGGCTGGTCAAGCCCCGATCGCGCCCCGTTGCTGCGGTGGCTGATCTTCACCGGGGCGACCGTCTTCGGGGGCGTCCTGCTATGGCGCTACGGGCTCCTGGCTCGAATGATCGAAGCTGACAGAACATACATCTCGTCGGTGATCGGCGTGCTGTACATCGGCGCATCGCTTCATTGCCTGTGGCGAACCCTCGCGATCGCCCGCGAAGGCGGGCAGGAGCGAAAGGCGGAAGCGATGATCGAAGCTGCGGGCGCGAACGCGATCGTCCTCGATGACGGCTCTGTCGAGGGCCAGGGACCGCTGCCGCCAGGCTTTGTCGGCGCGCATATCCGCGATCTTGCGCTGAAAGCACGGGCGCAAGGCGCGCGGCGGTTGGATCAAGCGCTTCTGCTGCGAAGCCTCGCCGACCGGTTGCGCGGCTCGAACGGCTTCGGCGGATTTGCCAGCGACACCTTGATAAAGCTCGGGCTCCTCGGCACCATCATCGGTTTCATCATCATGCTGGCGCCGATCGCGGGCCTCGACGCCAGCGACAAGACGACGATGAAAGCGTCGATGGGCCTCATGAGCGACGGCATGGCGGTTGCCATGTACACGACTCTTGCGGGCCTTGTCGGCTCGATTCTCTTGAAGATCCAGTATTACATGCTCGACGGCGCAACGTCGGAGGTGTTCTCGAGGGCGGTGCGCCTCACCGAAACGCGGGTCGTCCCGGCGCTGGAGCGCCGCTATGATCGATGACTTCGGCCTCTATCCGCGCGAGGAGCCGTTCGATCCTTTCAGCGTGATGCTGTTCAAGGCGCTGCAGGTCGTCGCGTTCCTGTTCTTCATTGCCCTCCTCGCGATCGCGCCCGACGCCAAGGAGGGCAAGGTCGATTCGAAAGCCGAGTTTCTCGTCACCATGGACTGGCCCGACAATCACCCGGACGATCTCGATCTCTTTGTCCAGGACCCGGCCGGCAACATTGCGTGGTACCGGCATCGCGAAGCCGGCTTCATGGTGCTCGATCGTGACGACCGTGGCGGCGCGAACGACTTCATCGTCGTCAACGGCAAAAAGATCGTATCGCCAATCCGTGAGGAGATCGTCACCATCCGAGGAATCGTGCCCGGCGAGTACACGGTCAACGTAAGTCACTTCCAGGCGACGACCGGTCAGCCGGTTCCGGCGACCGTGAAAGTGCAGAAGCTCAATCCCACGGCTCAGGTCGTCTTCGACGACAAGGTGTTCGTCGATCACACCGGCGACGAGAAAACCGCGGTCCGTTTCACGATCGATTCCGAAGGCAAGGTGACCGACGTCAACCGGCGTCCGAAGTCGCTGATGGAGACGTTCCGCTCTGTCAATCGCAATGGATCGGATCTCGATCCCAAGACGGGCGTGCGCGTCCGATGAAGAACGTCAACGAAATCATTCTCGGTCTCGCGATCGGCTACGCGCTCCTCGGCGTCGTGCTGCTTTCGATCCTCGTCTTCGCGCGGTTCGCCTGGCCGATCAAAGCGGCCTTGATCGTCCTCACCAGCGGGTTCTACGTCGTCAATTTCGTCGAGACCCGGGCGCTGCTCGGCTGGTCGTCGATCGACCCGCTGCCGTCGCGGTTCAAGTTGCTCTCGGCCCGCATTGTCGAACCGCATTCGCTCGAGGGCGAGCCCGGCGCGATTTATCTTTGGGTCGAGGAACTCGACCAAGACAATTTCCCGAGCGGAACGCCGCGCGCCTATCGTTTGCCCTACGACGCAAAATTCGCCGAGAGGACGGAAGCGGCCATGAAGGCGAGCGCGGACGGGAAGCCGCAGGGCGGACGGACCGCGGATTTCGGCACAGGAGAGGGCGGCGTTAGTCAGGCGACGGCCCGCGAGGTGACGCCGTCCTCGATCACGACGACCGGCGGCGGCGATCCATCGACAGGGGGCCCGCTCGATCCCGTTCTTGGACGCGACGAGAACGCGAGCATCGTCTTTACGCCGCTCGCTCCTCCGCGCATGCCTGCGAAAGACCCGCGATAGCCCAGCGAAGGGCGCCGCTCAGATCTTTCTACCGTCCTGCCCCGGGTAGGCGCAGCGCCAGCGGGCGACCCGCATCCCGGGGTGCTGCTCGGACCAGGCCGCGATGGTGGGGGGCGCCCGCATCGCGCATTGCGCCGGCGTCTCGTCGGAGACGAATTGCAGACGCGTCTCGCTGCAGGACTCCGTCGCCGCCAGGGTGCATACCGTCAGTATCAACTCGATCATCGCGTTCCCGCCTTCGACCAGAGGCCCGCCGAGACTCATGGTGATCGGCTTGCGGGGACGAGGCAAGTCTTCTTGCTCGGCCGTCGTCAAGACCCCGCGGCGAACCTTCGAATTCGAGCTTTCTTCCCTTGGCAAGGCGACGAAAGTTTCGTTATGTCGCGACAACGCGCCCGCGACCAAGGCGCTTGAGCGTCAGGGAGCGATACGCAATCGTGAGAAGCGTTCGGGTCGCTACGACGGCGAGGCTGCACCTCGGATTTCTCGACCTGAACGGGGGCCTCGGGCGCCGCTTCGGGTCCATCGGACTTTCCGTCGACGCCTTCGAAACCCAAGTCGAGATCGTCCCCGGCGGTGAATTCCAGACGCTCGGACACGAGCAGGATCGCAGCGTCTGGCTCGCTCTGCGCGTGGCGGAACGGCTTCGCCTGAACCTGAGCGGGACGCTGACCGTCTCCGCCGCGATTCCGGCGCATTCCGGGCTCGGTTCCGGCACGCAGCTGGCGCTTGCGATCGCGAGCGCCCTGCGGCGCCTCCATGGGATCGGCGCCGATGGGATTGCCGATGCGCGCATTCTGGATCGAGGCCGGAGGTCGGGCGCCGGAGCGGCGCTATTCGAACGCGGCGGCCTTGTCCTCGACGTCGGACGCGGCCGTCATACCGACGTGCCGCCCGTGGTGACGCATCTTTCGTTTCCGGAAGACTGGCGAATCGTGCTGATCCTCGACCCGGCGGTCGAAGGCGTCCATGGCGACGACGAGCGTCGGGCGTTCGCCGCCCTGCCCGCGCTTTCCGCGGAGGCCTCGGGCGAGATCTGCCGCCGGACGCTGATGCAGATCCTGCCGGGCGTCGCCGAACGCGATGTCGACGCCTTTGGCGAAGGCGTTGCGGCGATCCAGACCATCCTCGGAGACCACTTCGCTCCGGCCCAGGGCGGCGGCCGCTTCACCAGCGCCGCGGTCGGCCGCGTCGCCGAGCGCTTGCGAGCTCGGGGAGCGCGCGGCGTTGGACAGAGTTCCTGGGGACCGACCGCGTTCGCCTTTGCCGCGGATCCCGACGAAGCCGAATTCCTCGCGGCGCGCGCACGCGACGCGGAGGAGACGAACGTGAGCATCAGGATTTGCGCGGCGCGCAATCGCGGCGCCTTGGTCGAAGCGTTCGAAAGCTAGAACCGACGACGGGAGGAAGACGTGGCCAAGAATATCCTGCACATGGTGACTCCGCTTGCGCATATGAGCCCGTTCGACGTCAACATGGCGCTGGACGCGGGTTACGACGCGACGGTCCCGTACACGAACGTGTCGCTTGGCGAGATAACGGGCCTCGTACACGACGCGATGTTCTCTCGCTCTCCGCGCGACGCCGCACGCACCGGCCTTTTCATCGCCGGAAAGGACGCGTTTCTGGCCCTCGACATGCTCGACACGGCCGCCAAGGCCTTGCTGAAGCCGTTCGAGATTTCGCTGTTCGCCGATCCCGCGGGGTCCTTCACGACTGCGGCTGCGATGATCGCGGTCGTCGAGAAGACCCTGAAGGAAAAGAAAGGGCGCGGGCTCGCCGGCGCCGCGGTCTCGATATTCGGGGCGACGGGCGTGGTCGGAACGGCCGCCGGAGTCATCGGGGCGCTCGAAGGCGCGTCGGTCACGTTCGTCGGTCATGACGGAACGCAACGCGTTCAGCGTCATGCCGAGGAGGTCAAGCGCCGCTTCGGGGTCGATGTCGCGGTGGCCGACGGCTCCACTGCGGAGAAGAAGACCTCGATCGTCGCGTCGACCGAGATCGCCCTCTGCGCCGCGAAGGCCGGCGTGCGCGTGCTCGACGCGTCGCAAATCGCCATCGGGGAGAGGCTGCTTGTCGCAGCGGATGTGAACGCGGTGCCGCCGCTCGGCGTCGAGGGGCTCGATCTCCACGCCAACGGATCGCCTCTGGGCGACCGCGGCGCATTGGGCGTCGGCGCGCTCGCCATCGGCAATGTCAAGTATCGCACGGAGGCCGGCCTCTTCAAGCAGATGGCGGCAAGCGCGTCTCCCCTGAAGCTGGACTTTCGCCAGGCTTTCGAACTCGCGCGGACGTTCGCCTGAAGAGCGACCTGTTAGAGCGGGATGCGATGGGGTGGAGGCGCCAGCTTCGCAACCCCCTCGCCCCGCCCCGCATCCTAACCTTCTCCCCGCAAGCGGGGAGAAGGCGCCCCGCCTCTACCGAACAGCATCCGATTCAGTCTTTTCGGTGCGACGGCGTCGTCCTCGAGGCGAGGCCGTAGAGGTGGCCCTCCTCCGCGCTGGCCGCGCGTTCGCGATGGATTTCGACGCCGACCGCGCCGTCGATGACGTCGATCTTGCGCACGCTGACGCGAACGCTTCGGACCCTGGCGTGTCGAAGCACGGAAGCCGCCACCTCCTCGGCCAGCGTCTCGACGAACTGGACGTGTCCCCGCCCGACGGCGAGCCGGATCGAGTCCAGAATGAGATCGTAGGAGAAGACTTCGCGCATGTCGTCGACATGGGCGACCGTACGACGGATGACGGCCTCGACGTCGAATGCGACCTTTTGCGGCGTGTTGCGCTCGAAATTATACGCGCCGATGGAAGCCGGGATGACAAAATCGTGCACATAGACCCGATCGACTTCGCTCTCATGATCGTGGCCGCCGACAATGCCGCGCGCCAGCAGGCTCCAGTCGACCGTCCGGGACGCATCCGGATCCGGACGTTCGCGCGGAATAAGACCGCGAATCAGGGAAAGGCATTGAGGATCGAGCCTGGCCGCTCGATCCCTGTCATGACAAAGCGCGCCGCGAAACCCGAGGACGTCGGGGCGGACCAGCAGCAACCGCGGCACGTCAGGCGCCTCCAGCGAACCTGCGAGTCCGCTCGTCAGTCCCTCGGCGCGGCACAGCGAGCAGAATTGGTCCAGACGGGTCACGTCAAAATAGTCGATGAGCCGGCCGGCGCTCTTGCGCTTCGTGTCGAGCATGGCGCCCTTGAACCCGAGCGACTTCAGCTTCGGCAGGATGGCGAGGTCGGGCGCTTCGTCGGCAAACAGCACCGCGACCAGATGCGCCGACCGAGCCATAGTCGCGAGCAACCCTTCGCCCCATTGCTCGAGCGTGTTCGCATCCACCGCCGCCTTGAGATAGTCCAGCTTGACGGACGCGAAGGCGCGCGCCTTCTCGAGCAACGCGGCCGGGTCGTAGGGCGGGTCGCCCAGCGTCGCGCTGGTTTCGCGGCGTCCCGCAACCTCGGCCACGACGGCCTCGGCGGTCGCGATGTCGACCGCCGCCATTGCGCCTTTTGCCGCGTCCTTCAGATCGATGATGTCCGCGCCGAGCCGCAGGGCGATGTCGGCCTCCGTGGAGTCGGTTACGCTGGCCAACATCCGGGTCATCGATCTCTCCTTAAGCGCCATGCGCCCGTTAAGCGCCGCTTTGTCGCCGGGCGCAATGGCGCATCCTCCGCTGCTGCTTGAATCGTCGTTCGGCGGCGCCTATGCTCGGCGAAACGAGGATACGCCCATGCTTGCCTGCGCCCGCGCCGTCGCTGCCGGCGTCCTTCTGCTTGCCTCGCCGCAGGCGTTCGCCCAGGGACGACCGAAAGCCGATCCGGACTGGCCGTGTCATCAAATCAAGACGTCGACCTTCTCGCTCGCATCGGTGTGGTCCGGCCCCGATGTCGACTTGAATTCCCAAGCGTGGCGCAACGACCCGGACGTCGTCGATCTCGCGACGAAAATGTCCGAGCGGCGCGTGCCGGTCGAGGACGTGGAAAAGACGATTTCGGAGTTCAAGGCCAAACAGGGCGCGGATGCGAATGCGAAACTGCTGGAGGCCTTCGGCGCGGCGTTCCAGGATCTTACCCAGCAGCGGTCGCAGATCCTGAGCGGTCTTGACCGATTTGGACGAAAGCAGCGCGAACTGGCGGACCGCATTCGCGCGGAGAACGAGGTTGCGCAGAACGCTGCGGACGAGAAAAACAACGCGCCCTTGGACGACACGGCGCGTCAAAAACTCGAATGGGACCTTCGCGTGTTCGACGACCGCCGCCGAACGGTCAGCTACGTATGCGAGTCTCCGGCGCTGATCGAACAGCGCCTCGGCGCCATTGCCCGAGCTGTGCAAGGGGCGTTGTGACGGATACGCTTTCCGCCTTCCGGCGGACCGCGCGGCGCAGCGGCCCAAGCGCTTGGCCTTCCGCGGATTAAAGGCGAAAACCTGCATTGCGCCGCGTCCCGGTTTGCCGCTCAAGGCCGCGGCTCCGGTCGACGGAGTTCGAGCGGCAGACCGGCCGCCGCCCAGCCCTCTGTTCCTTCCGGATACCAGTCGACGTCTTTGTAACCCAGGGCCAGAGCCCGCTTCGCCGCGTTCCAGGACATCCAGCAATCCTTGAGGCAATAGAAGACCAGGGCGCCGGGAGCGGCCGTCCAGCGCGCGGTCGAGCCCGCGGCGGAAATAATCCAGCATGACCGGAGCAAGCTCTCCGTAGCCGGTGTCGGGCAGCCATATGCTGCCTGGAATGTCGGACCGTTGTTTGTCTCGCCACACGACGTCGGCCGGCAAACCGACAGGTCGAGGGGCCTGGGGCAGCACGTCGACGAACGCAGCCTCGCCCGCACGCCACAGCTTCTCCGCCTCGCCTGTCGTCAGCACGCGAGCGCCCTGGAGCGTCGCTGGCGTGGGCGCCCGATAGTCGCTCTGCCTGAATGTTAGAGGCTCCGACGGAGCCCCGTCCGCCCGCGCGAAGACGATCGGGCCGAAAGCTACAAAGCCTGTGAGCGCGGCCGCGATCGCCAGCCGCAAACCTGATCGAACCATGATCAAGGCCCCAAGGGGCGATTGTTCTCGTCGAGCAGCGGCACGCCATAGGATTTGAGGATCGCGTTGATCGCGTCCTGGTTGTCCGCAATCAGCTTATTGAGCGAGCGTTTCCAGTTCTGGTCCGAGTGGCGTACGCCCATGACGATCCGGTACGTCATTTTGGGCCCGTTCTGCTCCTTCACGAGCGGCGTGACGGTGATGGGGTCGGTCGCCTTGGCGGCGTAGTAGCCGGCAAGGGGTCCCCAAAGCAGAGCCACGTCGATGTCCCCCTTTTCGAGATCCGACATCATTTGCTGCGCCGGCGAATCGAACCGCGTGTCGACCATCAACGCATAAGACTTGATCTGCGGCAGGAGGCCGCCCGTTGCGAGATAGGTGACCGGAGGCGTGCCTGCGACGACGCCGATCCGCGCGGTCTTCAGCCTTGGATCCTGAAGCGAATCGAGGCCGTCGAGCGCCCCGCCCTTTTTGTAGGCCGCCGCGTAGCTCGTGCGGTAATAGGGGTTGGTCGGTTGGACGATGTCGTCGCCTTGCGCAATGCCGAGCACGACGTCGCAGCGACGCGCGTTCAGCGTGTTGCGGATGAAGCCGGTCGCGCCCGGGTAGAACGCATAGCCGACGCTCTTTCCGAGCTGCTTGGCGAACAGGTCTGCGATCTTGTTTTCAAATCCCTCGCGGCCTTCGTTCGAGAACGGCAAATTCCGCGGGTCTGCGCAGGCGCGAAAGACGTGCGGGTCGACGAGTTCGATCGCTCCGTCCTGATCGTCCTGGGCCCTGCCGCCGCTGGAGCCGATCACGCAGGCGAGGCCGGCGAGGGCGAGCGCGCAGAGCGCTGCTTTGGCAAAATCCCGCGGGCGCGGG
The DNA here is from genome assembly GCA_963724785.1 of uncultured Alphaproteobacteria bacterium. GTDB lineage: Bacteria > Pseudomonadota > Alphaproteobacteria > Rhizobiales > Beijerinckiaceae > Roseiarcus. Next base: position 345,568 of record CAVRWC010000001.1, on the reverse strand, counting down.
CGCTTTGGGTGCTCCGCCATCAGCTGTCGCTCATGCATTTGTCTTCCGCCTTGTCGAAGGCGGCCGGCTTGGGCGCGTGCTCGGCGGGACGTCCGGGTGGGATCGCGTTCGTGGAGCGAGCGCGCAGATAGACATAGATGTCGTTCAAGTAACACATCACGTTCTTGTTGTCGGCAAACGTCGGCATCACCTTGTCCTGGCCGTTCAGAAAGTCCTTCCGTCCGCTAACGACGATCCCGTAGAACTCCGCGTAAGGGATCGTCTTGAGCGAATTCGCCAGAGCCGGCGCAAAACTTGATCCCTCGCCGTTCGGACCGTGACAGACGTGGCATTCCGAATGGTAGCGGCGGAAGCCCGAGTAGGTGTTCCAGTCGACGGATCCGTCCGCGCCGATCTTGTAGGTCGGGTCGCCGTCCTTGTCCCGCCAGATCCCGTCTTCGTCCTGTTTCACAGCCGTCGGATCGCCCGGCGCGTCATCGGCGCGCGACAGTTGCGGAGCGGCCAAGCTCAAAGCCATCGCGAGACCAAGAAAGGAGTGGAGAAACCGCACTGTGCTCTTTCCTTGACGCTGTCGGTTGTCCGCTACGCGGATCAAAAAAGCCCAGCGCGTGCGTTACTTTCCCGCATGCGCCGGGCCCATTCCTACTGGTCAGTCAGTCGACGATCAGTCCTGCGGCAGAGCGAAGACCGTCAGCGTCCCGCCGAGCGCCGTATAGTTCGACAGCGCCGCGTAGCCGCCGACCGCGCCCAGACCGTCGGTCGCCTTGGTCAGACCGGCCGCGAGGCCGATGCCGGCCCAGCCGCCGACGCCCGACAGGACCGCCACGTACTGCCGGCCGCCGTGCTCGTAGGTCATGACGTTGCCGATGATGCCGGACGGGGTCTTGAACCTGTAGAGCTCCTTGCCCGTCTTCGCGTCGACCGCCTTCAGGTAGCCTTCGAGCGTTCCGTAGAACACCACGCCGCCCGCAGTCGCCAGCGCGCCTCCCCACGCAGAGAACTGCTCCGGATCGGACCACACGATCTTGCCGGTCTTGCCGTCCCAGGCGATGAAGTTGCCCATGTTCTTGTCGCCCGGAGGCGGATACATGGACAGGGTCGCGCCGACGTAGGGCTGGCCGGCGGTGTAGCTCACCTTGAACGGCTCGTAGTCCATGCAGACGTGGTTGGTCGGCACATAGAACAGCTCCGTCTCCGGCGAGTAGGCCGCCGGCTGCTCGTCCTTGGAGCCCAACGCCGCCGGGCAGATGCCCTTGCTGTTGACGTCCTCGCCGTTCGCCTCGGTCGACATCGCCTTGACGCGGATCGGACGCCCGTATTCGGGAGACGACTTGTCCATGTCGATGCCCGTCGCCCAGTTCACGGCGGGATCGAACTTCTGCGCCACGAGCAGTTCGCCGTTGGTGCGATCGAGCGTGTAGCCGAAGCCATTGCGGTCGAAGTGGGTCAGAAGCTTGCGATCCTTGCCGTCGATCTTCTGATCGGTGAGGATCATCTCGTTGACGCCGTCATAGTCCCACTCGTCGTGGGGCGTCATCTGGTAGACCCACTTGGCCATGCCCGTGTCGGCGTCGCGCGCCCAGATGGTCATCGACCACTTGTTGTCGCCGGGACGCTGTTTCGGATTCCAGGTCGAGGGATTGCCCGACCCGTAGTAGATCAGGTTCAGTTCGGGATCGAAGGAATACCAGCCCCAGGTGTCGCCGCCGCCGATCTTCCACTCATCGCCCTGCCAGGTCTTGAGCGACGAGTCCGGCGCCGATCGGCTTGCCGAGCGCCGTCGTCTTTTGCGGGTCGACAAGGAGGTCGGAATCCGGACCCTCGGAATAACGCGCGCCACACCAGCTTGCCGTCCTTGATATTATAGGCGCTGACCCAGCCACGCACGCCGAACTCGCCGCCGGACACGCCGATAAATACCTTGTCCTTGAACACGAACGGCGCGTCGGTGCCGGTCTGGCCCTTGGACGCATCGCCGTCCTTCACCGACCACACGACGTCGCCGGTCTTCGCGTCGAGGGCGACAAGCGTGGTGTCGGCCTGGTGCAGGAAGACCTTGCCGTCGGCGTAGGAGAGGCCGCGATTGACCGTGTCGCAGCACATGACCGGAATGACGTTCGGATCCTGCTTGGGCTCGTATTTCCAGAGGATCTTGCCGTCGTTGTTGAGATCGAGGGCGAAGACGGTGTTGGGGAAGGGCGCATGAAGGAACATGACGTCGCCGATGACGAGCGGCGCGCCCTCGTGGCCGCGCAGAACGCCAGTCGAGAAGGTCCACGCCGGCGCAAGCTTATGCACGTTGTCGGCGGTGATCTGATTGAGTTTCGAGAAGGCGGTGTTGTAGAAGTCGCCGCGCGGAATCACCCACTGCTTCGGGTCGTTTTGAAGCTTAGCCAAATCGTCGTCGGCGAAGGCGTAGCCCGCGCCAAGCAGAGCGGTTGCGCCAAGGCAACTTGCAAGCAACAATTTGCGCATTCGTTCCTCCCGGTTGTCACGTCCTCTGTCTAGCAGGGTCCGCGAGACGCTATAAAGTCAGCGCGCGCGAATCTGCGACGGTCTCGTTGGGATGGCGCCGACAGCGTGTCACGACAGAGCGAACGCGGAACTCCCTCTTGCGGGAAATCTCGCTTTGCCTCCGATTAAGTGCGCCGGAGCTCCCGTTCCCCGACACTCGTGCAGCCGATGCCATGACCAACATATTGCGGTCGGCTGAAGGGCGCAAGCATAAAACTCGACAAAAAATCGCTATGACGCAATAGCTGTCACCTCTTGATTGAAGTTTTTTTCAGTAAAGCTCTGAACGCCACTGTCTTGTCTCTTTCGCCAACAGTCTTTAGGTCTGGAATCAAGATAAGTTGGGAGGCGCATGGCGCGGCGATGCGTTTTTTGGCGAGCGCCCTTTTTGGCTTCGTTCTGGCGCTGTCCGTCGCCCCGGCGCATTGCGACGACGTCAGCCCGCTTCAGGTCCAGGAGGTCGCGCCCGGCGTCTTCGCTCACGCGGGCTCGATCGCGATGATGAGCGCGGACGAACGAAGGCGATATCGCGAATATCGGTTTTGTGATCGGCGATAGGGGCGTCGCCGTCATCGACACGGGAGGAAGCGTGGAGGTGGGAAGGCGCCTGCTCGCAGCGATCCGCGCCAGGACGCCAGAAACCGATTCTGTACGTCGTCAACACCCACGAGCATCCGGATCACGTGTTCGGCAACGCGGCCTTCGACGGACTGGGCGCGATCTTTCGTCGGGCATCGCAACCTGCCGCGCGCCGCTCGCCGCTCGAGGCCCATTCTATCTCAAGGCGTTCCGCAAGATCATCGGCGACAGGCTGGTCGACGAGGTCCAGAATCATTCCGCCGGCCCTGACCGTCGAGGACCGGCTGACCCTCGACCTGGGCGGCCGCAGCCTGGAGTTGCGCGCGTGGCCGCCCGCGCACACCGATTGCGACCTCACGGTCCTCGATCACGCGACGCGCACGTTGTTTGCCGGCGACCTCGTCTTCGTCGGCCACCTCCCCATCATCGACGGCTCGCTGAAGGGGTGGCTGGCGAATTTCGACGCTTTGAAGGCGATCGCCAGCGGTGCGGGTCATCCCCGGCCACGGGCCGCTCGCCCTCCCGTGGCCGGAAGCGCTCGAGACCGAGCACGCCTACCTCTCCGGCCTGGCCAACGACATAAAGGCGTTCATCGCCCGCGGCGAGCCGGTTGACAGCGCGGCGAAGGCGGCGGGACAATCGCTGCGCGACGGCTGGCGTGCTGTTCGACGACTACAACGCGCGCAACGCGACGACGGCCTTTTCCGAATACGAGTGGGATCCATAAGCACAGACGGCTACGACGGGAGGAACGCCAATGGCTCGAAAACATCACTCGACGACATGCACGGTCTCTGCCTCGCGCTCGCCGCAGCGAGCGGCCGCCAGCGCCGCGCTTCCGCGCAATCGGCCGAAGACGCCGATCCCTGGCCGGACCTGCAGCGCGTCTTCTTTCAGGGCAACCCATCGTCGCGGACGACGGAATCGTCGCCCTCGACGCCCCGGCCCGCGCCGAGGACGCAGCGCTCGTGCCTATGTCCTTTTTCGCGAGGCTCCCCCGGGAGACCCGCGCCGGGTCGTGAAGCTGACGCTCGTGATCGACGAGAACCCTGCGCCGCTGGCGGCCGCGTTCACGTTCGGCGACAAGGCTGGCGACACGCGCATCGCCACCCGCGTCCGCGTCAATTCCTACACCAACGTGCACGTCGTGGCCGAACTCAGCGACGGGTCGCTGCACATGGCGACCCGCTATGTGAAGGCGGCCGGGGGCTGCTCCGCGCCGATGGTCAAGAGCATGGAAGAGGCGCTCGCGACATTGGGGCAGATGAAGTTCCGGATCCTGCCGCCGAACGCCGATGCGCCCAACGAGGCGCTGATGATGATCCGCCACCCCAACAATTCCGGTCTGCAGATGGACCAGTTGACCCGGCTCTATACGCCGGCGCGCTACATCAACAGGCTGGCGGTCTATCAGGGAGACGAACTGGTCTTCTCGATGGAAGGCGGAATCTCGATCGCGGAGGACCCGAACTTCCGCTTCACCTTCAACCCCAACGGCGCCAGGACATTCCGGGTCGAGGCCCAGGACACGACCGGCAAGACCTTTTCCGGCGCGTGGCCGGCCGCCCGCGACGGCGCCTAGAACGGGACGCGAAAAGGTGGATGCGGGTTTTTCGCAATGATCCCGCGTTTTCAAAAATCCTGATCAAGACGCGATTCGGCCAATCGCCTCTCGCTCCAGGCCGCCGGCGACGCCGCATCAAAAGCAGCGCACCTCCGCTTCGGCCTGCGCGCGCCGCAACTCGGCGAGATCGTCCTTGGCGACGGCGGCGCTCGCGGAAGATGCCCCCGATCTGTCCCGGCGCCTGGCCGACCGATGCGACGGTTTCCCCGGCCACATAGGCGTCGTAGGGCAGCAGCGACGCGATCACGTCGATCGAACAGGAGCACTGCTCCAGCGATTGGCGTGTCTCGCCGTTCGTCTTCATGCATGCGAACACATATTCGGCACGCACGGCGGTCGGATAATCGTTGTCGGCGCCGCCTGCGGCGGCGGCGCTCCCTGCGCCGCCGGCCGCCAGGATCGCCAAAATCATTGCCGAACCCGATCGACGCATGTCTCGCTCCCTAAAAGTCTTTCCGGCACGATAGCACAAGCTCCGTCGCCTGGAATCACCCGCTCGAGCCGGGCGCCAGAGCCGCGGCGAGCATGGCGACGGCGGCCGCCGGCGCGCAATGCGACGCTTCGGCGGGCGCGCCGATCAGGGAGGCGAACGTCCGCCACGGGCGACCCAGCCGACGAGCGACCTCCGCCGTGATCGATTCGCCGATCCCCGCGGCGACGATCGGCGCGTCGGCGGCGACGTCGCCACGGGAGAGGCGCAGCCAGGCGGCGTCGCAGATGTCGCGCGTCTGCGCCTCCGCGAACCAGCGCGCGAGCGCCCGCCACTCGGAGACGTCCGCTTCGTCGGCTTCGCGGCCGACCATGCGCGCGAGGCGCGCGCAGGAGGCGGCGATCGTCTTCTCGCGCCCGTCCGCCGTCGACATCTTGTCGGCCCCGTCAGGGAGGGCGCCGAGAATGCGGTACACGTCGGCGCTGCTGGCGAAATATTCGTTCATCAGCGGAGTCCAGACGCCGCGGAACGGCGCACGCTCCGCCATCGCCATGACGAAACTGCGGGTCATCCCGCTATAGACGAGTTCGCCCGCAGCGAGGCGATGCGCGTCGTCGGCGCCGAGAGAGACGACCCTTCCGGCCGCCACGGGGATCAGATCGACGGTGGTCGAGCCGACGTCGACGAGCAGGGCTTCCCGGAGCCGCAGCGCAACCAGCTCGGCGCTGGCGCGCCAGTTGGCCGAGGCGATGTCGGCGGCGCGCGCCTCCACGCTCCTCGGGTCCGACGAACCCGGCCGCTCCCGCATAGAAGCGGGCCGGCGCCGGCGCGAGATGCTGGACGGCGATCGCCGCGAGGCCGACGACGCCTTCGCGCCGCGAGGCGAAGGCGTCGCACAACTCGCCCGTCATCGTCAGCGCATGGGAGTCGGCGTCGCCCATTTGCTGTTTCAGCCCGTCGAACGCGGAATGAAGGCTCTCGAGGCCGAGCCATAGCGGCGTCGCCGCCTGGGCTGTCGTCTCGACCCGTCCATTCACGACCCTCGCCGCCTTCAAGTGGGCGCCGCCGATATCCCAACCCATGACCACGCTCACGAGACGCCTCCAGACTTTGAACATTCCTGTCGCTATGCGACGTATTCGATCCCGTTGACGGGGCGCTGCATCAAATTCGCCCTGCCCTCTCTCGGCTTGCCCCGACGCCGAGGGCCCGCATTCTGGACGCCGTTCGCGGTTCACGCCATTGCGCGCAGCGCCTCGATACGGTCCTCGATCGACCGGGCCTCAACGGGGTTCATCCGCTGCCGCGGCCGATCGACCCGCACTTCGCCGACCACCCGAGCCGGACGGGACGACAGGACGAAGATGCGATCGGCGAGGCGGATCGCTTCGCCGACGTCGTGGGTGACGAGCACCGTGGTCACTGCGCGTCCGGCGACGAGCGCCGCAAGCTCGCGCTGCAGCGACAGCGCCAGCGGCCCGTCGAGCGAAACGAACGGCTCGTCGAGCAGGAGGAGCGACGGGCGGACGGCGAAGGCGCGCGCCAGCGCGACGCGCCGCGCAAGGCCGAGCGACAGTTCGCCGGGAAAATGCGCGCGATGGTCCAGAAGTCCGAGCAGCTTCAGGAGCGCTTCGAGATCGCCCCCGCCGATCTTTGGCGCAGCGAGGCGGATGTTGTCCTCGACGCTGCGCCACGGCAAGAGCCGGGGCTCCTGGAAGACAAACGCGAGCGGCCCCTCCGGGCGCTTGACTCCGCCTTCGAACCTAAGGTCGAGGCCGGCGACGATCCGCAGCGCTGTCGACTTGCCGCAGCCGGACGGGCCGATCAGCGCGCCGATCTCTCCGGCGTCGAGCCGGAAGGCCAGATTCGAAAGGATCTCGACCTCCTGCCCGGCGGCGTTCGCGAGGCGCTTTCGCGCGATGCGAACCTCAAGCGGACCGGGGCCGCCAGCGGGAGACATGGCGTTCAAAGGGCTGAACCACGAAGGCTTCGACGATCAGCATCGCCGCGGTGAACGGCAAGGCGTAGGCGAGCAGCAGGGCGACGTCGAAGAGCTGGAAGGCCTCGTTGATCTCGAAGCCGACGCCGTTCGGCCGGCCGATCAGTTCGACGACCAGCACGATCTTCCACACCAGCGACAGGCCGGACCGGGTCGCGGCGGCGATGTAGGGCGCAAGCTGCGGCAGCACGACGTGGCGCAGGCGCTTCCAGGGCGAAAAGACGAAGACCCGCGCCATTTCGTCGAGGGCGGGATCGAGGGCGCGCGCGCCTTCGCGGATGGTCACGGTGGCGTTCGGCAGCTTGTTCAGCGCCACCGCTGCGATCGCCGCCGCCTCGTTGAGTCCCGCCCAGATGTAGAGCAGCACGATGATCACCAGCGCCGGCAGGTTGAGGAGCACGACGATCCACGGATCGGCGAGACGGTCGACGAGCGCGCGCCGCCCCATCGCGTAGCCGAGCGCGGATCCGAGCGCCATGGCGAGCGTGAAGGCCGCGGCGACGCGCGCCATCGTGATCGCCATCGCGGCGAACAGCTCGCCCGACGCCGCCGCCTTTTCCATCTCGGCGAAGACCGCGACCGGCCCCGGCAGACGGCGCGGATCGCCGAAATGGGCCGCGACGATCCAGAGCGCAAGCAGCGCGCCGAGCGAGAGGAGCCGCGCGGCCAAGCGTCACCGCGCCGCGTTCGGGTCGAAGAAGAGGCCCATATCGAGCTCCGGCGCGCCGCCGACGAGGTCCGCCCCGCCGACCGCGACGATCGCGCGATAGAGCGCGCGCGCGTCCTCCGCCTCCTCCGCCACCGGTCGGTTCGGCACGCCCTCGGCGTAGCGCTTGCGATAGGTTGCGAGCGTGGCGTCGTCGGCGAGACGCAGCCGCGCCTTGATGGGCGCCCAGAGCGAAGGATCGCTCGCCAGCGCCTCGCGCGCCTTGGCCGCGGCGGCGAGAAACCGCCTGAGCGCGTCGCCGTGGTCCCTGGCGAAGGCCTCGGTGAAGACGTAGCCGGTCATCGCCACCGGGCCGGTTGCGCCGAGCGTCTTCTCGACATCGGCCATGTCGATCGCCCGGCGGAAGCCGCGCGCCTCGAGATCGACGCTGAAGGTCCAGAATTCGAGCGCGGCGTCGAGTTCGCCGCTCGCGAGCTTCTCGGCGATCAGCGGCGGCGCGCCATAGGCCACGTGGGCGGCCTTGGCGAGATCCTGGCCCTCCTTCCGCCCAGCGGCCTGCGACCATCAGCCAGCTCTTGTCGAGCGGCCCGCCGGCGACGCCGAGCGAGCGGCCGGCGAGATCGGCGAGCCCGTGGACCGGGCGAATCCTTCGGCGCCATCACTGCGCCGAGCGCGGTCGAATAGGGCGTGAACAGGAGCTTGTCGCCGAGCGCCCGCTCGCGCGCGACCCACAGCCAGTCCGAGACGATCAGGTCCGCCGCCCCGCCTTGAAGCGCGATCTTGCCGGAGTCGGTGGTGGCGAGTTCGGTCGTCTCGATGTCGAGGTCCGCAATCTTGTCGAGGCCGAGCGCCTTCATCGCCGCGATCTCCCAGGCGACGGTGCCGGTCTTCTGCATGGCGAGGCGGATCGTGTCCGCGGCCTCGGCGCCCGCCGGGGCGACGAGGGCGACCGCGGCGAAGATACATGGGATGAGTTTGACGCCCGCCCGGCCTTTCATCCCGGTCAATCGAGTGAAACCGCTTGGACGTTTGCGACGCGCGCTCCCGCGCCCCTTGTGGGGGCGGCCCGGCATCTCAACTGAGGGGTGGAATGGCGACAAGGATTCCAAGTTTGGCGCGACCCCCCTCCTTGATCCTCCCCCACAAGGGGGGAGGACATCGCCTATCGTCCTACTCTTCACGCGATCGTCCCTTTTCATCCGCCGCCGCGCCGCATCAGCATGCCGCGCGATGGGTCATAGGCGACGACCGCGACCGCGAGGAACACGATCGTGCAGCCGAGCACCACCGCGAACGACACGGGATCGAACTTCCCCCAGAAGGCGAAGCGGATGAGCTCCACCGCGTGGGTGAACGGGTTCAGCGCGCACACCGTCGCAAGCCACGGGCTTCCCTCCTGCACCCGCCAGAGCGGATAGAGCGCGGAGGAGGCGAAGAACATCGGGAAGATCACGAAGTTCATCACGCCGGCGAAGTTCTCGAGCTGCTTGATCAGCGACGACAGCACCATGCCGAGCGCCCCCAGCATCAGGCCCGACAGCACCAGCGCCGGCAGGATCGTGACATAGCCCCACCACGTCGGCGGCTCGATCTCCCAGAAATACGCGATCACCAGATAGGCGTAGACCTGGAGGATCGACACCGCGACGCCGGCGAGCAGCTTCGAGGTCAGCAGGAACCAGCGCGGCGCGGGGCTGACGAGCAGCATGCGCATCGAGCCCATCTCGCGGTCGTAGACCATCGACAGCGACGACTGCATGCCGTTGAACAGCTGGATCATCGCGATCAGGCCCGGGCGTGATGTAGACCTCGTAGAGCACGTAGGTCTCGTAGGGCGGGATGATCGAGATGCCGAGCGTCTGGCGGAAGCCGGCGGCGAAGATGAAGAGCCACACCAGCGGCCTGACCAGCGCCGAGACGAACCGCTCGCGCTGATGGAGAAAGCGCAGGCTCTCGCGCCACACGATCCCGCGGAGGCAGACCCAATAGGCGGCGAGGCCGAACGGCCGGCGGGCGTTGCTGGCGACTGCGCTCATGCGTCCTCCTCGCCGGCGCCGCCGGTGAGCCGGGTGAAGGCGGCGCCGATCGAATTCGGCGCCGGCCGCCGCGATGATCGCGTCGGCGCGGTCGTTGGCGAGCATGCGCCCCTTGTGCAGCACGACGACCTGGTCGTCGGGACGGATCTCGTCGACGAGATGCGTGGTCCACAGCACGCCGACGCCATCCTCCGTCACGAGGCGGCGGGTCAGCGCCAGAATGTCGGCCCGCGCCTTGATGTCGAGCCCCGCGGTCGGCTCGTCGAGCAGCACGAGGCGGGGTTCGTGCAGGAGCGCGCGGGCGATCTCGACCCTCCGCGCCTGGCCGCCCGAGAGCTGGCGGACGCGGTCTTTCAGCCGGTCGGCAAGCCCCATCCGTCCGACGAGGGCGCGGGCGCGGGCGCGGGCCTCGCGCGGGGCCATGCCCTGCAGCGCGCCCTGATACAGCATGTTCTGCTCGACGCTGAGGTCGGCGTCGAGCGTGCGGCTCTGGAACACGACGCCGAGTTCGGCGAGCGCCGCGCCGCTCTGCCGCGCCACGTCGTGCCCGAAGATGCGGACCGAGCCCGTCCGGCTGGCGTAGAGATGGGTGACGATGGAAAAGAGCGTGCTCTTGCCCGCGCCGTTCAGGCCGAGCAGGACGGCGAAGGTCGCCGGCTGAACTGAAAAGCTCACGTCGTCGAGCGCCTTGCGCGCGCCATAGGCGTGCGAGACATGCTCGACGGCGAGGGCGGGCGGCGAGACCGACGCGACGCCGAACTTCGCGCTGTCGTTCATCGTCCGGCGATCGCTGCGCGAAAACGGCGCGAGGCGGAAGAGCGCTTCGCGACGGGCGGAGCGAGCAAGATCGCTCTCCGCGCCACGCGCGCCGGGCTCAGTTGAGCTTGCATTTGGTCTCCGGCTGGTCGAGGCCGAGCGTATCGAGCTCCGACACCTGATGGAGGAAGCCTTCCTGCGGCGAGACGCTGACCGTGCCGCGCCCGTCGGTCAGCAGGATCGGCTGGCGGAGCTGGAGATTCCACGGCCTCAGGGTCATCCTGACGCCCTTGAAGTCGGCGACCTCGATAGTCGGGCGACAGCATCAGGTCGCGCGCCGCCTTCGGGTCGGCGGACTTGGTCCGGTTGACCGCGTCGCCGATCATCCGCATCGCCAGCCAGGCCTGGTTGTCGCGCGCGGTCATGCCGCGATGGGCCATGCGCTGGAAACGGTTCTGCAACTGCACGGCGCCCCACAGCTCATGCGACGCGTCCCAGCTCGTGGGCATGAGGCCGGCGGAGCCCGCGACCGGACGCGCGTCCCAGGTGCGGTAGGGAAGATAGCCGGCGAACACCTGGCTCTCGTCGGCGGCGATCAGCACGTCGTAGTCGGGCGCCTTCTGGGTGAAGACCGGCATCTGGCGCTGCGTCTGCACCACGCCCGAATCGGAGCGCCGTCCGCCGCCGGTGTCCTCGAACGTGCGCTTCTCGACGATCTTGGCGCCGAACTTCTTCGCCGCCCGCTCGTAGGCCGCGCCGAGGGCTACGTCCTCGGGATGGGAGCCGACAACGAGCAGCCATTTCCGCCACTGCTTCCAGATCAGATATTCGGCGAGCGCGTCGGCGAGCTGGGCCCGCGATGGCGCGACGTGGATGACGTTGGCGCGGCAGTCCTCCTCGCGCAGCCGTTCGTCGGGCGCGCCGGCGTTGAACACCAGCGCCGGTTTCCCGCGGGCGAGGTCGGCCACTTTCAGGAGCGCGTCCGCCGGCAGATCGACGATCAGGAAGCCGATCCCGGAATCGAGAAGGGTTTTCGCCGCGGCGGCGGCGTCCTCGCCCGGGGCGAGCTTCACGTCTTCGACCGCGAACGACTGGTCGAGAAATTGCCCGGTCGTGTTGTTGTCGGCCATCGCGAGCCTCGCCCCGGCGATGAAATCGTCGGCTGCAGGGACGTCGAGGATCGAGACCGTATCGCGCGTGTGGGTCTGCCGGATGACGCCGACCTTGACGGCGAGCGGATCGGCGTATGCGGGCAGGACGAGCGTCACAGTCAGGATAAGGGCGGCCATGAAACCGGCTCCCCCTGCCCCGCGCTGACGCGCAAGGAAGGATATCGGCGCCGCCGCTCTCCTCCCCCGTATAGCGATAGCGAAGCGAGGGAAGGCGACGATGCGCGGCACGGTGGAGGGGGCCGTTGCGGACAGAGAGAACCTCGCGACCCAAACATTGCGCCCTGGCGTCCGCGCCGCCATGATCGCGCGAGGGAAACGACAAGGAAAGCCGCATGAGTCTCAGGATTGTGATCGCCATCGCCGCGCTCGCGCTCGCCGAACCGGCGGCAGCGAAAGATACGCGCTTCTGGAACCTGACGTCCGCGACGGTGACGTCGCTCGAACTCGCGCCGGTCGCCACCAACGCCTTCGGCCCGAACCAGTGCCTCAATGACCCCGACAAGGCCGTCGACCACGACGAGCGGGTCAAGGTCGTCGGCGCGTCACCGGCGTGTATGTCGCAAGGCTCAGGTTCGCGGACGGGCGAACGTGCCTCGCGAGAAACGTGCAGATCGAGACCGGCAAGGCGTTCGCCATCGAGGACAAGGATCTCACCGACTGCGGGAAATGACCGATGCCGGCCAATCAGGGCGGCGTTCCAGAGACAGGAGCGGCGCCGAGCCCAAGGGCCGGCGCCGCGCAATCGACGGTTTCGCGTCTCTGACGAAACACCCTTCTAGCGGTGCGCGGAACGCCGTGCGAGCCGTGCGGCGAAGGCGCGGCATGGCTTGGCGGTCGGCGAAACCGCGACGGCTCACATCTCGGCGCTGATGTAGGCGGTCACTTCGAGACCAGCGCAGATTTCGACGACAACCGGGGCAGTCCAGCTCATGGGTTCTCTCCTTAGAGGCACGTTTCCCGAAAAAGGGTGTTACGCCCCCTTCGCGAATAAGAGTCTATCAGGCCGGTCGCCGGCCGTCACCTGTTCTAAGGTCCATATCGCGGCGGTCGCGCAAGTTCGGGAGGCGCTGCGCCGGAATTCGGGACAAATTCCCGGCGCGGGCGGCGGGTCGCCGCGCAGGAGCGCGGGACGCGCTCCCTCCAGGGGAGCGCGGGTCCGCCCGGGCGTCCTGTTCACGCCTCGACCGTATCCTTGTAGGACCGCCAGCGGATTGCGCCGGAGCCGGCTTCCGCCTCCGCCGCGGCGGTTCGCTCGATCTCCGCATGAAGCGGCGACTTCGAGCAGGCCGGATCGGTCGCGGCGGCGTCGCCGGCAAGCGCCAGAGCCTGGCAGCGGCAGCCGCCCCAGTCGATCTCGCGTCGCTCGCAGGAACGGCAGGGCTCGCGCATCCACGCCGTTCCGCGAAAGGCGTTGAAGGCCGGGTTGTCGGCCCAGATTTCGGCGAGCGAACGGTCGCGGACGTTCCAGAACTCGAGGCCCGGGATCGTCTCCGCCGCGTGGCAGGGCATCGCCTTGCCGGACGGCGAGACGTTGATCGCGAGCCGTCCCCACCCCCCCGCGCAGGGCTTCGGATAGCGCGCATAGTAATCGGGCACGACCATGTCGATGACCAGCCGGCCGGCAAGCTTCGGCCGCGCCGCCTCGACCAGCCGGATCGCCTCTTCGGTCTCCTTGCGCGGCGGCATCAGGGCTGCGCGGTTCGTGAGCGCCCAGCCGTAGTACTGGGTGTGCGCCACTTCGAGACGTCGGGCGCCGAGCTCGAGGGCGAGGTCGATGAAGGCGCCGACCTGATGCAGGTTCGGGCGGCTGACGACGGCGTTCACCGTCAAGGGCAGGCCCGCGCTCGTCACCATCGCCGCGAAGGCGCGCTTCTTCGCCCAGGCGCCGTCGTAATGGCCGAGGCGGTCGTTGGTCGGCTGGTCCGCGCCCTGGAACGACAGTTGCGCATGATCGAGACCGGCCTCGACCAGCGCGGCCCAGAGTTTCTCGCTGACCCCGATCCCGGAGGTGATGAGGTTGGTGTAGAGCCCGCATTGCGCCGCGTGTCGCGTGAGCTCGGCGATATCGCGCCGCGCGGTCGGCTCGCCGCCCGAGAGGTGGACGTGCAGCGCGCCGAGCGCCGCCGCCTCGCTGAAGACGCGTTTCCACGTCTCCGTGTCGAGCTCGGCGGCGGGGCGTTCGAGCGCCACCGGGTTCGAGCAGTGCGGGCAGCCGAGCGGGCAGCGATGGGTCAGCTCGACGAGAATGCCGATCGGCGGCGCGTGTGCGGTCATGTCTCCAGAACCCTCTTGGCCTTGAGGTCGCCGAGCATGGCGACCACGTCCTTCTCGATCACGGCCGGCGGCGCATTGTAGCGGGCCGCCAGCTCCGCGACGATCGCTCCGAGGTCACGCTCGCCGTCGCAGAGCTGCAGCACCGCCGCGGCCGTTGCGTCGACCTCGAAGATCCGCTCCGGCGCAAGCAGCGTCCAGCGCTGGCGGACGTCGTCGTGGCGGAGTTTGACGCCGCGCGGCAACCGGGGCCTCACCGACATCTCCATCGGATCAGTCCGGCCGGAAGGCGCCGGGCGGGATCGCCCCGCAGACATAGGCGTGATGGAGCGCGTCGAGTTGCACCCACAGCACCTCGGTCTTGAACTTCAGCGCCGCGAGCGCGCCCGCCTGCTGCTCCACGGTGCGGGCGTTGCGCTTGACGTAGTCGAGCGCGAAGTCGGCGTCCTTCGGCGCCTGGTCGAGGCGGCGGCGGAAATAGGCCACGACCTTCTCGTCGATGAAGTCGTAGTTCGCCAGCATGCCGTCGATGCGGCGGCGATGGATCGACGGCGCGAACAGCTCCGTCAGGCTGGAGGCGACCGCCTCGACGAGCGGCTTCTCCCGCACGAAATGGACGTAGGCCTCGACCGCAAATTTGGTCGCCGGAAGCGCGCCCTCCTGGCTGACGACGTAGTCGCGGTCGAGCCCGAGCCCGTCGGTGAGGATCAGCCAGCGCTCGATGCCCCCCTTGTCCTCGCCGAAGCCGTCATGGTCGGTGATGCGGTGCAGCCATTCGCGCCTCAGTTCGCGGTCGTCGCAACGGCCCATGAGGGAGGCGTCCTTCCGCGGGATCGCCGCCTGATAGACGTAGCGGTTCAGCGCCCAGGCCTGCACCTGGCCCTTGTTGAGCTTGCCGCTGTGCAGGAGGTCGTGGAACGGGTGAAGGTCGTGATAGCGTTCGGGCCCGACCGCGCGCAGCGCGGCCTCCAGCGCATCGGGGCTCAAGGGTTCGGACGAGACGTGCCTGTTCATGGGGTTACCTCCATTCCGTCATAGGCGACCTCCCAGCCGGCCGCCTTGATCGTCGCCTGTTCGGGAGATCCGTCGATCAGGATCGGGTTGGAATTGTTGATGTGAATGAGGATGCGCCGCACATCGGCGTGGCGGGCGAGCCCTTCGAGCGTTCCGCCCGGGCCGGACACCGGGCTGTGGCCCATGCGGCGGCTCGTCTTCTCGCCGAGGCCGTTCACGATCATCTCGTCGTCGGTAAAGAGGGTGCCGTCGAAGAACAGCGCGTGCGCGCCGTCGATGCGCCGGTGCAGGTCGTCGGTGACGCGGGCGCAGCCGGGCGCATAGACGAGCCTGCGCCCGCCGGCCTCGACCGCGACGCCGACCGTGCCCTCGCCGATCGCGTCGGTCTTCACCTCGCCCTCTTCGAGCCACAGCGGAACCTTTCCGGGGACGGGGAAGAGTTCGACGGTCAGGCCCGGCAGCGGTTCGAACGGCTCCCCGAGGCGGACGGCGCGGCGCGGAACGATGTCATGGGCCGACGACGTCGAAAATCCGGTTGGCGCCGATCGTGTCGAGCGTGGCGCGCGTGCCCCAGATCGCAAACGGCTGGCGCTCGCGCAAGGCGAGCAGGCCCGCGGCGTGATCGACGTCGGTATTGGTGAGCAGCACGGCGGCGATCGGCGAATGCCGGCCCTCGCCGCTTCGGCTGCATCGCGGGCGTCGCCAGGATCTGCTGGCGCAAGTCGATCGAGGCGTTGAGCAGCAGCCAGCGCTCGCCGTCGGCGCTGACCGCGAGGCTCGATTGGGTGCGCGGCTTCACGCGCGGGTCGCCATCCCAGGCGAGCCGACAGACGCGGCAGTTGCAGTTCCACTGCGGCACGCCGCCGCCGCCGCCCGAGCCAAGAACGAGCGCGCGCAGTCGCGGGGGGTCAGGGCGGGACATAGTTGAAACTCGTGGAGACATGAGCCGAACCGCCGGGCGGCGGCGGGAAGTGGGCCGTATGGACGAGCGTCCGCGCCGCCGCATCGAGGTCGTCGTCGCCCGAGGAATGGGTGACGGCGAAGGACGAGAGGGCGCCCGAGGGGCCGATGGTGAACGCGACGCCGACGACGCCCTTGGCGCCGCGCGCCCGCGCCGCCGGCGGATAGAAGAGCCGGCTGCGGATCGCCGCAGCCATGGCCGAGATATAGGCCGACTGTGAGGCGGCGCTGGCCGGCGCCGCCGCCGTTAGCGGATGCGCGCTCTCGGCCGCCGCCGGGGCTTTCGTCGCCCGCTCGGGCTTCGGCTGCGCCTCGACGCGTTTCGGCCGGACCGGCTGGGGCCTGGGTTCGGGCTTGGCCTCGACGGCCTTCGGCGGCTGAACGCGCGGCGGCGGCTTCGCCGGCTGAAGCTCGACCGGCGCGGGAGCAGGCGCCGGCTTTTCGACCGGCGGCGGAGGCGCAGGCTCGGGCGGGGGCGCCTCGACGGCAGGCGGCGGCGGCGCAGGCGCGGGCGCGGGCGTCTCGGCAACAGGCGGCGGAGGCGCAGGCGCGTGGCGGGGCGCGTCTCGGCAACAGGCGGCGGAGGCGCAGGCGCTGGAGGGGGCGCCTCGGCAATAGGCGGCGGGGGCGTTTCCGCAGCCGGCGGAAGAGGGACGTCCGGGGCGGTGTCGGCGGCTCCTTGGCGCCGCCGCCTGCGGCGGCTCATCGGGCGGAGACGGCGCGGGCTCGACGTCGACCATCACCTCCTTCGGCCGATCCGGCGGCCTGGACACGAGGTAAGGCAGCATCGAGAGCGCGGCGGCGTGCAGCGCCACGACCGCGGCGACGACCGCCGGTCGCAGCCAAGAGGGCTGAAACGTCGGCGGATCGAACGCGCGCCCGCCGAGCGCGGCGTCGGTCATGGCTTCGGCGCCGGCTCAGCGGGGGCTGGAGCGGCGCGCCGCCCGCTCGCGACGATGGCGATGTGGTTCATGCCCGCCGCGGCGAGGTCGTCCATCACCGACACGACGTCGCCGTACGAGGCGTCCCGGTCGCCGCGCAACTGCACGACCCCGTTGGAATCGGCGAGCCGCGCCTTGACCGCGGCGACGAGATCGTCGCGCGATACGGAATCCTTGCCGACCGATACGGCGCCGTCCCTGGTCACGGCGACGATCACCGGGGCCTTGGATTCGAGCGGCTGGGCCGTCTTGGCGGCCGGAAGATTGACCTTGATCCCGGCCGCGAGCATCGGCGCCGTCACCATGAAGATGATCAGCAGCACCAGCATCACGTCGACGAGCGGCGTGACGTTGATCTCGGCCAGCGGCTGGTAGAGACCCTCGCCGATCTTGCGCGGATTCATCGCCATCAGGGCGCCTCGCTGCGTCGGCGCGGGCTGGCGTCGCGCGCCACCTCGGCCGGGCGGGCGATCAGTTGGATCGCGCGTTCCTCGACGAACGACGCCATCTCCTGACCGACTCGGGCGAAGGCGGCGCCAATGCGGTTGTAGCCGATCGAGGCCGGGATCGCCGCGGCGAGCCCGTAAGCCGTCGCCGCCAGCGACTCGGCGATGCCCGGCGCGACCGTGGCGAGGCTCGTGTCGTTCGCCTGCGAAATCGCGGCGAAGCTCGACATGATGCCCCAGACGGTGCCGAACAGGCCGACGAACGGCGCGACCGAGGAAATCACCGCGAGATTGGGCAGGCCGCCCTCGGCGCGGGTGAGAAGTTCGCGCGCCGCGCGCGCCATGCTGTCCGAAATGCGCGCCCGCACCTCGCTCACCGTCTCGCCGGGAATGCGCCGGTGCGTCTCCGCCTCGCCCGCCGCGACGACGCCGGCGAGCGACTTCGCGACCTCGCCGCCCTCGCGCGCGGACCGCAGCGCGCGGCGCATGCGAACCACCGCGACGATCCCCTCGACAATCAGCACCCAGCACCACAGCGAGGCGGCGAACAGCGCCGCCATCACCGCCTTGCCGACGAGGCCCGCCGACAGGAACAGCCCAACCGGGGAAAGGTCCAAAACCTGCATTGGCGTCCCTGTTCCTTCCTCCCGAGCCCGGCGGCGTTTTTTCGTCCGCAGGGCGTGTCTTCGCGCCGGTTGCGGCGCCGAAACCCATTTCGCCGCCGCCGCGACGGTCGCGGCGGTTATCCCATCCTGCCGGTCACTTCAGCAAGCGCAGCAGGGCCTGCCCCGTCCGGGTCCTCAGTTCCTTCGCGTCGATCGTGCCGTCATGGTCCTTGTCGGCGCGCTTGAAAGCGAATTCGACGAAATTGAGGTATTCGTCCTTGGTCAGGGTCTTGTCCTGGTCCGGATCGGCCGTCTTCCAATCCTCGGCTGACAGGCGTCCCTTCGCCTCCTTGCGGTCCAGCGTGCCATCGTGATCGGCCTCGAGCTTGTCGAACAGCGCGCTCGCGGCGGCTTTTGCCTCCGCCAAGTCAATCGTTCCGTCCTTGTCGGTGTCGAGGGCCTGGAGCGCGGACGCCGCGTACGCCGGCGAAATCGCCAGCGGCGCCGCGGCCTCGGAGAGCGTCAAAATCGCCGCCGCCGCAAGCAAACCTGATATTGTCTTCACATGAACCTCCCTGGACGCAAGGGGCCGGCTTTGTCGCAGCAGCCTCAACGTCACGGGCGCGAATTTAGTCATCACAACGTGTATTTCAATCCGCCGTAGATGGCGAACGGCTTGCCCGGACCGTAGGACCGCGGATCGGTCAAGAACGGCGCCGCATTGGGAAACGAAGTGACATCGTAGAGCGCCCCGGCGGTATAATAACGCTGATCGAAGATGTTCTGAATAAGGCCATAAATCTGCAACTGCTTGCCGATCTGGTAGGAGGTGTGCACGCCGAACACGGCATAGCCGGGAACCTGCGGAAGCGCGCCGTTCTCGTTGCCGAAGATCACCTGGCCGGACGCCGCGACCATGTCGCCGCCGATCTTCCAGTTCGGCGTCACGGCGAAGTCGAAGCCGACCTTGAGCGTGTTTTTCGGAATGCCGGCGATCGGCGTGCCGTTGGTGATCGGAATGAGACCGTTGGCGTCGGCGAGCGGATTGAACGGCGACGGCTCCATGAAGGTCGTGAGATAGACGGCGTCGAGGTAGGTGTAGTTGGCGTAGGCGGTCCACCGGTCGCCGTTCCATTGTGCGGAAAGCTCCGCGCCCTGGCGCAAGGTCGTGCCGACGTTGGTGTAATAGCCGAAGCCGTTATATTGGCTCTGCACCGGCAGGATGTCGTTGGCCAGCGTGGTGCGGAACAACCCCGCCGACCATTGCAGCCTGCCCCATTCGCCCAGAGCGTTCTGACCCCGGAAGCCCGCCTCCAGCGTCTGGCCGATCACCTGCTTCAGCGCTGGGTCCGAACTCAGGAAGTTGTCGATGATGCAGGGATTGTTGGGGTCGGCGCAGCCGAGTTCGAGCGGCGTCGGCGCGCGGTTGGTCATCGCGTAGCCGGCATAGAAATTGATGTCGGGCGTGATCTTGTAGGTCAGGCCGACCGTGGGATTGACGTGGTAGAAGGTCGAGTAGCCGTTGGTGAAGGCGCCGTTTTCGCCCGAGAGATCGATTCCGGCGAAATTGAAGCGCGCCCCGCCCGTCAGCGCCAGGCGGTCGGTCGCGTTGAACGTGTCGAGCGCATAGAGGCCGACATAGGTGTTGGTCGCCTTGGCCGCGACCGGGTTCAGAAAGCTGTCAGGCTCGTCGATGATGTAGGGAAAGCCGATCACCGGCAGGGCGTTGTTGACGAACCCCGGAACGATGCCGAGCTGGCTGTTGCCGGTGAAGTTCGTCCAGCCGTAGTCGAGCGACGCGCCGACGGTGAAGGTGTTGTCGTGGCCGCCGATCTTGTCGGTGTCGACCGCCTGCGCGGCCCCGCCGACCGATCGCGACTGGGTCCAGAAGCGATCGATCTCGCCGAGGTCGATCGTCCCGTTCTGCGAGATGTCGGGGATGACGGCGCCGGTTACGTCATGGACGGGATTGCCGTTCAGGCAGGACACGGGAGGACAAGCGGCGACGTCGGTCGAGTTGCCGTCCACATGGGCCTGGTTGAAGGCGCGGAAATAGACGCCGCCCTGGAAACTCAACGTGCTCGAATAGGCGTAGTTCGCCGTCCAGTTGAGCATCCCCATCTTGTTGTCGGTCGTCTGCGGAACCGTATAGACGCTGCCCCAGTTGCTTTGCAGCTCCTGGAGCGGCGTGTAGGCCGCCGCGCCGAACTGGGTGTTGGCGGCGGTCAGTTGCAGATGCGATTCGAACCCGTTCGCCCGGTAGCCGACATCGCCGTAGAAATTCGTGAGCTGCGAAGCGCTGTCGGACCGCCAACCGCCGTCGTTGATCTGCGTCCCCGCCATATAGATCGACCAGTCGCCGACCTGCTTGCCGAACTGAAGCTCCTCCTGCGCGCGATAGAACGACCCGCCGCGAAGATCGGCCTCGAAGCCCTGCCAGGTGAAGCCGTTCTTCATCGTGACGTTGAGCGCGCCGCCGAGCGCGTTGAGGCCGAAAATCGGATCGCCGGCGACGATCGTCATCTTGTCGATCGCATTCTCGGGAATGAGGTCCCAATTGACCGTGTCGCCGAACGCCTCGTTGATACGCACGCCGTTCTGATAGACGGCGAGGCCGATCGGCGTCCCGGTGACCGGCGTCGCGTCGAAGCCGCGGTAGCTGACGTCGGGCTGGAAGTCGTTGCCCGAAACGTTGCCGACAGTGACGCCCGGCGCCTGACGCGCCAGCGTATCGGTGATGGTCGAATTGTTGAAGGTTTGGATATCCTGAGCGCCGGTCTGCCAGACCGCGCCGGGATATCTTGCGACGTCGACTTCGCCCCCGCCGAGCGGGGTGGTGGCGATGACGTCGAAGGTCGGAAGCACGATCGTGTCGGCGGACGCGAGGCTCAGGCCGGCGAGCATCGCACCGCCGCTCAACGCCGCCGCCCGCATGACCCGCCGCCTCGCCATGTCCCCGTCCCTTTCGTACGCACTTTGCGGCGTTTGGCTGATCTGTCGCGGGCCGGCAAGTCGGGAGGAACGAGATGCGCAAGACATTTCGTAAAGCCCGCCCGCGACGATGTCAGCATACCTCTTTCAAGCGCCGCGTAGATTTCATTTTTTCGGAATCTTCCGGGAGATCGTTCGCACCGGGATCGGGAGATCTTCCCGGCAGCGATTTCGGCGGCGAACGCCCTGCGACGACGAGCCGGGATGTCGCGCGCCGTCGGCGCCCCCGAAATCCTCGACGCCGCCTCGCCTTCCGGCGCCATCGTCCGCCCACGCCTTGCGCTTACGCGTGCGCATCGCTATGCGCGGTCATCCGGCGAAAGCGAGGTCACAGGAAATCGCAACCCTCCTCCGCTCCAGACGCTGCTTTGCCGGCTTTGGCGCCGATGTCGGCCGCGCCTCGAAGCTGGCCGCGAGGCGCGGGCGCGCCGCCGGAAGACGCCGAATGGCGCGAGGCACACGAGGACGGCTGGATGTTTTTGGTCACAGGGGGCGCCGGATTTATCGGCTCCAACATCGCGGCGGCGCTTGAAGCCGCCGACGCCGACGTCGTCATTGGCGATCGCCTCGGTTCGAGCGACGTAAAGTGGCGCAACATCGCCAAGCGGCGGCTGTTCGATATCGTCGCGCCGCAGGCGATTGCTGATTTTCTCGCGCGCTTCCGGGGGAAGGTGCGTGGCGTGGTGCATATGGGCGGCATTTCGTCGACCACGGAAACCGACGTCGATTCCTTCGTCAGCAGCAACCTGCGGCTGTCGATCGACATCTGGAATCACTGCGCCGAACAAGGCATCCCGCTGGTTTACGCGTCCTCGGCCGCAACTTACGGCGACGGACGATCAGGCTTCGAGGACCGGTCCGACGCGGACTACCTGTCGCGCCTGCGGCCGTTGAGCCCCTACGCCTGGAGCAAGCACCTGTTCGACCGCTGGGTCTCGCGCGCGGTCGAGACCGGCGCCGCCCGGCCGCCTCGTTGGGCCGGGCTCAAGTTCTTCAACGTCTACGGTCCCAACGAGTATCACAAGGGGGCCCAGCGCTCGGTCGCGGTTCAACTGCACGCTCAGATTCGCGAGTTCGGCCGCGTCCGACTGTTTCGATCGGAAAATAGCGACTATCCCGACGGCGGCCAGTTGCGCGATTTTGTGTGGGTTGGCGACTGCGTCGACGCGACGCTGTGGGCGCTCGAGCATCCGGCGGCGCCTTCGGGAATATACAATGTCGGCTCCGGGGTTGCGCGGTCTTTCCTGGATATCGCGACTATTCTGTTTCAGCGGATGGGCGTGGAGCCCGACGTCGAATTCATCGACCTGCCCGACAACCTGCGAAACAAGTACCAATATTATACCTGCGCCGCCATGGATAAATTGCGGGCGGCGGGATTCGCCACGCCTTCAACATCGCTCGAGGACGGCCTCCGGCGCTACGTCGCCGAATTCCTCGAAACCGACGACCCTTTCCGCTGAACGCGCCGTGGCTCTCGAATTGCGAAATTTACGAATCTTTTACGTCGCCGCGCCCAATTCGCTCTCGAACGCTTACCCGCACGCGATCCATGATGCGCGGCGAGAAGAATTTGGAGGTCGTCCCATGCGCGATACCTTGTCCGACACGGCCGACGCCGCCGACTGCCGAGCGTTTCCTGTCGCCACGGCTTTTCAGGCTGCGAGCGATCATGAGCCGCCGGCGCCAGCGCAAATGCTCGCACGCCTCGGCCTGCTGCTCGTCGTCGCGCTCGGCTTCGGCCTGATCGCGCAAATTCTGGTCGGCGCTCCCCTTTGATCGGAGACGACGATCCGCGAGATCGGAATCCAAAAAGTCGAGGCCGCTTTCCCCAAGATTCCCCGTGTCGACAAGCCTGACGCGCCCCGAGATCGACGCTCCCGCTGCGATTTGATTTCCCTTTGAGCCAGGCGATCCGCCGGCCCCGCGCGACCCTTCGTCCCGCTTTCGCGGCCCCGCCCTACTTCGGCGCGGAATAAAGCCCGTAATTCGCGATCCTTGCGGCCACGTTGCCGACTTCGTCGGGCGTGAGCAGAGGGGGCTCTCTGCCGAGCTGGAGGCAATTGAGATACTGGTGAGCGAGGTTCTCGACCTCGACGGCGAGCCACATTGCGCTCCGCAAGCTGTCTCCGACCGCGATCAGGCCATGGTGGGCGAGCAGGCAGGCTTTCCGATCCTTCAGCGCCGCGATCGCGTTGTCGGACAACGCCTGCGTGCCGAAGGTCGCATAGGGCGCGCAGCGGATATTGTCGCCGCCGGCGGCGCAGACCATGTAATGGAGCGGCGGAATGTCGCGCTCGAGGATCGCGAGCGTCGTGCTGTAGATCGGATGGGCGTGGACGATGGCGTTGACGTCCGGCCGCTCGCGCAAGATGTCGAGATGGAATCGCCATTCGGTCGACGGACGGCCATTCCCGACGACGGTGCGGTCGAACCGCATTGCGATGATGTCCTCCGGCTGCATGTCGTCGTAAGGCATGCTGGTCGGCGTGATGAGAAAGCCTTCGCCGTCCCTGAGACTGATGTTCCCGGACGTTCCCTGGTTGATGCCGAGCGCGTTCATTGAACGGCAGGCGTCGATGATGTTCTGGCGTCTCTCTCGGTCGGCGGCGGACAGCATGACGGGCTCCAACGGCGTGCGGCGGCTGAATCCGCCACGGGCTCGGCTTCGCGCTCCTCTTAGGCGCGGCCAGACGCGGCGGCAAGCCGCCGTGCTGCTTCAGCACATATGAGACGGCGCGGGATTGGATCTCGTCATTGTCTGCTTGGCAGAGCGGGGCGCGAAAGAGCTTTGAAGTCAAGGATGCGCGAACGCGCACCGCCTTCGGCGGCGGCCCATAGGGCGTCGTCAGACGCCCGTCTTTCGACGGGCTATGCAGGCCGTCCTTGAGTTCACGCTCTTTCGCGCAGAATTGCCTCCAAGCAACCCATGACGGGCCTTGGCCCCTTCGGCCCGCCCGCCCGTCTCATATGTGTCCGA
Organism: uncultured Alphaproteobacteria bacterium; assembly: GCA_963724785.1. Classification (GTDB taxonomy): domain Bacteria; phylum Pseudomonadota; class Alphaproteobacteria; order Rhizobiales; family Beijerinckiaceae; genus Roseiarcus. Next base: position 321,583 of record CAVRWC010000001.1, on the reverse strand, counting down.
ACCCGGACAGCCGCGCGGCGCGACGCGAAAACCCCGAAAGCTCCTGTTGTCGCCGCCTTCCGATCGATTGACCGGCTCCGGACTGTTTGCTAGCAAAGTCCGCTATCAAAGGGTTGGTGGACTTTGGCCGCGATTCGCGGCGCAAGACTCGGCCGACAAAAATCGAGGGGGCGCCAATGGCAAACGCATATCGCACCGGCGCGCTGGCGCTTGCGGGTCTCGGCGCGGCGCTTCTGGCGGGCTGCGCAACCGAGCAGCCGCCGCCACCCGCTGTTGCGGCGCCGACCATCAGCCCGGACCAGCTCGTCGGCAAGTGGGGGTTCGCCGCCTACCATCGCGACACCGACCGCGCCCGCACGTCGAAGGAAGCGCTCGCCCAGTGCAACAAGCCCTATGTCATCGCGAAGGGCCCCAGCGGAGGCGTGATGATGAACCTCGCCGACCAGGCGAACCTGTCGGAGCTGGTGCTCAAGTCCGGGCCGGACGGAAAGACCTATCTCGGCCCGCCCGGCGACGCCGGAACGGCCGACGACCGGATCGTCCAGAGCGTCGACCCCAACTCGTTCACCACGATCTGGGTCGACCCGGACAATGCCGCGCGCTATGGCACCTCGGTGTACGAGCGCTGCGGTCAGAAGAAGGCGTAGCGCGTCCGACCTTTCCCCCTGCCGACTCACCTCACGATGGAGCGGACATGAAACTGAGAATGGCTTTTCTGGCGCGGGCGGCCGCGGCGACCATCGCCGCCGCGGCGGCGTTCCTTCCCGGCGTCCTGGCGACCGCCCAGCAAGTCGATATGAACGTGGTCGATCAGCCCGGATACGTGCCGACCCCCGACGAGGACCAGCTCAGCGGCGCCTACGAGCGTCAGGAGGTGTTCTTCCGCACCAGCGAGCCGCCGGGAACGGTCCTGATCGACACCAACCAGCGCTTCCTTTACCTCGTGCAGCCGAACAACCGCGCCCTGCGCTACGGGATCGGCGTCGGCCGGGACGGCTTCCAATGGCAGGGCGTCGAAAAAATCGCCCGCAAGCAGGAATGGCCCGACTGGCGCCCGCCGCCGGAAATGATCGAGCGCCAGCCGTATCTGCCGCGCTTCATGGCGGGCGGCCCGGGCAACCCGCTCGGCCCGCGGGCGATGTATCTCGGCAAGACGATCTATCGCATCCACGGCACCAATCAGCCTCAGACGATCGGCCACGCGGTCTCGTCCGGCTGCTTCCGCCTGGTCGACGACGACGTGATCGACCTCTACGATCGCGTGCCGGTCGGAACCAAGGTCATCATCAAGCAGGCCGTCACGCTCTGAGCGTCTGAAGGCAACAACCAAGGCTGGGGTCATGCGCATGATGAAACGTCTTGCCGCAACCGTTGCGGCGCTAACTTTCGTGGCCGTCGGCGCGGCCGACGCCCAAACGCTGAAGACCGTGCAGGACCGGGGCAAGCTTGTTTGCGGCGTTAGCCAGGGGATCGCCGGCTTCTCGATCAAGGACGACAAGGGACAATGGTCCGGCTTCGACGTCGACTTCTGCCGGGCGCTGGCCGCGGCGATTTTCAACGATCCATCCAAGGTCGAGTTCGTTCCGCTCACAGCCACCGAGCGCTTCGACGCGCTCAAGGACAAGAAGATCGACGTTCTGTCGCGCAACTCGACCTGGACCTTGGGGCGCGAGGAGGAATTCGAACCTCGTGTTCGCGGGCGTCACCTATTACGACGGCCAGGCTTTCCTTGTGCCCAAGAGCCGCAACGTCACCTCGGCGCTCGATCTCGACGGCAGCAAGGTCTGCATCCAGAAGGGCACGACCACAGAACCGAACGCCAAGGACTTCTTCGAGACGAACCACGTCAACTACGAGATCGTCGAGGGCGAGACGGTTGCGGACATCGTTTCCGACTATCTCGCCGGCAAATGCAACGTGCTGACCACCGACGAGTCGCAACTCTTCGCGCTGCGCTCGCAGTTTCCGAAGCCCGGCGACCACATGATCCTGCCGGACGTGATTTCCAAGGAGCCTCTCGGGCCGGTGGTGCGCCAGGACGACATGCAGTGGTTCAATATCGTCAAGTGGGTGAATTTCGCGCTCCTTGACGCCGAGGAGATGGGCGTCTCCTCAAAAACCATCGACGACGCGCTGAAGTCCGAGAAGCCGGCGGTGAAGCGGCTTGTGGGAACCGAAGGCGATTTCGGCAAGCCGCTCGGCCTGTCGAACGCGTGGGCGGCCAACGCGGTCCGCGCCGTCGGCAACTACGGCGAGATCTTCGACCGCAACGTCGGCGCCCACACCAAGCTTGGCATTCCGCGCGGCCTGAATGAACTGTGGGACAACGGCGGAATCCAATACGCCCCGCCGATCCGCTGAGCCCGAAGGCGCGGTCGCATCCCGCTAGATGGGATGCGATTGGGTGGAGAGGCCAGCGTCGCAACCCCTCGCCCCGCTTGCGGTCGCAAGCGGGGCGAAGGGACTCCGCCATTAACGACCAGCATCCCGCTCTAGCGGCAAACGTTCTCCCGTCCGTGGTAGCACTTGCTTTGATCGATCCCCGCGTCGGGCAGCGGCGCCTCCGCCGGCTTGACCGGTTGAGGCGTTCTCGGAATCGGCTTCGGAATCACCAGGCCCTGCGCCGGCGGCGGCGGGACGATGATGACCGGATACGGGCTCGACATGAACTGAGCCTCCGCCGGCCCGGCGGCCGCGGCTTCGAGCGCGAGCCCCGCGATGGCGAACAGCGTCGGAAAGTTTCGACCGTTCGCCATGTTCTCAACTCCGTCGCGCCGAGACTCCATGTTCGTCCTGCCGCAAACATCCTCAATTGTCCAGCCGGCGGTTGGCTTGTCGGGACGCCGGCCGCGTCGGCGGGAGACAGAAAGCGAGAGACCTCTCCGGTCCCGCCTGCTCCCGGTGCGGGCGGCGACTGGCCGGGGTGTTTGGGCCACACCACCGGAAAATTCCCTTTGCGCAAGGCCAAATCATGGACCAGAGGCGGCGGCGCCCTTGTCCACAAGGACTGGCTTAGCTAACGATTTTGCAAGGCGGCGCGACGCGGCGCGGAACATCATTCGTGGGGGCGGCGCATGAACGGGCTAGTCAAAGCGGTTGTCGCGTCCATCGCCGCTCTTGCGGCGGCCTCCGCCCTGGCGGCGGACCTGCCGACGAAGAAAGCGCCCCCCGTTCTCGTTCCGATCGCAGCGCCGTCTCCCTGGCGTTTCGAGTTCACCGGATACGGATGGGCGTCGAGCATCGCCGGCAATTCGGGGTTCGGCGGGCTTCCCACCCTGCCCTACTACGCCAGCTTCGCCAAAGTGCTCGAGCATCTCCAGGGCGGGCTGATGGGCTCGGTGGTGGCGCGCAACGGCACGTATATTGTCGGCGTGGACATGATCTGGTCGCGCATCGGCGGATCGGGAACGGTCAAGGTTTCCTATGGTCCGTTCAACGCCGCCGGCGTGGACCTCACCCTCACCGAAGGCCTTGCGACGGCGTTCGCCGGCCTGCGCATTCCGATCGGACCGCCAAATCTCGAGCTCTACGGCACGCTCGGCGCTCGCTATACCTACAGCGGGACGAAGCTGACGCTCGATACGCCCTTGCCCTTCAGCCTGAGCACTTCGGTCAACAAGGGCTGGGTCGATCCGGTCGCCGGCTTCGCCGCGCATTACCGCTTCGACGACCGCTGGTTCATGAACGTTTTCGGCGATCTCGGCGGCTGGAGCGACAGCGCCACCGGTCAAGCGCTGGCCTCGGTCGGCTACAACTGGACCCAGAATTGGTCGACCACGCTCGGCTATCGCGTGCTCTACACCTACGAGAAGCAGGACACGGGGTTCAACTTTATCACCGGCGCCGACCGCAGCTTCCGCTATCAGCAATGGATGTACGGACCCTTCGCCGGGGTGAAATACAGCTTCTGAACTGTTCGTAGAACTGCAAATAAGATCGCCGGCGGACGGGGGCGAGCCCCGCCGCCGGCGTTGTGATTTCAGCGGACGCAGACGCGCCGGCCGTAGCGATTGACATGGCATCGGACGGGGGCCCGATAGCTCGTCGCGACAGCGCCGCGCGGTCCGGCGCAGCCCGCGCGGTAGACGCCGCGGGCGCAAACGACCGCGTTGGCTTCGCCGACGGTACCTGCGAGCATGCCGACAATCATGACGGCGAAAGCGATGGTCTTCATGAATTCATCTCCAGGTTGAATTTGCTCGTCGAACCCACGCCGCCTTTAGGCGCGGGTACGCCACATGGTGGACCTACTTGTTTCCGGATTCCGCCTTGACGAGCGCCTCCCTGCAGCTGTCACTGAGATCGGTGGTGTGGGACTTTACGCACTCTGCGATGCGATTCTTGCCCGGTTTCACGTCAGAGCAGAATTTCTTGATGTCGGCCTTGCAGGCGCGCCCGGGGGCCCCCGCCTTGATGATTGCAATCTGACAGTCCTCAGAAAGGTCCGGGAAGTGCTCCTTCACGCAAGCCTTCAGCTTGCCGCCGCCAGGCTTCACGTCGGCGCAGAACGACTTGACGTCCTTGGCGCAGGCCTTGGCCACCGCAGACGGCGCCGCGTCGGCAGAGGAAGCCGTCGCAGCGATCGCCACGGCCAGCGCGACGAGTGTCGTCAATATCCTCACCTGAACCTCCGTTGTGGATGCGCCGAAAAGCGAATCTTCGTGGCGAGCCGAGCGCGTTACGGCGATCGAACCGTCCCTCCCTCGACAACCTCCCTCGGCGCCGTCGCCGCGAAAAGACTGCCCGCGTCATTCCCGGAATTGAGTCCGGGGTCGACGTCGAGCCACGAGCCCATACACCAATGATCGAGACGCGGGGCCTTGCAGTCGGGCGTAACCGGGCCCGGGTCGCAGACGCAGTACTTGTCGGCGTGCGGGGTGATTCCCGGAACCTCCTTTCGCTCGCCCGAAGGCAACGCGAAAGCGACCTGCGAGCCGCCCGTCTGCACCGCGAACTGGCACACGTGTCCAGCCGGCGCGGCGCAGAGGAAAGTTACGGTCTGCTGGGCGTTCGCGGAGTTCGACAGAGACAAAGACGCTGCGAGGCAAAGCGCCGTCGATAAGAGCAGATTTCTCATGCCGACCCCCCCTCACTTCTCCATCATCAGGCCTTCCGCGCGGTCCTCCTTGAGGATCACGGCGATGGCGTGAATGATCGTGTGCTCCGGATTCGCCTTGCAATATTCGATCACCTGATGCTCGACGATACGGCCCTTCTTGAAGTCGGCGTAGTGCTTGTGGGCGAGGCCGTTGTACCAACCGCTGTACCAACTCGACAGGGCGTTTGCGTCTTCCTGATAGGTGTTGGCGAGCTGGCCGCAGGTCAACTTCTGCACGTCGATAAAGCCGTTCGCGTCGGCATAGGCCGAGAGATCGACCGGGTCGGCCTTGGCCGCGCCGGCCATCGCCATCATCGCGACGCTCGAGATCAGCAGGATCTTTTTCATTTGGGACTCCCATTACACTGTGTTTGTGAATTTTTCACTGAACTGCATGTGAACGACCGCCAGGCGCCCTCCGGGCGACGCCGCGACACGCATACACTCAACAACGCGCAGCAGCCTCACATCGAGGCGGCGGGCGCGACGCTGGCCACGGCGAAGGCCATCGACTTCGCCGATGCGAGCTTCTGGCTGGTCGCCTACAGAAAGTTGCCAGCGCAACCCGACAGAGTGGTCGCGCGCTCACTTCCCCATCTCGGCCTTGAGCTTCTTCAGCTCCTTGGCGCAGCCGATACTAACCTCGTTCTCGTGTTCCTTGAGGCAGTTCTTCAACGCGCCGCCGCCCGGACGGACGCCGGGGCAAAGGCGTTCCGCATCCGCCCTGCAATAGGCGAACTGCCCTGCTGCAAAAGACGGCGCCGTTGAACCGGCGAAAGCGAGGATCAGCGACAGCATGATCGCGGTCGAAGACTTTCTTCCCATAAACCCACCTCCCTAAACTCTCGTCGGGCCGACGAGTGGCAATGACAGGCGGCGCGGCCGGAATGGACGCGCCTCTGCCGCTCAGTTCGCGTCCTGCGCCGCGTGCTCGGCTTCGAGCAGCTTCTTCTTGTCCTCGTCGGTCAGAACCGGAGGCGCGACGGAGATCGTCAGCTTGTCGATCTTGCCGGTGAAGGCGAACGGGACCTGGTAGTCCTGATCGTCGATCGGCGTGCCGGTCTTGGAGCCGATGTCGAAGGTCTCGTCCCACGGCAGGGTCAGCGGGATCGTGCGCTCCAGCTTCTGCGTCGCCACGACCTTGCCGTCGACCGAGAGCGTTCCCGTTCCGCCGCGGCCGATGCCGCTGATGTTGTTGAAGGCCAGCGTCGCGAAGCCGAGCCCGTCATATTTGAAGTCGTAGACGAGCGTGTGCTTGCCCGGGTCGAGCGGGTCCGGCCGCCTGCCACTTCACCCGCTTGAGGTCGAGCAGGTTCCAGGTGAAGATCGGCTTGCCCTTGAGCAGATAGAGGCCGTAGCCGCCGAACCGGCCGCCTTCGCTCACGATCATGCCGTCGCCGCCGCCCTGCGGCACGTCGATCTCGGCGGTGATCGTGTAGGACGTGTTGAGCAGGCTCGGCGCCGGTCGGACGGCGGCATGCCGGTCACCGGCTCGCCCGAATAGGTGAACACCTTGCGGCCGGCGATGAGGCTCGGACGCGGCGCGACGAGCCGCGTGGCGACCGAAGCGTCGAGCGGCAGCACCTGATACTTGGCGAATTCGCCGAACATCAGGTCGGTCATTTCCTTGACCTTTGTCGGGATTCTGCGCCGCGACGTCGGTCATATTGCGTCCAGTCCTTGCGCACGTCGTAGAGCTCGAACTTGAACGCCGTGGCCGGATCCTCGATCGCCTTGCCGAGCGAGTTCCCACGGCGGCCGCTTCGGCACGCGCGCTGAGCATCCAGCCGTCGTTGTAGAGGCCCTGCACGCCCATCATCTCGAAATACTGGATCTTGTGCGGCGAAGGCGCGTCGGCGTTGGCCTTGTCGAAGGTGTAGGCCATGCTGACGCCTTCGATCGGCTTCTGCGCGATGCCGTCGACCATGTCGGGCGCGGGGATGCCGGTGACTTCGAGCAGCGTCGGCACGATGTCGATCACGTGGTGGAATTGCCAGCGGATGCCGCCCTTGTCCTTGATGTGGCCGGGCCAGGAGATCGCCATGCCGTTGCGCGTGCCGCCGAAGAACGACGGGATCTGCTTGGTCCATTTGTACGGCGTGTCGAAGGCCCAGGCCCACGGCACCGCCATATGGTTGTAGGCGATATTGCGAGCCCCAGGCGTCGTAGAACTTCATCTGCGTCGGCGACCGGCAGTTCGACGCCGTTGAACTGCAGCACTTCGCTCGGCGTGCCGTTCGGCGAGCCTTCGGCGGAGGCGCCATTGTCGCCGCTGATGTAGATGATCAGCGTGTCGTCGAGCTTGCCCATGTCCTCGACCGCCTGGATCACCCGGCCGATCTCGTGATCGGTATAGGCGAGATAGGCGGCGTAGACGTCGGCCTGGCGGATGAAGAGCTTCTTCTCCTCGTCGTTGAGTTCGTCCCAGTTCTTCAGGAGATCATGCGGCCAGGGCGTCAGCTTGGCGTCCTGCGGGATCACGCCGAGCTTCTTCTGGTTGGCGAAGATCTGGTCGCGCAGCGCGTTCCAGCCCTTGTCGAAAAGATGCATGGCGCTGATCTTCTCGATCCATTCCGGCGTCGGCGAATGCGGCGCATGCGTGCCGCCCGGCGCGTAATAGAGAAAGAACGGCATCGAGGGATCGATGTCGTTGAGCTGGTTCAGCCAGTGGATGGCGTCGTCCGCCATCGCCGTCGTCAGGTTCCATTTCCCCTGCTGCCCGACGTAAGGGATAGATCGCGCGTCGTGTTGCGGAACAGGTTCGGCTCCCACTGGCTCGTGTCGCCGCCGACGAAGCCGTAGAAATAGTCGAAGCCCATGCCGGTCGGCCACTGGTCGAACGGCCCGGCCTGGCTCGCCTGATAGGTCGGGGTGTTGTGGTCCTTGCCGAACCAGGAGGTGCGGTAGCCGTTCTCCTTGCAGAATCCGGCCGATCGTCGCGCTGTCCCTGGCCGATGACGCTGTTGTAGCCCGGGAAACCGGTCGCCGCTTCGGAGACGACGCCGAAGCCGACGGAATGGTGGTTGCGGCCGGTGATCAGCGCGGCGCGGGTCGGCGAGCAGAGCGAAGTCGTGTGGAAGTTGGTGTAGCGCAGCCCGTCGTCGGCGATGCGGTCAAGCGCCGGCGTCGGGATGACGCCGCCGAAGGTCGAGGGCGCGGCGAAGCCGACGTCGTCGGTCAGGATGAGCAGAATGTTCGGCGCGCCCTTCGGCGGCACGACGCGCGCCGGCCAATAGGGCTTCGACTGCGCGGCGTTGAGCTCGATCTGGCCGCCGAACTGCTGCGGCGGCGGCGGCAGCACGCGGCCGTCGATCGTCGTGGTCGCGTTCGGCGCGCCCGGCGCGCCGTTGATTTGCTGCGCGCTGGCCGAGCCGAGCCCAGCGACAATGGCGACGGCCGCTCCGAACAGCAGTCCAAGGGTCGAACTTGCGACCATCCTCGCCGTTCCCTCCTCCGATCTCCTGAGGACATCCTCAGCCCGGGTCAGTTATCTTCCGGCTGGTCCGCTTGCGAAGACTGTCCGGAGCGGGCGTTCAACCACAAATCTGCAACAGGCTCGCAATGTCCGGATCCGCCCGGGCGCCTCGACATGACGCCTTGGCGCGCGCGTGGTCCGATTGGCCCGACCGCGGCAATCTATCGGTCGGCGCGTCCGCCGTCATTGACTTGGCGCGCCAAAAATTGACTAAGTAGGCGATAAGGGGATGGAGACAGTCTCGATGTCGGCGCGCCTGGAACAGGCCGCCGCGGAAGGCGGACAGGCGTTGGACACTCTTGCTCGACCCGGACTGCGCATCCCGACCCTCAGGATCCGGAACCTCGCCGCGATTCCGCCGACGCTCGCCGATCTCGGCGCCGACCCGGACGCGGTGATCCGGCGGGCGGGCATCGACCCAAAGGTCTTCTCCAACCTCGACGCCGTCATTCCCTTTACGCGCTGGGGCGGCTCGTGACCGAGTGCGTCAAGGCCACGGGCTGCGAAAGCTTCGGTCTCAGGGTCGGGATGAAGACGCGGCCGACGCGGCATGGGGCTCACAGGCCTCGTTTCGATCCATTCGCCGACCGTGCGCGAGGGGCTCGAAGTCATTACGGCGACGTTGCAGACGAGCGACACCGGCGGCGCGACCTTCCTCGAAGTGCGCCGCGGCGTCGCGTCATTCGGCTATGTGGTCACCGCGCCCAACGTCGAAAGCGCCGAACAGATTGTCGACGCCGCGATCGCGATCGCCTTCAACCTGATGCGTCAGCTCTGCGGGCGCGCCTGGCGCCCGGACGTCGTGCGCCTCACCCGCGATCCGCCGCGCGACAAGGCGCCGTTCGCGAAATTCTTCGAGGCGCGGGTCGAATTCGGGGCCGAAGCGGCCCGCCTCATGTTCGACGCGGCGATCCTCGATCGGCCCGTGCGACGACCGCGACCCGCATGCCGCGGACATCCTCGCGCCGCTCCTGCGCGAGGCGGCCGCCAACGCGCAGGGCGATTTCGTCTCGACGGCGCGCGCCATGATCCGCACCCAACTCGCCGCCGGCGCGCTTTCGCGCGAAAACATTTCCCGCGCGCTGGGGCTGAGCCTCGCGCACGCTGGTCTATCGTCTCGAGGCGCTCGGGCTCACCTACACCGGCCTCGCCGACGAGGCCAAATTCGAGGCGGCGCAAGGGATGCTGAGGGACGGCAAGACGATCGCCGAGACCGCCGCCCGCCTCGGCTTCGCCGACCAGAGCGCCTTCACCCGCGCCTTCAAGGCCTGGTCCGGCGCGACGCCGGCAAGATGGCGGGCCGAGCGGGGCGGGTGAGGAGAGACCCGGCCGCGCCGGCGGGGCGTTCCCCGATTCCGGATCCCGCGCTAACCCCTTGAAAACATGGATCATAGGATGGAGAAAGGCCCGGTTTCGAGTCTAACGCATTGAAAAGATTGAGGTCCGGTCGAAAATCGGCGCTCTTCGCCCGACCTCGGCCGGAACCAGGAGAGCCCCGGCGGTCATATCGGCCTTCGGCGGGGACAAACGCGAAACCGCGACCGCGCCGAACATCAGCGTGAAGACGAAGAAGACCAGCCCGATCATCGCGCCCCAGCGGAGGCTGACCAGCGCGGTCACGAACACAAGGCCCCAGAACAGGAAGAAATACAGGTTCATGGCGCATCCCGAACGCTTTTCGGCCGCGCGGTCGATGGAACCCCCGGCCACGGGGGAGAAATGCGCCTTCCGCGCATAAGGAATTGATAGGGGAGTGCGAACGAGCCTGTAAGAATTGTGTCAATGGCGGGCGCCTCAGAGCGCCCTCGCCTTCGGCTTTTGCACTTTTGCCGTCCAAAGGCGATTGCGCAACGGCAGGCCGAAGATCTCCGACTCGATCTCGAACACGTCGCCCTTCTGCGTGCGGAAACCGTCGCTGAACGACAGCGTCGCCGCGCCGAAGAAATGGACGTGCGCGTCGCCCGGCCGTGCGGAACTGGGCGTATTTGAAGTGATGCGCTTCGAGATTGGCGATGGCGTGGGCCATGTTCTGCTCGCCTGACAAGAACGGCCGCTGTCCACACGATCTCCCGGCCGCGGCGGATGCGCGACGCGCCCTGGACGTCGGCCGGCAGGTCGCCGACCAGCAGTTCCGGCCCGAGGCTCGCGGGCCTCAGCTTCGAGTGGGCGAGCAACAGGTAGTTCTGCCGCTCGGTCACGTGGTCGGAGAATTCGTTGCCGAGCGCGAAGCCGATCCGGACCGGCGCGCCTTCGGGGTCGATGACATAGACGCCGGCGATTTCCGCCTCCTCTCCGCCGTCGAGCGCGAACGGCGGGCTCATGAGATCGCCTTCGGGCGGAACGAGGATGGAGCCGTCGCCCTTGTAGAACCATTCGGGCTGCGCGCCTTCGACGCCGCGCGGAGGTTTGCCGCCTTCGAGGCCGAGCTTGAACATTCGCATGGAATTGGTGAGATTCGCGGGATCGGCGAGGTCGCGATGCATCTGGTCGCGGCTCTCCGCCGAGCCGAGATGGCTGAGGCCGGTGCCGCTGACCATCAGGTGCGCCGCATCCTTGCAGTCGATCGGGGCCAGCACCCGCTTTTCCTTCAGCGCCCGCACGAGGTCGATGGGCTTCCCCAGGCCGAGATCGGCGACGACTTTGCGCAACGAGACGCCCGCCTCGATCGCCCTGCCCGCGAGACCGAGGGTCGTGCGCACGCCCTTCACCAGCCGGCTCTCGCCGCGCGCGGTGACCGCGAGCGCGCGCCTGCCGTTTTCATCCACAATTTGCGAAAGGCGCATCCGTTCACATCCCTGATTTCGAGGCGCAGCAACCTACGCCGGTTCGTCTATCGGCGGTAGGCGACCGGGTCTCGAACGGCTCGCCGAGCCGCCGCCTTGCCGGCCCGGCGGGGCGCCGCTATAAGCGCCGCGCCTTTCTCAATCCTTTGCAGAGAACCGTCCCCATGGCCGTCCAGCGCACCTTCTCGATTCTCAAGCCCGACGTCACGCGCCGCAACCTGACCGGCGCTGTCAACGCCAGGATCGAGGCGGCGGGCCTGCGCATCGTCGCGCAGAAGCGAGTGCATATGTCCAGGGCGCAGGCCGAAACCTTTTACGGCGTGCACCGCGAACGGCCGTTCTTCAGCGAACTCGTCGAGATGATGACCGCGGCGCCGGTCGTCGTGCAGGTGCTCGAAGGCGAAGACGCGATCGCCCGGTATCGCGCCGTCATGGGCGCGACCAACCCCGAGAAGGCCGATGCGGGCACGATCCGCAAGGACTTCGCGCTGTCGATGGGCGAGAATTCGGTCCACGGCTCCGACGCCCCGGAAACCGCGGCGCAGGAGATCGCCCAGTGGTTCTCGGGCAACGAGATCGTGGGGTAACAAACCCTCACACGGGGTTTGTCCCGCCACATCGAGCGCGTCGCCGCGGAGCGGCGCGCTCTGCCTCCCAGCGACCCCAATGCCCGGCCCCTCGACCATCGAGATTCAGCCGCTTTGTGAGATGGAGGATCTCGCCTGAGCGGAGCAGCGGTGTAACCTTCGGGGCCTCTCACGGCAAAGGAGCACGGCCATGACCCTGAGCAAGCGCAAACTCGGCAAGCAGGGTCTGCAAGTGTCGGCTATTGGGCTCGGCTGTTTGGGCATGAGCCAATACTACGGTCCAGCCGACGATACGGAGTCTTTCGCGACCCTTCGTCGCGCGGTCGAACTCGGCTGCGCATTTTTCGACACCGCCGAGGGATACGGGCCTTTCACCAACGAGGAACTGCTCGGACGGGGGCTTAAAGGCCTGCGCGATCACGTGACAATCGCGACCAAATTCGGTTATCGATACGAGGGCGGAGCGCAGGCCGGCGCGGCGATGGACAGCCGCCCGGCGACGATCCGAAAGGCGGTCGACGGCTCGCTCCGCCGCCTCGGCACCGACCGGATCGACCTCCTCTACCAGCATCGCGTCGATCCGGGCGTCCCGATCGAGGAGGTCGCCGGCACGGTCGGCGACCTGGTGCGGGAGGGCAAGGTTCTCTATTTCGGATTGTCCGAGGCCGGCGTCGACAATATCCGCCGCGCCCATCGCGAATACCCGGTCTCGGCGCTGCAAAGCGAATACTCCCTCTGGGAACGCAATCTCGAGGCCGACGTGCTGCCCACCCTGCGCGAGCTCGGGATCGGCCTCGTGCCGTTCTCGCCGCTGGGGCGGGGTTTTCTCACCGGCGAAAGGAAACGCGCCGAGGAATATCCCGAGGGCGACTATCGCCGAAACGATCCGCGCTATCAGGGCGCGGCATTCGACGCCAATGTGAAGGCGGCCGCGATCGTGCGCGAGGTCGCCACGGCCAAGGGCGCGAAGCCCGGCCAGATCGCGCTCGCCTGGCTCCTCGCCAAGGGCGACGACATCGTGCCGATTCCGGGGACCAAGCGGCGGCCCTATCTGGAGGAGAACGTCGCCGCCGCCGCGATCGCGCTCGAAGCGGAGGAGATCGCGGCGCTCGACGACGCGCTCGGACCGGGCAAGATCTCCGGTCCGCGCTACCCCGACTGGACCATGGCGACGATCGACCGCTGAACTCGGAAGCCCGTCATAATCGCCGTCAGCGCGCCGCGACCCTTGCCATCGCGGCTTCGGCCGCTACCATGGGGTTAAAGGACTCACGCGGACCAGCCAAACTCAAGCGCTTGATCGGCGTCGGTCGCGCTTGGAGGCGTCATGAGCAAGGTCCCCACGACCGCGGCGTTCGTCAGTCAGAAAGGCGGCGTCGGAAAGAGCACGCTCGCGCGCGTGCTTGCGGTCGGCGCGATTCATAGGGGGCGCAAGACGCTGCTCGCCGACTTCGATCTCGATCAGCTCACCTGCGTCGAATGGGGCGCGGCGCGCATGCGCGCGGGCATCGAGCCGGAGATCGACACCCGCGCATTCAAGAGCCTCAAGAAACTGCGCAAGAATGAAACCGTGGTCGACTTCATCGTCGCTGACACCCGCGGGCTCGCCGACGACCTGTCGACCGAGATCGCGGAGGACTCGGACGTCGTCTTCCTGCCAACCGGCGTATCGCTTGACGACCTCCGGCCGACACTGGGTCTAGCGGGGAAGCTCGCGCGGCGCGGCGCCGAGGGACGGCTGGTGGTGGTGCTGTCGAAGGTCGGCCGCTCGGAAATCCAGTTCGCCAGGGCGGTCGAGACGATCGAGGACGCCGGGTTCGAGCTTCTGTCCGAACACTGGCCGCAGCGCGACGGTTTCCAGAGCGACCTCGACGCCGGCCGCGCAGGACGGGAGGCGCGCAACCCGCACCTCCGCGAGATCGCCGAGCGAATGGAGCAAGCGCTCTGGGCCCGGACGCTGAAAGCCAAGCCGAGGGGCTAAAGGTCGTCGTATTTCGGCAGTCTGGTTGACGTTAGCGCGCCCCGCCCTCTTGTGGCGGAGCGATGATGCGTCAATCCACGCGGAAGCCGTAGCCGCGATCCTCGCCGCGCCGCCTCAGCGTCTCGGCGCGACGAGGGCGAACAGCGCGCCTTGCGGATCGAGGGCCTGGACGATCCATTGGCCGCCCGGAACTTCGATCGGCCCGTTGGCGATCTGGCCGCCCTTGGCCTTGATCCGCTCGACCGCCGGATCGAGCGCGTCGACATTGACATAGTAGAGCCAGAACGACGCCGGCGTTTGCGGCATGCGGGTCATGATTCCGCCCTCCTCGCCGTGGCCGGTCTTGAACATCCGATAGACCCCCATCGGCCCCATGTCGAAGTCTCTCGTTGGGGTCCAACCGAAGACGCCGCGGTAGAATTCGAGCGCCTTGGCTCCGTCGTCGCAGTGCAACTCATGCCAGCCGATTGTCCCGGGCGTCCCGGCGGCAGGCGCCGAGCGCGGATCGCCGCCGGAGTCGCGAAACAGCATGAAGGTCCCGCCGTAGGGGTCGGCGACCACGGCGAAGCGGCCGATGCCGGGGATGTCGGAGGGCGCCTTGAACACCTTGCCGCCGGCCTCCATCAGCTTGGGCAGGGCGAGATCGACGTTCTCGACCCAGATGTAGGCGAGCCAGGAGGGTCTCGCGCCCATCGCCCTGGCGTCGGCGGGTATGTCCATCATGCCGGCGACGGGATGTCCGTCCGCCAGGACGACCTCATAGCGGAAGTCGGCCCGACCGCCGTCGCGCGAGGTCCAGCCGACTACATTCGTGTAAAAATCGACCGCGCCGTCGAGGTCGTTCCCCATGTATTCGTACCAGACGAATTTCCCGATCGGCGCTGCGCTCATCGAACGTTCCTCCGCAAGGTTGTCCGGCGACGTTAGCGCGTCGCGGCGAAAAGTATAAGACGCCGGTCTGCGGCGGCTCGCCGGCGCAAGCGCCAGTCATCGGGAGGACCCGGTCAGGTGAGACGACCCCGACCGCCGGCGCCCGGCTCCCGTCAGCCAAACGGTTCCAGGCTCGAAACGCGTCAGCTTTAGCGCTATGGGTTCGGGGAGCAAAACCGGGCCGCACGCGCTCGAAATAAGGCGCGCTCGGGGTGGCGATGGAAGAGAGATTGAAGACAGGGAGCCAGTTGCGGCGCGGATGGACGACGGGCGCCTGCGCCGCCGCCGCCGCGCGCGCGGCCTATGAAGCCCTGGTGACCGGCGTTTTTCCGGATCCGGTCGAGATCCTGTTGCCTGGCGGACAACGCCCGCAATTCGCGCTCGCTCACAAAAAACTCGGCCCGGACTTCGCTGAGGCCGGCGTCGTCAAGGACGCCGGCGATGACCCCGACGTTACCCATGGGGCGCTGGTGATCGCGAAAGTAACTCGCGGCGACGCCGGTTCGGGCGTCGCCTTTCGCGCGGGGGCCGGCGTCGGCGCCGTCACTCGGCCGGGCCTGCCCCTGCCGCCGGGAGAACCTGCGATCAATCCGGCCCCCCGCGCGATGATCCGCACCGCGATCGGTCTCGCCGCCGAGAAGGCCAACAGTCCCCCCGACGTCGTCGTGGAAATCTCGATTCCCAATGGCGCAAAGATCGCCGAACGCACGCTCAACGGCCGCCTCGGGATTGTCGGCGGACTGTCGATTTTGGGAACGACGGGGATCGTGATTCCGTTTTCTTGCGCCGCCTGGATCGACACGATCCACCGAGGCATCGACGTCGCGCGCGCGGAGGGACTTCGCCATGTCATCGGCGCGACAGGATCGGTGTCGGAAGCCGCAGCCCAGAAGCTCTACGGCGCTCCGGAAATCGCATTGATCGACATGGGCGATTTCGTCGGCGGCATGCTGAAGTATCTGCGCTCGCATCCGGTCGAACGGGTCACGGTCGCGGGCGGCATGGCGAAGATGAGCAAACTGGGACAGGGGCTTCTCGATTTGCACTCCCGTCGCGGCGAGGTGGATTTCGGCTGGCTCGCCGAACGCGCTCGCGAAGCAGGAGGATCGGAGTGGCTCTCCGAGGCGACCCGCGCCGCCAACACGGCCAAGGAAGCATTCGAGACGGCCAGCGCGCAAGGCGTCGATCTTGCCCCACCCGTCGCCAAGGCGGCGTGGGGCGCCGCATCTCAGGCCGTGGGCGCAGGGGCGCGCGAACTCGAAATCGTCGTCGTCGATCGGGACGGGCTCGTTCTGGCGCGGACCGGGTTCCGGGCGATTCATGGGGCGTCTTCTCCCCGTTGAGGGCGGAAGCGGCGCAGATTGTCGGGCTCCCGGAAGAGCGGCTCCCATCGAGGGCTGCGCGGTCACGCGAGGCGGCGGACAAAATCAATCGGACATCGCCGCGGCGCCGCTTGGGCCCTCTTGTTCTCGCGGGCATTGGCGCTCGGCGGCCGCCCGCAGCAGCGCGCCGGCCCGAAAGGGCGCATGCAAGCTTTTGGCGGCGGGCAAGCCGATGAAAAGGCCGAAGACGACGCTGACGTGAAAAACGAGCAGCGGTCCCATGGCTAGGGTGTCGCGCAAGGCGACAACCGCAAGTCCGCTGAGCGCCACGACCGCGAGAACGATCAGAAAGACGACATTGAGAACGGCTTCGCCGCGTTCGGACGGCGCGCGATCGGAGCGGGCCTCGAGGGCGAGAAGTCCGGCCGCCCCGACGACGACCGCCAGGCCGCCGACAACGCCGAGGCAGACCGGAAGGCTCGCGAGCGCATAAGGCGGCGCGCGCCCGAGGACGTCCTGATCGACGGCGGCCGCAAGAGTCGCTGCGAAGTCGAGGACAACGCCCGTCGCGAGGATATGATGAAACACCCGGCGACGGCTGGAGAAGCGCCGGTCGGAATCGTTGCAACCCGGCCCGCCGCCGCCGAGATGGCGCAGCGTGACCATGTCGCGGAGAGCGGGCCCGAGGCCGAGCCGCAAAGCGCGGGCCGGGATTTCCGGGTCGATCGCGCGCCAGAACCGGTAGGTGGACATCGTGATGCTGATGGCGGCCCATGCGACCGACACGACGGCGAGCCCGGCCATCACGCTCCAGGGGATAACGGCGTAAAACGATCCCGGCCCCGAGCCAGCGCCCCAGAGCCCCGCCAGCGAACCCGCTGCCGTCAGGATCGCGAGCATCGCCGCGAGGGCGGCCGCGACGACGAGCGCCGCGCCGAGCGCGGGCCGTCGGAAGGCGTGACCGAGCCAGCTTGGCCAGACGTGGTCCGCATACGACTGGCGGCGAAGGCCGGCGAGGGCGGCCGGCACATTGACCGCGAAAGGGTGAGGCGGCGCATATTGGCAGGCGTACCAGCAACCGCGACAGTTGTGGCAGAGATTGGCCAGATAGCTCAGATCGGCCGTCGCGTAAGCGTGCTTGCCCGATAGGGCCGGAAACACCGGGCAAAGCCCGTCGCAGTACATGCATGCGCCGCAGATTCGTAAAACGCGCTCGGCCTCCGTCGCAACGCTATCTGAAGACATAGCGGGCGGCCGCCTCCCCTGCGCGTCGTCCGGAAACGGCGGAAAGCGTCAGCCCTAGGCCAGCGAGATAGCCGCGGCGGAGAACGTTGGCCGCCATGATCATGCCGGCGGCGAACAGCGTCTCGACTGTCCGTCCGTCACGCATCGATACGCGCATCTGATCGTCGACCGCCAGCCCATAATGGACGAAAGTCAGCCCCGGTTGCATTGGAAACGCAAAGAACGGCGGGGTTGCAATGCGTCGGCGGCGCAAGGGGCGCTCGGCGTTGAATGCGTCAACGGCGCGCCTGAGCGCCGCGGCGTCGAGATCGAGAGCGCCGGCCAAGGCGTCGATCGCAGCCGCGCTGATCGGGGGCAGCGCGGTCGGCTGGGCGCGGTTCAACCCGTCGGCGTCGAGGATCAGAAACGCCACGCCATCGGGGCATCCTGCGATTGCGGTCCCCATCGGGCGTAGTGCGTACGCCCCGCGTCACGACCGGCAATGTCTACGCGCGCGGCGTGCCGGTCAACAACGAGGCCGTAGGGGATTGCGGTGATGCGCGTGACGATGCCGCCGTCGAACTGCGGCCCTCGGGCGTCGACCGCCACCGTATGACAAGTCGCCGGATCGCCGACGGTTCGGACTCCGGCCTCGATCAGCACCTGCATCGCGCGACCGTTGGAATACGAACCTCCTCGAATGCTGTAGCGGTCCGCCGCCGGGCCGAAATGCGCCCGCAGCCATTGCGGATCGGCGCCGGCTCCGCCGGCCGCCACAACGACGCAGCGCGCCGCAATCCGCTGCGTGTCCGCGCCGACCACCTCCACGCTCCACGTGTCGCCCGGCCTCTGGGCCACGGCGACGGCCTCGCTGCCGTAGGCGACGAGAACGCCGATCTTGGCGGCGGTCTCGTAAAGGGCGTTCACCATCGCTTTTCCCCCGCCGAGCAGAAAGGCCGTGCGGCGGGAAAAAGGCACCATCCCGACCCGAGGATCCTGGAGACGGACGCCGCAGTCCATCAGCCACGACGCCAGATCCGTGGTGTCGCCAATCAGCGAATGCGCGAGCGCTCCATCGAGTTCATCCCCTGACACCCTTATGAGTTCCGCCATGAATTCGTCCGCCGTATAGACGCCGGGCGAATACCAGGTCGGCGCTCCATGCGCGGCGCGGAAATTACGGGCGTGGCGCGCGTTGCCTCCACGTAACGCGAAGGGGCGCATTCTCGACGAGCCGCACCGAGGCCCCCCGCTTGCGCGCTGCGATTGCCGCGCAGAGGCCAGCCAGTCCTCCGCCGATCACCAATACGTCCGACACGACCGCCATCGTCGGCGCGGCGCCTCCTGGTTCCATCCGTCGGCGGCATCTGACCCTCTCGGTCAGGCGTCGCGGACGCGGCGTCTCTCTATCGCGCAATCGGCCACGCCGTCACCTCTATGGGCGTCGGTCATGTCGGTCGCGCTCGCCTCTACAGGTCGCGAGCACCCGCGTCGACGATTTGACAACCCCTTGCGAAGCTGGAACATAGCGCTCGCACGGTCCCTCGCGTTCGAGGGTGAAAAGGGAATGCGGTAGGTCTTTAGCCGATCCGCAGCCGCCCCCGCGACTGTTAGCGGCGTGCCGGCGCGCATTCGCCACTGGGCGGCAGCCCGGGAAGGCGGCGCCGGCGATACGCCGCGAGCCAGGAGACCTGCCGTGCGCCGATCAACCCGTTCTGGCCGCCGGAGGGGCGGCCAGGGAGCGCACATGGACTTTCACCAGACTACGATTTGGGCTTCCCGGCCGAACAATCGCCGCGCGGGCGGAGAAATCCGTCTGCGGCGCCATTAATCTCGCGCCCCCTGTGGGTCTCATGACATGAGCCTCGACTTTCCGAGTGCGCCCGCCGCGACGCTCCTTATTTGCGTGACTTGCAAGTCCGAAGAAGGAACCGTCGGCGCCGCGTTCTACGAAACGCTCGCCGCGCGTCTCGCTGGCGAAGCGATCGCGCTCCGGCCTGTCGAGTGCCTATCCGTCTGCAAGCGGCCCTGCACGGTGGCCCTCGCCGCCCCGGGAAAATGGACCTACGTGGTCGGCGACTTATGCGCCCGCGACCATGTCGAGGACGTCGCGACCGCCGCACGGAAGTATGCCGCGTCCTCCGACGGAATTGTCCCCTGGCGCGAGCGGCCGGTGTCCTTCCGCAAGGGCGTGGTCGCGCGGACCCCGCCGCTCGTTCCCGCCAATTCCAATTAGGATACCCGATGCTGGCCAAGACCCCCGTCACGATCGTCACCGGCTTTCTCGGCGCCGGCAAGACGACGCTCATCCGCCACATCCTCGCCAACGCCGGCGGCCGGCGGCTGGCGCTCATCATCAACGAGTTCGGCGACGTCGGCGTCGACGGCGAGCTGCTGGAGGGCTGCGGCGACGAGGCCTGCCCGCGCGAGGCGATCATCGAGCTCGCCAACGGCTGCATCTGCTGCACCGTCGCCGACGACTTCGCCCCCGCCGTCTCGGCTCTGCTTGCCCGCGACCCGAAGCCGGATCACATCGTCATCGAGACCTCGGGACTCGCGCTGCCGAAGCCGCTGGTCAAGGCCTTCGACTGGCCGGAGCTGCGCACGAAGCTCACCGTCGACGGCGTCATCGCGGTGGTCGACGCCGCCGCGGTCGCCGACGGACGCTTCGCCAATGATCCCGCGCGGATCGCACGAGCAGCGCGCGGCCGACCCGTCGCTCGATCACGACAATCCGCTTGAGGAAGTCTACGAGGACCAGCTCCTCTGCGCCGACCTCGTGCTTCTGAACAAGGCCGACCTCGTCGACGCCGCAGCGCTCGATCGCCTCATGGCCGAGATCGGCGGCGCGCTGCCGCGTGCGGTCAAGATCGCAGCGACCCGCGAAGGGCGTGATCGATCCCGACGTGCTGCTCGGCGTCCGCGCGGCGGCGGAGGACGACCTTGCCGCCCGTCCGTCGCATCACGAGTTGGAGGGTGAGCACAACCACGACGATTTCGACACGTTCGTCGTTGCGATCCCGCCGGCCAGCGACCCCGACGCGCTGATCGACCGGCTCTCCGCCGCGACGGAGGCGCACGACATTCTTCGCATCAAGGGGTTCGTCGAGGTCGCCGGCAAGCCGATGCGGATGCTGATCCAGGGCGTCGGCCGGCGCTTCCGCCGCGATTTCGACCGGCCGTGGAGCGTGGGGGAAGCGCGACGGAGCCGCCTCGTCGTCATCGCACAGAAGGGCGTCGACCGCGCCGCCGTCGCCGCGGCGCTCGGGGCATGAGCACGCAGGCGATGGCCCTCCGCGCGATCGGCCGAAATGCCTCGCCGTTGTCGTCCGAGCGTTTGCGAAGCCTCTATGTCCTGGCGATGACGTCGTTGCCCAGGCCGTAGCCATGCACGTCCCCCGCATCGAGGTTCGCTCGCTCGACGAAACCGTCGAAGCAGTCGATCTCGGCCAGACCCCGGCGGATATGATCGTGCTGTCGTTCTCCGACAGCGACCTCAATGCGCTCGCGCGCGCCTATGCCGCCATCGACGGGCCGAAACCGACGCTGCGATTGGCGAAGTCTCGCTGCGCTCCGACACCCCTATTCGATCGACCTCTATTGCGAGCGGGTGTGCGCTCAGGCGAAGCTGATCGTCGCCCGCGTGCTCGGCGGCGCCGACTATTGGCGCTATGGCGTCGATGAACTGGCGGCGCTCGCGCGACGGCGGGGGATCAAGCTCGCGCTGCTGCCGGGCGATCGCCGCGCCGACCAGCGGCTCGAGGCAGCCTCGACGCTCGATGCGGAGACGCTGAACCGTATCTGGCGCTATTTCGACGAGGGCGGCCCGGACAATCTGCGCGCCTGCCTCGCCTATCTCGCAGGCGAGGTCGGCGGCCTCAGCGACTCGCCGGCGCCGGTCGCGGCCTTCGGGCGCTTCGAGGCCGCCTGCCGCGAGGGAGCAGCCCGGCGCGCCGCGGGCGCTGATCGTCTTCTATCGCTCGATCTATCTGGCGGCGGACCTCGCGCCGATCGAGGCAATGGCCGAGGCGCTCGCAGGCCGGGGCTTTTCGACGACGGCCGTCTATGTGACGAGCCTGAAGGACGAGGCCGCGCTTGCGCCTCTGAGCGCCATGATCGCGCGCCAGACATTCGACGTCGTGCTGAACGCGACCGCCTTCTCGGCGCGGCTCGACGACCGCGAAGGGACTGCGCTCGACGCGATCGACGCGCCGGTGCTTCAGGTTGTGCTGGCCGGCTCGAGTGAGGAGGCGTGGCGTGCGAATCCCGCGCGGCCTCGGGCCCGCCGACCTCGCCATGCATGTCGCCCTGCCGGAAATCGACGGCCGCATCCTGACCCGCGCAATATCATTCAAGGCGGCGCATCCGCGCGACGCGGCGACCGAGTTCGGCGCGGTCGCGCACCGGCCGCTCGCCGATCGCGTCACGTTCGTCGCGGCGCTCGCGGCCCGTTGGACCGCGCTGAGGCTGAAGCCCCCGTCGGAGAAGCGCCTCGCCTGCATCCTGCCCGACTATCCGGCGCGCGGCGGACGCACCGGATACGCCGTCGGCCTCGACACGCCCGCGAGCGCCGCGGTCATCGTCGAGACTCTGGGCGCGGCCGGTTACGACGTCGCGCCGTGCGACGCCGCCTCTCTGATCGCTGCGCTCGCCGAAGGGCCCCTCGAGCCGACCCTGACGCTCGCTGAATACGAGGCGGAACTCGCCGCAAGCCCGCCGGCGTTCCGCGACGCGCTTGACGCGGCCTGGGGCGACCCCGCGGCCGATCCGGCCTGCATCGACGGGGCGTTCCGCTTTCGCTTCGTGCGCGCTCGGCAAGCTCATCGTCGCCGTGCAGCCCGACCGCGGCGACGCGGCAAGCCGCAAGGGCGATTACCACGACCTGAGGCTCGCGCCCCGCCACGCTTATGCGGCGTTCCATTTCTGGCTGACCCGCAAGGAGAGCGTCGACGCGCTCATCCAGCTCGGCGCACACGGCACGCTCGAATGGCTGCCGGGCAAGGCGGCGGCGCTGTCGGACACCTGCGCGCCCGAGGTGCTCATCGGCGCGACGCCCGTCGTCTATCCCTTCATTGTCAACAATCCGGGGGAGGCGGCGCAGGCCAAGCGCCGCATCGCCGCCGCGACGGTCGGCCATCTGACGCCGCCCCTCGTCGCGGCCGGCGCGCATGGCGCGGCGCTGGAGCTCGAAGGCCTGTTCGACGAATATTCCGAGGCGCAGGGGCTCGATCCGCGCCGCGCCAAGACCATCGCCTCGCTGATTCTCGAACGGGGCGCGGCGACCGGGCTCCTTGCGGAATGCGCCGCCGAGGGCAAGACGCCCGAGGATGCGCTTGTCGCCCTCGATGCGTGGCTCTGCGACCTCAAGGACATGCGCGTCGGCGACGGCCTGCATGTGTTTGGCCGATCGCCCGACGGCTCGGACGGGTTCGCTGCTGGGCTCGAACTCGACGCAAGAACCGTCGAGGCGCTCGCCGAGCGGGTGGCCGCATGCGGCGCGGCCGAGTCACTCGGCCTCCTCAGCGCTCTGGCGGGGCGCTTCCTGCCGCCGGGCCCGGCCGGCGCCCCGACGCGCGGCCGGCTCGACGTGCTGCCGACCGGGCGCAACCTCTACGCCGTCGATCCGCGCTCCGTCCCGACTCGCAATGCGTGGGAGATCGGCCGGCGCGCGGCGGACGAGGTGCTGGCGCGCTACGCGCAGGACCACGGCGACTGGCCGAAGCGGATCGTCGTCGACCTCTGGGGCTCGGCCACCATGCGCACCGGCGGCGACGATTTGGCCCAGGCCTTCGCCCTTATTGGCTGCCGCCCGACCTGGGATGTGACGTCGAACCGCGTCGGCGGGTTCGAGATCCTGCCCCTCGCCATGATTGGACGACCGCGGGTCGACGTGACGCTGCGCATCTCGGGTCTGTTCCGCGACGTCTTTCCGAGCCAGGTCGCGCTCTTTTCCGCAGCTGTGCGGGCCGTCGCGGCGCTTCAGGAGAGCGAGGGCGACAATCCGCTCGTCGCCTTTCGCGGCGCGGCGCTCGCGCGCGTATTCGGCGCGGCGCCCGGCGCCTACGGCGTCGGCCTTGGCCGGCGGATCGCGGAAGGCGCCTGGGACGAACGGGCGGAGCTCGCCGAGGCCTATCTCGCCGCGACGAGCCACGCCTACGACAACGAGGGCGAGGGCCACGAGGCGGCCTCCGCCTTTCGCGACCGGGTCGCCGGCGCCGAGCTCTTCGTCCATGTCCAGGACCTGCCAGGGCAGGACGCGCTCGACGCTGACGCCTTCTCCGAGCACGAGGGCGGGTTCGCCGCCGCGGCTGAGCGGGTCGGGGCGAGGCCGGCGCTCTATCATCTCGATTCCAGCGGCGCCGGCGCGCCGAAAGTTCGCCGGCTCGCCGAGGAGATCGCCCGGTCGCTGCGCGGCCGCGCCGCCAACCCGCGCTGGCTCGCCGGGCAGATGCGGCATGGCCATCGAGGCGCGGCCGAGATCGCCCAGTCGCTCGACAATCTCTACGCCTTCGCCGCGCTGACCGACGCCGTGCGCAGCGAGCAATTCGACCTGATGTTCGACGCGACGCTCGGAGACGACGGGGTCCGGGCGTTTCTCGTTCAGGTCAATCGACCCGCCGCGCGCCACATGGCTCGGGTGTTTACAGAGGCGGAGCGACGCGGCTTCTGGCGCTCGCGCCGCAATTCGACGGCAGGCATTCTGGATACGCTTGCAAAGGAGGCCGCGTGACTGAGATCGCGCCCCGGCGGAAGGGCTGGTGTCCCGGCGCGCTGAGACCCATGGAGTCGGGCGACGGGCTGATCGTGCGCGTGCGCGCTTCGGGCGGGCGCCTCTCGCTCGACCAGGCCGCCGCGATCGCCGAGGCTGCGCGCGCCTGCGGCAACGGCGTGATCTCGCTCTCCGCGCGCGCCAACCTGCAGATCCGCGGCGTCCGCGACACGACCCTGGTCGACCTGCATGCGCGACTCGGGGCCGCGGGACTGCTCGATTCCGAACCCGAGATCGAGCGGTTGCGCAACGTCGTCGCCAGTCCGCTCAGCGACGTCGATCCCGACGCGGTCTTCGATATCGCGCCGAGCGTGGCGGCGCTGGAGCGACGTCTCACCGAGGATCCGGAGCTGCGGCCGCTGCCAGCGAAGTTCGGCTACGTGATCGACGCGCGCGGGCGCCTGCCGCTCGCGGACATCGACGGCGACATCCGCTTCGAGGCGGCGTCGAAGTCCGCCGAGCCGGCCTTCGCCGTCTATTGCGCCGGCGACGACGCGTGTGCGGCGATGTGTCCCGCCGAGAGCATCGGCGAGACCGCCGCGCGGATCGCCCGCGCATTTCTGAAGCTGGCCGGCGTCGACGACGACGCGCCGCGGCGGATGCGCGCGCTGGTCGAGCGGCGCGGCGCCGAGGCCGTCTTCGCCGAGGCCGGGTTCGAACCGGCGCCCTTGCCCGCGCGCGACCAAGCGCGCCCGGCTCGCCGACGCGCTCGGCGCGCATGTGTTCGGCGGCGCGATCGTCGTCGGCGCGGCGGCGCCGTTCGGCGACATCGAGGCCACCGCCTTCGCGGCTCTGATCGTCCGCGCGCGCGCCGCAGGCGCCGACGGGCTGCGGCTCGCGCCTTGGCGGACGTTCTTCCTGACCGGCGTCTCGGCGCGCGGCGCGGCCTCGCTGGTCAAGGAGGCCGCCAAACTGGGGTTCCTGGTCGAGGCGACCGACAAGCGCCTGCGCGTCGTCGCCTGTCCCGGCGCGCCGGCCTGCATGCACGCCGCCCGTGACCTGCGCGGGGACGCGGCGCGATGGGCGTCGCTGCTGCCGCCGGGCGAAGGCGTCATCCTTCACGTCAGCGGCTGCGCCAAGGGCTGCGCCCGGCCGTCCCCGACCGCGGCGACCCTGGTCGCGACGGAGAAGGGCTATGACCTCGTTGTCGCGGGACAGCCTGGCGACGAGCCCGCGACGCGCGGGGCTCGCGGCCGATGCGGTCGACGCGCTGCTCACGGCGCAGAGCGCCGCATTGTTCGCTTGAAAAACGGGGCTGACGGCGTGACGCGAGCATACCACTACGAGAAGGACGGCGCGGCGATCTACCGCCGCTCCTTCGCCATCATCCGCAGCGAGGCGGACCTCGCCCGTTTCTCGCCGCTCGAGGAGCGGGTGGCGGTGCGCGTCATCCACGCCTGCGGCATGGTCGAGGCGGCGGGCGATCTCGCCTTCGGCGCGGACGCGGCGGAAGCCGCGGCGCGGGCGCTGAAATCCGGCGCGCCGATCTTTTGCGACGCGCGCATGGTCGCCGAGGGCGTCACGCGCGCCCGCCTTCCGGCGCATAACGACGTCGTCTGCACGCTCGCCGATCCGGCGACGCCGGGGCTGGCGGAAAAGCTCGGCACGACCCGCACCGCTGCGGCGATCGACCTCTGGCTGCCGAGGCTCGGCGGTTCGGTGGTGGCGATCGGCAACGCGCCGACGGCGCTCTTCCGCCTGCTCGAGCTGATCGCGTCCGGCGCGCCGCGTCCGGCCGCGATCATCGGCATGCCGGTCGGCTTCGTCGGGGCTGCGGAATCGAAGGAGGCGCTGATCGCAAGCGGGCTGCCATCGATCGTGATCCGCGGCCGCAAGGGCGGCAGCGCAATGGCGGCGGCGGCGATCAACGCGCTGGCGAGCGAGGCGGAATGAGCGCGGGGCGACTCTACGGCGTCGGGATCGGTCCGGGCGATCCGGAACTCCTGACGGTCAAGGCGACGCGAATCATCGCCGAATCGCCGGTCGTCGCGTTTTTCGCCAAGGCCGGTCGGCGGGGCAACGCGCGCGGCATCGTCGATCGCTGGCTCAAAGCCGCCCACGTCGAGCTGCCGCTCTATTATCCGATGACGACGGAGTCGCGTTTCGACGAGCCGCCCTATCGCGAGGCGCTCGCCGCCTTCTACGCCAAGAGCGCCGCCGCGATCGCCGCCCACCTCGAAGCCGGGCGCGATGTCGCGCTGCTGAGCGAGGGCGACCCGCTCTTCTACGGCTCGTTCATGCATCTCTTCATCCGCCTGCGCGAGCGCTTCGCGGTGACGATCGTGCCGGGCGTCTCGTCGATCTGCGGCGGCTGGGCCGCGGCCGAGACGCCGATGACCTGGGGCGACGATTCGCTCGTCGTCCTGCCGGCGACTTTGCCGCGCGACGAACTCGCGCGCCGCCTGTCGCTGGCCGACGCCGCCGTGATCATGAAGATCGGCCGCAATCTCGCCTGCGCCCGCGAGGCGCTGACGATCGCCGGCATGGCGAGCCGGGCGATCTATGTCGAGCGCGCCACCATGACGAACGAGCGCGTCATGACGCTCGCCGACAAGGACGATACGCCCGCGCCCTATTTTTCGATGATCCTCGTTCCGGGGAATGGGCGGCGGCCGTGACCGGGCGCGTTGCGATCGTCGGGCTCGGCCCGGGGCCCGCCGAATGGATGACGCCCGAGGCGACGGTCGAGATCGGCGCCGCCTCCGACGTCGTCGGCTACGGGCCCTACCTCGAACGCCTGACGCTGCGGTCCGACCAGCGGGCGCACGCGAGCGACAACCGCGTCGAGCTCGACCGCGCGCGGCTCGCCCTGAGACTGGCGTCGGAAGGGCGGACGGTTGCCGTCGTCTCGGGCGGCGACCCTGGCGTCTTCGCCATGGCGGCAGCGGTGTTCGAAGCGATCGCGGCCAACCCCGCGTGGCGTGGGCTCGACGTGACCGTGGCGCCCGGGGTCTCGGCCATGCAGGCGGCGGCGGCGCGGCTCGGCGCGCCGCTCGGCCATGACTTCTGCGCGATCTCGCTGTCGGACAACCTGAAACCCTGGAGCATCGTCGAACGGCGGCTGAGCGCGGCGGCCGAGGGCGATTTCGTCATCGCCCTCTACAATCCGGCGTCCAAGGCGCGGCCGACGCGCATCGTCGAGGCTTTCGATCTTCTGCGCCGGCTCAAGGCCGCGTCCACGCCTGTCGCCTTCGCCCGCGCGGTCGGACGGCGGGACGAGCGGCTGATCCTGACGACGCTCGGCGAAGCCGACGTGAGCCTGGTCGACATGGCCACCCTCGTCATCGTCGGCTCCACCGAGACGCGCTATGTCGAACGGGAGGGAGAGGCGCCCTGGATGCTGACGCCGCGCTCCTACGGGGCCGCGCGATGAGAAGCGATCCAGTCCACGACGGCGTCCAGGTCGCCCAACGTCTCGGCCTCGGGCGCCGCGGGCCGCTGAACGATGACGACCTCGACGCCGAGCGCGCGCGCGGCTTCGATTTTGGGATAGGTGGCGCGGCCGCCGCTGTTCTTGGTGACCAGCGTCTCCACCCCTTCGTCGCGCATCAGCGCGATTTCGTCGGCGAGCGCGAACGGTCCCCGGGCGAGCACGAGCCGGCAGTCGGGAAGGGCGTCGACCTCCGCCGGCCGATCGATCGCCCGCACGATGTAGCGATGCTGCGGCGCGCGGGCGAAGGCCGCGAGCTGCAGGCGCCCCTGGGTCAGGAACACGGTCTTGCGCGCCGGCCCCAGCGCCTCGACGGCTGCGTCCATAGTGGCGACCTCCGTCCAGCGGTCGCCGGCCTCCCTGCGCCATGGCGGGCGGGTGAAGACGACGAGCGGTACGGTCGTCGCCCGGCAGGCTTCGAAGGCGTTCGCCGACATGCGGGCGGCGAACGGGTGGGTCGCGTCGATCACCGCGCCGATCCTTTCCGACCGAAGGAATGCGGCGAGCCCAGCCGCGCCGCCGAAGCCGCCGATGCGTTGCGGAATCGGGGCCGGCGCGGGATTGACGGTCGCGCCGGCGAGCGACAGCGTCGCATCGACGTTCGGCTCGCCGGCGAGGCGGCGCGCCAGTGCGCTCGCTTCGGTGGTTCCGCCGAGAATGAGCAGGCGAAGAGGTTGCAGGGATGGGCTCCATGAGCGAGGAGAGATGGCTCGCCGTCGTCGGCCTCGGCGAGGATGGGATCGACGGCCTCTCTCCTGCCGCGCGAGAGCTCGTCGCGCAAGCGGCCTTCGTCGTTGGCGGTCGCCGCCACCTCGCGCTCGCGGGCGATCTCGCCGCCGAGACCTGTGCATGGCCTTCGCCAATCGAGGGCGCGCTCGACCTCATCGAGGCGCGGCGCGGGCATCCCGTCTGCGTACTGGCGAGCGGCGATCCGTTCTTCTTCGGCGTCGGGACGATGCTGATGCGGCGCTTCGCCCCGAGCGAGATGATCTGCGTTCCTGCGCCCTCGGCGTTCGCCCTCGCCGCCGCGCGGCTCGGCTGGAGCCAGCAGGATTGCGCGCTGATCTCGCTGCATGGCCGGCCGCTCGAAGCCATCATTCCGCATCTGCAGCCCGGGGCCAAGATACTTGCGCTCTCGTGGGACGACGCCACGCCGGCGAAGCTCGCGGCGCTGCTCGCGGCGCGCGGAATGGGGCGGTCCCGGCTCACGGTCTGCGAGGCGATGGGCGGCCCGCGCGAGCGCATCAGTGAGGGGACGGCCGAGGGCTTCGCGCTCGACGATATTTCCGCACTCAATACCGTCGCTCTCGAAGTCGTCGCCGACCCCGACGCCAAAATCCTGCCGCGCGCGCCGGGCCTGCCGGACGAAGCGTTCGAGCATGACGGCCAAATCACCAAGCGCGACATCCGCGCGATCACGCTCGCGGCGCTCGCGCCACGACGCGGCGAACTCCTGTGGGACATCGGCGCGGGTTCTGGCTCGGTCGCGATCGAATGGATGCTGGCCGACCCCGCCAATCGCGCGGTCGCCATCGAAGCCCGTCCACGACCGCGCGGCGCGTATCGCCCGCAACGCGCTGAACCTCGGCGCGCCCGACCTCGCGATCGTCAACGGCGAGGCGCCTGATGCGCTCGACGATCTGCCCAAGCCGGACGCCGTTTTCATCGGCGGCGGCTCGAGCGTCCCCGGCGTGGTCGAGCGCGCGCTGGCGGCGCTCGGCGCAGGCGGGCGGCTGGTCGTCAACGCGGTGACGCTCGAGGCGCAGGCCGCTTGCGTCAGCTGGCGCGAGCGCTGGGGAGGCGAACTCGTGCAGATCGCAATCGCCCACGCCGAGCCGGTCGGGCGGTTTTCGGGCTGGCGCGCGGCGATGCCGCTGGTGCAGTGGCGGCTGAGGCGCCCATGAGCCGGTTCGTCGCCATTGGCGTCGGCTGCCGCGCGGGCGTATCGGGCGATACGATCGCCGCGCTGGCGCGCCGCGCGCTGGCCGAAGCCGGGGCGCCGGAGGGCGAGCGGCGGATGTTCACGCTGGCGGCCAAAGCTGACGAACCGGGGCTGATCGAGGCTTCGCGCCTTATCGGGGCGCCGCTGACGGCGCTGCCGCTCGAAGCGCTCGAGGCGGAGGCCGTGCGCATTCTCACGCCTTCCAAGGCCGCGCAATCACGCTTCGGCGCGCCCAATGTCGCCGAGGCCGCTGCGCTCGCCGGCGCGGGCGCCGGCGGACGACTGCTCGCCGCCCGTCTCGCAGGGAACGGCGCGACCTGCGCCATCGCGCTCTCGGGGACACGCCCATGACCGTGCATTTCATCGGGGCCGGGCCCGGCGCGGCCGATCTCATCACCTTGCGCGGGCGCGATCTCATCGCCCGCTGCCCCGTCTGCCTCTATGCCGGGTCGCTCGTTCCCGCCGCGCTGCTGGACCATTGTCCGCCCGGCGCGAAAATCGTCGATACGGCGCCGCTCGATCTCGATGCGATCATCGCGTCTCTGCGTCGAGGCGACGGCTGAGGGGCATGACGTCGCCCGGCTGCACTCGGGCGACCTCTCGGTCTGGAGCGCGATGGGCGAACAACTCCGTCGCCTCGACCAGGAGGGCGTGCCCTATACCGTCACCCCCGGCGTGCCGGCCTTCGCCGCCGCGGCGGCGGCGCTGAGGCGGGAACTGACCCTGCCGGGGCTTGCGCAATCGCTGGTGTTGACGCGCACCTCCGGCCGCGCTTCGCCGATGCCCGAGCGCGAGACGCTCGCCGCTTTCGCCGCGACCGGGGCGACGCTGGCGATCCATCTCTCGATCCACGCGCTCGACCGGGTCGCCGCCGAGCTCATTCCCTTCTACGGGCGCGATTGTCCCGCCGCGGTCGTCGCCCGCGCCTCGTGGGCCGACGAGCAGATCGTTCGCTCGCCCCTCGGCGGCATCGCCGCGGCGATGCGCGAGACTCCGATCGAGCGCACCGCGCTGATCCTCGTCGGCCCCGCGCTCGGCGCGGAAGATTTTCGCGAAAGCGAGCTCTACAATCCCGATTACGTGAGGCGGTTCAGGGCGGGTCGGTCGAGAGAATGACGTCCGTGGACCAGAAAAGGAATCCGCCGCCGACCCGCGGCCTCATGATCGCCGCGCCCCGTTCCGGCAGCGGCAAGACCACGATCGCGCTGGGCCTGCTGCGCGCGTTCCGTCGTCGAGGCCTCGCCGTGGTCGGCCTCAAGTCCGGGCCCGACTATATCGATCCGGCCTTCCACGCCGCCGCGTCCGGCGCCGAGGGCGTCAACCTCGATTCCTGGGCGATGGCGCCGGACCTTCTCGCCGCCCTGGCCGGGCGCGCTTCGACGGGGCGCGCCCTGGCGCTTTGCGAGGCCTCGATGGGACTGTTCGACGGCGTGCCCGCCCCGCCAGGGCGCAGCGGGTCCTCGGCGGACGTTGCTGCGGCGTTGGGCATGCGGGTCCTCCTCGTCGCCGACGTATCGGGTCAGGCGCAGTCGGCCGCCGCAGTCGTCAAGGGGTGCGCGACATACGACAGCCGCCTCGATGTCGCCGGCGTGATCCTGAACCGGGTCGGCAGCGAGCGGCATCGCCGCCTGGCGGTCGAAGCGATCGAGGCGCTCGGCGTTCCGGTCGTCGGCGCGCTCCCGCGCAGCGACGCGGTCGCTTTGCCGGAGAGGCACCTCGGCCTCGTCCAGGCGGGGGAAACGAACGCGCTCGATGCGCGCCTCGACGCGATCGCCGATGTCGTCGAGGCCCATGTCGATTGCGACCGGGTCCTGGGGCTTGCCGGCGATCTCCGCCTCGCCCCGTCGGCGTCCGGCGCGGTGGCGATGAGGCCGCCCGGACAGCGGATCGCGCTCGCGCGCGACGCGGCCTTTTCCTTCGTCTATCCGCACCTCCTCGAGGGCTGGCGCTCGGCCGGCGCCGAGATCGTCGCCTTCTCGCCGATCGCCGACGAACCGCCGCCGCCGGATTGCGACGTCTGCTGGCTCTCCGGCGGCTATCCCGAGTTGCACGCGGGGCGCCTTGCTGCGGCGGAACGTTTCCGCGAAGGCCTCCGGCGTTTCGCCGCGACGCGCCCCGTGCACGGCGAATGCGGGGGCTACATGGCGCTCGGCGCGAGTCTCGTCGACGCCTCCGGCGTTTCGCACCGGATGGCCGGACTGCTGGACGTCGAAACGAGCTTTGCGACGCGCCGCATGACGCTGGGCTATCGCGAGGCGTTGCTCGCCGCCGACTGCGCCCTCGGCGCCAAGGGAGCAATGCTGCGCGGCCATGAATTCCATTACGCGACCATCGCCTCGCCAGGCCGAGACGACCCTTTCGCTTTCGTGACCGACGCCTACGGCGCGGCGGCCTCGCCCCAGGGTTCAAGAAGGGGCCTCGTCACCGGCTCGTTCTTCCACGTTATCGCGGAGGCTTAGCCTGGGTCGCGCGGAAGTTCCGCTTCGGGCGGAGTTTTGCCGCGACCACAACGTATTGACAACGCTGTCGTAGCGGATCGCAAACGCGTACAGTGGCAAGCGCCGTCCTACTCGGCGGCGAGCTCGGCGCCGCATGATTCCCATACCGACCACGACCTGGGCGCACACCCTTTTCGACCTGGCGGCGTGGACGTCGGGCTTGGCCATGAGCATGGCGCTCTATGGGTGGCGGCTTAAGGGGGCCGTCGAACGCGTCGCAACCAAGGTCGACGCGGGCTATTTCCTGGCGCTGGCGCCGGGAGCGGCGATCGGAGCCTGGCTCGCGGGCTCCGCCAACACTCTGGTCGAGGCGCGGCCCCTGCTCTCTCATATGACCTCGCCCCCGGTATAGGTGCAACCGCAATCGTCGGCGGCGGCCTGCCGACAGCCGTCGGCGTCGCGCTTTACCTCTGGGGCCGGCGGATAAAACGGCGCGTGGAGGCCCAGATCGGCCAGAATCCGGAGAACACGTGACCAACCGGATGAGCCGCGACACCGCGGCGCTTAAAAGCGCCATGCAGTGATATATACTTAGTATATATTGTTACTTTTCGAATGGCTTGAGGATAAGGATGTTGATGTCGCTTTCCGGCGTGAAGTTTGATTTGGTGATTTCAACAAGCGAAGGCGCGGTCTTGGTGAAGCTGTCGCCGCACAAACTGATCAGGTTGTCCGGCGAGCCTTTGTCTATGACAAGGTGAAAGATTTTTATTGGTCCAGCCTAATTGGCGCCCGTGCGGAGGATATACGATATCCTCTCCTCTGTGAATGGTTCGCCATATTTCATGTTGACCGGCTTCTTGGCCATTTGCAGAACGCTCAATAGTCTATCGTCAATACAGTATTTATCCATCTTACCCCTTATTTTGGATTGTGACACTTCGTCTGGATAGCCAAGCGCGGTTACATTACTGCTGCCGACGCTTGGGCGATATCGATGACAATGGTTATTTCCTTGCCGGCTGGAAAGACTTGATTGAAATAGTAGGTGGTCGCCAACGACCATCTTGGCGCCAGATGACTGGGCCTCCCGTTCCCTCTATCCCACTGTTCGACTTCGACGAACTTGTTATTGATAAATTCTCTCTGTTTGGTTGCTTTCAGATGATCGAGCGCGTCCTGTGTTTTGGGTCGGTGTGGCGCGAGTGGAATTCCAGCAGCCTTCAGGAGAGCCGTGATCTCCTTGTCGCCCTCATAAGCCCGCAGTTCCGCGCGGACTGGAACGGGCTGCCCGTTCACAGACGTTGAGAAATCAAGGAAGTTATCGGAATCCAGGTTTGGTATTTCCAGGGTTTCGCCGGGATCATTTGTCGAGATTCGAGGCATCGGAAATGCCACGACCGTCGCAATATCCCTGGCCGAATTGTTTTGAAATACGTAGTGGATTTTGATCTCTTTGGTCGAGATAAAGAGATCCTCGGACAGCATTTGAATGTCTGAAGATTTCAGGAGCACCAATCCGCCCGTCTCGAGTTCCGCCGTTGAATTGTTTGACAGAGCAGGCGCCGCCGCCAGGGAAAGGCCACAGAACAGATAGAAAAGACGCGGAAGCATAGGGTCTCCGATTTGCTGGCAATGTCAGGCCGACGGCGAGTTGGCGAGATTTCCATTCCCTTTCGACCCAAAGGTCACCGAGCAACCACGAATAAAAAGTTGTCTTCGTGAATAGGCTCTTTCGTTGGAAGCCCGGGGGGCCTGCCGCAAGACGGCGGGACACGCTCGGCTGACGCCACGAGTGACGCCGTCTCCGGCTCGCGGACAGGATTTGCGCGGCGACCGCCGCACATCATCGAGAATTGGCTCCGATCGCCGTAACGGCGGCCCTTGCGCCCGAGATAGACAGTAAATCCGCGCAAATGCGAGGACGATGCGACGCGTTGACGCTTCAAGAGTCAACATTTTCAAATCGATATGTTGCTAAATCAATTGTATGCAGTCTGAACAAGACGAAGGATATGATTACATGTGACTAGAAAATAGCATCTTGCTTGCCCGCCGGGCGCAACCACGTTCCAATTCTTGGAAAAGTGTTCCCGTGGACAAACGTCCTGACGACGCCGCTGGCTGGCCCAAAGTCGATGAGCACGTGACTGCAGACAGAAGCGGGTCGTGATCGTTGGCGGCGCCGACGGCGAGCCGCTGGGTGTGCCACCTGCACATCATCAGGTCCTCCATCCGGCCGCCCGCGTCGGTGCGTCGGACACGCCATCCTTCGCTCGGAATTCATAAATGATCGAGAGAAGTCCGCGTCTAGGGGATAGGTCAACCTAATTATAGTCAGGCATTCCCGGGCGTCAGCCACAAGCATCCCGCGTCCCCGTCCGACCAACCCAAGCTTCGAGGGAATCCGAGATGTACGAATGGATTCCTGCGTGGTTCAAATGTTATGTTTACTTAAGTTGTACAGGTTACTTGACATAACATTAGATTTGTTGACGCGCCATAACATTATATTCGAAACGTGTGACGATATGCCATGTTGGCTTTTCAATTTTGTGCTATATTTGAATTGGTCGATTTCTAAGTCGAGGGTTCTGAACACTGAGTATTTTGGGGGCGTGCATGTTTATATCAAGGGATTACAACGAACGCGCAAATAGTCCGGCGGGGACGGATAGCGAGCGAGGCGGCCTGTGGGATTGTCGCAAAATTTGAGCCGTAAGACTTCGCGCTTCCGTTATCAGCCCCTCGTCAATTTGGTCTTCGGTTAATGCTAACTCAATCGACGATTTTGATTGTAGACGACGACCGCGACATGCGGTGGGCGATCCGAAATATCCTCTCGGAGGCGGGCTTCAGCGTCGCCGAAAGCGACGGCGGCGGCACAGCCCTGCAACAAGCAGCGCGGGACCCGCCCGCGGCTGTGCTGTTGGACATGCACATGCCCGGCCTCAGCGGCGAAGTGGTCCTCAGGAGCCTGAAGCGGCTCAATCCCGAACTGCCGATCATCATCGTGACCGCTCACGGCAGCATTCCCGGCGCGGTCAGCGCGATGCAGGACGGGGCTTTCGAATATGTCACGAAGCCGTTCAAGAACGATTGTCTGCTCGAGACCGTCCGGCGAGCGGTCGCACGCGCCACGACCGCATCGCGACCAAAGATGCAACCCCCGGTGGGCGTGGGCGCCGCTCTGGCGGCCGTCATGGGCTCCGGCCCCGCCATTCAAGCCCTGATCGCCGACGTCGAAGCTGTCGTCTCGACCGACTATTCCGTCGTCATTGGCGGGGAGACTGGCTCCGGCAAGGAAGTTGTCGCCAGCCTCCTGCATGAATATGGGCCGCGGGCAAAACGGCCGCTGGTGGTCGTCGATTGCGGCGCGATCGCCGAGACCCTTACCGGCAGCGAATTCTTCGGCCATGAAAAGGGGGCGTTCACCGGGGCGAGCGAGCGACACCGCGGCTACATCGACGCCGCCGCCAGCGGGGGAACGATCTTTCTCGACGAGGTCGGAAATCTTTCCGTCGCCGGGCAGAAGGCGCTCCTGCGAACGCTCGAGAATCGCACCTTTCGCAGAGTGGGCGGCAAGGACCTCCTCACCCTCGACATGCGCGTGATCGCGGCCAGCCACGCGGACTTGCAGTCGGAAGCCAGATCGGGTCGCTTTCGTGAGGATCTCTTCTACCGCCTGGCGGAATACATCATCGCCGTGCCGCCGCTGCGCGCAAGACCCGAAGACGTTCCCTTCCTTGCGCAGCGTTTCCTGAAGCAGGCGCGCGACGTTCTGAATAGGCTGCCGGCTAAAATCGAGGCCGAGGCGCTCGATTTGCTCTGCGACTATCGCTGGCCCGGCAACGTTCGGGAACTGCGTACGGTCATGCGGCGGGCGGCGCTGACTCCGTCGGACCTGGTCAAGCGCTGCGATCTGGCCGCCAGCATGCGCGGCGGCGAGAGGCCCGCCTCGGCCGTTTCGAAGGGGCTCGCTTCAGCGGTTTCGAATGCGCGGCTGCCGCTGCCTCAACGCGTCAAGGATCAGGTCCACGCCGTCGAACGCGACGCCATCCTGACGGCGCTCAAGGATGCGATGGGCAACAAGGCCGAGGCGGCTCGCCTCCTGGGCATCGATTACAAGACCTATCGCACCAAGCTGAAAATGCTCGCTTCAGCGCCAGAGGCGGCCGCCAATGGTTGATCTCGAATTCCCGCTTGCGGCCCGACCCGACGGACGTCGCGTCCGCCTTGTCCGAGCAGGACGCCATCTGCCTCTACGCCCTGGCGCGACGCTGTCATGCGCCGGAGTTTCCGGCCGCCGCGTATGAGGAGCGGCTTCGACTGCACGGGGTCGGATCGATCGCAGCGGTGATCGGCATTGTCCCGATCGCCGAATATTGCGGCGTCGACGCCGAGCGCAACCTCGCCGATGTCGCCTGGCTTGCCCCGCGAGTTCGCCGCCATGCCGAACTGGTCGACTGGACAATGCAGTGGTCGCCTGTCTTTCCCGCCCCATTCGGCACGTTCTTCAAGAGCTTCGATACGTCTGACGGAGTTTCTGTCGGCGCACCGGCAAACCATCGCGGCGTTCCTCGATCGGGTGGCGGACAAGGACGAGTGGGAATTGCGGGGCGCGGCGAAGTTCGACAGCCCGGACCTGCATCGATAAACTCGCCAGCAAGGCCCGGCCCGAGTGGCGCGCGTTGTCGAAAGGCGTCCGGTACATGCGCCTTTGCCGGGATCGGGAGGCGTCTCCTCGATTTTGGCCGAGCCGAAGCCGCCGCGGTCGTTCGCGAGCCATGTCGCCGAGCTTCAGCCTCTGTCGGCGGCCGTTCGCGAACTTGCTCCCGGGCGAAACACGGACCCGAACGGCGGGCGAGCCGATCGCCCGCTACGCCCTGCTCGTCCACAAGGCCAACTCCGGCAAGCTCCGCGAAGCCGTTCGCACGATCGGCTCCTCGGCGGAGCAGGTCGTCATCGTCCTGTCGGGGCCGATGCCGCCGTTCAGTTTCCGTCCGGACCTGCCCGCCCGGAATTAGGTGCAGTCGAATGTCGATCGCGGCGCTTGACCACGAGAGCTTCTTCCATGCGGTGATGGCGACGATTCCGTCGTCGATCCTCATTCTCGACGAACGATTGGCGGTGCTGACCGTCAACCACAATTTCCTCGAGAAGTCGCGCGGCCACCTCAATCTCATCGTCGGGCGAAAGCTCCACGAAATCTTTCCGCCCGCCTTCCAGGAGCACGGCGCTCGACCAGCAAATCCGGGACGTCATCAACACCGGCCGAACGATCCACCGCCAGCGGTTAACCTACCGCGCGCCGGGCGTTTCCCTTCGAACCTATTCCTACAGCATCTGCCCGCTTCAATTGCATGGCGGCTCGCGCGGCGCGATCCTGGTCATGGACGATGTGACCGACCTGTTGCGGCTCGGCGAGGAAGTGCGCCGGATGCAACTGCACCTGGCCAGCATCGTCGAGAGCGCCGGCGACCTGATCATCTCGACCGACCGGGCCGGCGCGATCATGACCTGGAATTCCGCGGCGGCGAAGGCCACCGGCCTTGCCGAACTCGAAGTGCAGGGCGGCAAGCTGGCCGACCATATCGAAGAGCCGCAAAACCTGGAGGTCGAAGCCTGCTTTCGCGGGATCGAGGAGATCGACGATCGCCGATCGGTCGAGTGGCCGATGAAATGCAAGGGCGGCGAAAGCATTCCTGTCTCCTGGCGCCTGTCGCGAATGACGGGCCAGCAGGGCGAAGCAACCGGAGTGGTGGTCGTCGGCCGCAATCTGGTCGAGCAGCGCGCCATGGAAGCGCAGATGCATCAGGGCGAAAAGCTCGCAGCGCTCGGCATGGTGATCGGCGGCATCGCCCATGAAATCCGCAACCCCCTCGGCGTGAGCTCGGCCGCCGCGCAACTGATGAGGCAGAGGATCGCCAGGCCCGAACTGCTCGAGGAATGCATCGGCAAGGTGATCGCCGGAATCGACCGGGCCTCGCTCGTCGTCGAAAGCCTTCTGCGCTTCGCGCGGCCAAAGCCGATCGCGGAAACAACCCGGGTGAATGTGGTCGGCGTCCTCAAGAACGCGTTGATGTTCGCCTCGGGAGAGGCCGCGGCGGGAACTTCAGTCGAATGGCGGCTCGAACACGGAGCCGACGACCTCTTTGCGGAAGGCGTGCAGAATCTGCTCGAGCTCGTCGTCATCAACCTCATGCTGAACGCGTTCCAGGCCATGCCCGGCGGCGGACGCCTGACCATCGGTCTTCGACGCGACGCGAGCGGAGGTCGTCATCGAGATCGGCGACACGGGTCCGGGGATACCGGACGCTCACGTCTCCAAGATCTTCGATCCGTTCTTCTCGACGCGGTCGGACAGCCGGCGCTCGGGTCTCGGCCTGTCGGTCTCTCATTCCATCGTGCGCCAGCACGGCGGCCGGGTGGACGTGCGCACGTCGCGGAATGGAACGATCTTCGTGGTCCGAATTCCCGTCGCGCGGGATCTCGAGCGTCGATACTGCCGCGTCGCATTGCCAGGCGTCCTGAATTGCCGCCGATTCCGACACCGCCTGCGCCCCGAAGCGGTACTTGTGGTCGATGACGATCAGGACATGTGCTGGGTGCTGGAGGGAGCGCTCGCAAGTCTCGGCTGCGCCGTGACATCCGTAGGTTCGGCCCGAAGCGCGATTTCGGTCGTCGGCGGACAGCGCCTTCCCGGTCGCGTTCGTCGACGCCCGCCTTCCCGACATGGACGGCATGAAGCTGATCGCCGAACTGAGAGCGC
The DNA here is from genome assembly GCA_963724785.1 of uncultured Alphaproteobacteria bacterium. Taxonomy (GTDB): domain Bacteria; phylum Pseudomonadota; class Alphaproteobacteria; order Rhizobiales; family Beijerinckiaceae; genus Roseiarcus. Next base: position 282,832 of record CAVRWC010000001.1, on the reverse strand, counting down.
TGCGGCCGTCGATGCGGATCATCATGATCTCCGGCTACTTCCTCGCCGACGACGTCCGCATCCTCGAAGCGGTCAGGACGGCGGCGATCGACGGGTTCCTGGCGAAGCCGTTTCAGATCGAAGCGATCGTCGCCGCCGCCCTGGGTCATGGTAAACGGGCGTCCCCGCCCGCCCGCCTAGGGCGCGCCGCCCGACATTCCCCGGCCGGCGTCCGAGCGGGCTTCGCCGTCTCCGCTAAGAAGTCAGAATTCGTTAATGATTTTTTTCTTCCTGCCAAACATCGAAGTGGCCCCGCTCTTGCGCTGTATGACGCGCCGGAGGGTTCAGCGCCTGATCCGGTGAACTGAGAAGCGTAGTGTGCCTCCTGAAGGAGAACGTTATGGCCCGCCTACAGAAATCAACCGACTTGTCGAGCCTCGCAGAGGTTGTCGACCGGATCCTCGACAAGGGCATCGTGATTGACGCCTGGGTCAAGATTTCGCTCGTCGGAATTGAGCTGATCACGATTGAGGCCCGCGTCGTCGTGGCGTCGGTCGAGACCTATCTGAAGTATGCGGAAGCGGTTGGCTTGACGGCCTCTGCGGCAGCCCCGGCGTAAGCGATACGCGGCGCATCCCTCCTCCGGGAGCGCGAGCGCATTTCGCTCGCGCCCCCGGAGGGGGACCAACCATGCAGCGGAGGATCAAAAGAGATGGCAAAAGTGGCGGAAGGCATGGCCCGGGTGGCGAGTGAAATCGCTGCGGGCCGTCTCGCGCGGAGCGTGCTCGCAACGGAAATCAAAGTTGCCACAGCGGTCGCCGGAGCGATGTCGAATTGTTTCTGAAGGATACGAAATCAGCGCGCGGCAGGCGGCGCGAGCAGCGGGCGGAGGACGGCCAGGATGGTCGTGATCGCCCTGCACACCGGAGATCATGTCGATGTTGCTCGGCGTGCGGACGTCTCGCCGCGAGGCCGGCAGCCGCGCAAGCGGCGGAAGCCAAGAAGATGACCCAGGCGCTTCGCAGCGAAACGCGATCGACGCTCGACGGTCACAAGGCGTCGCGGACGCGTGCGGCCGAGAGAGCCACAAGGAAGCCGTCGAGACGAACGAGCCGTCGTCACAGCGAAGTCAAGGCGAAGCTGGATCAGTTCGCGGGCGAACGCGACGTTCGTCAGCGCCAGCGTCGCGAAAACGCCGCGGAGCAGCACAAAGAGGCGGCGGCCTTCATGAAAGATCTCACCAACGGCGTCGATGCGTTCCGCGACAAGCTCGCCAAGGAAGGTCGCGATCGCGCCGCCGAAATTCGAAACAACCTCTCCGCTTACGCGCAGGATCGCGCCGAGGGCACGGCCATCTGGACCGGAGACGTTCGAGAAGAGCCCGCCGGTCGAACCGAGCGTCCGACCCCCGCCGCGCCAGCCAAGCGAAGCGAACCTCAGGCTGCGCCGGTCGCCGGTCTACGTGCACAGAGCTGAGCCCGAAGAAGCCAGTCCGGAGGCCGCGACCGAGCGGATCCGGTCAACGTCGCCAAGTCGGGTCGACACGCCACCCGGACTTCGGGACACGGCCGCCGCGGAGGACAGGCTGAATGAACGCCTATGTGTCCGCAAACCTCCATCCCGTCGCCGATGACTACATCGGCGGCGAGGACGGCTCCATCGCTCTGGACCCGAGCAGCGCATTCGTAAGCTCTGCGGAGGTCCAGGACATCACGGATCGAGCGATGGCCTATCTCGACGCGGGATACGCCGTTCATTTTTCCGGGCCGCCCGGCACGGGGAAGACGACCCTCGCCTTCCACGCGGCCGCGCGCCTCGGCCGTCCGACGATCCTGCTTCATGGCGATCACGAATTCGGCAGTTCGGATCTCATTGGTCGGGAGAGCGGGTACAGCAAGTCGCGCGTCGTCGACAATTATATCGGATCGGTGCTCAAGTTCCAGGAAGAGGGGCGCGCGCTCTGGATCGACAATCGCATCACGACCGCGTGCCGACTCGGCCACACGATCATTTACGACGAGTTCAACCGCAGCAAGCCGGAAGCCAACACGCCGTTCCTGAGCATCCTGTCGGAAGGCGTCCTGAATGTTCCGGGACTGCACGGCCGTGGCGAAGGCTACGTGAACGTGCATCCGGATTTTCGGGCGATCTTCACCTCGAACCCGACTGAATACGCCGGCGTGTACAAGACGCAGGACGCGCTTCTCGACCGCTTGATCACCTTGCGCTTGAGTCACTACGATCGCGACACCGAGATCGCCATCACCACGAGCAAATCAAGCCTCGATCCCGAGCGCGCTGCGCGAGTCGTCGACCTGGTGAGATTGTGCCGCACTGAAGGCCAGGATCCGCACTATCCTACGCTTCGCGCTTCGATCGCGATTGCGCGGGTGCTGTCGTCGCGCGGCGGCGAGGCGAGCGTACAAAACCCGGTCTTCGTCTGGGCCTGCCGGGATATTCTGAGCCAGACGTCGGCGCACGCGAACAATGACGGCGCCGTCTCTCCCGCCTTCATCGATCTCCTGTTGCGGCGCTTCGAATCGTCGGGCGACGAAGACGTCGCGGCGCGAGCCAAAGCGCGCGCGGATCATCGCACGGCGTCGCGATCAAGGGGGGCAAAATGACGATGTCGGCGCAGCGAAGGCCATCGAGAGGGCTCAACGATTTGCGGACGCTGGCCGGCCGTTCGGACACGCAGATCCCCGCTCACAAGGCCTATCTCCGGATCAGCTTTCTCGAGCTGGAGCGGGCAAGGCGGATGCAGGAGATTCGCACCGCCCGCGCCCGTTTCGACACCATCGAAGGGCGCTTTCGCGAAATCGACACTGAAATCTCCGGCATTCTCGGAAGCCTGAATGGCAGCGCGCCGCCGTGCCCGCCCTGTCGAGGCGCCGCGCAAGTCCGCCGTCGGGCTGCGCCCGGCGAAGCGCAGTTTCCAATTCTCGTACTGAAGTCTCCAGGCGCCGCCTGCGCTCTGTAGAGAGCGATCGAGGGAGAAAACGTTAATGCACGCCAAGGCCGAACACTCGGAGCCCCAAGCGCCGATCATGCCGGCGCCGCCGCCGATCATGCTGACCCCGGATCCACAATCCGCAACCCGTCCGGTCAGCAAGATTTCCGCGGCGCGCGCCGCGGTGCGGGAATTCTTTTCGACAGAGTTGGGCGCCCGCGAGGTTCGGATCACCAAGATCGCGCCCGCTCAACCATGGGGCGGAGGGATGGGAGGCGGAAGCGGAAATTCTCGTTCCCAATCTCGAAGTCAAGATGCTGAACCTGCCGTTGACCCAGGAAGTCCTGGAGATCGAGCAGTACGCCATCGAGCTCGAGGCTGACTTGTCGGTCCGATCCTATGGTCCGCTCGGCGCGAACGAAGACTGAGGCGCAAGCCTTCGCTCCGGACTTCGCAGCGTCTGATTCGACGCAAAGCCGTTGACGTCGCCGGACCTGCCCTCCTCGGGGGCAGGAAATACGCTGTCCATACGGAGCATCCTCGATGGGCCTTTATGTCTACGCCGTCGGCAAGGCCAGCGAAGCAGAATTGCCTTCTCGTCCAGGGCGTCCTCGACCGTCCGGCCTATCGGCTGGAGGCGGACTCGCTTTGCGCGATCGTCAGCGAATGCCCCTTGAGCAACGTGCGCGCGGAACGCAAGCATATCGCAGCGACCCAACGGGTCCTTGCCGCTCTCAACGCGAAGTTCGATCTCCTGCCGATGACGTTCGGCACCGTGACGAAGTCCGAAGACGACTTGCGTCGATTTCTCAATGACAATCAGGAAGCGCTTTCGTCGCAGCTGCAGCGCGTATCGGGCGCGATCGAGATGGGGCTACGGTTGAGCCTCGACGTTCCGGATCCGATCGCCTATCTCGTCGAGCGGACGCCGGCGCTGAAAACGGCGCGCGATCGAACGTTCCGCGCTCGCCATAAGCCGTCGCACGACGAAAAGATCCGGCTGGGACAGCTCTTCGACCAGGCGTTCACGCGGTATCGGGAGTCGGTCGCCGGACAGGTGCGAAAATTGATCGACGATGCGTGTTCGGAAACCATCGAGCTGCCGGTCCGGGACGAGAAGCAGATCGCCAATCTCGCGATCCTCGTGCCGCGCGCGGGTCTCGAGAGTTTTGAAGCGGCCATCGACGCGGCCGCGGCCCAGATCGACGACGACGTCGTCTTCAATCTCAGCGGCCCATGGCCGCCACACAATTTCGTGCAGTTCAATGTGGAGGCGGCGTAGCCCCGGGCTGGCCCTCAGAAGGGCGCGCTCACGCTGCCGCATCCAGCACGCGTTCGACGCCGCATTCGGCCCCGATGGCCGCTTCGGAAGGGAGACAGCGTGTTCATCATCGACGATCTGCTCGCCTCGCCCGGTCGCGGGCCTGATGTTCGTGCTCGCGCAAGATCAACGAGGCGGTCCAGCAGGAGCGCGAGGCGCAGGAGAAGGCCGCGATGGCCGAGCTCACGGCGCTTCACCGCGAACTCGACGAGGGCAAGATCACGGAGGAGCGAATTCGACGCGCGCGAGCAGGTGCTGCTCGCTCGCCTCGACGGGCTGCAGGAGGACGAGGGAGATGACAGCGACAGTGCTGGCTCCTGAGCGCGTCACCGCCAGGGCAGCTCGCCCGCACGCGGATCAGCTGTCTCTCGCCGATGCGCTCGACCGGATTCTTGCACCGCGGCGTGTCCCTTCAAGGCAACCTGACGATCGGGCTCGCCGACGTCGACTTGTTGTTCCTCGATCTTCGCCTGCTCCTCGGCTCGGTCGATACGATCTGGCCGGAAGGCCCTCCGCCGATGCTGCCGGTTCAACCCCGAACGGCGTCTTTGCCTCCGCCTGCGCAGCCAGACGTCGCAGCCGCCTCCGCCGACGCCATTCGATGCGGAGCCTCCGCTCGCGCCCCGAACCGTCGAGCCCGCCGAAATCGGCGACCTCCGCCGCGACGGCTCAGCCGCTTCCCGGCGCCGCCCCGGTCGAGGCGGGCCGCGATCCGTCGGAGAGCGGATCATCGACGGCGCAAGGGTTGATCCGCCTCGTGCTGACGTTGGTGAAGTTGCTTCACGATGTCCTTGAACGGCAGGCCGTCCATCGCATGGAGGCGGGCCGATTGACGGAGGAGCAGATCGACAACCTCGGCGCGGCGCTCTCCGCGCAAGCGGAAGAAATCCTCAAGCTGCAGCGCCAGTTCGGATTCTCGGAGAAGGATCTCTCCCTCGCACTCGACGTCCCTGAAGGGACGTACTGAAAGGCAATCCCAATGTCCTCCAGCCAATCCATGACCCACTCGGTCGACAGCACGAATCTCGCCGATCTCCTGGAACGAATCCTCGACAAGGGCGTGGTGATCGCCGGCGACATTTCGATCAAGCTGGTCGAAGTCGAGCTCCTGACCATCCAGCTGCGCCTCGTGATCTGTTCGGTCGACAAGGCGCGCGAACTCGGACTCGACTGGTGGAACCACAACGGACGCCAGGATCGGCTGGCGCCTGCGCAGAATGCGTCGCTGCTCGCGATGGACGAGCGGCTCGGCCGGATCGAGCAGGCGCTCGGCGTCGCCAAGGCGCCGGTTGAAAGCGAGGAGTATGCGTCATGACGAAGGACAATCGAGAAGACAAGGACGATGTGAGCGGAGCCGCCGCCTTCACCAAGATTGCGCGCGGCCTGTCGGATCTCTTCACGGTGCTTTCCGATTTCGAGCATCTTCCGCGGCGCGGCCGCCACGAGAAGGACGGCAAGGTGTTCGAATACTCGTTCGGCACGCGCACGCTGCGCGAAGCGGCGGGCGAAGAGGAGCCGGCGGAGGACGAGCCGGTCGTTCGCGAGGCGCCGCGGCGACGGGAGCCGAAGCGAACATCGGTTGAAGTCCTCGAGCCCGTCATGGACATGTTCGACGAGCCGGGCGAAATCGTGTTTCTCTTCGAACTGCCCGGGGTCGAGCGCAAGGACATTCGCTGCCTGCTCGATGGCGACATCCTGCTGCTCGACGCGAAGACCGGCGAACGTCTCTATCGCAAGGAGACGCTTGTCGAAGCGAAAGTCGAGGGCAGTCCGCATCTGAAACTGCGCAACGGCGTTCTCGAGGTGCGGATAGCCAAACGGACGTGAAGCACACGTCTGCAAAAACAAGCGCTCGCGCGCCGACGCGCGGCGGGGCAGACGGCGAAATGACGCGATTGATCTATGTTCCGGTCGTCCACAGCATCGCGGAGATGGGGTCCGCGGGACAAGCCTATCAGGCCGCCTTCGTCGCCCGTTACGGCGAAAGGAAGCTCGACGGAGCGGGCGACGGAATTCGACGCCATCTGGCGCGCCATCGGCGAGGGCATCCGTTCGCTTCGTCTCGATCTGAGGACGCGTCAATCTCTATCAGGACAGCTTGCCGGTCTGCGGCCACGAGCGGGCGCTGGTTCACGAGATGGCCATCCAGGGCAGTCGCAACCATCAGTTGCTCGAGGCCCTCGCCGATAGCGGCGCTTCGCTGATCGGCACGGAGTCGCCCGCGCTCCTGCTCGATGAATACAAGCTTGTTCAGTCGTCCGAACGCACCGAGGCGCGAGGCGGCTGCGCTTCTCGACGCCCGAGACCGATTTATCGCCGGTCGAATCGACGAGACGCTTCGGCGAGGGGATGACCGGCATTCTGTTTATCGGCGCGCTGCACCACGTCGCAAAATTCATACCTGAGCGAATCTCAGTCGAATACCTGGCGGTTCGAAACAACTGACAGGAACGAAGGCGAGTGGAGAGTTCCATGCCCAAAGAAGCCGGACAAGACCGCGAAAAGCTGCGCCTGACCGTCGTCGAGGCGCGCCGCGACGACGTCGGACGCGGGATCGTCCGGCTGGACCCGGAAACGCTCAAGGAGATCGGCGCTTCGCCCGGCGACGTGCTGGAAATCGAAGGCCGCACGCGGACCGTCGCAAAGGCGATGCCCACCTTCAAGGAGCAGAGGGGTCAGCAGGTCATTCAGCTCGATGGCGTCGGGCGCACCAACGCCGGGGTGGCGCTCGGCCAGAAGGTCGCGATCAACAAGGTCGCCCATGCCGTCGCCCGCAGTCTGGTGCTCGACGCCGCTCGGGGGCGGCGCCCTGCATGATGACGAGATCGAACATACCGCTCGCCGGCTGGACGGCCTCGCCGTCAGGACCGGCGATCGGGTCCGCATCGCACTGTTCGGCGGCAGCCATCGTGACTTCAGCGTGGTTCGCACCGAACCTGACGGCCCGGTGATGATCCACCCGGACACCTTGCTCTCCGTCGAGACGGCGCGGGCCGGCGCGCAGAGCAAGAACGAGACGCCCACGGACGACGTCGTCACCTATGACGAACTTGGCGGCATGGAGCGGGAAATCGCCAAGATCCGCGAGATGATCGAACTGCCGCTGACCCATCCCGGAAATCTTCAAGCGTCTCGGGATGTCGCCGCCGAAGGGCGTTCTGATGCATGGCCTGCCGGGCTGCGGAAAGACGCTGCTCGCGCGCGCGGTGGCTCACGAGTTCGCGGCCGCTTTCATTTATGTGAGCGGTCCGGAAATCATTCAGAAGTTCTACGGCGAGAGCGAAGCGAAGCTCCGCAAGATTTTCGACGACGCGCAGAAGCGCGCGCCCTGCATCATCTTCTTCGACGAGATCGACGCGATCGCGCCCAAGCGCGAGAAGGTTGAAGGCGAAGTCGAAAAGCGGGTCGTCGCGCAACTGCTCGCCCTGATGGATGGTCTGAAGAGCCGTGGCGACGTCATCGTCATGGCCGCGACCAACCGGCCCAACAGCATCGATCCGGCGTTGCGCAGGCCAGGCCGTTTCGACCGCGAAATCGCCATCGGCATTCCCAACGAATCCGCTCGACGCGAGATCCTGGAAATCTATGCGCGGGGGATGCCGCTTGCCGACGATATCGACGTAACCCACCTGGCGAGCGTGACGCACGGATTTACCGGCGCGGACCTGAACGCTCTTTGCCGGGAGGCCGCCATGGCGGCTTTGCGCCGCCAGCTTCCGGCGATGAGCCTCGAGTCCGGGCCAATCTCCTACGAGGCGCTTGGCGCGCTCGACGTCAGCATGGCCGACTTCAAGGAGGCGCTGAGCGAAGTGGCGCCCTCCGGGTTGCGCGAAGTCGCCGTGGAAGTGCCGAACGTTCGGTGGGACGAGGTCGGCGGGCTCGAGCCGATCAAGACCGCTCTCAAGGAAGCGATCGCGTGGCCGTTGAGCCAGCCGGCCCTGTTCGAACAGATCGGATTGCAGCCGCCGCGCGGCATTCTCCTCTACGGCCCCCCGGGCAACGGCAAGACGCTGCTGGTGAAGGCTCTCGCCTCGCAGAGCAATCTCAACTTCATTTCCGATCAAAGGGCCCGAACTCCTTTCGAAGTACGTCGGAGAGTCCGAGCAAGGCGTTCGCGAGCTGTTTGCGAGAGCCCGTCACGCGGCGCCGTGCATCGTCTTCCTCGACGAGGTGGATTCGCTCGCGCCAAAGCGAGGCTTTGACGGCCGTTCGCCGGTGACCGACCGGGTCGTCAGTCAATTGCTGACTGAACTCGACGGCGTCGAAGCGCTCAGGGACGTTTGGGTGATCGCCGCGACCAACCGCCTCGACATGATCGATGATGCGCTCCTGCGGCCCGGGCGGCTCGACTTCCGCCTCGAGGTCGCGCGGCCTGATCGCGACGCGCGCGCCGCGATCCTCGAGGTGCATCTGCGCAAGAAGCCGATCGATCCGCAGATCGATCGCGCGGTCCTGGCGGATCTGACGGAGGGGATGTCCGCAGCCGAAGTCCGCTTCGTTGTCGATCAAGCCGCGATGAACGCTGTTCGGCGCGTCTTTCCGACAACGTCGGAGACCACGGTCGATCCGGCCTCGGTGCGCATCGAGCAGCGGGATTTCGACGATGCGCTCATGAAGCAGGCCGCCGCTTCCGAGCGGCCGAAACCGCAGCAACCGGTTCTTTTTGGCGCCATGTGATCGGCGACAAGGCTCGAGGATTGCCTCTTCGTTCCGGCGCAGGCGCTCAACTTAACGGGCGGCCGTCCGCTTCCTGTCGCTTCAGCCTGTGCGCCGTGGCGTAGACCGCGGTCGCGAATACTGCGACGAAGGCGACCGCCTCGGTCGTCACAAGCGCCGAGTAGAGCGAAACGTCAGCCCCGGCGAGCCGAATGTCGTAGGGGCCGATGACGTAAACAGCGCAATTGAACGCGATCGCCAGCAGCCGCAACTCGGTCGGGCCGACATAAGCCTTGGCCAACGGAAACTCACGATCGACCTCAGCGGTCAGGAAGACATGGATCGCGAGCAACTGGTAGCTACACAGCAGCAGCAGCGACGCCGCCATGCTCACGTAAGGCGACAGCCCGAGCCCGAGCGCGAAGACGAGACCGTTGAGCGCGTCGACGGAATGATCGAGGAAATAGCCGTAGCGCGGCCGCTCGATGCGGCGGCGCCGCGCCAGCGACCCGTCGAGGGAATCGCCGAACCAGTTGACCACGACGCCGAAGCTGGCCGCGAACAGAAACTCCGGCCGCCAGCGACTTCCAATATAGCCGAGAGCGGCAATCCCGGCGCCGATCGACCCGATGGCGGTCAGGCGGTCGGGCGTAATCCATTCGGGCATCCGCCGACACAGCGCGTCGATGAGGCGGCGCTCGCGATCGGCAAGCACGCTGGTCTGAATTCGGGTCGGCGGCTCGAACGCGCGGTCCGGCGCCCCCCGGCCGGCCTCTGCACGACGGACGAGGGATCCGGAACGCGCCTTCGCCACCTCCTGACCCCCTTCACCCCGCGCCGCCGGCCCAACCGCGCGAGCGCTCCTCGCCTCTTACCAGCTTCGGGCGGGATGCGAAAAAGCGGATGCACATATTGTACTTGATATATATGTCTTTTTGTTCGCCGCGACGCCGTTAAGACGGCCTGCAAGTCCTTGAACTTGCGAGCCGCCGCCGATAAAGCGGCGAAAGGCGGGGCGACCCCGCGCCCGCCGATCCCGGCGCATGCCTCGCCTCAATATACTCGCCGGGCCGAAAACACGTCCGGTCTCGCCGCGCAAGCTTCACAGATGCGCCGGACGAGGATTTTCTTGGTGATGTACGAAGAATCACTTGTTCAGGGAATGGTGGAGCCAGACGGAATCGAACCGACGACCTCTTCAATGCCATTGAAGCGCTCTCCCAACTGAGCTATGGCCCCATTTTCCATTCCTGCGCGAGGGCGTCTTCGTTTGGGGCGAAGCGCCGCTTGTCTCGCGCGGGCCGCGGTATAGACCGCAAAGCTTCGTCCGCCACAAGGCCCATCGCGAAAAAAAGCGACCCCTGTCGCGAAACCGTCGCCTTGGGCCGCCATGGGCCCGAGGCGACGCAGGCGTCAGCCCTCCTCGTCCGGCGCGATGTCGCCGTCGATCAGGTTGCTGACGTCGTCCTCGTCCTCTTCCTCCTCCTCGAGGAAGGTGTCGTCCTCGGCGTCGGCGGCGTCGTCCTCGACGTCGATGTCCTCGACGACCGTCTCGACGGCCTTCTCCTCGCCGGCTTCGACCTCGTCGAGCGACACGATGTCGACGCCCGCCGGCGCGGTCATCTCCGTGTCCTCTTCATCCTCCTTCGCACGGCGCGCGGGCGCGCATGGCGCCCTGGAAGACCGTGCCGCATTTCGGACAGACGATCGGATCCTTGTTGAGATCGAAGAATTTGGCCCCGCACGCCTGACATTGGCGTTTGGCGCCGAGCTCGGGTTTTGCCACTGCGGTCGTTTCCCTGTCGTTTCAAGGGCGGTTTTCGGAAGCGCCCCGGTTAGACAGGTCGACGAACCCTGTCAATGCGTTTCCGCCGCCCTCGACGGGGGTTCGGCGCCGATGCTACGAGCGGCGCTGCCACGATCACGAGAACCGGGTTCCTCGCGTGTCCGTTTCCCGTCCCACGCCATCGAAGCGCCGCTCCGCTGCAGCGCCCGTGCGCGGCCGCGCGCTCAGCGGCCGGTTCCGGCCGCCCGGCGACAAGTCGATCTCGCACCGCGCCTTCCTGTTCGGCCTGCTCGCCTGCGGCGAGACCGCGGTCGAAGGCCTGCTCGAGGGCGACGACGTGCTGCGCACCGGCAAGGCCTGCGAGGCGCTCGGCGCGGCGATCGAGCGGCTCGCGCCGGGCCGCTGGCGCATCCGCGGGCCGGGCCTCGGCGCGCTCGTTCCGCCGCGCGACACGCTCGACTTCGGCAACGCCGGCACCGGCTCGCGCCTGATGATGGGCGTGGTCGGCGGACACGGGATCACGGCGACCTTCGACGGCGACGCTTCGCTGCGCAAGCGGCCGATGAACCGCATCCTCGATCCGCTCAAGCTGATGGGCGCCGAGGTTCTGGCCGAGGCCGAGGGCGGGCGCTGCCCGATCACGCTCAAGGGCGCGCGCGACCCGGCCCCGATCCTCTACCGGACGCCGGTCGCCTCGGCGCAGATCAAGTCGGCCGTGCTGCTCGCCGGCCTCAACGCGCGCGGGATGACGACCGTGATCGAGGCCGAGGCCTCGCGCGACCATACCGAGAAGATGCTGGCCCATTTCGGCGCCGAGGTGACCGTCACGCCCGAGGGCGAGGGGCGCCGCATCGACCTCGTCGGACGCCCGGAGCTGAGGCCCACGCCGGTCGTGGTGCCGGCCGACCCGTCGTCGGCGGCCTTCCCGATCGTCGCGGCGCTGATCGTTCCCGGCTCCGACATCGTGGTCGAGGGCGTGATGACCAACCCGCTGCGCTCGGGGCTCCTGACGACGCTGATCGAGATGGGGGCCGACATCGCCATCCTCGACCGGCGGGTCGAGGGCGGCGAGGAGGTCGCCGACCTGCGCGTGCGGGCGAGCGCGCTGAAGGGCGTCGACGTTCCCGCGGCGCGCGCGCCCTCGATGATCGACGAATATCCGATCCTCGCGGTCGCCGCGGCCTTCGCTTCCGGGACGACGCGCATGCGCGGCCTGCACGAGCTCAGGGTGAAGGAGAGCGACCGCCTCGCGGCGGTCGCGGCCGGCCTCGCCGCGGCCGGCGTCGCGCACGCGATCGAGGGCGACGATCTCATCGTCGAGGGCGGCGACGCGCCGAAGGGCGGCGGCCTCGTCGCGACCCATCTCGACCATCGCATCGCCATGAGCTTCCTCGTCATGGGGCTCGCGAGCCGCGAGCCGATGACGGTCGACGACACGGCGATGATCGCCACCAGCTTTCCCGACCTTCCGCCCGGCGATGGAGCGGCTCGGCGCGCGTTTCGAGCAGCCCTGATCGCCTCCCCGCGCGGTCGACAGCCGCGAGGATCTTCCGCGGCTCTCGTTGTCGTGGCCGCGTTCCTCCCGAATTCCCCGCGCGTCGCCTGCTACAGCGTGCGGGCGATCAGCACCTTCATGATTTCGTTGGCGCCGCCGTAGATGCGCTGGACACGGCTGTCGCGGAACATGCGGGCGATCGGATACTCGTTCATGTAGCCGTAGCCGCCGAACATTTGCAGGCACGTGTCGACGATCTTGTTCTCAAGGTCGGAGACCCAGTATTTCGCCATCGAGGCGGTCGCCGCGTCGAGCTTGCCCTCGAGATGCAGGCCGATCAGCCGGTCGATGAACACCCGCGCCACCGTCGCCTCGGTCTTGCATTCGGCGAGCCTGAACTGGGTGTTCTGGAAGTCGATCAGCCGCTGGCCGAAGGCCTTCCGCTCCTTGACGTAGGCGATCGTGTCGTCGAGCGCCCGCTCGATCACCGCCACGCCGCCGATCCCGATCGTCAGGCGCTCCTGCGGCAATTGCTGCATCAGTTGGGCGAAGCCCAGGCCTTCCTGCGGTCCCGAGCAGATTCGCGGTCGGGACGCGGCACGTCATCGAAGAAGAGCTCGGACGTGTCCTGCGCCTCCATGCCGATCTTGTCGAGGTTGCGCCCGCGATGGAAACCCGGCGCGTCGGCCGTCTCGACGACGATCAGCGAGATGCCCTTGGCGCCTTTGGCGGGATCGGTCTTGGCGACGACGATCACCAGATCGGCGAGTTGGCCGTTGCTGATGAAGGTCTTCTGGCCGTTGACGACATAGTGGTTGCCGTCGAGCCGGGCGGTCGTCCTGACGCCCTGGAGGTCCGAGCCGGCGCCGGGCTCGGTCATCGCGATGGCGCCGATGAATTCGCCGGAGGCCATCTTCGGCAGCCACCGCTTCTTCTGCTCCTCCGAGCCGTAGTGGAGGATGTAGGGCGCGACGATCGCGTTGTGCAGCGCGGCCGCGAAGCCGCTGACCTGCTTCCGGGCGATCGCCTCCATCAGGACGACCTCGTGACGGAAGTCGCCGCCCGGGCCGCCGTAGCTTTCCGGAACGGCGAGGCAGAGGAGGCCCGCGTCGCCCGCCTCGCGCCAGAACGAACGCTCGACGATCCCCTCGCGCCGCCAGGACTCGCACGCGCTCGGGCGGCGCGTGCTCGTCGAAAAACTTCCCGACCGATCTCTCGAAGATGAAGATCTCGTCGTCCTTCAGGAAATCGGCCCTGTCGATATCGACCGCCGCCATGCTCTCCTCCCAACTCTTCGCCTGTTTTTCCGGTCACGGCGTCGCGACAGCGTTTCGCCCCGGGTCTATGACATTCGGCGATTCCATTCAGCGCGCTCAACGACCGGGGAGGCCTGATCGAGCCGTCCTCGATACCGCGATTTATCTTATTCTGCATCCTGCACGGCGAGCAGACGTTCGTCTCGGGCTCAGATCGCTGCATGGTCCGGCCATCGCGGACGGAGCGATAGCGGGCCGTTCACTCCGCCAGCGCGCGCCGGGCGGCGAACTTGACCTTCGGAACCAGCGCGGCCGTCACGCCGACGAGCAGCGCGACGACGAACATCGAGACGAAGGTCACCCGCAGCGAACCCTCGAGCGCCCCTTTCAGCGCCCCGCTCGCTTCCGAGCCGTCGAGCAGGCGGCGGAGTTGATCGGGGCTGACCGCGCCGAGGCCGGCGTGCCTCAACCCGAAATTCAGGACGGCGCCGAACACGGTTGCGCCGAACGTGCTGCCGAGCGTGCGGGCGAACATGATAGGCGGCGGTGACGCTGCCGCGCTCCGACCAGTCGACGATCTCCTGGATCAGCACGATCGAGGCGCTGCTCGATAAGCCCATCCCGAGGCCGACGATCGCCGAGCCGATCCCGGCGACGACCGGCGGGGTCTCGGCCCGGAGAAAGACGAAAGCGAGCGCGCCCGAGGGGGACCAGCGCCGACCCGGCCCGCAACACGTTGCGTAGGCCGAAGCGCTTCCAGAGCCTTGGCGACAACGTCGCCCCGATCGGCCATCCCAGCACCATTGCCGATAGCGCGAAACCCGCGGTCAGCGGCGGCCTGCCCATCACGCCCTGGACAAAGACGGGCAAGAAGGTTGTCAGGCCGATCATCACCATGCCCGCGAACAACGAGGACGCGTTGACCGCGGCGATCGGCCGCCGGCCCCAGAGAGCGAGCGAGATCATCGGCTCGGGCGAGCGGCGCTCCTGGACGACGAAAGCCGCGACGGCGACAACGGCGATCGCGCTGATGATCGCGATCTCGGTCCAGCCCGCGGTCGAGAAAGCCGTCATCGCCGCCATCACCGCGGCGATGGCGATTGTGAACACGCCGGCGCTGACATGATTGATTGTCCCGCGCTTTTCCGAAGTCTTCTCATGCAGATAGAACCAGAAGCCGGCCGACGCGGCGACGCCGATCGGGACGTTCATCCAGAAGATCCAGGCCCATGACCAGTGCTGGATGATCAGCGAGCCGACGAGCGGGCCGAGGACGGCGGAGATCGCCCAGACGCTGGCGAGCCAGCCCTGGATCTTGCCGCGCTCGTGCACCGAATAGAGATCGCCGACGATCGTCATCGCCGTCGGCTGCACCGCGCCCGCGCCGACGCCCTGAAGCAGGCGGAAGGCGATCAGCGACGGCATCGACCAAGCGAAGCCGCAAAGGATCGAGCCGGCGAGGAAGATTGCAATCCCCCACAGCATCACGGCCTTCCGGCCCCGAAGGTCGGAGAGCTTGCCGAACACGACGGTCGTGGCCGTTTGGGTGAGCAGAAAGGCGGCGAACACCCAGCTATAGAGCTCGAGGCCGCCGAGCTGCGCCGCGATCTGCGGCATGGCGGTCGAAACGATGGTCGCCTCGATGGCGATCATAAAATTCGCCGCCATCACCGAGGCGAGGACAAGCGTGCGATGCGTCGTGAGGGCGGTCATAGGGCGCTACATAGGGGAGCGCCCCCTGACATGCCAGTCACGATTCGGCGAACGGGGGGCGGCCGGCTATAGCCGGGCCTGGGAGTCGGTATGGAATGCGATCGCTCCAGACGCGGGATCGAATACCTTCGAAGTTCCGATCAGCGAACCGATCATTTCACTTCCGCGATGCTGACGTTGACGTCCGCGGGCGGCGCCCCGAAAGGGGCGCTCGTGACGATCATGCCGGCCCCGGCGCGCGCGTAGTCGGCGGCGTTGGCGACCGTGACGCCCCCTGCCGCCGCGATCAGCGGGGGAATGGCGCGGGCGCGCGCGAGCGCCGCAACCTCGCCGACCGCCGCGACGCTGAACCTTTCCAGCTGGAGGATGTCGAAACCGGCGTCGATCGCCTCGCGCGCCTCTTCGATGTCGTCGACTTCGATCGCGATTTTCTTCTCGGGGGCGACGTGGCGCAGCCGATCCATGATGGCGGCGAGCGGCTTGTCGCGCAGGAAGGCGCGGTGCTCGGCGAAGATGAGAATCGTCTCGGAGAGGCCCGCCCGATGCAGGATCGCTCCGCCCGCCGTGACCGCGACGTGCGAGATCCGCCGCCCGCCAGGGAACGCCTTGCGGGTGCAGGCGACGCGGACGTTCGGGTTGACCGCTTCGACCGCGTCGACCATAGCCCGCGCCGCCGTGGCCATCCCCGAGAGGGTTTCCACCATTGTTTGCGCCGCCTTGAACACCAGATGCAGATCGGCCGCGTCGCCATCGCCGGCGAGCAGCTGGGCGCCGGCCCGGACCGACTCGCCAGATCGCCGGTGCAGCACGACCGGGACCCCGCGCCGCATGAACATGGCGGCGGCAAGCTCGGTTCCGGCGACCGTCATGGGACCGCGAGCAAAAAACACGACATGACCGCGCTGGCCGTGAAGTCCAAGCGCTTCGGTCGTCAGGTCGCCGCGGGCCGCATCCTCCAAAAGGAGCGGCTCGGCCAAATCGTCGAGGCGTTCGAACACGTGGGATGCGTGGGCTTGCGACATGATTCTCAATCTCCTTCACACGACGATCGCGACGATCGCGACGATGACGTCGGACGCCGAGTCCCCTAGGCGCGCAGTTCCCGACTACGAGCGCGAGCGCGTCGACCGCGTCGTTGCTCATCGAAGCGGTCACAATCATTTCGGCGCCGCCTCGATCCTGACAGGCTCGGTGGTCGCGCCTTGGCGATCGCGACGGCCTTGCCGGAGAGAACGTTGCGGGCGGCGCATTGTATTGCTGGGGCCCCGTTGGAACGTCGCAAGGTTCGGGCCACTTGCGGCGCAACGAGGCGAGCCCCTTCTTTCGCTTTCCGACCTCCCTGGGTCTCGCGTCGCAAGGCCGCTCGCCGCCGTGGCGGCGCAGTCTTGCGGGACGAATTGTCGGGAACGCGACATTAGGCCGCCGCAGCCCTACCATTTCCTCGGCGTCCCAGCGTTTGACCCTATGAAATGCTGGTCTCGCGCCGGGACAAACACCACCCATCGCCGTGCAGCCAGCAGCTTTCGTCCTCGGCGTGTAGGTCGGTGCGGATCGAGCGGACCCCGGCGCCGCGGTCGCGGGCGAACGCCTGCCTGAGCCGATCGCTGACGCCGACATCGCGCGCTCCAGCGAATTCGTAAAAGGACACGGGGCATAGAAAGCGGGCGTCGAAGCGGTCCGCCGCGCGGCGCGTCGCGAGCAGCATGCCGCCCCCCTGCCCCGTCACTGTCATGGGGAAAATGAGACGGCCGCCGGGTTTCACCGCCTGGAGCCACGTCGGAAGCGGATGCGTCGCCCCGGCGCTGGCCACGATGGCGTCGAAATTTTCGAAGGCGCCGGCGGATCCGTCGCCGTGCACGACCTTGACCCAACGCCACGACGCCAGCGCCTCTCGCCCCTTTTCCGCCAGCGGCTGATCGATCTCGACCGCCAGGACTTCACCCGTAGGCCCGACGATCTCGGCCAGGATCGCCGTGTAATAGCCCATGCCGCAGCCAAGGTGGAGCACGCGCTCGCCCCGCGCGATCTTGATCCTGTCAAGGAGGAAAGCCCACAGACTCGGCTGGCCGTTGTTCAGCCAGCGCTTTTCGTCATAGGCGATCAAGACGTCGTGATAGACTGCGGCCGGACCGGCGTCGGGAGGCGTCCAGTAGGCGCTCATGTCCCACGGGCTGAGGATCCGCAAAGGCGGCGGACCGACGAAACGCTCGCGCGGAACCGTGGCGAACGCCTCGACGAGCGCGTCGTCGCTCACCTTGGCGACAAGCCGCAGCTCTTCCGCAAACCAGCGCCGCGCCTCCTGAATCGACTCTTCGCCCACGTCCAGCCGCCTTTCGCGTTCAATCCTTCGCGACGCCGTCTAAAAAAGGGCAGCGGCGAAAGGCGGATGCGCTTTCCGCACGCGCCCGCTTTGGGCTATCCTCGCCGAAACAGGAGCGCCAAGATGCAGACGCGCCGCCTCGGCCGAACCGACCTCACCATCGCGCCGATCGTCCTGGGAGGCAACGTGTTCGGCTGGACCGCCGACAAGGCGGCGTCCTTCGCCGTGCTCGACCGCTTCGCGGAGAGCGCGGCCCGCCGCGATCGACACGGCCGACGTCTATTCCGCCTGGGTCCCCGGCCATCACGGCGGCGAATCCGAGACGATCATCGGCGAGTGGATGAAGGCGCGCGGAAATCGCGCCCGAGTCACCGTCATCACCAAGGTCGGCTCGCCGATGGGCAAGGGCAAGGAGGGCCTTTCCCCCGCCTATATCGAGGAGGCGGTGGAAGCGTCGCTGAAGCGGCTCCAGACCGACGTCATCGACCTCTACCTGTCGCACTGGCCCGACATGGCGACGCCCTATCGCCGACACGCTCGGCGCCTACCAGCGCCTGATCGAGAAAGGCAAGATCCGCTGGTGCGGCGCCTCCAACCTCACCGCGACGCTGCTCGAGCAGGCGGTCGCGGCGGCGCAAGGCGCGCGGCGGCCCCCGCTACGAGGTCCTGCAGCCGGAATACAATCTCGCCGATCGCGCCGGCTTCGAGAACGGCCTCGCCGAATTATGCCGGCGCGAGGAGATCGGCGTCATCACCTATTTCAGCCTGGCGAAGGGGTTTCTGTCCGGCAAGTACCGCACCGAGGCGGACCTTGCGAAAAGCGCGCGCGGCGGCGGCGTGAAGGCCTATCTCAACGAGCGCGGCTTCCGCATCCTCGACGCGCTCGAAGCGGTCGCGGCGAGCCACAAGGCCAAGCCCGCCGAGGTCGCCCTCGCCTGGGTGATGGCGCGCCCCGGCGTCACCGCGCCGATCGCCAGCGCCACCTCGGTCGGAGCAGGTCGAGAGCCTGATCCGCGCGACCGAGCTGACGCTCTCGCCCGCCGACATGACGGCGCTGAACGAAGCGAGCGCGTACTGAATCGACGGCGGCGCCTTGGCAGCGAACTGCCGGGCGACACCGCCGGCCGCTCGTCAGGCCGCGAAACAGGCCGGCGGCCTTCATGCCCTGCACTGTGAGCGCTGCCCCTCCAACGCCCGCCTCACGCCGCCATCCTCCCCAGAATCATGTCCGCCGCCTTCTCGCCGATCATCGCCGAGGGCGCCTGGGTGTTGCCGCTGACGAGCAGCGGCATGATCGAGGCGTCGACCACCCGCAGGCCCTCGACGCCCGCGCACGCGCAGCGTCGGATCGACCACGGCCCGCTCGTCGACGCCCATGCGGCAGGTGCCGACCGGATGGTAGATCGTGTCGGCCCGCTCGCGGATCAGCTTGCGCAACGTCTCCGGATCGTCTCTGCCCGGTCCCGTAGATGTAGCGCCCGCCGTAGGGCGCGAGCGGCGGCTTGGCGAGGATCGCCTGGACGATCTCCGCCCCGCGGACCAGCGTTTCGAGATCCTCCGGATCGGACAGGAAGTTCGGGTCGATCAGCGGCGCGGTCGCGACGTCGGGCCCCGCGAGCCTGCACCGTGCCGCGGCTCTTCGGCCTCAGGTCGCAGACGTGCAGCGACATGCCGGTGGTGAAGTGGAGTTTGCGGTTGTGGTCGTCCACGATTCCGATGCAGAAGTGGAGCTGCAGGTCGGGCCTGTCGATGTCCGGGCGGCTTCTCACGAAGCCGCCCGCCTCCGCCGCGTTCGAGGTTAGGAGGCCGCTGCCGCGGCGGAGGAAACTCGCGATCTCTGCTGGGCCCTGTGGTGAGCATCGGCCAGGACAGGCCGAACAGGCCCGGCCCTTTGGCGCGCAGGTTGGCGACGTAGTCGCAATGGTCCTGCAGGTTGGCGCCGACGTCGGGCGCGTCCTGAACGACCTCGATTCCGAAGCGCTCGCAGCGCCTCGCCCGGGCCGACGCCCGAAACCATCAGGAGCTGCGGCGAACCGAAAGCGCCGGCGGAGAGGATCACCTCGCGCCGGGCGTCGAGCCGCTCCTCGCGGCCGCCCCGGCCGAACACGACGCCGACGGCGCGCTTGCCCTCGAACACGATGCGCCGCGCCTGGCAATCGGAGTAGACGGCGAGGTTCGGCGCGGGCGACGCCTCCAGATAGGCGCGCGCGGCGTTGTAGCGGCGGCCGTTCTTCTGGAACAGCTGATAGACGCCGACGCCCTCCTGGACCGGGCCGTTGAAATCGTCGTTGCGCGGGAAGCCGGCCTCGACCGCGGCCTCGACGAACGCCTCGACCGCCGGATTGCGGTGGCTCAGGTCGCTGACGTGCAGCGGCCCGCCGACGCCGTGCCACTCGTCTGGTCCTCGCGCATTGTCCTCGGACGCGCTTGAAGTAGGGCAGCACGTCCGCCCATCCCCAGCCCTTGCAGCCGAGCGACGCCCAGGCGATCGTAATCCTGCGGCTGGCCGCGCATATAGATCATCGCGTTGATCAGGCTCGATCCGCCGAGGCCCCGGCCGCGCGGCTGGAAGCCCTTGCGCCCGCCGAAACCGGCCTGCGGCGTGGTCTCATAGGCGTAGTTGCGCTGCGAGCGGAACGGCACCAGGACGGCGATGCCGAGCGGCACGTCCGACAGCACGCGAAGCCTTCGCCGGCCCCGCCTCGATCAGCGCGACGCTCGAATCGGGCGAGAATTGCGCCAGCCGCGCCGCGACGGCGCAACCGGCCGGCCCCGCGCCGATGACGATGTAGTCGACCGCCGGCGGTCCGGCGCGTTCGGATGCTGGGTTGCTCATTTTTGTGTCCCTCGCTCTCTTTGCGGAACGAGCGCGTCATCGGTTTACGCCGGACGCGTCCCGGGCTTCCCCTTCAACGAACGCTTCGCCTCACTCGCGCTTCTGTTCAGTGGTCTCCTTCGGCTCCGTCCTTCGGCTCAGCCTTCTCCTTCAGCTCGCGGCGCAGGATCTTGCCGATCGGCGAGCGCGGCAGCGTGTCCCGGAACTCGACGTGGCGCGGCGTCTTGTAGCCGGTCAGGTGCTGGCGGCAGTGGGCGATGATCTCGGCGTCGGTCACGCCCGCGTCCTTGCGCACGACCACGATCTTGACCGCCTCGCCCGACCGCGCGTCCGGCACGCCGACCGCGCCGACCTCGTGCACGCCGGGATGGGTCATCACCACGTCTTCGATCTCGTTCGGATAGACGTTGAAGCCGGAGACGAGGATCATGTCCTTCTTCCGGTCGACGATGTAGAGGTAGCCGCGCTCGTCGATCCGGGCGATGTCGCCGGTTCGCAGATAACCGTCCTCGGTCATCACGTTGGCCGTCTCCTCCGGCTTCTTCCAGTAGCCGGCCATGACCTGCGGCCCCTTGATGCACAGTTCGCCCGGCTGTCCGAAGCGGCGCGTCGCGCCCCTCCATGTCGCGGATGGCGATGTCGGTCGAGGGCATCGGCAGGCCGATCGCGCCCGTGTAGTCCTCGATCGTCAGCAGGTTGACGGCGGCGATCGGCGAGGTCTCGGTCAGGCCGTAGCCTTCGATCAGCGGCTTGCCGGTCACCTGTTTCCAGCGCTCGGCGACCGCTCTCTGGACCGCCATGCCGCCCGCGACCGCGACATGCAGGCGGGAGAAATCGAGGCGCAGAAAGTCCGGGTCGTTGAGAAGCGCATTGAACAGCGTGTTGACGCCGCTGATGACGGTGAAGGGCGTCTCCGCCAGCGCCTTCACGAATCCCTTGATGTCGCGCGGATCGGCGATGAGCAGATTGTTCGCCCCGATCATCATCGGCACGAAGGCAGTTCACCGTCAGCGCGAACACGTGATAGAGCGGCAGCGCCGTCACGAAGGTCTCGCCGCCTGGCCCGACGACCGGCGGCGATCCAGGCGGCGACCTGCTGAAGGTTGGCGATCATGTTGCGATGCGTCAGCATCGCGCCCTTCGGCACGCCGGTCGTCCCGCCGGTATATTGCAGGAAGGCGAGATCGTCCGGCTCGATCTTCGGCAGTTCCGCCTTGCGCCCCCGTCCCAGCGCCAGCGCGCGAGAGAACCGCACCGCCTGCGGCAGGCTCCAGCGGCGGAACCGCGCGCCGGACCCGGCGCACGACGAAATTGGCGATCGCTCCGCGCAAGGCCCCGAGCAGGTCGCCGGCGCCGGTCACGATCACCTCGCGGATCTCGGTGCCCTCGATCGCCTTCTCCAGCGTCTGGGCGAAATTCTCCAGCACGACGATCGCTTCCGCCCCCGAGTCGACGAGCTGATGATGCAGCTCGCGCGGCGAGTAGAGCGGATTGCAGTTGACGACGACGTAGCCGGCCCGAGCGCGCCGAACAGCGCGACCGGATATTGCAGCAGGTTCGGCATCATCAGCGCGACGCGCGCCTTGCGCGGCAGGCCGACGACCTCCTGGAGATAGCTGGCGAAGGCGCGCGACAGCGCTGTCGAGTTCGCCGTAGGTCATCGTGCGCTTCATGCTGACGTAGGCCGCGCGGTCGCGATAGCGCTCGACGCTGGCCGCGAAGAAATCGCCGAGCGAGCCGTATGCGGTCGGATTGATGTCGGCCGGGACGCCCTCGGGATAGGACTTCAGCCAGATCCGTTCCATTTCATTCCTCCCTCTGGCCCTCAGATGTGCAGCCCCTTCAGGAGCTGCGTGAACGCGATCTGGTCGGCGCTCGGCGCGATCCCGCCGTCCTTCTCGCCGCGCGCCGCGGCGCTCTCCGGGAACATGCGGAAGGCGGTGTTGAGGATGATGCGGCCCATGCCGGGCGCGATCGCGTGGATCGCCTGGCCGAAGCGGCCGAGCCGCGTCGCCACCCGCGCGGGGCGGTCGATGATCGCCTCGACGACGAGCGCGGCCGCCTCGTCGGGGTCCAGCGTCGGCACGTGCTCGTAGAGCTTGGTCGGCGCGATCATCTCGGTGCGCACCAGCGGCATATTGACGTTGGTGAAGGCGACGCCGCGATCGAGGAACTCGCTCGCCGCGCAGTTCGACCACGCCTCCAGCGCCGCCTTCGAGCCGACGTAGGCCGAGAAGCGCGGCGCGGTGGTCAGCACGCCGATCGAGGAAATGTTGATGACATGGCCCGAATGGCGCTCCGTCATGCCGGGCAGGAAGCCCATCGTCAGCTGCACCGCCGCCAGATAGTTGAGCCGCATCAGCCGCTCGACGTCGTGCAGGCGATCGTAGGAATTCTCGACCGCCCGCCGGATCGAGCGGCCGGCGTTGTTGATCAGAATGTCGATGCCGCCGTGCTCGGCGTTGATGCGCTCGATCAGCGCCGCGCATTGCTCGGGATCGGCGATGTCGGCGCTGTAGGTTCGGAGCTCGAGGCCCTGGGCGGCGAATTCCTCGCGCGCCAGGTCGAGCTTTTCGACGTCGCGCGCGACGATCAGCGTCCTCGCGCCGGCCTTGGCGAGCCGGAGCGCGATCGCCTTGCCGATGCCGGCCGAGCCGCCGGTGACCAGCACGCGCTTGCCCGCGACCGCGCCGCGCAGCGAACGGTCGACGAACAGGGCCGGGTCGAGATGGCGCTCCCAGTAGTCCCACAGCCGCCAGGCATAGTCCTCGAACGGCGGGACCTCGATGCCGGCGGGCTTGAGCAGCTTCTGCGTCTCGCGGCAGTCGAACCGGGTCGGGTAGTTGACGAACATGAAGATGTCGTCGGGCAGCCCGAGTTCCTTCATCATCATCTTGCGCATGCGGCGGAACGGCGTCAGCGCCATCAGGCCGCGGGTGAGCGCCGGCGGCGCGAGGCCGAACAGGCCCGCGTTGATCCGCATCGGTGAAGGACGGCGCATGCGCCGCCTTGGCGAGCACGTTGAGCATGTCGCCGACCCGCATCGGATTCGGGATCGGTGAGGTGGAAGGTCCGTCCGTCGAGGCCGTCGAGATGGGCGAGACGGTCGATCGCCGTCGACGACGAAGTCGACCGGCACGATGTTGATCCGCCCGCCCTCGAGGCCGATCATCGGCACCCAGGACGGCAGCGTGTCGCGCAGCTTCTGGATCAGCTTGAAGAAGTAGTAGGGGCCGTCGATCTTGTCGATTTCGCCGGTGTGCGAATCGCCGACGACGATGCCGGGCCGATAGATGCGCCAGGGAATCTCCGTCTCCGCCCGCACCAGCCCCTCGCCCTTGTGCTTGGACGAGAAGTAGGGATGGTCGAGGCCGCGCGCCTCCTCGAACATGTCCTCGCGGAACACGCCGTCGTAGAGGCCGGCCGCGGCGATCGAGCTGACGTGATGGAAGCAGCCGGCCTTGACGCTCTTGGCGAAGGCGAGCGCGTTGGCGACGCCGGCGACGTTGGCCTCGGCCACCTCGGCCGGGATCGGCCTCGAGGTCGTAGACCGCGGCCAGATGGAAGAAATGGTCGACCTTGCCCTTGAGCTCGCCGGCGCTCCGTCGGCGCGACGCCGAGTTCGGGCTGCGAGATGTCGCCGACGACGAACGTCACCCGCCCTTCGCGTCGTCGCCCCAGAACGCGTTCAGCGTCGCTTCGAGTTCCGGGGTCGGCTTGCGAACCAGCACGTAGATCGGCTCGTCGTCCCGCTCGAGCAAGCCGCCGGACCAGCCGCTTGCCGATAAATCCGGTTCCGCCGGTGATGAACGCGCTCATGAGCCTTCCTCTCCCCTCGATCCGCTGTCTAGCGAATATCTCTAGAATGGGCCGCCTAGAACTTTGGGCGGCGAATTCTAAAATCCTATGCTCTTATGCAGGTCGCAGAAAGGCGGATTGGCCGCCGAGATCAAACGAGGATGGTCATGCCAAAGAAACTCAAGGAACTCGCCAAAGAGGCGACGGAAAACCAGCTGGCGGTGAGAATCCGCGAATCCGCGAACCAGATCTGGCTCGCCGGGCTCGGCGCTTTCGCCAAGGCCCAGCAGGAAGGCGTGAAGGTGTTCGAATCGCTCGTCGAAGAAGGCGCGAAGGTCCAGGAAAAGACCAAGACCGCCGCCGACGAGCGGATCGCCGAGATGCGGGCGAAGGCGACCGGAACCTGGGACAAGCTCGAGCAGGTGTTCGAGGACCGGGTGGCGCGCGCGCTCAACAGCCTCAGCGTCCCGAGCCGTCAGGACATCGACGCCTGACGAAGCGGGTGGCCGAACTGACCGAGATCGCCAAGAAGCTGTCGGCCGAGGATGAGCACGGCGGCCGCGCGCCGGAAGGCGAAGGCCGAGTAGTTCGCCGCAACAGCGCTCGAGACGCTTGACGAGCGGCCGGCAGGGAGCGGTCCCAAGGGAGCGGTCCAATGAGCGGGCGGCGGCGTGAACGGCAAAGTGGGGATCGCCCTTGCGGGGGGCGGTCCCCTCGGCGGCATCTACGAGATCGGCGCGCTGCGTCGCGCTGGAGCAGGCGCTCAGGGGCTTCGACCTGACCGATCTCGACCTCTACGTCGGCGTGAGTTCCGGCGCCTTCGTGGCGGCGGGTCTCGCCAACGGGATCACGCCCGGCGAGATGCACGCGATGTTCATTCTCGACCGGTCGCATCACGATCCGTTCGAGCCGGAGCTGTTGCTGCGTCCGGCGTTCGGCGAGTTCATGCGCCGGCTGGTGATGCTGCCCGCGCTGATGCAGAGCGCACTGTTCGCCTATGCGGGGGCGTCGCCGTTTCGCGGCTTCGTCGAATCCTTCGCCCGGCTGACGCGCGGCCTGCCGAACGGCCTGTTCGACAATGGCGCGATCGCGTCCTATCTCGCGCGCCTGTTCGGCAAGCCGGGCCGCACCGACGACTTCCGCAAGCTCAAGCACAAGCTCTTCATCGTCGCCGCCGATCTCGACACCGGCAAGGCGACGCGCGTTCGGCGCGCCGGGCTTCGACCACGTGCCGATCTCCGAGGCGGTGAAGGCGAGTTCGGCGCTGCCCGGACTTTATCCGCCCGCGCGCATCGACGGCCGCGACTACGTCGACGGCGCGCTGAAGAAGACGCTGCACGCCTCCGTCGCGCTGAAGGAAGGGGCGAAGCTCCTCCTCTGCGTCAATCCGCTGGTGCCCTACGACGCCGACCTCGCGGCTCGAACAAGTCCGGCCGCCGGCCGAGGCCGCTCGCCGAGCGGGGCCTCGTCACCGTGCTGTCGCAGACCTTCCGCTCGCTGATCCATTCGCGCATGCGGGTCGGCATGGAGCGCTACAAGACCGAATTCCCCGACGCCGACGTCGTGCTGTTCGAGCCGGCGCGCGACGACGAGGTGATCTTCTTCGCCAACATCTTCAGCTACGGCGACCGGCAGCAGGCTCGCCGAGCACGCCTATCGCCACACGCTGAGCGAGCTCGAGCGCGCGCGTCGACGAACTCGACCCCATCTTCGCCCGCCACGGCGTCGCGCATCGACCGGGCCGCGCTCAAGGGACGCCTGCCGCGTCCGGGCAAGGCCCGTCAGGAGACGGCTGGCCAGACGGGCCGGTTGTGGGATAGCGTCAGGCCGCTCGAGACGGCGCTGGGCGACCTCGAGAAAGCGCTGAACCGGGACAAACCCGGGTGATTATCGAGGGGGTGAAACGCCATGCCGCGAAAGCCGCCGCGCCGGACGCGTGAGCGCATCCTCGAGACGGCGCTCGCGATGTTCAACGAGACCGGCGAACCCTCGGTGGCGACGACTGCGATCGCCTTCGAAATGGGCATCAGCCCGGGCAATCTCTATTATCACTACCACTCCAAGGAAGCGATCGTGGCCGATCTCTTCGCCGAGTACCGGCGCGAGATCGAGACGACGCTGGCCGCGCCCGAGCAGCGCCTGCCCAACGCCGAGGACTGCTGGCTGTTCCTGCATCTCGTGTTCGAGGCGATCTGGAAATACCGTTTCATCTACCGCGACATCAACGACCTCGTCGCCCGCTATCGCGTGATCGAGGTGCAGTTCCGCCGCATCCTCGCCCACAAGATCCGGGTGATCGAGCAGATCCTCGCCGGGCTCGTGAAGGGCGGCCAGATGCGGGCCGAGCCCGCTGAGATCACGACGCTCGCCGAGAACATCGCGCTGATCGCGAGCTACTGGATGTCGTTCGAGTTCGCTCGCAATCCGCGCGCCGTGCAGGACGGCCACACGCTCGCCCGCGGCGCCTTTCACGTCATCGCGCTCGCCGCGCCCTATCTCGAGCCGCGCGAGCGCGAACTGTTCGATCAACTGGCCAAACGCTACATCGCCTAAGGAGTTTCGGATGGTTACGGCGCCGTGGACAAAATTCCCCTACGACGCGAAGCGCTACGCCTACGAGGGCGCGGCGCTGAAGGCGGCCTGGCCGGAGCTGCATCGCGGCGACTGCGAGCCGTTCCCCGACGCGGCCTTCGTCAAGGACGCTTTTCGCGCCATCCGCGGCTCAAGGGATCGCAGGACGCCGCGGCGACCGCCGAGGCGCT
The DNA here is from genome assembly GCA_963724785.1 of uncultured Alphaproteobacteria bacterium. Lineage (GTDB taxonomy): Bacteria > Pseudomonadota > Alphaproteobacteria > Rhizobiales > Beijerinckiaceae > Roseiarcus. The sequence goes on along the minus strand of CAVRWC010000001.1, from coordinate 255,960 downwards.
GCAGTCGGCCTGGCGCGCCTATCACCGCGGCGACTTCGGCGCGGCGGTCGAGCAGGGCGTGGCGCTCGGCCCGATCGGCGCCAACGCCGCCAACAAGGCCGCCAACATCTACGCGACCTATATCGAGTCGAAGAGCGAGGCGAAGCGCGAAATGCTGCTGGCCTCCGCCAAGCGCGCCGAGGCCCTGCAGGCCGCCGCGCCCGACTTCCCCAACGCCTGGTATTTCCACGCCCAGGCGCTCGGCCGCTACGCGCAGGAAATCTCGATCGTCAAGGCGCTGGCGGAAGGGACCGGCGGCAAGGTCAAGGCGAGCCTCGACAAGGCGCTCGCCCTCGCGCCGAACCACGCCGAAGCCCATATCGCGCTCGGCGCCTATCACGCCGAGGTCGTCAGCAAGGTCGGCGGCATGCTCGCCAAACTGACCTACGGCGCGACCAAGGAGGAGGCGGTCAGGCAGTTCGCGCTCGCCCGCAAGCTCATCCCCGATTCCGCCATCGCCCGGATCGAGGAGGCCAACGGCCTCGTGCTCCTGTTCGGCAAATCGAAGCTCGCGGAGGCCGAGGCGCTCTACAAGGAAGCCGCGCAAATGCCCTCCGGCCGACGCGATGCAGAAGCTCGACGCCGAGCACGCGCGCGAGGAGGCGGAGGGGTAGGCCCCTTCTTCGCTCGCGGCGCCTGGCCCGTCGAACGAGCCGCCCTTTGATCCATGTCAATGGAGGCTTACCGCGCGCGGCTATAGAGGCCCCGAGACCAGTTGACGGCGGGGCTCCGCCCGGTCTGAAACCGCCAGTCCGAGGTATCGGGGATGTCCGTTCTTTCGAAGCCGCCAAGCGCCGACACGACCCGAATCGAAGTTCTCGCCACGGAGCTTCAGCGCAAACGCGAGTTCGCCGCCCAGCTTCGCGAGGAAGCGACGGGCCTGTGGGCGGAGGACTATCTCGCGCTGGCCGAACTGGAGGACGCCAAGGCTGACGTCATCGAGGCTCAAATGACCGGGCGGTGAACGGCCGGCCGGCCGCGGGCGCTGGCGAGTTCGATCAATGTAAGCCGGGCGCATTCCGTTGAATAGCGCCCCGTAGACGCGGGCGGTCAACTATCGTTGGCCGCGTCGCCGCGCTCGAGCGAGCTCGGCCTCAATTGGCAAAAACCTATTTCTCCGGAAAGTCGACCGCATCCCCGTCAAGCGGCGTTTGGCGGGATGAGGTCCTGTATCCCGCCAGCGTCAATCAAGGCGGGCGCGCCCTTGGCGAAGATAAAATTGTTCGAACTGTCCTGCGCCGTCCGGCAAGTGCGAATTCCAGGTGAGCGGCGGAGCCGTCCATCGCATGAAAATGCAGAGGGGGCCCACCGTTGCGACAAACTCAATCGCTATATATATTTCGACATAACGCCGCCAGCAACGGACGGCGGGCAGCAAGGAGGAACGGATGTCGAGCTATCATCTTCTCATCAATGGCAAACTCGTCGACGGAGCGTCGTCGACGCCGGTTCTCAATCCCGCCACCGAAGAGACCATCGCGCTCTGTCCGCGCGCGTCCCAAGCCCAGCTCGACGAGGCCGTCGCGGCCGCCAAGGCGGCTTTCCCCGCGTGGGCCGCGACGCCGATCGAGCATCGCCGCGCGGCAATCATCAAGGTCTCCGAGATCATCGAGGCGAACCTTCCCGAACTGGCGCGCCTGCTCACGACCGAACAGGGCAAGCCCCTGCCGGATGCGACAAACGAAGTCGGCGGCATGGCGGCCTTCTTCCGCCACATGGCTTCCCTGGACCTTCCGATGCGGGTGATCGAGGACAGTGCGGACCGGAGGGTCGAGGCCCATCGCCGGCCGCTCGGCGTGATCGGCGCGATCCTGCCGTGGAATTATCCGCTGCTGCTGATCGCCCTCAAGGCCCCGGCCGCGCTCGTCGCGGGCAATACCATGGTGTTGAAGACCGCTCCGACGACGCCGCTCGCGACCTTGCGTTTCGCCGAACTGATCGCCGATGTGCTGCCGGCCGGCGTGTTCAACGTGATTGCGGATTCCAACGACCTCGGCGACGCGATGACGAAACATCCCGACATCCGCAAAATCTCGTTCACCGGCTCGACCGCCACCGGCAAGAAGGTCATGTCGAGCGTCGCCGAGAGCTTGAAGCGCATTACGCTCGAACTCGGCGGCAACGATGCGGCGATCGTGCTCGACGACGTCGACCCGAAGACAACCGCCGCGGGCGTGTTTGCCGGCGCTTTCGAGAACAGCGGCCAGGTCTGCCTCGCGATCAAGCGCGCCTATGTGCACGAGTCCGTCTATGATCAGGTTTGCGACGAGCTTGCGAGCCTCGCCAGGACCGTCGTCGTCGACGACGGCCTGAAGCAAGGCACGAAGCTTGGACCGCTGCAGAACAAGATGCAATACGAGAAAGTGAAAGGCTTTCTCGAGGACGCCCGGAAGAGCGGCAACGTGATTGCCGGCGGCGACGCGCTCGACCGGCCCGGCTATTTCATCGCTCCGACGATCGTGCGCGACATTTCCGAAGGTTCGCGGCTCGTCGACGAGGAGCAGTTCGGGCCAGTGCTCCCGGTCATCAAATATTCGGACCCCGCCGACGCCGTGCGGCGCGCCAACGCGACCAACTACGGGCTCGGAGGCTCGATCTGGTCCTCCAATCCGGACCGCGCCTATGAGCTCGCCAAACAACTCGACTCCGGCACGGTATGGATCAACAAGCACATCGAGATCCTGCCGCACATCCCGTTCGGCGGCGCCAAACAATCGGGCATCGGCGCCGAGCTGGCGGAGGAAGGCCTGAACGAGTTCACCCAATTGCAGGTCATCAATCGCTGAACTTGCGCCGAATTTGCGCGGCGGGTCCGATTCCCCGCCCCGTTTCCCGTGAGCCCCGCCGCAAGGCGGGGCTTTTCTTTCAGTTTCACACCTCTCCACGGGAGAGCGGTCGGAGATAAGGGACGCCGACGCGACGTCGTCACGCGCCTGACCGCTTCGCCGCTACGAACCGTCGCTCGCGAGCGCAGCCTCCAGGCTTTCGACCGCGCGCCAAACTGAGCCATAACCGTCAGACGCCCAGTCAACCACCAGCAGCCCCGGCACGCGGATCTCCAGACATTTATCTTGTGTTTATCAGAATCTGTGTTACACATATTCTCATAACGCGAAAATCGCAGGAACCCATATATGTCTGAGAGCCCCGAGATTCCTTCTCCGCCCGCCGCACCTCGTGACCGGTCGCCCGAAGCGCGGAAGGCTGCGCGGCTCAGGAAGGACCAGCGAGAGAAGCGGATCATCGGGCTGCTCAATCGCGGCGTCTCGGTCGCCGAGATCGCGGCGCGCGAAAGCATTTCGCTCAATCGCATGCGAAAGGTCGTGCGGCAAATTCTCGAAAGGCGAATGCCGCAACCGCCGGCTGAATATGCGGCGCTCCAGGTCAACCGCCTCAACGAGGCGCTGCTACTTTCCTACAGCGCTATGTCAAATCCGCAGTCGGGAACGAACTTCAAGGCCATCGACAGCGTATTGAAGGTCGTCCGCGAACTCGACCGCTACCACGGCTTCGCGCCCGCCGGAGCGCGCCGCGAGCCGGTCCCGCGCCGCCTGCCGGCGCCCGCCTCGATCCCGCTGGCGCTCACTCCGCCGGCCGTCGACCGGGTTGAAAATGGCGCCGCAAAGGATTGAAAACGCTTGTTTCGGGGTTGAAAATAGCGGGCGGGTCCCCTTTGGGGTATCAGAACGGGTGATACTGGAAGAGCCAGGTTTCGGTCATCGTCTGGTCGCCAGACTTCAGAAACGCGCGCATCTCGACCGGGTCTGGTCCATCGACCAGCAGGTCGAACTGCGCCCGCCAATGGCCGGAGACGCCGTCCGGCACCGCCTCGATCAACTGGTACGGGCCGAATGTCCCGCGCGAGGCCGAGACCACCAGTTCGGGCTTCACGCCGTAGGGCAGCGTCTCCAGCGGGCCGCCCAAGAACTCGACCATGAACTTGCGCACGCCCTTCGGCCGCGGCTGGCCCGGCTGGCCGCCGCGCCCGAGCCGCGTCGCGACCACACGGCCAAGGCTGGTCGCCTCGGGCGAGTCGGCGAGCCAGTAGAGCTTGTAGTTGAGGTGCAGTTCGGCCCCCGCCGGCACCGGCAAGGCCGGGACCCACATCGCCACCACGTTGTCGTGGATCTCGTCGTCGGTCGGGATCTCGCACAGCTGGATCGAGCCCTTGCCCCAGCCCTGCCCGTCCGGCCCGGGCTGCGGCTCGCACCACAGGCTCGGCCGGCGGTCGTAATTGACGCCGTCGAGATAGTGGTCGAACACGCGGTCGCGCTGCATCAGGCCGAAGCCGCGCGGGTTGTCGTCGAGGAACGACGACACCATGATTCGCGGCGGATTATTGAGCGCGCGCCACAGCCGCTCGCCGTTGCCCGACCACATCTCGAGCCCGTCGGAATCGTGCACCTCGGGGCGCCAGTCGATCGCGGTCTCCTTCTTCGTCTCGGAGAACCAGTACATCGAGGTGATCGGCGCGATGCCGAACCGCGAGACCTGGGCGCGGACGAAGAGCGACGACTGGATGTCCATGATCACTCCGGCGCCGCGCGTCATCAGGAACCGGTAGGCGCCGACGATCGAGGGCCCCTCCATCAATGCGTAGAGCGTCAACGTCTGCCCGTCAGGCGCGGAGTCGATGTAGAACTGGGTGAAGTCCGGGAATTCCTCCGGCCGGTCGGCGACGGCGACGTCAAGAGCGACGCCACGCGCGGAGAGACCGTACTGCCGCAGTTCGCCGATGGAGCGGAAATAGGCGGCGCCGAGAAAGGCGACCCAGTCGTTGTGACGCCAGTCGAGCGGGCCGCCGCGCGCTTCCTGGATGCGGAGGCCGGCGAACCCGGCCCCCGCGGGGAGGTCGCGCGCCGGCGAGTTGGCCGGCATATCGAAATAGGCCTGCTCGTAGATGATCTTGCGCGAATGATCGCCCTCGACCACGTGCATGCCGACCGCCTTCTCGAAGAACAGCCCCAGATGGAAGAAAGTGACCGGGAAGGGACCCGGCCCGTCGGCGAACAGGGCGAAAGCGTCGCGATATTTGATCTTCCCCCATTCCTCGTAATTGATCTTCGCCAGCACCTCCGGCGAGGGACGCGGCGGCGGCTGGTAAGGAGCTTGAGCGCGTTCGCGCGCCTGGGCTCCTGAAAAGATCGTAGGAAAACGGGACCGGCGCCTCGAACTGCAAGCCGTCCGGTTCAGCCCCCAAAGCCTCGGCGACCGGCCCCATGGCCGCCGCGGTCGCTGCGACGCCCTTGAGGACCGTTCGACGGTCAACTCTATCCGACATGATGTTCCCTTCGACCCGCCGCCTCTCGTAGCCTGATTCCCCCTCCGCGCGGAATCACGCCTTTCGGACAATTGGCTCACATTCGAACGAAGGTTAGGTAAACCGACGCCCTGCCCGCCCGCTCCGCCTTGGCCTCATAGCGCGTCGGCCGCCACTCCGGCCAGGGGGTGCGCCAATCGGACGCGCGCGCGGCCGCCCAGCGGAAGCAGGGCGAGGCGAGGAAGCGCTTCAGCGTCCAGCCGGCGTAGTCGTCGATGTCGGTGGCGAAGCGGACCTCGCCGCCCGGTTTCACGATCCGGGCGAGCGCCTCGATCATCGCGTCCGATACGATGCGCCGCTTGTTGTGCCGGCGCTTCGGCCACGGGTCGGGGTAGAGTATGAAGATCCGGGAAAAGAAGGCCTCCGGCGCGGCATCCACCAGCGCCTGGGCGTCGCCGCGCCGCAACCGGACGTTTGCCAGTCGCTCCCGTGCGATTCCACCCAGCGCGACGGCGACGCCGTTGAGGAACGGCTCGCAGCCGATCAGGGCGACCTCGAGGATTCGCCTTGGCCTGTGTCGATCAGGTGCTCGCCAGCGCCGAAGCCGACTTCCAGCCAGAACGCCTCCGGTTCGAAGGCCAAATTCAAAGGTCCGGTCAACGCGTCCGGCCCGATCTCCAGCCCCGGCAGGCTTTCGGCGATCAGCCGCTCCTGCCCCGCACGCAGCGCCTTGCCGCGGCTGCGCCCGTACAACAGGCGCCGCCGCGATTCCACGCCGCCTTCGCCGCCTGTCGCCATGCGTCCGTTGCGATCTGCCCTCGCCTCAGGCGAGGCGCCGCAGGGTGTCGGCGAGGTCGGTCCGCTCCCAGGAGAAGCCGCCGTCCGCCTCGGGCGCGCGGCCGAAATGGCCGTAGGACGAGGTGCGGGCGAAGATCGGCTTGTTCAGTTGCAGGTGCTCGCGAATGCCGCGCGGCGTGAGGTTCATGACCTCCATCAGCGCCTTTTCGAGCTTGCCCTCGTCGATCCGGCCGGTGCCGTGCAGGTCGGCGTAGATCGACAGCGGACGCGCGACGCCGATGGCGTAGGAAAGCTGCAGCGTGCAGCGGTCGGCGAGATCGGCGGCGATGACGTTCTTGGCCAGATAGCGCGCGGCGTAGGCCGCGGAACGGTCGACCTTGGTCGGGTCCTTGCCGGAGAAGGCGCCGCCGCCGTGAGGCGCCGCGCCGCCGTAGGTGTCGACGATGATCTTGCGGCCGGTCAGCCCGCAGTCGCCGTCGGGGCCGCCGATGAAGAATTTGCCCGGTCGGGTTGATGTGCCAGACCGTGTTGGCGGTGATCCAGCCGGCCGGGAGAGCCGCCTCGACGTAGGGACGAACGAGCCTTGCGACGTCCTCGGACGTCAGCGCTTCGACGACGTGCTGATGGGAGACGACGATCTGCGTCGCCTCGACCGGCTTGCCGTTCTGATAGCGCACCGTCACCTGGCTCTTGGCGTCCGGGCCGAGCGTCTTCTCGACGCCGGAATGGCGGGCCTTGGAAATTTCCTCCAGGATCTTGTGAGCGTAGTAGAGCGGCGCCGGCATCAGTTCCGGCGTCTCGCGGCAGGCGTAGCCGAACATGATGCCCTGGTCGCCCGCGCCCTCGTCCTTGTTGCCGGCGGCGTCGACGCCCTGCGCGATATCGGCCGACTGGGCATGGAGCAACACTTCGACATGGGCCTCGCGCCAGTGGAACCCCTCCTGCTCGTAGCCGATGTCCTTGATCGCCTGACGGGCGGTCTCGACAATCTGCTCATTGGGAATGCGGGGTCCGCGGACTTCGCCGGCGATGATCACCCGGTTGGTCGTGGCGAGCGTCTCGCAGGCGACGCGGATCTGGTAGGGATCGACGCCCGCCTTGGCGCCCTCGCGGAAAAAAAGATCGACGACCTCGTCCGAAATCCGGTCGCACACCTTGTCGGGATGCCCTTCCGACACGGATTCACTGGTAAACTCGTAATTCAGACGAGCCATACTGACGATCTCCTTCAGATCCGGCCTTGTTGGGAGGGCCGCAGGCTCACGCGCACGAGCGGAGCCGGGGCGCTTTTGGCAGCGGTCGTTCGGTACGTCAAGCCGATTTGAGGCCAGATCGTTCTTTTTAACGAACGGCCTCGACGTGGCCGGATTCGCCTGCCGTCATCAGGGCGGCGTCAGGGATTCGACGAGCGCGATGATCTTGCTCCGAACCTTGGGTCGCGAATGCGCGTAAATGCGCGATTGAGCTTGAACCCTTCCGTGGTCGACAGGAACTGGATATCGAACGGACCGCGACGGTCCTTCCGCCCAGCCTTTCGCGCCCTGCTCGGCCGGACCGCCGTCGTAGAACCAGTCGATGTCGACGTCGAAGACGCTCGCCGCCTGCTTGAGACGACTTGCGCTGATTCGGTTCACGCCCTTTTCGTACTTCTGGATTTGCTGGAACGTGACGCCGAGGATCGAACCGAGCTTGCTTTGGCTCATGCCGAGCATGGCCCGACGCATCCGCAAGCGCGCGCCCACGTACACATCGACGCTGTTCAACGGACTTTTCACCGTTCCTGGCTCCGATATTGCGAGTGGGATACGCGCAACGCGATCCCGTTCACTAGACGTAACGGAAGTACCGGATACACGCGCAGCGCGCAAGTCGGAAAAATACAATCCCAGGTTTTTCTAGCCGGGCTTCCGTCCGACACGGGTTAAACAGCAGAAATAGCCGCGCCGATCGCTGCCGCGGTCGCCGACCCAAACCGCGACTGCCAAGTCGGGGGTAGCGCCACAGGAAGATCAGCGTCAAGCACGGCCTCGACGCCGAGCGGCGCGGCGGCGATCTCGCGTCCAAAACCGTCGACGACCGCAGACACGCCGGAATTGGCGACCCGCACCAGCGGAAGACCCAATTCGATCGCCCGAAGGCGCGCCTGAGCGTAGTGCTGATAGGGACCCGGGCGTGATCCCGAACCATGCGTCGTCGGTCACGTTCAGGAGCCAGCCCGGACGCTCGGCGTGCGAGAAGTCATCGCCGATTTCGACGGGAAAGATCGCCTCGTAGCAGATCAACGGCGTCGCCGTCGGCAATCCAGGCGCATGCAGAACGCGCCGCCCGGTCCCGGCGGTGAAGCCGCCCGGCGTCTGAACGAACTGGGTTATTCCGGTCCTGTCGAGCACAGCCTCGAACGGGACATATTCGCCGAACGGGACCAGATGCTGCTTGTCGTAGCGCTCGCGCAAAAGCCCGTCCCGCCCGACGATCTCGATGGAGTTGTAGTAGTCGGGATCGCGCCCCGCGTGCATGTCGACGCGGGCCGCGCCGGTGATCAGGATCACTTTGGAGCCGAGCAGAGAGACGATGTCGCCGAGCGCCTGCGGGTCGCGCGACAGAATGAACGGGAATGCCGATTCCGGCCAGATGACATGCGTGACGCCGCCGGCGTCCAGCCCAGGCCGCCGTCGCGATCGGACAATTCGAGGTACCGCCGACGATGGCGTCCTTGTTTTCCGGCGCGAACGACGCGCCCTGCGCAATGTCGGGTTGCATCAGCCGCAGCCTGACGCCGGGCGACGTCGCGCTCGCCGGAGCCGCCAGCCGCTCGGCGCCGAACGCGGCGATCGCCGCGAGCGCGAGGACCGCGGCGATCGTCGGCGCCGATCTGACGCCGCCCTCCCCAACGCGCCAGAGCGTCGCGGGCGCCGCAAACACGGCGACGGCGATGAAGGTGAGGCCGTGGAGGCCGACTGCCGAGGCGATCTGAGCCAGCGTCAGATTGGCGCCGAGCGCCATGCCGAGGTCGTTCCATGGGAAGCCGGTGAAGAGGAGGCCGCGCGCCCATTCGCTCACGTCCCAGCCCGAAGGCGAGCGCAAAGACCCGCCACGGCCCGGAAGACCAGAGAAGGGCGGCGAGCGCGAATCCGAAGGCCGGGAAAAAAGCCAATCGCCGCCGGCAGGACGACCACGCCGAACGGCAGCGCCCAGAGGAACTTGTCCCCGTCGACGAGACAGGCCGCCCCGACCCACCAGAGGCCCGACGAGGAAATAGCCGAACCCGAGCCACCAGCCCGCGCCGAAAGCCGCTTTCAGCCGCGCCAGACTGCCGCGCGCCGGCGCCGGCTGGCGATCCGTCGATCAGCCAGACCGCGGCCGTCATGGGGACGGCCATCAGCGCGAACTGAGCCCGAACGGCGGCAAAGCGAAAGCGCCGATCGCCCCGGACAGCAACGCGATCGCGCGCCTGCGCCATCCCGAGGCCAGGATAACGACGGCGGGCAGGTCGGCCACCGCGCCGGCGAACACAGGGAGTCGCGCGGTCTCGCTCAAAGGGAAAACCCTTGGCGAGCTTCCGGCGAGAGCGCGGTTTTCTGGCAGCGATCGTTTCTTTTCAAGAGGTTAGATGGCATTTCACCCAATTCTCAGGCCCGGCTTCGTTTGATTTCAAGAACTTAGCGCCAAGAACGGAATTCGCAGCGGCGACCGGCCAGGGCGTCGCTCATCCGCGTCGCCTCTGTGGACAGGCGCCACCCCTCCTCTCGTCTTGAGAAGCGGCGCCGCGGGCGACGCGTCTCGAGGGGCGCAAACAGGGGCGCCGGCAGAAGGGATCGTTCCGAGGCGCGCTCCGAAGGCGGGCGCGGCGCGACCTTGGACGGGACCGAAATTCGCTTGGCGAGGTCATAGGATCAGGCTACGTTCGATTTCTCTTTTTGGCAATCAATTGTCACGTGCATCTCGAAAACAAAAACAGGGACGGCAGGCCTTCTCCGCCGCGGCGGTTGGTCGGCTCCTCGCGGGTTCGAACCTCACAGCCTACGCCCTGCAAGTCGGCAGGCGGATCGCTGTCCTGCCATTCTGCTCGGTCCGTGTACGGCCGCCATGCGCCGCACGCTCTCATTCGGCCGTCCGTCTGTCTCGCGGATCTCAAGGCTCTAGAGCGCCGAGCGCGGCCAGAAGCGGCTTGAGTTGCGCCGCGTGTCGCCTCCACCGCCCGACCGAGGCGCGGGTAGATCGGCTCGCGCACCTGGTTGACGCTCGCGGTCCGTATCGGGCGCTCCGTCTCATGGAAATTCAGCACCCTCTTGTCCCAAGGCTGGCCGAGGAAGGCGAAAATCCGCCGGGCCTGAACCTCGAGGTCGTCCACCACCGCCTCATAGTCGACTTCGAGGAAATGCGAAGCCGGCAGGACGGCTCGCCAGTGCGCCATCAGGCCCTGGTAGGCGAGGTGGAAGCGGCCGAGCTCCGTCTGGTCGTAGGCGAAGGCCTGCTCGCCGGCGAAGAGTTTGGTGTAGCACGAGAGGCAGACGTCGATCGGGTCGCGCCGGCTGTGGATGATTTTCGCGTCGGGCAGGACGATCCGGATCAGGCCGCAGAGCAGGAAATTCGACGGCATCTTGTCGACGACATGCGGCCGGCCCTCGGCCATCTGCGTCACGTGAGCGAGATAGGCCTCGCCGAGGGCCTTGAGCTGCGCCCCCGACAGGTCGGAAACGGAAGCCGGAAAGCCCTCGATCCGGTGGCTGAGTAGATGCAGGGTCCTCAGTTCGCCCGCGCCGTGAACAGAGGGGTGCGAGGCGAGAATCTGCTCGATCAACGTCGTGCCGGACCGCGGCATGCCGACGACGAACACAGGCAGCGGCGAGCGCGCCCCCAAGTCCGCCTTTCGCCGGAGAAGCGCGGGCGAAAACGCCTCGGCGATGCCGCGCCATCCAGCGCGCGTCGGCGTCGTAGTCGTAGGCGAAGGTCTTCCGCTTGAGGCGGTTGCCCTCGTCGTAATGGCGGAAGGCCACCTCCGAGTCGCCGATGTCGAGAAAGGCTTTGCCGAGGCCGAAATGAAGCGTCGCCCGGTCGGAAAGGGAAAGGCCCTCGCGGGCGATCAGCGCCTGCATCCGCCCGATCAGCGGGTCGCCCGCCGCGAAGCGCTTGAGGTCCGTCTGACCGAACAGGATGCCCGGCGCGTCGGGGTAGGCTTTTGCCGCCTCCTCCATCGCCTTGACCGCCTGGGCCTTCCGCCCGAACTCCATGTGGAGCGCGCCGATGTTGGCGATCGCGTCCATCTGCGCCGGCCCCGGCAGGGCGGCGGCGCGCTCATAGGCCGCGAGCGCAGGTTCGTATTGTCCCATCGCCTGATAAACTTGGCCGAGAGCGTTCGGCGCGTCCGGGACTTTCCGGCGCCGCTAGCGCGGCGCGTCTGGCCGCCTCGAGCGCCTCGTCGAGCCTGTCGAGTTCCTTCAGCGCCAGCGCTCTGGCTGCGAGCGCGCGCGGGTGCGTCGGCGCAAAGGCGAGGAGCGCGTCCAGAACCCGCAGGGCTTCGGCGTGGTCATGCCGGGCGGTCTGGACCGCGGCGAGATTGACATAGGCGTCGGCGAGGCGCGGGCTCAGTTCGATCGCCCGGCGCGCCATGGCCTCGGCGCGGTCGTATTCGCCCTGATCGAGACCCAGATTCGAGAGGTTGCTGTAGGCCTCGGCGTAGTCTGGCTGAAGCGTCAGCGCCGCGTTCCAGCGCCTTTCCGCATCCGCCGCATGGCCAAGCCGCTTCAAGGTGTTGCCGAGGTTGTTGAGCGTCTGCGGAGTTGTCAGGTTGGAGGGCGAGCGCCCGTTCGAGGCAGAGCCGGCTCTCGTCGAGCTTCAGGGCCTCTTGCAGGACGATGCCGAGATTGTTCCAGCCGCCCGGCGCATAGGGGTCGAGCGCGACCGCGCGTCGCCCGGCCTGCTCGGCCTCGATGAGCAGCCCCTTTTGGCGGCACATCTCGGCGAAGTCGCTGAGGTAGACCGCCGGCGCCCGCGGCGCCTCGCAGGCTTGCCTCACGTGGGCGATGGCGAGGTCGAGATTGCCGAACGTGTACGCCATCAGGCCGATAAGGTAGGTCGCATCGGCTTGACCGGGCCAGACGGCGAGCACCTGCCGGCACGCCATTTCCGCTTCGTCCGCCCTGCCCGACCGCCAGGCCGCGCGAGCGCGCTCGACGGTGTCGGCCACGTCGATCGTCTGATCCGGACCGGGTTCACGTTGGGGAGTCCCTGGAGGTGCAGAGCTCATCGGATTAGCGGATTGCCTTATATTGTCGCATTGCAGTGTGTAAAGTTCAAGTGCATCAAGTTGACGGTGCATAACGTATACATTGATAACTACTCAATCGTTGCGCCCTTAGTGCGTTCGTGCGAATAGTCACACATACAATAAACAGCTTGTGCAGACAGCGATGTCTTTCTGACCCCTGATTTTGCGCCAGACAAATTGAACGTGGAGGTCGCCCGATGAACGCGGTTTTCGCCGACGATTGTCACGCCTATGCGCCGCCGGGGACTGGTATTCCGCACGCTCGCATAACGTTGCTGGCCGGCGCTTCGCTGGTCGTCCTTGCGGCGCTCGCCGCGCCGGGGCCCGCGCGGGCCAACTGCACGGGCGCGGACCAAGTCATCAGCGCCCCGACTCCCGGGCCCGTTTCCAGCACGGGCGGCAAGATCACCGTCTCGAGTAGCGGGAGCATCCTCGGCGGGCCGACAGGCGTTGATGCGTCCGCCTGCTCGGTGACGCGACTTGCCAACACCGGCGCGATCAACGGAGGCCCGGGAGCTTCAGGGACGACAGTTGGAACATCCGGCGGCACGTCGGTCCTGGTCGGCGCCGGCGTCAGCATCGATGCTTTGATCAACAAGGCAGGCGGCACAATCGCCGGCGGGGCCGGCGGGGGAACTTCGTTGAACGGCGGCGTCGGCGGTCTGGGCCTGTCGAACAGCGGAACGGTAACGAGGCTTACGAATAACGGCGCCATTCTGGGCGGCGCTGGCGGTCAAGCCAGCCAAGGGGGCGGCGGCGCTGGCGCGGCAGCCGTATCAAACGCGAGCGTGTTAACCACGCTGACCAACAGCGGTACGATCCAGGGCGGAGTTGGCGGGTCAGGCATTGCCGGCGGCGGCGCGGGCGTCGGCGTTTCGAACGCCGGGAGCATCACGACGCTTTCCAACAGCGGGGCCGTCACCGGCGGCGCTGGCGGTAGCGATCGCGGATTTTTCAGCGGCGCCGGCGGGACGGGCATCGTCAACACCGGCTCCATCGACTCGATCCGCAACAGCGGATCCATCGCAGGCGGGAACGGCGGAGTTGGCTCTCGCTTCGCAGGGTCGGGCGGCGCGGGCCTCTCTAACTCGGGCGCGATCACGACGCTGACCAACAGCGGCACAATCACGGGCGGCGGCGGCGGCAGCAGCGGGCACGGCGGCGGCGGCGCGGGTTTAATCAACGCCGGTAAGATCGCCACGCTGACCAACAGCGGCGCAATCTCCGGCGGCGGCGGCTTCGGCGGCTTAACCGTTGGCGTCCAGGGCGGTGTCGGCCTGTCCAACGCGGGCACAATAACGAACCTCGTCAATCAGGGCGCGATCACCGGCGGAGGGGGCACCCACGCGAACGGTGAAAGCGGCTTTGGCGCCGCCGCAATTGTGAACCTCGGCGCCGCCAAAATCGGATCGCTCTCCAATGAAACGGGGGCGACAATCAGCGGCGGCGCCGGCGGCGACGGCGGCATGTTCGGCGGCAATGGCGGCACGGCCATTGCGAATGCAGGCGCGATCACAACCTTGACGAACCGCGGCGCGATCAGCGGAGGAGGCGGAGGAATTCTGGGGCGGCTCAGGCGGCGCGGGCGTCTCGAACGCCGGCGCGATCAAGACTCTCAGAAACTCGGGCAAGATCGAAGGCGGCGCAGGCGGCAGCCAAGGCTCCAAGGTTGGCGCGGGCGGCGCGGGCGTTGCGAATTCCGGAACGATTAGAACGCTCACGAATGGCGGGACCATCCAGGGAGGACGCGGCGGCGACGCCAGCTACTCAGCCACGCCGGCCGGCGCCGGCGGCGCGGGCGTGGCGAATTCCGGCACGATCACCACGCTGACCAACGCTGGGACGCTCAGCGGCGCAGCCGGCGGAACGAATGACTCCGGTAACGGCGGCGTCGGCGGCGCGGGCTTGTCCAACGGGGGCACGATAACCACTCTGACCAGCCGCGGAACGATCAGCGGCGGCCCAGGCGGCTCAGGGTTAAGAGCCGGCGCGGCGGGGATAGGCGTGTCGAACGCCGGAAACATCACGAGGCTGACGAATAGCGGCGCCATCAACGGCGGTGCAGGCGGTATCGTTATCTCTGGCATTGCCGGCACGGGCGGCGCGGCGCTCGTCAATACAGGCGCTATCAAGGCGCTCACAAACCGCGGCGCCATCAATGGCGGACCCGGCGGATTTGGGCATTTCACGGCGCAAGGCGCGGGCGGCGTTGGCCTGCTGAACATTGGCGCGATCACGACGCTGACCAACAGCGGCAAAATCAACGGCGGCGGCGGCTTCGGCAGCGGCGGGGCGGGCGGCGCGGGCCTGGTCAACGTCGGCAAAATCGCCATGCTGACCAACAGCGGCGCGATCAGCGGCGGCGCCGGCGGGGGCGGCCCAACCATTGGGGGGCCGGGCGGCGTGGGAATCTCCAACGCCGGCACAATCACGAGCCTCGTCAACCGTGGCGCGATCAGCGGCGGAGACGGTCTCCTTGCAAACGAGGGCGGCTCGGGCGGCGCTGCGATTGTGAACCTCAGCGGCGCCTCGATTGGATCGCTCTCCAATCAGTTGGGGGCGACGATTGATGGCGGCGCCGCCGGCGGCTTCGGTGAGATTTACGGCGGGGCCGGCGGCACCGCCATCGCGAATGCGGGCGCGATCACGACCTTGACAAACCGCGGCGCGATCGACGGCGGCGCCGCCGGTTTCCAGGCCGGCGGCGCGGCGGGCGTATCGAACGGGTCTGGGGCCACCATCGGAACGTTCGCGAACACGGCGAGCGGTGTGATCGCCGGCGGAATCGGCGGCCAGAGCGCGGTCGGCGGCGCAGGCGTCGCCAACGCCGGCGCAATCACGACTCTGGCAAACTCCGGAAAGATAAGTGGCGGCGCGGGCGGCAGCGGCGCTCCCGCCGGCGCCGGCGGCGCCGGCGTGGCGAATTCCGGAGCGATCAAAACGCTCATCAACCGCGGGACCATTCAGGGAGGACGCGGCGGCAGCGCCGGCTACTCAGGCACTCCGGGCGGACTGGGCGGCGCGGGCGTGTTGAATTCCGGGACGATCGGGGCGCTCGTCAACCGCGGAGTGATCGCCGGGGGCGCTGCGGGCGCCGGCCTCTTGCCTGGGACTGCGGGCGACGCGATTGACAGCGCCGGCGCGGCCGCCTCGATCGGGAGGATCACCAACAGCGGCCAGATCGTCGGCAACGTCGTGATCGACAACCAGGCGCGCGTCACGGTGTACGGCGGAAAAAAGGCGACCGGCTCGTGGACCGGCGGCACGATCACGATCGGCGATGGCGACCTCGTGTTCGCCGGCGGCGCCACCGCGATCTCCGACAACGTTGTCGTCGACGGCGGAGAGGGGACCGTCTACGTCCACGATCCGCTGACGATCACGGCGCCCATAACGATCACAGGAAACTTCGATCAGTCCAGTTCGGGCGAGCTCGACTTCGCGCTCGCGGGCGACACGGCGGGCCAATACGGCTCGCTCGCCGTCACGGGGCAAACGACGCTCGACGGCGTCCTTGGGATCGACCTGACGGACGGCTTCCGTCTCGGGAGCGGAGACACATTCGATCTGGTCGCGAGCGACGGTGTCCTGTCGGCAGGCCCCGATGGCCTTTCGGTCGACGGCGTCGCCTGTTCGGCGCATTCCACGGACGTCTGGCTCTGCCACAACGTCGGCTACTACGTCGATCTCAATGTCGTCGGGGGCGCCGCTGGATCGATCGCGCTATCCGTCAAGGGCGTGCCGGAGCCGTCGACCTGGGCGATGATGGTTACGGGTTTTGTCAGCCTGGCCGGCCTTGTGCTGCGCAGAGATGAACGCGGGCGGCGTTCATCGCTCGCGGCAAATGTTCGCTTCGGCCGCAGCCCGGCCCAATCCTAGCCGGCGGCTTTCACCCCACCGCGAATCTTCGAAGCCGGCATCGCTGAAGGCGACGGCGTTCGTCCTTCTCCGTTTCACACTCCAGGCGCTCGTGGCGCCCCCGGGATGTCAAAAAAGTATCAACGGTCGCGTCGCGCGGTGGTGGCGGGCGCCCGCGAGTGCCGCTATCGTCAATCTTCAGAGAGCGGAAACAAGCTCGGCCCAGACACACGCCCACGGGTCGAAGTCACGCCCAGCGACGTCCTTGGGAGGGACGCTATGGAACCTGACCTAGAGGTCATCCAGATAACGCCGAGTGAATCGTTTTCAACGAAGAGCCACGGCTATCCGTATCACACGGTGCGCTGGCACTTCCACCCGGAGTTTGAGATTCATCAGGTCGTCGCGACTCGGGGCCGCTACTTCGTCGGCGATTTCATCGGTGAGTTCGAGCCCGGCAATCTCGTCCTCACGGGGCCAAACCTCCCGCACAACTGGATCAGTGATGTGCCGGCTGGGCAGGAGGTGGCCTTGCGTTGCCGCTTCATCCAGTTCACCCCGACTTTCATCGCCGGCGCGACGAACGCATTTCCCGAACTGAAAGCAATCACTCCTCTTCTGGATTTGTCACGCCGCGGCGTTCTCTTCAGCAGCCAGACCAGCAATGAGGTCCGACCGATCCTGCAAGAGATCCTGGAGGCCCAGGGCGTGCTCCGGATCGAGCTCTTCATGAGGATTATAGGCTTGCTGAGTCGTGAGCGGAGCGCGCGGGTGCTCGCCAGCGAAAGCTACGTTCCCGATCCTTCGGGCTATATGACTGTCAGTATGAACAAGGCGCTCGCCTACATCCGTGAGAACCTCACGCAGCCCTTCAACGAACACGATCTGGCCGCTATCGCGAAACAATCGACAGGCGCCTTCTCTCGCTCTTTCCGCAAGCATACAGGCATGTCGCTCCTTCAGTACATCAGGCGCCTGCGCATCAACATGGCCTGCCAGATCCTGATGAGCGACGAACGCGCGCAGGTCTCGGACATCTGCTTCGAGGTCGGGTTCAACAACCTTTCCAATTTCAACCGGCAGTTCCTCGCTGAGAAGGGCATGCCGCCCTCGCAGTTCAGAAAGCAACTGGCCGACAATTTCTCGGCCGCACGAGCCGCATGGCAGGGAGGATCCGGGAAGAGCCACGCAATGCCCCCACGTAGAGAGGAATACGCAGCCTCCTAGGGGTGCGGTTGTCTTACGGGGCACCGTGACCGCTCCCAAGGCGAGTGACCGTCCCCGCTCCGCAACAGGTCCGTCGACGGGAGCAGCGACGGGCGCTCGATG
The DNA here is from genome assembly GCA_963724785.1 of uncultured Alphaproteobacteria bacterium. Taxonomy (GTDB): domain Bacteria; phylum Pseudomonadota; class Alphaproteobacteria; order Rhizobiales; family Beijerinckiaceae; genus Roseiarcus. The sequence goes on along the minus strand of CAVRWC010000001.1, from coordinate 238,408 downwards.
AAGTCTCCCTAACGAGAAAATAACCGAACGGAGAGGACCCTATGATGAAGTTTTCGTCGAAGCTGAGCCGGCCAGCGCTGCTGGCGACAGTCATGCTCGGGGCAGGCTTTGCCTCCGTCCATGCCGCCGACATTTCCGGCTCGACGGTCGCCTTCCTGATGCCCGACCAGGGATCGACCCGCTATGAGCAGCATGATCATCCCGGCTTCGTCGCCGAGATGAACAAGCTGTGCCCAAGCTGCAAGTTGATCTACCTGAACGCCGACGCCGACGTCGCCAAGCAGCAGCAGCAGTTCAACTCCGCCATCGCCCAGGGCGCGAAGGTCATCGTGCTCGACGGGGTCGATTCCGCCGCCTCGGCGTCGCTGGTGCACAACGCCCAGAGCCAGGGCGTCAAGGTGATCGCCTACGACCGCCCGATCCCCGACGGCAAGGCCGACTTCTACGTCTCGTTCGACAACGAGGGGATCGGCAAGGCGATCGCCTCCTCGCTGGTGGAGCATCTCAAGGCTACGGGCGCGCCAACCACCGGCGTCGGCGTGCTGCAGATCAACGGCTCGCCGACCGACGCAGCCGCGGGTCTGATCAAGAAGGGCAGTCATGAGGGCCTGGCGACGGGCCAGTACGCGACCCTGGCTGAGTTCGACACGCCGAACTGGCTGCCGACCAACGCCCAGCAGTGGGCTGCAGGCCAGATCGCCCGCTTCGGCAAGCAGATCATCGGCGTCGTCGCGGCAAACGACGGAACGGCCGGCGGCGCCATCGCAGCATTCAAGGCGGCCGGCGTCGACCCGGTGCCGCCCGTGACCGGCAACGACGCCGAAATCGCGGCGTTGCAGCTGATCATTGCCGGCGACCAGTACAACACGATCTCCAAGCCGAGCGAAATTGTGGCGCGCGCGGCCGCCGACGTCGCCGTGCAGCTCCTCAAGGGCGAGACGCCGAAGTCAACGACAACGCTGTTCGACTCGCCATCGCAGCTCTTCGTGCCGGCCGTCGTGACCGCGGAAAATCTCAAGGCCGAGATCATCGACAAGAAGATCCAGACGGCCGCCGAGCTCTGCACTGGACGCTATGCCGAGGGCTGCAAGAAGCTCGGTATCGAGTAGGTCCGATTGCCGGCCGGGCCGTGCGACAAACCGACCCGGCCGGCGCGAGGCCGACGGCTCCGGCTGCCAGCCCCCTTAACCTCCGGGGCGCGCGGCCGGAGGGGTTGCATCGATCTATTCGCATCGGGAAAGCCGCCCATGACGGAACCCGCCGAACGACCGGCGTCAGACCCTCGATCCCTGGTCAGCTTGAGGAGCATCTCCAAAAACTTCGGCGCCGTCTCTGCGCTGACCGGGGTGGACCTCGACATTTTTCCTGGTGAGATTGTCGCGCTTGTGGGGGACAACGGCGCCGGTAAATCGACGCTCATCAAGATCCTCTCCGGCGTCCTCCAGCCAAGCGAAGGCGCAATCTCATTCGACGGCGTCCCAGTGACCTTGCAGAATCCGAGCGCGGCGCTGCGCCTTGGGATCGCGACGGTGTTTCAGGACCTGGCGTTGTGCGAAAACCTCGACGTCGTCGCCAACATCTTTCTCGGGCGGGAGCTAAGCCCGCTGCAGCTCGACGAGGTGGCGATGGAAGTCCGCGCCTGGACGCTGCTCGGCGAGCTCTCGGCGCGCATTCCGAGCGTCCGGGAACCGATCGCCTCCCTCTCCGGCGGTCAGCGTCAGACTGTCGCGATCGCCCGATCCCTGCTGATGAATCCGAGGGTCATCCTTCTCGACGAACCGACCGCCGCGCTGGGCGTCGCGCAGACGGCCGAGGTGTTGAACCTGATCGAACGCGTTCGGGACCGAGGACCTCGGCGTGGTGATCATCAGCCACAACATGGAGGTGGTGCGCGCCGTCGCGGATCGGATCGTGGTGCTTCGTCTCGGCCGCAACAATGGCGTCTTCCCGCCGGATGCGTCCAACCACGATCCTGGTGAGCGCCATCACCGGCGGCGAGGACAATGCGGTCTCGCGCAGAGCGAGCAGCGGCTCCCAAGCCAGATCATCGAATCCAGGGGGTCAGTGATGGGCTCTGATTCCGGACGTCGCGCCGAACCGCCAGTGCTTCTAGACCGCACCGACGAGCGGCTTAAAGATCGAAGCGGAATTTCCGGCGCGTTGAAGGCGTTCGCCGACCGGGTCCAGTCCGGCGATCTCGGCTCCCTCCCGGTCGTTGTCGGGCTCGCCATCATCTGGACTGTATTCCAGACGCTGAACCCGGTGTTCCTTTCGCCGCGCAATCTTGTGAACCTGCTGTTCGACTGCTCGACGGTTGGAATCATCTCTCTCGGCATCGTCTGTGTGCTGATGGTGGGAGAGATCGACCTGTCGGTCGGCTCTGTCAGCGGTCTTTCTTCCGCTATCCTCGGTGTGCTGTGGGTGCGGATGGATTGGCCGCCGGCGCTTGCGATCCTCGCGGCCCTGGCGGCGGGTTGCCTGATCGGCTGCATGTATGCGCTGCTCTTCAACCGCCTCGGCATGCCGAGCTTCGTCTCGACGCTGTCGGGCCTGCTGGGCTTCCTCGGGCTTCAGCTTTACATCCTCGGCCCGAAAGGCTCGATCAACCTCCCCTACGAATCCCCGCTGGTGATGTTCGGCCAGCTCCTCGTGATGCCGATACCGGTGGCTTACGGGCTCGCCGCGGTTCCCGGGGCGCTCACGCTCGTGAGCCGTTTCCGCACGGCAAAACGGCGCCAAGCCTCCGGATTGTCCTCCCGGTCCCTGGGTGGGCTGCTGCTTGAGGCGGGCCTGATCACCGTCGTGCTCGAGACGATGGTCTACTACCTCAACTTCGCCCGCGGCGTGCCGTGGATGTTCGGCCTCTTTGTCGGGCTGGTCATGGCTATGAACTATGCGCTGCGAAGCACCAAGTGGGGCCGCTCGATGTCCGCCGTCGGCGGCAATCTCGAGGCGGCGCGACGGGCCGGCATCGACGTGCGCCTGATCTATACCAGCGCCTTCGCTCTGTGCTCGACGCTCGGCCGCCGCCGGCGGCGTGCTGTCCGCCGCGCGCCTCGCCAGCTCCAATCTTCAGGCCGGCACCGTCGACGTCAATCTCAACGCCATCGCCGCGGCGGTGATCGGCGGCACCAGCCTCTTCGGCGGCCGCGGCAGCGCCTATTCGGCGTTGCTCGGCATCATCGTCATCCAGTCCATCGCAAGCGGTCTGACGCTGCTCGATCTGTCCTCCTCGCTTCGGTACATGATCACCGGAGGCGTCCTGGCTATCGCCGTCATCGTCGACTCTCTCGCTCGCCGCTCGCGCGTTTCCCACGGCCGCGCTTGAGCCAGCGGCGAATCGAAGAGGGTCAAATGACACTGCAACTCTCAGGAAAGGTCGCGGCGGTCACCGGCGCCGCCTCCGGCATCGGGCTGGCGTGCGCCCGGGCCATGCTTGCTGCCGGCGCTCGCGTGGCCCTGGTGGACCGCGCAGCCGATAAGCTGCAGGCGCTCTGCGCTGAACTGGGCGATGGGGCGATCCCTATCGCCACCGACCTCCTCGACAGCTCCAGCGTCGCGCGGATGATGCCCGAGATCCTCGAAAAGGCGGGCCGTCTCGATATCTTTCACGCCAACGCGGGCGCCTATATCGGAGGCGAGGTCGCGTCGGGCGATCCCGATGCCTGGGACCTGATGCTGAACCTCAATATCAACAGCGTCTTCCGCACCGTGCATGCGGTTCTGCCGCATATGGTCGAGCGCAAGAGCGGCGACATCATCGTCACGAGTTCCGTGGCCGGTCTCGTTCCCGTCGTCTGGGAGCCGATCTATACCGCGTCGAAGCATGCCGTGCAGGCGTTCGTCCACACGCTGAGGCGTCAGGTCGCCAAGCACGGAATTCGGGTCGGCGAGGTGGCGCCGGGGCCTGTGGCGACCGCGCTGATCAGCGATTGGCCGAAGGCCAAGTTGGAGGAGGCGCAGGCGGCCGGCAGCCTGATGGAGCCGAACGAGGTGGCTGACGCGGTTCTTTTCATGCTGACGCGACCGCGCAACATCGTCATCCGCGACCTCGTGATTCTTCCGCAGAGCTTGGACATCTAACCGGCGCGCCATTCGCAAGAAAAGAGACAAACCATGATCCTCGATCGATTTCGGCTTGATTCGCGGGTGGCTCTGATCACGGGCGGCACACGCGGCATCGGCCTCGCCATCGCCAAGGCGTTCGGCGAGGTCGGCGCACGCGTCGTCATCAGCGGCCGCACTCTGCAGAAAAGCGCGGAGCGGACGCTCTCCGACGCGGGAGTCTCCTTCGACTTCTTGCCCTGCGAGCTGCTGGGCGAAGGCGCCCCAGAACGTCTGGTCTCCGAAACGGTCTCGCGGGCGGGAAGGCTCGATATTTTGGTTAACAACGCCGGCGTCGCCATTCACGGCGACAGCGGCGACTTTCCTGACGCCACCTGGCGGCAGATTATGGATCTCAACGTCGACGCCGTGTTTCGCGCTTGTCGAGCCGCTTTGGCGCCGATGCGCGCGCAAGGTAAGGGCGCCATCCTCAATGTCGGCTCGATCTCGGGTATCGTCTCGAACATCCCCCAGAACCAGGTCGCCTACAACAGCTCGAAAGCGGCGGTCCACATGATGACCAAGAGCCTGGCGAGCGAGCTCGCGGCGGAGAACATCCGAGTGAACGCGGTCGCGCCCGGTTACATCGACACCGATCTTTCGCGCGGCGGGATCGAAAACCCGGACTGGTTTCCCATCTGGCGGCGCATGACGCCGATGGGCCGCGTCGGCCAACCCGAAGAGGTTGCTGCGGCGGCCGTGTTCCTCTGCTCCGATGCAGCGAGCTATGTGACGGGCGAGGTCCTCGTCATAGACGGCGGCTACACGACGCGCTGAAGTGGGAATTCACGACTCAAAGGCAGGCGGGGAAAGCAGACCCGCATCCGGGAGCCCCGTTCGACCGCAGCTTGGGCTAATCGGCTTCGTCAGGCTTCGCCGGCGCCGCGGCCGGCGACGAACCCGATGGCGGGAACGCGATCGACCAGAGTTTCAGGCGCTTGATCCGGCGCGGATCGGCGTCGAGAATCTCGTATTCGAAGTCGCCCGGCCCTTTGAGAATCTCGCCCCGGCTCGGAACCCGCCCGGCGGATGCGGTGACGAGACCGCCGATCGTGTCGACCTCTTCGGCGTCGCCGAGCGAGGCGAAGTCGAAGCCGACCGCCTCGGACACCTCGTCGAGCGTCGCCCGCGCCTCGACGATGAACGCCCCGTTGCCGGCAGCCTGGACCGGCGTTTCGGTCTCGTCGTGCTCGTCCTCGATGTCGCCGACGATCGCTTCGACCACGTCCTCGATCGAGACGAGTCCATCGGTGCCGCCGTACTCGTCGATCACCAGCGCCATGTGCGTGCGCGACATCTGCATGCGAAGCAGGAGATCGAGCGCCGGCATCGAGGGCGGGGCGTAAAGCACGGGCCGCAGGATGCGCGCGTCGGAAAGCGGCATGTCGAGCCCGGCGGCGCCGCCGCCCGTCCCGGTCTGCGCGTCCGGTCCGGCGACCAGCCCGAAACGCGGATCGGACGCGAGGAAGACGAGAAGATCGCGGATGTGGATCATGCCGCGCGGATCGTCGAGCGTCTCCTCATAGACGGGCAATCGCGAGTGGCCGGCGGTGCGAAACAGGTCCAGGATCTCCCGCAGCGTCGCGTCCATCGCAGATCGCGACAATGTCGGCGCGGGGCAGCATCACGTCGGCCACCCGTGACGTCGTGCAGCGCAAGCACGTTCTTCAGGATCGCGCGCTCCTGCGGGGAGAATTCCGCGGCGGCGCTTTCGTCGATCGCGTCCTCGATGTCGTCGCGGACCGAGCCCGGCGCCAGGCCAAACAGCCCCCTCAGCCGCTCGAACAGTCCCGGCGGCCGTTCCCGGGGAGACGAGGGACGCGGCGTCGCCTCCCCGCGCTCGTCGTGCGTGGTTTCGCTCATTCCCTGATGGTTCCGTCCGCATAGGGGTCCGCGACCCCGAGGCGGGCCAACACCCGCCTCTCGAGCGCCTCCATCCGCTCGGCCTCTTCATCCGTCTGGTGATCGTAGCCGATCAGGTGCAAAAAACCATGCGCCACGAGGTGACGGTAGTGATCGGCGAGCGGCACGCCGGACTCGCCCTGCCTCCCGCGCCAGCGTCTCGAACGCCAGCGCGATGTCGCCGAGCGTCGGGCTTTCGGCCAGCCGGCCAGGCCGACGCCGCCGGAAAGGAGAGCACGTTGGTCGGCTTGTCCTCGCCCGCGCCAGCGGGCGTTGAGCGCCCGCACCTCCGCGTCGCTGGTCAACAGAAGGCTGACCTCGGCGCGGTCGCGCGGCTTCGAAGCCCGCTCTCGGCGGCGCAGGCGGCGACGGTCTCGCGCGCGAGCGTGCGAGCACGAGGCAGCTTCCGCCACAGCGCGGAGGGCGCGTTGATGTCGACCGAAAGCTTCATCGCACGGGCGGGGATTGCCCCTCGTGGCCGTCGCGCTCGTAGGCCTCGACGATCTGGCGGACGAGATCGTGCCGCACCACGTCGACATGCGAGAAGCGGACGTGGCCGATGCGCGCATTGGTCGACAGGAGACGAATCGCCTCGCTCAGGCCGGACTTCTGCCCCGAGGGGAGGTCGGTCTGGGTCGGATCGCCGTTGATCATCATCCGCGACCCTTCGCCGAGGCGGGTCAGGAACATCTTCATCTGCATCGCCGTGGCGTTCTGGGCCTCGTCGAGCAGCACCGCGGCCTTCGACAGGGTCCGGCCGCGCATGAAGGCGAGCGGCGCGATCTCGATCATGCCGGTCTGGATGCCGCGCTCGACCATGCGCCCGTCCATGAAATCGTAAAGCGCGTCGTAGATCGGCCGCAGGTAGGGATCGACCTTCTCCTTCATGTCGCCCGGCAGGAAGCCGAGCCGCTCGCCCGCCTCGACCGCGGGACGCGACAGGATCAGCCGCTCGACAAGGCCCTGCTCGAGCAGCGACACGGCGTGGCCGACCGCAAGCCAGGTCTTGCCGGTGCCCGCAGGCCCCTCGGCGAAAACCAGCTCGAACTTGCGCAGAGCGGCGAGGTAGCGGTCCTGCGCGGCGTTGCGCGCCCTGACGACGCCGCGCTTTCGCGTCTTGACCAGCGCCGAACGTGTCCTTCGTCCCCTCGTCGCCGGGGAACAGCAGACCCTGATAGGCGCTCTCGGCGATGGCGCCCTCGACGTCGCCTTCGCTGGCCGACTGGCCCAACTTGACCCGCTCGTACAAGAGTTCGAACACGCGGCGCGCCTGCTCGCTCGCGCTCTTCGGCCCCTTGATGACGACCTGATTGCCGTTGGCGTAGGCCGACACGCCGAGCGAGCGCTCGATGCGGGCGATGTTCTGATCGTAATGGCCGAAGACGACGGAAGCGGCCGCGTTGTCGGGAAAGGCGATCGAGATTTCCGCAGGTTTCGGATTCGCGAAGGGTCGGGTTCGGCGGGACGGGTGCGGCGGCGATGCGCGACGGCGACGAATCCTGTGGCTTCAAATCCACGCTCTCCCTGAGTTCCGGTTCTCTGCTCGAATCATCCTGCACTTCAGATCAAATCCTGTTTTTGCGACGTTGGCGAGACAAGGCGTCCCTGCAACGAATTCGGCCTTAGGTCGACGATCTCGACCTCGACGATCGCGCCGATCAGCGAGGGCGGACCCTCGGCGAACACCGCCTGCATATAGGGCGAACGGCCGATCACCTGCCCTTCGTGCCGCCCGGGCTTCTCGAACAGGACCTCGAGGCGCCTCCCGACGCAGGCCCGGTTGAACGCCTGCCGCTGCTCCTCGAGCAGCGCCTGGAGCGCCGCCAGACGCGCCGACCTTGACGCCGTCCGGGACCTGCCCGTCCATCTCCGCGGCCGGCGTGCCCGGCCGGGCGGAATACTTGAAAGCGTAGGACGAGGCGAAGCCGACGGCCCGCACGAGGTCGAGCGTCGCCTCGAAATCGGCGTCGGTCTCGCCGGGATAGCCGACGATGAAGTCCGACGACAGCGCAATATCCGGCCGCGCCTCGCGCACCCGGGCGATGACCGCAAGATAGTCCGCGGCGCGGTGGCGGCGGTTCATCGAGGCAAGGATCCGGTCCGAGCCGGACTGGACCGGAAGATGGAGATAGGGCGCGAGCGCCTCGATCTCGCGGTGCGCGGCGATCAGATCGTCCTTCATGTCGTTGGGGTGCGAGGTCATGTAGCGCACCCGCGCGACGCCCGGAACGGCGGCCGCGGCGGCAATCAGGCCGGCAAGGCCGACCGGCCGGCCGGCCGCATCGGCCCCGTGATAGGCGTTGACGTTCTGGCCGAGCAGCATGACCTCCCGCACGCCGGCGCGGGCGAGGCGGCCGATCTCGGCCAGGATCGCGGCGACCGGCCGCGAGGCCTCGGCGCCGCGGGTGTAGGGCACGACGCAGAACGAGCAGAACTTGTCGCAACCCTCCTGAACCGTCACGAAGGCGGACACGCCGCGCCGGGCGACGGCGTCGGGGGCGCTCGCGGGCAGATGGGCGAACTTGTCCTCGATGGGAAACTCGGTATCGATCACCCCGCGTCCGCGCGTCGGCCTCGCGCAACAGCTCCGGCAGGCGATGGTAGCTTTGCGGACCGACGACCACGTCCACCGCCGGCTGGCGGCGCAGGATCTCGCCGCCCTCCGCCTGGGCGAGGCAACCGGCCACGACCAGCGTCGTCCGGCGGCCGGCGCGTTTGCGCGCCTCCTTCAGCTCGCGCAGCTTGCCGAGCTCGGAATAGATCTTCTCGGACGCCCTTTCGCGGATATGGCAGGTATTGAGGACGATCAGATCCGCGTCCTCGGCGCTCGCCGTCTCCCCGTAACCCTCGGCGGCGGCCAGATCGGCCATGCGCTGCGAGTCGTAGACGTTCATCTGGCAGCCGAAGGACTTGATGAACGCGCGCGGGGCTTGATCCGTTCGGGTTGCGGCGCGGCGCGCGTTTTCAAACACAGTCGATTCGGACAATGAGGGGCTCCAGGGGCGACCCCCTATTTAGGCCTTTTCCCCGCCCGAGAGAATAGCCGATCCCTACGCGACGCGCGCCTTGGCGGCGAGCCCGCGCACCGCCGCCTCGGTCAGGCGCGCGGCGGTCTTGCGGTCCATCTCCGGCGTGACCCGGATCGGCGCGCCGCAATGGACGTCGCAGGTCACGCCTCCGCCGCGACGTAGCGAAGAAAATGAGGCAGGAACGTCATGTCGCCGTACCAGGCGATCCGCGGCCGCTCGATACGCGCCATGGGCAGGCCGGCGAGCCGCGAATAATGGAGAAAGACCGGCTGGATGAAGGCGGGGGTTTCCCGGTCGGCGATCGCCGCCTGCCGGATCGCCTCGAAATGCGAGGAGCGAAAACGCAAGAGCCGATTGCCGTCGCCGGTCGTCGCCTCGGCGAACAGGACGACCTGCGCGCCTTCCCGCATCGCATCGGCCATTCTTTCGTTGACGCCGGGGATGCTGCGCCGGCGGCCGCGGTCGACATAGAGGGCGCCCTGCATCGCCACCAGCTCGCGCCCGATCGGATGTTCGCCGATCTCCTTCTTGGCGAGAAAGCGCATCGGCGCGAGCGAGCCCATAATCGGAACGTCGAGCCATGAGACATGGTTGGCGACGATCAGCCGGCTGCCCGATGCGCCGAGCGCGCCGCGTCGGCGAACCTTGACGCCGAGCCCTGCGCACAAGAGCCGGTGGAAAAGAACCGGCGATCCGCTCGCCGAGCCGGGAGCCAAGACCCTGGGCGAGACGTCGCGGCGGCCCGAATGCGACGATGAACGCCGTGAGCGCCAGCACGAGACCCGCGAGACGCGCGCATGTGGCGACGGAAACCGGCGCTGGACCGGCCCTGGTCGCACACGGGCTCATCTCAGGTCCTTGCGCATGACGATCGCCAGCGCCCGCGAGCCATCCTTGCGGCGGTAGTAGCCGGGACGTTCGCCGACCTTGACGAAACCCAGGCGGCGATAGAGCGCCAGCGCCGCCGCATTGTCCTCATCGACCTCGAGAAACATCGCCCGGGCGCGGGCGTTCGCCGCCTGCCGCAGGATTTCCAGCAACAGCGCCCGGCCGACGCCCCGGCCGCGCAGCCTGGCTTCTACAGCGATGGTCAGGATTTCAGCCTCGTCCGCCGCAAGGCGCGCAAGCGCGAAGCCCCGCAAGATCCCCCTGGAGGGGTCGAGCGCCGCGGCGGACAGGGTCGAAGCCTCGGCGAGGATATGGGCGACCTCCTCGGCCGACCACGGATGGGCGAAGCCGGCCGCGTGCAGACGGGCGCAGGCCTCAGCCTTGTCGCTGCGCAGCGGCCGGATGACGGGACGGGACGATCTGAAGCCGAAGCCGAAGATCATCGCCCGCTCATGCGGGCGCCCGGGCGATCGGCTCGGCCGGATTGGGACGCGCGTCCGGCGGCTTGATGTAGAGCGGCCGCGCGGGGTTGAGGGACGGATCGAGCGCCAGTCCGATCCGGGCGACCGAGACGATGTCGGGCGCGTCGGTCGCCGCCGCGAGATCGTAGGGCAGCCCGGAGCGGTGCGCTTCCGCGGCGACGAGGTTGGCCGCGTCGCCGGCCAGCAGCGCCGGACCGGCGCCGATGCCGCGCACGCATTCGCGAATGGAGTCGCAACGGGGTGGACCGAGGGGCCGGCCGGACGCCTCGAACAACTGGAAATAGACCGACCCGTGGCGGGCGTCGATCGCAGCGGCGATGATCCCCGTACGCGGCTCGCTGAGCAGGGGCGCGGCGAACGCGACCAGGGTCGGAACCCCGACCAAGGGGACGTCGAGCGCCAGCGCCATCGCGCGGGAGAGGGCGAGGCCGACCCGGATGCCGGTGAACGAGCCGGGGCCGATCGTCACTGCGAGCCGGTCGAGCGAGGCGAGGCCGCCCTCGAGGCGGCGCGCGGCCTCTTCGACCATCGGCGCCAGCGCCTCGGCGTGACCGCGCGCCATCGGGCGGCTGATCGCGGCGAGCGGCTCGATCCGCCCGGCCTCCATCACGGCGACCGAAGCCGCGCCGCAGGAGGTGTCGATCGCCAGGATGCGCATGATCTCGCTCTTCGCGTGACGCGTCCCTTCTCCCCGCTTGCGGGGAGAAGGTTAGGATGAGGGGCGGGACGAGTAGCCGCGGCGCCAATCGCCAAGGCCCCTCGCCCCTGCCCTCTCCCCGCAAGGAAGGGGAGAGGGGTTATCGACCGCAGATGCGGGACATAAGCGACACGCCTTTACCGCGTGATCAGCGTTCCCGCGCCGTGGTCGGTAAGAAGCTCGATCAGCACCGCGTGCGGAATCTTGCCGTCGAGGATGACCACGCCCTCGACGCCCCGCTCGAGCGCGTAGATGCAGGTCTCGACCTTGGGGATCATGCCGCCAGTGATCGTGCCGTCGGCGATCAGGCCGCGGATGTCGTCGACCTTGAGCTGTTTGATCAGGTTCTTGTCCTTGTCGAGCACGCCCGGCACGTCGGTCAGGAACAGCAGGCGCTTGGCGCCGAGCGCGCCGGCGATGGCCCCGGCGAAGGTGTCGGCATTGACGTTGTAGGTCTGGCCGTCCGCGCCCTGCGCGACCGGCGCGAGCACGGGGATCAGATCGCGGCCCAAAATCTGCTCGAGCACCGTCATGTCGACCTTGTCGGGCTCGCCGACGAATCCGAGATCGACGACGTCCTCGTCGGGAGCATGCGGGCGGTGGACCTTGCGCGCGAGGACCATGTTGCCGTCCTTGCCGCAAAGGCCGATCGCGCGCCCCCCCTCGGCGTTGATCGAGCCGACGATCGATTTGTTGATCGAGCCGGCCAGCACCATTTCGACGATCTCGATGGTCGGCTTGTCAGTGACCCGAAGACCGCCGGAGAACTGCGATTCGATGCCGAGCTTCTTCAGCATCGAGCCGATCTGCGGTCCGCCGCCGTGGACCACCACCGGGTTGATGCCGGACTGCTCGAGCAGCACCATGTCCTTGGCGAAGTCGCGCGCCTTCTGCTCGTCGCCCATGGCGTGCCCGCCGTATTTCACCACCACGATCGCGTCGTCGTAGCGCAGCATGTGGGGCAGCGCCTGCATCAGGATCTCGGACTTCTGCTGCGGCGTGGCGTTGAGAGCGTCGGTCATGGGGACTCCGGAAGGCGTCGGCGCGCCCGCTTCTAGCCGCTGGCGCAATGAAGCTCAAACGGTTTGCCTTGAACCGCGGCAGCGTCCGAGCGGGCCGGCCCTCGCCCATTCGCGCGGACCGCGAACTGTCGGGTCCTCGAAGCGGCCGGGGGCGCCGCGGCTTGCGTGTCGCGCTGGACTTGCCCGGCAATCTCGACGATCTTCGCCGTAACCCAACTGGGGTACGACCATGGACGTGGCGGTTTGGCTGCGAAGTCTCGGTCTCAGCCGGTATGAGGCGGCTTTCAGCAACGACTCGATCGATGCCGACGTCCTGCCCGATCTGACCGATGACGACCTGGCGCAGCTCGGAGTTAACCTGGGGGACCGCAAGCGCCTCCTGAAGGCGATTGCGAGGCTCGGCTCGACCGAGCCAGCCGCGCTCCATCCTCCGTCCAAGGACGCAGCCGAACGCCGCCCTATTACTGTTCTATTCTGCGATCTCGTGGGTTCGACCAGCATCGCGGCCAGGCTCGACCCCGAAGATTGGCGCAATCTCGTCGAGTCCTATCTCGATGCAGCCTCGGCGGCCGTGACGGGGCTAGGCGGCCGTGTGCAGGATCGGTTTGGCGACGGACTGATGGTCCTGTTCGGGTATCCGCAGGCGCAGGAGAACGACGCCGAACGGGCTGTCCGCGCAGCGCTCGCCATCCAGCGGGCGCTCGACGAACTCAACGCCGGGAACGTTGACGAAAACACTCCGCGACTGGTTGCCCGCATCGGGCTGGAATCCGGACAGGTCGTGGTCGACGCCACCGGCGCTGTGTTCGGCGAGGCCCCCAACGTCGCTGCGCGGGTGCAATCCCTCGCCGAACCGGGGTCGGTCATCATCACCGCAGCCGTCCACCGCCAGGTGGCGGGGTTGTTCATTGCTGAAGACCTTGGCTTGCATGGACTCAGAGGCGTGCAGACGCCGGTGGCGCTCTATCGTATTGTACGCGCGAGCAGCGTGGGTCGGCACGGCGGCCGCGCGCTGACGCCACTGGTCGGACGCGAGGAAGAGCTCGAACTCCTGGGTCGGCGCTGGGAACAGGCGCGCGCGGGCAAAGGCCGGCTTGTCCTCGTCACCGGCGAGCCGGGCATCGGGAAGTCGAGATTGATCCAGGAGTTTCGCGCCCAGCTGGGAGAGACGCCTCACACGTGGGTGGAATGGTCGTCGTCGCAGTTGTTGCAAAATACCCCGCTGCACCCGATCGTGGAATGGGGCCGCCTGCGGTTCGGCGGCGCGGAGGCGTCCGACGAACAGCGACTTGCCGATCTCGAAAATACGCTCAGGTCGCTCGGGCTGGACCCAGCCGAATACGCGCCCCTGATGGAGTTGCTCGTCGAGGGCCCGCAAACCGGAGACCTCCGGGCGGAGTTTGCGCCGGAAGAATTGCGACGCCGGCAGCTGACGGCGATAACGGTCTGGATCCTGGCTGCGGCGCGATCGCAGCCGATCGTTGTCGCCTTCGAGGATTTGCACTGGGCCGATCCGAGCTCGCTCGATCTCATGCGCGCGCTCGCCGAGCGTGGCGCGCAGGCGCCGTTCCTGATCATTGCGACCGCGCGCCCGGAGTTCCGGCCGCCCTGGAGCGTGAGCCCGCATCACAGCGTGATCTCTTTGTCTCCGCTCGATCGCCCCGAGATCGCGCGGATGGTCCGTCAACTCGCCTCCAGCTTTGCGCTGTCCCCTGAGGTCATCGAAGGGGTGAGCGAACGCAGCGGGGGCGTGCCCCTGTTCGTCGAAGAGGTCACGCGCCTGCTCCTGGAGCGCGGCGTCGCGGACGGCGCGCTGGCGATCCCGCCCACTCTGGAGCAGTCGCTCGCCGCCCGGCTTGATCGGCTCGGCCCTGCGCGGGAGATCGCACAGATCGGCGCGGTGCTCGGGCGCGACTTCCCGTACGCGCTTCTCCAGGCCGTCGCCGACATCGACGAGGACGAGCTTCGGCCGGCCCTGGAGCGGCTCGCCGAGGCCGGTCTCCTTTTCGTCGACGGCGACGGGCCGCGGGCGAACTACCGATTCAAGCACGCGCTGATCCAGGACGCCGCTTACGAGAGCCTGTTGAAGAGCCGTCGTCGAGCCCTGCACCGGCGCGCTGCCGAGCACCTGCGCGACAGTCCCGAGCGCGCGGCGGGGGAGCCGGAGGCGATCGCCCGACATTTTACCGAAGCCGGACTCGATGACCTCGCAATCGAATGGTGGGGCAAGGCCGGCGACCAGGCGTTGCGTCGCTCGGCCTTCCAGGAAGCGATCGCCCATCATGGCAAGGCGATCGCGATGGCCGACAAGGCGGACGCGGCGGGACGGCCGCCGACAGGCGGGGCGACCTCCACGAATCCGCGGCTGGCGCAACTTCACGTCGCCTACGGCAACGCGCTGATCGCGGCGCGCGGCTATGCGGCGCCCGAAACGACCGAAGCTTTCGCTCGAGCCCACGAGTCCGCAGCGGGGGAAAGCCATGCGATCGAACAATTGGCGAGCGTCTACGGTCTCTGGCTCGGCGGCTACGTGCGCGGCGAACTCTCGTCGATGAGGACTTACGCCCGAGCCTTCCTCGACCACGTCGCGGCAAGACCTGATTCGCCGGAGGCCGCGGTCGGGCATCGCATCGCCGGAATCACCTGCTGGTTTGCGGGAGGATATCGCGAGGCGCGGGATCACTTCGAAAGGGCGCTCGCCGTCTTTCACCCCGGCCGTGACGACGACCTCGCCTTTCGCTTTGGATTCGACCCCGGCGTCGGGGCGATGGCCTATCTCGCGTTTGCGCTATGGCCGCTCGGGGAGATCGATCGCGCGATTTCGCTCGTCGAGCGCATGCAGGGGCGGATCGAGGAACTCTCTCACGCCGGCTCGCTCGCGTTTGCAAGATTGCAGACGGCCTTGTTCGAACTGATGCGCGGCGACCCTCTGCGCGCCGCGCCCAGCGTCTCCGAACTCGGCCGTCTCGCGCGCGAGCACAAGCTTTCCTTCCATGGCGCAGCCGCCATTTTTCTCGACGGTTGGGTTAAAGAACGCGGCGGCGCGCCCGGCGGGATCGAGGACATGCGCCGCGCCATCGAGCAGGTGCGCAAACAAAACGTTCTGACCTTCCTTGACCTCGGGAGCATGGCGCTCGCCGAGGCGGAGGCGCGGGCCGGCGACCCTGACCGGGCCGCCGCGCTCCTCGATGATGCGCTGGCGACGGACCAGCGCGCGGACTGTCGGGCGTTCGAAGCCGAACTGCATCGGGTGCGGGGAGAAATCCTGCTCAAGCGCGACCCCGTCGGCCTCGCGCCGGCGGAAGACGCCTTTCGAACCGCTATCGCGGTCGCAAAGCAGCAAGGCGCGCGCAGCTTCGAACTGCGGGCGGCGCTGTCGCTCGCCAAGCTCTATCGGGCGACCGATCGCGCCGCCTGCGGCCAAGCCGTTCTCGCCCCCGCGCTCGAAGGTTTCTCGCTGACGTCGAAGTTTCCCGAGATTGAGGAGGCAATCGAGATCGTCGCCGCCTTCGAGCTCAACCTGCGATCGTAAGCAGGTTCCGGCTTTGTCGCCAGGGCCTCGCCCGCCCGCGGCGAACGCTGGCGAGCATCAGAACTGTACAACTGCGGGGGATCGCTCGTCAGGGAGGGGGCCGAAGCGCCGGCGCCCCCGCGCCTCCACGTCACATTGCGCCGCTCGTGGGAAACCGTCATAAACGTGGCGCCACGAGCGGGCCGCGGCGGGCCCGGCCAAGGCGCGGCCTTTCGCTGATGTCGAGCGCCGCGTGGCGAGGAGACGCGCATGTCCGACGCATTCCACGACCGCGAGAATACCTTCGAGAAGCAGTTCGTCAACGACGAGACGCTGCGTTTCCGCGCCACCGCTCGGCGCAACAAGATGCTGGCCCTGTGGGTCGAGGACCTCAAGGGGGTCGCCGGAGCCGCGGCCGAGAAATTCGCCGAGGACTTCGTCGGGGCCCATATCGGTAAGAGCGACGACGACGTCGCCGCCGCCCTCAAGGACGATCTCGCCCGTAGCGCCGTCGAAGTCTCCGACCATCGCCTGCGCAAGAAGATGGGCGATGAGATGGCTGCGGCGCTGGTGTCGGTGAAGGCGGGGAAGTAAAGGCGGAACGAACGGGCGCGGGTCTCGCGCGCCTTGACGGCAAAACGTCGATGCTCCGATTTGTGCGGCCTTATCGAGCGCTGACCTTCCGGGAAAATCCTTCGGACTTCACCAGCGGCGCGAATGTGGCCACGACCGCCTCGTAGACCGGGCGCTTGAACGGGACAACCACGTCGGGCAGCCGTTCGAACCGTTCCCAGCGCCAGTCGTCGAACTCAGCCCCGTGCTCGCCGTCGGCCGGATGGTGGACGTCGATCTCCGAATCCGGTCCGAGGAAGCGGAACAGAAACCACTTCTGCGTCTGGCCGCGATAGCGGCCGGCCCATTTGCCGCGCGCCTCCTCCGGCAGGTCGTAGCTCTGCCAGCCCGGCAGTTCGGCGATCAGTTCGACCGAGCGGACGTTTGTCTCCTCCCACAATTCGCGTCTGGCCGCAGCGAGCGGCGCCTCGCCCTCGTCGACGCCGCCCTGCGGCATCTGCCATGAGCGCGCATCGAGATGTTCGCCGCCGCGCTTGCGCTTGCGGTGGCCGATGAACACGTCGCCGTCGCGATTGATCAGCGCGACGCCAACGCAGGGCCGATAGGGAAGATCGTCGCCGCTCATGATTGTTCGCCTGGGACAGAGGACCGAAGCGCAATCTTTAGCTAAAAACGCGCCTCGGCGCGACCGGGCGGCGAGGCTCGTTGCGGCGCGGCGGCGAGGCCGCAGAACGGCAAGCGCCGCCTGCACGTTCGATAATGAGCGGCTCCGGGCCGGCGGGGCGAAGGTGCGACGGTTTGGCGCGGCTGGAAAGGCTGGAAGCCGAGGCGGCGCGCGACGCGAGGTCCGAATTTGCCTTACGTTTTTCCGAATTTATGGTAACATAAATTTGTTGTGACAGAATGCAAAGAGGTACCGGTTCAATGGTCGCCACGCCTGACTGGATCGCCTCCGCCCAAAAGCAAGCCGCGCCAGGAGCGCATCGATGACCGCAAACCTGATCACCGACGTCGCCGGCGTGCGAGTCGGATCGGCGCATGACGCGCGACTCGCCTCCGGCGTCACGGCGGTCATCTTCGACGAGCCGGCCATCGCCTCGATCGCGGTCCACGGGGGCAGCTCGGCCTCCCGCGACACCGAGCTGCTTCAGCCCCATATGACCGTCGAGCGGGTCGATGGTTTCGTCCTCTCGGGCGGCTCGGCTTTCGGCCTCGACGCGCCGGGCGGCGCGATGGCCTATTTAGCGTCGCGCGGACGCGGTTATCCGGTCGGTGCGGTTCGGGTGCCCATCGTACCGGGGGCGAGCCTGTTCGATCTCACCAACGGCGGCGTCAAAGCGTGGGGACGAATGCCGCCCTATTGGGAGATGGGCTTCGCCGCAGCCGCCGAAGCGACCACGCATTTCGACCTCGGCTCCGTCGGCGCGGGCTTCGGCGCGACGACCTTCGACCTCAAGGGCGGGCTCGGTTCGGCGAGCGCCGTGACCGAGAAAGGCTATCGCGTCGCTGCGCTGGTCGCCTGCAACGCCGTCGGGCGCGCGACGCGTGGCGACGGCCCGCATTTTTGGGCCGCGTCTTACGAGCGCAATGGCGAGTTCGGCGGGCTTGGCCTGGGAACCGCCGACACAGCGGCGGGCGACATGGGAATCAAGACTTCTGCCCACGGATTTGCGGCCGCGAGCGACGCGTTGAGCCTCGCGCTCAAAAACGACGAGCCGGCGAACACCAATCTCGTCATCGTGGTCACGGACGCGGCGCTCACCAAATCGCAGGCCAAGCATTTCGCCATCATGGCGCATGACGGTCTTGCGCTGGCGTTGCGTCCCGCACACGCGCCGACCGACGGCGACACCGTGTTCGCGGCGGCGACTTGCGCCGCGAGCGGGACGCCCGGCCTGCGCGACCTGACCGAGATCGGCATGCTGGGCGCCGAATGCGTCGCCCGCTCTGTCGCCCGCGGCGTCTACGAGGCGACTGCGCTCGCGGTAAAGGGCGCCCAACCGAGCTGGCGGGATCTCTACGGGCGCTGAGCCGCCGCGCCGGCTATTGGCCGCCGACGGTCGCGACGCGCAGGTTGTTGGTCCCGCCCGGCGTGCCGAACGGCACCCCGGCGACGACGATGATCTGCTCGCCCGGGCCGGCGAAGCCTTCGATATAGGCGTGACGGCAGGCGCGCTCGGCCATGTCGCGCTCGTCGCGGGCGTCGTCGGTGACGATCGGGTGGATGCCCCAGACGACCGCGAGCCGACGCGCCACCGCCTCGTTGGGCGTCAGCGCGAGAATGGCGGAGCGCGGGCGCTCGCGCGCGATGCGCAGGCCGGTCGACCCGGAGTTCGTCCAGGCGCAGATGACCTTGAGCCCCAGGGTCTCGGCGACGTTGCGCGTCGCCTCGGCGATCGCGTCGGCGCCGGTCGCCTCGGGCGTCGCGCGCTGCGCCTCGATGATCGAGGGATAGATGCCTTCCGACTCCACCGCCACCGCGATCCGGTTCATGGTCGCCACCGCCTCGCGCGGGTATTGCCCTGAGGCGCTTTCGGCCGACAGCATGATCGCGTCCGCCCCCTCGAACACCGCGGTCGCGACATCCGAGACCTCGGCGCGGGTCGGCACGGGCGAAGTGATCATCGATTCCAGCATCTGGGTCGCCACGACCACCGGCTTGCCGAGCCGGCGGGCGATCCGCGTCAGCGTCTTCTGGATGCCCGGCACCCGCTCGAGCGGCATCTCGACCCCGAGGTCGCCGCGCGCCACCATGAAGGCGTCGGCGACCTCCATGATCTCGTCGAGCCGCGCGACCGCCTGCGGCTTCTCGATCTTGGCCATGACCAGCGCGCGGCCGTTGGCGATCTCCTTGACCTCGACCACGTCCTCCGGCCTCTGAACGAAGGAGAGCGCGATCCAGTCGATATTCTCCTCGAGCGCGGCCGTGAGGTCGGCGCGATCCTTGTCGGTCATGGCGGAGGTCGGGATGGTCGTGTCCGGCAGGCTGACGCCCTTCCGATTGGAGACCCGGCCCGCGACCTCGACCACGGTCACCGAGCGCGTTGGCTCAGCCTCCTCGACCCTCAGCATCACCTTGCCGTCGTCGATCAGGACGCGATGACCGGGCGCAAGCGAACTCAGGATCTCCGGATGCGGCAGCTGAACGCGCGTCGCGTCGCCCGGCGTCGGATTGGCGTCGAGCGTAAAGGCGTCCCCCTTGTGCAGTTCGGCCTTGCCTTCGGCGAACAGGCCGAGCCGCAGCTTCGGCCCCTGCAGGTCGACCAGCACGCCGATCGGCCGGCCTGTCTCCTCCTCCAGCGCGCGGATCATCGCCACCCGCGCCCGCATGTCGTCATGCGAGGCATGGCTCATGTTGATGCGGAACACGTCCGCTCCCGCCTGAAAAAGCGAAGCGAGGGCCTCGCGGTCGGCGGAGGCAGGACCGAGAGTCGCGATGATCTTTACGCGGCGGCTGCGACGGGAATGCACGGGCTCCTCCTGAGGGATTCGGCGATCGATAGGCCCGGACAATGTAGCGCACGCCCGGTCGTTTTCATGACGGGACTTAAGGGCTCGACGGATTGGCCTGGTCGGTCAGCTGAACGGTCCAGCTCTTGGCGTCCTTGCCGGTGTCCACTTCGAAAAAGCCGGTTCGGTCATAGCCGCGGACGAAGCAGTCCTGCCGGCCCTGGATCTTGAACTCGCGGTCGGAAGTGCACATGAACGCCTTGCCCTTCCACTCGCCGCCGCGCTCGTCCATCGCATAGACATAGTAAAATTGCGCGGCGAGCGCGCCCCGAAGCAGGGTCACGCAATCCAGCGACTTGAGGTTCCACCAGCCTTCGCTGACCCATTCCTGGCCGTCGGTGTAGGCGAGCGCAACGCTGACGCGGCTGCTGGTGTTGTTGCACATGCGCAGGTCCGCGGCGGCCGGACCCGCGGCGAGCAGCGCGGCGGCTCATCGCCGAACAGACAGGAGTTTGCTGAAGTTCGGCAAATGGGTCTCGCCTTTTCGGCGGCCATATTCGCTGTGGGCCTTTCGCTGTCAACACCGGTTTCATGCCCGGCGATCGAAGCGCCAGTCGGGCCGCGCGGAGCGGATGAGCACGATTTCGGCCAGCGCCTGCCGGGTCAGGAGACCGACGATCGCGCCGTCCCGATCCGTGACGTAGAGCGCGGCCGCCTTCGGATCCTGCAGCCGTTCGAACACGCTCTCGATCGGCGCCGAAGGTCGAACGCTGTCTACGCTGAGGCGCATGGCGACGCTCGCTGGCTCGTCCCGCCCATGCTTGCCGACCGCCGCCAGAATGTCGTCGCGGGTGAGAAGCCCGACCGGTTTCATGAACGCGTCGACGACCGGAAACTCGGCTTGAGCAGTGGCGAGCAGCGCGTCCACAGCCTGGCCCAGGGTCGCGTCGATCGCGATCGGCGTGAAGCGAGTCTCCATCGTCTCGCCGACCGTCAGCCCCTTCAGCGCCTGTTGCGCAGCGCTCGTCTGCGCCTCGCCCGCCGCCGCCATGTAGACGAAAATCGCGATGAACAGCAGCAGCGGATTGCCGAACAGACCGAGAAAGCCGAGGCCGATGGCGAAGGCCTGCCCGACCTTGGCGGCGATTTCGGTCGCGTGCGCCCCTCCGACGCGCATCGCGAGCAGCGCATGCAGGACGCGTCCGCCGTCCATCGGAAAGGCCGGGATCAGGTTGAAGACGGCCAGAAAGAGATTCGCCGCGGCGAGCCGGCCGGCCAGCGACAGGTGGGGGTTCTCGATCTCGACAAGCTCCCCCGGCCGAAGCGAACCCAGCACGAGGAACAGCGCCACGCCGATCACGAGATTGACCGCAGGCCCGGCCAGGGCGACGACCAGCTCCTGGCGCGGATCGCTCGGCAGGCGCTGCATGCTCGCCACGCCGCCGATCGGGAGCAGGGTTACGACGGGCGACTGGATGCCGTAGCGCCGGGCCGCGAGGATGTGGCCGAACTCGTGCAGGACGACGCACAGGAACAGGAGAACGATGAAGAGCGTGCTGTCGAGCGCGGCCTCGACGCCCCCGCTCGCCCACGCGCTGGCCGCGATCCAGACGAGGAACAGAACAAAGGTGATGTGGATCTTGACGGCGGTTCCGCCGAAGCGGCCGACGGTGAAGGACCAGGGCATGGCGCCTCCCCTCGCGGTCGCCATTCTAGCGCCGATGGCGCGGATAGGCAGTCTGGCCATCCGCGCGGTATGTCGCGGCTCGACGAGCCTTCCCAAATCGAGGATGATCGCGACATGAATCGCTTCGCCCTGTCCTGCCTTGCGGCCCTGGCGGCGGTCGCAACCTGCGCGCCCGCGCGGGCCGACTTCGCCTCCTGCGCTGAAGCCCTCCGGGCCGATGGCGCGCGCGCCGGCGTCTCGCGCGAAACGCTCGGTCAAGCCTTCGACGGCCTTCAGCCGGACATGAAGGTGCTCGACTTCGAGAAGGCCCAGCCGGAGTTCAAGACGCCGATCTGGGACTATCTCGAGGGGCTCGTCGACGACGAGCGCATCGCCGACGGCAAGGCGGCGATGGCGCGCGAGGCGCGCGCGCTGGCGCACGCCGAGCAGACCTATGGCGTCAGCCGTTACATGCTGGCGGCGATCTGGGGGGTCGAGTTCGAACTTCGGCGCGGAGATGGGCGAACGCCCGCTGGTGCGCTCGCTCGCCACGCTCGCCTGCTTCGGCGAGCGGCCGGGCTACTTCCGCTCCGAACTGATGGCGGCGTTAAAGATCATCGACCGGGGAGACATCCCGGCGGACAAGCTCGCCGGCTCCTGGGCGGGCGCGTTCGGGCAGACGCAGTTCATGCCCTCGAGCTACCTGCGCCTCGCGGCGCCCGGGTCGGATGGGGGCCGCGACATTGTCGATTCGGCCGACGCCGCGCTCGCCTCGACCGCCCACTACTTCGCCAGGTCGGGCTGGCGCCCGGGCGTTCCCTGGGGCTTCGAGGTCCGGCTGCCGCCCGGCTATTCCGGACCCTCCGGCCGCAGGGCGAAGGCGCCGATGTCGGCCTGGGCGGCCCGCGGGATCACGCGGATCGACGGTCGGCCGCTCGGCGAGGGCGAAGCTGGACTCCTCCTGCCCGCGGGCTCCGACGGCCCCGCCTTCCTGGTGACGCGCAACTTCGACGTGGTCTATTCCTATAACGCCGCAGAATCGTACTCGCTGGCCGCGTGCGTCCTGGCCGACCGGCTCGCCGGCGGCCAAGGCATCGTCACGCCCTGGCCGACCGACGACCCCGGGCTGTCGCGCGCCGGGCGGCGGGAGTTGCAGACGCTGCTCGCCCGGCGCGGCTACGACGTCGGCCAGCCGGACGGCGCGATCGGCGCCAAGACCAAAGAGGCGATCGCCGACTTTGAGGGCAAGGCCGGCCTGCCGGTGAACGGACGCGCCTCGGTCAAGGTGCTCCAGGCGCTGCGCCAATAGCGCGCGGTTGCGCCTCCGCCATCAATGCGCGATCGTCTCCAGCGCGAGGTTGGCCGTGCGCGGTCCGAAAATCCCGATCGTCGCCATGACGATCGCCATCGCCGCGGCGATGAAGACGAATACGCCCGGCGCGCCAAAGGCGTCGAGCACGAAGGCGATGACGAACGAATTGAAGATCACCGAGAGTCGGCTCCAGGAATAGACAAAGCCCGCCGCGCGCGCCCGGATGCCGGTCGGGAACAGCTCCTGCTGATAGGCGTGGAAGCTGTAGGACATGATGTTATTGCCGAGCGTGAGCATGACGCCCATGGCGATGATCAGCGCCGCTTCGCGCGCCTGGCCGAACACGAGCCCGCAGACGAGGATGACAAAGGCCGCCGCGACGATGATCCACTTCCGCTCGAACTTGTCGCCCAGGAAAAACCCGATCAGCGGCCCCACCGGGGCCGCGAGCGCAATGACCGTCGTATAGCCGAGGCTCGTCGAGACGGTGATCCCCTGCTTGACCAGCAGCGAGGGAACCCAGTTGGAAAAGCCGTAGAAGCCGATGGTCTGGAAGATGTTGAACACGCTCATCAGGATCACGCGCCCGCGCACGCCAGGGACCCAGAGATCCATAAAGCCGCTCGCCGGCGCGACCGGTTCGTCCGGGCCGGGCGCCGGCAGCGGCTTCCGGTATTCGGTCGCGACCTTCGCCTCGATGACCTTGAGCACCCGGTCGGCCTCCGCGAGGCGGCCGTGCTTGGCGAGCCAGCGCGGGCTCTCCGGCAGGCCGCGGCGCAGGAACACGATCACCGGCGCGGCGAGCGCGCCAATCAGCACGACCCAGCGCCAGCCCTCGATTCCGAACGGCGCCGTCGGGACCAGTACGAAGGCGAGGAACGAGATCACCGGCACGCAGGTAAAGCCGATCGCCTGGTTGACCGCGAAGGCCCGTCCCCGAAGGCCCTTCGGCGCCAGCTCGCTGACGTAGGCGCCGATCGTCACCATCTCGAGGCCCAGCCCGACGCCGGAGACGAACCGCCAGAGGTTGAGGCCGAAAGCGTCCGTCTGTAGCGCCACCATGACATTGGCCGCCGAGTACCAGAGCAGCGACCAGGTGAAGATCGCCCGGCGGCCGTAGCGGTCGGCGAGAAAGCCGCACAGAAGGGTTCCGACGAAAAGGCCGGCAAACAAGGCGGCGATGAAGCTCGCGACGCCGGTCGTGCCGAACAGGCCCGGGGTCCGGGCCGTCAGCACGCCGGATTTTACCAGGCTCGGCGCGACGTAGGCCGTGAACAGCAGGTCGTAGAGCTCGAAGAACATGCCGAAGCCGAGGAGGACAAGGGTCGTCCATATGGCGCGTGTGGCCGGCAGCCGGTCGATACGGGCCGAAATGGACCCGGCGGTCAGGCGCGAACCCGTATCGCTCATGTTTCCTCCGCCTTTGATCGCGCCCGCATTCGCGCAGCCCGTTGCGCGCAGTAGGGGACAGAGGCCCGAGGTGTCAAACCTCTCTCAAGAAGAGGTGTATTCGGTCGCCGCGTAGGTTCTGCTTCGTACACGCGATCTTCGTCTTGCCGCGCTAGGATCGCCCGCCTGTCCTTTGCGCTTGCTGATGATGCTGTCGGCTCCCCATCGCACCGTTCTCGCCGCCTCGGTTTATCGATTCGTCCGGGCGCTCGCTTTCGCGATGCTCGCGGCGCTTGGCGCGCAGGCGGACGAAGCGCCGGCGAACACGCCGCTCAGGGTCGCAGTCTACGACGTGCCGCCTTACGGTCATGTCGAGCCCGACGGCTCGATCGACGGGGTGAGCGTGGATCTCTGGCGGCGCGCGGCCGAGGTTCTCGGGCGGGAGTACCGCCTGATCCCCGTCGCTGCGATGCAGGCCGTGATCGACGGCGTCGCGCGCAACGACTACGACGCGGCGATCGGGGCGATCACCATCACGCCGGAGCGGCTCGCGCGGATCGAATTCAGCTATCCGGCGCACCGCTCCGGCGTGGCTGTCGCGGTGCGCAAGGATCGCGGGCTCCTCGCGGCCTTCCGGACCTACGCCTCGGTCGTCGCCGAACTCAGCCCGCTGATCGCGGTTACGCTCGGACTCCTGGTGGCGATGGGCGTGGCGATGTGGATCGCCGAAAAGCCGAAGCGCGCCCCGACCCATGAGTTGGCCGTTGCATCGCTGCGCGACGGCGTCTACTGGGCGGTCGTGACCATGACCACGGTCGGCTACGGCGACAAGACGCCGAAGACCAACGGCGGCCGTGCGATCGCGATTCTCTGGATGCTGTCGAGCGTCGCACTGGTGTCGGTCCTGTCGACCACGATCGTTTCAAAGATGACGGCCGACCGGGTTGCGACGAGCCGTCCGCTGGTCGAAACGGACCTTGCCGGCAGGAGGCTTGCGGCGGTGGCGCACTCGTCCGGCGCGGAATTCTTGGACGAGCGGCGGCTCAGCTACATGCCGTTCGACGACCTGCGCGCGGCGCTGGCGGCCCTGGCGCGAGGCGAGACGGACGCCGTCGTCAACAGTATCGGGGCCCTGCAATACGCCGTCGCCACAGGCTTCAGCGGCGCCATCGAGCTGCCCGAGGGCGTGCTGGCGCCGGCCTACATGGCGATCGCTTTGCCGCCCGGCAGCGCGCTCAAGAAGCGGCTCGACGAAGCGCTGGTCGAGATCACCGCGAGCCCCGAGTGGCGGCGCGTCGAAGCCAGCTACTTCGATCCGTGAGGCTGATGGAGCCTGCGGGCGCATCGCTGATAGACGGCGCGGGGCAAAAACGAGGTCATCGCCAAATCAGCTTGCGAGCCCGACGCTCTTCCGCGAACCGCGATATCCCGCAAACCCAATGCCCGCGAAGCCGACCACCATCATCGCCCATGTCGAGGTTTCGGGGACCGTGCTAGGGGCAGGAAACGTCGCGGTCCAATATCCAGCCGTCGGGAACCCGGCATAAGCGTTTCCGTTATTGAGCGCATTAAACTGGTCGGCGACACCGTTTAGCATCAGGTTGGGGTTGTCGACCGTGATCGATAGAAATGTTGTCGCTTGATTGATATCCGTTCCTGCAAAAGCGATCACCGCTAAGCCTTGATTGGAATCCTTGTAAATAAACGCTCCAGAGGTGGGATCGACAAAAGCAGAGAAGTCGAATCCGATACTGCTGACTACAGCACTATTAAACGTCAGACCCGGATAAAACAATTGTATATCCGATATTTCCGACTGTGTTATGATTCCACTGAGTACGTCACTCAACGGCGCTTCGAATGTGGCTGATGACGGTGCAGAAACGTGCGAACCATAGCCTTCACTCGTGGTCGTCCAACTGTAGGTAACCATAGGAACTGCCTTTGCCTCGGCAGAAAAAATGGCTCCCAACATTACCGCCAGTGACGTTGCGCCCATCCTCTTTGAAACAGTCATTTCCCTACCCCTTTTTGGAAGCCCTGAAACAACGCGGCCCTTAAGACGACAATACCGGGGGAACACGGATTCACAATAGCGAAAGAACGCTTGATGGGAGGGTCCGGCCGCGGCCACGGCGGAAAAGACCCGCGCCCCTTGCCCTGCGCCGGCCGGCAAAGGCGGCCCGAGAGGGCCGAGCACAAACGCCGAAAGCGGTGCTTGCAACGCGCGTGGTCTCGCGCAAGGTTCGCTGGAACTGGCCGTTGGGGACCGAAATGACGGACGCTCGGCAAAATTCCCGGATCTGGATAGCCTCGGCGTTCTCTGCGTCGCTCGGGGTGGCCGTCTGCATCATCGCCGTTTTCGGCGTCAAGCGCGGCGTCGGTCTCGCGCTTCCGGCGACCGCAAGGTTGGCCTTTGCCTTCTTTTGGCTCGCCTACACGGGCGCTGCGTTGACGTCGCTGTTCGGCGACGTTTTTTCGCCCCTGCGAGCCCGCGCGCGCGAACTCGGCTTGGCGTTTGCCGCCGCGCTCCTCGTCCACCTCGCGCTGGTCGCCTGCCTTTGCGTGATTGGACCGGCGCCCGGATTGGGAACCTTCGTCGTTTTTGGAGTCGCCGCGGGCTTCACCTACCTTCTCGCGCTTCTCTCCATTCAGCGTGTGCGGCAGGCGCTGCCTCAAAAACTCTGGCCGCCCATCCGCTTCGTTGCGATGAATTACATCGCGTTCGCATTCCTCCTGGACTTCGCCAGACTCCCGTCACACGACCTCTTCACCGAAGTCAGGTATCTCCCCTTTGCCGCCCTCGCAATCATCGGTCCGATCCTGAAGCTCTCGGCGTGGGCCGCTCAAGCCGCGCGCGCGCTCCATTTTTCTAAACTTCTGCACCCCCACGCGGTCGCGCTGGGGCCGGCGTCGCCCGTTCGCCGACGGTCGGAGAACGACCGCTAGTTCAACGCTCCTGATCGGAAACCCATCGAGCGCGGCCCAGGCCTGTTGCCGACCGGCTGACGGTGCGATAATTCAATCTCCTGACGCTCGGCGCCGACGGTCGGTCGTCCTGCTTTCCGCGTCAGGCATGACGAGACCTCGGCTTCGCTGATGTGTCGGCATCGCCGTGAGGCAAATGGCTCAAGGCACCGCGGCGAGCAGCAGGAACACGCCGAAGATGACGAGGTGCACCGCGCCCTGCAAAATCGTGGCGCGGCCGGTTGCGAGCGTCAGCGAGCTGACGAACAGAGTGAGCAACAGGATCGCCGTCCCCTCGGCGTCGAGGCCCAGCGTCAGCTCCCGCCCGAGATAAATTGATACGCCCGCGACCACCGGAATGGTCAGGCCGATGCAGGCCAGCGCCGAGCCGATCGCCAGATTGAGGCTGGTCTGAAGGCGATTGGCCGCGGCGGCCTTCAACGCGGCGACGCTCTCGGGCAGCAGAACCAGCGCGGCGATCACGACGCCGAGGAAGGACGGCGGCAGGCGCGCGGCGTGGATGCTTCGCTCGAGCGAATCCGACAGGGTCTCGGCGAGCAGCACCACCGCGAGCAGGGACACAAGCAGCATGAGCGCGCTGACCGCCGTAGCGCCGGCGGACGGACGGGTCGGCTCTTCGCCGATATCGCTCATGCCCTCCGGCACGAAATATTCGCGGTGGCGGACCGACTGGACGAACACGAACACGAAATAGAGGAGCATCGCCAGGCTGCTGACGAACACAAGCTGCGTCGGCGAATACTGCGGGCCGAGTTTCGCCAGCGTATAGTTCGGCATCACCAGCGTCAGCACCGCCAGCGTCGCGAGCACGCTGAGCGCGGAGGCGGCGCCCTCGACCCGGAATCCCTGCTCCCTGTAGCGCACGCCGCCGACCAGCAGGCACAAGCCCACCACGCCGTTGAGCACGATCGCCACTGCGGCGAACACCGAGTTGCGGGCGAGCGCGTTCTCCGTCGCGCCGCCCGACAGCATGGCGGTGACGATCAGCGAGGCCTCGATCACCGTGACCGCGAGCGCCAGCAGCACCGAGCCGAACGGCTCGCCGACCTTGAGCGCGACCACTTCGGCGTGATGGACCGCGGCAAACACCGAGCCGAGCAAGAGCGCTGCGGATAGGACCGCGACCCACACGGTTTCGGCGTGGAGGAGGCCGGCGCGCTCAAGCCCGAACAGGACGAGCGCTGCGAGCGGCGGCGCGTAGGTCCGCACGATCGCGCCGAAAGATCCGGAGTGGGTGGTCACGCGTGCGTCTCCTTGGCGCGAGGCGTGCGGTCCTCAAACTCATTCGCCGGCCAACGGACGTCGCGGATCATCGGACGGGCGGCGTCTCGCCGCCTCATGGCGCCCGCTGACACGCACCCTCCCATTGAGCACGGAGCCGCCCGCGCAATCGTGCTTAGCCGAACTCGTCGCCTGGGCCGCCAGAGGATGCGGCTTCAGAGACTGGCGACGACGGCGAGCTTGCGGATCTGACCGTTCTGGTAGGCGCGCAGGAAGGCGTCGTAGTCCTTGACCGAGACGCAGCCGTTCGAGTCGCCCTTGGGACCGAGCATATAGGGATGCGCGAGCAGCCCCGCGCGTCCGTAGAGGCCGCCCTCGCCGACCGGATTGAGGCGGAGCGCCTGAACGCCGTGAAACAGGGCCTCGCGCATCGTAAGCTCATAAAGATGCGGCGGGGTCGGTCCGACGGCGCGCGCGCTGACGAACGCAGGTCGTCCAGCGCGGCGCCAAGCCCCGAATGGGCTTCAAGCCGCGTGCCGTCGGGCAGATAGACGGCGCGCGCCGAAATAACATAGATCGCCGTTTGCCGGTCGTAGCCGAGCTGATCCAGCTTCGGCGTCGAGGTGGATCCGCCAAACCAAGACGCGAAGCCGCCCCGGCCCTCGCTCGGCTCGACGGGCCTGGCGACCACGGTGGTCGCCGGCGGCGCCACGGGCGCGGGAAGAGGCGTCGGCTCGCGGCGGGCCGGGCCGGTGTCGGCGCGGCGGGCGGGGCGCGGCGGCCGCGACGCGACGACCGCGCCTCCCGGCTGCTCATGGCCGATGCCGAGCAGCTTCTGGAAGATGTTGCGGTCGTCGGCCGGCGCGGTCGGCTGCGCGACGCGGCGGTCGTCGGGCGCGGCGAGGTTCGCCGTCGGCTCGGAAAATTCGGCCGGGCGCGTCGGCGGCAGAGGCGCGTTGTCGTCGATCCGCGGAACGTCGCGCACCGGCGGCAAGGGAATGACATTTGGGAGCACGTTCGTCGCGGTCGGCGAGCCGCCGGAGGCCGGCAGAAGGCGTCGGCGGCGCCACGGGCGTCAGCTCCGGTTCGGGCATCCCTGGGCCGAGGCTCGCAAGCGTCGTCGCTCGGTCTCTGAGCGACTTCGGCGCGCCATTCGGGCTCGATGATGATTTCGCCGAACAGCGCGGCCGGATCCTGGCTCGCCGCCGGGGCCGAACTCGCCTCGGTAGGCGCCTTGGCCATGACCGGCGCCGCGCCGATAATGGGCGTGCAGCACATAAGCTGCGATGCAGCCGACCGCCGCCGCCACGAAAGCCCCGAGGATCAGAGCGCGCGAGCCTCCGCCCGCGTTGCGGCCCCGCTCGAAAGGAATGTCGCCGATAGTCGCGTCGGACCCCTGCATGCTTCGCCTACGCTGAACGCCTCGCTACGAATGGAGTTAGAGTTAAAGCAATTCCGTTTATGGCCGATTAACGCAGATCGATCCGAAACGCCAGACGGCGACTTGTCGCGCTGGCCCGAGAATTGCGCCGCCGGGACAGGTTTTTGATGCGCGAATGCAACTTTCCCGTGCGCGGACGCAAGACTTCAGCAAATCCGCACATTCTGTCCGGTCCCTTGGGCATAAAAATCCTGAATAAGCCAAGGCAATCCCCGCCCCTATTGCGGCGCCTTGCCGAGCGGGATGCCGTTGATCCTGATCGAACGGTCGTCGCCGATCTCGATGAGCCAGCTCAGCGCCCCGTCGCTCTCGGTCTTGGCGAGTCCCTTGGCCATCGCGACCATGGGCAGGGACTTGGTCGCCATCTCCGGCCCCAGCCCCTTGATGGCGTTCATCGTCTTGTCGAAGTTGCGCATCCGCACAGTGACCGCGCCAGCGGTCTTGCCGGCGGCGTAGCGCAGCTCGCCCTGGAGGTCGGCGTCGATCGCCGGCGCGACGACATGCGACGGCGCGATTACGACCTTCAACGGTCCGGCCCCGAGCAGCGCCGCCGACACCCTGGCCGAATCGGCCTCCGAGATCGCCGGCCCCGGGCCGCCGAGATGCAGGCTGTCGATCGCCGTGTTGGCGGCGGCTGCGACGTCGATCCCCTTGACCGTCAGGACGAGGTCGATTTTCGACGGCGTGAGGTCGGCGGCGCCCGGCGGGACGAGCCCGACCGGCAGGCTCAGCCCCTCGGCCCCGATGGTCGCGTCGACCGCGCTCGTCCGGCCCGGCGTTGGTGACGCCGACGGCGACCTTGGCGCCGGCGAGCGCGATAGCGCCGAGCGGCGAGCCGACCATCAGCTTCGACGCCTCCCCGCCCTCGACGAACCTCAAGCCCGGCGCCGCCAGCGGCCGCAGCAGATCCTTCAGTCTCCCCCTCGTGCGCGGAGAGATCGGCGCGATGGGCGGAGAGAAGGCTGATCAGGTCGAACAGCTTCTTCGAATTCAGTCCGTCGATCCCGATATTGAAGGCCGCGTTGTCCATCCGGCCGCTCGAGCTGACGGGATTGCCGTCCTTGTCGGTCGAGGCGACCTTGAAGGCGATGTCGGCGATCTCTTGCTTGACCGTACTCGACACCGAGCCGTTCGCGTTGACGGTCGTGGCGTAATCGCCCTTCAGTCGGCCGAAGTCGATGGATTGGCTGAATTTCGGCGCTCTCGGCCGTGAGGTTTCCCTTATCGGCGCTCGCGGCGCCGCTCGTCCACCAGGCGAGCGCCGGATCGATCACGATCGTCTGGCGATAATTGTCGATCGTGAAGACGTTCGGTCATGTCCTTGGCGTGGGTGACGATCTTCGGCAGCGAATCCTGGACGACTTCGCCACTTGCCGTCGGTCTGCTCGAACACTTGGTAGACGAGCGGCGCGGGTTCGTAAGACGCATTCGCGCCCGCGCTCCTTCAGGCGCCGTTCATGGCGGAGAGGTCGGCCGACACCCGGTAGTCCTGGCCGTCCGGCTCCGACGTTGACGAGCGGCGGGCTCCCCGCAGGCGGGGCCGGCAGAAAACGGTCGAAGAACGCCTGAAGGCTTTCCGCGCCCTGTGGCGTGGCCGGCCTGTCGTCGGCCAAGACCGTTACCGGCCAGACTCAAGCGCCGGCGAGCAGCGCGCAGGGCGCCGCGCAGCGGCGAAGGACAGTCGCAAACATAAGGGAACCTGCTGGGGCTATGGATAGGCAACGCGCGGCAGTCTATCTCAATTGGCGGCCGAGCGCGCCTGTCCGACGCCTCATGCAGGATGCGAAAAAGACGATGCCGATTCTTACACAAAATTCCTGCGCTATCAGATGCTTCCACCGCAGACGTCAGGGCGCCGGCAGCGCGGCGGGCAGCCCGCTTCGGCATCAGCGCCTTGGCGACGCCCGCCTTGACCGCCGCCTGGACCTTCTCGAAGGCGCGGACCTCGATCTGCCGCACGCGCTCGCGCGATACGCCGAATTCCGCCGAAAGCTCCTCGAGGGTGATCGGATCCTCGGCGAGCCGGCGGGCCTCGAAAATCCGCCGCTCGCGCGGATTGAGCACCGACAGCGCGCCCCTGAGCGCGGTGAGGCGGGTGTCCGATTCCTCGCGCTCGGCGAGCAGCGACTCCTGGTCGGCGGTGTCGTCGACCAGCCAGTCCTGCCACTCGCCCTCGCCCTCCTCGCGCAACGGCGCGTTCAGCGAGGCGTCGCCGCCGAGCCGGCGGTTCATGTCGATCACGTCCTGCTTGGCGACGCCGAGGCGCTTGGAGATGGTTTCGACCTGATCGTCGCGCAGATCGCCCTCGTCGAGGGCGGAAATGCGGCTCTTGGCCTTGCGCAGGTTGAAGAACAGCTTCTTCTGGCTGGCGGTGGTGCCCATCTTGACCAGCGACCACGAGCGCAGAATGTATTCCTGGATCGAGGCGCGAATCCACCACATCGCATAGGTCGCGAGCTTGAACCCCTTTTCGGGCTCGAATCGCTTGACCGCCTGCATCAGGCCGACGTTGCCCTCGGAGATCACCTCGCCGATCGGCAGGCCGTAGCCGCGATAGCCCATGGCGATCTTGGCGACCAGCCGCAGATGCGAGGTGACGAGCTTGTGGGCGGCCTCGCGGTCGCCGTGCTCGCGCCAGCGCTTGGCGAGCATATATTCTTCCTGCGGCTCCAGCATCGGGAACCGCTTGATCTCCTGCAAGTAGCGGGAAAGACCCGACTCGCCGGCGATGACGGGTAAGCGACGCGGCCATTCGATCCTCCTGAGTCGGAGCCCGGCTTCGAGCCGACTCCGTCGGCACTACGGCCGACGCGGATATCTTGGTCGAGGAAGCGTGGCCGAATAAAGGCCACTTCCAGTCGGCAAAACGAAACTCGAAAGGCCGTTGGATCACTCTCTGATCGGGTCACCCATCCTCGCCGGCTGCGCAAAGCCTCGATCAGCCGCAGAAGATCGGGCGGCGGCGGGCTGTCGAACCGCAGCGGCTCGCCGGTGATCGGGTGCTCGAAGCCGAGCGCCGCCGCATGCAGCGCCTGCCGGCCGAGCCCCGCCAGCGCGAGGCGCGCGCCCTCGGACAACTGGGCGGCCTTGGTCTTGAACCCGGCGCCGTACACCGGATCGCCGAGCAGCGGATGGCCGATCGAGGCCATGTGAACCCGGATCTGGTGCGTGCGCCCGGTCTCGAGCCGGCAGGCGATCAGGCTCGCCTGGCCCGAACGCCTCTTCCACCCGCCAGTGGGTCACGGCGTGGCGGCCGCGCTCTTCGGACGCGACCGCCATTTTCTCGCGATGGTGGCGATGCCGCGCGATCGGCGGCGTCGACCTTGCCCGCCGAGACGTCGAAGCCGCCCCAGACGAGCGCCAGATATTCGCGCTCGAGGAGCCGCTGCGGCCGTGGTCGGCGAACAGGTCCGCGAGTCCCTGATGGGCGGCGTCGGTCTTGGCGACGACGAGAAGCCCGGACGTGTCCTTGTCCAGCCGGTGGACGATGCCCGGGCGCCGGACCCCGCCGATCCCCGAAAGGCTCGCGCCGCAATGGCTGATCAGCGCGTTGACCAGCGTGCCCTCGGCATGGCCGGGCGCCGGATGGACGACGAGGCCGGCCGGCTTGTCGATCACGATCAGGTGCTCGTCCTCGAACACGACGGCGAGCGGCATGTCCTCGCCCTTGAGCGAGGTCTCCTCGGGAGGCGGCGCCTCGAATCGGATCTCGCGCGCCCGCGACGAGCTTCGCTGCCGGGTCGCGCGCCGTCGCGCCGTCGACCGTCACCTCGCCCGCCTCGATCAGCGCCTTGATCCGGGTGCGCGACAGCGCAAGCCGCCGCTCGGACGCCGACCGGCCGAGGAAGCGGTCGAGCCTTTCGCCCGCCGCGGCGGCGTCGACATCGAAGGCCTGCGGGCCCGACGGCGCGGCGAGCGGCGGTCGCGCCGGGGCGACCATCAGGCGGGGTGACCTCGCTGTCGGGTTCGTCGACGCCGCCCCAGGCGCGGCGCTTGGCCTTGGCGTTCATGGCCGGCCTCATGACCGCTCGCGGCGGCGGCTGCGGGCGCGGCCTCGGCCGCCGGGGGCGCGACCAGCGGCCCGAGCGCCGCGACGATCGCCTCGACGGTCGGCCGCGCTCCCGGACGATGCGCGTCGAGCCCGCGCCGGATCGCGGCGACATGAGCCGGGGTGTTGCCGCAGCAGCCGCCGACGATCCGCGCGCCGCAATCGACCGCGAGGCCCGGCGTAAATCGCTGCATCAGATCCGGCGTGCCGGAATAGTGGATTTCCGCGCCATGCCAGTGCGGCACGCCGGCGTTCGCCTTGGCGATCAGCACGGCGTCCGGGTCGGCCTCGCTCATGGCGAGGATCGAGACCAGAAGGTCGGACGGCGCCGACGCCGCAATTCGCGCCGTAGCCGAGCGGCTTCGGCGTCGCAGGCGCTGGCGAGCGCCCCGAACGCCGCCGGCGCGACGCCCATCATCGTCCGCCCGGCGGTGTCGAAGCTCGCGGTGACGGTATAGGGCATGCCGACCCGAGTCGCCGCGCGCGCGCGCGGCGCGGATTTCCTCGGCCGCCGACATGGTCTCGATCCAGACGACGTCCGCCCCGCCCTCGCGAAGGCCCTCGATCTGCTCGGCGAATACTTCGACCGCCTCCTCCTCGGTCAGCGGGCCGAGGGGAGCGAAGATGTCGCCCGTCGGGCCGACCGATCCGGCGACGACGATCGCGCGGCCGGCCTTGTCGGCGACCGCGCGGGCGTTCCCGGCCGCGAGCCGGTTGAGTTCCCGCGCGCGCCCCTCCGCGCCGTGCAGCGCGAGGCGGCGGCGGTTGCCGCCAAAGCTGTTGGTCAGGATGATGTCGGAGCCGGCGTCGACGAAGGCCTGATGCAGCGCCCGGACGCGGTCGGGATGGTTGGCGTTCCACAATTCCGGGCTCTCGCCGGAGGCGAGGCCCATGGCGAACAGATTGGTTCCGGTCGCGCCGTCGGCCAGCAGCGGCCGGCCTTCGGCGAGGAGCGTTTGCAGCATCGGCGCCTCGGTGAACGCGCGTGCGGCAGGCAAGCGCCGACGTCAGTTAAGCCCGCGGTCGCCCCGGCGCAAGATTCGCGAACGACCGCCGCGAACCGTGGGCGCCCAGGCGCCGCTTCAAGACGCCGCTTCCCGGCCCCTTGCCGCGGCCCCCTTGATTTGTGCGATGGCGCGCGGCCTGCTAGTTACGGCGCACAGAGTCAGTCCGTTAAGCCAAACGCGTTTCTCGAAGCCCGACCCGTGCCGTCTCAGGAGACGACCGCCATGCCGGACATCGCCGACAGCCGCAGGTTTCTTCTGTTTCTGATCAAGCCGTCCCATTACGACGACGACGGCTACGTAATTCAATGGCGCAGGTCGGCCCTGCCGTCAAACTCGCTCGCCTGCCTCTACGGCATCGCCAGGGAGGCGATCGAGGCGGGCGCGCTCGGGCCGGACGTCGACTCCGAAATCTTCCCCATCGACGAGACCAACACGCGCGTCCGCGCGGCCGACATCGTCCGGCAGGTCGCCGCCGCCGGCGGCCGGGCGCTGGTCGGCTTCGTCGGCGTGCAGTCGAACCAGTTCCCGCGCGTCATGGACGTCGCGCGTCCCCTGCGCGCGGCGGGCGTGCAAGTGTGCATCGGCGGCTTCCACGTCTCGGGGTGCCTGGCGATGCTGCCGGAGACGCCGGACTCGCTGAAAGAGGCGCTCGACCTCGGCGATCTCGCTGTTCGCCGGCGAAGCGGAGGGGCGCTTCGCCGACGTGCTGCGCGACGCCGCCGCCGGAACGCTGAAGCCGATCTACAATTATCTCGACGATCTCCCCGGCCTCGACGGCGCGACCACGCCGTTTCTGCCGCGAGAAAAGGTCGGCCGGTCGATCGGCATGATCTCGAGCTTCGACGCGGGCCGCGGCTGCCCGTTCCTGTGCTCGTTCTGCACGATCATCAACGTCCAGGGGCGCAAGTCGCGCTACCGCACCGCCGACGACATCGAGCGGATCGTGCGCGCCAATCAAGCCAACGGCGTCCGCTACTTCTTCATCACCGACGACAATCTCGCCCGCAACCGCAACTGGGAGGACATTTTCGACCGGCTGATCGCGCTTCGGCAGGGAGGGGTTCAACTTCGCGCTTCGTGATCCAGGTCGACACGATGTGCCACAAGATTCCGCGCTTCGTCGAAAAGGCGGCGGCGGCGGGGGTCAAGCGCGTGTTCATCGGCCTTGAGAACATCAATCCCGACAGCCTCAGCGGCGCGAAGAAGAAGCAGAACCACATCGCCGACTATCGCGAGATGCTGCTCGCCTGGCGGAAGGTCCGCTGCATCACCTATTGCGGCTACATCGTCGGCTTCCCGAACGACACGCCGGAGTCGATCGTCCGCGACATCAAGGTCATCCAGCGCGAGCTGCCGCTCGATATCCTTCAGTTCTCCTGCCTCACGCCGCTGCCGGGCAGCGAGGACCACGCGAAAATGACGAAGGCGGGCGCGGCGATCGACCCGGACCTCAACAAGTTCGATCTCGAGCACGTCGTCTCGCGACCATCCGCGCATGACCCGGGCGGAATGGCAGGACGCCTATCATCTTGCGTGGAGAACCTATTACACCGACGAGCACATGAAGACGGTGATCCGCCGCGCCGCGGCGGGCGGCCCGCGCGTCGATACGGTCGCGTTCCTGATGGTCATGTTCTGGGCGGCGAGCACGCTCTACAATATCTACCCGCTGGAAGCAGGCCTGCTGCGCCGGAAATACCGGCTCGACCGGCGCCCGAGCCTGCCGATCGAGAACCCGCTCGTGTTCTATCCGCGCGAGGCCGCGTATTTCCTGGCGAACCACACGAAGATCGCCGTCAAGTTCGCAAAGATCTGGTGGTTCATGCGCGGCGTGCTCGGCGACCCCAATGCGAAAGCCTACGCCGATGAAGCGCTTCGCACGGCTGAAGACTACGATCATCAGGAGCTTTATCAGCTTACCGAATCCGCCCGCGCCGTCGGCGCCCGGGCGAAGCGGATCGAGGAGCGCGGCCATGCGGCCCCTGCGGACGCGGCGGAATAGCTGGGGAACGTGAGGCGATGACGCCGGCGGATGCGACCGAATGGCCCGAATTGCCTTACGGAGCGTGGGCGGAGACGCGCGATACGCTGCATCTCTGGACGCAGGTGGTCGGCAAGATCCGGCTGACCCAGACGCCCTGGCTGAACCATTCCTGGCACGTGACGCTCTATCCGACGGCGCGCGGCCTCACCACGTCGCCGATCCCCTATCGGGCGCACAGCTTTCAGATTGACTTCGACTTTATCGATCACACACTTTGGATACAAACAAGCGATGGCGGCGAACGCCGGATTCCACTCCGGCCAATGTCGGTCGCCCAATTCACAGCCGCGCTGTTCGCCGCAATGGACGAACTCGGGCTGGACGTACGAATCACGATGACGCCGTGCGAGATCGTCGAAGCGATTCCCTTCGATCAGGACGATCGGCACGCCGCTTACGATCGCGACGCCGTCAATCGCTTCTGGCGCGTGCTGGCGTCGACGCACGCGGTCCTCGCCCACTTTCGCACTGGCTTTGTCGGTAAGGCGAGCCCTGTCCATTTCTTCTGGGGCAGCTTCGACCTCGCGGTCACACGCTTCTCGGGACGGACCGCGCCTCGCCATCCTGGCGGCGTGCCGCACCTGCCGGACGCGGTCGCAGCGGAGGCCTATTCGCACGAAGTGTCGAGCGCCGGGTTCTGGCCCGGAGGGGGCGGTCCTATCGACTACGCGGCCTTCTATTCCTACGCCTATCCGGCCCCCGAGGGCTTCGCCCGAGCGCCTGTCCGGCCCGCCGAAGCGTTTTTCTCGCACGAACTGGGCGAATTCCTCCTGCCGTACGACGCGGTGCGCACGGCGGAGAGTCCGAGCGGGGCGCTGACGGCCTTCCTGCAATCGACCTATGACGCGGCGGCCGATCTCGGGCGGTGGGATCGAGACGCGCTGGAATGCCCGTTGGGCGAGCCCGGGCGGCCCCGGCCATTGCGCTGAAACCTCCGCTCTCGCCTGGCGGACCGCATCGTCGCGTCTCGCCCCCTT
The DNA here is from genome assembly GCA_963724785.1 of uncultured Alphaproteobacteria bacterium. Lineage (GTDB taxonomy): Bacteria > Pseudomonadota > Alphaproteobacteria > Rhizobiales > Beijerinckiaceae > Roseiarcus. The sequence continues at coordinate 200,657 of CAVRWC010000001.1, read as the reverse complement.
TGACATCCCCGAATCAGCCAAGGAACCCTAGCTGTCGCGCCGCGTTTACAGCTTTGTTTAGGCGTCGCGGTGTCTTGACGGGGTGACGGAATGGTGAGGGTCAAAGCTTCGGCCGCACTCGGCGCGGTCCTTATTGCGTTCGCCACAGCCGCCGCATCCGATGGAACCGATCCGTCGCTCGTGCAAAAGGGCGCCTATCTCGTCCGCGTCGGGGATTGCGAGGCCTGTCACACCACACCTGGGGGCCAGGCCTACGCCGGGGGCGCCGCCATCCACTCGCCTTATGGGCCGCTCTATGCGCCCAACCTCACCCCCGACAAGACCAATGGCATAGGGGCCTGGAGCGACGATGAGTTCTACCGGGCGATGCACGAGGGGCTGGACCGGAAGGGCGACTACCTCTATCCCGCCTTCCCCTATCAGTGGTTCACAAAGGTGACCCGCGACGACGTGCTGGCGATCCGCGCGTTCCTGAACACCGTCCCTCCATCGACCGCCCCGTCGAAAAAGTCCCGCCTGATGTTCCCGTTCGACATCCGGGCCGGTCTCGCGCCCTGGAACGCGCTCTATTTTCACGCCGGGCGAATTCAAGCCAGACCCGTCGAAGTCGGCGCCGTGGAATCGCGGCGCTTATCTGGTCGAGGGGCTTGGCCATTGCGGCGACTGCCACACGCCCAAGGGCGTCGCCATGCAGCCCGAGACGTCGAAGCGGTTCGCCGGCGGCGACGTCGACGACTGGTATGCCCCCAACATCACCTCCGACCCCACGCACGGAATCGGAGGGTGGCCGGAAGACGATTTGGTCCAGTATCTCAAGACGGGCGCAACTTCGCGCGGACGTGTCGCCGTGGGGCCCATGTCGCAGGTCATCCATGATGGCCTTGCCTACCTGAACGACGGCGACCTGCACGCCATTGCCCTTTACCTCAAGAGCCTTCCGCCTATCGCCGAGCCTGCGACGCCTCGGCCCTCAGGAGAGACCGGCCCGCACGCCGCCGGCGAAGCGGTCTATGTCACGCGATGCGCGTCCTGCCACCAGTTGGACGGCAAGGGCCAGCCCAACCGCATACCTCCGCTCGCCGGCAACCCGCTGGTCCTCGCCAAGGGACCGGAAGACGTGATCCGCGTGATCCTTGGAGGGCGGCTCGCAACGGGGACCTACGCCTCCATGCCCGCGGTCGGCGCTCAGATGACGGATCAGGAGATCGCCGACGTCACGGATTACGTCCGGAACGCCTGGTCGAACGCGGCTCCAGTGATCTCGAAGACCGGTCTCGTAGGGGAGATTCGCGACAAGACGACAAGTACGCTGGCGGGCGCTGGCGCGAGCGAACAGGACAACGATCCGTGCCAGGTCGGTCCCGACTCGCCTCCTGTTCCAACGATCAACGACGCGCAAATCGACCAGACGCTTTCCACCATCAACGCCGGAACGATGCTGCCGACGATTCCCGGGATCATCAAGCGCGTCCATCAGATTGCGCCCGACAAAAAGCAGGCCGACATTGTCAACGGTCTGACGCTCGCCTACTGCCGGATCGAGGCGCGAAAGGCGGCGTTCCGCAAGCCGAATGGACGGGATCTGCTCAACCAGTTCAGTCTGCTCGTCTATAGCGAACTGGTCTCCAACGGGAACGAGTGATGGCGTCCGGCGGAAACGGCGAGCCGGGACCGTTCGACGCGTCGCAGAGCCTCGATGCGGCGGAGAAGACCCAGGCAGCCGAGCACTCCGCGCCGCAGGCTGTGGTCATCCACGAGATCCTCCGCAAGGAGGGCGAGGCCGAGTTGGCGCGCCGGCCCGGCGCGGTCTTCTGGTCGGGCCTTGCGGCGGGATTGTCGATGGGCTTCTCGTTTCTCGCGCTGGCTCTGATCCAGAGCGGGCTGCCTGATGGGCCGTGGCGGCGCCTGGTGGCGAGCCCCGGCTATTCTCTCGGCTTCGTGATCGTCATTCTCGGCCGGCAAGAGCTTTTCACCGAGAGCACGCTGACCGCCGTGCTGCCCTTGCTCGTCCGGCGAGACCGGGAGACCTGGTTCGCGCTTCTGAGGTTTTGGGCGATCGTGCTCTGCGCAAACATCTTGGGGACGCTGATTTTCGCCGGTCTCCTGACGTTCCACGGCCTCTTTCCGGAGTCCGTTCGGACAGCGATGATCGGCATCGGCCGCAACGCAATCAGCGGCCCATTCTGGCCGACCGCGATCAGGGCCCTCTTCGCGGGCTGGCTGATCGCTCTGATGATCTGGCTCCTGCCGAGCGCCCGATCCGCGCGCCTGCTCGTCATCATGCTTCTGACTTATATCGTCGCGCTTGGCGGCTTCTCGCATGTGATCGCCGGCTCGGTCGAGTTGGCTTACGCCGTCTTCGCCGGCCAGGCCTCGGTCTGGGACTATCTCACGGGCTTTTTCCTACCGACCATTCTGGGCAACACCGTGGGGGGCGTCGCGCTGGTCGCGCTGCTCAATCATGCGCCGCTCGCGCCCGAATTGCAGAATTGAGCGATGATTTGCGGGTACAGCGACTACGCCGTCAACGAACGGACAGTCCTCGCCGACCCGAACGAGGACGTCGCGTAAAAGCGTACCCGCGGAGCTCATCCTCGCGGCGGCCCTCGTGCTCCTCGTCGTCAGCCATAGCGTCTATCCTGCGCTTGACTGACGCCAAGGCCTCAGTGGCGTCCAATGCAATCCCTCAAAGCTCACCTGGGGCGCCTCGCGTAGCAAAACGCGCGCAGGAATTGGGCGGACGCACCGTAAGGCGAAGGCTAGAACCGGCCGGACCCCTAACGGAATCGGGAACCGCCGGAATGAACGCCGCGCCTCAACGTCCAATGACCGCGCGCGAGTGGGGCCTGCTGGCCTTGCTCTCGGTGCTCTGGGGAGGGTCGTTTCTCTTCGTCGGCGTCGCCGTCAAGGAGCTTCCGCCGCTGACCCTGGTCACCCTGCGGGTCGGGATCGCGGCCGCGATCCTTTGGGGGAGCGTTCCCCTCCTCGGCCCGAGGCCTCCCCGCACCCTCAAGGCCGCGGCCGCGCTCATCGTCCTCGGCTTCGCCAACAACGCGCTGCCCTTCTCGCTGATCACCTGGGGACAGACGCACTTGCCGAGCGGGCTCGCCTCGATCCTCAATGCGGCGACGCCGCTATTCACCGTGCTCGCGGCCCATGTGCTGACCAAAGAGGAGAAGCTGAGCGATCTCAAGCTCGTTGGGACGGTCGCCGGCCTCGCCGGCGTCGCCGCCCTGCTTGGCCCTGATCTCTTGACCGGCGCCGGCGCCAATTTCTGGGCGGAGCTCGCGGTGCTCGCAGCCGCGTTCAGCTATGCGCTGGCGGCGATTTTCGCCCGCCGCATGCCCTCGCTCGGCCTGAGACCGATCGATGTAGCCGCCGGCCAATCGACCGCGGCGGCGCTCATGCTCGCCCCCTTGGCGCTCACGGTCGACCGTCCTTGGACCTTGCCGACGCCAGGCGCGGCGACAATCGGGTGCGTCCTGGCCATCGCCGCCTTCTCGACGGCGCTCGCCTATGTCGTCTACTTCCGCATCCTCGCCGGCGCCGGGGCGACCAATGTTCTCTTGGTGACGCTGCTCGTCCCGGCGACGTCGGTCGGGCTCGGCGCGCTTTTCCTGGGCGAGCGCCTGACGGCGCGACAATTCCTTGGCTACGGCCTGATCGCGTTTGGCCTCGCCTTCATCGACGGCCGGCTGCCGCGGATGCTGGCGGACCGGCTGACCCAACTCAGCGGGGCCGCCGTTTCTCGACTCCCCATGCGCCGGAATCCGCGCTAACCTCGGGCGATGGCGAGGGAGACCAGGAAACCGGGCGATGTCGCCCAGCGCGCCGCCGGCCGCCGCGACCGGTGGAACGTCGTGGCGGACGGCGCCTGGCGGCGCGAGACCTTCCGGCTGCCGCGCCCGCAAGCGCGCGCCAAGGCGCGCGAATGGTTCGAGCGCTTCCCGAAGGCGGCCTACATGACCGAGATCGAATTCGTGGCGGGAGCTCGCCGACGACGAGATCGAGTTCGTCATGCGCCGCCTGCCGACCGCCGACTGAGGCGCCCTTCCCGATCTTGCCAGCCGGGTCCGCTTCGGCCGACTTCGGCCTCTCTGCGCTAAAGCTCATCTTTAATAAACTTATTTACGCTAGTAAGCGGCTTGATCGGATGTCTATTTCGGACTGATCGCTGCGAATAAATCAGTTATTAAGGTCGATATTGGCGTTTATGTAGCCTTCATTGTTATAAATCCATTTCTTCTGCAAACCAGCCGTTCCCGGTCCCGCGATTTTGACCCAACGGTTACAGGAATCGTTATCCCTAACGACTATAGCTCGGCCATGCCAGGGCGGTGGAACCGCCCGGCGGGGTTTTGAGGCAAGGAGACAGAGATGACCAGATTCCTGATCGGCGCGCTGATCGCCAGCGTCGCGACATCCGCGCTCGCGGCCGATCTTCCACCGCGCCAGGCTCCCTACGCCGCGCCGGCCTATGCCGCGCCGTTCAGCTGGACGGGCGTCTATTTCGGCGTGAACGGCGGCGCCGGCTGGGCCAGCACCAACAACAATTCGTTCGGCGGCCTCTCGGGCTGGACGTTTGGCGGGACCGCCGGCGCAAACTACCAGATGGGCCAGTTCGTGATCGGCGCCGAGGGCGACTGGGACTGGGCGAACATCTCACACACCCAGTCTTACCTCTTCACGTCGAACCGCATGAACGTCAACGAGACGCTGACCCTTCGCGCGCGAGCCGGCATGGCGATCGATCGCGCCCTCATCTATGTGACCGGCGGCTACGCGGGCGTCAACGCGAACGCGAGCTTCACGACCCCGTTCCTCGGCTGGGGCGGATCGCAGAGCCAATGGATCAGCGGCGGGGCGGTCGGCGCCGGCGTCGAATACGCCATCACCAACAACATCACGGCCAAGGCCGAATATTTGTACCTGCCCCTTTCGAGCACGAACTACTTCGGCTCGCCGCTCTACTCGACGCGCACGCCGGTCGACCTGAGCCTCCTGCGCGCCGGCGTGAACTACAAGTTCTGAGCGGCGGCGTTCGCCAAACCAAGCCCCGGCGGGGTTTAAGCGCCAGGGCGTCCCGCGCCCCTCGATCACCCCTGAAACCGCGTCGCCTCGAAGCTCGGCGTCGCGGCGGAGAAGAGGTCGAGCCAGGCGACGAGGCGAGGGTGATCGGCGCGCCAGGCGCCTCCGAACCGGAGGTCGAGATAGCCGAGGGCGCAGGCGAGCGCGATGGTGCCGACGTCGCTCAACTCCTCGGGCGGCGAATGCTCGAAAGCCGCGAGGGCTCGGGAGATCTTGTCGCCCTGATAGGCGATCCATTGTTCGGAGCGCATGCCCGGCTCGCGCCAGAGCGATTCGTAGCGCAGCAGGACAGCCGCCTCCATGATCCCGTCGGCCAGCGCCTGCTGGGTCAGCGAGCGAAAGCGCCGGACGGGCTCGGCGGGAATGATCCTGCCCCCGCCGGCAAGCCAGTCGAGATATTCGACGATCACCGCGCTGTCGAACAGGACGTCGCCGCTCTCGACGATCAGCGCCGGGATTTTCCCCAAGGGATTCTGCCGTCTCAGCGAATCCCCGGGATCGCCGGTGTCGGCGGCGGACAATCTCGATCCGGTCGTCGAGTTCGAGCACGGCGGCGGCGATCCGCACCTTGCGGGCGAAGGGCGACGGCGCGGCGGCTCTCAGGACAAGCATGATCGGACTCCAAACGCCGAACGGACCGCCGCGATTTCCCGCGCTTCCGGCCCGGCGCCGTTGTAGCGCAATCGCGCCCCCCATATAAGGGCGTGAAACCAAACGCCTGCGCGGGCTCACACCCGCATGTGGGCGGCAATCCTTCGAAAGGGGTCCTTCTTGACTTCTCCGCAACGTCCCGCGCACGAGCGCGTCGTCATCATCGGCTCGGGGCCGGCCGGCTACACCGCCGCGATCTACGCCGCGCGCGCCATGCTGAAGCCGCTCCTGCTCGTCGGGCTTCGAGGCCGGCGGCCAGCTGATGATCACCACCGACGTCGAGAATTATCCGGGCTTCGCCGAGCCGATCCAGGGGCCGTGGCTGATGGAGCAGATGCGCGCTCAGGCCGAGCATGTCGGCGCGCGGGTCGAAAGCGAGACCGTCATCGCGCTCGAGCTCAGGAGCCGGCCGTTCGTCATCCGCTGCGACAGCGGCCGCACGATCCTGGCGGACGCCGTCATTTTGGCGACCGGCGCCAAGGCCAAGTGGCTCGACCTGCCGAGCGAGCACGCTTTCCGAGGCTTCGGCGTGTCGGCCTGCGCGACCTGCGACGGCTTCTTCTTCCGCGGCAAGTCGGTCGTCGTGGTCGGCGGCGGCAATTCGGCGGTCGAGGAGGCGCTCTATCTCTCGCATCTGGCCAAAAGCGTCATCGATCGTCCATCGGCGCGAATTCGTTCCGCGCCGAGAAGGTGATGATCGAGCGGCTGCTCGCGCGCCCGAACGTCGTGGTGCGCTGGAACAGCGTCGTCGACGACATTCTGGGCGGCCACGAACCGCGCGGCGTGACCCACGTCCGGCTCAAGAACGTCGCGACCGGCGTGTTCGAGGAGCTTGCGACCGACGGCGTGTTCGTCGCCATCGGCCACGCGCCGGCGACCGAACTCGTGCGCGGGCAGGTCGAGCTCAAGGCCAACGGCTACGTCAGGACGACGCCGGGGTCGACGGCGACCAGCGTCGAGGGCGTGTTCGCGGCCGGCGACGTGGCCGACGACGTGTTCCGCCAGGCGGTGACCGCGGCGGGAATGGGCTGCATGGCGGCGCTGGAGGCGGACCGCTGGCTCGCCGCCCAGGCGCCTGCGCAGGAAGCGGCCGAATAGTCAAAAGAAAAGCCGCCCGCGCTCCGGATGACGCCGCCCCCGGCGGCGAAGCGGAACCGGCAGGGCTTCGGGAAACGTCATGGACTGGGACAAGCTGCGTATTTTTCAGGCCGCCGCCGACGCGGGGTCGTTCACTCACGCCGGCGAGACGCTGGGCCTGAGCCAGTCGGCGGTCAGCCGTCAGGTCGGCGCGCTCGAGGCCGACCTCGGCGCGCCGCTGTTTCACCGCCACGCGCGCGGCCTCATCCTCACCGAGCAGGGCGAGATGCTGCTCGGCGCGGTGCGCGACGTCGTGCTCAAGCTCGACGCGGTGCGCAGCCGGCTGATCGACAGCCGCGAGAAGCCGACCGGCGAACTGCGCATCACCACCACGCTCGGGCTTGGGGCCAACTGGCTGGCGCCGCGGCTCGGCGAGTTCGTCGAGCTCTATCCGGAGGTGAAGCTTCAACTCCTCCTGTCGGACGAGGAGCTCGACCTCGGCATGCGCGAGGCCGACGTCGCGCTGCGCCTGCGCGAGCCGAGCCAGCCGGACCTCATCCGGCGGCGGCTGTTCACCGTGCATTTCCACGCCTACGCCTCGGCCGAATACCTCAAGCGGCGTCCGCAGCCGCGCAAGGCCGAGGATCTCGACCACCATCATCTCGTCGCCTTCGGGGCGGCGACGGCGACGCATTTCCTGTACGATCTCAATTCGCTGCTGGCGGTCGGGCGCGACCCGAAGAATCCGCGCGCGCCGCAGATCGCGGTCAACAATCTCGGCGCCATGGTGCGGGCGGTCGAGAATGGGGTCGGCATCGCCGTGCTGCCGGACTATGTCGTGCAGCCGGGATCGAACCTCGTGCGGCTCCTGCCCCATGCCGACATGCCGGAGATGGACTGCTTTCTCGTCTACGCCGAGGAGATGAAGAACGTCGCGCGCGTCCAGGCGTTCCGCGATTTCCTCGTCGCCGCGGCGCAAAGGTGGCGGTACTGAGGCGCGCGTAAGTCTCGGCTCGTCACATGAACAGCGGCTCTTTCTCCAGCCCCTTGTAGAGCGACGCCACCTGCGGCGCCGTAGCCGTTGTAGATCAGCGTCGGGCGCATCTGTCCGTCGTTCAGGAACGTCTCCTCCGGCCTGGCTCCAGCGCGGGTGCGGCACGTCCGGATTGACGTTGGCCCAGAAGCCGTATTCGTCGGGACCCGAGCGACTCCCAGAAGGTTTCCGGCCGCTTGTCGACGAACGACACGCGCACGATCGACTTGATCGACTTGAAGCCGTATTTCCAGGGGTCGCAAGCCGGATCGGCGCGCCCTGCTGCTTCGGAAGCGGCTTGCCGTAGGCGCCGGTGGCGATGAAGGCGAGTTCGTTGGTCGCCTCCGCCATGGTCAGACCCTCGACATAGGGCCAGGGCATGAACGACCGCTGGCCCGGGGCCATCTTCTTGTCGAGGAAGGTCTCGAACCGGACGTACGTCGCCGACGACAGGGGCTTGGCGAATTCGACCAGCCTCTTCAGCGGGAAACCCGTCCACGGAATCGCCATCGACCACGCCTCGACGCAGCGATGCCGGTAGAGCCGCTCCTCGAGCCCCATCGCCTTGATCAGAGCGTCGATGTCGAGCGTCTGCTCCTTCTCGACGAGACCGTCGAGCTTGACCGTCCACGGCCGGATCTTCAATCCGCTCGCGTCGATGTGCTTGCTGGTGCTGAACTCGTAGAAATTGTTGTAGTTGAGATTGTACTTCTCCGGCGTGACGTCGCGGTCGAGCGTGTAGGCCGGGTTGCGCTTGGCGGGATAGAGCGGGAGCCGAAGGATCGGCGTCGTCCGCGAAGGCGCGGCCGCCGGATACCGCAAGCGCGCCCGCCGCGCCAAACCCGCCAGAAAGCCGCGCCGGTCGAGAAACAACGCCTCGGACGTCGCGAGACTTTGGGGAATCTCCCAGCTCTTCCGGCGGACGACGTGCATGGGCCAACTCCTCGCAGCTAAGAACGAATACGGGACCGACGGAGGCGTGGACCTCCATCAGCGCTCCCTTTTCGGCGCGAGCGAGGCGGTTGTTACGCGGGGACCGGCGCTATTGCAGCGTATCCGACGCATGGGCGGCGCAAAGCGAGGTTCAGTCCCTGGAGATCTCACAGCGCAGCATGCTCGTGAGGGCAGCGATGTGTTCTCCGTTCGTTCCGCAGCAGCCGCCCAGCATGCGCAGCCCAAACCGACGGCGCATCCGCATGAGCCCATCAGCAAACGCCTCGGGGGGCTCGGTGTGCAACTTCGCGCTGCCGTCCAGTTCCTCCACGTCCTTGTCGGCCGTGTTGGCCTGAAAGACCAGGAGTTGCTTGGCGGCGTTAGGGTGGCTTGCCGCGACCGCTTCGAGCGCCGTCTCGAGGATCCGAGCATGGACGCAATTCACGGAGAAGCCGATCGGCGGCCGCGCCGCTTGCGTATCGATCGACTCGATCGCCTCCCCGAGGGGCGTTCCGTCCAGCACGACGCCGTCGCGCCGGATCACGAAGCTGATCATGTAGGATAGCCCCGGCTCGGCCATCGCGTCGGCGACGCCGAGCGCCTCTCCCACGGAAGGCGCCGTCGCCAGATGCAGGAAGTCGACGCCCGCGGACGCGAGCGCCTCGATTTGCGGCCTGTGAAAATCACGCGCGGACTGTCGGTCCAGACTGTCCTCAGGCTTGTAGGCGTCGCCGGAGGGACCGAGCAGTCCGCCGACGAAAATGGACGGGCCCTCTGCGAAGGTCGCGCGCAGTTGCAGGAGAAAACTCGCGTTGTCCTCGTTGACGGGACGTCCGCGGAACCGCGACGCCGACAGACGGCTTCGGTTGCATCGCCAGGTGTCGGTAAACAGCAGGATTGGAAGTCCCGCTTCCCGGGCCGACCTCGCATAGCCGCCATGAATTTCGGCTAGGAGCGCGCGACCCCTGGCGTCGTAAATGAGGCCCCCATTGAGGATATGCGGATCGACCTCGACGGCAGGGTCGCGCGTAAGCCGTTCTAGAACGGCGCCTTCGACCACGGCCGTGGCCCCAGTGGCGACGAATTGAGAAAAGTTCATCCGGGCTCCCATGTGCGGCCGCGCCGAGAGGTCTGACATCAGGACGCCGAGCAGCCGCGCGCCTATCCGCGCGATCGTGCGCCTTCGGGCGGTCCTGCGATCGGCGCGCTTAGACGCCTGGCGCACCCTCGCCCCGCTTTACTCCTTGTACCAGGTGATCTGGACGCCGTTGGCGATCAGGCGGCCGTCGGGGGTCCACAGCGCGCAGTTCTGGTCGGCGAAGCCGTTGTGGAAGATCGCCGCGTCCGCTTCGCCGATCAGCGGCGCCGCGCCGATCGCGGCAAGTTCGTCGCCGTCGGCGTGGAAATAGGTGGTCAGCGACACCGTCGCCATCGGCTGGAACGTGCCGCGCGCGTGCATGATGCGCACGAAGAACGCGTCCGACAGCGCGGCGAGCGAAACGAAGTCGAGCGGCCGATCGCGGCGCGTCCTGGATATAGGCGAGCGAGCGCGGGCTCAGGATCCGCCCGTCGTCGCGCGGAAATTCTCGAGCCCGCCCTCGACGAAGCGGAACGAATAGCGGCGCGTCCATTCCGGCCGCCCGGTCTTGCTCATTTCGGCGAGGCCCTCGCGCGACGGCGCGGAGGGCCCTTGACCGGATAGTGCGACCAGACGGGCTTTCGCGCGCCGCAGACGGCGCTCGCGGTGGTGCAGACCACGCCCTTCTGCTTCAGCTCCATCGACCAGTGCTGGGTGGTCTTGCCGCCGCGCTGGAGCTTGGTCTCGATCTCGAATTCGCCGTCGGCGATCGGGCCGCAGAAATTGACGGTCAGCGCGATCGGGTCGGCGGTGCGGCGCGGATCGACGAGGACGGCGTTGAGGAGCGCCGCCGCGGTGACGCCGCCGAACGGCCCGGCCATGTTGGCGTAGGCCGGATGGGTCGCGCCGGCGTGCCAGCCCTCCCCAAGCGGCACGAGCCGGGTCGCCTCATCGAGCGTGTGCGCTTCGGACGGCATCGATTCTCACGCCCCCGAACCGTTTCTGAGCGCGGCGCGCAACGGGACGAGCTCGAGACCGTCAGACCTTCTCGACCTGACCGAATTCGAGATCGACCGGCGTCGCGCGGCCGAAGATCGACACGGCGACCTTGACGCGGGAGCGGGACTCGTCGACCTCCTCGACCACGCCGTTGAACGAGGCGAACGGCCCGTCGGCGACCCGCACGTTCTCGCCGATCTCGAACCGGATCGCCGCCTTCGGCCGCTCGACGCCCTCGGCGACCTGACCCTTGATCCGCTCGGCCTCGTGGTCGGAAATCGGCATCGGCTTGTTGTCGGCGCCGAGGAAGCCCGTCACCTTCGGCGTGTTCTTGATCAGGTGATAGACCTCGTCGGTCAGGTCGCACTTCACCAGCACGTAGCCGGGGAAGAACTTCCGCTCCGCGTTGATCTTGCGCCCGCGCCGCACCTCGACGACGTTCTCGGTCGGGACCAGAATTTCCTCGAACTTCTTCGTCGAGGCCGCGCTGCGCCGCCTGCTCGCGTGATGGAGTCTTTGACCTTCTTCTCAAAGTTCGAATAGGCGTGGACGATATACCAGCGCATGCTCATGGTTTGATGTTCCAGAATGGGTCCCGGCGTCGCCAAGAGCTCAGCCGCCGCGGCCGAAGCCGAGCGCGAGGCCGACCAGCACCCGCAGCGACCTCGTCGACCACGGTGAAGAAGATGCTGGCGAAGACGACGAGCAGCAGCACGAGCCCGGTCGTGATCAGCGTCTCGCGCCGCGTCGGCCACACGACCTTCGAGGCTTCCGCGCGGACCTGCTGGATGAATTCGAACGGGTTGGTCATTCCGCCGGTTCCGGTGACGTTGGGGCAGCGGCCGGCTCAAGCCGACCGCCAGAAAAACTCGCGGCGCGGGGCCTCTCGGCGCCGCGCCACCGGATGCTCATATAGGAAAACCCAGCCGGACGCCAAGCGAAATGTGACATTCCGGTCTCAAGATCGTCACGTCTGCGTCCCTGAGGCCGCCATATGGCGGCCGACGTCTTAGCCCTACCCTCGAAAGTGCTTCGACAGCTTCAGCCCCTGGTGCTGGTAGTTCGAGGTCTCGCCCGCGCCGTAGAGCTCGTCGGCGGCGTCGGCGAGCTCCTCGAACACCAGCCGCCCGACCGGCTGGCCGTCCTCGAGCAGGAACGGCACGTCGCGGGAGCGCACCTCGAGCACCGCGCGGGCGCCGGGCGGCCGTCCGGCGCCCTGCCCGAAGCCGGGATCGAAGAAGCCGGCGTAATGGACGCGGAACTCGCCGATAGCCGGATCGATCGGCGCCATCTCGGCGGCGAGATCGGCGGGAATCTCCATCTTCTCGCGCGAGGCGAGGATGTAGAACGCGTCGGGGTCGAGCACCAGCCGCCGGTCGGCGCGCGCCAGATCGGCTCCCAGAAGTCCGCAGCGGCGATAGCCGCCGACCCGATCGACGTCGATGACGTCGCTATTCTTGATCGCGCGGTAGCCGACGACCTCGCCGGGCCGCCCTCGAGCCCGACATGGACGATGAGCCCGTCGCGGAGCGCCAGCGGCCGGTCGACCAGCGGCGAGGCTTCGTGGCGCGCGCGTAAGGCCTCGGCGTCGAGCACGAGCGGAGTTCCGCCGCCGCGCAGGCGCAACTGGTTGAGCCGAGCGCCCTCCCGCACGCGCACGCTGAAGCTGCGCGGCGAAATCTCGGCGAACAGCGGCCCGGCGTAGCCTTCCGGCACGGCGTCGAAGGCGTCCGATCCGTCGACGATCAGGCGGGTGAAGATGTCGAGCCGTCCGGTCGAGCTTTTCGGATTGGCCGCGCCGGAGACGCCCACCGGCAGCGCGAGGCGCTCCATCAGCGGCGCGAGATAGACGATGCCCTTTTCCAGCACCGCGCCGTCGCCTGCGAGCGACACGCGCTCCGGGTTCAGGCTCTTCAGCCGCTCGAAAACGCTCGTTCCCCTTCCCGGCAGGAAGCTCGCCCGGACGCGAAAGGCCTCGACGCCAAGGCGAAGGTCGAGGCTCGCCGGCTGCAATTGCGTGGGCGCGATCGGCGTCGCGGCCGCGAGTGCGCCCGACTTCACGAGCGCCAGGATTCGCTGGCGCGCGAGCAGGCCCGCCGGACGGGTTTCGGGCTCGTTTTCGCTTCTCATCGTGGCCAAGCCTTACAGACAATTAGCCTCGTGCGAAAGCCGAGCCGCGGTCGCTCCAATCGGAGCGGCGGCGTCTCGCCGCCGGGGAGCGCGAGACGCGCTCCCTCGATTTAGGGCGCGATTCGCCGTATCGTCAGCCGGCGGTCGTCGACGCTGGGGCTCGCGTGCCTCGCCCTTCGCCGGCGACGAGGCGTCGGCCTCCGCATCGGCGGCGTGGCCGGCCGGCAGGATGTCGGGAACGCCCGAGCCGGCGGCAGAAGCCCCAGAGGCCCTTGGGCTCGATCAGGATGACGCGCGATCGAGATCACCCCGAGGAGGATCAGGTACCAGGCGCCGAAGTCGGCGAGCCACTGGCGCAAGCCAAAGAAGATGATCGCGCCGAGGATCGGCCCTTCGAGGCTGCCGATGCCGCCGATCACGACGATGAAGATGATGTCGATCGTCCAGTCGGTGATGTTGAACGAGGCGGACGGCGCGACGCGCAGCTTTTCCAGCGCGGTCATCACGCCGGCGAGGCCGAGGAAGGGCGCCGTCCAGAGGAAGCAGAGAACGCGCGTCCTGACGAGGTCGACGCCGGCCGAGCCCGCCGCTTCCTCGTTGTCGCGCATGGCGGTGAGGCCGAGGCCGATGCGCGAGCGCAACAGCGCCCAGGTGGCGACGAAGGCGATCAGCGCCAGCCCGAGGCTCATCGCGTAGAAGACGTCGATCCGGTCGCCAAGCCGCGCGCCGAACTGCTTGACGACGGGGATCGGCAGGCTGGTGCCCGAGCCGCCGCCAAAGCCCGGCAGCTTGCCGGCGATCAGCATCAGCACGTCGGACGCGACCCAGGTTCCGACCGCGAGATAGGCGGTGCGCAGGCGGAAGATGACCGCCATCACCGGGACGGCGATCAGGAGCGTCGTCGCCGCCGCGAGCGGAACGGCGAGCCAGACGTTGAGGTGCGCGAGCGCGGTGAAGCCGAAGAAGGCGTAGGCGCCGACGCCGACGAAGCCCTGCTGGCCGACCGAGATGATGTCGGCGTAGCCGGCGAGCAGGTTCCACATCAGCGCCAGCGTCAGCACGATGAAGAACTCGGTCAGCACCGACAGCGAATTGGCGTCGAACAGCCACGGGCCCGGCGAGGCAGGCGAGCGCGGCGACGACGAAGGCGCCGCGGGCCGCGAGCAGGAGAGGCTTTCCGCCGGCGGTCATCGGCTCACCCTTGGCGAACAGGCCCTGCGGACGCAGGACGAGCGCGGCGAGGAACACGAGATGCTGGGCGAGGATCTGCCAGGAGGCGTCGATCTGCGAGCCGAAGTTCTGCGCGATCCCGATGATGACGCCGCCGGCGAGCGTGCCCCACAGGCTGCCGAGGCCGCCGAGCACCACCGCCTCGAAGGCGGCGAGCAGCCGGCTCGGCCCGATCGCCGGATCGAAATTGGTCCACACCGACATGCAGCAGGCCGCGGCCAGCATGGTGATCGCGATCACCCCCATGGCGATCGGATAGATGCGCGCCGAGGTGAGGCCGATCAGGTCGGCCGCGGCCGGGTCGTCGCTGACCGCGCGGATGCGCGCGCCGATCGCGGTCCGGTAGAGGAAGGCGTCGAGCCCGGCGATCAAAGCGACCGCGAGCAGAAAGACCAGCAGCGGATAGACGCCGATGTCGATCGGCCCGACGCTGGAAGGCGGCGAGCTCGATCGCGCCGCCCGACAGCTTGCGGGTGTTGGGGCCGTAGCCCTCGAGCAGGCCGTTCTGGATGATGATCGACAGGCCGAAGGTCACCAGCAGGATCGGCAGAATGCCCTTGCCGACGGTGCGCTGGAGCAGAAAGCGCTGCAGGACGTAGCCGCGCCAGAAAGGCGACCGGGCATCGAGGATCAGCGCGACCAGAAACGGCGACCAGCCGAGCGCGCCGGTCAGCGACAGGATGACGAACGAGAACAGCACGATCATGTCGCCGTGCGCGATGTTGACGAAGCGCATGACGCCGAGCGACAGCGACAGGCCGAGCGCGAACAGCGCATAGAGGCCGCCGATCAGCACGCCCTGGACGAGGAGGTTGAGAAAGGTTTCGACCATTTCGCTCACGCCCCGAAGTAATGTTGCATGATCGTCTCCCGGTCGGCGTCTTCCGGCCGGCCGGAAAGCGAGACCTCGCCTTCGAGGAAGCAATAGAAGCGGTCGGCGACCGCGAGCGAGCGGGTGATGTCCTGCTCGACCACGATCACCGACACGCCGCGGTCGCGCACCCGCGGGATGATCTTGTAGAGCTCGTTGACGATCAGCGGCGCGAGCCCGAGGCTGATCTCGTCGCAGAGCAGGAGGCGCGGATTGGCGAGCAGCGCCCGGCCGAGCGCGACCATCTGCTGCTGGCCGCCCGAAAGTTCGCGCGCGCGCTGGTCGCGCCGCTCGAGCAGGATCGGGAACCATTCGTAGACCTGATCGAACCCGATCTCGCCCTTGCGGCCGAGCTCCCAGCCGATGCGCAGGTTCTCGAACACGGTCAGCGTGGGAAAGAGCTTGCGGCCCTCCGGCACCAGCGCGACGCCCCTGGCGACGATGTCGCGGGTCGCGAACGCGGAAAGGTCTTCGCCGGCGAAGCGCGCCGAGCCGGTCACACGGCCCGCCTGGCGGACGAGCGCCTTGAGGAACGACGACTTGCCCGCGCCGTTGGCGCCGATGATCGAGACGATCTCGCCCTCGGCGACGGTGAGGTCGACGTCGTGCACGGCCTGGAAGGCGTCGTAGAAGACGCTGAGCTTTTCGACGGCGAGAAGCGGGGCGGTCATTGGATCGCGCCGACCGGAGGGGCGGCGTCTCGCCGCCCGGTAGCGAGTTCCGGAGCCACGCCCGTCCTTCGACGGGCCATGGGCGCGCGGGACGCGCACCGACCAGCGCTCACGCCCCAAGGTACACCTCCCGCACCCGCTCGTCGGCGAGCACCGCGTCCGGCGCGCCCTCGCAGATGATCGCGCCGAAGTGCAGGACGGCGAGGCGGCTGGCGATGCGCTTCAGGGCATGGATGACGTGCTCGACCCAGACGATCGTCGCGCCTTGCGCATGGATGGCGGAGAGGATCGCGAGAAGATCGTCGCATTCGGCGTCGGTGAGGCCGCCGGCGATCTCGTCGAGCAGCAGGAGCTTCGGCTTGGCGGCGATCGCCTTGGCGAGTTCGAGCCGCTTGAGATTGAGCAGCGACAGCGCGCCGGCGGGCTTGGCGGCGAGCGCAGCGAGGCCGGTCAGCGCCAGCGCCTCGTGCGCCTCGCGCCGCCCGGCCGGGATCGCGAGGCCGCCGCCGTGGGTCGCCGCGACCAGCACGTTTTCGAACACGCTCATATGCGCGAAGGGCTTGGGGACCTGATAGGTGCGGCCGATGCCGAGCCGGCGGCGGAGCCACACCTTCATCGTCGTGACGTCGCGACCCATGAACTGGATCGCGCCCTCGTTCGGCGGCAGCACGCCGGCGATCAGGTTGAACAGCGTCGACTTGCCGGCGCCGTTCGGCCCGAGCACGCCGAGCACCTCGCCCGGCCGCACGGTCAGGTTCAGCTCCTCGATGACCCGGAGGCCGCCAAAGCGCCGCGAGACGCCGCTGAGCTGCAGCATCGGCTCGTCCGCCGGGGCCTTTCCCCGGCGGAAGCGGTCCGCTTTTGCGCGATCAGCCATAGACGATCGGCGTCATCTTGCCGCCGACCGGAATGTTCGGCGCGGTGGTGTTGTCGACGTTGACGAGATCGAACGGGAACTTCGTTCCCTTCTTCCACTGGCCGATCACCAGCGGCGTCGCGCAGGTGTTCGGATAGGGACCCTTGGTGAAGTTGATCGGCCCGACGATCGAGGCGTAGTCCATCTTGGAGATGGCGTCGCGGATCGAGGCCGGGTCGTCGAGGTCCTGCGTGCGCTTGAACGCGTCGAACGCCGTCTCGAACAGCGCGTGGCGGAAGCCGAGGGTCATCGACACCTGCTTGCCGCTCGCCTTCTCGTAGGCGTCCGCGAGTTCCTTCGAGGTCTGGCCGGTGAGGCCGGACTTGAACGGATGGGTCGGCCGACCACCACACCTCGACCGACAGGCCTTCCGCACGCGGTCCCGAGCGGCGCGATCGCGGCGGGGAACTCGGTCGCCTTGGCCATGGAAATGACCTTCGGCCGCAGGCTCTGCTGGGAGGCGGCGCTCATGAAGGCGGTGAACTCGGGCGGCGGCAGCACGCCGGCGATGATCTCGGCGCCGGCCGACTTGAACGCCGCGATCTGGGCGCTGTAATTGCCCGACGGCAGGTCGAAACGGCCGGGATCGATGATCTTGTAGCCGCGCTTGGCCGCCATGCCGGTGAAGATCTTCGAGAAGGCGTTGCCGTCGTTGTCGTTCGGCCACAGCGCGCCGACCACCTTGTTGGTCGGCAACCTGGTCCCAGGCGTCGTAGTAGGCCTCGGCCATGTTCACGGCGCTGAAGAAATAGTTGTAGGTCCAGTCGAAGCCCTTCTTCGGGTCGCCCTGGCGGCCGAAGAAATAGGGCTCGAGCGGGCAGTCGTTCGACAGGCACGGCACGCCCGAGACCTCGCACTGGTCGGCGACCGGATTGACCGTCTCGGGCGTCGCGAAGGTCGACACGAGATCGACCTTGTCCTGGAGGATGAGGCCCTTGGCGACCTCGGCGGCGCGGTTGGGGTTCGACTGGCTGTCGCGCACGATGATCTCGAGCGGATGCTTCGTGCCGCCGACGTCGACCTGACCGTTGGTGAAGGCCTTGATCTGCTCGATCGTCCACGGAAGCTGCTCCGAGAAGATCGCCAGCGGCCCGGTCAGCGGCGCGACCAGGCCGATCTTCACGGCCCTCGGCGCGGCGAAGGCGACGCGCGGCAGCGCCGTCGCCGCGACCGCCGCAGCGCCTGTCTTCAGGAACGCGCGGCGGCCTATGGGAAACCTGTTCATTCAATCCTCCCTGTCGTCAGTCGTTGGTGCTTGGTCCCCGACCTCGCCCGTCAGCCGGGCGGCGCTTCGGTCTTTTCCTTGGTCTTGCCCCCGGCGCCGAAGTGCAGCGCCGGAATCTCACGCAGGATGACGCGGATCGAATCGCGCGGCGCTTCGATCGCCTCGATGATCGCGTCGGTGACCTTGGCGATCAGGCGCCGCTTGGCCTCCGGCGTGCGCCCCTCGATCATGGTGATCTCGACGATGGGCATGCGCCTACTCCGTCACGCGGATCGACACCGACCCGAGGTTCTGCATGGTCAGCCGCACCCGCTCGCCGACCTTGAGCGAGTGCGCCGCGGTCGCGCCGCCGGCCAGGATGATCCAGCCCGCCTCGAGCCGCCCGAGCGCCGCTGCCCGCCAGCCGCGCCGCCGCCACCAGCGAGCGCGAAGGATTGCCGAGGATCGCCGCGGTCGAGCCGATCTCGACCGGCCGCCCGTCGACTTCCATCACGAGGCCGAGGTTGGAGAAGTCCTGATCGGGGCGCGACCAGTCGCCGACCACGAACCCGGACGACGAGGAATTGTCGGCGATCACGTCCGGCAGCGCGAACTTGAAGTTCCGGTAGCGCGAATCGATGATCTCCATCGCCGGCGCGATGGCCTCGACCGCCGCCATCGCCTCCGCCGCGCGTCACTTCTCCGGTCAGCGGCGCCTTCAGCAGGAAGGCGAGCTCCGGCTCGATGCGCGGATGGACATAGCGCGCGCTTCGACAGCGACGCGCCCTCCTCGAGCCGCATCGCGTCGGTGAGCCGGCCCCAGACGACCTCGTCGACGTTGACCTGGCGCATCTTGGCGCGCGAGGTGAGGCCCATCTTGACGCCGACCAGCCTCTCGCCCCGCTTCAGGCGCCGGTCGATCGACGCCGCCTGAACGGCATAGGCTTCGGCGACGCTGAGCGGCCCGGATTCGGTGAATTGCGGGATCGCGGCGGCGGTGCGCGCCGCCTCGTCGACCACCTCGGCGAACTTGACGATGTCGGTCATTGGGCGGCCGCCTGGGCTTCGCGCTGGCGCACGATGTCGAGCGCGACGTCGATGATCATGTCTTCCTGTCCCCCCACCATGCGCCGCTTCCCGAGCTCCGTCAGGATGTCGCGCGTATCGACGCCGTAAACCTTGGACGCGTTCTCCGCGTGACGCAAGAAGCTCGAATAGACGCCGGCGTAGCCGAGCGACAGGCTCTCGCGGTCGACGCGGACCGGGCGATCCTGCAAGCGGCCGCACGACGTCGTCGGCGACGTCCATGAGGATATGCAGGTCGACGCCGGTCTCGATCCCCATCCGGTCGAGCACGGCGATCAGCGCCTCGATCGGCGCGTTGCCCGCGCCCGCGCCCATGCCGGCGAGCGAGGCGTCGACGCGCACCGCGCCCGCTTCGATGCCCGCGACCGCGTTGGCGACGCCGAGCGTCAGATTGTGGTGGGTGTGGACGCCGACTTCGGTCTCGGGCTTCAGCGCCTGGCGGAACGCCTTGACGCGGTCGGCGTATTGCCCCGGCAGGAGCGCGCCCGCCGAAGTCGGTCACGTAGACGCATTCGGCGCCGTAAGCTCTCCATCAGCTTCGCCTGCTCGACCAGCTTCTCGACCGGGGCCATGTGGGCCATCATCAAAAAGCCGACCGTGTCCATGCCGAGCGCGCGGGCGGCCTCGATGTGCTGCCGCGAGACGTCGGCCTCGGTGCAATGGGTGGCGATGCGCACGCTTCGGGCGCCCGCCTCGTAGGCATGCTTGAGATCATGAACGGTGCCGATGCCGGGGAGCAGCAGCACGGTCACTACGGCGCTCTTGCACTCCTCGGCGACCGCGGCGATCCACTCGCCGTCGTCGTGGGCGCCGAAGCCGTAGTTGAAGGTGGCGCCGGTGATGCCGTCGCCGTGGCAGATCTCGATCGCGTCGACGCCGGCGCGATCGAGCGCGCGGGCGACCTCGCGCACCGTCTCCAGATGGTACTGGTGACGGACCGAATGCATGCCGTCCCGCAGCGTGACGTCCTGGATGTAGAGCTTGTCCTTGTTCTTGCGGGCCATCACGCGGCCTCCTTCTGCAGCTGACGCGGCGGCCCAGCCATCGGCGGTGGTGAGCGCGGCCGAAGTCATGATGTCGAGATTGCCGGCGTAGGCCGGCAGGTAGTGCGCCGCGCCTTCGACCTCGAGCATGATCGTGGTCTTGAGGCCCGAGCACGGGCCGACGCCCGGAATGCGGACGGGATGATTGTCGCCGATGTGCTCGAACTGCACCTTCTGCTTCAGGCGATAGCCCGGCACGTATTTCTGCACCGCGCGCGACCATGTCGGCGACCGACTTCTCGATCGCCTCCTGCGAGCCGCCCTGCGACAGGGTGAAGACCGTGTCGCGCATGATCAGCGGCGGCTCGGCCGGGTTGAGGATGATGATCGCCTTGCCCTTCTCCGCGCCGCCGAGCTTCACGATCGCGTTTGAAGTCGTCTCGGTGAACTCGTCGATGTTAGCGCGCGTGCCGGGGCCGGCCGACTTCGACGAGATCGAGGCGACGATCTCGCCCCAGATCACCCGCTTGGTGGCGCGCTTGACCGCATAGACCATCGGGATCGTCGCCTGGCCGCCGCAGGTCACCATGTTGACGTTCGGCTCGTCGATGTTGGCGTCGCCGTTGATCACAGGGATGGTGAATGGGCCGATCGCCGCCGGCGTCAGGTCGATCACCTTCTTGCCGTCCTTTTGCAGGATCGCGTTGTTCTTGATATGCGCGCCGGCCGAGGTCGCGTCGAACACGACCTTGATGTCCTTGTAGTTCGGCAGCTTGCGCAGGCCCTCGATGCCCTCGTGGGTTGTCGGCACGTTGAGCCGCGCCGCGCGCGCAAGGCCGTCGGATGCAGGATCGATGCCGACCATCGCGCCCATCTCGAGGGCCTTCGACATGCGCATCACCTTGATCATCAGGTCGGTGCCGATGTTGCCCGAGCCGATGATCGCGCAGGGAATCTTCGCCATTTTAAGCTTGCTCCTTCGCAAAAGCCGCGCGGACGGAGCCGAGGCCCGATATGCGCGCTTCATACACTTCGCCCCGCTTGACGGTCACCATCGGTCCGAGAGCGCCCGACATCACCGTGTCGCCGGCCTTCAGCGGACGCCCGACCTGAGCCATGGTCTTGGCGAGCCAAAGCGTCGCCGACAGCGGATCGCCGAGGCAGGCCGCGCCCGCCCCGACCGAGACCTCGTCGCCGCCCTGCTCCATGATCATGCCGCAGAGCCGAAGCTCGAGACCGTCGAGCTTCTTCGGCGAAGCGCCGAGCACGTAGAGGCCCGAGGAGGCGTTGTCGGCGATGGTGTCGAGGATGCCGATCTTCCAGTCGGCGATGCGCGAATTGACGATCTCGATCGCCGGCAGCGCGAACTCGACCGCGCGCAGAATGTCGGCGATGGTCAGGTGCTCGTCGTCGAGGTCGCGCCCGATGACGAAGGCGATCTCGGCTTCGACCTTGGGCTGGATAAGCTGGTCGGCCGCGACGTCCCAGCCGTCCGGGACGGCCATGTCGGCGAACAGCATGCCGTAGTCGGGCTGGCTGACGCCGAGCTGCTTCTGCACCGCGAGCGACGTCAGCCCGATCTTGCGCCCGACCAGCTTGCGGCCCTCGGAAAGCCAGCGATTGGTGTTGACCTCCTGTGCTGCGTAGGCCTGATCGATAGCCCCCGCCGGCAGAAGTTCCCGCACCGGCGGCACGGGCGTACGCGTGGCGTACGCGCCGAGGATCTTGTCGGCGACGGTTTGCGCCGGACTTCTCTGTCACGATGCTATCCCTTCCTAGAGCTTCACGCAGACGTTGGTGAGTTCGGTGTAGAACTCGAGCGAATGCAGGCCGCCTTCCCGGCCGATGCCCGACTGCTTGGCGCCGCCGAAAGCGGTGCGCAGATCGCGCAGGAACCAGGAATTGACCCAGCAGATGCCGACGTCCATCTGCGCCGCGACGCGATGGCCGCGGGAAAGATTTTCGGTCCACACCGAAGCCGCAAGTCCGTACGGGCGTGGCGTTGGCGAGCCGCACCGCCTCCTCTTCCGTCTCGAAAGGACGGATGTGGCAGCACGGACCGAAGATCTCCTCATTGACGATCGGCGACGTGTCGGGAAGGCCGGTCCAGATGGTGGGCTCGATCCAGGCGCCGTCGGCGAGTTCGCGCGGCATTTCGGGAACGCCGCCGCCGGTGACGATGGTCGCGCCTTCTTCGGCCGCCTTTTTGTAATAGCCCAGCACCTTCTCGCGGTGCTCCTTGCTGACCAGCGGGCCGAGGTTGGTCGCCGGGTCCTCCGGACGGCCGAGCTTCAGGCCTTCCGCGCCCGCCTTCAGCCGCGCGACGAACGCGTCGAAGATCGGGCGCTGGACATAGACGCGCTCTGTGCCGAGACAGACCTGGCCGCAATTGGAGAAGCACGAGCGCATCACGCCCTCGATCGCCTTGTCGAGATCGGCGTCGGCGAACACCAGCGCCGGATTCTTGCCGCCGAGTTCGAACGACACCTGGCGGATGCCGAGCGCGGCCTGGCGCATGATCGCCTCGCCCGTGCGGGTCTCGCCGGTGAAGGTGACGCCATTGACCAAGGGATGCTGGGTCAGGAACTCGCCCGCCGAGTTCGGCCCGAAGCCCGTGCACGACGTTGTAGACGCCCTTCGGCACGCCGGCCGCATTCATCACCTCGCCAAGCAGGGTCGCGGTCAGCGGCGTCTCCTCGGAGGGCTTGACGACGACTGTGTTGCCGCAGGCGAGCGCCGGGCCGACCTTCCAGGTCATCAGGAGAAGCGGCAGGTTCCATGGGCTGATCACCGCGATCACGCCCTTGGGCCGCCTCAGGCCGTAGTTGATCGCGCCCGCGCCGTCGGGCGTCGGCATGACGAAGGTCTCCGTCGAGACGTTCTTCACCGTGTCGGCGAACATCTTGAAATTGGCGGCGCCGCGCGGGATGTCGAGATGGCGGGCAAGGCTGGAGGGCTTGCCGGTGTCGAGGCATTCGGCGGCGAGGAACTCCTCGAGCCGGGCGTTGATGCCGTCGGCGACCCTGGCGAGAATCTCGGTGCGCTCGGTGACCGTCATCCGGCCCCACGGGCCCGAGAGCGCGGCCTTGGCGGCGCGGACCGCCGCGTCGATCTCCGCCTTGCCGCCCTCGGGCACGCGGCCGATCACGCTGTTGTCGAGCGGCGTGCGGTTTTCCCAGAACTTGCCGGTCGAGCCGGTGGTGAACGCGCCGTCGATGAAATGGGCGGCGTCGCGGCGTGCGCTGTCGAAGCTCACCGACGTCTTTCTCAAAGCCTGAACCGTCATCGTCTGACCCCTCTCCGTGGTCGGGTCGCCGCGAAAGCGTACCGACATCTTATCGCCATTCAACAAGTTTGTCGATATTTTCGTTAATATCGATATTCTGAGTCGCTGTCCAGCGACAAATCCGCCAAGGCTGAGCTAGCCGCTGCCGAGGGCGGCCGCCGCGCCGGCCTTGGCGCAGGCGCGGTCGTCGTCCTCCGAGCCGCCGGAAACACCGATCGCGCCGATCACGGCGCCGTCCTCGACGAGCGGCAGGCCGCCTCCGAACAGCACGACGCCCGGACGGAGCGCAATCCCTTGGTGGACGGTCGGGTTGTCTTTCAGCGCATTCGACAGGTCGTCGGTCGAGGCGCCGAACACGGCCGCGGTGTAGGCCTTGTCCCGGGCGATCGTCACGGACGCCGAGAAGGCGCCGTCAGCGCGCAGGCAGGCGATCAGGTCGCCCGCGATGTCGGCGACCGCCGCGACCACGGCGACGCCGCGCTCGCGGCCCTTGGCCACCGCAGCCTCAACGGCCTCGAGCGCCGCGCTCGAACGGATGATGTGGCGGGTTATCGTGATGGGCATGATCGTCTTCCCCGCAACGCGCGGTCCCGGGCGCCGAGACATGCGCCGGGTCTTTCCGGTGGTCGGACCCTTCGCGCGAACGCGAAGGGTCGTGTTGCCTATGCTCTTGACGCCGCCTGTTACGACACGACCGACAGGAACGCGTCGTTCATCTGCCGCTCGTAATAGAAGATGCCCTTGCCGACCTGGGTCTCGTCCCAGGTGCGGGTCGGCTGGTCGGGATAGTAGGTGTAGCCGCCGGCGAACACTTCGCAGCGGTTGCCGGACGGATCGAAGAAATAGATCGTCTGGCCGCGGGTGATGCCGTGACGGGTGGGTCCGAGATCGAGCGAGATGTCGTATCGGGTCAGGATGTCGGCGGCGTGACCGATCGCCTGCCAGTTTTCGAGCTCGAAGGCGAGGTGGTGGAGCTTGCCGGGCTCGGGATATTTCACGAAGGCGATGTCGTGCGCCTTCATGCCGCACGTCATCCAGATCGCGAACACTCCGTCGGGCATGTCGACGCGTTCGGCGCAGCGGAAGTCGAGCGCCTTCTCGAAGAAATCCAGATTTCCTGCGACGTCCGGCCCGTAGAGCAGCGAGTGGTCGAAGCGGCGCGCGGCCATGCCGTGCGGCTCGAGGTCCCAAACGTCCGGATTATGGACGCGGGGCTTCGGCTCGGACTGGTCGATATGAGCAAAGAGCTCGATGCGGTGGCCAGTCGGGATGGTGAAGCCGATGCGGCGGCCGACGCCCGGCTGCTCGCCCGCCGCAACGTGATCGACCTTGATCCCGTACTCGGTGACGCGCTTCTCGTAATGGTCGAGGTCCGAGTCTTTGAGGCACTTGAAGGCGGCGGCGTCGATTCCGGCCGAATCCGCCCGGCGCAGCACGACCGAATGATGGTCGAACTCGTCGGCCGACTTCAGGTAGACGCGCCCGTCGGAGCCTTCGGTCACTTGATGCAGGCCGATCCGCTTGGTGTAGAACTCGATCGATGCGGGCATGTCCAGAACGCGGATCTGAATGAAGCCCGGACGCAGAATGCCTGACATTGCCATGCTGTTTTCCTCCTTCAAGCGGATTGCAGGGCCCGCTCGCCCTTCGTGTTGACCACGACCGGGGTCTCCAGCCGCAGCGAAAGATCGGATCGCGCATAGATGCAGCAGGCGAGCACGACGCCCGCCGCTTCATCCTCCGGCGAAACATGCGCCCGGCTCATCGGGCCCGAGCCGTACTGGCCGGCGAGCACGCGGACCCGGCAGATCCCGCACCCGCCGCGCCGGCAGCCGACCGGCAGGCGGCGCGGCATGTTCTTGAGCTGTCCAAAGCCCTGCGCCCGCTCGAGCGCGACGAGGACGCGCTCGCCTTCGTAGGCGTTCGCTGCGCCGTGGCCCTCGAGCGTGATCTGGAAACGTTGCGGGGCCATGGTCAGAGCCTCTTGAACAGGGGGCTTTTGGGCTTCGATCCCGCGTCCTGCGCGGTGAAGAATTTTTCGGTGAAGATGTGCTTCTCGAACAGCCGCCCCTGCATCAGCGCGCCGATGCAGGCCTCGATCATCGGCGGCGGCCCGCAGAGATAGGCGGTCAAGCCTTCGAACCGGTCGTCGTAGAGGCGCTTGGCGACGTCGTGGACGAAGCCGCGCTCGCCCGCCCAGGCGCTGCCCTCAGGCTCGCTCGACAGCGCCGGCACATAACGGAAGTTCGGATGCTTCGCGGCCAGCGCCTCGAATTCCTCGCGGCCGTAAAGATCGGCCTCCGCGCGAACGCCGTGGATCAGGGTGATCGGCTCGGCGTAGCCCTCTTCGAGAAGGTCGAGGATCATCGCGCGCGGGCTCGAGACGCCCGTGCCGCCGGCAAGGAAGATCAGCGGGCCGCCGCGCGACTTGCGCACCACGAACCGCCCGTAGGGGCCGGAAAAGCGCACCCGGTCGCCGCGCTTCAGCTTCTCGTGAACATAGCCGGTGCCGGCGCCGCCGGGCACCCGCCGCACCTGCAGTTCGACATGGGCCGCGTCGGAGGGCGCGTTGGCGATTGAGAAGGCGCGAGGAGCCTCGACGCCCGGCAGCCTCACCATCACATACTGGCCCGCCTGGAAATCGACGCCGTCGCCCTCGACCGCGATCCGCACGCCCTTGACGTCGTGGGTGAGTTCGTCGAGTCCGACCACCTCGCCCGCGAAATCCCCGACCGCGATGCGGCGGGCGTCGGGATCTTCCTCGACGTCGGCCTCGATCGTGACATCCGACTTCAGCGTCGCCGTGCAGGCGAGGACGAAGCCGTCATCGCGCTCGAAATCCATCAGGGCGAAGTTCGACGCCTCGCCGTGATCGATCTCGCCCTCCACCACCTGCGTCTTGCACGTTCCGCACAAGCCATGGCCGCAGGCGTGCGGGATGTAGATCCCCGAGCGCAGGCAGGCGTCGAGGATCGTCTGGCCCTCGGCGACGCCGATCGCGTCGCCGAGGGGTTCGATGGTGAGCTGGTGCGTCATGTCTTATCTCGGCTCCGGCGCCTTAGCTCGCGGAGCCCTTGAAGCCGTTGAGGCCCGGGGTCCAGAATCGGATCAGCGACTTGTGGCCGACACCGTGATCGGCGAGCGACTTGCCGAGGTCCGGCTTCACCCTGACGCCGTCGATCATCCACTCGACCCGATCCCAGTCGATCTTGTCGAAGTCGGGATGGGCGTTGTAGTGGCCCTTGACGATCGCCTCGATAAAGGCGGCGAAAGGCATGTCCGGGGGCAGCGGAAACGCGACCGCCGCACAGAACATGAGATGCTCCTCCCAGTGAACGTAGACGACGCGGTTGCCGTGGAAGTTCTTTTCCGCATCGCGATAGTCGATGTTGTCTTCATAGTCGGGCGAAAGCGCCGTGAGAGCCATGATCTCCTCCCGGGGAGTTCCAAGGTTGGCGACGGGACGCGCGCCTGATGGACGCGCGCCCCGCCTGCATCGGTTCAGGGTTATTCCGCGGCCTTGACCGCGCCCGCCTGCCAGCTGTTCCACAAGGCTTCGTCCGGCGAGCCGACGTAGTCCATGTTGTCGTGGCCGACGTTCAGCCGGTAGTAGTTGAGCACGTCCGGAATGGTCGCGCCGCCGCAGTTGCCCTGAAAGATCTGGTGCACCGGCAGCCAAGCCTGGACGTACTTCTCCGGCTCGCCGTCGAAGATGTCTTTGCAGCCGTCAGAGCAGAAGTGATAGGTCTGGCCCTTGAACTTCGAGTGGCGGAAGCAGATCGTGGTCGGATCGCCCGGCTCGGTGTACACCATCGGGATCTGGCAGGTCTGGCAGAGCATGCGGCAGCGCCATGTTGTAGAAGCGCTTGCCCGACTTCGCCATCTCCGCCCACATCTCCCAGCGCGGACGATAGAACTTGTCGAACGTCGTCGGGTACTTCTCTGACAGCCAGTCGAGGTGCTCGCGGTCCGGGATGAAGGTATGGAACGCTGCGGCGTGGCTGTACTGGTAGAAGGTCGCCCAGTTCTGGTGCGAGACGTGATCGGCCTCGACGGTCGCCTGATCGGCGTATTTCGGCGGACGCAGGCCGTAGCGGGCGAGATCCTGGAACAGCGAGCCGCCGGCCTCGGTGAAGTAGATGTCCCAGGCCTCGCGCCACGACATCACCTTCTTCGGCAGCATGTAGTCCATCATCATCGCGACGATGCCGAGCACCTTGTGGCCGCGCCAGAACCACTTGTCGACCCACTTCTGCACGATCGGCAGGTTGTCCGGGTGCTGCTCGAGCAGGAACTTGATCACCTCGATGCCGAGCGTCATGTGGCGGCTCTCGTCCGACTGGGCCGAGAAGCCGAAGGTGACGGTCGACATATCGCCGTTGTAGGCCGCGCCGGACATGAACGGCACGAATAGCAGGTTGGTCAGCACGTATTCGAAGGCGAAGCCGATCGCGATCATGAACTCGAACGGACCCGCGGTGCGGGCGTCGTCGAAGAACGACTTCGGCACGCTGAGGTACCACACGCGGTCGTGCATATGGGGGAATTCGGCGAGGCCGTCGAAGAACTTGTTGTATTGGCCGATGGTGTGGGCCTGCGTCTGGAAGTGGCGCAGTTCGTCGAGCGACTGCTGCTGCGCGGCGACGCGCGGGCCGACGCCGCGGAGATGACGGCCGGCATAGGCGAAGCCGCGATGGGCCGAATATTCCAGCGGCGAGACGCCGGTGAGGAACAGTTTCAGGGCATTGACGTAGCGCCCGTCCGAGATCTTGGTCTGGCCGTTGTTCTGCGCGAAAGCGTCGAGCACGGCGTAGAGCTTGCGCTCCTTCTCGGCCTGGAATTTCCAGTAGGAGTCCATGGTCAGGCGGAAGGGGTCCTCCCACGCCGACCAGTCCTTGATCTTGATCCCCTCGAACGTGTCGTAGGGGAAGACCTTGTCCATCGGCTGATAGGTGGTCTCCCAGTCGAGACCACGGGTCATATGCGCGTAGCGCTGCTTCAGTCCGAGCTTCTTGACGGCCATGTCGTCCTCCCGAAACCTTAGTGTTTCCAGCTGACCGCGAAGCGGTCGTCGTCTTCGTCGAGATGGCCCGCCATCGAGACGAGCACGAGGTGGATTTCCTGCGGGTCCCAGACGCGCCCGAGGCGCTCCTCGACCGAGGCGCGGTTGATGACGAGTTCGCCATCGCGGTCGAGCTTGACGCAGCCCGGCATGTCGAGGACGCGAACGTCCGCGTTGTCCGCCAGGATCGCCTCGATGATCGGGCGAGCGTCGTCGTTGTGCAGCAGCGTGAGCGAGGCGACTTGCGCCATGATGGTTTCCTTCCCGTTAGACGTTGAGGCCGAGCGAACGAGCGCGCGCCCTGGCTGCGTCCCTGGCCTTGCCGGCCGCGCCCTCGTCGCCGAGCGCCGTCGCGAGGGGCTTCGCCGCCTCGACAGCGCGGTCGATCCAGTGGCCCGCCCATTCGGAGACGAGCGCCTTGTTGGCTTCGCTCTCGTCGGCGACGGTCTTGACGACGTGGTCGCTCCAGCGACCTTCCTCGGCGCGCCAGTCGGACATGAATTCGGTCAGCATGGCGATCGTGAGCGCGCCATCGCGCCAGAAGGCGTCGCCGTGCTTGTAGGCCATGTCGATCAGCACGGCGTTCACGCCGAGCGTCTGGGCGACATAGAGCTGGAAAAAGTCGCGCTCGACGAACAGGTCCTCGATCAGCCGGCGCGCGCCCTGCCAGGCGGCGTCGTCGAGCCAGGTCGCCTTGGCCTTGTCGAGGCTGACGCCGGTCTGGCCATCGAGTTCGAGGCCGATGCGCGAGACGATCTGCGCCATGCCGAGATGATCGGCGGCCGAGAACATGCAGGGCGCCGTGACCGCCGTGCCGTAGCCGCGCTGGTTGATCTCGCACAAATTCATGTTCGAGCCCCAGTGCAGGTGACGCAGGGGCAGCAGGCCGCGCTCGATGGCGGCTTTGGCTTCCGGCGACAGCTTCTGGATCAGGCCGCGCTCCTCGACAAAGGCGAAGTTGCGTTCGACCGACTGGTGCATGTTGGCGCGGGCGATGTTGTAGGTCGCGTAATAGAACTGGCGCGGGTCGAGCGGCTTGTACCAGTCCTCCATCACGACCGCCGTCTTGCGGGTGTCGTACTGCCAGTACTCCGGCTCCCACAACGGCTTGTAATGGAAGTTCGCCGTCGCCTGGACGTCGAGCGTCGCCTCCTGGTAGCGCGAGGCCGGCTTGTCGCCGCCGAGCCGGCGGGCGACATGCCCGAAGGTTTGCCGCTTCGGCTCGAGATCGATGGTCTTGATTTGAACGGTCACGATTTCCCTCCCGTGGAGCGCGTTGCGTTAATTGCGTGGCGAACCAGGCTGCTCGTCTTCGGACGATGTCTGGATGCGGCGCAGCAGCCCGGGCTGGCGGGCGCGCCAGGCGAGCTTTTCCAGTTCGTTCGCGACCTCGCCGTCAGGCGTCAATCTCACAGCCTCCTGCAGCGTGCAGAATTCCTCGAAGGCGGCGAAAGGCAGGATCAGTTCGACAGTCAGGTCGGCGTCGTTCACCGAGAACTCGAATTCGACATAGCGGCCGGAGCGCACTCCGGTAACGCGCACAAACTTCCGAAGCGGCGTTTGGCTCTGTCCCATGGTCCTCCCCGAATCCGGCGTTGCGGTCGCGCTGGTCTTGAGACCGTCGCCTTTTCAGGCTTTTGGCCTCGAGGCCTGTTTTTCGGCCGTCGCGCTTTGACGGAGGATGGCTATCGCGCCCGATATCGTTAGTCAACAAAAATATCGATATTAAATTAGTTTGACGATTAATTTCTGATTCTCGCGAGAATTTGCAATGCTGAAGCGTCGGCGCGGCGCGGCGCCATCGATATTTCACAAAGGCGCTGCAAACTCACGCCTTCCGCTGAGATCGTGCGTTCGTCCGCATTGCGGAGAAATTATCGTGGGCTGAGGAAAATGCCGATATTCCGGTTGCGCAGGGATCGCATTTGCGACAGTCTCTTGGCAAAGACCGCGCGAATTCGGCTGCTCGCCCCGCGTCAACCGGGGTTTCGATGGGCTTCGACGGGAAGGTTGAGCACATGACCGACGCCGCCGTCGCGGACCGTCCCGGCGACGCCAAAGGGCGCACGCTGATCGAGGCGGCCTACGCCACCCTGCGCAGCGAGATCGTTGACGGCACCCTCGAGCCCGGGGCGAAGCTGCGCACCGAGGAGCTGCGCGCCCGCTACGACGTCAGCGGCTCGACCATCCGCGAGGCGCTGACGCGCCTGCTCGGCGAAGCGCTGGTGACGAGCGAAGGCCAGCGCGGCTTCCGCGTCGCCACGGCGACGCTCGAGGACTTCCGCGACCTCACCGAGGTGCGCAAGCTGATCGAGACGGAGGCGCTCCGCCAGGCGATCGCGGCCGGCGGCGAGGCGTGGGAGGGCGACATCGTCGCCGCCTTCTATAAGCTCTCCAAGACCGAGGAGCGGCTGCGCGACGACCCGGCCGGCGCGTCGGCCGAATTCGAGGAGCGCAACCGCGACTTCCACCGCGCGCTGATCGCCGCCTGCCCCTCGCCCTGGCTGCATCGTCTGCACGCCCTGCTCTACCAGCAGTCCGAGCGCTACCGCCGCCTGGTGGCGTCGAAGCGTGCGATTCCGCGCGACGTCCACGCCGAGCACCAGGGCATCTTCGACGCGACGCTCGCCCGCGACGCCGACCTTGCGTGCAGGCTCGCCGGCGAGCACATCCAGCGCTCGGTCGTGGCGCTCGAGACGCTGCTCGCGGCGCGGCAGGGCGCGGCGGACAGGGGATAGCGGCGCAGCCTCCTTCGGCCGGGTCGCCGCGCTCGGCGGGCGCGGCTACAGGGCAGCCTCGCCGAAGAACCCGTCCAGCAGCTTCGCGAACCGGGCCGCATGCTCGATCTGCACCCAATGGCCGCAGCGGCCGAAGACGTGGAGCTGAGAGCGCTCGATCCATTTCAGAAGCGTCAGGGAATTGGCCAGCGGAATGACCTTGTCGTCGCGTCCGTGAATGATCAGCGTCTCGTGCGGGATGGCGCGGATGTCGGCCTCCTGGCTCGCCAGCGCTTCGACCCAGCGCTGGCGCGGCGCCGGGAACATCGCAGCGAAGGATTCCTGGAAGCCGGGGCGGATGCTGGCGCGGTAGCGCATCTCCGCGAGTTCGTCGTTCACGAGGCTGCGGTCGTAGGCGAAGATGTCAAGAAGCTTCCGCATCGCGTCGAACGACGGCTCGTAACCCCAGACGGAATCGAGGCCCGGCGTGATCGGGAAACTCACCCCGACCGCGCCCATCAGCGCCAGCCGGTCGACCCGCTCAGGGTTTCGGATCGCCATGGCGAGCGCGATCGCCCCGCCGAACGAATTGCCGACCACATGCGCCTTCTTGATTCCGAGCGCGTCCAGAAGGCCGATCGCCTGCGCGATCCATGCATCCTTGCGGTATTCGAAGCCTTCCGGGCGCGCCGAGAAGCCGAACCCGACCATATCGGGCGCGATGATGCGATAGGCGTTCGACAGCGCCGGGATGGTCAAGCGCCAGTTCGCCCAGGCGCTCACCCCCGGCCCCGAGCCGTGGATAAAGAGCACCGGAGGACCGCGGCCGAGGTCATGATAGTTCGTCTCGATCCCGCCAGCGGAAATGCGGTTGGCGATTTCGGGGTCGGCTGTGCTCATTGCGGAATTCCTGTGTGGTTTCCTCGGCCTTTTGCGAGTACGCCGGAGGCTGCGCGATTTCCCCGCCGCGTTCGCTCGCACGCCATGTTCGTGTGCCCAAGAATAACGCTATTTTTTTAAAATGTCGATACGGGTGATGAATTTTCGAAGGGCAAGTCGGGACGCAGCGCCGCCGGAACGCCCCTACCCCAGTTCGACCACGCCGCGGGAATCCCGGTCTTGCCTTATCCGGTCGTTCGCGAAAACAATCTTCCCCATGAGCATTCCGACCGAGCACCCTTATGAGTTCGATCCGACCTACGGCCTTGCGGTCGAAGAGCTTCGCGCAATAAAGCCGCCTCAGGGACCGCCTGACTTCGACGAATTCTGGCGCGCGCGCTATCTCCGCGCGCTTGGGGTCAATCCGCAGCCGCAGCTCAGCGAAAGCCGTTCCAGTCACCCGGATTGGCGCGTCCAGGACATCATCTATACTTCGACCGGCGAATTCCAGATCGGCGGCTGGCTTTTGCTGCCGCGAGAGGGAGAGGTCAGGCGCGGCCTCGTGGTCGGTCACGGCTATGGCGGGCGCGACGAGCCGGATTTCGACATTCCGGTCGAAGAGACGGCCTTGCTGTTTCCCTGCTTTCGCGGGCTCTCGCGCAGTCGCCGGTCTGGGATTGCCAGCGATCCTTATGGACACGTGCTGCACGATATCGACAGGCCGGAGCGCTACATCCTCGGCGGCTGCGTCGAGGACCTGTGGCTGGCCGTCTCCGTGCTGGCTCGGCTCTATCCCGGGCTCACTGGGCGGATCGGCTACAGCGGCCTGAGCTTCGGCGGCGGCGTCGGCGCGCTGGCGATTGCTTTCGACAAACGCATCGATCGCGGCCATCTGGTCGTGCCGACGTTCGGCAACATGCCGCTCTGGCTGACCCTGCCCACCGCCGGCAGCGGCCGCTCCGTCCAGACCTATCGCAAGACGCATGCGGACGTGCTGAAGACCCTGAGCTACTTCGATGCTTCGACGGCGGCCACGCGAATCGAGATCCCCATGCTGATCGCCGTCGCCCGCTTCGATCCGGTAGTGGCGCCGCCCTGCCAGTTTTCGATCGCCAATGCGCTGCCGACGTCAAACCATCACGAAACCGTCATCCTGGATGCAGGTCATTTCGACTATCCTGGCGGCGAGGAGCAGCAAGCGCTCCTGTCGGAAAAGATCAGACGGTTCTTTGGGCGACATGAGGCGAGATTATCGGCGCTGGCATAGTCCGGCGCTTCATCGGGACATGGAACTGCTGATCTTCGGCCATGCCGGAGCAAAGGTGCTGATGTTCCCGACACGCGACGGACGCTTCTGGGAATATGGAGAAGCTCGAGGTCGTCGGGAGCCTCGCCGACAAAGTTAACGCCGGCCACCTGCAGCTCTATTGCATCGAGGGGCTGGCGCGGGAGACCTTTTACGACGTCGGCCGCCATCCGGCCGACCGCATCCGCCGGCACGCCGCCCTCGAGGACTATATCCTCCACGAGGTTCTGCCGCTGATGGCGTGGACCAATCCCCACGAGTGCACGATGGCGATGGGCTGCAGTCTCGGCGCCTTCCAGGCCGCGAGCCTCGTCCTTCGGCACCCGCACCTCTTCCGCAAGCTCGTCGCCTTTTCCGGCCGTTACGATCTGACGATGAAGGTGGAAGGCTTCGACGACCTGTTCGACGGCTACTACGATGACGACATCTATTTCCACACCCCGACGCATTTCCTGCCCGGCCTGACCTGCGCGTGGCGGCTGGAAAGCCTGCGCCGGATGGACATCGTCCTGACCATCGGCAAGGCCGACCCTTTCCTCGACAACAACTGCCGCCTCAGCCGCCTCCTCGAAGACAAGAGCGTCCGCCATCAGCTGCATTTCTGGGACGGCCGCGCCCATAGCCCGCGCGCATGGCGAGAGATGGCGGCGCTGTATGTTTGAGGAGAGATAGGCTCGGCGTTGAAGTGGGATCGCGGAACTCTTCGGCAGCCAATTGTGTCCGCAGGCGCGCTGGGCCAGCCAGGCGTCCTTTTCGAGCCGGCTTTGCGCTCCCTGGGCGGCGAGACGCCGCCCCTCCCAATTCACCCGATCCCGCCGAGTCCGATCTGGGGCGGCGCGAAGCCGCCCTGAGGATGCTCACGCCGCATTTCTCGAATTCGAGTTGAACCCTCATTGAACCCTCTCGCCGTCGTTGACCCCGCCCCCGCCGCGCGCTAAGGAAAGCCTGCTCTCGTGGTCATTTGAGCCGGTCGGCTTGCCGCCACGTTAAACAAAGGGCTAAAAGATCGGGGCTCCTGTCCCATTGGCCTCGTCTTTGAGCCCGCGGGCGTTTCAGCGCCCGGAGAGGACATGAACGATGACGAGCCCGCGCAAATCCCGCGATCCCAAAAGCCTCAGGCCAGCCACCCAGCTCGTCCACGGCGGCACGCTTGCGCTCCCGCTTCGAGGAGACCTCGGAGGCCCTGTTCCTCACCCAGGGCTATCTCTACGACACGATGGAGACCGCCGAGGCGCGCTTCAAGGGCGACGAGCCGGGCTTCGTCTATTCGCGCTTCTCCAACCCGACCGTCGCGATGTTCGAGAAGCGGATGGCGCTGATCGAGGGCGCGGAGGCGGCGCGCGCCACCGCCAGCGGCATGGCGGCGGTGACCGCCGCGCTGATGGGCCAGGTCAAGGCCGGCGACCACGTGGTCGCCGCGCGCGCCCTGTTCGGCTCCTGTCTCTACGTGGTCGAGGACCTGCTGCCGCGCTTCGGCGTCGAGTCGACGCTGGTCGAAGGAACCGACCTCGACCAGTGGCGGGCGGCGATGCGGCCGAACACCAGGACCGCCTTCCTCGAATCGCCGACCAACCCGACGCTCGAGATCATCGACATCGCCGCCGTCGCCGAGATCGTGCATGGCCGTCGGCGCGACGCTGGTGGTGGACAACGTGTTCGCCACGCCCCTCCACCAGCATCCGCTGAAGCTCGGGGCCGACGTCGTCGTCTATTCCGCCACCAAGCACATCGACGGCCAGGGCCGGGTGCTCGGCGGCGTCATCCTCGCGAGCGAGAAGTTCATCGCCGACAACATCCACAACTTTCTGCGCCAGACCGGCCCCAGCCTGTCGCCGTTCAACGCCTGGACGCTCTTGAAGTCGCTGGAGACGCTGCCGATCCGCGTCGCGGCGCAGGCGGCGTCGGCGGCGCGGATCGCCGACGCGCTCGCCGAGCATCCCGCGGTCGTGCGCGTCGTCTATCCCGGCCGCGCCGACCATCCGCAGGCCGAGCTCGCGCGACGCCAGATGAGCAGCGGCGGCACCATGCTCGCGTTCGAGGTCGCGGGCGGCAAGGCGGCCGCGTTCAGGATGGCGAACGCGCTCTCGATCATCGGCATCTCCAACAATCTCGGCGACGCCAAGAGCCTGATCACCCATCCCGAGACGACCACCCACCAGCGCCTGAAGCCCGAGCAGCGGGCGGCGCTCGGCATCGGCCCCGGCCTGCTCAGGCTGTCGGTCGGGCTCGAGGACCCGGACGACCTGATCGAGGACCTCGTCCAAGCGCTCGACAAGGCGGCCGAGCCGCGTCGCAGCGCGGCGGAATAGGTCGCCGGTTCGCCGAGCGGCGAAAGCTTACCGCTCCTCGAGATCGGCGACCGTCGGCACCCGCCCCTTCGGGGTCAGGCTGTTGATCACCTGCGGCAGGACGGCCGCGAGCTGGTTCAGGAGCTCCTGCTGGCTCATGCCGGTGCGCTTCGAGATCTCGTCGAGCACGCCGCCGCCCAGCGCGCCGCCAAGCTGGCCGGGCTGGATCGGGTCGTTCGGTCCGTGGCCGACCCAGGAATTGACCTGCGGGGCCGCGCCGCCCGCCGTCAGCCGGCCGATCAGGTCGCTCGAGCCGCCGATGATGCTGGAGGTCGGGCGGATTGGTCGGGAGCGACGCCGGGACGGGCGCCGGCGCCGGCGCCGCGGGCGCCGGAGCTGGCGACGAGCCGCCGCCGAACAGCTTGCCGAGGATCAATGCGCCCACCGCCACCGCGATCGGGGTCGCCAGATTGCCGCCCGGAACGGCGTTTTTCAGAGCGTCGTCAAAATATCCCATCGCTTCCTCCTGGGTGATGTCGGCCGCGCCTGTCGGGGCGTACCTCGTCCGGCCGTTGGCGCAGCGTTCGGTGTAGAGACGGACGCAATACTATCGGCTTGCGTTTTCCGCGTCCATCCCGCAACAATCCGTCGCGCCCGAACCGGTCGCAGCCGCGTCAGGGGACGCCGGACCGGAAGCCGGGCCCGCGGAAGGAGACGAGAAGATGGGCGTCATCAGCTGGATCATTCTGGGGCTGATCGCGGGCTGGCTCGTGGGCCTGTTCGTCAACAAGCCGACTTCGGGGCTGTTTCAGAATCTCGCGCTCGGCGTCGTCGGCGCGGTCGTCGGCGGGTTCATCGCCAGCGCGCTCTTTGGGACCGGGGTCACCGGCATCAACATCTGGAGCATCATCGTCTCCGTCATCGGCGCGGTCGTCGTCGTCTGGATCTACAACAAGGTCATCGCCCGCCGACGTCTGACCGCGTCAGCGTTCGGCGGCGCCCCAGCGCGCCGCCGACGCGTCGTCGGCCTCCTTGGCCTCGACCCAGCCCTCGACCGTCCCGTCCGTCGCGGATCGCTCGCTTCCAGAACGGCGCCCGGGTCTTCAGAAAATCCATCAGCATTTCCGCCGCCGCGAACGCCTCGCCGCGATGGGCGGACGGCGACCGCGACCAGAACGATCTGTTCGCCGGGCGCGATCCGGCCGGTGCGATGGATCGCCGTGACGCCGAGGAGCGGCCATCGCGCCTCGGCCTCCGCCGCGACCCGCGCCATCTCCGCTTCCGCCATGCCGGGATAATGCTCGAGTTCGAGCGCGGCGAGCGTCCCCCCCTCGTCGCGGCAATAGCCGACGAAGCTCGCGACCGCGCCGACGTCCGCTCCGCCCGCTGCGCCAGCGCCGCCGCCTCCGCGCCGGCGTCGAAATCCTCGCGCTGGACCCGGACGGTCGCCATCGAGCGTCAGCCGCCGGTCATCGGCGGGAAGAAGGCGACCTCCTTCGCGCCGGCGATCGCCGCGCCGTGCCGCGCATGGACCTTGTCGAGCGCCGCCCGCACGATCGACGCCTTCTCGAAAGCGTAGGCGTAGCCCTCGCCGCGGCCCTTGAGCCAGGCGATCAGGTCGCCGACCGTCGTCGACCTCGGGCGGCGGATCGACCTCCTCCTCGCTCTTGCCCACGCGCTCGCGCACCCAGGCGAAATAGATCAGTTTCATGGCGCCTCAATCGCCGCCGACATGGTCGTAGCTCGCCTTCATATAGTCCCAGCCGGTGTAGAGCGTCAGGAGCGCGGCGATCCACAGGAGGCCGAAGCCGACCGCGGTCGAGCCCGGGAAGCACCGCTTCGCCCGCCGGACCCGCGATCAGGAAGCCGAGCGCGACGAGTTGCGCCGTGGTCTTCCATTTGGCGACCGCCGTCACCGGCACCGGCACCCTGAGTTCGGCGAGATATTCGCGTAAGCCCGAGACGAGGATCTCGCGGCAGAGAATGACGATGCGCCGCCCAGAGCGTCACGCCGGAGATCGTCTGGTCGGCGGCCAGCATCAGGATCGCGGCGGACACGAGCAGCTTGTCGGCGATCGGGTCCAGCATCCGCCCCGAGCGACGACTGCTGCGCCCAGGCGCGGGCGAGATAGCCGTCGAAAAAGTCGGTGATGGCGGCGGCGATGAAGATCGCCAGCGCGGTCCAGCGCGCCCAGGGCTCGCGCGGCCAGAACAGGAAGCCGGCGACAAGCGGAACCGCCACGACCCGCGCATAGGTCAAGACGTTCGGCAGGGACCAGTTGCGGCTGATCGGACGCGTCATCGAGGAGGCCATTTGCCCTGCACCTGACATCGTCGTCCGGCGTCCGTCAATACCGCGCCGCTGTTCGGCCCCGAGCGCGCGCCGGCGGCACAAAACTGGGGACGGGAACGGCGTCGCCGGATTTGCCGGCGCGATTCGGCTGGGATCGGTCTAGAATTGCCGCGCTTTGAAGGTCAGGAGCTCTTTCATGTCGAACGTCCACGTCGTCAGCCACCCGCTCGTCCAGCACAAGCTGACGCTGATGCGCGACAAGACCGTTTCCACCAAGGGTTTCCGCCAGCTTCTCAACGAGATCGGCATGCTGCTCGCCTACGAGGTGACCCGCGACCTGCCGATCGAAATGATCGAGGTCGAGACGCCGCTCGCCAAGACCATGCAGCCGACGATCGCCGGCAAGAAGCTGGTGTTCGCGCCGATCCTGCGCGCCGGGACCGGCTTTCTCGACGGCATGCTCAATCTCGTTCCGAGCGCGCGCGTCGCGCATATCGGGCTCTATCGCGACCCGCAGACGCTCGAGGCGGTCGAATATTACTTCAAGGCGCCCGCCGACGTGGCCGAGCGGCTGGTGATCGTGATGGATCCGATGCTGGCGACCGGCAATTCCGCGATCGCGGCGCTCGACCGGCTCAAGCGGCGCGGGGTGCGGGACATGCGATTCGTCTGCCTGCTCGCGGCGCCCGGAAGGGGTCGAACGGCTGACGAACGCCCACCCGGACGTCGAGATCTGGACGGCGGCGATCGACGAGAAGACTCAACGATCACGGCTATATCGTCCCCGGCCTCGGCGACGCGGGCGATCGCATGTTCGGGACGAAGTAGAGCGTCTGCCCATTCGCAGCCCGCGGCGCTCACGGGGCGCAACTCGCTGTCAGGCCGCGATGACGCTCAGACCCGCGCTCAGCCGGCGACCCGCCTGACCGCCGCCACGAACCGTCCGATGGCGGCGGTCGCCCGACTCTGCGGCGCGCCCTCCCCGTCACGTCGACCGGATCGCTTACTTGCGGCGCCGGCGTTGCTGACCCAGCCCCATCTGCTTGGCCAGGGCCGAACGCGCCTTTGCATAAGCCGGAGCGACCATCGGATAGTCCGCCGGAAGGCCCCACTTCTCCCGATATTCTTCAGGGGAGAGATTGTACTGAGTGCGAAGGTGCCGCTTGAGCGACTTGAACTTCCGGCCGTCTTCGAGACAGACGATGTAGTCGTTGGTGATCGACTTCTTCGGCGGGCACGGCGGGCTTCGCCGCTTCGACAACGATCGGCTGAGCGCCCGAGGCGACACGGACGATCGCCGCATGAACGTCGTTGAGCAGCGTCGGAAGCTCGCTGGCGGGCACGGAATTGTTCGAAACGTAAGCCGAAACGATTTCCGCGGCGAGTTCGACGTGACTGTTGGATTCGCTCATTTTTATCATTACTCCAAACCGAAACCAGGAGCGACCGCGACACGGCGATCAACTCGCAGGCCATTCTGGCCGTCTGACCAGGACAGCCCTCATCTTTTGTTATCGCCGGATGGCGACTTGGGCGCGCACGGATATAGCGCACTCGAAAACATGATACAAGTTGTTCCGAGAATTTTTCAACTGCATTGTCGCAAGTTTTCGACTCGAATACTCCGGCATGCGCGGACAGCCCATGTTGGGCTGTCTTCGGTCGACAGTCGATGTCTCTTGACATGGCAGTACGCATAGGTCTCGGCCTGAGGCCGCCCCACCGATTCGCGCGGCTTCTGCGTTGCGCCAGATTTCGATCGGACTGATCGACGCGCCGAATTCATGCGCGAACGCTCGCCCCGGCGGCCGAACCGCCTTTGCCCAGTCTTCAGGGCGGTCTATGCCGAAGCGAAATGACCTCGAAAATCAGCCAGCAGAGGATGTCGCGCGCAGGAGCGGAGCCTCTATATGCGTCCGAAAACCATTGAATGACCGCGCGCGAGCGCCCATGCGGAATCCCATGACCTTGAAATCTCACATTGAACCCGGGTTGCCCGCGAACGGGCCACCTTGACCAGCACCGTCCGGCTTCTGTGGCCCTACATCTGGCCGGCTAATCGTACCGATCTCAAGGTGCGCGTCGGTCTGGCGTTCGCCCTGATGCTGCTGTCCAAGCTGATCACGATCGCCATTCCCTATTCCTTCAAATGGGTCACCGATTCGCTGGCGGGCAAGCTCCAGGCGGGCGCCATGCCGCTAGAGCAGATCGCGATCGGCGCCGGTATCTCTAACTGTCCTTTACGGCGCGCTGCGCATTCTGATGGCGTTAACGCAGCAGGGGCGCGACGCGCTCTTTGCGGCCGTGGCGATGAACGCGGTGCGAAAACTTGCGATCGAGGTGTTCGAGCACCTGCACCTCTTGTCGCTGCGTTTTCATCTGGAGCGCAAGACCGGCGGCCTCACCCGCGTCCTCGAGCGCGGACGTAACGCCATCGAGACGATCATCCGCACCTCGATGCTGACCGCAGCGCCGACAATCGTCGAGTTCGCGCTGATTGTCGGCGCGTTGCTGATCTCCTTCGACTGGCGATACGTTGCGGCGATCGGCGTCACGGTTGCGGCTTACCTGACCTATACGACCCTCGCGACCAACTGGCGCATCGGCATTCGCCGCTCGATGAACGACAGCGACACCGACGCCAACACCAAGGCGATCGACAGCCTGCTCAACTTCGAAACGGTGAAGTACTTCGGCGCCGAGGCGCGCGAGGCCGCGCGCTACGACAGGGCGATGGCCCGCTACGAGCGGATGAGCGTGCGGACCTACGTCTCGCTGGCGGTGCTCAACGCCGGCCAGGCCTTCATCTTCACGGTCGGGCTGATCGCGCGTCCTCCTTCATGTGCGTCGCCGAGATCAAGAGCGGGCGAAGGACGGTCGGCGACTTCGTCCTCCTCAACCTGATGATGCTGCAACTCTACCAGCCGCTCAATTTCATGGGCATGGTCTACCGCGACATCAAGCAGGCGATCGTCGACATCGAGGCGATGTTCGCCATCCTCGACCAGAATCCCGAGATCAAGGACGCTCCCGGCCGCGCCGCCGCTCAGCGTGACGGCGGGCGGCGTGCGATTCGAGTCGGTCGAATTCGCCTACGATCCGGCGCGGCCGATCCTGCGCGGCGTCTCGTTCGAGGCGAAGCCCGGCCAGACGATCGCGATCGTCGGGCCGTCGGGCGCCGGCAAATCGACGATCTCGCGGCTGCTCTTCCGCTTCTACGAGCCGACGTCGGGACGGGTCCTGATCGACGGACAGGACATCCGCGAGGTCACGCAGAGTTCGCTGCGCGCCGCGATCGGCATGGTTCCGCAGGACACGGTCCTGTTCAACGATTCGATCCTCTACAACATCCGCTACGGCCGCGACGGCGCGACCTTGCCCGAGGTCCAGGCGGCGGCGGAGAACGCCCAGATCGAGACCTTCATCCGGTTGTTGCCGCAGGGTTACGAATCCCAGGTCGGCGAGCGCGGACTGAAGCTGTCGGGCGGCGAGAAGCAGCGCGTCGCCATCGCCCGCACCATCCTGAAGGCGCCGCCGATCCTGGTCCTGGACGAGGCGACCTCGGCGCTCGACACGTTCACCGAGCGCGAGATCCAGTCGGCGCTGGAGCGCGTCTCGCGCGGGCGGACGACCATCGTCATCGCCCACCGGCTCTCGACCGTGGTCGGCGCCGACGAGATCCTCGTGCTCGACCAGGGGCTGATCGTCGAGCGCGGAACCCACGAGGCGCTGCTCGAGCGGGGCGGGGTGTACGCCGCGCTCTGGAGCCGACAGCGCGAGGCCGACGCGGCGGAGGAGACCCTGCGGAGAACGGACGCCGAACCCGCCCCGGTGGAAGAGCGGGTGGAGCGGGAGGTCTACGATCTTCCCGACGTGATCGGCACGCCGACCGCGCCGTGACATTTGCGGCTTTTGGCGCCATGAGTGCGCGCCTCACGCTGTCGGGTTCCGGTTCATGAGCGTCATCAACTCCCTCCGGCGCAGCCTCGCGCCGATCCATCCGGAGGGCTACGTCTTCGTCGCCGGCTTCGCCGTCGCGACCCTGATCCTGTGGTGGATATGGGCTCCGCTCGGATGGCTGGGCGTGATCGCCACGCTCTGGTGCGGCTATTTCTTTCGCGACCCCGCGCGCGTGACGCCGGTAAGCCCGGACCTGGTGATCGCGCCGGCGGACGGTGTGGTCAGCTTCGCCGGCCTCGGCGCGCCGCCGCCCGAACTCGGCCTCGGCATGGGGCCGCTGCAGCGCGTCTCCATCTTCATGTCGGTGTTCGACTGCCATGTGAACCGCGCCCCGATCGAGGGGCGGGTCGAACGAATCGCCTACCATCCGGGTCTGTTCCTCAACGCCGACCTCGACAAGGCGAGCGAGGACAACGAGCGCAACAGCATCGTCATCGACGCGCCGTCGGGCCGGTACGGAGTGGTGCAGATCGCCGGGCTGATCGCGCGGAGAATCGTCTGCTTCACGCGCGAGGGCGCGCAGGTCGAGCGCCGGCGAACGGATCGGACTCATCCGCTTCGGCTCGCGGGTCGACGTCTATCTTCCGGCGAGCGCGCAGATTGTCGTCGGCCTCGAATCGCGGGCCGTCGCCGGCGAAACGGTCATCGCCGAGATTTCGGCGGCGCGCCGCGCCGCGCCCCTTCCAGCGGACCTGAAAGCCGTGGACGCGCCGAGCCCCGCCGACGAGACGCCGCTCCCGATCGCCCGGCCGGCGCCGCGACGCGGCTTCCGCCCGGTGCCGATGCGGCTGCTCCTTCCCAATATCGTCACCCTGCTGGCGCTCTGCCTCGGCCTGACCGCGATCCGCCTCGCCATGGACGGCTCGATCGACTGGGCGGTCAGCGCCATCGCCGGCGCCGCGGTGCTGGACGGCCTTGACGGACGGATCGCTCGCGCCCTCAAGGGGACGTCGCGGTTCGGAGCGGAACTCGATTCGCTCGCCGATTTCGTCGACTTCGGCGTCGCCCCCGCGCTCGTCCTGTTCGTCGCCGACCTCCATGCGGCCAAAAGCTTCGGCTGGATCGTCACGCTGCTGTTTGCGATGGCCTGCGCGCTCAGGCTCGCGCGGTTCAACGTCATGCTCGACGACCCCAACCAGCCCGCCTGGCGCAAGGACTTCTTCGTCGGCATGCCCGCCCCGGCGGGCGCCATCGTCGGCCTCCTGCCGATCTATGTCCGCTTCGCCCTCGATCTCGGGGCAACGGGCCCGCGGGTCGCCGTGTTGGAGAGCCTGTACGTCATGGCCATCGCGCTGCTCATGGCCAGCCGCGTGCCACATTATTCGGGCAAGTCGATCAGCCGCGTCCCCCGCGAGCACCTGGCCGTTTTTCTGGTCGGCGTCGCCGCGGCGCTGCTGCTCGTCTTTGTTTTCCCGATGCAGGCGCTGGTCGCCGTCACCCTCGCCTATCTCGCCTCGATCCCGTTCGCAATCCGGCGCTATCGCTCCCTCGAAACCGAGAGGCGCTAGGATCCCTCACAATGCCAAAGCGCGGCGAAGCAATTTCAGCTTGCTTCCGTGAGCTGCGCAAAGCCGGGCGATGAGTCACCTCAATCGCTTACGACTTGGCGCCCACCTTCTTCTCGCTCGCATTCCTGATCGCGCCCGCGGTATGCGACGCTGTCCGGTGCGACGTTCCGGCGCCCATCCTTTCGGCGCCGAAACCTGCCGGGCGCAAGGCGGCGGATTTGGCCGTCGTTCCGTGCGTGGCGCAGGACGACGTCGAAGCGCTGTGTGTCGCACTCGAGGCGGCGTGTACTCCGCTGGCGCCCGACGCAGAATGCGCGCTGCCGCTTCCCGAACTCGAGTGATAGGTGCCAACGCATTGCGCGGAGGCGCCGCTTGCGACGCCGAGCATGAGCGCCAGGAGGACACCGGCGCCAGCAACGGCCCTGTTTATCCTGATCGACTTTGTCATTTTCCCCTCGTGCGTTATCGCGGGACCATAACACCTAGTCTCGGCGGCAAAGTGGCCGATCGTTTCGCCGAAATCAAGGCGGCGCGGTC
The DNA here is from genome assembly GCA_963724785.1 of uncultured Alphaproteobacteria bacterium. Classification (GTDB taxonomy): domain Bacteria; phylum Pseudomonadota; class Alphaproteobacteria; order Rhizobiales; family Beijerinckiaceae; genus Roseiarcus. The sequence goes on along the minus strand of CAVRWC010000001.1, from coordinate 156,871 downwards.
GCTGGGGCAACGAATTTCCGAGCGCTTGCATCGGCCCCAGCGCTCGCGCGCGCCCCTCGCTGGACGGACGTTTCTTTCCCTTTGCCGGCAAAATGCGCTAGGATTTCACAGTCCCCGGCGCCGTTCGCGCCGGGCTTTTTTGCGCGTCGTCCGGCGATCGGCCGAGCGGGTCCAGACAATGGATCTGCGTTCGGTCGCCCTCGCGCTTGCCAACGCCGACGCCGCCACCCTAGAAGGAGCCCCATGTCGAAAGAAGAACTGCTCGAATTTCCTGGATTTGTGGTCGAACTGCTCCCCAATGCGACTTTTCGCGTAAAACTGGAGAACGACCACGAGATCATCGCCCATACCGCTGGCAAGATGCGCAAAAACCGAATCCGCGTGCTCGCCGGCGACAAGGTTTTGGTAGAGATGACGCCCTACGATCTGACCAAGGGCCGCATCACGTACCGATTCAAGTGAGGCTCATGCTCGGGCGCATGGCCGGGACCCGACCTTGATTGCACCCCCTGCCCGTCCGCGCCTTGTGCTGGCTTCGGGCTCGCCCCGTCGTTTGGCTTTGCTCGCCCAGATCGGCGTCGACCCGGATTCCGTCCTGCCGTCGGAGATCGACGAGACGCCACGGCGCGGCGAATCGCCGCGGGCCGTCGCCCAAAGGCTGGCGGCGGAAAAAGCCGAGGCGTCGGCCGCGCTCGCCGCCAAGGTTCCCGACCTGGCTCCGGCCATCACGCTCGCGGCCGACACCGTGGTCGCCGTCGGGCGCCGCATTCTGCCGAAATGCGAGCTGCGGGACGAGGCGGAGGCCTGCCTGCGCCTGCTCTCGGGTCGCGCTCACCGGGTCTACACCGGCATCGCGCTGGTGACGGCGAAGGGCGGGCTCCGTCGCCGGCTGGTCGAGACCCGCGTCCGCTTCAAGCGCCTGTCGCGCGAGGAGATCGACGCCTATGTCGAAAGCGGCGAATGGCGTGGCAAGGCGGGCGGATACGCGATCCAGGGCCTTGCCGGCGGTTTCGTCGTCCGGATCGTCGGCTCCTACACCGGAGTCGTCGGCCTGCCGCTCGCGGAGACGGCGGCGCTGATCGGCGGCGAAGGCTATCCCCCGCATCGACTGTGGGCCGACACGGCGCTGAAATGAACGCGAACGACAACCCTCCTCCGAAGCCGCAGCCAACGACGAAAGCGCGCGTCTGTCCCATCTGCGGCAAGCCTCGCAGCGAACGCTACGATCCGTTCTGCTCCAAGCGCTGCGCCGACGTCGACCTGCACCGCTGGTTCAAGGGCGGCTATGTGATCCCCGGATCGGAGCCGGGCTCGAGCGAGCCGGAAGACGAGGATTGAGCGGTCCTGGGCGAGGGCCATCCGAAAGGCGCGTCCCTTTCTTTGAGCTTTGTGAGGCGTCGGTCCGGGCAGCGGGAATTCCCGCACGTCAGGGCGAGAGGTCCGGGGCCCCCGCTTAACCCCGGTCTAAGTCGTCTCCGGCACACTCCAGGCGCGGATGGACTGCGGCGCCGATCTGCCCGGGGTTGCGGTATTATATGCCTTGACACGTATATACTCTTAGTGGCATATACAGGTCATGGACACCGCCTTTGCCGTCATCGCCGAGCCGAGCCGCCGCGCCATTCTGGGGTTGCTTGCCTCCTCGGAGCAGTCTGTGGGGGATATCGAGGAGGCGCTACGACTGCCGCAACCCTCGGTTTCCAAACACCTGCGGGTATTGCGCGAGGCGGGCCTCGTCGAGTCGAGGGTCGACGCGCAACGCCGTCTCTATCGGATCAGGCCCGAGCCCCTCATGGAGATAGACGCCTGGCTCGATCCGTTCCGCCGCTTCTGGTCGACCCACGTCGACGCGCTCGAACGCCACCTCGATCGCATGTGACGCGCCGAGCCCAAAGGGAGAGAAACGATGAGCAGCCGTGAGCGCTATCGACCGGGCCCAGCCGCGGGCGCCGAGGTTCGCAAGGATGGAGACAAGTGGACGCTGATACTCGTCCGGGACTTGCGCCATCCGCCTGCGAAGGTGTGGCAAGCCCTGACCGACCCGACGCATCTTCGCGAATGGGCGCCGTTCGACGCCGACCGCAGCCTGTCCCTGGTTGGCCCGGTCAGGCTCTCGACGGTCGGAACGCCGCCCCCCAGATCTCGGAGACCCGCGTCACGCGCGCCGACGTCCCAAAGTTGCTCGAATACAAATGGGGCGACAACGATATCCGCTGGTGCAAGCCGCGGCGGCCAATCACCCGCGCCCCTCAGCCTAGAACAGGAATTGGTCGGGACGCTGAGACCGGGCGACATCGTGATCATGGACAACCTCAGCGCTCACAAGCGCGCCGCCGTCAAAGTCGCGATTGAAGCCGCCGGAGCCGAACTCCGCTTTCTTCCGCCCTACAGCCCCGACCTCGACCCGATCGAACAGGCCTTCGCCAGGCGAACGCTTGAAGGCCTCTGGAGCGCCTGCGCCATCGCAACCGAGGAGATCCAGCCCTCAGATTGCCGAAACTTCCTCTCCCACTCAGGATATGGATGCGCCTGAGTGGGAACCGCTCTAAGCAGAGATTCGTGATTTGGCCAACGGAACGGGCATGCGCTCTTGATTGAGATCGGAGACGGCGTTGTGGATGGCTCGGTCGAGAGCGTCGGCGTCGGTGAAGGTCTGGTGGGCGAGGTGATGGGCCTTGAGGTCGCGCCAGACCGTCTCGATGTCATTGAGTTCGGGCGCGTACTTGGGCAGCCATTCCACGGTCAGCCAGTGCGCCCGGGCGGACAGTGCGGCGCGCGAGCGCGTGCTGGCGTGGATCGGGCCATTGTCCTCGACCAGCACGACCGGCTTTGTCTGGCGTCCGGGCTGCGGGCCGTAGAGATGATCGATCTGCTCGAGATGGGCGATGAAGTCGCTGCTGCGTTTGGTCGGGCTGGTATGCACGATGAGCCGGCGGGTCAGATGATCGAGCGATCCCAGGATCGCGACCTTCCTGGCCTGTCCCGGCGCCGGCACACGCAGGTCCGCTCCCGACTTCGCCCAGGCGCGGGCGAGATAGGGATGCGTCAACGCCTCGCTCTCGTCGCCGTAAAGAAGCACGATGTCGCCGGCTTCGGCCTGCCGTTTGCGCAGTTGCAGGCGCAGGCCGATCCGCTCCACCTCGCTGGCGATCTGGCGTCCCTTCAGCGTGTGCCGGGGCCGCCGCCAGCGGAAGTTTTTTTTCGCAACGCCTTGGACAGTTGCGAACGACTGATGCGCACGCCTTCACGCGCCTCGATCTCGGCGCGCAGCCGAGGGATCGTCCAGTTGATGCGGTCGGCCACGGGCGCTTCGAGCAACGGCGTGACCACGCGCAACGCCGCTTCGCTCTTCACCGGAACGGGACCCGGCGCGACCCTCGCCTTCAAGGCTTCGACGCCGCCGGCGAGGAAAGCGCCTCGCCAGAAGCGAACCGTGTCCTCCCGAACCCCGAACGCCTCGGCGATCTTCGGACTGGTCCAGCCCGCCAGCGTCAGCAACATCGCCCGAGCCCGGTCCGCTTCCCCACGCTCGGGCGAGACGGAAAGAGCCAACAGGGCCACGCGTTGCGGCTCGCTTGCAGTAACTGGAGACTTTCCCGCCATGACGCATACCCCCGAATCAGCCGTCACAGCGAATCCCAATACACACCCGTTGGTCAACCAACCGGAAGCTGCTTAGCCCTGTCCCCCCGTCAAAACGGGGAGAGGGGATTTAGCCGCAATCTCCAGGCTCGCGGCGCAAGGCGCGACGCCTCCCCTTCTCCCCGCCCGGCGGGGAGAAGGCCGGGATGAGGGGCCGGGGGACAAGCCGCAGCGGCCAATCACCCGCGCCCCTCACCCTAGCCCTGTCCCCCCGTCAAAACGGGGAGACGGGATTTAGCCGCAATCTCCAGGCTCGCGGCGCAAGGCGCGACGCCTCCCCTTCTCCCCGCCCGGCGCACGGCTGTCCGGGGAAAGTTTCAGGCCTGATTCCAAATGTCGCAGCGCATGCCCCGCAGGACCGGGGAAATCGATGAGATTCCTTGGTATTTTCTGGTTGTCGAGACTCAGAAAAGGCTGCGGGACATGCGCTTCACTCCTACCATTTTCGCCCGGCTTGTCGAACCCCTTGACCGACGGCGGTTCGAGGCGATCGTCGAGCGCCACGACGCCGACGCCTACGACAAGACGTTCGGCTGCTGGAAGCATCTCATGGCGCTGATCCATGCCCAACTGACCGGGGCCGCGTCCTTGCGGGCGCTGGAGACCAGTTGGAACGCCCACGCCAACGCCCACTATCACCTCGGTTGCGGCGAGATCGCCCGTTCCACCCTCGCCGACGCCAACGCGCGCCGGCCCGTCGAAGCGTTCGCCGATGTCCTTTCGATGGTCGCAGCCCTGACCGACCGCTCGACCCGAGCCGAGGCCAAGAAATTGCTGCGCTTGATCGACTCCGCCCCCATCCCGTTGGGGAAACTGTTCGATTGGGCCAAGTCCAATGGCCGCATTCGCGGCATGAAAGCCCATGTCGTCTACGATCCGGACCGCGATCTGCCGCGCATCCTCGACATCACCGACGCAAACATCAACGACGCCCAAATCGGCCGACAGATCGAGATCGAGCCGGGCCTGACCTATGTGTTCGACAAAGGCTACTGCCATTACGGCTGGTGGAGGGCCATTCACGCCGCCGAGGCCTTCTTTGTCACAAGGCCCAAGACCAACATGGGCCTGACCGTCAAGGCCGAGCGGCAATATCGCCCCTCGCGCGGAGACGGCTTCATCGTGACCGGCGACCAGGAGGTCGCGTTGTCGAGCAAAGGCGACTCCAAGTTGCCGATCCCGCTGCGCCGCATCGAAATCGTGCGCGAAGAGGACGGAAAGACGATCTCCGTCATCACCAACGACAGGGAACGATCCGCTGCCGAAATCGCGCAGGCCTACAAGTTCCGCTGGCAGATCGAGTTGCTGTTCCGATGGCTCAAGCAACACCTCAAGCTTCGAAAGTTCCTCGGGACCAGCCCAAACGCCGTCAAACTGCAGATCCACGCGGCGATGATCGCCTATATCCTGTTGCGGCTGGCGGCCAAGGCCGCCAAAACCAAACTCGACCTTCTGCGCTTCAGCGAACTCGTCGGCGTCTTCCTCTTCGATCGCCGCCACCTCGCCGCCATCCAAGAACCGCCCCCGACCAATCCCAGCAGAAAACGGGACCAAACCAATCCCAATCAGATGGCTTTCCAATATGCGTGAAACTTCCCCGGACAGCCGTGCGCTCGCGGGGAGAAGGCCGGGATGAGGGGCCGGAGGCAAGCTGCGGCGGCCAATCACCCGCGCCCCTCACCCTAGCCCTCTCCCCCCGTCAAAACGGGGAGAGGGATAGCCGCAATCTCCAGGCTCGCGGCGCAAGGCGCGACGCCTCCCCTTCTCCCCGTCCGGCGACGTCCGGCGGGGAGAAGGCCGGGATGAGGGGCCGGGAGGCAAGCTGCGGCGGCCAATCACCCAGGCCCCTCACCCTAACCCTCTCCCCGTCAAAACGGGGAGAGGGGATTTAGCCGCAATCTCCAGGCTCGCGGCGCAAGGCGCGACGCCTCCCCTTCTCCCCGCCCGGCGGGGAGAAGGCCGGGATGAGGGGCCGGGGGACAAGCCGCAGCGGCCAATCACCGAGGCCCCTCACCCTAACCCTCTCCCCGTCAAAACGGGGAGAGGGGATTTAGCCGCAATCTCCAGGCTCGCGGCGCAAGGCGCAACGCCTCCCCTTCTCCCCGCCCGGCGGGGAGAAGGCCGGGATGAGGGGCCGGGGGACAAGCCGCAGCGGCCAATCACCCAGGCCCCTCACCCTGACCCTCTCCCCGTCAAAACGGGGAGAGCGCATTTCGCATCGCTTCTCAAATCTATTCGCGTTCGCCTCCAAGCTTCGCAAATATCGTCTGCAGCACGCCGTCGAGATTGCGGTAAATCTCCTCGTTGGTGAAGCGCGCGACGCGGTAGCCCTGCTCGTTAAGGAACGCCTCGCGCCCCGCGTCATAGCTCTGTTCCTCGTCGGTCGAATGGGTGGCGCCGTCGACCTCCACGACAAGCTTCGACTCGCGGCAGGCGAAGTCGGCAAAGTATGGGCCGATTGGCAGTTGGCGGACAAACTTGTGTCCTGCGAGGCCGCGGCCGCGCAGAGCCCGCCACAACAGCATCTCAGCCCGCGATTGGTCTTCTCGCAAAGTTCGAGCTCTACGCGTTTCGAGGATTCGGATTCCGCGCATGGTTGTCCTTGTCCTGCGCCGTGGGCGGCCAATCACCCAGGCCCCTCACCCTGACCCTCTCCCCGTCAAAACGGGGAAGGGGATTTAGCCGCAATCTCCAGGCTCGCGGCGCAAGGCGCAACGCCTCCCCTTCTCCCCGCACGGCGGGGAGAAGGCCGGGATGAGGGGCCGGGGAAAAGCCGCGGCGGCCAATCACCCAGGCCCCTCACCCTAACCCTCTCCCCGTCAAAACGGGGAAAGAGGATCTATGTCAGGCTTGGCAGATCGAGCCCCTTCTCCTTCGCGCACGCAATTGCGTCTTCGTAACCCGCGTCGGCGTGGCGCATGACGCCGGTCGCCGGGTCGTTCCATAGCACCCGCCCAAGGCGGCGCGCCGCCTCGGGCGTTCCGTCGGCGACGATCACCATGCCGGCGTGCTGGGAAAAACCCATGCCGACGCCGCCGCCGTGATGCAGCGACACCCAGGTGGCGCCGGAGGCGCAGTTGAGCAACGCGTTCAGGAGCGGCCAGTCGGAGACGGCGTCGGAGCCGTCCCGCATCGCTTCCGTTTCGCGGTTGGGCGAGGCGACCGAGCCGGAATCGAGGTGGTCGCGGCCGATCACGATCGGCGCCTTGAGTTCCCCCTTCGCCACCATATCGTTGAAGGCGAGACCGAGCCGGTGGCGGTCGCCGAGGCCCACCCAGCAGATGCGCGCCGGCAGCCCCTGGAACTTTATCCGGGCGCGGGCCATGTCCAGCCAGTTGTGGAGATGGGCGTTGTCGGGAATCAGCGCCTTCACCTTGGCGTCGGTCCTGTAGATGTCCTCGGGATCGCCCGAGAGCGCGGCCCAGCGGAACGGCCCGACGCCCCGGCAGAACAGCGGGCGGATGTAGGCCGGAACGAAGCCCGGGAAGTCGAAGGCGTCCGCGACGCCCTCTTCCAGAGCCATCTGCCGGATGTTGTTGCCGTAGTCGACGGTCGGAACGCCGGCGTGGAAGAAGTCGAGCATGGCGCGCACGTGCTCGGCCATCGAGGCGCGCGCGGCGCGTTCGACGCCCTTGGGGTCGGAGGCGCGTCGCTCCTCCCATTGCTCGAGCGTCCAGCCCTTCGGCAGATAGCCGTTCACCGGATCGTGCGCCGAGGTCTGGTCGGTGACGATGTCGGGCTTGACCCCGCGCCGGACGAGCTCGGGCAGGACGTCGGCGGCGTTGCCGATCAGGCCGACCGAGACGGGTTTCTCGCGTCTTGATCGAGCGGTCGATGATCTCGAGCGCTTCGTCGAGCGTTTTGGCGGCGATGTCGAGATAGCCGGTGCGCAGGCGGAACTCGATGCTCGAGGGTCGGCACTCGACCGCCAGCATCGAGGCGCCGGCAAACGTCGCCGACAGCGGTTGCGCGCCGCCCATGCCGCCGAGGCCGGCGGTCAGGATCCAGCGACCCGCCAGCGAGCCGCCGTAGTGACGCCGCCCCATCTCGACGAAGGTCTCGTAAGTGCCCTGCACGATGCCTTGGGAGCCGATGTAGATCCAGGAGCCCGCCGTCATCTGGCCGTACATCATCAGGCCCTTGCGATCGAGTTCGTGGAAATGGTCCCATGTCGCCCAGTGCGGCACGAGGTTCGAGTTGGCGATCAGCACGCGCGGCGCCTCGGCGTGGGTCTTGAACACGCCGACGGGCTTGCCCGACTGCACCAGCAGCGTCTCGTCCGCCTCGAGCCGGCGCAGGGTCTCGACGATTTTGTCGAAGGCGTTCCAGTCGCGCGCGGCGCGGCCGATGCCGCCGTAGACGACGAGCTCGCCGGGCCGCTCGGCGACGTCGGGATCGAGGTTGTTCATCAGCATGCGCAAGGGGGCTTCGGTGAGCCAGCTTTTCGCGGTGCGCTCGGTCCCGTGCGGGGATCGGATCACCCGCATGTTGTCGAGGCGGGAGGGAAGGGTCATTGCGGTTTCTCGCTCGTAAGCGCGGCGCGCTGCACCCAATCGAGGAGGTTCTCGAGGAGGGCGCGGAGCGTCGCGCGGGTCGGCTCCGCCGCGAGAGCATCGATCGGGCCCGGCCAGGTGTCCGGCCAGGGCTGGGAGGGGTCGATCATATAGGCGCGGCAGGCGAGTTCGAGTTGTACGGCCTCGACTCCGGTGTCGGGGGCGCCGAACGAGCGGGTGATCCAGCCGCCCTTGAAGCGGCCGTCGACCATGAAGCTCCGCCCGCTTGCCGCGAGCGTCTCGGTGAGCCGATCGCGTAAGGACGCCGAGCAGCTTCGCCCGGAATTCGTTCCAAGGTTGAAGATCGGCAGCTCGCCCTCGAACAGGCGCGGAATGATCGAGCGGATCGAGTGGGCGTCGTAGAGCGCCACGCGCGCATGCTTCGCGCGCAGTCGGGCGATCTCGATCCTCAGCGCCTCGTGATAGGGCGCATAATAGCGCGCCCGGCGCTCGGCGATCTCCTCCGCGCCGGGCGCCTCGCCGTCGCGATAGAGCGGTTCGCCGTCGAAGGTCGTCGTCGGGCAGAGTTCGGTCGTCGCCTGCCCGGGATAAAGCGAGAGCGCCGTCAGGATTGCGGTTGACGTCGATGATCGAGCGCGAGATCGACGTCTGGATGACGGTCGCGCCGAGGTCGTCGGCGAAATCGTAGAGCGCGGGCAAATGCCAGTCCGCGTCGCGGCGCGCGAGCCACGGGCTGACGAAGCGCGCCTCGCAGTCGCGGAGCTCCAGTCCGGCATGGGGAATGCTGAGGATCAGCGGCGCGTCGCGCCGCTCGATGGCGAGCCAGTCCGGCGTCATGTCGGGTCAAGCTCCGGCCAGCGGACGTCGCCCGCGGCGTCGGTGAGGCCGCCGGAGGCGATCAGCGCCGCGGCGGCGGCGATGTCCGGGTGAAGGTAGCGGTCTTCCTCGAGTCTCGGCGCCACGCGACGCAGCCGGGCGCGCACGTCCTCGAGCGCGGCGCTCGACTTGAGCGGGGCATGGAACTCGATCGCCTGGGCGGCGGCGAGCGCCTCGATGGCGACGACGTTCAGGGCGTTTTGCGCCATCGCCGCGAGACGCCGGGCGCCGTGCGCGGCCATCGAGACGTGATCCTCCTGGTTGGCGGAGGTCGGAATCGAATCGACGCTCGCCGGATAGGCGCGCTGCTTGTTCTCGGAGACGAGCGCGGCGGCGGTGACCTGTGGGATCATGAAGCCCGAGTTCAGGCCCGGGCGCGGGGTGAGGAACGCGGGCAGGCCCGAGAGCGCCGGATCGACCAGCATGGCGATGCGACGCTCGGCGAGCGAGCCGATCTCGCAGACGGCCATTGCGATCATGTCGGCGGCGAAGGCGACCGCCTCGGCGTGGAAATTGCCGCCCGACAGCGCCGCGTCGTCCTCGGGAAAGATCAGCGGATTATCGGAAACGCTGTTGGCTTCGTCGGCGAGGGTCGCCGCGGCCTGACGCAAGAGGTCGAGGCACGCGCCCATCACCTGAGGCTGGCAGCGCAGGCAATAGGGGTCCTGCACGCGCGGATCGCCGCTGCGGTGGGAATCGCGGATGGCGCTGCCCGCCATCAGCGCGGCGAGGATGGCGGCGACCTCGCGGGGGCCGCGATGGCGGCGCAGCGCCAGAATGCGCGGATCGAACGGCGCATCGGAGCCGCGCGCCGCGTCGGTCGACAGCGCGCCGCTGACCAGCGCGGCGCGAAAGACGCGCTCGACCTCGAACAGGCCGGCGAGCGCGTGGGCGGTGGAGAACTGGGTGCCGTTCAGGAGCGCGAGCCCTTCCTTGGGCCCGAGTTCGCAGGGGGCGAGCCCAGCGCGTTCGAGCGCCGCTGCGGCTGGCAGGACCTCGTCACGAAGGCGCGCCTCGCCGACCCCGATCATCGCCGCCGTCATGTGCGCCAGCGGCGCGAGATCGCCGGAGGCGCCGACCGAGCCCTGGGCCGGCACGACCGGCGTGACGCCGCGCGCGAGCATCGCCTCGAGGAGCGCGAGGGTCGTCGGACGCACGCCCGAGGCGCCCTGCCCCAGCGAGCCGAGTTTCAGCGCCATCATCAGCCGGGTCGCGGCGACAGAGGCGGGTTCGCCGACGCCGGCGGCGTGCGACAGCACGATGTTGCGTTGAAGCTGGACGAGATCCGCGTCCGCGACGCGCACGCTGGCGAGCCTGCCGAAGCCGGTGTTCACCCCATAGACTGGCTCGCCGCGCGCGAGGATGCGGCCGACGGCGGCAGCGCTCTCGGCGACGCGCGGAGCGCTCTCGGGGTCGAGCGCGACTCCGGCGCCGGCGTAGACGGCGCGCCAGTCGGCGAGCGACGCGGAACCGCCGAGCAGGCGAATTGTCATCGTCCTCTCCACACGCGAGCGTGCAACGGATTGAAGCCGAGCCGATAGACGAGCTCCGCCGGGCGCTCGATGTCCCAGATCGCAAGGTCCGCGCTCTTGCCGGGCTCGAGCGAGCCGATTGCCGCTTCGAGCCCGAGCGCGCGGGCCGCATTGAGCGTGACGCCGGCGAGACACTCCTCGACCGTCAGGCGGAACAGGGTCGCGGCCATGTTGAGCGCGAGCAGGAGCGAGGTCATCGGCGAGGTGCCGGGGTTGCAGTCGGTCGAAACCGCCATCGGCACGCCGTGACGGCGAAAGAGGTCGATCGGCGGCGCCCTGGTCTCGCGCAGCATGTAGAACGCGCCGGGCGCCAGCGTCGCCACGACGCCGGCGCGCGCCATCGCCGTGACGTCGCCTTCGTTGACGTATTCGAGATGTTCGGCGGAAAGCGCGCCAAATTCGGCCGCAAGCGCGGCGCCGCCTGAGTTCGACAATTGCTCGGCGTGCAGCTTGACCGGCAGCCCGAGGCGCTGTGCGCTGAGAAACACACGTCGCATCTCGTCGCGCGAGAAGGCGATCGTCTCGCAGAAGCCGTCGACGGCGTCGACAAGCCCCTCGGCCGCGAGCGCCGGCAGCATCGTGTCCGCCACCTCCGCGACATAAAGCTCGCGGTCGCCCGAGAAATCGGGCGGCAGGGCGTGGGCGCCGAGAAAGGTCGCACGCACCTCGACCGGGCGCTCGGCCGCGAGCCGCCGCGCGGCGCGGAGCATCTTGCGCTCGGTCTCAAGATCGAGGCCGTAGCCGGACTTGATCTCGACGGTCGTGACGCCTTCGGCGAGGAGCGCGTCGAGGCGCGGCAGCGCCTGGCGGACAAGCTCGTCCTCGCTCGCCGCGCGCGTCGCTCGGACGGTCGAGACGATGCCGCCTCCAGCCCGCGCGATGTCTTCGTAGCTTGCGCCTGCGAGACGCGCCTCGAACTCCGCCGCGCGGCTGCCCGCGTAGACGAGATGGGTATGGCAGTCGATCAATCCGGGCGTGATCCAGCGGCCCTCGCAGTCGACGACCCGCGCGCCTGTCGGTGACGACGGCGCGTCTCGTTCAGGACCGGCGAAGGCGATGCGGCCGCCCTCCGCCACGATCGCTCCGCGCTCGACGACGCCGAGACCTGCAGCGCCGTTCGCGAACGTCGCGAGCCGCGCATTCCGCCAGATCGTCGTCTGCCCGCTCTCCGCCGTCATGGCGCCAACCTCGCCTCTTGGCTGTCGCGGCTTTTTAATGTATAGACATATTCGAGTCAAGCGCGAAGGGCGGCCGATGACGACGTTGCATTTCGAGCGGGCGCTGACGCCGCAAGGCTGGGCCTCGAATGTCCGGGTGCGGATCGACGGCGCGGCGATCGGCGCGGTCGAGCCCGACGCGCCGCTGCGAGACCGGGGACGAACGCTGCGGGATCGGCGTTCCCGCGATCGGCAACCTGCATTCGCACGCGTTTCAGCGCGCCATGGCGGGCCTGACGGAAAAGCGCGGCGAGGCGGCCGACAGTTTCTGGACCTGGCGCGAAACCATGTACCGCTTCGCGCTCGCGGCGACCCCCGACGACGTCGAAGCGATCGCCGCGCAGGCCTATGTCGAGATGCTGGAGGCGGGCTACGGCGCGGTCGCTGAATTTCATTACCTCCATCACGACGTCTCCGGCGCGCCCTACGCCAACCGCGCCGAAATGGCGGAGCGGATCGCCGCGGCCGCCGCCGAGACGGGCATCGGGCTCACGCTTCTTCCGGTGTTCTATGCGCACGCCGGCTTCGGGGCCGTGCCCGCCGCGGGCCGAACAGCGCCGCTTCGTCAACGATCTCGCCTCCTACGCCGCGCTCGTCGCCGACTGCCGCCGCGCGCTCGCAAGCGTCGCCCGCGTCGGCGTCGCGCCGCACTCGCTGCGCGCCGCGACCCCCGAGGAACTGGCCGGGGTCACGGCGATCGCAGGCGACGGTCCGATCCACATCCACATCGCCGAGCAGACCGGCGAGGTCGACGCCTGCGTCGCGTGGTCGGGCGCGCGCCCGGTTCGGTGGCTCCTCGATCACGCCGAGGTCGATCCGCGATGGTGCCTCGTGCATGCGACCCACGTCGACGAGGGCGAAGTTTTGGCGCTCGCGCGATCGGGCGCGGTCGCTGGCCTCTGCCCGATCACCGAAGCCAATCTCGGCGACGGCGTCTTTCCCGCGCGGGCCTTTCTCGACGCGGACGGACGGTTTGGCGTCGGCTCGGACTCCAATGTCGAGATCACGGCCGCGGGCGAACTGCGCATGCTCGAATATGCGCAACGCCTCACGACGCGGGCGCGCAACGTCTGCGCGCGGCGCGGAGGCTCGACCGGCGCGGCCCTTTTCACCGCGGCGGCGGCCGGCGGAGCGCAGGCGCTCGGCCGAACTTCGGGGGCGCTCGCCCCCGGCGCCATGGCCGATATCGTCTCCCTGAAGGGCGATTCGCCCGCTGATCGCCGGGCGCGCCGATGACGAAATTCTCGACACGTGGATTTTCGGCGGCGCGCGCGATCTCGTCGACCGCGTCTGGAGCGGCGGCCGCAAGGTGGTCAGCGACGGGCGGCACGCGGCCCGGGAGACGATCGCGGCGCGGTTCGGCGAAACCCTGCGACGGCTCGCCGCCGCGACCGGCGCATGAGGGGCGGCGAGCGGGAGGAACGATGACCGAGCGGACGAGAGACGAGGCGGAGCCTCCTTTCGGCGGCGACCCGGCGCGGGCGGATCCTCGCGCCGACGAGCGCCTTCGAGGTTCGTCCTCGCTGCACAGCCAGATCATCGCCGACGTCGAAGCGAGAATTCTCGGCGGCCAATGGCCGCCCGGCCATCGGATCCCCTACGAGCACGAACTGACCGAGCTTTACGGGTGCTCGCGCATGACGGTCAGCAAGGCGCTGACCCAACTTGCGCGGGCCGGACTGATCGAGCGGCGGCGCAAAGCCGGCAGCTTCGTGACGCGCCCGTTCGGCCAGTCGGCGCTGCTCGAAATCCGCGACGTCGCCTCTGACGTCGCCGCGCTCGGACTACCCTATGGTTTCGAGGTGCTGGGGCGGGCGAGGCGCCGGGCGAAACGGACAGACCGGGACCGCATCGATGCGCCCGCGGGCGCGCCGCTGCTGGCGATTCTCTGCCGTCATGACGCCGGCGCCCAGCCCTTCTGCTACGAGGACCGGCTGATCAGCCTCGCCGCCGTCCCGTCGGCGCGCGACGAGCCGTTTGCGGCCTTGTCGCCCGGCGCGTGGCTCGCGGCCCAGCAGCCCTGGACGACGGCCGAGCATCGTATCCGCGCCGCGGCCGCCGATCCCGAAACCGCGCACACCCTGCGCATCGCCGAAGGCGCTGCCGTGTCTCGTCGTCGAACGGCGAACCTGGCATGCGGGCCAGCCGGTCACTCAGGTTACGCTGACCTATCCCGCAGGCGCTCACGAACTCGTCGCCCGCTTTAAGCCGACGAAGAGCTGACGCGGGGCGAGGGGCGGCCGCTCGCGAAGCCCGCTCTCACGGCGCGCGGGGAGCGGGGCCGAGGGGGGCCTGATGAAGCGCGTCGGGCGTCACTCCAGATAGAAGACCTCGTCGAGCGGCGCCGTGACGGGGCTGCCGTCGGGATTGGCGGCCATGATATCGGCCATGTGCGCCCACCATCGCCGCATGACAGGATGCGACGGCAGCGTGTCCATGCCGTGGTCCTCCGAGCGCTCGAGGTAGGCGAAAAGAACGTTGCTGCCCACGACCAGGTGGATCGAATAGTTGCGCACACCCGTTTCCCGCAGCAGCGCCTTCAACTCCGGCCAGATCGCGTCGTGACGGCGTCGATACTCGTCGCACTGCCCGGGATTGAGGAACATTGTGAAGGCGAGACGCTGCATCGGCGGCTCCGGGCATGGGCCTCTCTCCGCATTCGCGGAAAGAGGCGCTTGCGTTCGATCAGAAGTCGAACTTGTCGATGTTCTCTTTGTCGAAGACGTAGGGCGCGCCGAGCAGGACTTCGCTGCCGTTGATGACGTTCAGCTTGCCGAGCTTGCCGGCCTCGACCGAGGCGTCGCCGGGCTTCAGCTTGCCGTCGACGGCGGCGCGCAGGACATACATCGCCGCGTAGCCGAGATCGACCGGGTTCCATAGCACCACCGACTTCACGCAGTCGGTGTGGACATAGGGCTTCATCGCGTTCGGCGTGGCGAGCCCGACGACCGCGACCTTGCCGCACAGCCCGGCCTTGCGTGACCGCTTCGGCGGAAGCCGGCGTCGCGACCGACGTCATGCCGAACAGGCCCTTGAGCTTGTCGCCGTACTTGTTGATCAGCGTCGTCGCCTGGTTGAAGGAGAGGTTGTTGTCCTCCTGCGCCTCGACCGTCTCGAGCCACTTCAGCTTCGGATGGCACTTGGCCGCGTAGGCCTGCATCTCGGCGATCCAGCGCGCCTGGTTCGGCGTGGTGAAGGTCGAGGTGACGATGGCGAAGCTGGCGTCCTCGCCGCTCTCCTTGGCCATCGAGTCCATCATCGCCTTGGCGATGCCGTTGAACTGCGCCTGGTTGACGAACCATTCGCGCGCGTCGGGCGTCGAGTTGGCGTCGTAGCCGACGACGTGGATGCCCTTCGACAGCGCCTTCTTCAGCACCGGCGCGATGGCGACCGGGATCGTTGGCGGCGAACAGAATGCCGTCGACGCCGCTGGTGATGTAGTTGTCGATGAACTTGATCTGCTCGTCGATCTTGGCTTCGGTCGGGCCGTCGGTCTTGGCCTTGACGTTGCCGAGTTCCTTGGCCGCGTCCTGGATGCCCTTCGAGGTCGCGTTGAAGTAGCCGATGCCGATCAGCTTCGGCACGTCGACGACGGTGATCTCCTTGCCGGCCTTGTTCGGCGGATTGGTCGGCTGGCCGCCGTCATATTTCATCGGCGCGGCCGCGGCGGCGCGGCGCCCGCGCCGCATTCGAGCGGGCTCGTCGGCAGATCGTCGCCGCCGTCCCACTTTCCGGCCGCGCTCGCGCCGGTCGCCAGGCCGCGAGCGCGAAGGCCGCCGCGGCCGTCGTCACGAAGATATCATGTCTTCATCGTTTGCTTCCTTCCCTGCTTCGCCGCAAGTTTGACGGCTAACCTTTGTACGTTCGTCAGTCCCTTCGGCGCTGGAGCGAGCTTGCGATCAGCACCGAGAGAATGAGCGCCACGCCGATGACGACGATGGTCGCGTCGCCCTTGACCCCCGTCAGCGCCAGCCCGTTCTTGAGGAGCTGGATCATCACGAGGCCGATCACCGTGCCCCAGATCGTGCCGGAGCCGCCGAAGATGCTGGTCCCGCCGAGCACCACCGCCGCGATCACGTCGAGTTCGTAGCCCATGCCCCATGTCCATGCGCGTGGTGGTGACGCGCGAGACGAGCACGACCGCCGCGAGCCCCGAGGCGAGGCCGGAGAGCGTGTAGATGACGAGCTTGGTGCGATCGACGTTGAGCGCGGAAAATCGCGCGGCGGTTTCGTTGGCGCCGATGGCGTAGAGCGTGCGCCCGAACGTCGTGCGGTCGAGCGCCACGCCCGCGACGACGATCAGGACGACCAGGATCAGAAGCTGGGTCGGCACGCCGATAGACGTCGCCCTGGCCGAGCACATAGAACCATTCGGGATAGCCGCGCACCGAATGCGCCTGGCTCACCCCTTCCGCGAGGCCCCGATAGAGCGCGAGCGTCGCGATCGTCATGATCAGCGGCGGCACCTTGATCCGCGTGATGACGAGGCCGTTGACGAAGCCCGCAAGCCCGCCGACGAACAGCGCAAAGAGGATCGCGACCGGCAGCGGAAAGCCGAAGGTTTTCCAGGAATAGCCGAGCATGACCGCGCTGAGGCCGACGATCGCGCCGACCGACAGGTCGATGCCGCCGGTGATGATGATGAAGGTCATCGGCAGCGCGATCAGGCCGATCTCGGTCATCAGCCGGCCCTGGTTGAGCAGATTGTCGACGGTGAGAAAGCGGTTGTTGAACGCGCCGAGGCCGATCAGCGCGATGACGAGGATGATCGCGAGCAGCGTCTCGTGGCGCTTGAGCCACCAGGGCGCGCGCCGGGCGACGGTCGCCGATCGCGGCGCTCATGTCTTCCACCCCCGCGCGGCGCGCCGTTGGCGGCGGAGAATGTCGGCGATGACGGTTGCGAGGATCAGCCCGCCGCGCAAGGCGTCGGTCCAGTAGGGCGAGACGTTGATGAAGACGAGCGCGCTGGTGATTTCGGCGATGAGGATGGCGGCGAGCGTCGAGCCGACCACCGTGCCGACGCCGCCGAGGATGCTGACGCCGCCGACGACCGAGGCGGTGATGATGGTGAGTTCGAGCCCGGGCGGCGTGGTCGACTGGATGACGCGAAGCTGGGTCGCATAGACGAGCGTCGCGAGGCCGGCGAAGAGTCCGTGCAGCGCGAACACCATCACGACCGTGCGCTGCGGATTGACGCCGCACAGCCGCGCCGCTTCGGCGTTGCCGCCGGTGGCGTAGATCGCGCGGCCCGCTCGGCGAATAGCGCATCCAGAGCGCGGCGAGCGCGGTCGCCACGACCATGATGACGACCGGCATCGGCACGCCGAGCACGGAAAGGTCGGCGAGATGGAAGCTCTGCGGCAGGTCGGTGATCCATTTGCCGCCGGTGACGCTGATGAGGCCGCCCTTGAGGATCGACAGCATGCCGAGCGTCACGACGATCGCCGGAATGCGGAGATAGGCGACGACGACGCCCTGCGCCGCCATCACGGCGACGCCGAGCACGAGCGGGGCGAGCCAGGTGACGACGATCGGCGCGCCTGCGACCGCGAGCGAGCCGCTGAGCGTCGCGAGCACGCCGATCAGCGCGCCGACCGAGATGTCGATATTGCCGGAGATGATCACCATCGACATGCCGATGGCGGCGATCGCGATATAGGCGTTGCCGAGCAGGATGTCGGCGAGATTGCGATAGGCGAGGAAGCGCGGATTGACGAAGCCGACCGCGATCGCAAGGCCGATCACGGCGACCGCAAGCAGCGCCTCCTGCGAGGCGAAGCGCCTGAGGAGGCTGGCGCGCGGGACGAACGCGCTCGCCGATCGGGATGGCGCTCATGCGGCCTGCTCCATCGTCGGGATCTGCGCCCATCATCGCCGCGCCGACCGCTTCCGAAGTCGCGTGCGCACGGTCGAATTCGGCGACGAGGCGCCCCTCGCGCATCACCAGCACACGGTCGCTCATGCCCAGCACCTCCGGCAGCTCGCTCGAGATCATCAGGATCGCGACGCCGTCTGCGGCGAGTTCGCACATCAGGCGATGGATCTCCGCCTTGGCGCCGACATCGATGCCGCGGGTCGGCTCGTCGAGGATGAGCAGCTTCGGATTGTTGGCCAGCCACTTGCCCAGAACGATCTTCTGCTGGTTGCCGCCGGAGAGGCGACCGGCGATCTCGTCGACCGAACTGGTCTTGACGCTGAAGCGCTGCACGCCCGGCCTCGGCCAGCCGGCGCTCGGCTGCGCGGTCGATGAAGCCCAGGCGCGACAGCCCGCCGAGCGCGGCCAGCGAAAAATTGTGCAGCACGCTCATCGGCCGGACGAGGCCCTGCACGCCGCGGTCCTCCGGCACGTAGGCGATCCCGAGGGCGCGGGCGCTTTCCGGCGAATTGACCTTCACGGTTTCGCCGACGAGGCGGATTTCGCCATGCTCGGCCGGCGTGATCCCGAACAGGACCTGCGCCAGTTCGCTGCGGCCGGAGCCGACGAGGCCGGCAAGGCCGACGATCTCGCCGGCGCGAACGTCGAGGCTGACATTCCTGGTCATCGGATGCGCAGACGAGGCCGCGCGCCTCGAGCACCGGCGCGCCGATCGGCGACGACGGTCTTGGGAAAGAGGTTCTCGATGCGGCGGCCGACCATCATCTGGACGAGTTCGGCGGCGTTGGTGTCCGCCACCTCGCGCGCCCCGACATAGGCGCCGTCGCGCAGCACCGTGACACGGTCGGCGATCTCGAAAAGCTCGTCGAGCCGATGGCTGATGTAGACGATCCCGACGCCGCGGGACTTGAGGCGTCGCACGATGTCGAAGAGGCGCGTCACGTCGCTCTCCGTCAGCGCCGCGGTCGGTTCGTCCATGATCAGGATGCGCGCGTCATGCGACAGGGCGCGCAGGATCTCGACCCGCTGGCGGTGGCCGACCGACAGCGCGCCGACGATCTGGTCGGCGGCGAGGTCGTCGATCTCGAGCGAGGCGAGCAGCGCATCGGCCTTCGCCCGCATGGCGCGCCAGTCGATCCGGCCGCCACGCGCGCGCGGCGCGTGGCCGAGATAGATGTTCTCGGCGACCGTCAGTTCGGGAAAGAGCAGCAGCTCCTGATAGATCGTCGCGACGCCGGCGCGCTTGGCGTCCTCGGGCGTGGCGAAGCGGGTGACGCGCCCATCGATCAGGATTTCGCCGGCGTCGGGCTGGTAGACGCCGGAGACGATCTTGATCAGGGTCGACTTGCCCGCGCCGTTCTCGCCGAGCAGGGCGTGCACCTCGCCCGGGCGGACGTCGAACGAGACGCCGCTGAGCGCCCGCACGCCCGGGAATGTTTTTTCGAGATTCCGGACCTCGAGCAGCGGGCCCGGCAATGTCGGAGAGACGTTCATGCGGCCTCTGTCGAGAGTGTATCCGGCTCGACGACGATCGTCCGCACGCCGGCGTCTTCGAGCATCGTCAACGCCTCACGCGGCGCGCCGGAATCGGTGATGAGCGTGTGGATGCGCGGCGAGCGGGCAGACGACGAGGCTGCCGCGCGGAGCGAACTTGGAGGCGTCGGCGAGAACGATCAGCCGGTCGGCGCGCCTCAGGAGCTTCGTTTCCGCGCGCGCGATCAGCGGATCGCCTTCGATCAGGCCGAGCGCTCCGATCGAGATCGCGCTCATGAACATGAGTCGCGCCGAATAGTGCTGGATCGCATCGTCGTCGAAAGGCGCGACGATCAGCTTCTGGTCGCGGTAGACTTCGCCGCCCGGAAGCGCGACCCGGTTCTGCGTCTCGTGAATCAGAAACTCGGCGAGCGGATACGAATTGGTCAGGATTTTCAGGCGCGTCTGGCGCAAGAACTCCGACATCTGATACGTCGTCGTGCCGCCGTTGATGACGACGACATCGCCTTCGACGCACATCTCGACCGCCTTGCGCGCGATTGCGCGTTTGGCGGCGATGTTGATGGTGCGACTCGCGTCGAACGAGCGGGTGGCGAGCGGCGCCGGCGCCATGGCCTTCGAGAACGCGCCGTCGAGCGCCTGGACGCCGCCATGCAACCGCTCGGCGACGCCCGCCTCCGCAAGGCGCGCGGCGTCGCGTCGCGCCGAGGCCGCGGACACCCCGGTCGCCGCCATGATGTCGGCGATAGACAGGAATCCCCGCTCGGCGAGAAGGTTTCGGACGATTTCGGCGCGCTGACGCTCGCGCATGGGTCCCCTTGCCGTTTCCCCGGTTGCTTGTTGATTGACGCTAGGCTGCCACCGGGCCTGCGCGGTGTCAATCACGTTCGATCATATTTGGTCATTGCAGCGCACAATTCAGAGACCGGATTGACGGATCGTGATTGCTTGCTTAACTTTCGATTCAAAATTGCTCGACACGCGAGAGGAACGACCCATGAGCGGCCCTGCGTCCGGCCTTTATGCGCCCCTGCCCGATCTGTGGGACGATGCTCAGGCGGCAAAGCTCGACGACCCTCACCTGCTGCTCTACCGCTCGAATCTGCTTGGCAGCGATCTGCGCATCACCAATTTCGGCGGCGGCAACACCTCGGCGAAGATCGCGGGCGTCGACCCGCTCACCGGCGAAGCGGTCAAGGTGCTGTGGGTCAAGGGCTCGGGCGGCGACATCGGCTCGATGAAGCTCGACGGCTTCTCGACCCTTTACCTCGACAAGCTCCTCAGCCTCAGCGGCGTCTATCGCGGCCTCGCGCACGAAGACGAAATGGTGGCGCTGTTCAACCACTGCACCTTCAACCTCAACCCGCGCGCGACCTCGATCGACACGCCCTTGCACGGCTTCGTTCCCCATGCCCATGTCGACCATGTCCATGCGGACGCGGTGATCGCGATCGCGGCCTGCGAGAACGCCGAGGTCCTGACGCACGAGGTCTACGGCGACGAGATGGGTTTCCTGCCCTGGCAACGTCCCGGCTTCGATCTCGGCCTCAAGCTCGGCGCGCTCGCAGCCGCCAATCCGAAACTCAAAGGCGTCGTGCTCGGCGGCCATGGCCTTTTCACCTGGGGGCCGACGTCGCGGGCCTGCTACGCCACGACGCTCGCGATGATCAACAAGGCCGCGGCCTGGCTCGCCGCCAACGCCAGGGGGCCGGCCTTCGGCGGCGCGGCGGTCGCGGCGCTTTCCCCCGAGGCGCGGCGCGCCGTCGCGGCGAAGCTGATGCCCGAAATCCGAAAGCGCATCTCCGCCGACGAGCGCAAGATCGGCCATTTCACGGACGCGCCGGCCGTGCTCGAGTTCGTCAATTCGCGCGACCTCGGGCCGCTCGCGGCGCTCGGCACGTCGTGCCCCGATCATTTCCTGCGCACCAAGATCCGCCCGCTGGTCCTGCCGTTCGATCCGGCGGCGAACAATCTCGACGCCGTCGCCGCATCGCTCGACCAGCGTCTCGAAGCCTATCGCGCCGACTATGCGGCCTACTACGAGCGCTGCAAACGTCCGAACTCCCCCGCGATGCGCGACCCCAACGCCGTCATCTATCTCGTTCCCGGCGTCGGCATGCTGTCCTTCGCCAGGGACAAGGCGACGGCGCGGATCGCTGCGGAATTCTACGGCAACGCGATCAACGTGATGCACGGGGCGTCGAGCGTCAGCAGATATGTCGGGCTCGACGAGCAGGAGGCGTTCGACATCGAATACTGGCTGCTCGAAGAGGCGAAGCTCCAGCGCATGCCCAAGGCCAAGGCGCTCGCCGGCCGCATCGCGCTGATCACCGGCGGCGCGGGCGGCATCGGGCGGGCGATCGCCGAGCGGCTCATGACGGAAGGCGCCTCAGTCGCCCTCGCCGACATCGATGGGGCGAGCCTTGAGGAGACCGTCGCGGACTTTCGCAAGCGCTTCGGCCGCGACGCGGCGGTCGGCTTCCCGGGCGACGTGACCGACGAGAGCGCCGTGGCCGCAGCCGTCCGCGACACGGTCCTAGCGTTCGGCGGCGTCGATATCCTCGTCGCCAACGCCGGCATCGCCTCAGCGGCGCCGTTCGAGGACACCTCGCTCGAACTCTGGAACCGCAACATCGCCATTCTGGCGACCGGCTATTTTCTTGCCGCGCGCGAGGGCTATCGGGTCATGAAGGACCAGGGCCTCGGCGGCAGCATCGTGTTCATCGCCTCGAAGAACGCGCTCGCCGCCTCGCCCGGCGCGGCAGCCTATTGCACGGCCAAAGCGGCGGAAGTCCATCTTGCGCGCTGCATCGCGCTCGAAGGGGCGCCGTTCGGCATTCGCGCCAACACGGTCAATCCCGACGCGGTCCTGCGCGGCTCGAAGATCTGGCGCGGCGAGTGGCGCACGCAGCGCGCGGCCTCGAACAAGGTGTCGGAGGACGATCTCGAGGAGGTCTATCGCCAGCGGTCGCTGCTCAAGCGCTCGGTCTATCCCGAGGACATCGCCGAGGCGGTCTACTATTTCGCCTCAGACCTTTCCGCCAAGAGCACCGGCAACATCCTCAACGTCGACGCCGGCAATGCGGTGAGTTTTACGCGGTAGATTCCCCCTCCCCGCGTTTGCGGGGAGAGGGCAAGGGTGCGGGGCCTGGCGATTGGCCGCTGCGGCTACTCGCCTTGCCCCTCATCCTAAGCAGAGATTCGTGATTTGGCCAACGGAACGGGCATGCGCTCTTGATTGAGATCGGAGACGGTGTTGTGGATGGCTCGGTCGAGAGCGTCGGCGTCGGTGAAGGTCTGGTGGGCGAGGTGATGGGCCTTGAGGTCGCGCCAGACCGTCTCGATGTCATTGAGTTCGGGCGCGTACTTGGGCAGCCATTCCACGGTCAGCCAGTGCGCCCGGGCGGACAGTGCGGCGCGCGAGCGCTTGCTGGCGTGGATCGGGCCATTGTCCTCGACCAGCACGACCGGCTTTGTCTGGCGTCCGGGCTGCGGGCCGTAGAGATGATCGATCTGCTCGAGATGGGCGATGAAGTCGCTGCTGCGTTTGGTCGGGCTGGTATGCACGATGAGCCGGCGGGTCAGATGATCGAGCGATCCCAGGATCGCGACCTTCCTGGCCTGTCCCGGCGCCGGCACACGCAGGTCCGCTCCCGACTTCGCCCAGGCGCGGGCGAGATAGGGATGCGTCAACGCCTCGCTCTCGTCGCCGTAAAGAAGCACGATGTCGCCGGCTTCGGCCTGCCGTTTGCGCAGTTGCAGGCGCAGGCCGATCCGCTCCACCTCGCTGGCGATCTGGCGTCCCTTCAGCGTGTGCCGGGGCCGCCGCCAGCGGAAGTTTTTTTTCGCAACGCCTTGGACAGTTGCGAACGACTGATGCGCACGCCTTCACGCGCCTCGATCTCGGCGCGCAGCCGAGGGATCGTCCAGTTGATGCGGTCGGCCACGGGCGCTTCGAGCAACGGCGTGACCACGCGCAACGCCGCTTCGCTCTTCACCGGAACGGGACCCGGCGCGACCCTCGCCTTCAAGGCTTCGACGCCGCCGGCGAGGAAAGCGCCTCGCCAGAAGCGAACCGTGTCCTCCCGAACCCCAAACGCCTCGGCGATCTTCGGACTGGTCCAGCCCGCCAGCGTCAGCAACATCGCCCGAGCCCGGTCCGCTTCCCCACGCTCGGGCGAGACGGAAAGAGCCAGCAGGGCCGCGCGTTGCGGCTCGCTTGCAGTAACTGGAGACTTTCCCGCCATGACGCATACCCCCAAATCAGCCGTCACAGCGAATCCCAATACACACCCGTTGGTCAACCAACCGGAAGCTGCTTAGCCTTCTCCCCGCGTTTGCGGGGAGAAGGGACTTTGGAGGCTGGACCCATGTCGTATCGCATTCCTGACTCGCTGATCGCCGAAGAGAACGCCAAGCGCGCGTCCGCCCTCGAGGACGACTACGCCGCGCTCGGCCGGCAGCTTAAGCGGCGTGGCCTCGACATCGAGGCGATCACGGCGAAGGTCGCCGCCTTCGCGGTCGCCGTGCCGACATGGGGAGTCGGGACCGGCGGCACGCGCTTCGCCCGCTTTCCCGGCCCCGGCGAGCCGCGCAACGTGTTCGACAAGCTCGAGGATTGCGCGGCTATCCAGCAACTCACCCGCGCCACGCCGACCTGCTCGCCCCATTTCCCCTGGGACAGGGTCAGCGACTATCGCGAGCTCGCCGAACGGGCGAAGGCGCTGGGCTTAGGCTTCGACGCGGTCAACTCCAACACGTTCCAGGACCAGCCGGGGCAAAAGCTCTCCTATAAGTTCGGCTCGCTGAGCCACGCGGCGAAGGCGGTCAGGGACCAGGCTGTGGCGCACAACATCGAATGCATCGAGATCGGCGAGAAGCTCGGCTCGAAGGCCCTGACGGTGTGGATCGCCGACGGCTCGAACTTCCCCGGCCAGTCGAACCTCGACCGCGTTCTCGACTGGTACCTCGAATCGCTCTCCGCAATTTATCAGCGCCTGCCCGGCGACTGGCGGGTTTTCCTGGAGCACAAGCTCTGCGAGCCGGCCTTCTACGCGACCGTGATCGCCGACTGGGGCACGAGCCTGATGGCGGCCCAGGCGCTTGGACCCAAGGCCTTCTGCCTCGTCGACCTCGGCCACCATGCGCCCAACGTCAACATCGAGCAGATCGTGGCGCGGCTGGTGCGCGCCGGCCGGCTCGCGGGCTTCCACTTTAACGACTCGAAATATGGAGACGACGATCTCGACGCCGGCTCGATCGACCCGTTCCGGCTGTTCCGCGTGTTCAACGAACTCGTCGACGCCGCCGAGCGCAAGGCGCCGGGCTTCAACCCGGCCTACATGCTCGACCAGTCGCACAATGTCACCGATCCGATTGAGAGCCTGATGGTCTCGGCCATCGAGGTCCAGCGCGCCTTCGCCCAGGCGCTCACGGTCGACCGCGCCGCGCTTCAGGGGGCGCAGGACGAAAACGACGTCCTTGGGGCGCACCGACTGCTCAAGGCCGGGTTCCTGACCGACGTGTCGCCGATCCTCGCGGAAGGACGGCGCCGCAAGGGCGGCGCCGTCGACCCCGTCGAAACCTATCGCGCCTCCGACTACCGGGCGCGCAAGGCCGAGGAGCGCCCCGCCGTCGCCGGATCGTCGTCGGGCATCGTCTGAGGTTTAGCGCCACAGCGGGCGCGAATTTGCGCCCGTCTTGATGAGGCGCACGTCGGTTTTTCTCGGCGCCGGCCGGCGTACGTCCATTCGAGGGAGAAGGGCGGGCGAGATCCTCAAGCGAGCTGAGCGGATTCTCGCCGGCTGCACTCGCCCTGGGCCTGGCTCGCGCAGCGGCGCATTCGCAAGGCGTCGTCGCGCGAGATCGCTTGTGCATCCGATCGGGCGCGGGTTCGCAGGCCCCAATCTTTTGCTTGGTTAGCGCAACATTATCAAAATCTGAACGACGAGCAGAACGACGATCAACCCATATCCGACGATGGAGTTGATGCGCTCCTCGCGAGCCAGATTCGTGTCGATCAAACGGGTGTTGGAAATTTCATAGTGATCCAACGCGAACTGGACCGGCTCCTCCAGCATCTCCACGCGATCGTATAGCGATGCGGCGGCGACGAGCTCGGAAAAGACCCGCTTGGAAGGAAGGGCGAGGATCGGATCCAATTGCTCAAGGCTTCTGTTGACGCGCAGCCAGGCCATCTTCAGGCGCGTCGCAACCTCCGTCATCTCATTGACGTGCCGCTGCAGTCTCTGGTGCCGCCACGACACGGCGTGAGTCAAATTGGCGTCGGTCTCGATCGAAGCCCACGCCGACTTCATGGTCGCTTCCAGCGCGAGCGCCTCTTTTTGCGTGACGGTGAAGCGGACGATCGCGTCGAGCGCAAAGCGGATGTCGCTGCGGCTTGCATAGATCACGGCCCGGCATTGGTCCCAGACAACCCGGATGGTGCGAACTTCCGCTCGCACGTTCGCCTCTTTTCTCTGTGCGCCCGCACCGCGCATCCAATCGTCGGCGTCGCGTTCGATCGTCGCCGGCGTATTGACGCCCGGCGGCATCCAGACAACCGTCAATATGCCGTTCGTCCTTGGGCTGGTCTGGGCAAGCGCATCCGACAGCGCCAACGGGACCAGCAGGGCCGTGACGCCCCGAGGCTCCGCGACTTCGATTGTTTCAATACCCTCCGAGAAGTCCTTTGAGCCCTTTGCGAACTCTACGCGCCATGCCTGCGGTCGAACTACGGTCTCGGCCTCATTGACGAGGAAGTCCACCATGATGACTGCATCCCATTTGCTTGCCGCTCCCCGATATCCGGTGGGACATCTCCATTCAGACGAGCGCGAGGTCCTGATTGTTCGCCTTCGCGATTGTTGCGGGCGCCGCCCTCGGTCCGTGCGCGCCCGCCTTCGACGCCGGTTCGTAAACGCAATAGAGGAGGCTCTCCGAAGTCTTCGTACCATTGGCTGGGCGAACCGGCTGGCGCCTGCGCCTTGTCCCATGCTTCGCCGAGGCGCCAGGGATCGAACAGCGCGTGCACGAACCCTGCGGCATAGAGCTTTTCCGACCAGTCCCAGCGCGAGCAGAGGACCTTCACATCCTTGAGCAGGTTGAAACGTTCGATCACATCGATCGTGAGGTCTGTCGTCACGGATCCGAGAAGCACGCCGCATCTCGTCACGCGGCGAAGTTCCGTGATCGCGCCCTCCACGCTGCCCGGCGCCGTCCGGCACAGCCCTGTCTCGATGACGGCGTCGAACTGTTCGTCCTCGAAGGGCAGCCGGGCGAAATCGCAGCAAAGGTTGTGGCCGGCGATCTCGGCCGGGGTCGCAAGCCACGCCTCGCGACTGCATTCGACGCCCGTGGCGTCGAACCCAAGCGTCCTCAGTGTTGCGACCATGTGTCCGGCCCCGGAGCCGACATGAAGCAGCCTCGCGCCGCGTTCGAGCCCCCATGTCGCCTCGAGGATGTCCGCTATCGATTGCGCGGACATCAGGTCTTCGACGTGCTCAAGCGCACTGTTGAGAACATCGGCCGAGGACTCCGGTCCGATCGACTCGCTCTGCGGCCGTTCGCGACGCCGCTTGAGAAGGTCAGCGACGATGATGTCGGTCGCCACCTCGGCTGAATCCATCACCCCGTTGACCGTCGCGTCGAACATGTAGTCGCCGACCATCACGAGGCGCGGCGCGCCAGCGGGATCCGGGCGATGGTTTGTCCCGCGCGGACGCACAGGCATGCCCCCGGGAATCGAACTGACCGACCCCACCCAACGATGGACCCTGCGGTCCAGCAGCAACTCCTTGCCCGCCGCGAGTTCCGTCGGCAAGGCGTCCAGGCACATCTGCTCTATGTGCTCGTCGGACACATTCGTCAGCGCAAGAGCCGCGTTTCCGGCAATGAGGAAGGCCAGCAGCCCATAGCCGCCGTAATCGTAACGGGTGCTTTCGTCATAGACGCAACACCCGTCGAACGCGTCGAGCATCCACCAGTCCGTCGTTATGTGGTCGCGCCAGAATGGCCGCTCGAACAGGAAGGTCGCACGAACGTAATGCCCGGGCCTGTCAAAATACCTGATGTGCTTGTCCATAGCGAGTTCGAGCGATTCCGACCGCCAATGGATGCTCGACAACGCAATCATCGGCAGCGCGACGACGACGTAATCGGCCGTCACCTGCTCCACGTGACCGTTCACATCCACTTCAAGCCGGTACGCGCCGTCGGCAAGCGGCTCGACTGCGGTCACGTTCGCATTCAAGCGGATCTCGGCGTCGAGTTCCTCCGCCAGCCGGGTCATGATCTGTTCGTTGCCGCCCACTACGGAGAAGATGTCCATGTATCCGTCGACGTCCATCAGGACGTTTTTGAGGAAGGTGAGTCCGTTTGTCAGGTGAGGGTCGGCGGCGACGTCGCTGTGCGCCATCGCCCTGATGTAGCGACGCGCGACGTCTTCCGTGAATTCTCTTTCCAGCAGATCGTCGCCCTGAACTTTGAGCCATGGATGGGCGTTGTCCTCTTCCGCCACCGAGAAGTAGTAAGCTTCCGGACTGAGCAAATCCGCGCACCGCTTGCGAAAGGACGCCGCTTCGTCGCGGGCCCGGTCTCCGTATGATTTCGCAAGATCGTCGGCCTCTTGAAAGATCTTCCCGTCGAGCACGCACGGACCGCCCGATATATACTTGATCTCCAGACCCAGCTCCTTGACGATGAGATCGTGCAGGGGGTCGGGACCCAAGCGAGAATAGTCGTAGATTTCCGCAACTCCCGCCTCGTAGGGCCCCACGCCGGCAAACTGGCAGGTCTGGATCTTTCCCCCGAGGCGCTCGCTTTGCTCGAACACCGTCACATCGCAACTCAGCCCCGCCCGGGCCGCCAACTGCCAGGCTGTGAACAGTCCCCCCGGCCCACCCCCGATAATCGCAACCCTGAACGGTTTCGCATCAGCGACGCTCATCACGCCGCCCGGCTCACCAATTGCGTTGTCCATGTCCGCCCCGATCCTTGCGCGCTACGCTCCCCAGCGCCGCCCGCGCCGTCTACGGCGTGACGCTTTGCACCGGCGAAACCGTCCACTCGATGAACTGAGCCGCCTGATCGCCCGCGTTCGAGAGAACAATCTGGTATGCGGGCGCCCATTCCATCGTGTCGAACGCCGCCAGGACTTTCGGCGCCGCGGCGGCGTCAGCACCCTCAAATCCCAAGGTCAGTCGACCGTTCTCGACCATTCGCAAGGTGGGATAGCGATCCTTGGTCACGATTCGGCTGCCCGGCGGCATCGTGACTTTCCGGATGACGACCGTCATTGCCCCTGCCTTGAAGATTTCCTTCTCGGCGTCGGCAAATTCCGGCGAAGCGATTCTGACCGCCTTGGCCAGCCCATTCACATTGAGGTAAAGGCTGGGGCTGTCATCCATCCCTTCCTGCCAGGGGCCGCCCACCGCCAAACCGGCGAAAACATACGGCTCGGGACCACGATTCTCCGTGCGTGAGCCCGGCAAAAGAGCGTAGTTGCAAACTTCGACATCGCCGGGCTCGGTAACACGCTCCGAGACTTTCACCAGGCTTCCTCCTGCCCCGAGGAACTGGCACATCGGAGTCGGATCCCCAGTGACGACGGCCGATCCGCCAAGGGTCGTTTCGACATAGGCCCACTTCGCGCCCGTAGCCGACTCATCGACGGCCTTTCCTGGCGGCAGGGAATACCACTCGGCCCAAATCTCGCCGCCGGGAACCATGCCCTCGGTGGAGATCGTAGCGGAACCGCTAACCGACATAATGATCCCAGGCCCTGTCGCAGCAGCTTCAGCTAGCGACACTGACGGAAAGGCGACCACCGGGGCCGCGGCGATAGCAACCGTAGCTACCGTAAGTAAGAGATGATCCTTCACCGAGGCCTCCTCGATCTTCGCCTAGGGCGCCGCATCGCTCTTTCTGGGCAACGCCGGTTCAAATCGCTGGCAACATTTGTTCACAACGTTACCAGCGAAGCCAAACTTGGAATTGATCCACGTCAACCGGGCGACCTTTCTATTTTTGCCGCCGGCGGCGGCAGGCTGCTCGGCGTCGCGGGCCTCGTTTTGCGAGGTTTCCCGGCCGAAGAACGGGCCGGCCGGCGGCCGCTCGCCTGCGCGACAGTTTCATTGCAAAGGATTTCGGCGACGTCGGCTTCGCCATCGAGGGCGCGCAAGACCCGCGCCCGGTCAGGCGGCGTTACTCAGCCGACCGCGAATGGTGCACGTCTTGCGCTAACTCGCTTCCGCCGCCCACGCGCGCATCAGCCGGGCTCCGCCGCCGACAGCGCCGCCTCTTCGACCAGAAACTCGCGCAAGCGCCTTGATCCGCTGGCGTCTGGGCCTCCTCGGGGCGGCAGAGGAAGTAGTAGCCGAACGGCGTGCTGACGCTGGTCGAGAAGGGCGCGACCAGCCGGCCGGCGGCGAGTTCGTCGGCGGCGATGGCGAGCGAGCTCAGCGCCACCCCCTGCCCCTGCGCCGCGGCGCGCATCGCCATCGCCATGTTGTTGAACCAGACGCCGTGACGCGCCTCGACGGTTTTCGCGCCGGCCGCCTTGAGCCAGTCGGACCAGGCCGGCCACGACGGATAGGCGGAGCTCCATTCGAGATGGAGAAGGGTGCAGCGGGCGAGATCCTCCGGCGAGCGAGCGGATTGTCGCCGCCGGCGAGCTCCGGCGAGCACACCGGAAAGACGTCCTCCTTGAACAGAAGCGTGGTCGAAAGGCCGGGAAATCGCCGGCGCCCCAGCGGATCAGCGCGTCGGTCGTCCCCGAATCGAGCGTGTCGTCGATCGGGTTGGCGTCGAGCAGCACGTCGGTCTCGGGATGGCGGGCCTTGAACCGTGCCGATCCGGCCGACGAGCCAGGTCGCGGCGAAGGACGGGCTCGAATTGATCACCAGAAACCGCCGCCCCTTCGCCTCGCGCATCGCGCGCGCCGCGCGGCGCGAGGATGGCGAAGCCCTCGGCAAGCCCCGGCGCGCCGGCGGCGCCGGCCTCGGTCAGCACGAGGCCCCCGACCCGACCGCTCGACCAGCGGCGCGCCGATCTCCTGTTCGAGCGCTCGCACCTGCTGCGCCACCGCCGCCTTGGTGACATGCAGCTCCTCGGCCGCGCGGGCGAACGACAGCTTCCGCGCGACCGTCTCGAAGGCGCGCAGGGCGGTCAGCGGCGGCAGGCGGTCAACCGGACTTCATCGTATAGCCAGCCTATCCATTGCGGGAATAAACATTGCCTTGAAGCGAAGCGAACTGCGCCATATATCCAATGGTGAAGCAAGGCTCTTTGGCCTCGGATTCGCGTTTGGAAGTGGAAGAAATGATCGCGTACGTCACCGGTTCGGGCCATTCCCGTCGAGGACGTCATCGTCTCGGGCTCGCGTCTCGATCGGTAAACATATCCTTAACGCGCTGACCGAACGCGCGGCAGCCGCCGCGGAGCGGAGCCGTTTCGCCGCGCTGCCGTCGCGCTATCTCGACGACGTCGGCATGACCGAAGCCGAACGCGCCGCCGTCCTCGGCTACGAGGAGCCGATCGGTCGACGGCTGGCGCGTCGTCGCCTCTCACCTTTAGGCAAAGCCCACTCGCCCTGGGCCTGGCTCGCGCGGCGGCGCATTCGTACCGCGTCGTCGCGCGAGCGATCGCTTTGCGCCGTCCGATCGGGCGCGGGTTCGCCGACTGAACCTTGTCTTTCGCTTGACGGGGGCGGAGCGGCGTCGGAAAAGACCCGCCACGGCCCGACCGGAACAAAGAATGCAACGCGTCACGCTGATCGACAATTATGACAGCTTCACCTTCAATCTCGTCCACTATCTGGGCGAGCTTGGCGCGGACGTGAAGGTGTGGCGGAACGACGAGATCAGCGTCGAGGACACCCTGGCGGAGGAGCCGGACGCGATCGTTCTCTCGCCCGGTCCCTGCACGCCCAACGAAGCGGGAATCTGCCTCGACCTCGTCCGCGCGGCGAGCGAGACGACGCCGATCTTCGGCGTCTGCCTCGGCCATCAGGCGATCGGCCAGGCGTTCGGCGGCGACGTCGTGCGCGCGCCCGCGCCGCTGCACGGCAAGGTGTCGCGCATCTCGCACAACGCCCGTGGCGTCTTTCGCGGCCTGAACGGGCCGTTCCAGGCGACCCGCTATCATTCCCTCGTCATCGAGCGATCGACTGCGCCGGCCGAGCTCGAGGTCAGCGCGGAGACCGACGACGGACTGATCATGGCGGTGGCGCATCGCGATCGTCCGGTCTACGGCGTGCAATTCCACCCGGAGAGCATCGCCAGCGAGCACGGCCGCGACATCCTGCGCAATTTCCTCGACCTGGCCGCCGCCTTTCATGCGCGTCGGCCGGTCGCGCCAGGGCGGCCGAAGCTGATGGAATCGTTCAAACCCCTGATCGCCAAGGTCGCGGCCGGCGCGACGCTGAGCCGCGCCGAAGCCGCGACCGCCTTCGACGCCATCCTGTCGGGCGAAGTGACGCCCTCGCAGATGGGCGGGTTCCTGATGGCGCTGCGCGTCCGCGGCGAGACGGTGGACGAGATCACCGGCGCGGTCACCGCGATGCGCGCCAAGATGCTGACCGTGAAGGCGCCCGCCGACGCCATCGACATCGTCGGCACCGGCGGCGACAGCTCCGGCTCCTACAATGTCTCGACGCTGGCCTCGATCGTCGGTGTCCGCCTGCGGCGTTCCGGTCGCCAAGCACGGCAACCGCGCCGCCTCGTCGCGCTCGGGCGCGGCCGACACGCTGACGGCGCTCGGCGTGAAGATCGGGCTTCCGCCGGAAGGCGTCGAGCGCTGCATCCGCGAGGCCGGCATCGGTTTCATGATGGCGCCCTCGCACCACGCCGCGATGCGTCACGTCGGTCCCGACCCGGGTCGAGCTCGGCACCCGCACCATCTTCAACCTGCTCGGACCGCTGTCGAACCCCGCCGGCGTCAAGCGCCAGCTGATCGGCGTCTTCTCCGCGACCTGGCTCGAACCCATGGCGGAAGTGCTCCGCAACCTCGGCTCGGAGCGGGTGTGGATCACCTGCGGGATCGGACGGCCTCGACGAGATCACCACGACCGGCCCGACCAAGGTCGTCGAGCTGAAGAGCGGCGCCATCCACGCGTTCGAAGTGACGCCGGAAGAGGCGGGGCTCGAGCGCGCCGACCCCGCGGCGCTGAAGGGCGGCGACCCGGCGCACAACGCCGAGGCGTTGCTGAAGGCGCTGAGCGGTCGGCCGGGCGCCTATCGCGATATCGCGCTGATCAACGCCGGCAGCCGGCCTCATCGTGGCGGGCAAGGCGGCGTCGCTCAAGGACGGAGTCGCTCAAGGCGCGGCGGCCATCGATTCGGGCGCGGCGCGGCGCGCCCTCGAGCGTCTGATCGCCGTGTCCAATGCTTGAGGGCCGGGGACGCCGATGACCGACATCCTGAAAAAGATCGAGACCTACAAGCGGCGGGAAATCGCGGACGCCAAGGTGCGCGTTCCCCGCGGCGCCCTCGAGCGCGAGATCGCCCTGCAATCGCCGCCGCGCGGCTTCATCAAGGCGCTCGAGCGGGCGACCGAGGAGGGGCGGTTCGCGCTGATCGCGGAAATCAAGAAGGCGAGCCCGTCCAGGGGCGTCATCCGGGAGGACTTCGATCCCGCCGCGCTCGCCAAGGCCTATCAGGCCGGCGGCGCCGCGTGCCTCTCGGTGCTGACTGACGCGCCGTCGTTCCTGGGTTCGCCCGAGCACCTGGTCAAGGCGCGCAAGGCGACGCCCCTGCCGATCCTGCGCAAGGACTTTCTGTTCGATCCCTATCAGGTGCTCGAGGCGCGCGCCGGCGGCGCGGACTGCATTCTGATCATCATGGCGGCCGTCGACGACGAGACGGCCAAGACGCTCAACAAGGCCGCCCACGATCTGGGCCTCGACGTGCTGATCGAGACGCACAGCGAGGCGGAGCTCAAGCGCGCCCTTGCGCTGGAGGGCCGGCTGATCGGCATTAACAACCGCGACCTCAGAACGTTTGCGACCTCGCTCGACGTCTGCGAGCGCATGAAGCCGCTCGTTCCGGCCGACCGGATCGTGGTGGCGGAGAGCGGCATCTCGGATCACGCCGACTGCAAGCGCCTCGCCAAAGCGGGCATCGAGACGTTCCTCGTCGGCGAAGCGCTGATGCGCCACAAGGACGTCGCCGCCGCCACGCGCGCCCTGCTGACGGGGCAGTGAGGGTCAGCAAACCGCCATTCTTCGGACGGGTCGCTTAAACCCAACCGCCAGAGGGCGGCGCCGTCTCGGCTCGCGAATTGGGACTTTGCAGCGGGTTGCGACGCGCTCCGGTTCCGGTTCGCTTGGGCCTCCTCCCTTGCGGAGGCGTGCGGCCGTTCGGCTCCTGAATTGAGGCTTTCCAAGAGCTTGCGACGCGTTTCGGTTCCGACCCGCAGTTCCCGCTCGGCTTTGCTGACCCGGGCGCGGCGGGCTCGGACCCGCCGCTCGGACCTCGCTCGGCGAATCCCGGCTTGCGCGAGCGCGGTCGCGGGAAAGCTCTGGATCGGAAATGGGGTCGGACAAGCGCTCGCCTCGATTTCGGGCATGAGAACAAAGATAGAACAAAATCGAGCGGTTGGCAAGGAATTGTTCGAACGCGAGAGGCGGCGCCGCTCGCCGCCTTTGCGTGCGCGTGGGGCGCCGATCCGCCGCGACGGCGACCGCCTGATCGTCGAGATGCCGGGGCTCACCCACTCTCTGAAATCCATCGAGCCGTGGGACGAAGCGTTTCCCGACGTTGACGCCGGCCTGCCGTCCCTCGAACCAGCCCGATGTCTCTGAAGAGGGCGGAAGAGAGGGGCGCAAGCTCAACGGAATGACGCCCCCGCACCGCTTCATGCTGGACACAGCCATCGCGTCCGACCCGCAATCCCCTCGGCAAGGAGTTCGAACAGGGGGATCCCCTTTACGATAGCCTTTACACCAAGCGGCGCTCCTTCCGGACGCCGCCTTGGCCCCCCGCCGCGCCTACGGGGCCTCCGGGTAGAGCGCATCCGCCCGCTCCTCGAACGCTCCGGCGAATTTGCGGAACGCCTGCGTCGAACATCCCGCCCATCAGGGCGCCGAGCGTGCGGCTGCGGAATTCGTAGTCGATGAAGAAGGAGACGACCGACCGCCTGCGGCTCCGGCTCGTCGCGAAAGATCCAGATGTTCTCGAGGTAGCGGAACGGCCCGTCGATATACTCGACGACGACCCGAAGGCGCGGCTTGTCGAGCAGGACGCGGCTCGTGAACGTCTCGCGGATCATCTTGTAGCCGACCGACATCTCGGCGATCAGCGTCTCGCGGCCCTGCGCGTCCGGACGCCGGCTGCGCACGCGCAAATCCTTGCATAGCGGCACGAATTCCGGATAGCGCTCGACGTCGGCGACGAGGTCGAACATCTGGTCGGACCGATGTCGGACGCGGCGCTGGTTGCGGAAGGACGGCACGCCTTGAGGCCTCCGAAGGCCGCCCTGCCCGGCGGACTAGGGCTTCTCAGCCGGCGCGGGCGCGGCGGGGGCCGCCGGCGCGGACGGCGCGTTCGACTGGCCCTGAAGCTGCTTCAACTGGTCGAGGATGTTGGACGGACTGACCGGCTGGGGCGCCTGCTGGCTTACCGGCGCAGCCGGCCCCCGTCAGGATCGAATGCGGCGTGCGGCTCCATCCGGCGATGATCGACATCAGGATCGAGGTGGCGAAGAACAGCGTTCCGAGGATGGCGGTCGCGCGCGACAGCGCGTTCGCCTGGCCCCGGCCGGTCATGAAGCTGCCGGAGCCGCCGCCCGATCCGAGCACGCCGCCCTCGGAGCGCTGCAGCAGCACGACCGCGACCAGCGCGACCACGATCAGAATATGAATGACGATCAGGACGGATTGCATGGATTGGCTCTAACGACGAAAGCGCCGGCCGCGAAGGCCGGCGTTCAGAAAAGATGGCGCGCTCCTATCACGGCGCAAGGGGCGCGTCCATTGTGCCGACTGTCACCCCGGCTTTCAGCGATAGGCCGCGGCGATCGCCAGGAAATCGGCGGCCTTGAGGCTCGCGCCGCCGACCAGCGCACCGTCGACGTTGTCGATCCCGAAGAGTTCCTTGGCGTTGGTCGGCTTGACCGAGCCGCCATAGAGGATGCGCACCTTGGCGCCTGCACGCGCCGTACAGGCTCGCCGAGCAGCGCCCGGATCGCCTTGTGCACTTCCGCGACGTCGGCCGGAGTCGGCGTGAGCCCCGTTCCGATCGCCCAGACGGGCTCGTAGGCGACGACCACAGTGTCCGGACCGGCCGCCGGCGGCAGGGAGCCCTTGACCTGGCGCGAGACGACGGCGATCGCGTCGCCGGCCTCGCGTTCGGCGCGGGTCTCGCCGACGCAGACGATCGCAACCAGCCCGGCCTTCAGCGCCGCCTCGGCCTTGGCGCGCACTTCGGCGTCGGTCTCGTGATGATAGGTGCGGCGCTCGGAATGGCCGACGATGGCGTAGGTTGCTCCGAGATCCTTGAGCATCGGGGCGGAAATTTCGCCGGTATAGGCGCCGCTGGCGTGCGGGCTGCAATCCTGCCCGCCGAGCGTCACCTTGCCGCCCTTGAGCTTCGCGGCGGCGGCGGCGATCAGCGTGAACGGCGGGCAGACCGCGAGTTCGGCGGCGCCGGCCTCCCCCGCGTCGACCGCCTTCACCATGGCCTCGATTTCGGGAAGCGACGCCGTGAGGCCGTTCATTTTCCAGTTGCCGGCGACGAGCGGGCGGACGCTCGGGCGTCATGGTTTTCTCTCCGTGTATGGGGCGCGGGGTTGTTATCATCCGCCGAAACCCTATGCAAAGCGGCCGGCTGCGGCTAATAGGCGCGGTCCAGGCGACGATCCAAACGAGGCGAAAGCTCCCAATGCTCGAATCGATGCGCAACGCGGCCCAGCACGTGGTCGGCAAGGCGATCATGACCGTGGTGATGGGGCTCATCATCGTGAGCTTCGTCATCTGGGGCGTCGGCGACATGCTGCGCGGCTTCACCGCCTCCAACGTCGCGACGGTCGGCGCCGCCAAGATCTCCTCGCAGGATTTCCGCTACGAGTTCCAGCGCACGCTGCAGCAGTACCAGAGGCGGCTGCGCCAGCCGTTCACCACCGAACAGGCTCGCGCCATCGGCCTCGACCGTCAGGTGCTGCAGCGGCTCGTCAGCGAAGCCGCGATCGACGAGGAGGCGCCGCAAGCTCGGGCTCGACGTCTCCGACGACGCGCTGCGCGGGATGATTACGTCGAACCCGGATTTCCAGGACAAGTCCGGCGCCTTCGACCCGCAGAAGTTCGCCTCCCTGCTGCGCGACAACGACCTCAACGAGCGCGTCTACGTCGGCGAGCTCAAGAAGAACGCGCTGCGCCAATTCATCATCGCCGCGCTCGCGACCGGCCTCGTCGGCGCCGAAGACGATGGTGACCGCGGAGGCCGACTACGACGGACAGACGCGCTCGGCCGACATGTTCGTCCTGCCCGCGTCCGCCGCGGGAGACATCCCCGCGCCGTCGGACGACGTGCTGAAGGCCTATTTCAACGATCGCAAGTCGAGCTACCGCGCGCCGGAGTATCGCGCGGTCGACGTCGTGGCGCTCGATCCGGAGACGCTCGCCAATCCCGCCGAGGTCAGCGACGCGGACGCCGAGGCGGCCTACGCCAAGCTCGCCGGCAAGGACCCGAAGTTCGGCGCGCCGGAAAAGCGCGATCTCGAGCAGATCCTGTTCCCCAATCAGGCTGACGCCGATGCGGCCGCCGCCAAGATCAAGGACGGCGCGAGTTTCGACGACATCGTCAAGGCCCGCAACCTGAAGCCTGAGGACGTCGAACTCGGTCCAACGGCCAAGGACGGCGTCATCGACCCGACCGAAGCTGACGCCGTGTTCGCCCTGCCAGCCGGCGGCGTCAGCGGCGTCCTCCCGAGCCAGTTCGGCCCCGTCATCGTCCGGGTGAAGAGCATCACGCCCTCGACGGTGAAGCCGTTCTCCGAGGTCGCCGAGGACATCAAGCGCCGGATCTCGGCCGGCCGCGCCGGCGACAAGATCCAGGCCCTGCACGACAAGATCGAGGACCTGCGCGTGTCCGGCAAGCCGCTCGCCGAGGCCGCCAAGGCGGAGGGCCTGACGACGCTGTCGGTTCCAGCGGTGGACGCCCAGGGCAAGGATCCGAGCGGCAAGGACGTCGCGCTGCCTGACGCCGCCGACCTCTTGCGCTCGGTGTTCGCCTCCGACGTCGGGTTGGACGAGGCGCCGATCGCCACCAAGGACGGCGGCTTTGTCTGGTTCGCGGTCAACAAGGTCGAGCCCTCCCACGAACGGTCGTTCGACGAGGCCAAGCCCCAGGTCGAGGCGCAGTGGCGGGCCGAGCAGGTCGACAAGGCAGCTCGCGGCCAAGGCTGCCGATCTCGTCAAGCAATTGCGCGACGGCGCGAGCGCGGCCGACGTAGCGAAGAGCGTCGGCGCGACGGTCCGTTCCGTCCCAGACATCCGTCGCGACGACAAGGATCTGCCCGCACCGGTGGTCGCCGCGATCTTCCGCGAGCCGGCCGACGGGGTAGGATCGGCCGCGACGCCCGACGGCCGGACGGTGTTCAAGATCACTTCGGACAAGACGCCGCCCGTCGAGGCGATCGACCCGCAGGTCAAGCAGATCGCGCAGCAGCTCGATCGGGCGAGCCGCGAAAGCCTGATCGACCAGTATGTCGCCGCGCTGCGTCGATCGCTCGGCGTGACTGTCAACCCGACCGTTCTGCAATCCGCTGAAGGCGGCTGACGCGCATGACGATGATCCCCGACTACGAAGCCTTCGAGCGCGCCTATCGGGCGGGCGCCGCGACCGTCGCGGTGACGACCCTGGTCGCCGACCTCGAGACCCCCGTCTCGGCCTATCTCAAGCTCGCGCGCGGCCGGGCCGGCAATATGTTCCTGCTCGAATCCGTCGAAGGCGGCGCGCAGCGCGGGCGCTATTCGATGATCGGGCTCGACCCCGACCTGATCTTCCGCTCGACCGGCGAGCGCGCCGAAATCAACCGGAACGCGCTCCACGATCCGAACGCCTTCGTCCCCTCCCCCGGCGATCCGCTCGCGGCGCTGAGGGCGCTGCTCGCCGAATCGCGCATCGAGCTGCCGCCGAGCTTGCCGCCGATGTCGGCCGGCGTGTTCGGCTATCTCGGCTACGACATGGTGCGCCGGATGGAACGGCTGCCGCCGGCCAAGCCCGACCCGATCGGCGTCCCGGACATGCTGCTGATCCGCCCGACCGTTATGGTGGTGTTCGACGCGGCGCGGGACGAAATGGCGGTCGTGACGCCGATCCGCCCGGCCCCGGGCGTCTCGGCCAAGGCGGCGCACGAGGCGGCGCAAGCGCGGCTCGACGCCGTCGTGGCCGCGCTCGAAGCGCCGCTCGACCACGGCGCCGGCGAGGCGGCCGACCCGCTGATCGTCGCGGGCGAGGCGGTCTCCAACACCACCGAGGCCGAGTACAAGGCGATGGTCGTGAAGGCGAAGGAATACATCGCCGCCGGCGACGCCTTCCAGATCGTGCTGTCGCAGCGCTTCGTGAGCCGCTTCGACCTGCCCGCCTTCTCGCTCTACCGGGCGCTGAGGCGGGTCAACCCGTCGCCCTATCTCTGCTACCTCGACTTCGGCGGCTTCCAGATCGTCGTGTCGAGCCCGGAAATCCTGGTCAGGGTGCGCGACGGAAAGGTGGTCATCCGGCCGATCGCCGGCACGCGTCCGCGCGGCAGGACGCCCGGCGAGGACGCCGCGCTGGAGGCGGAGCTGCTGGCCGATCCGAAGGAGCGCGCCGAGCACCTGATGCTGCTCGACCTCGGCCGCAACGACGTCGGCCGCGTCGCCAAGATCGGCACGGTCAACGTGACCGACAGTTTCTTCATCGAGCGCTACAGCCACGTGATGCACATCGTCTCGAACGTCGAGGGGGATCTCCGCGACGAACTCGACGTGGTGGACGCGCTGGCGGCCGGCTTCCCCGCCGGCACCGTCTCGGGCGCGCCCAAAGTGCGGGCGATGGAGATCATCGACGAACTCGAGAAGGACAAGCGCGGCATCTATGCCGGCTGCATCGGCTACTTCGGCGCGGGCGGCGAGATGGACACCTGCATCGTGCTCCGCGCTTCGGTGGTCAAGGACGGCCGCATGCACGTCCAGGCGGGCGCGGGGATCGTCTACGATTCCTCCCCGACCGCCGAGCATACGGAGTGCGTCAACAAGGCGAGCGCGCTGTTCCGGGCGGCGGAAGAGGCCGTTCGGTTCGCGGCGCGGGGCAAGCGAGCGCAGTAGGTTCATTCCAGCTCACGCAACCGAGTTCGATCGCGGAGGGCATGGCGCTTTATGAGGCGCATTGCGCGTCCTGCCACGGGACGCCGAGGTTCGACGGCGCGACACGCGCGGGAGGCGCGGTCGAATTACTGGCGACCGAGTTGGCGTGGCGATTCTCGGGGACCTGTTCTGGCTGACCACGAGCGCCGAAGCCAGAACCACCAGCTTTCGGTTGGCCGATTTCGTTGATCGGAGCCTGTCCCACGGGGGCGACCCGATCCGGAGGAGGACTTGCGCGCTTTTTCGACACGGGGCCCTTGCGATCGGACGGGAACAGGGTTCAGGTTTCAGCGTTTATTTTGCTGGCCGCCGGGCGTCGCTGGGCTGGACGGCGCCATCCGGCGCTCATCGCCTGGCTTTGGGGTGATCGAGCTATGGCAATCCTTGGCCTGCGACTTGCGAAGACCTGCTTGGCGACCGCTATTCTGATCGTCCTGAGCGCACTGAAATCCGAGGCCGCTGCTTTTCTGATCGACGCGCAATCTGCAGTCGTCAATCCAAAGACGAAATACGTGGAATTCTCAATAACTTTCAATCAAGCGCCTGACTTCTTCATATTTGACGCATATGGTCGGCCTGAGAATGATTTCCAGTATTATACTCCAAAATCCGTAATCCGCGGTGGGGAGATATATATATACCGTAACGCCATCGGAATCAGAAGCTATGGACCCCCTGATGTGTCTTTTGCTGCTTCTGGCGGCTGGGGTGCTGTCGTCGCGACAGTCCCATTCCGTCTCAGCGGCGATACGATAAAGTTCTCAGCTCCGCTCGATCTTTTTAGCGATTCTAATTTATTCAACTATCAACTTGGAACCTATACGCACGGGATAAACCTCCAGTCAATTCAGGGAACTTCGACTCTCTTGCCGTCGGAACCCGGACCTGCCATGGGCAACGCATCGGTCTTCTGCTCGCTCTCGCGGACGGCCTTATCGCAGGGGTCGGCGCCGTCGTCTTGCGCGCGCTGATCGCCTTTCATCGAGACCTCTGCTATCGCTACGACGCCAACATTCTCAAGGGATCGAGCCGTTTCGGCGACCGGCAAGACTTCGCTTGCCCCTCCGCTCGACGCTCGACGGAGGATAACGCTCCCTACAGGAGGGAACGAGCGCGCATCGGCTTGCGTTTTGACAAGCGGCGCGGACTCATGGCCCGTCGAAAGACGGGTGCAATTTGACGGGGATCGGGCTGATGGCGCGGAAAGCCAGGCGCGGTTCGTTTGATCCGGACGTTTTTTTGGCGACCGCGAAGCACGGCCGGTCGATGTCCGAGTATCGGGCGGGAGAGGTTGTTTTCTCGCAGGGAGACGCGGCCGACGCCGTCTTCTACATCGTGCGGGGCAGGATCAAAATCGCCGTCACCTCCGGGCAGGGACGGGAAGCGGTCGTCGGCCTTCTCGGCGACGGAGACTTTTTCGGCGAGGGATGCCTGATTGCGCAGCCTTTGCGCTTGGCGACGGCCGCTGCGATGACCG
This sequence comes from uncultured Alphaproteobacteria bacterium, assembly GCA_963724785.1. Taxonomy (GTDB): domain Bacteria; phylum Pseudomonadota; class Alphaproteobacteria; order Rhizobiales; family Beijerinckiaceae; genus Roseiarcus. The sequence continues at coordinate 115,903 of CAVRWC010000001.1, read as the reverse complement.
AGGCTACCGTCGCGCGCATCAAGAAGGCGGAGATGATCCGCGTCCTCCATGACGAGCCTGCTTTCGCCGAGGTGTTCACCGCCCACTTGTTGACCCGCAACAGTCGGATCGAGGCGGACCTCGTGGACCACTTGTTCAATTCCAGCGAAAGGCGGCTCGCCCGTGCGCTTCTTCTCTTGGCCAACTTCGGCAAGGAGGGAACGCCGGAGCCGATCACGACCAAAATCAGTCAGGAGACGCTTGCGGAGATGATTGGGACGACCCGGCCGCGGGTCAGCTTCTTCATGAACAAATTCAGGAAGCTCGGTTTCATCGATTACAACGGCGGGCTGAAGGTCCATAGGTCGCTGTTGAGCGTACTACTGAGGGAATAGAAGCGTCGAATTATAGTTTCGATCATCCCTCATTGCGATGAGCACAGCGAACGGCCAATCCAGTCTCGCGCGCGTCCTTAATAATAACAGGCAACCACTTTCTCAAATTTTCGCCCCAACTCGGCTCTGTCGGAATTTTTCGGCGATACGGTCATTATTGAACAGTGGGCGTCTTTCCGAGTTGCTATCAAGACATTTCACGATGATTCCGAAACTGTCGGAAGCCATGTCGGGTCCGACGGCCGCCAAGCCTTTGAACGGCGAGGGCCGCGCCAGCCGCTGGCGTTTTGCAGGCAACAGGAGGATCAGAAATGGTGTCTTGGATGCATCGCCGTCGTGAGGCCGCTGGACCGATTGGCGCCGAGCCGGAAGCGCAGAGCGGCGTTGACGCCGATTCCGAAGCGCGTCGGGGCGGCCGCGAGGTGAAGAACCTGGCGAAGAGCCGGGCGGAGCGGGGAAACTGGGCCCGCGCGGCGTTGGCGGCAGCGCAACAGACATCGAAACGCCTTGGGCTCGGAAGCGCGATCCGAACGGCGCCCGAGCCCGATGTCCCGACGGTCGAGGAAGAAGCGCCCTCGCCGCCGAGCGTCTCCGTCCCTGAGCAAACCCGGTCGAACGAACTCGTCCGCGCGATTTCCGCGGCCGCCGGGCCTGACCACTATCGTCTTCTGTTGGTGACCGGAGGGACCGCACGACGGCCGGAAGTCCTGAACGAGGTCGGCATTTACGCTTCCGATGCGTCTACGGCGATACGCCAGGCGTTTCACATTGCGTGGCCGCCGGAAGCGATCGGGGTCATCCTGCTCGACCACCAAGGCCGCGAGGTGTTTGGGCGGGATAACGCCGATCGCATTCAGCGCGGGCGGCGACACGGGGGATAGGCGGACCACCGCAGATGAGCGATCCAACGGCTTTGTTTCTGACCGGATATCGGCCGGACGCAGCCGCGCCTCGCCTTCGCAACTCTGAGCCTCCCAAAACTCTGAACCTGCATCGCCTCGAAGTCCCAGCGCCGTAGGAATCGCCCGGACCTTGTGGGTAAGCCCCGCTCCGCTCTTGCGCCGCCGCCGCGCCTGGGGCTTGTGACGCGCTCACCCCGCGAGGCCGACCTTGGATTTCTCCGTCACAACCTGGAACATCAATTCGGTCCGGCTCCGGATCGGTCTCGTGACCCGATACCTCGCCGAGAAGGCGCCCGACGTCCTCTGCCTGCAGGAAACCAAGTGTCCGGACGCGAATTTCCCGCACGGCGCATTCCGCGACGCTGGCTATTCGCACATCGCGATCAGCGGCCAGAAGGGCTATCACGGCGTCGCGATCGTCTCGCGCATCCCGTTCGCCGCGCGGTCGGTGCGTGACTTCTGCAAGAAAGGCGACGCCCGGCATCTGCGGGTCGTCCTCGATGGCCCGCTTGAAGGGGTTGAGCTGCACAATTTCTATGTGCCGGCCGGCGGCGACGAGCCTGACCCGGAGATCAACCCCAAGTTCGCCCACAAGCTCGCCTTCGTCGATGAAATGGCCGAGTGGGCGGCCGCCGACCAGGCCGCCGCCGGCCGGGCGATCCTTGTCGGCGACCTCAACATCGCCCCGCTCGAACACGACGTCTGGAGCCACAAGGCGCTGATCAACGTGGTCAGCCACACGCCGGTCGAGGTCGAGAAGCTCGCGCAGGCGCAGGCCGCGGGGCCGTGGGTTGACGCTCTGCGCAAGTTCGTCCCCGACGAGGAGAAGCTTTACACTTGGTGGAGCTATCGCTCGCCCGACTGGGCCACCGTCGACAAGGGACGCCGCCTGGACCACGTCTGGGTCAGCCCGGCGCTGGGGGACGCGGTCGCCGCGATGGAGGTGATGCGCGACGCGCGCGGCTGGATCCGTCCCTCCGACCACGCCCCGGTCAAGGTGACCCTGTCGCTGTAACGGCGACAGGAAGGTTCCGGGCGCCCGGTCAGTTCGGACGGGCGGGGTCTCGCCGCGAACATGGACTTTGTCGGCGAGTGCGGTTCATTGTCGCCTCGCCAAGACCAGTCCGGGAGGCGCGACGCATGCGTTGGCGACTGATCAAATGGCTTTTGCGCCTTGTCGTCACGCTGGCGATTGTCGGAACCGCCGTCGTCGGATGGCTGTTCTGGCGGGCCATGCCGACCACCTCCGGGACCGAGACGCTCGCCGGCCTATCGGCCGACGTCCGCGTCTGGCGCGACGCCTACGCCGTGCCGCACATCTTCGCCGCCAACATGGACGACGCGGCCCGGGCGCTCGGCTATCTGCACGCCAGCGAGCGGCTGTTCCAGATGGAGGTCAACCGGCGGGTCGGCCAGGGCCGCGCCGCCGAGACTTTCGGCTCCGACCTCCTCAAGGTCGACAAGTTCATCCGGACGCTCGGCTTCTATCGCGAGGCCGAGGCGAGCTTTTCCGCCCTCTCGCCCGAGGCGCAGAAGCGGCTTCAGGCCTACGCCGACGGCGTCAATGCGTTCCTCGATGAGCCATCAGAACGCCCTGCCGCCCGAGTTCCTCCTCGTCGGCGATCAGCCGGAGCCGTGGAAGCCGGCCGACTCGCTCGTCTGGTTCAAGCTGATGGCGCTCGAACTGGCGCAGAACCGCGAGCAGGAGGCGCTTGCGCGCCGAGATCGCGCGAAAGCTCGGCCCCGACAAAGTCCCCTGGTTCTTCCCTGGGCTGAAGCCCGGCGATCCGATCACCACGCGAGCCGACGCGTTCGCGACTCCCACGCCGGCGCTCGACGGCGTCGACGACAAGATCGGCGCGCTGACCGGGCTTGAGCCGCGGCGCGTCGAACGAATGGGTGGTCGCGGGTTCGCGCACCGTCACCGGCAAGCCGATCCTCGCCAACGACCCGCACCTCGGCCTCGGCGCGCCGATCTTGTGGTACCTCGCCCGGATCGTCACGCCCGACGGCTGGATCAAGGGCGCGACCGTGCCCGGCGCGCCGATCGTGCTGCTCGGCCAGAACGACCATATCGCCTGGGGCGTCACCACCGCCAACACCGACACGCAGGACCTGTTCGTCGAGACGATCGACCCGGCCAATCCCGCGCAATACCTCACGCCCGACGGCCCGAAGCCGTTCGAGACGCACGAGGAGACGATCCGCGTCAAGGACGGCGCCGACGTGAAGCTGACGATCCGGACGACCCGCCACGGCCCCGTGCTGTCCGACGTCAGCGACGATCTCGCCAGCATCGCCGGGCCGGGCAAGGCGATCGCGCTGGCCTTCACCGGCCTCTCCGACCGCGACACGACCGCTGGACGCGGTCATGCGCCTCGACGCGGCGAAGTACTGGGACGAATTCCTGGCGGCGCTGCGGCTCGTCGTTGCGCCGACCCAGAACGTCGTCTTCGCCGACGTGACCGGCGACATCGGCTTCCTCAGCCCGGGCGTGATGCCGCTGCGCAAGTCCGGCGACGGCCTCGCGCCGGTCGACGGCGCCTCGGGGGCGTTCGACTGGGTCGGGACGGTCCCGTTCGAGGCGCTGCCGCAGCTCCACAATCCGAACGCCGGCTTCGCCTTCAACGCCAACAACGCCAATGTTCGCCGACGACCATCAGCCGACCTTCGGCCAGGACTGGGACGAAGGTTTCCGCGCCCGGCGCATCCAGCAGTTCTTCGACACGATCGACAAGCACAGCCTTGGCGACTTCGGCTGCGATGCAGGCCGACCACCTGTCGCTGGCGGCGAAGGCGCTGCAGCCGTTCATCGCCAGGATCGCGCCCTCCGACGAGCGCGCGCGCCAGGCCCAGGCGATGCTCGCCGCCTGGAACGCGGTGATGGACAAGGACCGCGCCGAGCCGCTGATCTTCACCGCGTTTCTTGGCTTCGCTGCGCCGCATGCTGATCGAGGACAAGACCGGCATCGACATGGAGGCGAAGGACCCGTTCGCCGTAACGACCGCTGATTTCGCTGATGACCGACCATCCTTCGTGGTGCGACGCGCCGGACAAGCCCGACCCGGACTGCAAGCGGACGCTCGGCGGCGGCGCTCGACGAGGGTCTCGCGCTGCCTCGTCAAGCGCGACGGCGCCGACATGAGCCAGTGGCGCTGGGGCGCACGAGCACGTGAGCCTGCTTCAGCACCGGGTCTTCAGCCACGTTCCCCTGCTCGACCGGGTGAGCGACCTCAGCGTCCCCTCGAGCGGCGGCTTCTACACGCTCGACCGCGGCGGCGGCGCCGGCGACGTCAAGGACAAGCCGTTCGCCCGCACCCACGCCGCCGGCTTTCGCGGCCTCTACGATCTCGCCGATCCGGAGAAGTCCCGCTTCATGATCACCACCGGCCAGTCCGGCCACATCTTCTCGCCCCACTACGGCGACCTCGTGCCGCTGTGGAACGACGTGAAGTCGATCCCGCTGACCGGCGACGAGGACGACCTAAAGAAAGCGGGCGCGCGGTTGCTGACGCTGACGCCCTAGCGACGGGCGACGCCGGGACGGGCCGAACTGCGACGCTGCCAGGCATTGTCGATTTGCCAGTGGGCGCTGAGCCCCTGTCGGCGCGGCGCCTCACGCCCTCACCAATTCAATTCGTCAAAAGGCCCCTCTGATCTCTGGCCCTCGGGGGGGGTTCCTCCCAAAGTACCGTTGCCCCTTCGACATAACTGAGCGGATATGTCGGCAACGCCGCTCAGGCCGACGTCCGCATCCGGACCGGCGAGCGACGCGTTCAACGGGAGGAACACCATGTATCAGGCGGCGATTGACAAGGTTGCGGCGCAGTGGGCTGATCCACGACAAGTACGACAACTTCATCGGCGGCAAATGGGTCGCCCCGGTCGAGGGGCGCTATTTCGACAACCCGAGCCCGATCACCGGCAAGAAGCTGTGCGCGATTCCCGCGCTCGTCGGCCGCCGACATCGAACTCGCGCTCGACGCGGCCCACGCCGCCAAGGACGCCTGGGGCCGAACGTCGGTCGCCGAGCGCTCGCTGATCCTGCTCAAGATCGCCGACCGCATGGAGGCCAACCTCGATCTCCTGGCGCTGGTCGAGACGCTCGACAACGGCAAGCCGATCCGCGAGACGACCCACGCCGACCTGCCGCTCTGCGTCGACCATTGGCGCTATTTCGCCGGCGCGCTGCGCGCGCAGGAAGGCTCGCTCGGCGAGATCGACCACGACACGGTCGCCTATCACTACCATGAGCCGCTCGGCGTCGTCGGCCAGATCATCCCCTGGAACTTCCCCCTGCTGATGGCGGTGTGGAAGCTCGCCCCCGCGATCGCCGCCGGCAACTGCGTCGTTCTCAAGCCCGCCGAACAGACGCCGCTCAGCATCCTGGCGTTCTTCGAGCTGGTCGGCGATCTCCTGCCTGCCGGGCGTCGTCAACGTCGTCAACGGATTCGGCCTCGAGGCCGGCAAGCCGCTCGCGTCGTCGAAGCGCATCGCCAAGATCGCCTTCACCGGCGAGACGACGACCGGCCGGCTGATCATGCAATACGCCTCCGAGAACCTGATCCCGGTCACGCTCGAACTCGGCGGCAAGTCGCCGAACATCTTCTTCGACGACGTGATGGAGGCCGACGACGACTTCTTCGACAAGGCGCTCGAAGGCTTCGCCATGTTCGCGCTCAACCAGGGCGAGGTCTGCACCTGCCCGAGCCGCGTGCTCGTCCAGGAATTGATCTACGACAAGTTCATGGAGCGCGCGGTCGAGCGGGTGAAGAAGGTCAAGCAGGGCCACCCGCTCGATCCGACGACGATGATCGGCGCCCAGGCGTCTTCCGACCAGCTCGAGAAGATCCTCTCCTACATCGACATCGGCAAGCAGCGAAGGCGCGCAGGTGCCTGACCGGCGGCAAGCGCGCCCACCTCGAGGGCGAGCTCGAGGGCGGCTACTATGTCGAGCCGACGATCTTCGCCGGCCACAACAAGATGCGCGTCTTCCAGGAGGAGATCTTTGGGCCGGTCGTGTCGGTGACCAAGTTCAAGGACGAAGCCGAAGCGCTCGCCATCGCCAACGACACGCTCTACGGCCTCGGCGCGGGCGTATGGACCCGCTCCGGACTGCGCTACTATCGCATGGGCCGCGGCATCCACGCCGGGCCGCGTCTGGATCAACTGCTACCACGCCTATCCCGCCCATGCGGCGTTCGGCGGCTACAAGCAGTCGGGCATCGGGCGCGAAACCCACAAGATGATGCTCGACCACTATCAGCAGACCAAGAACCTGCTGATCAGCTACTCGACCAAGGCGCTCGGCTTCTTCTGAGCCGGTTGCAGTATCGGCCGGGCGCGGTCTGTGACCGCGCCCTGGAGCGCCGGAGGGGCGGCGTCTCGCCGCCCGCAGGAGCGCGACGCGCTCCCTCCTATCGGTCACATCCCGGAGGGCACGCCAATGGTCGAACGCGTGCTCATCACCGACGCCGCGGCGGCGATGGTGGAAAAGCTCAGGGGCCAGCATGGGCCCTTGATGTTCCACCAGTCCGGCGGCTGCTGCGACGGCTCGGCGCCGATGTGCTTCCCGGCCGGCGAGTTCAAGGTCGGCGGGCAGGACGTGCGGCTCGGCGAGATCGCCGGCTGCCCTTTCTACATCGGCGGCGGCGCAGTTCGAATACTGGCGCCACACCCAGCTCATCATCGACGTCGTGCCCGGGCGCGGCGCGGGCTTCTCGGTCGAGGCGCCCGAAGGCGTCCGCTTCCTCACCCGCAGCCGCGTCTTCACCGACGCGGAGGCGGACGAACTCGCCGCCGCGGGCGAGCCGCCGCGAGGGGCCTGAAACGGGACGCCGCGCCATGCGCACTAGCGGCGCGGCGGCTCAACAGCTAAACTGCTGGCATGACACAGCCGCGGCGAATCCTGATCGTGGACGACGACGCCGACCTCACGCAGCGCGCTCGCCGAACAACTCGCTCTTCATCCGGAGTTCGAGGTCGAAGCGGCGGCCACCGCCGGGGCGGCGCTCGCGGCCATCCCGGAGCTGAACCCGGACATCGTGATCATGGACGTCGGCCTGCCCGACCTCGACGGCCGCGAGGCCGTCAGGCAATTGAGGCGCGACGGCTTTCGCCGGCCGATCATCATGCTGACGGCGCACGACTTCGGACGCCGACACGGTCGAGGGGTTCGATTCCGGGGCGAACGACTATGTCGGCAAGCCGTTCCGCTTCGTCGTGCTGCTCGCTCGCATCCGGGCGCAGCTCCGGCAATACGAGGCGAGCGCAGACGCCGAATTCCGGGTCGGCGCCTACACCTTCCGGCCGACGTCGAAGAACCTGGTCGACGCCAAGGGCGCCAAGCTCCGCCTGACCGAGAAGGAAGCGGCGATCCTGCGTTTCCTGCACCGGGCCGACCAGCAGCCGGTGTCGCGCGAGGACCTGCTCAAGCACGTCTGGGGCTACAACGCCAACGTCACCACGCACACGCTCGAGACCCATATCTACCGTCTCCGGCAGAAGATCGAGGACAATCCGGCGGACGCCCGGCTCCTCGTCACCGAAGCGGGCGGCTACCGGCTCGTCGCTCTCGCCGCCGAAGGATGCTCCGGGTGACCCTCGACGCCGACGTCGCGCGGCTGGCGCGGACCCGTCCGTTCAGCCTGATGCCGCGCGAGGCGGTGCAACTCGTCGCGTTTTCCTGCGTCAAGCAGCGCCTGAGGGCCGGAGAGCCGCTGTTCAGCGCCGGCGACGCCGGCGACTGCCGGCTATTTCGTCCAGGCCGGCGCAATCCTGCTCGAGGACAAGCGCGCGTCTCCGGAGACCGCGCGGCGGGCGACGGCCGGCGCGCTGATCGGCGAGAGCGCCCTCTACGCGCCAGTCCGTGCGCCGGGTCGACGCCCGGGCCGTCGAGGATACGGTCCTGACCCGCATCCCCCGCGAGACGTTCCGCCGGGTGCTCGCCGAGTTCCCCGAGGCGGCGGAGAAGGTTCGCGCGGCGCTGGCCGAGCGCACCCGCCGCCTGGTCGACGGTCTCGACGCGGCGCGCGTCCGGTCGATCGACGGCGCCATCCGGCGGCCGCAGGCGCCGCCATGACCGGCGCCGGCCGACGCGCTTCGGTCGCCTCGCGCGCGCCGACCCTCGAGGACATCGAGGCGCTGGCCGACGCGGCCTTCGCCCGGCTGCCGGCGGCGTTTCGCCGCCTGTGCGAGGGGCTGGTCATCCAGGTCGTCGACTTTCCCGACGACGAGACGCTCGACGAGATGGGCGCGGAGAGCGAGTTCGACCTCCTGGGCCTGTTCCGCGGCCGGGGCCTGCCCGATCGCGCGCGCGATCGACGAGACCGGGCAGCTGCCCAACATGATCTGGCTCTACCGCCGGCCGCTGCTCGACTATTGGTGCGACGGCGAGGACACGCTCGAGGCCGTCGTCACCCATGTCCTCGTCCACGAGATCGGCCACCATTTCGGCCTTTCGGACGCGGACATGGAGGCGATCGAGCGGCAGGCGCGATGACCGATTCGCGCGCGCCCGCCAGGCCGAGTCCCCGGAAAGCCTCGGAAAATCGCGCAAATTTCGGCGCCTTCACAAGGACGTCACGCTAGCTGTAGAGTAAAGGCGCGGTCGGGTGCGGTCCGGCTTCGTCGCCATACGGAGGTACGGAGCGTCTTCGTGACTGTTCATGTTCAAGCGCTGTCGCCCGGCGAATTGCCCGGCTCTCGTTCTGAATGCGGACTTTCGCCCGCTGAGCTACTATCCGCTCTCGATCTGGTGCTGGCAGGACGCGATCAAGGCGGTGTTCCTCGACCGGGTCAACATCCTCTCCGAATACGACACGCTGGTGAGGAGCCCCTCGTTCGAGATGCGGCTGCCCTCGGTCGTTTCGCTGAAGAGCTACGTCAAGCCGACCCGGTTCCCGGCCTTCACCCGGTTCAACGTCTTCCTGCGCGACCGCTTCACCTGCCAGTACTGCGGCGAGCGCGAGGATCTGACGTTCGACCACGTCATCCCTCGCTCGAAGGGCGGCGTCACGAGCTGGGAGAACGTGGTCGCCGCCTGCTCGGTCTGCAACCTGAAGAAGGCGGACATGCTGCCTTCGGTGGCGCGGATGTGGCCGGCGACGGAGCCCTACCAGCCGACCGTCCACGACCTGCACCAGAACGGCCGGGCGTTCCCGCCCGAACTACCTGCACGACAGCTGGATGGACTACCTGTACTGGGACAGCGAGCTGGAGGAGTGACCACGCGCCGCATGACGCGACGCGACCAGCCGACGCGACGCGGGTTGAGCCCGCGGGATCGCGGCTACGGGATGAAAACCAGTCGCCGCGCGTCTTCGGCGTCCGCCCACGCGGTCTCGATCTCGGCGAGCGGCACAGTGCGAGTGGCGACTTGCAGGCCGGCGGGCTTCACAGCCGCGAACACGGCGCCGATCGCGGCCAGAAGCCTCGGCGCCGGCACGCTGCCGAGCCCGCTGCCCATGATCTCGATCGGCGTCGAGCGAAGCACGTCGGCGCGAAATGAAATCTGCCCGCCCGCCAGTGCGCCGATCTGCACGAAGCGGATCTCAGCCGATTTCGGCGCGGCCTTGGCGGCGGCGGCCAGCAACAGCTCCGCGCTGCGGCCCCAGAGATAGTCGAGCACGACGTCGACCCGCTCCGCGAAGGCGCCGAGAAAGCTCTTTTCGAGCGCGGCGTCGTCGGCGCTCAATGCGATTGTCGCGTCGGCGCCGAGGGCCGCGAGCGCGGCCAGCGATTTGAGATTGCGGCCGGTGGCGATCACCTTTTTCGCACCCAAATGCTTGGCGATCTGCACAGCGAGCCGGCCGGAGGTTCCGGTCGCGCCGTTGATCGAGCACGGTCTCGCCCCCGTAAGCCGGGCGCGCTCGACGAGGGCCGCAAAGGAAGACATGCCGGGATTGGCGATCGCCGCCGCGGTCACGTCGTCGAGGCCATCAGGAGCCGGCACGCATTGCGAAGCGCTCACGACGGTCTCCTCCGCGAACGCGCCGTAAGGCGGGCGCGGCAGGAGGAAATAGACGCGGCCGCCGTCCTCGAGCGTGCCCACTCCATCGACGCCGGCGACGAACGGGTAGGCGCCGGAGGAACTGTAGTGCCCGCCTGAGGCCCGCCCCCGGGCAAGCTGCGTCAGCGCTGCAGCGGTCACCTTGATCAGCCGCTCCCCCTCAGCGGGGATCGGCGCCGGGAAATCGGCGTAAACGGGCGTCCGCCCCAGTCCCTGAACGATCCCAGCTTTCATGGCGGGTTCCTTTCGGTTTTGTGATATCCGTGAATAATACACATATAGCCGAGCGACCGATGCCGTCAACCGAAACCGTGCAAAATACACATATGACCCCGGAGCAGCGTGCGCTTCACCTGGCCCTGCTCGAAATCGTTGGCGTCATAAATGCGCCGCAGCGGGACGAAGCGCTTATCGCGGCGGCCGGCGTCAGGCTCGATCGCGCATTGTTTCCCTTGCTGGTCGGCATCGAGCGCTTCGGCCCGATCGGGGTCGTCGAACTCGCAGCCGGCGTGAACCGCGACCATACGACCGTCAGCCGCCAGCTCGCCAAGCTCGAAAGGCTGGGCCTCGTCAAGCGCGTCGAAAGCCCCGACGACCGCCGCACCCGTCGCGCCGTCGTGACGCCCGAAGGCAAGAAGATGAGCCAACGCATCGACGCCGCCCGGGCGCGAATGTTTCGCGCGATTTTCAGCGATTGGGCGCCCGAGGAGGTGTCTGAGCTGACGCGGCTGATGGGGAGATTCGCCGCCGCGATGCGGAAGGGCGGAGCGGACACCATGGGCGTCGCCCCGCCTGCATAAACTTTGGATGGAGCCTGCTCGGCTCCGCGATCGCCTGCGCCAATATCAGAGGATGGGTCTCTTTCGCCAATCCTGATCGTAGAACGAGGCGAGCCGCGCCGTCAGCCGCGGATTGAGGATGCGCAGGCGCAGGCCGCGCTGTTCGAACATTCCGGCGCGCCGCAGCGCCGACCAGGTCTTGATGGCGTGAACGAGCGAAAGGCCGAGCGCGTCCGATAGATGCTCGCGCCGAAGCGGAAATTCGAATTCGTCGCCTTGGACAAGCTCGAGATGCTGCGCGCGGCGAAAGAGGCTGATGATCAGCGCCGCCATCCGCTCCCGCGCGGAAAGCTGTCCGACCGATGTGAGGCTGCTGTCGACCATGCCCTCCTCGCGCGCGCCGAGCCACGCCAGTTGGAACGCGAGTTCGGGCATCTCGCGGAAGACGCGCCACACCTTGCGCCGCGGAAAAACGCAGACATCGATGGCGGTCAGGGCCTCGACGCTGTGCTCGGCGGCCGCGATCAACGAGGCCTGGAAGCCGATCAGGTCGCCAGGCAGAAAGAAGTTCAGGATCTGGCGCCGCCCGTCGGCCAAGGTCTGGTGCCGAAACGCCCAGCCCGAGAACAACGTGTAGAGCTCCGCATCGGTCTGGCCGGCATAGATGAGCTCCGCGCCAGCGGATAGCCTGCGCTGGCCACTCTTCAACTTCTGGGTCGAGGAGATCTCGCGCGGCGACTTGGCGAGAAAGGCGGACTGCAGGCGCAGCGGGCAGGTTTCGCACGGGACGGTCGGCGGCTGGAGCGTCCTCGCCGAGGCCGTTTCCTGGGGCATTTCGGTCCGGATCCCGCCAGTCGGAGCAATTGCGACCTTTCGACAGCAGGGGACGCCGCTGTCAAGCCGGAAAGAACATCGCTCCCCCGGCGATCAGGGCGCGAACCGCCAGGCCAGGACTTCGCCTGTCGTCCTCGACTCGCGCGTCGCGCCGAGCTGCCCTGCGAGGCCGATCATGATCTTGTCCGACGGCTGATCGTCGGCGCGCACGCCGTCGGCGCAGACGATCAATTCGACCTCCCCTTGCCCGGCCGGGCAGAGGCGAACCGCGACGAAAGTCGCCCTGACGCCGTCGATGCCCGCGATGATCGCCTCCACCATGCCGAGGCCCAAGGGGATGGCCCGGTCGACATCGAGTTCGCCCTCCCATTCGAAGATCGCCGTCGCCTTCTGGTATGGTCGGCGGAGGCTCGCAAACAGCGCGCTCGAAACCTCGTCGAGGAACGGCTTCACCGACACAGGACGAATCCCGCCTGACGTCAATGCGATGCGATAGGCGACGGCGAGCACCGAAACACTGCCGGATATCCGGGTCAGGGCGACGGAGTTGACGCCTTTCTCCATTCGGCGGATCAGCGCGACGTAGCTCTGGATCACTTGCAGGCTGTTTTTGACGCGATGGTGCATCTCCTGCATCAGGACGCGGTTCTCCACGAGCGAGGTCTGCAGCGCGCGCTGACGTTGACCCGCGTGCTCGGCCATCGCGTTGACGGCCAGCGCAACGCTTCTGAGCTCTGACGGCATTCTCGGATTGACCGGAGCGGCGGCGCGGCTTTCCGGGTCGCGGCTTCTCTTGCGGGCGGCGATTTCGATGCCCTTGATCCAGCGCACGACATCCCGCTGGATGGAATTGGCGTAGGCGAGGCTCAGGAGAACGAGCAGCGCCAGCGGCGCGAGACAGAGCGCGACCAGTCGTCGCCACGCATCGACGAGCCCCTGTTCGTCGAACCGCATCAGAATCGTAGAGATCAGGTCCAAAGGTCGGCGTGAGCACGAAGGCGGCTTCGCGGCCGCCCTCGTCGCGTCCGACCCAACTCGCGCCTGCACGGCTTCGCCTGGCAATGGCCGTCGCCAGCCACGCGCGGATCCGTCGTTTCCGATTGCGAACGATCGCCGTCCCGGCCGCCATCAACGCGACATTCGTTTCCCCGATCATCGGCCGAGCGGGGACAGTCGGGAAATGACCGCTTCGGACTTCAGGACGAGGACGCCGTTCGGCGCGGACCCTGAGTGGCCGCCCGCCTCGGTTGGTCGCAACCCAAAGCCGGTTTCCGACAACCGCCACGCGGAACCCGCGCCCGACGCGAACGACGACGCCGACGGTTGCGGAAGTAGCGACAGGTCGATCGGCTCGCTCGTCGCGCAGGCGTCGCCTGCCGAGTCCACCAGGCGCACCGCCGCATAATCCGTGTTGCGGCTGCACGAACGTCCGAGCGAACTCCGCGCATCTGCCCGCGTCGAGAAACGAGGCGTCGACCGAATGATCGATCAAGGAACGCCCGACCGTGTCGAGCCAGGTCGCGTATGGCTTCGGCGCGGCCGTTCGCGGAGGTCGACTGCACCGCGCGGACGTCGCGTTCATCGATGACATAGCCTGAGTATGCGACGACGCCGATGCCGACGGCCACGGGAATGACGACCAGCGACATGACCCCGAGCAGTCGTGATCTTACCGTCTTCATGGCGCTGAAGCCCGCACGCTTCGATCCTAGCGAGGGTTGCGAAAAAGGGAACGGCGGTTTTTCGCAATTGTCCCGAGAAGAGACATTCCAGAGTTGTTTGTCAGAAATCGCTTTGCGGTCCGACCAAGCGACGAAGGCTCTAGGCGTCCTTGTTCCTGATCACCGCCTGGAATTTGCCGTTGGCGCCGAGGTCGGAGGCTTCGGCGATCCCCAGCAGGTCGGCGAGCCGGGCGCGAGCGCGGTTGAGCCTGCTCTTCACGGTCCCGATCGCAACCCCGCAGATTTCCGCAGTTTCCTCGTAGGAAAAGCCGGACGCGCCGACCATCAAGAGGACGTCGCGATGCTCCGGCGGCAACTTGGCCAACGCCGCGCGGAAGTCCGCCAGATCCAGCGCGCCTTCCTGGTTGGGCGGCGCGGCGAGCCGTTCCGCATAGACGCCATCCGTATCCTGGACCTCGCGCCCCCGACGGCGATGCTGCGAGTAATAGGTGTTGCGCAGAATCGTGAACAGCCACGCCCGCATGTTCGTGCCGGGCGTGAAGCTCTCCGAACTGCTCCACGCCTTGAGCAGCGTTTCCTGAAGAAGATCGTCGGCCTGATGGAAGGAGCCCGCGAGGGAAACCGCGAAAGCGCGCAGGCCGGGCATCTCCCGGATCAGGCTCTCGCGGAACTCGGCGTTCGGCGACGCCGGAGCCCGTACCGCTACGTCCCTTTCAGGACTCATTCCGCCGCTCCCGGGCCTCGAGTTCGGCGAGCAGCACAAGCAGCCGATCAGGGAGCGGAAGCTCTGCGATCGCCCGGTAATGCGACTGCAGCGCCTTGCCGATCGCCTCGACCACCAGCGGACTCACCTCCGCCCCCTTTTCGCAATCGTCTTCGGGGTTCTCCCCAGCCGGAAACCGTTTTCCATCGAACGGCTCATGTGGATCTTTTGGAGCTTTGGTCATTAACCGGTCTCGATTCACGCCACGCGGCCCCGCGACAAAGCTCGCCGAGGCCGACCCTCACGCGTCGAAGAGTAACACGGAAAGAGCTGAATGGTTCCGGCCAGCTGAAAATCAGAAGACAGTCATCTTCAAAGGCGAGCAACGGAGCAAAGCGCCGGCGCCAAGATTCCGGGCCCTCCGATTCCGGGCCCTCCTGGACCGCGAATTCCGTCAGTCGGCCCGGGCGCCGCTCGAGTCCGAAGGCGCCGTCAGCGCCTCGACAAGCAAACGGAACGCCTCGAACTCGAACGGTTTCGCGAGCTGCGGGGCGTCGCGGAAGGCGGGCTTCAGGAACTCGCGTCCGTGGCCGGTCGCAAAGGCGAAGGGCACGCCGAGTTCGCGGAGGCGCTCGGCGACCGGATAGCTCTCCTGCGGTCCCAGGGTCAGGTCGAGGATGGCCGCGTCCAGAGTGTTCTCGGCGAGCGCGAGCGCGCCATCGACGTCGTGGGCGGGTCCGACGGCGGCATGACCCATCTCGTCGAGCCAGTCTTCCGCCATCATCGCGATCAACGGCTCGTCGTCGACGATCAGATATGCGGGCCATGGCCTGTTCCTTTCGCCTGCTTTCGTTTCGGCTCGACGGCCTCGACCCCACCGCGTAGATAATTCCGATGAACGCGTCATTGCTCGTGCGGATGACAAATTCATTCACGGACGTATGGACCGACCGGCGCTGGCGCGCAGGCCTGATCCTGACCGTCAGCAGCGTTCTTCTGCTCCTGCTGGCCGCGGCGCTCGCGACGGCCCTGACCTTCCGGGTCGACGACGCGACCGAGTGGGTCGAACATACCTATCAGGTCCGCGAACTGGCGGGGCGGGCCCTGATGGATCTCCAGGACGCCGAACTCGCGCTCCGCAGCCCCGATTGGGAATCCCGCCTCCGACGCGCTCGCCGCCTATCGCGACGCCCGCCAGCGCCTGCTCGACGACCTCGCCACGATCCGCCGCTTCGTGCTCGACAATCCCCCGCAAGTCGACCGGGTCGATCGGATCGACCGGCTTGTCGAGGCCTATCTTCGAACCGTTCGATCGCGAAGCCGGAACGCCGACCGTCCGCGCCGGCGAAGGTCGCCGCGTCTCCCCCACGCGGCGAGGGCGCGGCAAGCCTGGCGCGCATTCGTGAGCTTTTCGCCGCATTCGACGCCTCGGAGGCCGAACTTCTCGGCGCGCGGCAGTCCAAGGCGGACAAGCTGAGAGGCTCCTCCTCGGCCTCACACTGCTCAGTCTCGTTCTCGCGACGATCGCTTCGACCGCCGTGCGATCGCGACGAGTTGGTCCTATATCCGGCAATTGCGGGCGCAATCGGACGCGCTGCAGGCGGAGGCGGCGATCCGCCGCGAGGCCGAATCGAGGCTGCTGCAGACGCAAAAGCTTGAGCTCGATCGGCCAGCTCACCGCCGGGATCGCGCATGATTTCAATAACCTGCTGACGATCGTGATCGGCAATCTCGACACCGCCAGGCGGCGGATCGAGTCAGGGACCGCGGCCGACTTCAGCCGTCTCGCCCGGCCGGTCGAGACGGCGGCCGAGGGCGCGCGGCGGGCGGCCGCGCTGACCCAAAAGCTGCTCGCCTTCGCTCGCCAGCAGCCGCTTCAGCCGACCCAGCTCGATCTCAACAAGGCGGTCGCCAACATGTCCGACGTGCTGACCCGCACGGTCGGCGAATCGGTGAAGATCGAAACCGTTCTCGCGGCGGGCCTTTGGCCGGCCTTCGCCGATCCCAGCCATGTCGACAATGCGATCGTCAATCTCGTCGTCAACGCCCGCGACGCGATGCCCGACGGCGGCCACGTCACCATCGAGACCGCCAACGCGTGGCTCGGCGAGCACTATGTCGCCCAGTTCGGCGATGTCGCGCCGGGCCAATACGTGCTCCTGTCGGTGACCGACACCGGCCTCGGCATACCTCCCGACATCCTGCCGCGGGTGTTCGAGCCCTTCTTCACGACGAAGGACGTCGGCAAAGGGACCGGGCTCGGCCTCGCCACCATCCATGGCTTCGTCAAGCAGTCCAAGGGTCACATCCGGATCTACAGCGAACCCGGCCATGGCACGACCGTCAAGCTCTACCTGCCGCGGATGACGGGCGCGGCCGTCGTCGCCGCGACGCCGGAGATCCAGGAGTCGTCCGACGCCGTTGCGCCGCGCGCCGAGGCCGGCGAGGTCGTGCTCATGGTCGAGGACGACGACGGCGTCCGCGCCTTCGCCCGCTCCGCGCTGGAAAGCCTTGGCTACAAGGTTCTTGCAGCCCGCGACGGCGCCGAAGGGCTTGCGCTGCTGCGCGACGCCGAACGTGTCGACATCCTTTTCACCGATGTCGATTCTTCCAGGCGGACTGAATGGCCGCCGCCTCGCGGACGAAGCGCGTGCGGCTGCAACCGCGGCCTGCCCGTTCTCTACACCACCGGCTATACCCGAAACGCCATCGTTCACGACGGCCGCCTCGACCCCGACGTGCAGTTGATCTCCAAGCCCTATACGCAGGGCGTCCTCGCCCGCTCGCTTCGCCGGATCATACACGAGACCCGGCGCCAGACCTGACGCCGACAGTCGCAGCCGCCTCAGGCACGCGCGCCGGCTCTCGCCAGATAAAGGGAGACGGTCGCCCCGGCGCCCGGCGCGCTTTCCACATAGGCGCGGCCGCCGGCGGCGGCCGCGAACTCGAAGGCCGACGCCAGCCCCAGCCCGGTCCCCTCGCCCGGGCGCTTGGTGGTGAAGAAGGGTTCGCCGGCCCTTTGCAGAACCTCGGCGCTCATGCCGACCCCGTCGTCGGCCACGCTGACGACGACGTAGTCGCCCGCCGGCAATTCCTTCGGGCGATCGGTCGCCCGACAATTCTGGACGGCGATGCAGACCGAGCCGGCTTCGTCGAGCGCCTCGCGCGCATTCGACACCAGGTTGAACAGCACGGACTGAAGTCTCGCCGGCTCCGCCATGACCGGCCAGACATCCGCCTGAAGATCGAATGTGACGCTGACCCGCGGTCCGGCGAGGTGGCGCACGAGATCGGCGTCGCGCTCGATCAGTTCGCGCGGCGAAAAGACCTCCGCCTCGGTCTCCTCGGAGCGCGCGAAATCGAGCAGGCGCCGAACCGAGCCTCCGGCCGCCCTCGATCGCCTTGTCGACCTCGTCCAGCATCCCGACGATCGCGGGCTGAATTTCCCTCCGGCGCATCACCTGCTCGGCGCTGCGCATGACGGCGAGGACATTGTTGATGTCGTGCACAACGGCGCCGACAAATCCTCCCAGCAGCCGGAGCCTCTCGGAATGGGCGGCGCGGCGCTGCGCTTCCGTCAGCCGGCGCGTCTCCGTGTCCAGCTGTTGTCGGAGCGACGCCGCTTCGCACTGGCGCGCCTCCGCCGCGCGCTCGAGTTCGGCCTCCCGCTCCTTGAAGGCCGTGACGTCGTGGGACGAAGACAGGATGCGCGGGCTTCCGCCGCTTCCGTCCGGCGCCGGGGCGACGGTCACGCTCCACCAGCGCAGGGTCCCCTTCGCGGTCGGACACGGCGCGACGAATTGCGTCACCAGCCCAGCGCCGGCGTCCGCGACCGCTTTCCGGATACGGGCACGCTCCTCGGCCGGCCACAACGCCGCCCAGTCGGCGCCTCGAATCGCCGAAAAGTCGTCGATTTCCATGAGGTCTCGGCCATGGGCGTTCATGCCCGCGACCCTGCCCGAACTCGTCCATCAGCTGGATGCAAGCCTGCGACGCGCGAAGCAAGTGTCGCGCGAAATCCGGGTCCGCCGCGAGCGCCGCAAGATTCGCGTCGCCGTCCGCGCTCCTGGTTTCCAACCCATCGCGTTTGTCCGTCGCGGTTCGCCGCCAAGGGATTCCCGGCCACTGCGAGGCCACGCTCATGCAAGCGCAGACGACTGGCCAGGTTTGCAAAATTGCCGCTGGAGAAAATCCGCGCATTGAGCCTCGACGATAGAGGACGGACGCGGACGCCGACGTGTCATTTGACATGCGGGCCTCCGAAGATCGGCTCGCGATTTGAGGTCGCCAGGCCGGTACGGACAGCCGCTCGCCATCGGCAAGCCGCGGCCGAATCCTGTACCTGCTACGAAGCCCCGCAAGACCCGGACTACGACGACATCACCGTCATTGTCGGAAAGTCGCGCGCGGTGTTCGCGCGCTCCGCCCGTCTCCATGGCGACCGATCAGCCGTTGCCGGGACTCCCGGACCTGGACCGGGCGCTTTTGTTCATTGCCGCCGGAACGCAACGTCGCCGCGGTCGTTGGTCGAGTGAACGATTTTTGCAGATGGAGGCGCTTCATGTCGAGCAATTCTCGAGATTTCTCGCCCCGACGCGCGGCGGTCGCCGCTCTGGACTTCGGCGATCAGCGGCGCGGAAAGTACTTGTGGTTTGCGGCCTTTCTTTTGCTCACCGGCGCGCTGGCGGGGTTGGAAATTCGCTCGGAAGCGCTGACGGTCGGCGCCCTCCCGCGTGCGGCCGACGCGACCGGCGCCGCGGAACAGACGTTGGTCATTCCGGTCGTCGCCACGGCTGTGGCGGTCGTCGGCGCCGACCGAGACTGACGGACGGGACGGACGTGAACGCGCGCGCGGTGAGGCGCGTCAGGCCGGCCGACGCGACGCCTTGCGATCGAAAAACAGGGCTTGGCTGATCGCCGCCTTCACAGCCTCGGGACGGAACGGCTTGGTGATCAGAAACGCCGGTTCCGGCTTCTCGCCGGTGAGCAGCCTCTCGGGAAAAGCGGTAATGAAGATCACGGGCACTTCGATCTCGGTCAGAATTTCGTTGACGGCGTCGAGCCCCGAGCTTCCGTCGGCGAGTTGAATGTCGGCGAGAACCAGGCCGGGAGTTTTGGACTTGACGAGGGCGACCGCTCCTCGATGCGTTCGTGCGACTCCGGTGACGTCGTGCCCAAGGTCGCGCACCATCCCCTCGATGTCCAAGGCGATGATCGGCTCGTCCTCGATGATGAGCACGCTGGTGGCGACCTGTTCCGCGATTTCGCGGCCCGCGTCGTCGACTAATTTCGCCGTCTCCTCGGGCTCCGCCGAGAATCGCGCGCCACCTCGTCGATCGTGAAGCCCTCGACCGCCATCAGGAGAAAAGCCTGTCGGGTGCTCAGGCGTCAGCGCCTCGAGATTGCGTCCCACCGGATCGAGCGACGCGACGGCGTTGCCGCCGCCGTCGTCGGCTGGAGGACCAGAGTTTGAGGAAAATCTTGTAGAGGCCCAGGCGAGGGGGGAGGTCCCGTGGAAATACGGAGGGATCCGCGACGAGCGCCTCCAGGGTCGCCGCGACATAGGCGTCGCCGCCCGCCTGCGTGCCGTTCAACGCCCGTGCAAACCGTCGAAGGTAGGGTAAATGGGGAGCAATGCTCTGAGCGATACATTCTCTGTCTCTACTCTTGGGAAAGCTCCCGGGTCGACGCCGTGGCGCTCGGGACTGGCGGACTTCAACTTTCTCGACCATTCTTGCACTGAAGGTCTGGGAAGCGTCTGGGACGAAGGCGAGAAATCCAGGATCGATTCGGACTGAAAGCGGCGCCGACACGTCGTGTCGATGTGAGGTTCAGACCGCTCAAATGCAAGAACGCGCCGCCGCAAAATGTCGCGGCATCCGAAAAAGTCTATGGCCGTCAGCTGTCGAGCGAAAGTTCGCCATCGCAACCGACCGGCCAGACGCAAATGCCAGCTCGATCGCCTCGACCGGCTCTTTCGTCCGTCGTCAGTGATGCCAGAAAAGCGCCAGCAAAATGATGACCGGTATTGGCACGCCAAGAAGCCAAAGCAATGCGCCTCGTCCGAAATCCCATGACAGCCTCCTTGCGTGAAAAGCCGCTTTGTCAACCTTTGGCCAACAACTGCACAGCGGCCCGCTTGTTCCTTGGCGTTCACTGTGTTTTCGCGGCGCGTGTCAGGGCAGGATCAGCTCGGTCGAGCTGCGAAGGGCCAAAACTGCAGGCGGCCTTGCCCTCGACGCATTTCGGCCTTGATGTGCGCTGCGGAACAAACAAATCCGCGTGCACGTTGAAACGGGTCAGGGCCCTTGGGCCGGGAGAGGGCGATGGCGCCGCCGAGAGCGAGTTGGAAGGGATTTCTGACGATCGCGGAAGTGACGCTGCCCGTTGCCCTTTACGCGGCGGCGTCGTCGTCCGAGCGCATCGTGCTGCACACCGTCAATCGGGCCACCGGCAACCGCGTCCAGCGGCAGTACGTCGACGCCGAGACTGGCGCGCCGGTGGAGCGGGAGGATCAGGTCAAGGGCTACGAGGTCGGCAAGGACCAATATGTCATGCTCGACCCGGAGGAGATCGCCGCCGCCACCCCGGTCAGCGACAAGAGGCTGACCGTCTCGGCTTTTGTCGGTTGCGACGAAGTCGACGACGTCTATCTCGATCGGCCCTACTATCTTGCGCCATCCGACCGGAGCGGCGAGGCGGCGTTCCAGCTGATCCGGGAAGGGCTTGCGCGCCTCGGCGACGGCGGCGATCGCCGAGGCGGTGCTGTTCCGCCGGGTGCGGACGCTTCTGATCCGGGCTCACGACGAGGGGCCTCGCCGCGTCCACGCTCAACTTCGACTACGAGGTGCGCGCGGCCAGCGAGGCGTTCGCCGACGTTCCGGCGATCACGATCAAGCGCGAAATGCTGGATCTCGCCGAGCATATCATCAAGACCAAGCAGGCCGAGTTCGACCCGGCGAGCGTCAGCGACCGTTACGAGGCGGCGCTCGCCGAACTCGTCAAGGCGAAGCTCGAGGGCCGGACGATCGCCGCGCCGAAGCCGCTGAAGCAGCCCGGCGGTCAGCGACCTGATGGCGGCGCTGCGCGAAAGCGCGAAAATGAGCGCCGAAGCCCAAGGCGGCCTCCAAGACCCAGCCGGCGAAGCCCAGTCGGCCAAGCCGAGCCCGCGGCGGAAAGCCGGCTGACATGGCGCTCGAGCAGTATCGCGCCAAACGCAATTTCGCGGCGACGCCTGAGCCGAAGCCGACCGCGCCGCGGGCGGAGGTGGGAAACAGTTTCGTCGTGCAGAAGCACGACGCGCGCCGATTGCACTACGATTTCCGCCTCGAACTGGACGGCGTGCTGAAGAGCTGGGCGGTGACGCGCGGCCCGAGCCTCGTCGCCGGGGAAAAACGGCTCGCGGTCGCTGTCGAGGACCACCCGCTCGAATACGGCTCGTTCGAGGGAACGATTCCGAAGGGCGAATATGGCGGCGGCGCGGTCCTCGTCTGGGATCGCGGAACCTGGGCGCCCATCGGCGATCCTCACAAGGGCCTGACCAAGGGCCATCTCGAGTTCGAACTCAGCGGCGACAAGCTCAGGGGTCGCTGGCATCTGGTCCGCATGCGCGGCAAACCGCGCGACAAGCACGAGAACTGGCTGCTGATCAAGGGCGACGACGAATTCGCGCGGGCCGAGGACGCGCCCGACATTCTCGAGGAGCGGCCGGATTCGGCGACGAGCGGTCGCGAGATCGCCGAGGTGGCGAAGGAGGCGCCGGGCTGGTCCTCGAAGACCGGAAGGATCGAGACGAGCGGCGGCCCGGCGCTGCCCGACTTATCGACCATCGAAGGGAGCGAAAAGGGCGCCCCTGCCCCGCTTCGTCGAGCCGATGCTGGCCACGCTGGTCGAGGCGCCGCCCTCGGGCGAACGCTGGCTGCACGAGGTCAAACTCGACGGCTATCGGATCGAGGCGCGCATCGAAAAGGGACGTGTCGCGCTGCTGACGCGCAGCGGTCTCGACTGGACGGTGAAGTTCGGCGATGCGATCGTCAAGGCGTTCGGCGCGCTTCCCGTCAGCCAGGCGCTGATCGACGGCGAACTCGTGGTCGAGAACGACGCCGGCGCGTCCGACTTCTCCGCGTTGCAGGCGGACCTGAGCGAGGGACGCGCGGACCGCTTCGTCTTCTACGCCTTCGATCTCCTTCATCTGAACGGCTACGATCTCCTGAAAGCGCCGCTGAACGCGCGCAAGTCGCTGCTGAGCGCGATTGTCGGCGAGCGGTCCGGCCCGATTCGCTTGAGCGGCCATTTCGACGAGAACGGCGAGATCGTGCTCAAACACGCCTGTCGGCTCGGACTGGAGGGAATCGTCTCGAAGCTGCGGGATTCGCCCTATCGGTCAGGTCGCGGCAAGAGCTGGACCAAGGCGAAATGCTCGGCCAGGCAGGAGTTCGTGGTCGGCGGTTTCGTCCCCTCGACGGCCACGCGCAACGCGATCGGCTCGCTCGTCCTCGGCGTGTACGAGGGCGACGCCTTGCGGCATGTCGGCAGGGTTGGGACCGGCTTCAACGCCTCGGCGGCGAGCGCGCTGTACAAGCGCCTCGAGCCGACGCGCCTTTCATCAAGCCCGTTCGCCGCGCCGCTCGGCGCCGCCGATGCACGGCAGGTTCGTTTCGTCCGGCCCGAGCTGGTCGCGGAAGTCGACTTCCGCGGCTGGACGGCGGATGGATTGTTGCGGCAGGCCTCGTTCAAAGGGCTCCGCGACGACAAGCCCGCGAGGGAAATCGTGCGTGAAATCGCCCCGTCCGAATCGGCGCCGGAAGCCGAACACAGCTCCATTGCGCTGACGCACGCCGACCGGCTCCTGTGGCCCGACGACGGCGTCACCAAACAGGGCCTTGCCGACTATTACGCCGAGGTCTGGCCGCGCATGGCCCCGTTCGTCGTCGGACGGGCGCTTGCCCTGTTGCGGTGCCCGGACGGCGTCGGAGGGCAGGCGTTCTTCCAAAAGCACGCCTGGAAAGGGATCAGCTCCGCCGTCGTGCTGGTCGACGACCCCCAAGAGAAGGGCGAGCCGCTGATCAGCATCCGCGATCTCGACGGGTTGACGGCGCTCGTGCAGATGTCCGCGCTCGAGATCCATCCCTGGGGATCCACCATCGCCGATTGGGAGCGGCCGGACACGATCGTGATGGATCTCGATCCTGGCGAAAACGTCGCCTGGGAGGCGGTGATCGAGGCGGCGAGGGAAGTGCGCGACCGGCTCGGAGAGGCGGGGTTGACCGCCTTCGTCAAGACGTCCGGCGGCAAGGGATTGCATGTGGTGGCGCCGGTGAAGCCGAAAGCCGATTGGCCGGCGGTCAAGGCGATGACGAAAGGCATCGCAGACGCCATGGCCGCGGACAGTCCGCAGCGGTACGTGGCGACCATCGTCAAGGCCAAGCGTACCGGAAAGATCCTGATCGACTATCTGCGCAACCAGCGCGGCATGACGGCGGTGGCCGCCTATTCGACCCGCGCGCGCCCAGGCGCAGCCGTCTCCATGCCGCTCGGCTGGGATGAACTCGTTCCCGAGATTGGACCCGATCATTTCACCATCGGCAACGCGCCGGCGCGCCTCACGGCGCTCGCGGGCGATCCATGGGACGGCTTTCGCGCAGCCGAGGCGCCGATCGAGAGCCGCGCGCCCCGCAAGCGCCGAGCGAGCGCCGGCGGCGAGGAAACGCTGAGAGGGCGGCGATCGCCTACTTCTTCTTGGTCTCCGCGGCCACGCTTCGGCGCAACGCGTCCATGATGTTGATCACATTGTTCGGGGTCCCGGCCTCCTCGGCCGTCTGCGGCTTGCGGCGCGCCGGGCTGACGCTCTTCTTCTTCGCGTCGATGATCTCGACAAGCCGCTCCTGCACCTGGTCACGCACCAGGTCCGTGCTCCACGGCTTCTTGCGCTTCTCGATCAGCTCGGAAACCAGTTCCAGAAGCTTCGGGTCTGGCTTGGCCTCACCGAGCGCGGCGAAAATGTCGCGAGGGCTGCGGACTTCTTCGCCGTAGCGAAGGGTCCAAAGCTCGATTCCGTTGTCGCGGGGCTTTAGCAGAACGGCGCGCTCGCGGCGATGAAGGACCAGCCGCGACACGCCCGCCATTCCGGTCGAACGCATCGCGTCGCGAATGACGCAATAGGCCTCCTCGCCGACCTTGTCGTTTGGCGTCAGGTAGTATGGCGTCTCGTACCAGATCCAGTCGACGCTGGCGGCCGGCGTGAAGCTCTCGATGTCGATCGCCCGAGCGCTCTCGAGTTGCACCGCCTCGAGTTCGTCGTCCTCGAGCAAAACGAAGGAGCCCTCGTCGCGCGCGTACCCTTTGACCTCGCTGTCTTCCTCCACGGGCTTCCCGTTCGCGCTGTCGACGTAGCGGCTGACGACCCGGTTTCCGGTTTTCCGATTGAGCGTATGGAAACGGATCTTTTCGGCGTCGCTGGTCGCCGGCGTCAGGGCGACCGGGCAGGTCACCAGGGAAAGCTTGAGATATCCAGTCCAGAAGGGACGCGGCGCCATCGCAGGTTATCGCGGGCTCACGGGGGACTGTTCTCGCCAGCGCCCGAGGGGCTGTCGCCCGACGTGCGGGCGCGGCTCGACCGGTTCCGCTCTTTAGCCGGCCCGCCCCGCTTCCCCTTGCTCCCGACCTTGTCGGCCGTCGGCTCCGTCTTGATCTCGATCGCCTGGTTTTCCCCGCCCGCGTTAGCCTCCGCAGCCGGATCCCACGCCGTCTTGCGCTCGGCGCTGTCCCGTTCGGTGACTTCCGCTTCGTACAACGCCGCCGCCTCGAACCAGTGCGAATCGGGCCGTCCCTCCGGGCGCCCTTCGAGAAGCCACAACTGGTAGGCGATCTCCCGAATTCGTTCGTCGCGGTCACTCATGATGGCCCCCAGCGCCTGCGCGCGACGCATTTCGCTTCCGGGTCGCAGCGGCCTTCCTCGCCGATTCCGACCGGCTCTCCGGCGATCGCGCCGCGGAAGCGCCGCCCCCGATGCGTCCGCCCCTATGCGCTGCCGGGTGTCCGGTCGCTTTGCCGCGGCCGGATCCCCCGGGCTCCTTGCCGCCGCCATCGTCCTTGTTCACTGTGGCCCAGGCCCGCCGCTCCGCTTCCTTCTCGGGAACGCCGCGGCTTTCGTAGCTGTCCGCGATGTGGTCTGCTTTGCGCTCCTGCTTGTCGGTATATTTCGACTTGTCGCCTCTCGGCATCTTAGCCTCCTGCGATATCCCGGAAGAACGTCGAACCCCGGGCAAAGTTCCGGCGAAAAAGGGACGGGCGAATGGCCGGCGCGGTCACTGGCGGCTCATCACGACGAAAAACAGCAAAGCAATCGAAATGCAGATCAGGGCCGCGGCGATCTGGCGAATGACCTCGAATTGAAGCAGTTCGATTTCTGTCATGGCGCATCCCATGGCTTGAAATGCGTGGCCCTTACGCCGAAGGCGCGCAAGGCGCGGGATCAACTGCAGGCGTCGCCAAAGGTTCCGGTGACGGGACCGGACCGAGCTTAAGGGGAAATTCCGTGGCTGTCGAAATAGCGCGCAATCGCGCCGGTCGAACCGCTCGGGTCGGCAAAAGCGACGTACGAATCGGGCCGGATCAGATAGACTGCATTCTGGACGATTCCCGCATCGCCATATTGTGGTTTCCAGGAAAAGACGTGCAATGCCAGTCGCCGGTCTTCACACCAGGCGCTCAAGTCGGGGCGGTCGTCTCCGTAGACATGGATCTGCCACGTCGGATCGAGCAGGAACGCGTGATTGTCCTCCGTGGCCACCCACGGCAACCGATCGCCGCCGTGAACCGCGCCCGCCTTCCCCTCGCTCAACGGACCGCCGCGATAGTTCAGATTGATCTGCGACACCGTGCGGAAAGCAAACTCCCTCGCCGCATGGAAGGACAAGAGCCCCGACAGCGCATCCGGAAAGAGCCAGAGGCGGACGAAGTCGGCGAAACCGCCCTCTGCGGTCGCGACTGTGAAGACCTTGTCGGTGGTGGCGACCAAACGGCGGGCGAAGCCGATGCGCTCGCTTTCGTAGCTGTCGAGAAGCGCGTCAGGCGCCTTGGCGGCGAGGACGGCGTTCAGCTTCCAGGCGAGATTGATCGCATCGCCGATGCCGGTGTTCATGCCTTGGCCGCCCACGGGACTGTGGATATGCGCGGCGTCGCCGAGAAGGAATGCGCGTCCTTTGCGGAAGTGGTCCGCCACCCGATGATGCACCCGGTAGGTCGAGAACCAGTTCGTTTTCCCCACTTGCAGCTTGAGGCTCCTGATCGCACGGTCGCTCACGTCCTCGAATCGCAGGGTCTCGGGGCCTTTGGCGGCTTCGTCCTTGACCGAGCCGACCAGTCGGGCGCGACCTTGGCCGGCGAGCGGAAAGATCGCCAGAAAGTCCGCCTCGTCGAGATCGACGTGCAGTTCGCCGTCGATCGACGGCCCCGAGGCCTCGACGTCGGCGACGTAGAAGAGTTTCTCGTAAGTCCCGCCCGGAAAGCCGGCGTGGATCGTCTCGCGTACGATCGAGTGCGCGCCGTCGCACCCGGCGATGTAGGCCGCCTCGCACGTCTCGTCGCCGCGCCCGGGATGGCGAACACGCGCCGCCACCCGATCGCCATGATCCGTCCACTCGACGACTTCCGTCTGCCGATCGACGACGACGCCTTCGCCCTCCAGCCTCGCGATCAGCAACCGCTCATGCTGGTCTTGCGGGAAAATCCGCAGGTCGGGATAGGGCGTCACCCCGACGCCGACATCCTCGAAGGGTATCCGAACCTTGCGCTTGCCCCGCGTCCAAAGGTTGAACGCATGAACCTTGTGCGCCTTCTCGACCACCGCCTCCGCGAGGTCGAGCTGCCGGTAGAGTTCGAGTGTCCGGGCCTGTACGGCGAGCGCCCGCGACGTCGTCCCTGGCGCATCCGTCTTGTCGACGATGCGAACCTTCACACCGAGCTTCGTGAGCCATAGCGCAAGGACCAGCCCGGTCGGTCCCGCTCCAACGATCAGGACGTCGTATTGCATTGGCGCCATCCGATGTGTTCAACCGCTCGGAGCCCTGCGGACGAGGGGCTCTCGCCGGGTCGCCGTCACTTGACCTCCGCTGTGACGGCCAACGGTTCCGTCGCGCCCTTGTTCCGCAGCCCCAGCGGTATAGCTTGGGACGGGAGCGCTCGCTACCCCGCGATTTTCCCGATATTTTCACGCTCCGGAACAATCGGGGCGTGCCGTCGTTATCCGTGTTTGGTAAGTTGGTCTGCGGCGCCGAGGCGGCGTCCAGAGCCTGCGGCAGAGGGGGTCATTGATGCGTATCAGCGAAGGCAAGCCCTACCCGCTTGGAGCGACGGCGGACTCCAAGGGGACGAACTTCGCTGTGTTTTCGGCGCACGCGACCAAGATCGAGGTTTGCATCTTCGACGGCGAGGGCGGCCGCGAAATGGAGCGGTTCGAGCTTCCCGAATACACCGACGAAATTTTTCACGGCTACGTCACCGAGGTCGGCCCCGGCTCGTTCTACGGCTTCCGGGTGCACGGGCCCTTCGAGCCCGAAGCCGGCCACCGCTTCAATCCCAACAAGCTCTTGCTCGACCCTTATGCCCGTGCGCACGCCGGCAAGCTCATCTGGGATCCCGCGGTGTTCGGCTACACGATCGGCGCCGAACAAGCAGACCTCACCGTGGATGAGCGGGACAGCGCCCCGTTCGTTCCAAAGTCCGTCGTCGTCGATCCCAATTTCGACTGGCGGGGCGAATACCGCCGGCGCAATGTGCCGTGGGACCACACCATCGTCTATGAAACCCACGTCAAGGGGTTCACCAAGCTGAACCCCAAGGTCGACGAGAAGCTCAGGGGCTTCTACGCAGGACTCGGCTCCAAGCCTGTCGTCGACTACATCCGATCGCTGGGCGTGACGACGGTCGAATTGCTGCCCGTCCACACCTTCATCGACGACAGCTATCTGCTCGACAAGGGTCTGAAAAACTACTGGGGCTACAATTCGATCGGTTTTTTTGCCCCCGATCCCCGCTATGCGGCGGACGTGCCGAACTCGCTGCGCGAATTCAAGGAGATGATCGCCCGCCTGCACGACGCCGGTCTCGAAGTGATCCTCGACGTCGTCTACAACCACACCGCCGAGGGAAACGAGCTCGGGCCGACCCTGTCCTTCAAAGGCATCGACAACCGCTCCTACTATCGGCTCCTCCCGGATCAGCCGCGCTACTACATCAACGACACCGGAACCGGGAACACGCTCAACCTCAGCCATCCGCGCGTCATCCAGATGGTGGCCGACAGCCTGCGCTACTGGGTGAGCGAGACGCGCGTCGACGGATTCCGGTTCGACCTCGGCACCATCCTCGCCCGCGAGCCCGAAGGCTTCAATACCGAGAGCGGCTTTCTCAAGGCGGTCGGACAGGACCCGTTGTTGGCCGAGGTCAAGCTGATCGCGGAGCCCTGGGACTGCGGGCCGGGTGGTTACCAGGTCGGCGGGTTTCCTCCGGGCTGGGCCGAATGGAACGACGTTTTCCGCGACGTCTCGCGCGACTTCTGGCGGGGCGAGACGAGCGCGAAAGCGCTTGCGCCCCGTCTTTGCGCGTCGCCCGACAAATTCAATTTCCGCGGCCGAAAGCCGTGGGCAAGCGTCAATTTCATCGTCGCCCACGATGGTTTCACCCTTCGCGACCTCGTCTCCTACAACGACAAGCACAACGAGGCGAACGGCGAGGACAACCGCGACGGCCATTCGCACAATCGCTCGTGGAACTGCGGCGTCGAAGGCCCAACCGAAGACCCGGAAATCCAGGCGCTGCGCCAGCGACAAATGCGAAACTTTCTCGCGACCCTCCTGCTCTCGCAGGGCACCCCGATGGTTTGCGCGGGCGACGAATTCGGACGCACGCAGGAAGGCAACAACAACGCCTATTGTCAGGACAACGAGGTCAGCTGGCTCGACTGGAGACTGGACGAGGACCAACTGGCGCTCACCGAGTTTTTCCGGCGCCTGACCGAATTGTTTCGGCGATATCCGGTCCTGCGCCGATCCCGGTTTTTCACCGGCCAGATGAACCCGGACATCGACGTGCTGGACGTAACCTGGATCGACGCGAACGGCGCGCAGATGACGGCCGAGACCTGGGACGACGACCGCACGCGCTGTTTCGGCATGCTTCTCGATGGGCGCGCCCAGGTCAGCGGGATCAAGCGACGAGGAGAGGACGGGACCCTGCTCATCGTGTTCAACGCGCACCACGACCTGGTGAAGTTCGCATTGCCGGAATGCTTCGAATTCGTCCGGCTGGAGCCGACTCTTCGACACCAACGACCCGTCGTTGCCGGCGGAAGAATTCGCGTTCGGCGCCGTCTACGAAGTGACGGGGCGCTCGATGCTGTTGTTCGAGCGAGTTCCCTCCGTGAAGGCCGGCCGCGACCGCGGGAGAGCCGCCGCTACACCGTCGTGAGGACCGCAAACGGCAGCGGCGCCAGCCACCGGCTCAGATGGCCCGGCCGGCTCGACGCGACCGCCGCTGAAGAGATCGCGCCAGCGGCCTTGGGGCAGGCGGGCCTCGGCGCGCCAGTTCGGCGCCGCCTCCCGCAGGGCGGGGAAACGCGCGACCAGAACGGCGAGGCTTTTGTCGCCGTGCGACCGGGTGAAGCCCGCAGCCAAGTTCGCTTCTTCGCCCACAATCTCGATGGGCTGGTAGTCGGCGTCGGCGAAGAACTCGGCGTGCTCACGTCGGAAGGCCAGCAGCAGCGCGATCGTCGCGAGCTTGACCCGGCCGTCGCGCCAATCCCGCATCAGCGCTTCGAACAGCGCGCGGCGCTGTTCGACGGCTGCGAGGGGCTCCGCAAGTTCGGCCATCGCTTGTTCCCGCATGGAATAGTCGACCTCACGGCGATTGTCGGGGTCGACCAGGCTCAAATCCCACAGATCGCAGCCCTGGTAGATGTCGGGAACCCCGGGCGCCGTGAGCTTCAGGACGGTCTGCACAAGACTGTTCTCAACGCCAAGGGCCGCAATCCGCTTCACGAATGGAAGAAAGCTCGTCAGGAAACTATTGCCGTCGGGACTGAGCGCCTCCCGGGCAAAGGAGCGCATGGCCTGCTCGTACTCGGCGTTCGGCGCCGTCCAGCTCGAACGCCGCTTCGCCTCGCGCAGCGACTTCTCCAGCGCGGACTCGACCCGGGCCCGATAGGCGTCATGAGCCGTCGGGCTCAACCCGTCCAGCATATCCATCGGCCAGGAGCCGACCAGCATCTGATAGAACATGTATTCGTCGTTGCGATCGGGCGGCGCACGACCTTCGACGTCGCCCAGCCGCGCGCGCAGGAGCCGGCTCCACGACGTGACCTGCCGTCGCCACTCGTCAGGAAGCTCCGAAAGCACCGCGAGCCTCGCCCTGGCGTCCTCGCCGCGCTTGGTGTCGTGCGTGGCCGTCGCCAGCATCGCGTGCGGCCAATGCTCCGCCCGCTGGGCGTTGGCTTTGTGAAAAAGGGACGGCGTGACGCCAAAGCGGTCGGGCGCGCCGCCGACTTCGTTCAGGGCCAGGAAGCGATTGTAGCGATAGAACGCGGTATCCTCCACGCCCTTCGCCATGACCGGTCCGGAGAACTGCTGCAACTTCATCGCGAAACGCTGCGCGGCGGTCTTGCTGATGTCTGTCGCGAGCGCCCGCGCCGTTCCCGCCGACAGCACAGCCTCGAGGAAGTCAAAGGCGGAATGGTGCACATCGGGATCGGAGCGCCGGGCGCGCGCGACCGCCCAGGCGATGTCGCGCCGATCTGCGTCGGACGGCGAGCCGGTCAGGTCGACATAGGTGCGATAGACTGGAAAGTTCGCGACGATCTCCTTGATCGCTCGCTGCAGGATGGCGCGGGTCAGGTCCGCCGTCATGGGGCTCTGGCGGGCGAGACGGGCAGCGGCGCGGCCAAGCGCATTGAGTTCGCTCGCCATCTCGTTGTCCATGATCCTCAGCTTGCAGAGCCGGGCGATGTTTTCGAATTCGTCGCTCACGCCGGCGAAGGCTGAATAGATCTCGGCGAACGCGCTCTCCGCGGACGGGTCCACGATGAGACCCAGGGACAGGTTCAGGTAGTCATAGCCGGTCGTGCCTTCGACCGGCCAGTCGGCGCGGAGCTGTTCGTGCGGTGCGAGGATCTTCTCGACCACGAGATAGAAGGGCTTTCGAACACGCTCGCGCAGGGCCTCGAAATACGCTTTCGGGTCGAAGAGGCCATCGACATGATCAATTCTGAGCCCGTCGATGTCGCCCGCCTCGAGCATCGGAAACACGCGCGCGTGTGCGTGCTCGAACACCGGCTTCAACTCCATCCGCAGGCCTGCAAGGTCGTTGATGTTGAAAAAGCGGCGGTAGTTGATTTCGTCCTCGGCCACGCGATGAAATGCGACGCGCCAGAACTGCGCGCCGATCAGGGCGTCCAGTTCCCGCCAGTCGCCGTTGATCGCGGCGAGCCGCGCGCCGATGCGGTCGCGCGTCTTCGGATCGGCGCGGACGAGCTCCGCCAATTCGGCCTTGAGTTCGAGCGCCCGCCCGGGCATCTCCGGGCGCCATTGAGGCAAGTCCAGAAAACGGTCCGCCATGAGGTCCAGGGCGGCGCGTTCGTGGCCGAGAACGAGCGGATAGGAGAGCGGGCATATCGGCAGCTTGTGCTCGTCGTAAGCCCATATGGCGAAGGCCCCGTCGTCGAATTTAAGCGTGAGTTTGCCGCTCCTCAGCGCCTCGCCGTATTGCTCGCCGAGCACCGGCGCCAGCAACTTGTCATGAGCCCCGCCCTCGTGCGCCGACCAGTCGATGTCGAACCATCCGGCGTAGCGGGACTCCGGGCCCCATTCGAGCACGTCGAGCCAGAGCGGATTATCCGCGCCGCCGACCCCCATATGATTGGGAACGAAGTCGAGAATGCGCTGGAGGCCCTCGCCTCGGAGCGCCTCGATCATCGATGCGAACGCCTCTTCCGTCCCAAGCTCCGGGTTGAGCTCCGCATGGTTCGTGATGTCGTAGCCATGCGCGCTTCCGGGACGCGCCTTGAAGAAGGGCGAGAGATAAACATGGCTGACGCCGAGCCGCGCGAGATAGGGAGCGATGGCCGCGGCCTCCTTGAAGCCGAAGCCCGCGCGCAGTTGCAGCCGATAGGTCGCCCGGGGAACGATTGTCACGATTCGACGCTCCAGCGCACGCTCCAGGGCCCGAACTCGCCATCCGTTTCGCCGAAACGCCAGAACGAGGTCTGCGTCGTGGGAAACTTCACCCAAGCGCCGGAAAGGTTGGCGTCGAGAACCAGTCGGCGGGCCCCCGCCCGCCAAAAGGCACGCACGGCTCTCTCTCCCAGCGCGGCGGCTTCGCCGCCGTGCTCGATCTGCGGCAAAAGCGGCCACACATGGTCGCGCCGCGCCGCAAGAGCGGCGCGATAGAAAGCAAGATGGTCCAGGTCCATCCGACTCCAGTCGAGCTTGGCTGAAAGGAATGTCGCTTCTGCGAGGGGATCGGGGATCTTGGCGGCCTGGGCCGGATCGGCGAATTGCGGAAACCGCGCAAACTCCTCGCGTCTCCCCTTGCGTACGGCCGCCGCCAGATCGCCTCGGAAATCGCAAAAAAACGGGAAGGGCTGCTCCGCGCTCCACTCCTCGCCCATGAACAGCATAGGCGTTTGCGGACCTATGAGATAGACGCTCGCCAGGGCGCGCACGACCTTCGACGGCGCGAGCGCATTGAGCCGTTCGCCGAACGCCCGGTTGCCGATCTGGTCGTGATTCTGGATGAACGCCACGAAGGCCGTGGGCGGAAGGTCGGCGCTCGGGCCGCCGCGCGAGGCCCCCAGATAGGGCATGATCTCGCCCTGATAAGCAAATCCCTCCGCGAGCGCCCGGCCGATCAGCTTCGTCTCGCGGTAATCGCCGTAATAGCCGCTGGACTCGTCGGTCGCGGCGACATGGAGCACATGGTGGACGTCGTCGTTCCACTGCGCCGTGTACCTGAGCGGCGTTCGTCCGCGCCGGATCAGACGCGCGGGGTCGTTGGACTCGTTTTCGATCACGAGATGGATCGGCCGGGCGAAGCGCTGTCTAATCCTCTCAGCCAGTTCGGTCAGCACGTCGGGGCGGCTGTCGTCCTTGATCGCGTGCACCGCGTCGAGCCGCAGCCCGTCGAGATGAAACTCTTCGATCCAGTACTCGGCGTTCTGAATGAAGAACTCGCGCACCGGCCGCGAATTCGCCCCGTCGAAATTGATCGCGCCGCCCCAGGGCGTCGTATGCCGATCGGTGAGGATGTCGGGCGCATAGCGCGGCAGGAAATTCCCCTCGGGACCGAAATGATTGTAGACGACGTCGAGCAGGACCGAGACGCCGCGTTCATGCGCGGCCTCGACGAAGGCCTTGAAATCTTCCGGTCGACCATAGGTCGCGTCGGGAGCATAAGGAAGGACGACGTCGTAGCCCCAGCCCCATCGTCCGGGAAAATCGCCGACCGGCATGATCTCGATCGCGGTCACGCCGAGATCGGCGAGATGATCGAGCTTCCCGGCGGCTGCGGCGAATGTGCCTTCCGGCGTGAAGGCCCCGACATGCATTTCGTAGAGCACCGCTTCGTCCCACGAGCGGCCGCGCCAGTTCTCGTCCCGCCAGCGATAGGCGGCGTGATCGATCGCCTCGCTCGGCCCCCCCGCGTCGCAGGGCTGGAACCGAGACGCCGGATCGGGAACGCGCGTTCCGTCGGACAAGGCGAAACGATAGAGCGCGCCTGCGCACGCGCCCTCGACGAAGGTCTCGAAGAAGCCGTCGTCGAGCCGCTGCATCGCGATCTCGGCGCCCTCTTCAAGCACCAGACTGACCTGCTTTTCGGCGGGGGCCCATAAGCGAAACCGGATTCCGCCGGCTTCGAAGGCGGGGCCGTGCGCCCATTTCGAGACGTCGCTCATCGCTTCTTGCCCCTCGCGAAAGGCGCCAATCGGAAACCCGCAAGCGCTAGAACGCGGCGGGGCGGCAATCCGTTCCCCGCGGCCGGGCTTGACCCTTGAATTCCGCCTGGGACCCCCGAATTCGAGTTGCCGCATCCTGCGCCGAGAAGGCGCGAGGATGGGCCGGGACATGTCGCTTTCGGTCAGTCGTCGGGGCCCAGTTTCCTCAGGTCGTCCCCCTGGAGCGTCGACTTCAAGATGTCATGCCAGACGTCCTTGACCTCCGCCGGAGAAAGTTTGCTGTCGTCGCCGCGCAGCCTGAAGACGAGATCATAGGGGTTGGTGATGTTCCGGCTCGTCGACGTCCAGGCAAGGATGGTGAACGTGCTCAAATCCGGATCGACAGCGGCGGGAGCCGCCTTGACCTCGATGTCCGATGACTTCCTGGTGCCTCCGCGAACCGCGTCGACCGCCGGCTCCAACCGATCCGCATCGCCCTGAAGCGTGAAACTGACCACGTCGTTGGGCAGGTTTTTCGCGGAGCCGGCGAGGTTGTATGCGATGGCCTGCTTCATGATCATCGCGCGAAAGCCCACTTGCTGATCGTTGCCGGTGACGGTTCCCGAAATCGCCTGCGTTTGTTTCATCGCTGTCCTCCGTCCAGGCTGACAAGACGCTTACCGATACCATTGCATCCGGCCGCCACAAAGCTCCGGAGCATCGCATGGGGGCCGATCCGGCCTGAACGCCCATTGAGAGACGGGCGCGATCGGTTTGACGGCCGTCGTCACGCCCCTTCCGCCGTCGCCTTTGTCTGCATCGCCGCCGCCATCCTCCGGATGAACGCCGCGCACACTTCCGGCTGGGTCACGGGCAGCATGTGGCCGCCGTCGACGAGTTCGAAATCGAGCGCAGGAATTTTTTGCGTCATCGCTTCGCCCTGGGCGCGCCAGTCGAGGACCTGGTCGTCGCGCCCGTAAAGAATGCCGATGGGCGCGGTCAGCGAAGCGTAACGCGGCGGCATCGTCTCGATCGCGTCGTCGGAAAGACCAGCCGTCAGTTCGGTCGAGGTGACGCAGATGTTGCGCGGCCGCATGGCGAGAAGCCCCCCGCCGGCCGAGCCGAAGTCGGCCGGCGCCGGCTCGGGGGCAAAGGCGGCCTTGAAAAACACCGGCCTGGCGAGGAGCGCCGCTGGCGCCGCCGCTGTCCAAGCGTAGAGCCAGCGCATCAGCGGCGAGCGAATGACGAGCGAGCGGAACAGCGCCGGCGGCCTGGCGACCGGATGGGTGGCCGGCGCGATCAAGGCAAGCCCGCCGACGCAGTCAGGATGGTCGAGCGCGATCGCGAGGGCGACCGCGCCGCCAAGCGAATGGCCGACGATCAGCGGCTTGCCCAGCTTCAGGACCCGGATCGCGTGCGCAAGAATAGCCGCCTGCTCGCGGATGCCGCCCCGCGCCGGCGACGAATAGCCCGAGCCCGGCCGGTCGAAAGCGACGACGCGGAAGTCGCCCTCGAGTTGCGGAATGAGCGAATAGGCGAAATGGCCCATCTGACCGCCGAGCCCGTGAATGAGGACGACCGGCGGGCCCCTGCCCCGATCGAGCACGTGCAGCCGCACGCCGTCGACATCGAGAAAGCCGCCCTGCGGGGGCGCCATCCGCTCGATCAGCCGCGCGGCGAGAACGGCCAGCGCGACAAGCGCGCCCTCGAGCGTCACGACGACCCCTACCGCTTCGACGATCAAGGTCACGCCCGAAGCCATGACTCCCCTCCTCACGACGGCCGGACGGGCTGCCCGGCGCCGCGTCCTGCTCGACCTACCCCGCCCCACCGCCTCCCGGATTGACCTGCCGCAACTGCCGCGTCGTCTGCAATTCGTGCACGAGCGACTGGACCGAGCCGACGGACAGCGCAGGATTGATCGTCGTAGCAAGGTCCGGCGCCGCGGACCCCCCGCCTTGCGGCGAACAGCCGCCCCGCCCGTTCGTTGATCCGTCTTCGGGCCTCCGCTAAGGTTCAACAATGCTGGGAGAGGAACGAGATGAGTCTTGTGAATATTCTGGTGCACGTCGACTCGAAGCCGCGCACTGCGGCGCGGCTGGCGCTCGCCGTCCAGATCGCTGAGCGCGCGGGCGCGCTGTTGACCGGGGTGTTCGCAGAAAAGGCGGCGGCGCACACCGTCGGCGCCGTGGCGAGTTGGCCGACCCCGCAATACACCGAGGCCCTGGAGTTGTCCCGCACCGCCTTCGAGGCGGCGACCAAGACGCTCGCCGACCGCGTCGGGTTCTTCGACCTCAACCGCGGCAGCGACGCCGAGATCGGACGCCGTTTCGTGGACCTGGCTCGACTCTTCGATCTCGTCATTCTCGGCCAGGCCCACGACGCCGAACCGGTGCCGCCCAAGCTCGCCGAACAGACGATCGTCGACAGCGGCCGGCCGGTGCTGGTCGTGCCGTATGTCGGGACCTACGCCGGCATCGGGGCGCGCCCGCTGTTTGCGTGGCGGAGTTCCCGCGGCTCCGCCCGCGCCGTCTTCGACGCCCTGCCGCTGCTCGTCAGGGATTGTGACGCGCTGGTGGTCGAGGTCGCCCGCAAGAGCGATCAGCGCGACGAATTTGCCGACCGGCTGGTCGCCAATCTGGCCAACCACGGCGTCAATGCGCGCTATCAGCACTTCGTCGTCGATGAGATCGCGGTGATGGACACGCTGCTCAGCGCGGTTTCCGACCATGCGGCCGACCTTTTGGCGATCGGCGCCTTCGATCAGGGGACGCACGCGCTGTTCGGCCACGGCGCCGGCACCCGCCACATCCTTGCGCATATGACGGCCCCGGTGCTGTTCTCGCACTGAGCCGCCTTATCGACCCCGTCGGCGATCGCAAGAACGCTCACCGCCCCAGCGCGGCCAGCACGCCCGGCAAAGCCTCCGGCAGGTCCTCGGCGATCAGCCCCGGCCCGAACGCACGAGCGGCGGCGCCGTGCAGCCAGACCCCGGCGGCGGCGGCCTCGAACGCCGGCGCGCCCTGCGCTGCAAGGCCGGTGACGAACCCGGTCAGCACGTCGCCGGAGCCGGCGGTGGCCAGCGTCGGCGGCAGGTCCCAGCCGATCGCCGCCCGGCCGTCCGGCGCGGCCACGACCGTGTCGGCGCCCTTGAGGACGACGACCGCGCCCATCAGCCAGGCGGCGGCGCGGGCGCGGGCGAGCTTGTCGTCGTCCGCCCGGACCCCGCCCGCGGCGGTGAACAGCCGGACGAACTCGCCCTCGTGAGGGGTGATGATCGCGGCGTGGCCGCCGCGGCTGATCAGCGTCGCGAGCTTGTCGGCTTCGCCGGAGAAACTGGTCAGCGCGTCGGCGTCGAGCACGATCGTCCGCCCGTCGGCTGGCCGCGTCAGCGCCGCGGAGACGAGCTTGCGGGTTTCCGGTCCGACGCCGGCGCCGGGGCCGAGCGCCACGGCGCGCCGCCGCGCGTCGGCGAGGAGCGTCTCGAACCCGCTTAAGCCCGAGAACGGCGCGACCATCACCGCGGTCAGATGGGCGGCATTGACGGCGACGGAGTCCGGGGGGCTGGCGATCGCCACGATCCCCGCTCCGGCTCTCAGCGCCGCCCGCGCCGC
The DNA here is from genome assembly GCA_963724785.1 of uncultured Alphaproteobacteria bacterium. Lineage (GTDB taxonomy): Bacteria > Pseudomonadota > Alphaproteobacteria > Rhizobiales > Beijerinckiaceae > Roseiarcus. The sequence continues at coordinate 78,080 of CAVRWC010000001.1, read as the reverse complement.
GAGCCGGGCCGCGCCCGTCTGGTGCGCCGGTCCGGAGAGGACGAGCGCGGCCCCGCGGGCATATTTGTGCGACCGGAAATCGAGCCGCGGCAGCACGCCGCCCCATAAAAGCGGCCCGTTGACGAAGGCCTTCGGCGCGATCTGCGGCAGCACGCTCGCCGGAATGCCGATGTCGGCGAGCCGGATCGCGCCGCAAAGCGTCCGTCCGGGCTCGATGAGGTGGCCGGGCTTCAACCGGAAGAAGGTGACGCTGGCGGTCGCCTCGACGGCGGCGCCGCGGACTCTTCCGGTCGCCCCGTCTACGCCTGAGGGCGTGTCCACCGCCAGCACGCGGCCGTTCCTTCGCGCGTAGAGGTTGATCCGCTCGACGAGCGCCTTCGCCTCGCCGTCGATGTCGCGCGCGAGCCCGGCGCCAAACAGCGCGTCGATCACGCAGGCCGCCCGGTCGAGAGCGACCTCAGCCGCCGGAAAGATCGAGCCGGCGAACCGCGCCGCAGCGTCCGCGGCATCGCCCTTGAGCGCCTCGCGGTACCCCAGGAGGCCGAGTTCGACCGGAAACCCGCGCTCGGCCAGCAGCCGCGCCGCGACGAAACCGTCGCCGCCGTTGTTGCCGGGTCCGCACAGGACGACGATCCGTCCCCGCGAGCGGGCTAGGCGCGCCGCCTCGTCAGCGACCGCGAGCCCGGCCGCCTCCATCAGGACCGGGCCGGGCGTCCCCGAGGCGATCGTCATCCGATCGGCCTCGCTCATCTCGGCCGGGGTCAGGAGTTCCGGGGATTTCAGCGGATCGAGCATAGGACGAAGGTGGCCCGGCGCCGCGACGGGGGCAAGAGCGAAAAACGGCTTGGCGCGGCGAGAAAATCTGTTATACGGGCGCCCTGCTGATCCCCGATAGCTCAGCTGGTAGAGCATTCGACTGTTAATCGAATGGTCGCAGGTTCGAGTCCTGCTCGGGGAGCCATCGTTTTCAACGAGTTACCGGCGATGGTAACGCCTCGGCGACTCGCCCAAGTGGCTAAAATCAGCACCCGATCAGCACCCAACGTCGCGCGCGCAAGGCCAGCGCGCCGCCGGCGAGCTGGCGGTGTGAACGGGAAGCGCGCCGGAGGAATGAAGTTGTGGAATAGTTACGCCCGAGCCATTACCTTTCGCGCTCGAGTTGATTTCCTCGGACCGTTCACAATTGATCTAGGGGCGCAAAGATTGCGTTCCGACTTAGTCTAAGCGGCTTCAGCCGCCTACCGCGCCGCGAGCGCCTGCGGCCCTCCCCATCGTAGCGCCTGCGGCGATGGCGCCTCGCCAGCTTCCCCCTTTCGCTCATTGTCACGCGCCCCGGCCGAGCCAAGCTCTGCGAGCAGCACGGACTTTCCCGCTTACGTCACCGTCAATCCGCCGCGCTTGTCGGTAAAGTAAGAGAACCGGAGACGTTGTCACCTGCGCCGGTTTCGGAGGCCGCCCAAGCGACGGCTTCCGTCGGAGGACAACGCGTACGGCGCGAATCGCAGGCGGGCGCAAACCGGACGCAGTTGTCGCCTCCGGCATAGAGGGGCGAGACGCGGAGGGAGCATGCTTTGGAAGCCAATCGGCGCGGTGATCGCCTTTATCGTGCTCCTCTTCGCGCTGATGCGCGTCGGCGGCTTGGTCGTCGACTGGGCGTGGTTCTCGTCGATCGGCTATGTCGGCGTCTTCTGGACGGCGTTTGTCACGAAGGCCGTCCTGTTCCCGGCCGTCTTCGTCGCTTCGGCCCTGCTCCTGTGGGCGAACGCGACGTCTCGCACTCCGATTCGCGTCGAGGTCGCGGCCGCGGGCTCCAGCGGGGTTCGCGCCGAGCTTCGTGACCTTTCATTCCGCGTACGGGTCGTGGCCACAGTCGTCCGGACCTCAGCTTTCGCCCTCGACGTGGCGGCTCATGATCCTGGCTGTCGCATTGACCCTCGGACTGCTGATCGCCGCCGGTGAGACCACCCGCTGGGACCTCGTCCTTCGGTTCCTTCACCAGGCGCCATACGGACGCAGCGATCCGCTGTTCAACAAGGACATTGGCTTCTACCTCTTCACGCTGCCGGTCTATGTCGCCGTAAAGAACTGGCTGTTCTGGCTGCTCGCGCTCGCCGGTTTGATGGCCGGCGCGATCTACTATGTCCGCGGCGATATCAGCTTCGATCCTCCGCGCTGGATCGCTTCGCCAGCCGCGATCGCCCATGCCTCCGCGCTGCTCGGCCTTTTTCTCTTGGTCAAGGCCTGGTCTTACGCCCTGGACCGCTACCTCCTGCTCTACGACGACAACAGCGTCGTCGTCGGCGCAGGATACGCCGATGTTCATGTCGCGCTGCCGGCGCTTTGGCTGCTCATCGTCCTTGCCGCCGTCGGGGCTATCGTCGCTTTCGCCAACGTGCGAAGGCGCTCGGCGCCGGTCGTCATTGCGGCGGCTCTGCTGGTGTTTGGCGGCGCATTCGTTTTCGGCGACGCCGTTCCCGCGCTCGTTGAGCGCTTCTATGTCAAGCCGAGCGAGCTTGAGCTGGAGAGGCCCTATCTTCAGCGGAATATCGATCTCACGCGGGAAGCCTTCGGCCTCGGGCGGATAACGGTGAAGCCATTCCCCGCGGAACAGGACCTCAGCTTTCCGGCCGTCGAGAGGGACAGCGGGACCGTCAACAACATCCGGCTATGGGATTGGCGGCCGCTGCTGGCCGCATATGCGCAACTACAGGAGATCCGCACCTACTATCGGTTTCTCGACGTCGACGTCGATCGCTATCACCTCGGCGCCTCCTATCAGCAGGTCATGGTCTCGGCGCGCGAACTCATCCCGTCGCTGCTTCCGACCAACGCCCAAACCTGGGTCAACCTGCATCTGCTGTTCACCCATGGCGACGGGGCGGTCATGTCCCCCGTCACCAGGAAATCCCCTGACGGGTTGCCGATCTTCTACCTGAAGGACATCCCGCCGGTCGCGGAGGGCGGGCCTGCGATAACCCAGCCGCGCGTCTATTTCGGAGAGAGCGACGCCGGCTATGCGATCGTCCAAGGCGCGACGCCGGAATTCGATTATCCAAAGGGGAGCGACAACGCCTATACGACCTACGACGGCGCGGACGGCGTCCCGATCGGTGGAACAGCTTGGCGCTCGCTCTTCGCCTGGTACTTCGACGACCTGAACATCCTGCTCAGCGGCTACGTCACCAGCCAGAGCAAAATTCTGTTTCATCGAAACATTCAGGACCGGGTGCGAATGATCGCGCCGTTCCTGCAACTCGACCGCGACCCTTATCTGGTGATCAGCGAGGGGCGACTGTACTGGATTCAGGACGCCTACACGGTGAGCGACTGGTTCCCATACGCCAATCCGGATCCGCAGGCCGGCGGCGTCAATTACATTCGCAATTCCGTGAAGATCCTCATCGACGCCTACAATGGATCGGTCGATTTCTATGTAGCCGACGCGGCCGATCCCCTTGTGGAAACCTACCGCAAAATCTTCCCCACTCTGTTCAAGCCGCTCGATCAGATGCCCCCGGATCTCCGACAGCACATCCGCTACCCCGAAGACCTCTTCACCCTTCAGGCGCTTCAGTATCGCGCGTTTCACATGGAGGCGCCCGAGGTGTTCTACAATCGCGAGGACCTCTGGCAATTTCCGCGCGAACCAACCGCCTTCGACGAGAACGAGGCCGGCGGCGGGACTGCCAGAATGGCGCCTTATTATATCATGATGCGCCTGCCCGGCGAGGCGCAGACGGAATTCTTCCTCATGCTGCCGATGACGCCAAGCCAGCGGGAAAACATGATCGCGTGGCTTGCGGCGCGTTGCGATCCGCCGGAATACGGCAAGCTCATCGTCTACGAATTCCCGAAGGACAAGCTTGTTTACGGCCCGTTCCAGATCGAGGCGCTGATCAACCAGAACACCGAGATCTCACAGCAAATCTCGCTGTGGAACCAGATGGGCTCGCGCGTCATTCGCGGCAATCTCCTGGTCGTGCCGATCGGCAACTCGATCCTCTACGTGTCGCCGCTCTACCTCCGCGCCCAATCAGGCCAACTGCCGGAGCTCAAGCGGGTGATCGCCGCCTACGGCGACCGCGTCGTGATGGAAGAGACGCTACCCGCGGCCCTTGCGGCCCTGTTCAGGGAAACCGCGCCGACCGCCGGCTTGCCGTCCGGCGCGGGGGCTGCGCCTCCCGGCCCGACCGATGAGCGGGCCAAGGAGGCGCTTGCCGACTACGACCGGGCGCTTGAGCGGTTGAAAGCCGGAGACTGGGCCGGCTTCGGCAAGGAGCTCGAGGCGCTGCGTCCGCTGCTCGAGGAACTCGACCGGATGTCGGCTCCGCATTGAACGAGAGAAATCTCCTCCCGACCGATAAAACCCGCTTTTCGTCTATTCTCCCCATCGCTCTTGCGCGCGTTCCAGGAGTCGCCACACGATTTCCAGGAGGGATAGAAGGACAAACAGGACAACCGTCGCGGCGAGGATCCCTATCGTCAGCTGGTGATAAGGCGTTTCGCGGGCAGCGATCAGCGCAATGCACTCCAGCCCGAAAGCAACGGCCCAATAAAGCAGCGACGGATCCTGCTTTCCGGCCCATCGCCGGGTCCACGCCGCCACGCCATGCCCGAGGCCGGCGCGGCGTTCGCCCATAAGCTGTGGAGAGATTCGCTTCATCGAGGGAACTCGCCGGTTCTGGACTTGGCCGCGCTGCAGGAGGCGTACGCGTCGTGGAGCGAACTCAAGCCAAGCGCGGCGCTGACGAGCGAGAAGAACCAAAAGACCTGACCGAAATGCCACGCCGCCCAAAGCGCAAACAGCAGTAACGCGAAGCCGTGAAGAGCGTAGCCGAACACGCCGGCGCCCGGCCACCATCTTTCTGCGGTTGTCTTGTTGTCCACTGATTGGCTGGCGAAGGGCGCGTCGGGCGTACGCGGCCTGATCGGGCGCTCTCTAACCGCCGACCGCTCGATTGCACGTCCACGAGTCGAAACCCAATCCGTCGCCATGCGAAGCCCTGCACACGACCTGTAACCAGTATCAGTGGAGGTGGTGCGCCAAGGTTACAATCGTATTGCCGGAACATGAATTCTTGACATTCCCGAGCCCGTCGATCTCAGGCAGTTTCTGCAGGCGGAACAAATCGTCCAGGCCGGCATTCCAGGACTGCATTCCAGCGAGCAGCCTCGTTCTGCAAAGATCGTCATGGAGACGCGGCCGATGACCCAGACTGTCGGAGACTTCATCGTCGAGCGCCTGCACGCGTGGGGCGTGCGCAAGATCTTCGGCTATCCCGGCGACGGCATCAACGGCGTGATCGAGGCGCTCAATCGCGCCGACGGCAAGATCGAGTTCATCCAGGCGCGACACGAGGAGATGGCCGCGTTCATGGCGAGCGCCTACGCCAAGTTCTCCGGCCATCTCGGCGTCTGCATCGCCACCTCGGGCCCGGGCGCGTCGCACCTCGTCACCGGACATGTACGACGCGCGGCTCGATCACATGCCGGTGCTCGCGATCGCCGGCCAGCAGGCGCGAGCCGCCTTCGGCGGCCACTATCAGCAGGAAGTCGACCTGGTCAGCCTGTTCAAGGACGTCGCCGGCGCATTCGTGCAGCAGGCGTCGGAGGCGCCGCAGGTGCGCCATCTTGTCGACCGCGCGGTGCGCATCGCGCTCGGCGAACGCCGCGTGACCGCGATCGTCCTTCCCAACGACCTCCAGGACGAGCCCTACGAGAACCCGCCCCGCAAGCACGGCACGGTGCACTCCGGCGTCGGCTTCACGCCTCCGTACACGGTCCCGACGACGCGGACCTTCGCCGCGCCGCCGAAGTCCTGAACGCCGGCGAGAAGGTCGCCATCCTGGTCGGCGCCGGGGCGCTGCACGCGACCGACGAGGTGATCGCGGTGGCCGAAACACTGCGGGCCGGCGTCGCCAAGGCGCTGCTCGGCAAGGCGGCGCTGCCCGACGAGCTTCCCTGAGTGACCGGCTCGATCGGCCTTCTCGGCACCAAGCCGAGCTATCGACCTGATGACGGAATGCGACACGCTGCTGATGATCGGCTCGGGCTTCCCGTATTCCGAGTTCCTGCCCGAGGAGGGCAAGGCGCGCGGCGTCCAGATCGATATCGCCCCCGACATGCTGTCGCTGCGCTATCCGATGGAAGTCAACCTCGTCGGCGACGCGAAGGAGACGCTGTCCGCGCTGCTTCCGCTGCTCGACCCAGAAGATCGAACGGCGCGTGGCGCGACGGCATCGAAAGCAATGTCAAGGAGTGGTGGAAGACGCTGGAGGAGCGGGCGATGCAGCCGGCCAACCCGGTCAACCCGCAGCGGGTGACGTGGGAGCTGTCGCCCCGCCTGCCCGACGGCGTGATCGTGACCAGCGATTCCGGCTCCTGCGCCAACTGGTATGCGCGCGACCTCAAGATGCGGCGCGGCATGATGGCGTCGCTCTCCGGCGGCCTCGCCTCGATGGGCGCGGCGGTGCCCTACGCGATCGCCGCGAAATACGCCCATCCCGACCGCCCGGTGATCGCGCTGGTCGGCGACGGCGCCATGCAGATGAACAATATGGCCGAGCTCATCACCGTCGCGAAGTACTGGCGGAACTGGACCGACAAGCGCTGGATCGTCTGCGTCTTCAACAACGAGGATCTGAACCAGGTGACCTGGGAGCAGCGCGTCATGGAGGGCGATCCGAAATTCGACGCGTCGCAGAAAATCCCGAACGTGCCCTTATCACCGCTTCGCCGAGTTGATCGGCCTCAAGGGCATCTACGTCGACGAGCCCGAGCGACTGGGCGCGGCCTGGGACGAGGCGCTCGCCGCGGACCGGCCGGTCGTGCTCGAGGTCAAGACCGATCCCGAGGTGCCGCCGCTCCCCCCGCACATCACGCTGGACGCAGGCGAAGAAGTTCACGTCGACGCTGCTCAAGGGCGACCCCGACGAGTCGACGCATGATCCGTGGCGCGGCGCGGCAACTGCTTGAGCGCGGTGCTTCCGGGAAGCACGAGTAGCGGAATCGCTTCGATGTCCGGCGCCTCGGGACATTTCGATTTCCGATGTCGGTCGGCGGCCTACCGGATTCCGACCGATGCGACCGGAAGCGGACGGCACCTATGCCTGGGACGCGACGACCCTTGTCGTCGTCCATGTCAGCGCCGGCGACGACGACGGGCCTCGGCTACACCTACGCCGACGCCAGCCGTCGTCCCGCTGATCGAAACCTTGGCCCGACAGACCGCTCTCGAAGGACCGCGATCCGTTTGACATTCCCGCCCGCCGGCTCGCGATGCAGCGCGCCGTGCGAAACCTCGGCCGCGCCGGCCTCGCCGCCTGCGCGATCTCGGCGCTCGATTGCGCGCTCTGGGACCTCAAGGCCAAGCTTCTCGGCGTTCCGCTCGCGACGCTCCTCGGCCGCTGCCGAAACGCCGTTCCGATCTACGGCAGCGGCGGCTTCACGAACTACGCCGACGACAGGCTCGAGGAGCAACTTGTCGGCCTGGGTCGAGCGCGACGGCTGCCGCTTCGTCAAGATGAAGATCGGCAGCGATCCGGAGAAGGACCCCGGCGCGGACTCTCGCGGCCAGGCGCGCGATCGGCGACCGTGAGCTCTTTGTCGACGCCAACGGCGCTTTCTCGGTCAACAGGCGCTGCGCTTCGTCGAGGCGAGCGCCGACGCCGACATAAGCTGGTTCGAGGAGCCGGTCACTTCGGACGATCCGCCCGGATTGAGGCTCATGCGCGAGCGCACGCCGCCGGGCGTCGACGTCGCCGCGGGCGAATATATCTACGACCTCGACGACGCCCGCATCCTGCTTGAGGCGAACGCAGTCGACGTCCTTCAGGCCGACGTCACCCGCTGCGGCGGCGTCTCGGGGTTCCTGGACATTGGCGCCCTGTGCGAGGCGCATCACACCGATCTTTCCGGTCACTGCGCTCCTTCGCTCCATCGCCACGTGGCGTGCGCCGTTCCGCGCTTGCGGCATCTCGAATGGTTTCATGATCACGTCCGGATCGAGCAGATGCTGTTCGACGGCGCGCCAAAATCCTGCGGCGGCGAGATCGCGCCGGACCTTTCGCGGCCGGGAAACGGGCTCGAATTCAAGGCCCAGGACGCAGAACGTTTCCGAATCGGAGGAACGGCATGAAGAGCTTTTTCGCCGATCGGAGGCGACGCGGTCCGTCCCCCTCACCCGCCAAAAACACGCCCCCGCCCCCGACGCCCTCCGCGCGGCGGAAGGGCGCAGACGGGTTCAGGGGCGCGCCGCGCGAACGCTTCATCTGGGCGCCGGGGTTCTCGCGCTCTCCGTGCTTGCCGACAGCGGGGTCGAGCATTATCGCGGCTCGTTCCAGAACCGCGTCGATGGTCGCTCCGCTCCTCTCGGCCTCGCTCGCGCTCGCGACGGCCTTGACGGGCGCGATCCGTCCTCGCGGCGCCGGCAAGCCGCTCGGCGCGGCTTACAAGGCCGCCGAGGCGACCGGCCTTCTGGGGCTTGGCTTCCACGTTTACAACATCCTCAAAAGGCCCGGCGGCCTCTCGTGGCACAATCTCTTCTACGCCGCGCCGATTGGCGCGCCCGCGGCTCTGACGCTCGCCGGCTTCTTTGGCGACTGCGCGTTGCGGATCGAAGACTCAAAGTCCGAGCCCGTGACTCTGCTCGGCCAGCCGGCCGGCCGACTGATCGCAACCGTCGCGACCGTGGGCCTTGCGCGGAACAGTCGGCGAAGCAGGCCTGCTGCATTTCCGCGGCGCCTACCACAACCCCGCGATGTTTCTGCCCGTCAGCTTGCCGCCGGTGTCAGCCGGGCTTCTCGGCCGCGACCGCGGCGGCGCCGGAGCGCGTCCCCCATGCCCCGGTCCGCGGCTGGCTCTGGGCCACCGCGGCGCTCGGCGTCGCGGGGGTCGGGTTTCACGCCTTCGGCGTCTCGCGGAACATGGGCGGCTTGGCGGAACGCGAGCCAGAACCTGCTGAACGGCCCGCCCTTGCCGGCGCCCCCGAGCTTTGTCGGTCTCGCCCTCGTCGGACTTGCGGCGCTGGCGCTGATGGAGGCGGACCATGAGTGACCGCTATCCCGGCTATGACGTTCTCGCCAAACGCGACTCCGTCTCCTGGAACGACCAGACGCGCCGGGTGATCGAGGCGCGCATGGCGCTCGACCCGGACGCCCACGCGTTCTTCACCGATGCCGAGTGGCCGACCGTCGCCGCAATCTGCCGGCGGATCGCGCCGCAGCCTCCCGAACGCCCCCATCCCGCGCCGCTCGCCGCCATGGTGGACGCAAAGCTTCAGGCCGATGCGGGCGACGGATATCCGCGACGCGCGCTTGCCGCGGCAGCGCGAGGCCTGGCGCGCGAGCTATTCAGGCTTTCGACGCCGAGGCGCGCGAACACCTCGGGAAGCGCTTTTCCGAACTCGATGCGGCGCAGCAGGACGCTGCTCTGTCGCCGCGCAGCGCGGGCGAACGCGTCACCGACGCCTGGGGCGATCTGCCGCCGGATCTCTTCTTCACCAAACGCCTTCTGCACGACGTGGTCGGGGCCTACTACGCCCATCCCGCCTCGTGGAACGAGATCGGCTTCGGCGGACCGGCGAGCCCGCGCGGCTATGTGCGGATGAACTTCGATCGCCGCGATCCGTGGGAAGCCTCGGAAGCTCGACCCGGCCGCGAACGCATTGCAGGACGTGAGAATGCCCACGTCGGATGATCCGCGGATCGGCCCCGCGCGCCGCGAGCGGCCGCGCCCCCGACGTGTTCCGCCCCGGCGGATGGACGCCGATGCGCTGTCATGACGACGACGAGGCAGTCGACTTCGCCATCGTCGGCACGGGCGCGGGCGGCGGAACGCTTGCCTGCAAACTTGCCGAATACGGGTTCTCGGTCGTCGCGCTTCGACGCCGGCCCCTATTGGCGCCCGCTCGAGGACTTCGCCTCGGACGAACGCGAACAGGCGAAGCTCTACTGGACGGACGAGCGGATCGTCGAAGGTGAAAATCCGCTTGAGCTCGGCTCCAACAATTCCGGCAAATCGGTCGGCGGCTCGACCGTGCATTTCGCCATGGTTTCGCTGCGCTTCCGCCCCGAATGGTTCAAGGCGCGCACGAAGCTCGGCTACGGCGCCGATTGGCCGCTCGATTGGCGCGAGATGTGGGGCTATTACCGCGAGGTCGAAGAGGCGCTGAAAATTTCCGGCCCGATCAACTATCCGTGGGGGCCCGAAGCGGCCGCGATATCCCTACCGGCGCATGAACTGAACGCCGCCGCCCTCGTGCTGGCGGAAGGCGCCGAAGCGCTGGGCATTCGCCTGGACGCCGACGCCGCTCGCGACTCTTTCCGCGCCGCGCGGCCATGCTCACCCTTGCGTCTATCGCGGCATGTGCGTGATCGGCTGCTCGACCAACGCCAAGCAGAGCGTGCTCGTCACCTGGCTGCCGAGAGCGCTGAAGGCCGGCGCCGAAATCCGCGACCTTGCCATGGTCGGGCGGGTCGAGCACGACGCACGCGGCCGGGCGACGGGCGTGAGCTACTGCCGCGAGGGACGCTGGCGGTTCCAGCGCGCGAAGAATGTCGTCGTCGCCGGCTACGCGATCGAGACGCCGCGCCTCCTCCTCAATTCGGCCAGCTCCCGGTTTCCCGATGGGCTCGCCAATTCCTCCGGCCTCGTCGGCAAGAACCTGATGGTCCAGGCGAACCAGGCGGTCTGGGGCCTGATGGAGCGGGAGGTCCGCTCCTACAAGGGCCCGCCCTCGCTCGCGATCACCGAGCACTGGAACTACAAGGACGACGGCAAGGACTTCTTTGGCGGCTATTCCTACATGAGCCAAGGTCCGCTGCCAGTCGTGTGGTCGAGCGTGATGGCGGGAAAGCGCGGCCTTTGGGGAGAGGCGCTGATCGACGCCATGCAGGACTACAACCATCAGGTCGGCCTCAAGATTGTCGGCGAATGCCTGCCTCAGGAGCGCAATCGCGTGACGTTGGCCGACGAGACCGACCAGTACGGTCTGAGAATACCCGCGGGTCAGCTATTCCTACTGCGACAACGACAAGAGGCTGATCGCCCATTCGCTGGCCTTCATGCGCATTGCGCTCGAAGCGGCCGGCGGGCGCGACATCTGGGACGAGACGGACGACACCTGCCATCTCAACGGCACCGCGCGGATGGGAGACGATCCCGAGACCAGCGTGGTGAACGCCGATTGCCGCACGTGGGACATTCCCAATCTCTGGATTTGCGACGGCTCCGTGTTTCCGACCGTCGGCGGGGTGAATCCGTCGCTCACCATCCAGGCGATCGCCTGCCGCACGGCCGACCGAATCCGGGCGATGGCGGGCCGCGGCGAACTCTGAGGGGCTGAGCGATCTTCCCCTGAACGCTTATCTCTGCGGCGCCCGTAGCCGGCTTCGTCTAGCCGTCCCGAAGACTGCGCCGGCGGCGAAAAAAACCAGCGCCCCGGCCGCCACGGCGCCGACCCGCGCAAGCTCGCCGACGACCAGCGGCGCATGGGTCTCGGCCTCGGCGCTGAATGACCCGCGCACGCGATGGAGCGGCGTCACCGGATGCTCGAGATTGTCTGGGCGTCCGGGCGCGGCCAGCGTTTCGGTCTGCTGCCCGGCGATCGCCGTAGCAGCCAGATAGCGATCGAGCGCGCCGGGAGCCACGAAGTCGCCGAGGATGAGCAGGATCGTGGGCAAGCCCAGCCAGTATTCCCGCCAATTGCCGGCGGCGGCGCGGTAGACGGCGTTGGCGACGACTTCGGGCTCGACCGGCCGCCCCATAGGCCGGGGGGTTCGCTGCAGATGCGCGCGCGCCCAGTCGAACTGCGGCGTGTTGACGGCAGGCAGTTCGACAATCGACACCGTAATGCCCGAGCGCTCGGCCAAAAGCTCGGCGCGCAGGCTGTCGGTAAATCCGCGGATGGCGTGCTTCGCGCCGCAGTAGGCGGCCTGAAGCGGAATCCCCCGATAGGCGAGCGCCGAACCCATCTGCACGATGCGGCCGCGCCCGCGGGGACGCATCGATTTCAGCGCCGCCATCGTGCCATGGACGAAGCCCAGGTAGGTGACTTCGGTCACACGGCGGAACTCGGCCGGGGTGATGTCGACGACGCGGGAAAATACGGTCTCCATCGCGTCGTTGATCCAGACGTCGACGGGCCCGAGCTTTTCCTCAAGCCTCTCCGCGGCGGCAAACATCGCATCTGCGTCCGCGACGTCGACCGCCTCGCTGGCGGCGTCCACGCCGAAGGCGGCCAACTCGCGTCGGACGTCCTCCAGGGCTTCGGCATCGCGCGCGAGCAGTCCGACCCGATCGCCAGCGCAGGCGAACCGACGCGCGACGGCGCGGCCGACGCCTGCGCTCGCGCCTGTGACGATGACGGTGCGGGATGTCTCCATACTTTCGCTCGCAGCAAAGAGAGGCGGAACTGGACTCGACCGAGTTCAAAACTCGCCCTGCCGCTCGATTGTTCCACGATCGTCGGGAGACCGGCAATTTCGAAGCGAGGTACGCCGCGCTGTTCTAAGACTTCAGCACCCGCCGATGCTGATCGGAAATGCTGGTCAGTCCGGTTTTGATAAAACTGCGCACGCCCTCGAGTGTCCGAAAACTGGATAGCGCGAGTTCGAAATCGGCCGCCCATACGACCGTGCTGGTTCCGTCGCCGTTGTCGTCGACCCGAAGCTCGCCGACGTAGTCGCGGACCGGCAGCGGGCTCGCCTCGATGCTGTAACGATAGAAGAATGGCGCGGAGGATATCTCTATCAGGCGTTCGATGGAGGTTGCCCCGTCTGTCGTCTCGATACGACGCACCGAACCGACCTCATCCCCCTCGCTCGTCACCTTCGCGACCATCGCGTGCCAATCGCCGATGGCGGAGAATCTGCCCACGTGCTCCCACACCTCTCCGGCCGGTTCGCCGATATGGGCGGTCTCGACAATTTTCGTCATGCCTGTCGGACTCCTCCGCGTGGTCAGTTCGACCCTTCGACCTTCGCGACCGGGCTAGCCCTGAGGGGCGCTTGGAATCTCGGGCAGCCGCATCGCGGCCTCGAGATGCTTCTGGAGCGCCGGAAGCGCGGTCTCGGCCCACAGCTTCATCTTGGGGTCGTGCGCATTCCGCTCGAAGTTGTGGATCATTTCGATCGCCTGGCGCGTCCCGCCGATCTGCGACGAGCGGTACTTCTGCTCGAGCTGGGCGCCGTCCGACGCTTGCAGATCTCTCAGGACCAAGGCGCGCTCGTCATCCAAACCGTTCGGGAGCGCCACGCCCACGCTTCGCGCAAGCTCCTGCAAAGTTTTCTGCATCGTCGTGTCGTCGGCGATTACCTGTCTGGCGTAGGCCCGATAGGCCGGATCCTTGATCTTCTGCTCGACCTCGCTGGCGGCGGCGAGATCGAGCATCGGGACACGCGCAGCCTGCGTCACAAACTCCGCCGCACTCGCATCGGTCACGACAGCAGTCGGGGCCGTCTGGGCCAAACACGATTCGACCGGGGAGAGACCGACAACACAAGCCGCTGCAAAGAGGAGTTGCTTCATAATGGCCTCTATTGCCTATCGAGTAGGGCTCGCCTCCGCCCTGAACGCGTCACCGCAGGGTTCGTTCCGGGCCCCGGCATGCCTTCCCCTGGCCTACCGCTTGTCAGCCCTCATGGGTCCGCCGGAAAAGCCGTGGTGCTGAGGAGCGCAATGTGAGGATCGCGCGAGTCGAGTTGCGTGTGCTGCACAACAACAGGGACGTTGGACCGGATGACCGTCGAATAGGGCGTATCGCGCGGAACAGGTTCAGGGTCGGCGAGGTCGTTGAATTGGAAGTGACGTGTACGCCCGGGTCCGACCGAAAGCCGGTAAGGCCCCGCGGGCTCTCGATTCTCGAAATAAAGTGTGAGCTCAATCGACGCCATCGAGTTGTTGGCGTTCAGGATGCAGACGGCCTCATGGGAAATAAGATCGCGCGCCTCCGAGAACGAACGCCCGGGAATGTAGCCCTCCGCGATGGCCCAAATACGCCGCCCGATCACGCCGGCCTCCTTCGGCTGTGAAAACCGATCTCGATCGATGTTGTTCCGGATCCGGGCGTCGATCAGGGTCGAAAAGCGCGCTGACCACCGACGCGAACACTGTGATCTCATTGAGAATTTGTAACTCGCCGGGCAAAGAACCGACACGTGAACGCGCTTAGTCTTTTGCCAACGGTTGGCCGCGGCGATCGCGGCCATGAAAGGAGACAGCAACAGGATTGGAAGAACCATCATCCCTTCGACAGTTTGCGGATCCGCAATCGCATTCTCACTTCCGCCGCGAGATTGCACTCGTCGCCGCGGGCTCTTTCGCGTTTCGGGTTTTCCTGGCCTCGGGGCGGTAAGCCGGGTCAGGGCGGGGATAGCGCGTGAAAAGTTGACCCCTTAGGTCGAGGCCACCACCTCGCAGTCTAACGCTTGAGGCTGGAGTTCTATCGCGCCTTCAAACCGGTCGGATTAATTTTCTTTAATAATAAGGCATTCGGTTTTCTTTCATTACGGAAAGGGACCTTTGTCGTAATTCTGACGTCTTCACCGATATCATGCCGGTTGTGGCACACGCGCAGTTTTCGGGTTCGAATTATTCAGAGTTGATAGCAAGCGATCCGTTTGTCATCGCGACGTCGGACCTCTTGAGCCGCATCCAGACCCGCGCTCCCCGGCGCATCGCCGATCTGCAAGTCGGACCGCGGTCGATGCAGGCGGTGCTCGGCCAACGCTTCCCCAACGCAAAGATCACGTCATTGGACGCGTCAGGCGCGGACCGAACGAACGGGAACGAGTTCGACCTCATTTTTTCCAGCGGCGGCCTCGACCTGCTCCCGACGTTGCGCGCGTTGCTGCCGGGACTCGTGGCGCGGCTCGCGGCCGGCGGGAGTTCTCGCCGTTCAGATTCCCGATAACCTGTACGAACCGAACCGCGTGCTCCTACGGATGGTCGCGGCCGATGGGCCCTGGGCCAGAAAGCTTCTGCCGGTCGCCAAGACGCGCCCGTTCAACGAAACGATGGAGGGTCTCTATGGGGTCCTGTGTCCCGTCTGCGCTTCCGTGGAAATCTGGCGGACGACGTATCTTTGCGCGCTGAACGGGGTCGGCGCGGTCATTGACATCATGAAGGCGACCAGCCTCCCGCCGTTTCTGCGTCCGCTCGACGAAGCTTCGCGTTGCAGGTTTCTCGATCGCTATGCGACCGAACTGGCCAAGGCCTATCCGACGCAACCGGACGGCAGGATCCTTCTGCAATTCCCGAGGATTTTTGTGTTGGCCCGCCGGTGAGTCTCTCCGGCCAGCGGCAGATTACTTATTTGCGTCGCCGCACCTTGCGCGAGGCAGTGGAACTTTTGGACGTCGCCCGGCATTGCTTTGCTCGATGAAACTTGCTGCCGCCCGTCGCCTGCGTGTGGACCCGGAAAGGGTGACCGCCCATTGCGGCGTGCATGTTCTCGAGTTGAACCGACAGGGGCTGATCGAGCCTGCGGGCGACGGTTATTATTTCCACCAGACGCGATTCCTGTCCCGCTTCGCCCTCACGTCCGCAGGAAAGGCGGCCAAGCCGGTCTCGTGCGCCAATATCGAACCGCATGCGACGATTGCGTATTATCTTTTGCCGACGCCCGCCGGGCGGCCCGCCGCGCCGCCAGGCGACGACGACCCGAGCGGCGGCGAGATCGTCGCCAAAGGCATTGAAATTCAGATCGGCGCCTTCGTCGGCGGCGGCCTGCATCAGGACATTTTCGTCACCAACCACGGCCTCGTCCGAACCGACCTCACGCTCGATCTGGATTTCGCGGCGGACTTCGCGGATCGCCAGGAAGTCGAGTCCGGCGAGCGTCGTCAGAACGCCGAGGTGGCTCGCCGCTTCGCCTCGTCCTCGCCGGGCCGGGGCGAACTGACGCTGACTTATGCGCACCCGCGTCTTCCGCATGCCGCCCGGATCACGGTCGCGGCTGCGGGCGCCGTCGCCGACCGGGAAGACGGCGTTCGGGTGTGCCTGAGCCTCGACCCGCAGGCGAGCGCGACGATCTTGGTCGATGTCGCTCCGGAGTTTCTCGGCGAGCCGTGTGCGCCCTGGTTCGGACCGGACGGGGAGCCGACAGCGAGCTTCACCGGCGCCTTGCGGCGACGCAAGTGGCTCTCGGACGCATGCGAATTCGAAGCCGGCGACCCGCGCGTGCAAGCCGCCTGGTCGAGGGCGGCGACCGATCTCTATTCCCTGCAACGGCTCGAGGGCGACGGCGACGAGATCTTCACGCCTGTCGCCGGCGTGCCGAAATATTCGGGCCTTTTCGGACGTGACAGCCTTGTGGCCGGCATCCAGTCGGTCATGCTCAACCGGTCGACGTTGAGCGGGGCGCTCCGCGCGGTTGGCGCCTGGACGGCGACCGAAGTGGACGATCGCTACGACGCCGAACCCGGCAAGGTCCTGCATCAGAGGGAACTCGGGCCGCTGGCGCTCTTGGGCGAGACGCCGTTCCAGCATTACTACGGGGATTATTCCGCGCCCGCCTACTTTCTGATCGGCGCGGCGCTCCATTTTGCCGAAAGCGGCGATCGCCGGGCTTTCGAGGAGATCCGAAGCCAGGTCGAGGCGACCTTGGCGTGGATGGATCGCTACGGCGACATCGACGGCGACGGTTTCTACGAGTATCGGACTCGCGCGGAGAAGGGAATCAAGAACCAGGGCTGGAAGGATTCCGGCCAGGCCATTCTCTATCCGGACGGCGCCTTCGTTCGCGACCCGATCGCCGTCGTGGAGGTGCAGGGTCTGTTTTTTGCGGCCAAGCAATCCCTCGCGCTGGCGTTCGCGGCGCTCGGAGAAAGCGAGCGCGCAGCGGAGCTGCTCGACCAGACGGCGGCGCTGAAGCAACGATTCAACGCCCGCTTCTGGATGCCCGATCTCGGTTTCCTGGCGCTCGCGCTTGATTCCGAGAAGAACCCGGTCAGGACGATCGCCTCCAACGCCGGTCTCTGCCTTGCATCGGGAATCGTCGACGACGACAAGGCGGCCGCGGTGGTCGACCGGCTGATGCGCGCCGACATGTTCAGCGGCTGGGGCATCCGGACACTCTCAAGCGAGCATCCGGCGTTCAATCCGCTGTCCTATCACTTGGGCTCGGTCTGGCCTGTGTCCAACGCTCACGCCTGCGTCGGTTTCAAGCGCTACGGATTCAATGCGGAACTACACAGGCTCGCGAAGTCCGCTTTCGACGCGACCGCGCTGTTTGATTTCGACCGTCTCCCGGAAGTCTTCGGCGGCCACGAGCGCGGACGGCGTTGGCCGCACCCGGGCATTTACCCGGATGCCTGCTCGCCGCAGGCCTGGTCCGCCTCGGCAATCCTTCAGATCTGCCACATGATGACCGGAATTCTCACTTTGGCGCCGCTGAAGACCCTGGTCATCGATCCGGCCTTGCCCGAGTGGCTGCCGCAACTCGTGGTCCGCAACCTCTGGATCGGCGAGGATCGCGCCTCAATCGCTCTCCATAGAAACGCGAACGGCGATACGGACTATGAAATCCTCGAGGGCGCGGAAGGCTGGCGCATCGTGCGTCCGGAGCCCCGCGCGCCGGGTCATGACCGCTTCGCTTTGGCCTTGGCTGAAGCGTGTGCGCCCTGAGCGGAAACGGAAGCGCGCGCCACTCGCCGCTCAATGCGAGGTCGGCGCGGGGCGCTTTGCGCCCAGGTTGACGCGCTGCAGCAGAAGGGCCGTCGGCACGAGCAGCAGCGCGAACCAGGACAGAGCGGCGAACACGTCGATGTAGGACATGAGCGCCGCCTGATCGGCCAAGGTCTGCCCGATCCACCCGATCGCCTGATGCTGCGCGTCGGCCGTCGCGGTCCCGTGGCGGACAAAGTCCGCCGCCGCGACCTTGACGACGCGTGCGTAGGCCAGCGAGGATGGGTAGACGTCCTCAGCCAGGCGCGCTTGATGGAACTGCTCCCGCCACGCGAGCAGCGTCTGCGAGGCGGAGACGCCGATACTGCCGCCGAGGTTGCGCGCCACGTTGATCAGCGCCGAGGCCTGCCCGGATTTGCCGGGCGGCAGGCCGACATACGAATAGCTGGTGATGGTCAGGAACAGGAACGGCAACGCCGCCATCTGGTAAGCTCGCGCCCAGGCGAACCACCAAAAGTCCAGGTCGGGCGTCAGATCGGTGAAGTGGCGCAGGGAGAGGCCGATGACGATCAGCGCCCCGGCCATCATCCATCGCGGCTGGACAAAGCGGCTTGCCTGCCCCGCGACGAGCATCGACGTTAGCGAGGCAAAGCCGCCCGGCATCAGCGAGAGCCCGGCCAGCGTGGCGGTGTAGCCGAAACTCCCCTGGAGGAGTTGCGGCATCAGTTGCGTCGTGCCGAACAGCACCGCGCCGACTGCAAGCATGACGGCGAAGGACGCGCCAAAATTCCGCCGCCCGATCAGGCGGATGTCGACAATCGGATCGTCGCGCGACAGTTCCCAGGGCACGAAGGCGAGGAAGGACAGCGCGGCGATCACCGCACAGGCGGTGATGAAGGGGGAGTCGAACCAGTCGTCCTCCTGGCCCTTGTCGAGCACGATCTCGAGAAATCCCAGAAACAGGGCGACCAGGACGAAGCCCACCCAATCGATGCGCAGCCCGCGGCGCCACATCGCCAGACGCTGGCGGATCAGCGCCCGAGGCTCGTCGACGAAGGCGGCGACCAGCGCCAGCGAGACCGCGCCGATCGGGACGTTGATGAAGAAGATCCAGTGCCACGAGGCGTTGTCGGTGAGGTAGCCGCCGATGGTGGGGCCGAGCGCCGGGGCGACGATCACGGCGACGCCGTAGGCGGCGAAGGCCTGCGCCCGCTTCGACGGCGGGAACGTATCGGCGAGCATCGCCTGCTCGCTGGGAGCCATGCCGCCGCCGCCAATCCCTTGAAGGACGCGGGCGACGATCAGAAAGGTCAGGTTCGGCGCGACGCCGCAAAGAAACGAGGCGAGCGAGAACAGCCCGACCGAGATCATGTAGAAGCGCTTGCGGCCGATGACTTCGGACAGCCACCCGCTGATCGGCAGAATGACGGCGTTGGCGACGAGGTAGCTGGTCAGGACCCAGGTGCTTTCGTCGACGCTGGTTCCGAGCGCGCCTGCGATATTGATCAGCGCAACATTGGCGATCGAGGTGTCGAGCACCGTCATGAAGGTGGCGATCGACAGGATAATCGTGACGAGCCACGGATTGTGCGCGCCGGCCGCAGACCGGCTCGCGTCCCAGGCGGCGTCCGGCGAGCGATCCGTCATCGCACCTTGACCGAGGGCGTGACCGACATGCCGGGACCGAGCTCGAGATCGGGCAGCTTGTCGAATACGAGCTTCACCGGCACCCGCTGCACGATCTTGACATAGTTGCCGGTCGCGTTCTCGGCCGGCAGCAGGCTGAAAGCGGTTCCGCTGCCGGCCTGGATGCTGTTGACGTGGCCGGGGAAACATTTTCCGTAGGCGTCGACGCAGAGCGTGGCGGGCTGGCCGGGGCGCATGTCGACGAGCTGCGTCTCGCGGAAATTGGCGGTGACCCAGACGTCGAGCGGCACGATCAGCATCAGGGCCTGGCCAGGGGCCGCGTAGGCGCCCCTCGCGGCGGTGAGTTCCGTGACGCGGCCGCGGAACGGCGCCACAAGCACGGTGCGCGAGAGATTGGCCTCGGCCTCGGACAACTGCGCCTCGCCCGCCGCGCGCTGGGCTTCGGCGGAGCGGCGCTCGGCGGAATAGACCGCGAGCTGCCGTTTGACCTGGATCAGCGCCGCCTGCGCCGCGTCGAGCGCGGCGCGCTTCTGAATCAGGTCCGAGTTGGTCTGCTGAGCCGCTTGCAACGTTCCGGCGCCCTGGTTGAGCAGGTCCTGCGCGCGCTGGCTCTGCTCCTGCGAAAAGGTCAGCGCCGCCTGGGCTTCGGTCACCTGAAGCAAAGCCTGATCGACGGCCGCCTGCTGAGCAGTCGTCTGCGCCTCGGCCTGACCCTTTGCCGCCTCCGCCTGCGCGATGACGGCTTTCGCCTGCGCGACGGCGTCGCGATAGTCGCGGTCGTCGAGACGGGCGAGCGGCTGTCCGGGCTGGACGATCTCGTTGTCCGTGACGGCAACATCGACGATCGCCGCCGCGACCTGCGCGCTGATTTCGCTCGGCCGGCCGTCGATGAAGGCGTCGTCGGTGTTCTCGTAGTGTCGCGCGTTCAGCCACCATGCGACCCCCGCGGCGGCGGCGGCCAATGCGACGATGACGATAAGCGCCGCGACAAGCTTGTGGGCTGCTATCCACGAACGCGCTCTGCGGCGCGGCTTTGCCGCGACGTTCCCGCGGCGCCCCTCGACCTCCGGTTCCGGTTCGCGCTTGCGGACATCGGAACTGGAGTCCGAAGTCTTGGAACGCCCGCCGCCCGACGGTCCAGACGTTTCATCGAGAAACGCCACGCACGAGTTGTGAGCGCCCGCGCTCCCTTGGCGCTGGCGCAGCTCAAATCGTCTGGTTGTAGGCGCCGACCTCGGAGTTCTCGCGCAACACGGCGTCGACCGCCTTGAACATGGCGCGCATGTTCGCCTCCGACGCCGGGCTCTCGACCACGACGACCAGTTCCGGCTTGTTCGACGAGGCGCGAACCAGCCCCCAGGTGCCGTCCTCGACCGTCACGCGGACGCCGTTGACGGTGACGATGTCGCGGATTTTCTGGCCGATCAGCGGCTCGCCCTTCGCCCGCATCGCCTCGAAGCCGGGCGGTGACCTTCTCGGCGACGGCGTATTTCACTTCGTCCGCGCAATGGGGCGACATGGTCGGCGAGCCCCAGGTCTTGGGCAGGTCGCGGTAGAGGTCGGCCATCGTCTTCCCCGGATTGCGGTCGAGCATGTCGAGCACGGCGATGGCGGTGACGAAGCCGTCGTCGTAGCCGCGCCCGATCGGCGCGTTGAAGAAGAAGTGGCCCGATTTCTCGAAGCCGGCGAGCGCCTTCAGATCGCGCACGCGGCGCTTGATGTGCGAATGGCCGGTCTTCCAGAAGTCGACCTTGACGCCGTTGGCGGCGAGCGCCGGATCGGTGGCGAACAGGCCGGTCGACTTGACGTCGACGACGAAGGTCGCGCCTTTGTGGAGCTTCGACAGGTCCCGCGCCAGCATGACGCCGATCTTGTCGGCGAAGATCTCGGCGCCCTCGTTGTCGACCACGCCGCAGCGATCGCCGTCGCCGTCGAAGCCGAGCGCGACGTCGGCGCCTGACGCCTTCACCGCCTCCGCCATCGCGTGCAGCATGTGCAGGTCTTCCGGGTTCGGATTGTAGCGCGGGAAGGTCCAGTCGAGGTCGCAGTCGAGCGGAACGACCTCGACGCCGAGCGCGCCCAGAAGCTGTGGCGCGAAGGCGCCGGCGGCGCCGTTGCCGCAGGCGGCGACGACCTTCATCTTTCGCGAAAACTTCGGCCGGCTGGTCAGGTCGGCGATGTAGCGGGCCGGGAAGTCGGGCACGAACTCGTACGTCCCGCCCGGCTCCGGCGCATAGTCGCCGCCGATCACGATGTCGCGCAGGCGCCCCATCTCCTCGGGGCCGAAAGTGACGGGCCGGGCCGCGCCCATCTTCACCCCGGTCCATCCATTGTCGTTGTGCGAGGCCGTCACCATCGCGACCGCCGGCGCATCGAGCGCGAACTGGGCGAAATAGGCCATCGGGCGTGATCGCGAGGCCGATGTCGACGACCTTCGCCCCGCCCGCCATCAGGCCGGCGGTCAGCGCGAGCTTGATCGAGGCGGAATAGCTGCGGAAGTCGTGGCCGACCACCACCTCGCGCGGAACGCCCAGTTCCTTCAACAGGCGCGCGAGGCCGAGGCCGAGCGCCTGCACGCCCATCAGGTTGATCTCCTTCTCGAACAGCCAGCGCGCGTCGTATTCGCGAAAGCCGGTTGGCTTCACCATCGGCTGGGATTCGTAGGCGTAGGTGTTCGGGAAGAGTTCCGGCGACGGCTTGGGAAACAAGGGCAGCCTCGATTGTTTGCGGGCTGTTCGGAAAAGGCCGACATGGGCGCGACGCCGTCCTTCCCTCGCCTTAGATCACGCCAATGCGACAGACAAGCCAAGCCCCGACGGAGCGCACGATGGCGGCCGTAGACTGAAGCCCGCCCGATGCCGCAGTTTCAAGCTCCGTCGAACCATCCCTTGCCCGACGCGTAGCGGACAAGGTCGACCCGGGTTTCAAATCCGAGCTTTTCCATGCCGCGCGCCTTGTAGGTTTCCACGGATTTGATGCTGACCTGAAGCTGCGCGGCGATCTCCTTGTGGCTGTAGCCCGCGGCAGTCAGCTTCAGCACCTCGCTCTCTCGCTCGCTCAGGTCGGCGCCCGAGCCGATTTCGATCTCATGCTTCTGCGACGATCCGCCGACGAGCTTCCCGGCGACCAGTGGGTCGATGTAGAGGCCTCCCTCGGCGACGGATCGAATCGCCCGGACCAGTTGGTCGCCCGATGAGCGCTTGAGAATGTAGCCGCTGGCGCCGAGTTCGAGCGCCTGCCGAAGATAGCCCTTATCCTCATGGACGGTGTGCATCAGGATCCGGGTGCGCGGCGAAGCCTGGCGCAGAAGCTCGGCGACCTTCGGTCCGCCGAGGCCGGGCATGGAGATATCGAGGACCATCACGTCCGGCTGCAACTGGGTCGCGAGCTTCAGGGCGCTGCGCCCCTCGACCGCCTCGCCGACGACGACCATGTCGCCGGCGGCGTCGATCAGCGTCTTGACGCCCGCGAGGACGACGGGATGGTCGTCGGCGACGACGATGCGGAGTTCAGAGTGAGAGGTCGGCTGCAGAGTCATCAAGAGCCACCCGAATGATCAAGGTTGTTCCTTCGCCGGGCCGGGTTTCGATTTCCAGGCTGCCGTGGACCGCGGCGAGCCGCTCCCGCATGCCGAGCAGGCCAAGGCGCGGAGAGGACGCCCGATCAAAGCTCTCCAGTTCGAACCCGTTCCCGTCGTCTTCGATGATCATGACCACGTCGTCCGCCGACGCCTTCAGGATCACGCCGACCGTTGCTGGCGCCGGCATGCTTGACGATATTCGTGATCGCCTTCCTGCAAGACCCGGTAAAGGGTCGTCTCGATGTCGGACGGCAGCCTGCGGCGCTTCAGAGCGAGGTGGAGATCGAACCGCAGCCCGGATCTGCGAGCCCATTCGTCGACGAAATGCTGAATGGCGGGCTCGAGGCCGATATCGTCGAGCGCGGCCGGGCGCAGCTCCCAGGCGAGGCGGTTGACCTCATCCCCGACCGTCGCCGTCAGTCTCTTCAATTCCTCCAGCCACGCCTTCAGCGGCGAGACGTCGGGCGCGCTCCGACCGAAAATCTCGAGCTTCATGCTCATCGCCGCCAGATATTGACCGAGGGCGTCGTGCAATTCCCGCGCGATCCGCTGACGCTCGGCTTCCTGGCGGATGACGGTGTCGCGCAGAACCTCGGACAATTGCGCCTCGGCCGCCCGCTGTTCGGTGATGTCGACAAGGCTGGCGCGAAGCAGGTGGACGTTCGAGGGCAGCCGGACAAGGGTCGCGCGACACATGCGCTCTTCGCCGGAGAGCCGTCGGATTCGCCGCTCGAAAGTCACTTCCTCGCCGGCCAGGGCGCGTCCGTTGTGCTCCGAATAGGACTCCGCCGACCGGCCGGCCGTCGGGTTGTTGCGGCGCAAAGAAGCGCCGCGGTCCATGTTCGAGAATTTCGTCCCGCGGAGCGCCGAACAGGCGTTCGGCGGCCTTGTTCGCGGTGATCAAGCGGTCCTGGTCGACGTCGTAAAGCAGGATCGCGTCGGGCGCCTCCTCGACCAGCATGCGGAAGCGCGCCTTGCTGGCGCGCAGCAATTCCTCGGCCTTCCGGCGCTCGGAGATGTCGCGAAAGAACCAGATCCGACCCAGATATTCGCCGTCCGCGGACTTGAACGGCGACGTCAAGCGATCGATGACGCGACCATCCTTGAGAACCATCTCGTCGTGAGCCGATTCGTCGGGATGGGCGTAAAGGTCGCGCACGCGACGCAGGAACCGGTCGGCGTCCCTCACCTGCTTCGAGACCATCGCCAGCAGCGCCGCATCATCGCGCGACGCCAGCAATGTCGGCCGGAACGTCGAAAATTTCGCCGAAGCGGCGGTTGATCGAGATGATCCGCGCTGTCGGATCGACGACCAGAATCCCGTCGGGCGACGATTCGTGCTCGGCGGCGAGGATCGCGGCGGTGGACGCCAGTTCGCGCTGGGCCCGGTTCTGCGCGGTGATGTCGACGAGACTGGCCCGAAGCAGGCGGGACATTCGACGGGAGCCGGACAAGGGTCACGCGACAGAGGCGCTCTTCGCCGGAAGTCCGGCGAATCCGTCGCTCGAAAGTCACTTCCTCGCCGGTCAGGGCGCGTTTGCCGTACTCTGAATAGGACTGCGCGGCGGGCCGCCCGTCGGGTTGTTCCGGCGTGTAGAACCGCTGCGGTCCGCGTTCGAGAATTTCGTCCCGCGACGCGCCGAACAGGCGTTCGGCGGCCTTGTTCACGCCGACGACGCGGCTTCGGTCGAAGTCGATCAGCAGGATCGCGTCGGGCGCCTCCTCGACCAGCATGCGGAAGCGCTCCTCGCTGGCGCGTAACGCATCCTCGACCTTCCGGCGCTCGGCAACGTCGCGAAAGAACCAGACCCAATCGGGATAAGCGCTGTCGGGCGGCGGCTTGTCCGGAGGCGCCAGGCGATCAAGTCCGCGACCATCCTCGAGAACGCCGCCTTCTTCCGGAGCCGCCTCTTCGGAATGGGCGCAAAGGCGCCGCACGCTGCGCTCGAACGCTTCGGCGTCCATCACCCGTTGCTGGGCCATCGCCGGTACGGGTTCAGCGTCCCGCGCCGCGAGCAATTCGTTGGGAATGTCGAACAGCGGCGAATGATCGGACATCGCATCGGCATCGAGACCGGCGCGCTTGACCGCCAATGCCGGCGGAGCCAAGGCCGGCGCGGCGTCATTTGGCTGAAATGCCGCGGGAGCGGGAATCGGATCGTCGTCGGCATTGGTGAGGTCCGCACTGCCAAAGTCGGTCGTATTGCTGTTTACGGACGGGTCCGTATCAGCCCAAGGCCCGGTCGAGGACCGCCGCGCGCGGCGCTGTCCGCTACCGGAATTTGACAGCAATATTTTTGGTTTCATGCATTACAACTCGATAGTTGATATATTACAACTTAATGTTAGGCGCGTGGCGTATTTTGGGCAATATTTCCGCAATTTGATGATGCGTTTTGATCTATCCATCAGTTCAGCAATTGCCTAGCGCGAGCAGGAACCAATGACAACTATCGTACTCGTGAATCTGGAAAATTTAAAGATGCTCTCGCTAAAGATGTAAACAGGCGTTTTCTGTGATACGCACTTCAAAAAACCTTCCGATTCCGTCGCCTCATACAAATTGTCAGGCTTTTCCTGACCCAAGACACATGTTTTCCGGACGCAAAAGGCATTGTCTCTGCTGGCTATTCAGGTATTGTTTCGCCTGTAACCAAGAGTTGCGTCAACAAACGCCGGGATCGACAGATCCTTGAGGCTTATGACGCAGGAGAGCGACATGGAAGAACTGGCCAGGAAATCCTACCGGCACGGCAATGTGCCCAACGCCATGCGGGC
Source organism: uncultured Alphaproteobacteria bacterium (assembly GCA_963724785.1). GTDB lineage: Bacteria > Pseudomonadota > Alphaproteobacteria > Rhizobiales > Beijerinckiaceae > Roseiarcus. The sequence goes on along the minus strand of CAVRWC010000001.1, from coordinate 52,450 downwards.
CGCCGCCAGAGCCATTCTGGACGATGAGGGCGGAGCCCACGCGGTGGGACTTCGCGAAGCGGCGCGCCGCATCGGGGTGTCTCCCACCGCCGCTTATCGCCACTTCTCCAGCAAGGAGGATCTTCTGGCGTCGGTAGCGGCAGAAGGGTTCCGCGAGCTTTCCGCGGCTTTGGACAGGGCGATGCAAGGCCCTGACCACCTGCTTGGACTGGGTCTGGCCTATGTCGAATTCGCCCTGCAGAAGCGAGGCCTGTTCCGCCTGATGTTCGGACCGCTCCTGGCCGAGCGTGGAAAATATCCACGCCTCAAGGAAGCCGCGTCCGACGCTTTCCGCACTTTGCAGGCCGCACAAGCAGCCGACGGGCGCCACCAGGACGACGAACAAGACGCGATGGCGGCCTGGAGCCTTATCCACGGGCTGTCTTCGCTTTTTATCGACGGATTCGTCCCCGAAGATCGCATCCCTTCGCTGGCGGAAAAGATCATCATGACGTCCGTCGTGGCGAGGCCGGAATTCCAATCGGCCGCGGTCGCGATGTGACGGGTCGCGTTCGACCGACGCGGCTGCCCGGGCGGTGTGAGGTGGGCCGCTAAACGTCGTCGCGGGCCCCCTCCCCTTCGAGCGGCCGGGCGCGATAGGCGTAGACACGCGGGCGCGACGGAGGCGCCCGCGGCTATTATCCGAGGCGGCTGTCCAAGAAGGCCGCTATATCGGCGAAGTCGGCGTCCTCCGCGCGCGCCGGGGCGAACGCTGCGAGCGCGAGACTTAAAGAAGCCAACGCGATTGGCGGCCTCATACGGGGAAAACCTTCATTTCCACCACAAAAAACACGAAGGACACGAAGGCTTCGTGTCCCTTTGTGTCCTTCGTGGTGAAACTTCACTGACGACAGCGCATTTCGGTCAGCGTGCTGACCGCTGCGAGGCGTCCACGGCGGCGAGAGCGGCCATGTTGACGATCCGGCGCACGGTCGCCGACGGGGTGAGGACATGAGCGGTTTTGGCGGCGCCCAGCAGGATGCCGCCGATGGTGACCCCGTTGCCAGCCGCGATGCGCAGAAGATTGTAGGAGATGTTGGCGGCGTCCAGATTCGGCATGACGAGCAGGTTGGCCGGCCCGAAAAAGCCCGAATCCGGCATCGCGTTGTCGAGGATCTCCTGTGACAGCGCCGCGGAGCCGCGCATCTCGCCCTCGACCGCGAGATCGGGGTTCATCTGCCGGATGAGGTCGCGCGCCTGTCGCATCTTGCGCGCCGACGGCAAGTTCGAGGTGCCAAAGCTCGAGTGCGACAGCAGCGCGACCCGCGGCGTCACGCCGAAGCGGCGCACCTCTTCGGCGGCCAACAGGGCGATTTCGGCGACCTGCTCGGCGGTCGGATCGGCGTTGCAGTGCGTGTCGCAGATGAAGAGCTGATACTGAGGAAGCACCAGCATCTGCATGACGGCGAGGGTCCGGACGCCGGGGCGCAATCCGATCACGTCCCGGATCGCAGCCAGGTGATCCCACGTCCGGCCGAAAACGCCGCACAGCATCGCGTCGCCTTCGCCGTTTTGCAGGAGCGAGGCGGCGAGCAGCGAACTGTTGTTGCGCATCTGCGACAGCGCGAGCGCAGTCGAGACGCCGTCGCGTTTCCTGGCGGCGTAATAGAGATCGGCGGCCCGGGTATAGACCTGCGGATCCTGCGGATCGATGATCCTGACGTGCCGGCCGGTTTCGAGTCTCAGGTCGAGCGCCTTGATTTTCCGCTCGATGACGTTTGTCCGACCAAGCAGCAGCGGCGTCGCGATGTTCTCGTCGACGATGATCTGCGCGGCGCGCAACACGCGATCGTCCTCGCCTTCGGCGAGGATCACCGACTTTTCCGCGCGCCTGGCCCGCGCGAACACTGGCTCCATGGCGTGCCCGGAGCGGTACACGAGCTTGTCGAGCTTCTGGCGGTAGGCGTCCAGGTCGACGATCGGCCGGCGCGCCACGCGACTTTCCGCAGCCGCCCTGGCGACCGCCGGCGCGACCATGGTGATCAGGCGGGGGTCGAAGGGCTTGGGAATGAGATAATCGCGGCCGAAGCGCAGCTCTTCGCCCTTGTAAGCGTCCGCGACCGCTTCCGGCACCTCCGCCCGGGCGAGCGCAGCGATGGCGTTGGCCGCGGCGACTTTCATCTCCTCGTTGATGGTGGTCGCGCCGCAATCGAGCGCGCCGCGGAAAATGAACGGGAAGCAGAGAACATTGTTGATTTGGTTCGGGTAATCCGACCGTCCGGTGCCGATGATCGCGTCCGGTCGGGCGGCGATGGCGTCCTCCGGCCGGATTTCCGGATCAGGATTGGCCATCGCGAAGATCAAGGGATCGCGGGCCATGGCCTTGATCATCTCTCCGGTGAGGACGCCGGGCGCCGAGAGGCCGAGAAAGACGTCCGCGCCCGTTACCGCCTCGGCCAGCGTTCGGGCGTCGCGTCTCATTGGCGTAACGCGCCTTGTTCTCTTCGAGACGGCCGGGCCGGCCTGGGTAGACGACCCCGGAGCGGTCGGCGATCAGGACCTTTTTCGGATCGAGGCCGAGCCTAACCGCCAGGTCGATACAGGCGATCGCGGCCGCGCCTGCGCCCGAACAGACAAGCCTTACGTCCGCGATATCTTTCCCCACCAGCTTCAGGCCGTTGATCAGGGCCGCGGCGGCGACGATCGCCGTGCCGTGCTGGTCGTCATGAAAGACAGGGATCTTCATCCGCTCGCGCAGGCGCTGCTCGATGTAAAAGCACTCCGGCGCTTTGATGTCTTCGAGGTTGATGCCGCCGAATGTCGGCTCCAGGCGGGCGATGGTTTCGATCAACTGGTCCGGATCGTTTTCGGCAAGCTCGATGTCGAAGACGTCGATGCCTGCGAATTTCTTGAACAGGCACCCCTTGCCCTCCATCACCGGTTTGCCGGCCAGCGGGCCGATGTTTCCCAGCCCGAGCACGGCGGTGCCATTGGTGACGACCGCAACGAGATTGCTGCGGGTGGTCAACTCATCGGCCTGACTGGGATCTTCGACGATCGCCATGCAGGCCTCGGCGACCCCCGGGGAATAGGCCAGCGCGAGATCGCGCTGCGTGACCATCGATTTGGTTGGGGTGACCGAGATCTTCCCCGGCGTCGGCAGCCGGTGGTATTCGAGGGCGGCTTCCCTGAGATCGCTAGTCATCGTGTGTTCCCTTTGGCGCTCGCGAAACGACGAACGGCCGCTCGGCGCACGGTCTTGCCGTTTCGCCTCTCGCCTGACCCAAGCCTTCGGATGGGGTGTCTTCCCGCGTGGCGCACGCATACCCTATTACGGCGTCGCGGGAGACAGGAAAACCGCAGGGGGCGCGAAACCCTGGTGCGTTCGCCGTTCGTTCCCGCTCCCGCTCAGGGTCCCGAGCTCGCCTTCGCGACCCTTCGTGTCCTTGGTGGTCAATCTCAGATGGGCCCCCAAGCAGCACGATTCCCCGCCGCCCGAGTGCGGCGCGCTCGGGCGCCTGTCTGCCGGTGGCCTCTGGACCGCGCCCTGAATTCTCAGGTGTAGCGGTTGACCAGGTTCTCGAAGAACTCCTGGCGGCCGGAGCGTGGCTTCGGGTCGATCTTTTGGTCGGCCACGCGCTTGGCGATCGCCTCGAGGCTCGCGCCCGGCTTCAGCATCGCCTGAGCTTCAGGCTTGCTCCAGCCGGCGTAGCGCTCTCCGCGCAAACCCTCGAACTTGCCGTCCTCGATCATCGCCGCCGCGGCGACGAGCGCTTCGGCGCAGGCGTCGATGCCGCCGATGTGGCCGAGCAGGAGATCCGCCGGATCAATTGACTGGCGTCGCACCTTGGAGTCGAAGTTGAAGCCGCCGGGCGCGATGCCGCCGTTCTTGAGGATAAAAAACAACGCCGGCACGAGTTCGACGGCGTTGTTGGGGAACTGGTCGGTGTCCCAGCCCGACTGGTAGTCGTTGCGGTTGGCGTCGACGGAGCCCAGCAGGCCGAGCGCCGCGGCGAGCGCGACCTCGTGCTCGAACGCATGATGCGCCAGCACCGCGTGGCCGACCTCGATGTTCAGCTTGATCTCGTTCTCGAGGCCGAACTTGCGAAGAAAGCCTGAGACAGTGGCGACGTCGAAGTCGTATTGGTGCTTGGTCGGCTCCTGCGGCTTCGGCTCGACCAAAAGCACGCCCTTGAAGCCGATCTTGTGCTTGTAGTCGACGACCATCGACAGGAACCGGCCGAGCTGCTCGAGCTCGCGCTTGAAGTCGGTGTTGAGCAAGGTCTCGTAACCCTCGCGTCCGCCCCATAAAACGTAATTCGCGCCATGCAGCTTATGCGTCGCGTCGATCGCGTTCTTCACCTGCGCGCAAGCGTAGGCGAACACGTCGGGGTCCGGATTGGTCGCCGCGCCCGACATGTAGCGCGGATGGCTGAAGAGGTTCGCGGTTCCCCACAGGAGCTTGACGCCGGTCGCCAGCATCTTTTCCTCGAAGCGGTCGGTCATCTCGGCGAGATTGCGGCCAAACTCGGCGAGGCTCGCCCCCTCGGGGACGACGTCCTTGTCGTGGAAGGTGAAGAACGGGAAGCCGAGAATCGAGAACATGTCGAACGCGACGTCGGCTTTCAGCCGCGCGCCCTCCATGTCGTCATTGTTCCACGGCCGTTCGAACGTTGACGAACCGAACATGTCCGAGCCCAGCCAGCCGAAATTGTGCCAGTAGCAGACCGCCGGGCGAAGGTGCTCGGCCATCGTCTTGCCGAGGACGACCCGGCTCGGATCGTAGTGGCGGAAGGCCAGGGGATTTTCGCTCTTCGGCCCCTCGAATTTGACGGGTCCGATATCGCCGAAAAACCGCTTGCTCATGGTCTGATGCTCCATTGGGACTCGAGCGCTCCCGCTAGGACGCATTTTCGCGCGAAACGCCGCCCGGCGGCAAGCGCTAACATGCCACCCTTTCGATTGCAGCGGGACAGGATGGCGATCTCGTCCGGTTGTGGGTGCTCATGCGGGCGGCGTCGCGGTCGTCGACGACCTGGCGAGGCCCCGCGCGCGAGCGCGTTCAGCGACTTCGGCGTCGGTGAGGCGGGCTTCATAGATGGAGCGCAGTTCGATGTTGCGCGCCGTCAGCGTCGCCCCGGCGATCGCGATCAGCATCGGCAAGGCGAACGCGCGCGCCTGCCCGGTCAATTCAATCATCAGCACCAGCGAGGAGATCGGGCCCTGGGTCGTAGCGGAAAGCATCGCCCCGGCGCCCAGGAGCGCGAACACGCCGACCTGTGTCTCCGGGACAAACGCATGCGAGAGCAAGCCGAGCGCGGCGCCGGCTAAGGCGCCTGCGGCAAGCGAGGGCGTGAAGAGGCCGCCCGGCGCGCCGCTTGCAAAGCACGCAACGGTGCAGAGGGGTCGGATCGGCAGCAACAGGAGGAGGGCGAGCGGCGGCAGGCCGCGAACGAACAGCGTCTCTGCAAGGTTCTGTCCGTTGCCGAGCGTCTCGGGGAATGGGATCGAAATCAGCCCGAGGCCAAGAAAGACGACAGGCGGGGCGACAATACGGAGCCAGTGGGTCGGACGAATGCGATCTGCCCATGCAATCGCCCGGACGAACGCAACCGACCAGAGGCCGATGACCGGCGAAGCGACCAAAGCCCAGAGGTCGACCCGCCAGGTCACGTCGGCCGGGGGAATAGCGTAGATAGGGGCGTTGGGAATGATCGCCATGGCGATCGCCGTTGCGATTGTCGAGGCGACGAGCGCCGGCAGGACCAGCCGCAGCGCCAGCGCCCCGCGCAGGACCTCAAGGGCGAACAGGGCGCCGCCGAGCGGCACACTGTAGACGGCAGCCATTCCGGCGCCGGCGCCGATCGCCACCATGAGTTGCCGCTGTTCGTCGGAGAGCCGTTGCCAGCTCGACGTCAGATTGCCGAATATCGCGCCCGTCTGCTTCGGCGCGCCCTCGCGGCCGAGCGCTGCGCCCATGCCGACGATGACGATCGACAGGACCGCGCTGCCGAGCGTCCGGAGCGTGGGCAGCCGCCCGGCCTGAAACCAGATCGCCGCGGTGATGTCGATCCCGTTGCCGCTCGAAAGACGGGTCAGCAGCCATTGGCCTGCGCCCGTCAAGATCCCCGCGCCAAGCAGGAGCAGGACGTGCCGCGACGCGCTCGCGCGTCGGGCCGCCTCTAACAGCTCTGACGGCTCATAGGCGCCCCAGGCGAGGCCCTGGACCTCCTTCAGGAGCGCCGTCAGGAGCGCGGCGCCGATTCCCGCGCCGACGCCCGTCAGGATGACGGCGATCCAAAATCGCGGCGCGCCCGGATGCCTGATCAAAGCCGGCACATCGGCGCCCTGCCCGATCGATTGCCGAGGCGCAGATGCTTTGCCCAAGAGCATTATCCTCGACCGTCCGACCAAAGGCTCACCGTCCGAAGACCATGGCGGCGCCTTTGCGGCAGCCAAATGTTGCGGTTTTGCGGCAGACGCCGGCGAGGCGCGATGGTTGGGAAAGCGAGACGGCCTATTCGAAGACGTGGCGGAGGCGGGTAAAAAAGAAAGCGAACACGTTCGACGCCGGCGGCGGCCCCCGCTTTTCCGGAATCGCGGCTAAGGCGCTGACAGGAATGCTCGCAGCCGCTTCGATTTCGGCGACAGAGGCTTCGCGCTCCGGAACCTCGGCGACGGCGCCGACAGGGATGCTCGCGGCGGCTTCCGTTTCGGTCAAGAAAGCGCCTCCCCGGGCGGCGAGCGGAGCGAGGTCCTCAGAGTTCTGCGCAAAAAGGAAGAGCCGTGATCGGAGATCCTGGCAGCCCAGAGCGCTGCGTGACGGCGCCCCGCCGTCGCTTTGCAGGTGTTCCAGGCGGTCGGCGCCGTATCTGCAGATCTCGGAGGATGAGGTCAAAGGGGGCGCATACGCCGCCTGCTGCACCGGGCGCGGCCCGGACTGCGAGGCTTCGAGCGAGATCAGATTGATCTTGACGTGGGCCAAGCCCGCGTCGCGGAAGCCGAGGGTCGCGGCCGCGGCGGTTGAGACATCGATGATCCGCCCACGGATAAATGGACCCCGATCGACGATCTTCACAATCACGGCGCGGCCGTTATCGAGATTGACGATCCTGACTTGCGACCCAAAAGGCAGGCTGCGATGCGCCGCGGTCAGTCCGCTCGCGAGCGGATCGCCATAGAACGAAGCTAACCCGAGCTCCGCCGCCGACGCGCTGCATCCCATCCCAAAAGCGACGGCGCAGAAAACCACCGTGTGTCGCATTCGCGGCATCCCTCATGCGCCTCGCGCCCGCTCGGAGTCTGCCGCAATTCAAACACAGGTCTAACCAAATTGCTACCCGACGTCCGGACCGTTCTCCCGACGACCACAAAGGCGCCTTCGGGGGTCTCTCGACGGTGAATCCTTGAGGCGCTTCGCTCAGCCGCCCTCAAACCCGCGCACGAAACGCGTCAGCGCGGCGAGGCCGAGGGCGCAATCCTCCGCCGTGATCGACTCCAGCGGGTTGTGGCTGACTCCGCCCTTGCAGCGGACGAACAGCATGCCGGCCGGACAGAGCCGCCCGATCGCCATCGTGTCGTGCCCGGCCCCCGACGGCAGCAGCCGCACCGGGACCCCGAGCGACTCGACGGCCTTGGTCAGGCCGGCGACGATGCGCGGATCGCAGGTGAAGGCCGGCGCCTCGTGGGTTATCGCGACGGTCGCGGTGACGCGGCGCTCGCGCAGCGATCGGCCTCGATGCCGGCCCGGATGTCGCGGAAGCGCGGCTTCGCGCCGCGCGTCGAGCGGCGCGCGCAGGTCGATCGAGAACTGCGCGTGGCCGGGGATGACGTTGGCCGCGCCCGGCCAGACCTCCATCCGACCGATGGTGGCGACGAGGTCGGGTTCGGCGCGGGCGCGGCGCTCGATCATGAGCGCCATTTCCGCGGCGGCGGCGAAGGCGTCGCGGCGGAGCGCCATCGGCGTCGCGCCGGCGTGGCCCGCCATGCCGTCCACCCCGACCTCGAGCCGGGTCGCGCCGTTGATCGCCGTGACGACGCCGATCGGCAGGCCCTCGGCCTCCAGCACCGGCCCCTGCTCGATATGGAGCTCGACGAAGGCGGCGACGTTTTCGGCGCGAAGCGAGCATCGCCTGTCGCGGCGTCGCCGCCGAACGCCGCGAGCGCGTCGCGCATCATGACGCCGGCCGAGTCCTTCTGGTCGAGCGCGTCCTCCGGATAGTCGCCCGCGAGCGCCCGCGATCCGGTCAGCGTGGTGCGGTAGCGCACGCCCTCCTCGTCGCCGAAGGCGACGATCTCGACCGCGTGGTCGAGCCGTTCGCCGCGCCGCGGCGAGCTCCTCGACGACCGCGAGCGCCGCGAGCGCGCCGTAATTGCCGTCGTAGCGGCCGGCGTCCCGCACCGTGTCGATGTGCGAGCCCAGCATCAGCGCGGGCGCGCCGGCCGCCCGGCCCTCGTAGCGCGCGACCACATTGCCGGCGGCGTCGATGCGGGCCGCAATCCCGGTCTCGGCGCACCAGCCGATGAAGGCGGCCGCGGCGCGCCTGTGCGCGTCGGACAGGAACAGGCGCGTCAGGCGGCCGGGTTCGTCGGTGAAGGCGGCGAAGGCGTCGAGGCGCGCCATCAGCCGGGCGCCTGCGGCGCGTTCGGCGTCGGAAAGCCCGGACGTCATTTCGCCGCCACGTTCAGCTTGAGCCAGCGCGCCAGCACCGCCCGCTCCTCGTCGGTTATCCCGCTGAAATTGTTCGGCGGCATCGCATGGGTCAGCACCGCCTGCATCGCGATCGCCGGCGCGAAGCGGGCGATGTGCTCGGGCGTGTCGAGCAGCACGCCCTTCGGCGCTTCGCCGATCCATTCCATCGGCTCGGCCGAATGGCACATCATGCAGCGCAACTGCACGACGTCGACCACCTCCTGCGGCGCCTTGGGCTCCGCCGCCGTCGCGGCGAGCGATCGGCAGGTCCGCGAGCCCGATCAGGCTGCGCATGCCGGGCGAAGCGGCCGCCGCGATGAAGAACGCGCACAGCGATCGCGACGGCGGCGACCGCCCAGGCCCACCACGGCGCCTTGTCGTGATCGGCGTGCCAGCGATTGTAGAAGTAGCGGATCAGCGCGCCGGCCACGATGACGCAGGTGACGATCGGCGGGAATGACCTTCGGGTTGGCGAAGGTCACCGGGTAGTGGTTCGACAGCATCATGAACAGGACGGGCAGCGTGATGTAGTTGTTGTGAGTCGAGCGGGTCTTCGACGTCTTCCCCCATTTCGGATCGGGGGCCTTGCCGGCCAGAAGCGCCGCGACGCTCTTCCTCTGGTTCGGCATGATGACGAAGAAGACGTTGCCCGTCATCATCGTCGCCATCAGCGCGCCGGTGTGGATCAGCGCCCCGCGGCCGGAGAAGACCAGCGTGAAGACCCAGCTCGTCGCCACCACGTAGCCGAAGCCGACCACCGCCAGCAGCGGCTCGTTGCGGCCCAGCGGCGAGCGGCAGAGGAAATCGTAGACGAGCCAGCCGAGCGCCAGCGCGACGATCCCGATCGCCGCCGCCTGCCAGGGTTCGAGCGGCATGACCGCCGGATCGATCAGAAAGAGCTGCGACTGGCCGTAATAGACCCAGCAGAGCAGCGCGAAGCCGCTCATCCAGGTCCAGTAGGATTCCCACTTGGTCCAGACGAGTTCCTCGGGCAGCGACGGCGGCGCGAGCGTGTATTTGCTCATCTGATAGAAGCCGCCGCCGTGCACATGCCAGGAGACGCCGGCGATCCCCGGATCGTCGCCGGCGCGTTTTCGAAGCGACGCGTCGAGATGCATGAAGAAGAACGACCCGCCGATCCAGGCGATCGCCGCCGTCACATGCAGCCAGCGGATGAGCGCCGAACCCCATTCCCACGCATAGGCTTCCAAAGCCCCCATGCCGATTCTCCGCCGCCGAATGCCCCGCGCCGGCCACGATAACGGCGGCGTCCCGGTTTGGGTAGCGGGACCCGCGACGCGTCGTCGCCTTGTGGCAACGCGGCGTTAACCCTATCAGAGGGCTAACCCTCGATCGAACAAACCGAAGTCGGAGCACCGCGCCCGCCAGCCCAAGTTTCGGCCCATTTGGCGGGCAGACCCCGCCCCGATCCCCGATTCCGACGCCGGCTTTTCGCGCCGCCCGCAGTCAAGAAGGTCTTGTTGACGCCCATGAACTCCTGACGTAGCCGCCGCGGCCGCGAGCTCGGACGCCAGCATCCTGACGATGTTCTGGTCCGCCCACATCGTCGTCAAGGCGGTGATGCTCGGCCTGTTCCTCGCCTCGCTGTGGTGCTGGACGATCATTTTCGAAAAGACCATCCTGTTTCGCAAGTTCCGCGCCGAGATCGAGAATTTCGAGCAGGTGTTCTGGTCCGGCCAGTCGCTCGAGGAGCTCTACGCCTCGCTGTCGAGCCAGACGAACACCGGCGCCGCCGCCCTGTTCGTCGCGGCGATGCGCGAGTGGAAGCGCTCGTTCCAGCAGGCGGCGGGCTCGTTTCGCGGCCTGCACGCGCGCATCGACAAGGTGCTCGACGTGTCGATCGCGCGCGAGGTCGAGCGGCTCGAATCGAACCTTCTGGTGCTGGCGACGGTCGCCTCGGCCGGCCCGTTCATCGGCCTGTTCGGCACGGTGTTCGGCATCATGAACTCGTTCCAGTCGATCGCCGCGTCGAAGAACACCTCGCTCGCGGTCGTCGCGCCCGGCATCGCCGAGGCGCTGCTCGCCACCGCGCTTGGCCTGTTCGCCGCCATCCCGGCGCTGATCGCCTACAACAAGTTCCAGGGCGACGTCGCCAAGGGACAGGCGCGGCTGGAAAGCTTCGCCGACGAATTCTCCTCGATCCTCTCGCGGCAGATCGATCACCATCTGTCGACCGAGCGGGCTTCCGCGGCCTGAAGGGAGCGCGCTGATGGGCATTGCGGTCGGCGGCGGACGCAAGAGCAGCCGCGGACGGCGCGGCGTCCCGCGCTACGGCGCGATGGCCGACATCAACATGACGCCGTTCATCGACGTGATGCTGGTGCTCCTGATCATCTTCATGGTCGCGGCGCCGCTGCTGACGACCGGCGTCGCGGTGGACCTGCCGCAGGCGAGCGCGTCGGCGCTGAACGTGGAGAAGAAGCCGATCGCGGTGTCGCTCAACGATCAGGGCCAGCTCTATCTGATGGACCAGCCGATCGCCGACGCGGACCTCATCCCGAAGCTGCAGGCGGCTTCCGAGAACGACCTTGAGCAGCGCATTTATCTGCGCGCCTCGAAGGTCGTGCCTTACGGCCGGGTGGCGCAGATCGTTGCGTCCGTCACCGAGGCGGGCTTCAAGAAGGTGGCGCTGGTCACCGAGCCGACGAGTCAGTAGCCGGGAGCGGCGTTGGACGAGCGGCGGTCATATTGGGCCTGGGCGGTCTCGAGCACGCTCCATGGCGCCCTGGTGTTGCTCCTGATCCTGGGGTTCGCATCGGCGCGCAAATTCGACGACAGCCAGGAAGCGATTCCGGTCGAGACCGTCTCCCAAACCCAGCTCAACCAGATCATGAACGGCGAGAAGGACGCCAAGCCCGCACCCATGCCGCCGCCCGCGCCGAGGACCGAAGCGAAGTCGGAGACCAAGCCCGAGCCGCCGCCGCCCACGCCGCCCGAGCCCCCGCCCGAGCTGCGCACAGCCCAAGAGGCGACGCCGACGCCCAAGCCCGAACCCATGCCGCCGCCGAAGCCGGAACCGGCCCCGACCGCCCAAGCCAGCCGAAAAGCAGGCCGATGTTCCCAAGCCCATGCCCAAGCCGCCGGAACGGCCGAAGGAGCCGGCACCCGAAGCCGAAGATCGATCCGATCGCCAAGGCGCTGGAGCACGACAAGACCGAGCCCCAGCCGACACAACGTTACGATCCGAACGCCATCGCCAAGCTGATCGCGCCCAAACCCTCGCCCGCCTCGGGGGCGGCGAGCCAGTCGGACGCCCCGGCGGCGACTCCGCAGGGCCTGCCGCACCACGACGCCCCGCGCATGTCGGTGTCGATGGCCTCGGCGCTCGACGCCTGGCTGACCGAAAGCTACCTGAACTGCTGGACGCCTCCGCCGACCATGCCCGAGGGCGACGTTTACGTTGCGGAAATCAAGGTGGTCTTGAATGTCGACGGCTCGCTGTCCGCGCGGCCGATTCTCCTGAACCCGCCGAACGACCCGGCCTGGAAGGCGCATGCGGAAAGCGCCATGCGCGCGGTGCGGAAGTGCGATCCGTTGCGCGTTCCGCCGGAATACGCGCCGTTCTTCGAGGAGTGGAAGATCGAGACGATCCACTTCGATCCCCGCGAAACCCAAGGATGACCGCGGTTTCCCATTTTTTCCGACGAGAGGCTCCGCCCGTGACCAGATTGTCGACCCCTGCCTATTCGATGACGCTCGCCGCGCTGATCGCGCTCGGCGCCGCCGGCTGCGACTTTTGGCCGCTTTCGAGCGACACCGGCGCCAAGGACACAACCAAGCCGTTGCAAACCCTGGCGTCCCTGCCGTCTCCGCCCGCCGCCGCGCCGCCCGCGCCGCGCCGGCGCCGGCCGCCCCTCCGCCTCCGTCTCCGCCGCCGCGGATGACGAGCGGACAGGAGGCCGACTTCGATTCCTGGATCGTCAGAACCTATCTCGGATGCTGGAAACCGCCAGCCCAGCCTGCTGATTCCGACCCTTACGTCGCCCATGTGAGACTGGCGTTCAAGCCGGACGGCTCGCTCGCCAAGGCGCCGAAGCTCGTCAATCCGCCGTCCGACCCGGCGCTGAAACCCCAGGCCAAGAGCGTCATGCAGGCCGTCGAGGCCTGCAACCCGCTGCCTGTGCCGGCCCAATATCGCCCCTTTTATGAGCAATGGAGGACCCGGACCATCCATTTCAATCCTCAGGTCGCCACCCGATGAGTTGGGACGGCGCGCTGGATTTCCGTCGAAACGAGTTCGCCTGATGACGCTCTTGGGTTTTGTCGTTCGCTTGTCCGCGCTCGCGGCTTTGGCGCTCGCGCCGGTCGCAACCGCGATCGCTCCGGCAAGCGCGGCCACGGGCGACGTCTATGTTCACGCCGGCCAGAACTTCAAGCCGGTCAGCATCGCGGTGACGCCGTTCGCCGGCGACGACGGCGCGGACAAGATCGGCGGCGTCGTCGCCAACGACTTCGCGCGCTCGATCTTCCTGCTGCCGGTCAACCCGTCGAGCTTTCCCGAGGCCGTCGCCAACCCCGACCAGCGCCCCAACGTCGACGCCTGGAAAGCCATCAGCGCCCAGTTCGTCCTGACCGGGCGGGTGCTCAAGCCCGACGGCGAGCATGTCACCGCCCAGTTCCGGCTGTGGGACGTCGCGACCGGGGAGCAGGTCGCCGGCGAGCAGTACACGTCCGAGGCCTCCAACGCGCGCCGGGTCGCGCACATGATCGCCGACTCGGTGTTCTCCCGCATCACCGGCGAGAAGGGCTTCTTCGACTCGCGCGTCGTGTTCGTCGACGAGAGCGGTCCGAAGGAGAAGCGCCACAAGCGCCTCGCGGTGATGGACATGGACGGCGGCAATGTGAAGTATCTCGGCGGGGGCGAGACTTTGGTCGTCACGCCCCGCTTCTCGCCCTCGGCGCAGCAGGTCGCCTACATGTCGTTCGGCGCGTCCGACCCCAAGGTGACGCTGCTCAACCTCGAGACCGGCCAGCGCGAGGCGGTCGGAAATTTCCCCGGCATGACGTTCGCGCCGCGCTTCTCGCCGGACGGACAGCAGATCGTGATGTCGCTGACCGACGGCGCCAGCACCAACCTCTACACGATGGACCTGCGTTCGCGGGCGACTACGCGGCTCACCGACACCTCGGCGATCGACACCTCGCCCTCCTACTCGCCGGACGGGTCGCAAATCGCGTTCGAATCCGACCGAGGCGGAACGCAGCAGATCTATGTGATGGCCGCTACCGGCGGACCGGCCAAGCGAATCTCGTTCGGCGAGGGGCGCTACTCGACGCCGGTCTGGTCGCCGCGCGCCGATCTCATCGCCTTCACCCGGATCAAGAACGGCTCGTTCGGAATCGGCGTGATGAAGCCCGACGGCTCGGGCGAGCGGATTCTGGTCGAGGGCTTCCACAACGAGGGTCCGACCTTCTCGCCGAACGGGCTCTACGTGCTGTTCTTCCGCGATTCAGGCGGGACGGGCGGCCCGAAGATCTACATGACCGACATTTTCGGCCACGGCGAATTTCTGGTGCCGACGCCGAACTACGCCAGCGATCCCTCCTGGGGACCGCTGATGCATTGAGCGGGGGCGCCGCTCGCAGAAGAAACGAGGAGCCTCCATGTCGTCCGAGGCGGAAGGCAAGCGCGTCCTCATCGTCGGCGCGTCGCGCGGCCTCGGCTACGCGATGGCCGAGCAATTCCTGGCGCTCGGCTGGCGCGTGCTGGGGACGGTCCGCGCCGGCGCCCGAACGAAGCTCCACGATCTCGCCCACTCCTCAGACCGGCGGCTCGAGATCGAGACCGTCGACATCAACGCGCCAGATCAGATTGCAGCGCTCGCCGCCCGCCTGAACGGCCGCGCCTTCGATATCCTGTTCGTCAACGCCGGCGTCACCAACAACCCGCAGGAGACGATCGCGGAGGTGACGACGGAGGAATTCGTCCGGGTCATGACAACGAACAGTCTGAGCCCGATGCGCGTCGTCGAGGCGCTGGAGCGCCTCGTCCTGCCGACCGGCCTGATCGGAGTCATGTCCTCCGGTCAGGGCAGCGTCTCCAACAACACGGTCGGCATGCGGGAAGTCTATCGCGGCAGCAAGGCGGCGCTCAACATGTTCATGCGCAGTTTCGCAGCGCGCCATTCCGACGACCCGCGCGCGTTCGTTCTCATGGCGCCGGGCTGGGTGAAGACCGATATGGGCGGTCCGGACGCGCAACTCACGATCGACGACAGCGTGCCCGGCATCGTGCGGACGCTGCTTGCGTTCGAGGGCAAGCCCGGCCTCCGGTATCTCGACTACCTTGGCCACACCGTGCCGTGGTGACAACTCCGCCGCCGCCAAATCGGCTCGAGCGGCCAACAGCCCTCGCCTAGCCGCCGCCGGTGTTGATGACCTCGACCACCTGCCGCGTCGCCGGTTTCACGAAGACGATCTGATTGTTCACGACCACATATTCGTAATCACGGTACTCGGGCACCAGGTCGGCGATCGTGGTGGGCAGCGGCATCAGATCGACCTCGCCCGGCAGCGGCGCGCCGACGTGGACGGCGCCGCTCACGCTCGCGGTTTGAGGGGTCGCGGTCGCCAGGAGCAGTTCGGCGATTCGCGCCGCCCGCTCTTTGGTGATTTCCGCGCTGCCCTCCGCGCGGATCTTTTCTGGATCGACATGAGGTGTTGCGCGCGCGGTCTGGCCCGAGGGCTTGGCGTCTTGGCTCGGCTGCTGCTGGGCCAACGCGGGACACGTCCCCGCACCCATCACGCCAAAGACCACGGCCGGCACAATCCATCTGCATTTCATGACGAAACTTCCTGGTCCCGATCGTTGGAAACGACGGTTCGTCATAAAAGTTCCGCGAGTTCGATAACGGCGGAAGCCGGCGCCGCGCCGACCGAGCGACAATAAGGGCGGCGCAAGATTAGAAACAATTCAAATCCGCGCGGCCTTGGGCAGGCGGACGGTCACGATCAGCCCGTGCGAGCCGGGCGGCGCGTTGGCGAGGACAATTGTGCCGCCATGGGCGAGCGCCACGTCGCGCGCGATCGACAGTCCGAGCCCCGTCCCGCCGCTTTCTCGGTTGCGCGAAGCTTCGAGGCGTTCGAACGGCTCGAACGCCTTTTCGAACTGTTCGGGCGGAATGCCCGGCCCGTCGTCGGCGACCGTCATGACGAACGCGCTTTTGGTCTCGCCGAGCGACACGCGCGCGCAGCCTCCGTAACGCACGGCGTTCTCAATCAGATTGGCGGCCATGCGGCGGATTGCGACGCGCCGACCGAAGACGGTCGCATGATCCGGGCCCGCATATTCGGCGGTGCCGCCCGCATCCGACGTCTCGTCGGAAAGGCTGATCAGCATCGAAGCGAGATCGAACACGGCCGGCGGCTCGGAACGAGCCTCGCCCTCGGCGAAGCGGAGCGTCTCGGTGAGCATGTCGCGCATGGCGTCGATGTTGCCGAGCATCCCCTCGCGCAGGTCGCGGTCGACGACATATTCCGCCTCGAGCCGCAGTCGGGCGAGCGGGGTGCGCAAGTCGTGTGAGATCGCGGCCAGCATCCGCGTCCGCTCGTCGACGAAGCGCTTCAGGCGCTGCTGCATCGCTTCGAACGCCTCGTGGATGGCCGCGAATTCGGGGATCGCCGGCGGGGGCGTCCCGGCGATCTCGCGCGACCGGCCGAGCCTGTCGGCAGCCGCGGCGAGCGCCGAGAGGGGTCGAACGAGGCTGCGCGCGGTCATGACCGCGATCGCCGCGACGATGGCCGCGCCCGCGAAGACCAGCGCGAGCGACCGCAGGAGCCGTCGGCGCTCCAGCCTGCCGCTCGGCTCGACCGCGACAAGGCGCCCATCGCCGAGGTCGACCGCGAAGCGGAAGCCGGGCGGAACGAGCAGGTCTTCTCCCGCGCGCAAGGGCCCGCCAGGCAGCGTTGCGAGGGAGCCAGCGGGCACGACGGCCGCCCGCGTCCCCCACGGCCCCGTCTGCACCGCCTCGACTCTCGTCGCACCGCCCTCGCCAAGCTCGCCGCGCACCGTGTCGAGCACGCGGTTGAGCGGCCAGGACGGCTCGTCCGGAGGCGCGGGAGGCGGAGGCCCGCGCTCGACGCGGATCTCGAGCGCCTCGCCGCCGTCGACCTGCTCGAGCGCGCTCGATGCGTCGCCGGCACGCGCCTTGCGGGCGATCTCGACGATCGCGGCGCTTAGCCACCGAGCGCTGTAGAGCTTCGGCTCGTTCCCCAGGTTGAGCAGAAAGACGAGCGTGACCAGAACCTGCACAACGGCGATGGCGACGACGATTGCAATCCCGATACGGGCGGCGAGGCCGAGGCGCGCGAACGCTCTGCCAATCATGCGCGCGTCCGGATCCCACGGACGTCGCTTGCGAACACATAGCCGCCGCTGCGCACGGTCTTGATGATCGCCGGTTCTTTCGGATCGGCCTCGATCTTACGCCGGAGGCGGCTCACCTGCACGTCGATGCTACGGTCGAACGGCCCGCTTGTGCGCCCGTGTGCAAGATCGAGCAGCTGGTCGCGAGTCAGCACGCGCCGTGGCCGCTCGACGAAGGCGAGCAAAAGGTCGAACTCGCCGCTCGTCACGTCGACGATCGCCCCGTCGGGGGCGTGCAGGATGCGCTGACCCGGATCCAGCCGCCATCCGTCGAACTCGTAGCCGAGCAGCGCGTCGTCCCGCGGCTCGGACCGCCCCGCCCGGCGCAACACGGCGCGGATGCGGGCCACCAGTTCACGCGGCGAAAAGGGCTTCGTCACATAGTCGTCGGCGCCGATCTCAAGGCCGATCACGCGGTCGACCTCGGAGCCCATGGCGGTCAGCATGATGACGGGCGGTCCGCTCTCCTCGCACAGCTTTCGGCAGAGCGAAAGGCCGCTCTCGCCCGGCATCATGAGGTCGAGGACGACCAGGTCGAACCGGCCTGTCTCAAGCGCAGCGCTCATCTCGCGCCCGTTCGCCGCCTGTGTCACCCGGAAGCCATGCTCGGCGAGGTGCTTGGCCACCAGCGCGCGTAGCGCGCGATCGTCGTCGACGACGAGGATATGGCTCACCGCTCCGTTCAAAACGAGTCGCTCCGCTGTTGGCCGGCAATCTAACGGAGACCGCGGGGACGGCGAGACAATAATTTGTAACGGCGCATTTCAGCCGTAGAGGAGAACCAGTTTCGGTTACGCATTGAAACAATCGCGATATCCTCGCGAAACGGGGCGGTCCTAGGGGTGGCTCGTCATCGACGGTCGATGAGGAGCAAAAATGTCCACTTCATTCGAAAGAGCCGTGCGCACCGCGATTGTCGTCTCCGCTCTTTCGGCAGCGGCGGTCGGCGCGCTCGCGGCCATGAGCGCAAGGGCCGAAACGACCCCGGCGGAAAGCCCCGCTCCGGCGCGCTGCGCGGAGGGCGAAGCGCGCCTTTCCGCCTATCTCGCCTATCTCGAGGCCCGCGTCGTCCCCGAGGCGGCGCAGCAGGACGCCTGGAAAACCTTCGCTACCGCCGTGCGCGCCTCCGCCGAGCCGCTCGACCGCCTCTGCCGCGAGGCGCCCGTCGGTCCCCCGCCCTCCGACCCGGCTCTCAGACTCGAGGGGATGGCCAAGAGCGTCGCGGCCTTGGAGACGCTGCTCGAAGGCGGGGCTAAGGCCTATGCGGCGCTCGCGCCGACGCTGACCCCCGCGCAGCGCGAAGTGATTGGGGAGTATCTTCCGCCCATGCCCGGAGAAGGTCCGGGACCCCGCTTCGGCTTCTGGATGCATCCGCGCGGGTGGATGGACCCGCACGAGCGCGGGGAGCGCCCTGGGACGCATGACGGCCGCGACGGCGGACCGGGCGGAGACGGCGGAGACGGTCCGGAGGAGGCCGCGCCGCGTTGACCCGGAAGGCCCTCATGGGCCGAGATCTCGCGCCGCTTCTGATCGCGACCGTCGCCTATATCCTCGCCATGCTCTGGATGGCGGGGGCGCCCTCAGGCTGCTTGGGCGACGGTCGAGGACTGAGGATCGCGGACGCATTCCTGCTCGCAAGCTGTTCAGACGAGGACGACGCGGCGCCTCGCGCGCCGCCGTGAGAGCGAAAAGTTCACGCGCCTTGAACAAACCTCTTGCGCCGCGGCGCGATTCGACCAAATAAGCGTCTGCCCAATACGCACGTGCCTGTGGTCGTGTGTCGGTTGGCGGGGATCTGGACAAGAGGCCAGTCAACCGCCCCTGGAAGACCGGCAGCCGGAGGCGAACCGGCGAACCCCGCCCAACGGGGGACGCGACTTGAAGCAACGACGGACCGGGCTTTTTTGGTCTCTGCCGGCCCTCCAAAGGTCGGCGATCAAAGAGGCTTGTCTATCTTGCCGGGCGTGCGGACGGGATTTCTCGTCCAAACGATGGCCTTTATGATCGTCCTCGAGCGGCGTCGCCGCTTAAGGCGCGCGTTTGGCTACGGCGCAGCAGCTGATCGCCTTTTGCCTTCCGCCTCGTCGGCGGCAGGCGCCGGGCGATCGCGTCGGCGGGTCAACGACTGCGCGTCCGCGTCTCCATCGCGCGGGCGCGAATGGTCGCATCGCCGGCGAATCCTTCACGTTCTCAGGCGCGGACTGGAAACCGCGCCGCCGGGGGATGCCGCTATGACGGACCGTATCAGAGGCGTTCCTCGCCGCCAACCGCGAGGACGGACCGCGCCTCGTCGTCGATCTCGACGTCGTGCGCGACAACTATCTCGGCTTCGCCAACGCCCTGCCCGACACGCGCGTGTTCTACGCGGTCAAGGCCAATCCGGCGCCCGAGATCCTGAGCCTGCTCGCCGGCTCGGCTCGTGCTTCGACACCGCCTCGATCGCCGAGATCGAGCTGGCGCTCGCCGCCGGCGCGACGCCCGATCGCATCAGCTTCGGCAACACGATCAAGAAGGAGAAGGACATCGCGCGCGCCTATGCGCTCGGCGTCCGGCTCTATGCGGTCGATTGCGAGGCGGAGGTCGAGAAGATCGCGCGCGCCGCGCCGGGCTCGAAGGTGTTCTGCCGAATCCTGTGCGACGGCGACGGCGCCGAATGGCCGCTGTCGCGCAAATTCGGCTGCGCGCCGGAGATGGCGGCGAAGGTGCTCGAGCGCGCCCATGCGCTCGGCCTCGTCGCGCACGGCCTGTCGTTCCACGTCGGCTCGCAGCAGCGCAACCCGCGCATGTGGGACCGCGCGCTGAAGGTCTCGGCGGCGATCTTCCGCGACCTCGCCGAGCGCGGGCATCCAGCTCGCCATGCTCAACCTCGGCGGCGGCTTCCCGACGCGCTATCTGAAGTCGGTGCCGCCGGTCACGCGCCTATGGGCAGACGATCTTCCGCGCGCTGCGCCGCCATTTCGGCAACCGCATCCCGGAGACGATCATCGAGCCGGGCCGCGGCATGGTCGGCAACGCCGGGATCATCGAGGCGGAGGTGGTGCTGATCTCGCGCAAGTCCGAGGACGATCGCCTGCGCTGGGTCTATCTCGACATCGGCAAGTTCAACGGCCTCGCCGAGACGATGGACGAGATGATCCGCTATCCCGATCCGCACCGACGTACGACGAGGACGCCGCTCGCCCCCTGCGTGCTCGCCGGCCCGAGCTGCGACTCGGTCGACGTGCTCTACGAGAAGGAGCCCTACCTTCTGCCGGTCACGCTCGAGATCGGCGCGAAAGTGCTGATCGAGGGCACGGGCGCCTACACGACGACCTATTCGTCGGTCGGCTTCAACGGCTTTCCGCCGCTGAAGTCCTATGTGATCTGAATCGCGGGGCCGGCGCCCATTGCGGGCCGCCGGCGTTCGCCTTGCCCCCGGCGGGCCCCCCGCGCTATGGGAGGTCGACCCGGAACCACACGGGGCCTCAGAGGTCGCCAATGTTCGAGAGGAATTTCGACATGACGAAAGCTCCAGCGTTGCTTGCGGCGGCCTTGCTCGGGCTCGGCGTCCTTGCACAGCCGCACTCCGCCAAAGCTCAGCCGTCCGACTATCCGCCCAATCCGGTCGCCTGGATCGTCGCCCAGGGTTTCTCCGGCTCCAGCGGAATTGCCTGGCCGGGACCGCCGTGGGCGTGGCCCATTCTGCCGCCAAAGTACGGCTGCTACAGCTTCCGCCAATATCGGCAAGGCGCCTGGCGGCGGGTCGAAATCTGCGAGTGAAAGAGGTCTGCCGCGGAGGGCGTCTTTCGTATTCCAGAGCCTGAGCGCCGTCCCGATCCCTGCTCAATCGTGAGCGATCGCGGAGAGTCCGCCGGCGTTCTCGATGTCGAAGCGGGTGACGAGGCCCCTGTCTATTTGGAAAACGTGCCGGACGGTCTCATCGAGAAGCACTTTGCCCTCAAGGTCTCGCACGACCTGGTGGACCTCCACCACGGTCGCTCCGTCGTCCCGCTGGGTAATGTGCATGGGGTCGACCTCGGGCGCTATCGCAGCCCATTGGTTCGTCCAGTAGGCCCGGACGGCCTCGCGTCCGTGCACGTGCCCGCCGTCCATGCCGTTCGCCCAGTCGACGTTTTCGGCCAGGAGCGCCAGAACGGCCGGGATGTCTCGCCGGTTGAAGCCCTCGTAGAGTTGCCGCACCAGCGTGTCGTTGTTCACCATCTGCCCGCTCCTTCCCTTGGTCTCGTTGCACGCGCCGTTTGAGTCAGGTATATAGTGACCTATACATAAAAATAGGCGCCTATGCAAGGGGCTCGAAGATATGGTTTTCGAGGTGCTGTCCACCCCAGGACATCTGATCAGCCTCGCCGCGCGAGGGTTCGCGCGCTTGAGTGAGGCCCGTCTTAAACCGCTGGGTTTCGGTGTGGGCCACCTGCCGGTGCTGGTTGCGCTTCAGGACGGCCGCGCAGACACGCAACGCGATCTCGCGCGGTTCGCAAAAATCGAGCAGCCCTCAATGGCGCAGATGTTAGTCCGAATGGAGCGGGACGGGCTTATCCGACGCACGCCCGACCCCACCGACGGGCGAAGCAGCCGCGTTGCGCTGACGGACGTCGCCCGAACGCGATTGCCGGACGCATGCGCTGTTGCTGTTCGAAGGCAACCGCGAGGCGTTGTGCGGATTCTCGGATGAGGAAGCCGCACAGCTTGTCGCCCTGCTCACGCGGGTGATCGCAAACCTCGATCGGCTCGCGCATGCGGAAGGGTCGCCGCACAATTCCTAGTTTTGAGACTGAAAACGTCGCCGCTCGCGCCCCTCATTCCCCGCCGCGGCGGAATTTCCGCGGCATCATGCCGACCAACTCGCGCAAATACGGCACCGACTTGGCGAAGGCGCTGAGCCGATGACGGAGATAGGTCTTGCGCGCGTAGGACCCGCTGTCGACCCAGCAGAACTGCAGGCTCATCCGCTGCCCCTTCTGCGGCAAGAAGCCATGGTAGGAGCGATCCGAGACGCGGAACAACAGCATCTTTCCGTATTCCGGCGGGAACTCGAAAGCGGCGTCGTCGCGCGAGTTGGAGCGCAGCACCCGCAGACGTCCCTTCTCGTAGGGCCACTCGCGGCTGAAACCCAGGATCACGGTCAGGATCTTGTGTTTGGAATCGGGATGCGCGTAGCCCTCGTTGTAGTGGCCGCTGGTATTCCCCATCATCACGATGGTCGGATGGCGCTTGCTCAAGTCGATGTCGAACTTCGCCTCGACGAGCCGCCGGAATCGCGGGCTGAGCAGGTCCTGGATCACCGCGTCGAATTTCGGACCGTATTTGAGCTGCGGGACGCCATAGGTGCCGCGCTGAGGGATGACCGGCGCGTCGGCCAGCACCGCGTCCTTGAAGGACAGCGGCATCGCCTGCTCCACGAAGGCGTAGTCGTAGGGGTCGCGCCGAAGCGGCGCGCCGGCGATTGCGTTCTCGTCGAGGATCGTAAACGGCGCTCCGATATCCAGCATGGCCGGCTCCCAATATTCGAGGTCGACATGGCCAATAGGAACCGCAAGCCGGCGGCAGGCGCTTTGATCTGCGTCAATTACCAGGGGACGCGATGCGGAATGTCTCCCCGGCTCGCGGATGCGGGTCCCGGCCGCGGCCGGACCCGACATCTACGCCCCCAACCTCGCCGAGCGCCCGCGTCTCGCCTTGCCGCGCGGACCCTCGCTCATGGCCTTTTCGGGAAGAGGCGCGCCGCATTGCCCGGACAAGGCCACAATGCCCCTTGAGCCTGGTGTTCCATCGCGCCCTTTGTGGTCAACTCAAGATCCCCGCCATGCCCAAGACCAGCGCCGGAATTCTTCTCTTCCGCAGGCGACCCCAAGGCGTCGAGGTTTTGCTCGTCCATCCTGGCGGTCCGTTCTGGGCGCGGAAGGATGACGGCGCCTGGTCGATCCCCAAGGGCCTCGCTGACGAAGGCGAGGACCTCCTCGCGGCGGCGAAGCGCGAAGTCCTCGAGGAGACCGGACTCGAGGTCGAGGGAGACGTCATCGCCCTCGGAGGCTTCAGGCAGCCGGGCGGCAAGATCGTCGTCGCCTGGGCCCTGGAAGGCGACTTCGATCCGGCAAACCTCAGAAGCAACATGTTCAGGATCGAATGGCCTCCTCGATCCGGGAAAGTCGCCGAATTCCCGGAAGTTGACAGGGCTCGTTGGTTCGAACTGGATGAGGCCCCGAAAAAGACGACAAAAGGACAAGCGCCAATAATTGCGGCCTTGCGGCTGAAACTCGGCCTCGTAAGCTCGGAATGACGGTCGGCGGGCGGCCCTGGACCTTGAACTCGAGCGCCTGGGGAACAAAGCGCGCCGATATTGCTTCTCTTCTCGCTTGCAACCAAGCTTTGAGGAGAGAATCATGAGCGACTTTGTCCGTCAACCCAACGTTGCCGCCGAGACCCCGGTCGTCCGTCCGGCTATACGGCCGACTCTGACAACGACCGGCCCGCTGATCGCGTCGAATGACGTCGCCGCGTTCATCGCCGCGGCCATCATGAACCTCGGACCGCTCGCCGCGGCGGCGCTGTTTTCCCGCTGATCCTCCGAGGCGCGCCGCCATCCCGACCGCTGCGACCGCGATCGGTCAGGCGGGGGTGGCGCGCGTGGGCGGGGCGCGCCAGGCGGGTTTTTCGTCGGAATCCGGCAGTCGGCCCGCTGGCAGGACGGCATCACGATCGTCACCTTTCCGTGCGCGTCGTTTCGGCGCGCTGCGCCGTAGCCTCCAGCAATGCAGTGAGAGCGACAGCGTGTCTTTCCGGATCGTCGATGTGCTGGACGGTGAGCCGGCTGAACAATAGGAGGGTCCAGCGGCAGCGTCTGTAGAATTGTTTCGATTCGCGAGATCGCATCGCTGACGGCTGCGGCGTCAAGGCCCTTCGCTTTTGTCGCCCCATAGGATCCGAGGGCATCTATCTTTGCGTCGGTTGGAAGCCCCTCGATCGCCTCAAGGATCGAGGCATCGTCATCGAGGCGAACGGACAATTCGATCACCTTGTCGAACTGAACGGAGTTTATTTTCTCCTCTCTGGTTTCGACGGCTTTCAGGGCGTCGATGGACTTTTTTGCTCCAGCAGTCTCGCTAAGTTTTCAATTGACTGTCGGTCAAGCGTTCCAGTTCGTATATTCGAACCGTACCCTTTGTTGCTAGCAATTCAGCCCGTGCTTCGTCGCCGATCTTGGCGACGAGAGAATTCCGCCCTGTCTGGGCATCGGGGCTTGCTCCGGATCCTATTATGGCCATGGCCACGAAATTACTGATCCGAAAAAGCGGATTATTCGGAAGATCACCCATCCGTTGCCACTGAGAGAAAAGCCTTAGCGCTACAGGAGACCATATCAATTCCTTTACGATTGGAGCCGCTGTAATTTTTCCGCGATTTGAGAGATTTGCCCAGAGCCAGCATGTCCAGCATCCTCTTCATACTCTTATTATAACTGTTCATGAGGCGTTCGAGAACAGAAAATTCGAAGTCTGGGCCCGCCAGCTTGTCGGCCTTTTGCGACCGCCGACCTGCCCATTCCCGCCTTTCGACGGACGGCGCCCTCCGCCCCAAACTGAAGCGTCCGGACCCCGGTCTGCTGCGGCCACTGGACGTCTCTCGCCATCTCACGCGGCGTATGAACCAACTGGCTCCTGTGGCCGGCCCGGCGCGGCACGTTCGTCGGCCGTTGACAAGGCGCAGGCGCCCCCTCGACAGTACGGGCCGCGATCGCCCCCGGGCGTCCCTAACGACGTAAGGAGCCCGTGCCCGATATCATCCTCGTCCTGGCCGTGTTCGCGGCGCTGCTCGTGCTTGTGGCGCTCAGCCAGCCGGTCGCCGAGCGGCTGCGTCTCGCGCCGGTCGTCCTGCTCGCCGCGATCGGCACGGCGATCGGCGCGGTGTCGACCTTGCTCACCCATGAACATCTTTCCGAGCGGACCGGCGCGATCGTGCGCGTATTCGCCGATCTGCCGATCGGCTCGGAGGTGTTCATCTACGTCTTCCTGCCGCTGCTGATTTTCGAGGCGGCGCTGACGACGCGACGTGCGGAGGGTTCTCGACGATGCGGCGCCGATCCTGCTGCTCGCGGTCATCGCGACCCTGGTCGCCGCGGCCATCGTCGGCCTCGCGCTCTGGCCGATCGCCGGCCAGCCGCTGGTCGTCTGCCTGCTGCTCGGCGCCGTCGTCTCGACCACCGACCCGGCGGCGGTCATCGCCATCTTCCGCGACGTCGGCGCGCCGGCCCGCCTGACCCGCCTGGTCGAGGGCGAGTCGCTGCTCAACGACGCATCGGCGATCCTGGCCTATACGGTGCTGCTCGGCATCATCGTCAACGGAGCGCGAGCCGCATCTGGGCGAAGGCGCGATCGAGTTCTTCGTGTCGTTCTTCGGCGGGGCGGCGTTCGGCTTCCTGGCGGGCCGCCTCATGCTGACGCTTGATCAGCTGGACCCGCGACAATCCGCTCGCCGAGGCGACGCTGACGCTGGCGCTCGCCTATCTTTCGTACATCGTGGCCGATCGGCTCCTTCACGTCTCCGGCGTCGTGGCGACGCTGACGGCCGGCATGACGGTCAGCGCGCTCGGGCGCACGCGCATCGACCCGCGCAACTGGTCGTACCTTGCGGGCGTCTGGACGCAGGTGGCGTTCTGGGCGCATTCGCTGGTCTTCCTGCTCGCCTCGATGGTCGTGCCGAAGCTGCTGGTCGACCTGAAGGTCCACGACCTCGTGCTGATCGCGGCGCTGATCGTCGTCGGCGTTCGTGGCGCGGCTCGCGGTGCTGTTCGGGCTCCTGCCGCTGCTCAGCCTCGCCAGGCTGATGAAGCCGATCAGCACCGCCTACAAGATCGCCATCGCCTGGGGCGGGCTTGCGCGGCGCGCTGACGCTCGTGCTGGCGCTGTCGGTGACCGAAAACCCGGCCGTGCCGGAGTCGGTCCATCGTTTCGTCGCGGTGCTGGCGACCGGCCTCGTGTTCTTCACCCTGCTCGTCAACGGCGCGACGCTGCGGATGGTCATTCGCGCGTTCGGGCTCGACCGGCTGTCTCCGGCCGACCAGGTGCTGCGCGACCGGGTGCTCGAAGTCTCCTACGCCGACGCGGTCAGGCTGATCCGCAAGACCTCCGTCGATCATGCGCTCGATCCGGCCGCGACCGCCCGCGCGCTCGCGCCTTACGAAGTCTGGATGGAGCAGGCCGCGGCCCGGCGGGCGGTCGGCGGGATCGGGCTCTCCGAGCACGATCGCATCCGGGTGTCGCTGGTCGCGCTCGGCAATCAGGAGCGCACGATCGTGATGCAGACGCTCGCCTCCCGGACGGCTTCGCCCGCCGTGGTGCAGAAGCTGATGCGCAACGCCGACGCGATGGTCGAAGGCGCGCGCGCCGACGGCCGGCTCGGCTACAAGCGCGCCGCCGAGGCGGGGCTCGCCTTTCCGCTGTCGTTTCGCGCCGCCTATTTTCTCCACCGCCGGCTCGGGATCGGCCGCTTCCTCGCCGAGCGGCTCGGCGAGCGGTTCGAGTGGCTCCTGACGATGCGGCTGGTGATCCAGGAGCTCGCCAGCGACCTCGGCCAAGCGCTCGCGGGCGATCTTCAGCGACCGCGTCGAAGCCCTGGTCGACAAGATTCTCACGCGACCGTCTCGACCGCATCAAGACCGGCCTCGACGCGCTGCGCCGCCAGTACCCCGATTATTCCGCCGCGCTCGAGGCGCGCTTCCTGCGCCAGTCCGCGCTGAGGCGGGAGATCGGACGGTACCGCGCGCTCTACGACGAGGGCCTGATCGCCGCGGAGGTCTATCGCGACCTGGCCATGGGCGTCGAGGACGCGCGCGACGCCGAGGCCCTGCCCCGCTTCGACATCGGGCTCGACACGCGCGCGCTGATGACCCGCCTCGACCTGTTCGCCGGGCTCGACGACAACCACCTCGACAGCATCGCCAAGCTCTTGAGGCCCCGTTTCGTCATGCCGCACGAGCTGATCGTGCGGAAGGGCGATCGGGGCGACGCGGTGTTCTTCATCGCTTCCGGCGCCGCCAAGGTGGCGTTGCCGCAAGGCTCCGTCCTGCTCGGCAGCGGCGACGTGTTCGGCGAGATGTCGCTGATCACCGGGGAGCCGCGGCAGGCGGACGTCCGGTCGGAGACCTACACGCGGCATGCTGGTGCTGCGCCGCCTGGACTTCCAGCACCTGATGCTGGCCAATCCCGACCTCAGCGCCAAATTCAACGCCATCGCCCAGAACCGGCTCGCCGCCAACCGGTCGGCGCTGGCGTGAAGCGGCCGGCTCGGAGTCGACAGCGCGATCTTCAGAACACGCTTTCTGGTTCGACCGGGCGGCGCCGCCTCGCGACCCAGCATGTCCTTGGCGATCAGCTTCTCACGAACGCCGCGCATGATGATGTAGGGCCGCAAAATCGGGTTGAACAGCCGATAGCGCTGCCGGGCGCCGTCGCCGATCCGCTGGAGGACCCGGCCACGGCCCGAACTCGCTCAGGTCCCTGAGCGCGCGCGCGAAGATCAGCGGCTCGATCGTCCTGCCCCGGATCATGGACAGCGGCGCCTTGACGTCGGACACCGTGAAAAAGCGCTGCTCGTCCACCTCGGCCAACGCGCAGGCGAGCAGCACCTCCCGATAGAAACTCGAGTGCTGCTCGCTCCGGACGGCGTCATTGTAGAGCGCCTTGATCGACTGCTGCCACTGGTCGAGGGCGCGATTCATGCCCTGTTCGACGTGTCCCGCATCAACCGTGACGCTTCGGTCGGCGAGCGCCGCGCGCGCACAGTAAATGCCCAGCAGATGGGTGATGTAAGGAACGCCCCGCGAGAAATGAACAAGATCCTCGCAAGCCTCGAAGTCGATCTCCATCTCCAGCCGCTCGAACCCGCTCATGACGATGGTTCGGATTTCGCTGTCGGACATCGCGGGCATGTGAACCTGGATCAGCGCCCGCTCGATCGACTGGTGCTCCCGGATCAATTCGTCGACCGAGTCCGCCACGCCGATCAGCAGGACCGTGGCGTTGACCGCATGGTCGGACAGCGCCTTGATCGTATCGGCCATGGTGGTGATCGCCTCCGGACGGCGGATCCGGTCGAATTCGTCGAAGATGACGATCAGCGACCCTGAGTTCGACAGGTCCTGCAACGTCCGCCGGACGCCGTCGGGCGTCTCCGAATTGATGACGGACTCCGCCGGCGGCGCCGTCGTCAGGGTGGACCGCAATCCGCCGAAGCCGATGCTCGGCTGGCGCTTGGCGGCCTCGATATCCTTGAACGCCTTGGCCCAGAGAGAGGAATAGGTGTCCGAGATGTCGCAGTTCGTCCGCGACACGATGAAAGCCTGCCGCCTCGCAAGGAAAGAGGAAATCATGTTGGAGAGCGAGGTCTTTCCCGTCCCCCGCTCGCCGTAGAGGATCGCATGGCAGCCGCGCTGCGACACGGCGTCGATGATCTTCAGCACCTGCTCTTTTCTACCGGAGAAAAGCTCTCTTTCGTTGATCGGCGCCCCCGGTGTGAACACTGTCCCAGCCCGAAAGATCAGCGTGTCGAAATCCGGGTCCATCACAGTCTCACGCGATCCATCACCAAGCGTCAGCCGGCGCTCGTCTGGTGAACGCCCGACCCGGGCAGGAAGATTGCGCCCGCAGACGCGTTCGGTCAACTTCCGCGTCGCCCGATCGAGCCGACGTTACGACCCCGAACCGGCCGTCTGGCGGCGAAAGTCTTCGGCGCCTTGGGACGGAGACGCCGTCCTCCCGAAACCCCGCGAGTTCGGTTCGAGCCTAATCTGCCAGCGCCGCATGTTCGTCGAACGATCGCCGACCCAGGACGGGAGCCGGGGCGGCCTTGGGCGTCTGGAACATCACGATCAGCGGGAAGGCGGCCAGCGAACAATACGCCATGATCAGAAAGTTGTTGCAGTAGGCGATGGTCAGCGCCTGCTGGGTGACCAGCGCGTCGAGCGCGGCGAGGCCCTGCCCGCCCACGAACCTGCCCGCGACGTTCGGCAGCTTCATCGCGTCGTTGAACGGCGTGACGAATTCGGCGAGCTGGCTGTGAAAAATCGCGGTGTTATTGACGAGGTTGGCGATCATCAGCGAGATGCCGACCGAAGAGCCGATGTTGCGGATCAGCGTCCACATCGCCGCGCCGTGAGTGCGATACTCGGCCGCCAGCGTCGAATATCCGACCGTCTGCAGCGGCACGAAGACGAGACCGAGACCGGCGCCCTGAGTGATGCTGGTGACGATGATCAGGCTCGCCGGCGTCTCGGCGTTCCAGCCGGACATCTGCCAAAGCGCGTAAGTGGCGATCGACCAGCCGACCAGCATCAACCCGCGCGGCTCGACGCCCCGGTTGAGCAGGCGACCGACCACCATCATGGAGAGAAGCGTGCCGATGCCGCGCGCCCCGAGCAGATAGCCGCTGGTCAGCACCGGGTAGCCGAGCAGGATCTGGAGGAAAGGCGTCAGCAGCGCCATCGTGGCGAGCAGGATGACGCCGTTGAGAAACATGATCGCGTTGGCGAGGGCGAAATTGCGGTCGCGGAACATCTTGAGCGGCAGGAACGGCCGGTCGGTGGTCGCAGCGTCGGCGAAGAAGAAATAGAAGCCGACAACCGAGAGACACGCCTCGACGAGGATCTCGCCCGAATCGAACCAGCCCAGGTCCTGCCCGCGGTCGAGCATCATCTGGAGCGCGCCGATCCCGACCGACAGACTCAGAAAGCCCGTCCAGGAGAACGGCGCGCGACGGATCGGCGTCTCGCGCAACAGGAGCGCGAGGCCGATCGCGGTCAGCGCGCCGAACGGCAGGTTGACGTAGAACACCCAGCGCCAGGAATAGGAATCGGTCAACCAGCCGCCGAGCGTCGGGCCCATGATCGGGCCCAGCATCACCCCCATGCCGAAGGTCGCCATCGCCGATCCGCGTTTTTCGGCCGGGTAGATGTCGAGCATCACGGACTGGGCGAGCGGCATCAGCCCGGCGCCGAACACGCCTTGCAACAGCCGGAAGCCCACCATTTGCCCAATGGTCTGCGCGATCCCGCACAGCATGGAAGCGAGCGTGAAGCCGATGGCGGAAATGACGAACAGCCTCTTGCGGCCAAACCGGCTCGCAGCCCAGCCGACCGGCGACGTCATGATCGCCGAGGCGACGATGTAGGAGGTCAGCACCCAGTTGATCTGGTCCTGGGTGGTCGACAGCGAACCCTGCATGTAGGGCAGCGCGACATTGGCGATGGTCGTGTCGAGCGCCTGCATGATCACGGCCAGCATCACGCAGATCGTCAAGAGCGTGCGCCGCGCGGGGGTGTAGTCGTTGAGCGGGTCGGTCATCGCGTTGCGGAAGCGGGCGGCGCCCCCTGGGATGAACAGGGGGAGCGGCGCTGAAATCCGCGGACGTCGAGTTTACTGTGCGCCGTCGGCGCGTGTCGATGCAGGGGACCCGCGACAAAACCGCCGAGCCGGCGGTCAGCGCCCCGCGGGTCACTCGCCTGGCGGGAAGTCCGTGGAAGCCGCGAGCTCCGTCTGCGCTTCGAAGCCGGCGATCCGTTTGCGGAGCGTCGTGAGGGTGCTCGTCAGAGCCACCGAGCCCAGCACGATGCGCAGCGGCGCGGGCTCGACGTCGGCGCTCTCGATGATGCGCGCCGCCATCCGGGCGGGGTCGCCGGGGGCGAGGCCGTTCTTGGGATCGAGCATTTTGACGAAGCTGTGCGCCGGGTTGTCGTCATAGGCGGGCAAGGGATCGGCGACCTGAGCGCTGCCGTAGCGGAACTCGGTGCGGGCGCCGCCCGGCTCGACGATCGTGACCCCGATCCCGAACGGGGCGACCTCCTGGGCGACGGACTCTGCAAAGCCCTCGATGCCCCATTTCGTCGCGTGGTACATCGAGTTTCCCGGAAACGCGACCTGTCCGCCATAGGTGGACATCTGGATGATGCGACCGCCGCCCTGGCCGCGCATATGCGGCAGCACGGCGCGGATGAGCTGGATCGACCCCACGAGGTTGGTCGCGACGATGTCGTCGATCTGCTTGTCGGAGAGTTCCTCCGCCGCGCCGAACAGGCCGTAGCCGGCGTTGCTGACCACCACGTCGATGCGTCCAAGTTTGGCGAAGGCGCGTTCGACGACAGCGCGGACCGCCGCCCTGTCGGTCACGTCCAGCACTTCGGCGTGGAAGGCTTGCGGATAGCGTTCTCTGAGGTCGCTGATCTTGGCGGCGTCCCGAACGGTTCCGACGACGACGTCGCCGCGCGCGAGGAGTTGTTCGGCAAGATGGCGGCCGAAGCCGCTGCTGACGCCGGTGATCAGCCAGGTTCGTTGCGCCATTGTATGGTCTCCTCTCATTGTTGTGGCCCCTGCAACGCGTTCAGGTCGCGGCGGCGGATGGGACGCGCGAGCGCTCCATTCAGATCGTCCCGCACTCGTTGCGGCTCCTCGGCGGTCGGCATGTTCTCGATGTCCCTGACGCCGTCGAGCGCGCCGGCCGGATCCGCTTCGAGGGCGGCGAACAGCGCGTCGAAATCGTCCGGCTCGGAACCGGTTTCGGCGACCAGTTCGAACGTCTTCCGCAACGCCTGATCCGAAGTGAGGCTCCGCACCAGCGCCTCGGCGAGTTGGCGTCGTGCGATGACGCCATCGCTGGGATCGCCGGCCCGCCGCTTGTCGCCCTGGAGAAGGAAGAGCCTCCTCTGATCGGCGGCGTTGTCGTCGAACCAGCCGGGCCGCACGATCGTGTAAGGCAGGCCGCTTGCGCGCACGAGCCTTTCCGATCTCCGCTTCCAATCATGGGCTTCCGTGGCGCGGTTGTGCCGGCCGGCGCGGTCGGTGACGCCGATCGAGGTCATGAGCGCGATACGGGGTCTGTGCCGGCCCAGCGCATCGAGAACGTTGCGCACGCCGCCATAGTCGACGGTTTCCGCGCCGACTTTGCCGAGGCCATCCGAACCCAAAGTGAAAACGATGGCGTCGACGCCATCCGTTATGCCGCGAAGCGTGTCGGGCCGGGTGACGTCGCCGATCACGACCTGCGTCTCTGGAGGCAGCGGACGCCCCTTGGCCGGATTGCGGACGAGCGCACGCACGGCATGCCCCTGACGAATCGCTTCTTCGACGACGAGGCGCCCGATGCTGCCGGTCGCGCCGACCACCAGCACTTTCATCTGCGCAATGGTCATCCGGACTCCTTGCTGTTTGGCGTCGGCGCAGCCGCCGCCTTCACGCGGGCGCGGCTTCGTTCACGGCCCGCAGGCCGTTGAGCGTGCGGGGATAGCCGATGAACGGCAGCAACTGGGTCACGACGTCGATCAGTTTGGCGCGGCCGTTGCCGACATGCAGGTTGGCGGTGACGTGGCCCTTGACCTGGGGATCGCAGCCGCCGAGCGACACGAGCATGCTGAAGGTCAGGAGTTCGCGAGTCGGGATGTCGAGGCCGTTGCGGGTGTAATGGTCGCCGAAGCAATTGGCCGAAAGGTAACGCTGGATGTGCGCCTCATCGGACGGCGCGGACGCGTAGAGCTTCTCGACCATGGCCTCGCCGATGATCGCCTTCTGGACCGCGAGGCCCTTGTCCATCCGGGTCTCGGGCGTGGTGGTGGACTGGCTCGGCAGCGGCAGTTCGACTCCATGTTCGGTCAGAACCGCGTTGGTGGCGTGAAGGAAGTCGAACACCTTGGAGAGGCCGACATAGGGCACGGCTTGGTACACGATCTCCTTGATCTCGACCGGCGTGACGCCGACGGCGAGCGCCGCGCCGAGCATCACGCGATACTCGCCGAGCGCCTGGCAGGCGATCATCGAGGCCAACTGGACCATCAGCCGGGTGCGAGCGTCGAGTGATCCGTGAGCGAGCACTTCGTCGAAGGCGAAATTGTCGAAGGTCTCGATCAGTTCCGGGTCCGTGACCGCCAGCCTTGAAACGTGGCCGGGGAAAAGCGCGTCGTGGTTTTTCTGCGCGCGGACGTTGGGCGCCATGGACTGTCTCCTTGTCGTCGCCGGCGGCGAAACGCCGCCGCCGAGCCGAATGCGCCTTACCGTCCGGTCAGCTTCTCCAGCGCTTCCGGGTAGCGGTCACCCTGCACCTCGATCTTCGCGGCGGCGCTCTCGATCGCAGCGAGGTCATCGGGCGTCAGTTCGACATTCGCCGCGCCGATGTTCTCTTCGAGGCGATGCCGTTTCGTCGTGCCGGGGATCGGAACGATCCATGGCTTTTGTGCGAGCAGCCAGGCGAGCGCGATCTGGGCCGGAGTCGCCTTTTTCTGCGCAGCGATATCGGCGAGAAGATCGACCATCGCCTGGTTCGCCTTGAGCGCCTCGGGCGTGAAGCGCGGCAGCTTCGAGCGGAAGTCGTCGGAGCCGAACCGCGTCTGATCGTTCATCGCGCCGGTCAGAAAGCCCTTGCCGAGCGGGCTGTAGGGAACGAGGCCGATCCCGAGTTCTTCGAGCGTCGCGATCACGTCCTTCTCGGGGCGCCGGAACCAGAGCGAATATTCGTTCTGGAGCGCGGTTACGGGTTGGACGGCGTGGGCGCGGCGGATGGTCTGGACGCCCGCTTCCGAGAGGCCGAAATGCCGGACCTTGCCCGCCGCGATCAGGTCCTTGACCGCGCCGGCGACGTCCTCGATCGGCACGTCGGGATCGACTCGATGCTGGTAGAAGAGGTCGATCGTGTCGATCCGCAGGCGCTTCAATGAGGCCTCGGCGACCTTCTTGATCCGCTCGGGCCGGCTGTTCAGACCCGCCAGCGGATTGGCTGAGGCCGGGTCGAGGTTGAAACCGAACTTGGTGGCGATCACGACCTTGCCGCGGAAAGGCTCGAGCGCCTCGCCGACCAGGTCCTCGTTGGTGTAGGGCCCGTAGACCTCGGCGGTGTCGAAGAAGGTGACGCCCTTTTCGACCGCCGCGCGCATGAGCTGGATCATCTCTCCCCGGTCGTGCGGGGGGCCATAGGAAAAGCTCATCCCCATGCAGCCGAGGCCGATCGCCGAAACCTCGAGGCCGCTCTTTCCAAGCTTGCGCTTTTGCATGTCTTCCTCCGTCCGTCTCGTCAGGCCTTGAGCGACGCCATGTCGATCACGAAGCGATATTTGACGTCGCTGCGCAGCATCCGCTCATAGGCCTTGTTGATGTCCTTGATCGCGATCATCTCGACATCCGAGACGATGCCGTGCTTACCGCAGAAATCGAGCATTTCCTGGGTCTCCGCGACCCCGCCGATCAGCGAGCCGGCGACCGACCTGCGCCCCATGATCATCGGGACGGAATTGAGCATCGGGTCGAGCGGGCCGAGATAGCCGACCAGGACGAGGGTCCCGTCGAGCGCGAGCGTCGGCATGTAGGGATTGACGTCGTGGACCGTCGGCACGGTGTCGATGATCAGGTCGAACTGGCCGGCGACCTTCGCCATCTCCCTTGCGTGGGTCGAGAGGACGACCCTGTCCGCCCCCAGACGGCGGGCGTCGTCTTCCTTGCCGGGCGACCGGCTGAACAGCGTGACATGGGCGCCAAGCGCCTTGGCGAGCTTCAGGCCCATGTGGCCGAGGCCGCCGAGCCCGACCACCGCGACCTTGCTGCCGGGGCCGACATTCCAGCGGCGCAGCGGCGACCAGGTCGTGATGCCGGCGCAAAGCAGCGGCGCCGCGGCCTTCAGGTCGACGCCCTCCGGAACCTTGAGGACGAATTTTTCAGTGACGACGATCTTGTCGGAATAGCCGCCGTAGGTCGGCATGGCGTCGCGGCGGTCGTTCGCGTTGTAGGTGTAGGTCGAGCCCTCGTCGCAATATTGCTCGAGCCCGCGAAGGCACGGCCTGCAGTGCTGACAGGAATCGACCATGCAGCCGACCCCCACGGCGTCGCCCGCCTTGAACCGCGTCACCTTGGCGCCGACGCTCTGCACCCGGCCGATGATTTCGTGGCCCGGGACCATCGGGTACATCCCGCCGCCCCAATCGTTGCGCGCGCTGTGGAGGTCGGAGTGGCAGACGCCGCAAAAGAGAATGTCGATCACGACGTCGTCGGCGCGCGGGTCACGCCGTTCGAAACGCCAGGGCGCGAGCGCCTCTGTCGCAGAATGGGCGGCGTAGCCCGAAACCTTCATCACCATGTCTCGTCCTCTCGGCCGACGCGACATCGCCAGCCGCGAAGACACGCGGCGGCCCGGTCCCGTCCTGTTGGGACCGTATCTAGTCCGTTCCCTGTCTTTCGATTAGACATTAAAATGTGCATGTGGTTATGAGCAGAATTCATGAATTCGCCGACCATCGCCAACGACCTGATCGCCTTCGTCGCCGTGGCGCGGGAGCGCAGCTTTACGCGCGCCGCCGCCCGCCTCGGGGTGTCGCAGTCCGCGCTGAGCCATACGATCCGGGGGCTCGAGGAAAGGCTCGGGCTCAGGCTCCTGACCCGCACCACCCGCTCCGTCGCGCCGACCGAGGCCGGCGAGCGCCTGCTGGCGACCGCCGGGCCGCGCTTCGACGAGATCGACGCGGAACTGGCGGCGCTGACGGAAATGCGGGAGAAACCGGCCGGCGCCATCCGCATCAACGCGCCCGGAACATTCGGCGAGGACCATTCTTTGGCCGGCCCTCGAGCGACTCCTGCCGGACTATCCCGACATCGCCGTCGAAATCGTGGTCGAAAACGCGCTGACCGACATCGTCGCGGGGCGCTTCGACGCCGGAATTCGGCTTGGCGAGCAGGTGGCGAAGGACATGGTCGCGGTGCGCATCGGGCCGGACATGCGCATGGCGGTCGTCGGGGCCCCGGCCTATTTCGCCAGGCGGAGGAAGCCGATCACGCCCGACGACCTGACCGAACATGTCTGCATCAACCTGCGCCTGCCGACCCACGGCGGCGTCTATGCCTGGGAGTTCGAAAAGGCCGGCC
Source organism: uncultured Alphaproteobacteria bacterium (assembly GCA_963724785.1). GTDB lineage: Bacteria > Pseudomonadota > Alphaproteobacteria > Rhizobiales > Beijerinckiaceae > Roseiarcus. Next base: position 16,512 of record CAVRWC010000001.1, on the reverse strand, counting down.
GCGAACTCAAGGTGCGAGTCGACGGGCAACTGATGCTGAGCAGTCTCGACCTGAGGATCAGCGCCGTCCTGGCCGGCTTCGGCCTCGCCTATCTGCCGGAGGATCAGACCGCTCAGTTCATCGCCGACGGCCGGCTGATCCGCGTGCTCGACGACTGGTGTGCGCCTTTTTCAGGCTATCACCTCTATTATCCCAGCCGCCGGCAGCAGCCGCCGGCCTTCGCCCTGCTGGTCGAGGCGTTGCGCCACCGGGCGCCCTGAGGAGGGTCCGTGGCAAGTCGCCTCCGGCAGGCTCAGGAATCGGTCGTGTCGAGTCCGCTCGCCCGGCGATAGCGGGCGACGACCGCTTCGACCTTGGCTGCGATGACGCGCTGCGAGAGGGTCGGCTCGCTCCGTTCGAGCAGCATTTCGCCGGCAAACTGCGACACGAGGCCCGGAGGAACCCGCGCGCCGTCGATGTTGGCAAATAGCCGGCGGAGCGCCGTCTGGACCTCGGGTCGGGGCCAGTAATACCGGACGCGGTCGCTCAGGCCGAACAATCTGGTCAGCCCTTCCGCATCGTCCTGCGCGACGTAGCCCCGCCACTGTTCGGGGCTGGCGTCCATCACGCGCTCGAGGCTTTCGACGATTCCGGACGGAACGGCGGGTTTAAGTCGGGCCTCGATCGCTGCAAGAGCGAAAACCGCCTCGCGAAACGCGAAGGTCAGCATCGGCCCGACTTTCAGAATGGCGAAATGCGAGGCCACCAGATCCGCGAGCGCGGCTTCGGTCTGGAAATCGGTCGAATGCGCCTCGTAGACGACGCCGGGAATGTCGTCGATCGCTGCGCTCAACGCCGCTGCTTTCGCCTTGTCGTACCCGAAAACCTGGTTGTTGCCCATGTCGACCCCAGGCTGCACGACGAGCGCGATTACGCTCTTCATCGCATGCCCGACGCCGCGCGCGGCGAAGGCCGCGCGGTGGAGGTCGTAGGTGCGCCGCGCCGCCTCGGGGCGCGTCACCGCGAGCGCGTCGAGATCTTCGAGCTCTCCGCCGGGAATGGGCACCTCCGTGCCGATCACGTAGACCCGGGCGCCGCGCGCCCCAACCAATTCGGCGACGGCGCAGAGCGCCGCGCCGCGCTCGGCGATCGTCGCCTCCGTCACGTGCGTTTCGTCGCCGCAGGCCATGCTCGCGTCGAGGTGGATCTTGCGAAAACCGGCTTCGACGTAGGCTTTGACCATCTCGCTCGCCCGCGCCATGGCTTCGCTGGCGGGCAGGCGCTTCCAGGGATTTGGGCCGAGATGGTCGCCGCCGAGAATAAGCCTCTCCGGATTGACGCCGGCTTCGCGCGCCAGGTCTTCGATGAAGCGGCGAAATCCCGCAGGCGTCATGCCGGTGTAGCCGCCCTCCTGGTTGACCTGGTTGCAGGTCGCCTCGATGAGAACCGGATCGTCGCTGTCGCGGCAGGCGCGGAGAATCGCGCTGAGGGTCTCGGGATGCGCCGTGCACCAGGAAGGAATCCCGCGTCGCTGGCCGCCCCGGTTGGCCGCGATCAACGTGGGCCAAAATTCCAGCGACATCATGCGTCCCTCCGCAGCAGCGCTTCGATCGTCGCAAGATCGCTGTTGCCTTCCATCGGCCCGACCTTGGTGACCGCCAGAGCCCCGGCCGCGTTCGCCCTCGCAAGCGCGTCGCGGAAGCTGAACGCGCCCTTCGTCCACAGCGTCACGAAGGTCGCGCAGAAGCAGTCGCCCGCGCCGGTCGGGTCGAGCACCGTCACTTTGTGCGCGGCGAAGCTCGCGCGCTCGCCTTCGCGCGTAACGCCTTCGCAGCCCTTGTCGCCCTTCTTGAGAACGACGGCGCGCGCCCCGTTGGCGAACAGTTCCGCTGCATAATCCTCGAGCGCGCGGCCCGGAAACAGCGTCAGCGCGTCCTCGTCGCTCGGGAGGAAAATCGACGCCATGCCGATGATCTCCTTCACGGCGCCGAAATAGGCCGGATTGCCGATCAGCTCCTTGCGCACGTTGGGGTCGAAGGTGATGGCGACGCCCTTGTCGTGCAGCGCCTTGCACACCCGCAAAACCTTGGCCGCCATGCCTCCGTCGCCGAGAGCCGAGCCGGACACGTGCATCGCGTCGAGGTTGAAGTCGACAAGCGCGGCAATGGCCGCTTCGTCCGCATCGAACTGCGCGGCGGCGGAAAGAATGATGTTGTAGACGAAGTCTCGGCTGCCATCGTCGTTGTAGCTGACGAAAGCGGTGCCGGTCGGAACCCCCTTGACGACGCGAATGAGCTTCGGCTCGACGCCATGCTCGACAAGGCGGTTCAACTCGACCTCGCCGAAGGCGTCGTCGCCGACCGCGCCCACGAAGATGCAGCGTCCTCCGACCTGCGCGGCCTGATCGATGAAGATTCCAGCCGCGCCGGACGGATAGGGACCGGTATAGGCTCCCGCCCGCCTGTGGCGTCCGTTTCGCGTCGTGCAAACGAACTCGACAAGCAGGTCGCCGATGCACCCGACCCTCGCCAGACCGCTCATCGAAGGCACCCTTCCGTCGCCGCTTGTCTGCGTTTCTGAGTCCGTCCCCTTCCGGCGTCCTCAGCTCATCCAGTTGCCGCCGTCGATGTTGTAGGTCTGAGCGACGATATAATCGGCGTCCTCGCTGGCGAGGAACGTCGCGAGCCCGCCGATCTCGTCCGGACGCGCCATGCGGCCGAACGGCACCGACAAGCCGACGACGCGCTTCTTCTCGCCGAGCGGCAGATGCTCGTATTTGGCGAACATCGCGTCAACATGGTCCCAGTGTTCGTTGTCCACGACGCCGGGAGCGATCGCGTTCACGTTGATATGGTGCTTGATCAGGTCGAGCCCCGCGCTCTGGGTGAGGCTGATCACCGCCGCCTTCGACGAGCAGTAGATGGCGACGAGCGCCTCGCCGCGGCGCCCGGCCTGGGAGGCGAAGTTGATGATCTTGCCGCCGTGACCCTGCTTGATCATCTGCTTGGCCGCCGCCTGGAGCATGAACAGCAGGCCTTCGACATTGACCGCGTAGACGCGATGGTAGCTCTCCCGCGTGATCTCGACGATCGGCGCGAGATCGAAGAGGCCGGCGTTGTTGACGAGAATGTCGAGGCGGCCGAAATGCGCCGCGGTCTCGGCGATGGTCGCGTCGATCGACGCCTGCTGAGTGATGTCGAGCGGCACGCCGAGGGCGTTCGGCCCCAGCGCGGCGGCGACCGACTTTGCGCCCTGTTCGTTCAGATCGGCGATGACGACCTTCGCGCCTTCCTTGACGTAGCGCTCGGCGAGCGCCCTGCCGATCCCGCGGGCGGCGCCGGTAATGATTGCGACCTTGTTCTCTAGCCTCATGATTCTCTCACAATCCCGCCCCTGCATGGGTTGCTCCATGCAGGGCCGATCCATTGAAGTGATGTTGGTCCCCAAGGCCACGGCCGTCTCCGGCGTGGCCCTGGGCGGGCGCTACTTCGTGTAGCCGCCCTTCTTCATGACCGAGGTCGTGGAGGCCTCGGACTTTTCAAGCGCGGCGGCCACGGTCTCGGAACCGGCAAGCGCCGCGGCAATGTCCTGTCCCACGGTGGTCCCGATGCCCTGGAACTCCGGAATGGCGACGAACTGCACGCCGGTGTAGGGGACTGGATCCTTGGTGGCGTGGGTCGGGTCGGCCGACAGGACCGCTTGCAGAACGATCGGGGCGAACGCCGCCGCCTTTTGGTATTCCGGATTGTCATAGGTCGAAGTGCGCGTGCCGGGAGGCGCCGAAACCCAACCCTCCGTATCTCCGACAAGCTTGACATAATCCTTGGACGTCGCCCAGCGAACGAAATCCTTGGCGACGGCTTCCTTCTTGGTCGAGGTTGGAATGGCGAGCGCCCAGGACCACGCCCAGGCTGCGCCATTCGGCGTCACGGCGATGGGCGCCTTGGTGAAGCCGACCTTGTCCGCCACCTGGCTCACCTTCGGATTGGATATGCGGCCGGCCGCCGACGTCGCGTCGATCCACATCGCGCACTTGCCGCCGGAGAACAGAGCCTGGTTTTCGTTGAAGCCATTCGCCGGCGCACTGGGAGGACCGTCGGCTTTCATCAGGTCGACATAGAAGGTGATCGCCGTCTGCCATGGCTGGGACGTCAACTGAGGCTTCCAGTCCATGTCGAACCATCTGCCGCCGAACGTGTTCACGAGCGTGCCGAGGAACGCCATGTTCTCGCCCCAGCCCGGCTTTCCTCTCAGGCAAATGCCATAGACGCCCTCGGCCTTGTCCGTCAGTTTGTCGGCGAACTGCTTGATCTGGTCGTAGGTCGGCTGCTCGGGCATGACGAGGCCTGCCTTTTCGAACAGGTCCTTGCGATACATGGTGAAGGAGCTTTCGGCGTAGAAGGGCACGGCGTAGAGCTTGCCGTTCACGGAAAGGCCGGCCTTCACCGGGGCGAGCAGGTCGTCGTAGTCGTAGTTCTTGAAATCATCCAGTTCGGTCAGCCAGCCCTTCTTGCCCCAAATGGGAGTCTCGTAGGCGCCGATCGTTATGATGTCGAAGGAGCCGCCCTTCGTCGCGATGTCGGTCGTGACCTTCTGACGGAGTACGTTCTCCTCGAGGATCACCCAATTGATCTTGTTGCCGGTCTGCTGTTCCCATTTGGACGACAGCTTTTGCATGATGATCATGTCGTCGTTGTTGACGGTCGCGATCGTCAAGGTCTCGGCGGAAACGGCGCTCACTGCGCCCAACGCCGCGAGGCATGTCGCGCCCAACAGATAGCCCTTTTTCATTTTCTCTTCTCCCTCTGCGTACGCCTCGAGCAACCTCTCTTGGCGTTTCAACGATCGCGCAGAACCACGCGATCGATGCCGGATCCTCTCGTTTCGCCCGAAAACGAGAACTCGCTGGTCTGCCTTACGGCGACCGCGTATTTATCTCTGAAGGCTGACTGATCTCGGGCTGCATGGGGAAAGCCCCGATGAATGGCGCGCGGGCGACGCTCGGCCTCGATGCAAATCGTGGAAGCATCACGGGGTTCGAACTTCTCCGCGACCTTCGGCGTCGCGGCAGGCCCTTCGGCGTCCTCACAGCGGTCCTCCCTGGCGTGCCCCTGAGAGGCAGTCGTTGAGGGCCATTCCCATTGCACGGCGAGGCTGGACTGTCAATACGTTCGTAAAGGACAATTTTTACGTATGTAGCAAACTGTGTTACGCATCCGAAACCGAGGCGGGGGCGCAGTTGTTGACTCGCTCGTCGTCCAGGAGGGCTTGAGCAGTGTCCGTTGACGCCGGAGACAAGAAGGCTGCGAGGACGAGACCCAGGGTCAGGACGATGGAGGAGTTTTCCGCCGTCAGCGGAATCTCGCGGCCGACGGTTTCCCGCTACTTCAACGACCCCGAGAGCGTGCGGCCGGCCACGCGACAGCGGATCGAGAACGCCTTAAGCGCATTGCGCTACCGGCCCAATCTCTTCGCGGTCAACTTCAACCGCAAGAATCCCAAGACGCTCGCCATGATCGTGCCCTCGCTGACCGATCCCTTCTACGCGGGTCTTGTCGAGCGCGTCGAAACGAGGGCGCTGGAACAAGGCTACTGGACGATTGTCCTCACATCGCACGGCGAACGCGCCATGGAGGCGCGGGCGATCCAGACGATCATGTCGCTGAGAGTGGCCGGCGCCGTTGTGGCGCCCCTCGGCATCTCCTCCGAACTCAGGCTTCTCCGGGAGCTCAATCGGTCCCTGCCCCTCGTCCTGCTGGACTCCCGGGTGGACATGGACGCGTCGTTCATCGGAAACGACAACCTTCAGAGTATCGGACTGATCGTCGACTACCTCAATCGCACCGGCGAGCCGCCTTGTTTCTTCGACATGCCGAGCGTCAACCAGAACGCGGCCGAGCGACGCCAGGCCTACGTCGAGGCGATGGAGAGGCTCGGATCGGAGCCGATCGTGATCCCGGCGGAATCGGACAGCTGGGCCTTCGAGGCGGTCGGTTTTGACCAGGCGAACGGCTATTTTTCCGCAGAAGTCTTGCCGCGACGAACCATCTTGTGCGCAACGGACCGCACGGCCTTTGGCGTGCTGGCGGCGGCGAGCCAGCGCGGCTTGCGCATCAGCCGCGTCGCCGCGGCAGGCGACATTCGGGTCGCCGGCCACGACGATCATCCGCTGAGCCGTTTCGCCTGCCCGTCCTTGACGACGGTTGCGCAGAACTCCGAAGAACTGGCGAATCTCGCGGTGGACCTGCTTGCCTCAAAAAACGGACTTGCCTCAAAAGACGGAAACGCAAAAACAAAATCGCCTCGAGACCTGCGCCTGCTCGAAGCAAGGCTTGTGATGCGAGACTCCGCATGACGGCGCCCGGATTTTTTTAGAAGATCGCCGACCAAGGCGATTCCTACCTACCGTTGGAGTTGCGCCAGCGCGCGTTGAACGGGCGCGTTCGAAACATGAATGAGGCCTGAGGCTGGCCTGTCCATTTCGAGGATGAGATAGAGAGCGGCGGAAAGCAGCAGCGCCGCGACGACGAAGGTTGTCGTGACGACCGCGTTGCGAGGCGCCCGATACCCCAGGCCGACGAAAATGGCGGCGAGCCAGGCGATCAACGTGACAATCAGCGGCGTCGGGATCGTTCCGCCGGCGGCGTCCACGACCACCCAACGCTCGCGTTCGACTTGCCGATACATCTGGCGCGCGTCGTTCCAGACCGCCAGCGCCTGATTGTCGGAAACGCGGATCGTCCTGAGGCTCATTCCGGTTGCGTCCAGCGCAGCTTCGGCTTGCGGGTCCGCCTGCAAAATATCGGCCTCGTTGAGCGCGGTCCGCGCGTATTCGACCAGATGCCGGCGGGCCTCGTCGGTTTGCGCGCCCAGCGTCCGAAGGTTTCGGTCGAGCAGGATGATTTCGGTGGCCAAGGCGTGAACATTGCGGTTGTTGGTCTCGAACGTGTCCTTGGCGGAGGCCAGCATGAGGCCGACGACCAGGGACGTCATCACGACGAAAATATTCACCACAATCCTGACGATCTCGACTGTGCCATCCTGCAGATGCCTGGTTGGGACCCGGACATTGACGAAAGCGCCGGCGGCGGCGGCGGCGATCAAGCACAGGAAGGCCACGATCGGTACGAGAAATTCTACCAAGATCGCCTCCATGCGCGCGGGATCGCCGCGCAACCCCACGTCGCTCGGCTCCTGACAAGCATTCAAACAATCCAAGCCGGATGGCGACAGCGGCGAGGGGCGAAAACACAGGGAAATTCGCTCGGCGCACGCCGATCTCGGACGCGTCACGCCTTCGAACCCGGGCTTCGCCCGCGCCGGGACCGATATGACGGTCTCGAACGGTCGGCTTTCGTCTTCGATTGGAACCGGCGGCTTTCCGCCCGGAGTTGGCGCATATCGCGTTCGCTGTTGTTCGCGATGACATCCCACCCCGTCATGGCCGGCCTTGCGCCGGCCATCCACGCGGCGCCGCAGCAATTCCCGGACTCATTGGGAGATTGGGCTCTCTCTGTCGGAGACTGACCCTGATACCCCGGTGTTCTCGTGGATGGCCGGGTCAAGCCCGGCCATGACGGTTGGAGAAGGTTGGGCGGCAAAAAGTTGGCGCCAACAGCTAACGCCATGAGCGCCCCGGAGTCAGTATGGATTAACCGAATGATTAAAACAATTTCTTCTTGATAACAGGAATATCGGGTAGTCTGCTCCTTGATCGCCATTCGCCCTCGGGAGTTCGACCCCATGACCGCCCAGCCTCCGAACGACTTGTTCATCCCCGACTTGCCTGTCTCCGAGCCGCCGATCGCCGACCCGGTTGCGCTCGACCCGGCCCCGGCGGACCCGCCCGCGGCCGAGCAGGCGTCGTCCGCCGCCGACGGAGTCCAGAAGCGCCTCGACTGGCGCGCCCGGCGCAGGCAGGCGGCGGCGCTTCGCGACGCCTCGTTCGACTGGCTCGCCGACGGCTTCACCCATCGACAGATCGCGGCGGCGCGAAAGGTCAGCGTCGCCGTGGTGCGGCGGGACATCGCCAAGGCCATACGGGCGCGACAGATGGAGACCCGCGAGGGCCACGCGCAATTGCAGATCGCCCGGCTCACCAAGGGGCTGGCGCTCGTCGCTCACCATATCGAGCGCGGGGACATTTCGGCCGTCGGGCCGCTGGTGAAGGTCGTCGCCGCGCTCGACCGCTACCATGGCGGGGACGCCTCGCCCGAAGCGCCGGCGGCGCGCGAGGCGGCGTACGAGGGCCTGCGCCTCCCCGCGGCGCCGCTCGCGCTCACCCACGCCATCCAGTCGCCGGCCTCGGGCGCCGCGAGGTCCGTCGGGAGGGCGCCCTGCCGGGCGGGGCCCGACGACCCGGCCGGCGGCAGTCAGGCGTAACTGTTTGAAATCATTCGCGCGCGCGACCGAGAATCCCCTGTTTCGACCGCTAAACCATTGATATCGTTCGCGTCCTGTCCGAAAACCGCGCTCGTGGCGCGCCGCCCCGCAACGCCTGCGACGCTCTCGGGCTCCAATCCGGGTTAATTTGGCTTAACCGGATTGGGCGATGAGGATTTCGGCGAGCCTGTCGACGTCCCAACTGGCGATTTTTCTTCGCAGCTTGAGGCTCTTGGGTCGGGGCGGCTTGGTTGGCTTTCGGCAGGGTTTGAAGGGAAGGTTGGGCGGGTCGCTGAGTTGGATCGCAGCGCGCAGCCTGTTGAAGGCGAACTTGCGCACGAGCGCCATGTTTTGCGCGCCGTGGCCCTTTCGCACGCGCGAGAGGTCCTCCTGGAAAGTGACGTCGAGCGTCCAGTGCAACGTGTTCTCGATGCCCCAGTGGCCGCGGATCGTCTGTCCGAGCGCGGTCGCGGAACGGTCGCTGGATGTGATGTAATAGCGGGTGTCGAACCGGGAGCGGTCCTTCAACTCGGTCCGCGCTTCGACTTTGACGATGGCGCGCGCGTCGCGAAACCGGACCTCGCCGGGAAAGCGCCGGTCGCCGTCGAGCCAGTCGACCTGGCGCAGCACCGAGACGGTGCGGGTTTCGATGCGGCCGTGGCCCTTGTCGAGATCGACGTCGACTTCGACCTGGCCCTTGCCGGCGGCGTCGAAGGCGGCCTCGATATCGGCCTGCAAGGTGGGCTGATTGGCTTTGACGGCGAGCAGGTAGTCGGCTCCGGCGTCGCGGATCGATTGGGCGATCTGAGGATTGCAGGCGATCGCGTCGATGGTGACCACGGCGCCTTCGAGACTGCGGCCGGCGGCGAGTTTCTCAAGCAGCACGGGGATGGCGGTCGTTTCGTTGGTCTTGTCGTCGACCGCCTCCTGTCCGAGAACCAGATGGCTGTTGGCGGCGAAGGCGGAGACCAGATGCAGCGCCGCCCGTCCCTTGGACCGGTCGTGGCTGCGGCGCACGGTCTTGCCGTCGATGGCGATCGCATCGAGGGGCTCGGGCCAGCAGGCGCTGACCCAGTCCATGAAGCACGCGCCGAACAGATCTGGATCGATCCGGTTCATCAAGATATTGAGCCAGCGCCCCGAGGGGACGCCCCAGCGGAAGGGGAGGAACCGTCGCAAGAACTCGAGATGGGCCTGTCCCCAATTGGAGATGGCCTCGAAGCTGTCGCACTCGGCGATCGTGGCGCAGACGCACACAAGCAAGACCTCGTTCAGCTTGTGCGCCACGTTTTCCGGGCTCCGCTTGTCCTCGATCCGGGAAAAATGGTCCAGCAGAAGCCGCAATCCCGAAGGTCGCGAGGGTTCATAAGGCGAAGCGTTCATCGGCAGGCTCCGAATCAGGAGCCCCAATGGATTCACCCTTCGCGCAATTCGTAAATCCCGTCAACCCGAGTTCGGAGCCCTGGCGACGCTCTCGCCCACTTGTGCTTTTCCGCCCGTTCGCGTATGACCCACGCGCCTCAGAACCGCCCGGCTGGGCTGCCGTGGCGGTTCTTTTCGCTCGTTCCGAAGCGACGGAGCTCATGCTCCGCTTTCATACCTACAGGGCGTCAAGCCCGGGAGAGCCAAATGCCCAAGTTGAAGACGAAGGCCAGCGCGAAAAAGCGCTTCAAGATCACCGGGACCGGCAAGGTCATGTACGCCCAGGCGGGCAAGCGCCACGGAATGATCAAACGCACGCCCAAGCAGATCCGCAATCTGCGCGGAACCGCGGTGCTGTTCAAGACCGACGGCGACAACGTCAAGAAGTACTTCCTGCCGAACGGCTAAGCCCCTTTTCCCGGAGTTTTGAACGATGTCACGCGTCAAGAGGGGCGTAACCGCCCACGCCAAGCACAAGAAGGTTCTCAAGCAGGCCAAGGGCTTCTTCGGCCGCCGCAAGAACACCATCCGCGCCGCCAAGGCCGCCGTCGACAAGTCGATGCAGTACGCCTACCGCGACCGCAAGAACCGCAAGCGCGAGTTCCGCGCCCTGTGGATCCAGCGGATCAACGCGGCGGTGCGCGAGCACGGCCTGACCTACAGCCGGTTCATCTCGGCGCTCTCCACCGCGGGGATCGAGGTCGACCGCAAGGTTCTCTCCGAACTCGCCATCGCCGAGCCTGCGGCCTTCGCCGCGATCGTCGAACAGGCGAAGGGCCATCTGCCCGCGGCGGCTTAAATCCAGCTCCGCCTCACGCATCGTCCGCCGCCGCCATGCGTCCTAAGCGTGGGGCGGCGGTTCCGTTTCCGACCCCCGAGTCCCCGATGTCCGACCTCGCCGCCCTGAAAGACGAAACCCTCGCCGCCATCGAGGGCGCAGCCGACGAGCCGGCGCTGGAAGCCGTGCGCGTCGCCGCCCTCGGCAAGAAGGGCTCGGTCTCGGCCCTGCTCGCCACCCTCGGCAAGCTCACGCCCGACGAGCGCAAGACCCAGGGCGCGGCGATCAACGCGCTGAAAGACGCCGTGACCGAAGCGCTGGCGACGCCGCCGCGGCCGTGCTCAAGCAGGCCGCGCTCGAAGCCCAGCTCAAGCGCGAGGCGCTCGACCTCACCCTGCCGGTGCGCCGCGCCGCCGTCGAGACCGGCCGCATCCATCCGATCAGCCAGGTGACGGACGAGATCGTCGCCATCTTCGCCGACATGGGCTTCTCGGTCGCCGAAGGGCCGGACATCGAAAGCGACGACTTCAACTTCACCAAGCTCAACTTCCCGCCCGGCCACCCGGCGCGCGAGATGCACGACACCTTCTTCCTTGAGCCGGACGAGAAGGGCGAGCGCAAGCTTCTGCGCACCCACACGAGCCCGGTGCAGGTGCGCACCATGCTGGCGCCAGAAGCCGCCGATCCGCGTCATCTGCCCCGGCCGCACCTACCGCACGGACTTCGACCAGACCCACACGCCGATGTTCCACCAGGTCGAGGGCCTGGTGATCGACCAGAGCGCGACGCTCGCCAACCTCAAGTGGGTGCTCGAGGAGTTCTGCAAGGCGTTCTTCGAGGTGCCCGAAGGTCGGCATGCGCTTCCGGCCGAGCTTCTTCCCCTTCACCTCGCCGTCGATGGAGGTCGACATCCAGTGCCGCCGCTCGGGCGGCGAGATCCGCTTCGGCGAGGGCGAGGACTGGCTCGAGATCCTCGGCTGCGGCATGGTGCATCAGAACGTGCTGACGAATTGCGGCATCGACCCCGAGGTCTACCAGGGCTTCGCCTGGGGCTTGGGCATCGACCGCGTCGCGATGCTCAAGTACGGCATGCCGGACCTGCGCGACCTGTTCGACGCGGACCTGCGCTGGATCGACCACTACGGCTTCAAGCCGCTCGACCTGCCGACGCTGGCGGGCGGTCTCAGCGGGTAAGGCCGTCAGAGTCCTCGACCGGCTCGGCGAGGACACTCGGCCGAAACTCGCGGTGCGCCTCGTCGCAAGAACCAGGAAATGAACCCTCCGACATGAAATTCACCCTCTCCTGGCTCAAGGACCACCTCGACACGCAGGCCTCGCTCGCCGAGATCGTCGACACGCTGACCCGCGTCGGCCTCGAGGTCGAGGGCGTCGAGGACCCCGGAGCCAAGTACGCCGGATTCGTCGTCGGCCATGTCATCGAGGCCAGACAGCATCCGAACGCCGACCGGCTCAGGGTCTGCGTGGTCGACGCCGGTTCGGGCCCCGTCCAGGTCGTCTGCGGCGCGCCCAACGCCCGCACCGGCATGAAGAGCGTTTTCTCGCCGGTCGGGACCTATATCCCCGGCAAGCAGATCACCCTCGCCAAGGGCGTCATCCGCGGCGTCGAGTTCGAACGGCATGCTGTGCTCGGCGGCCGAACTCGAACTCAGCAACGACCACGACGGCATCATCGAGCTGCCGGACGACGCGCCGGTCGGCGTCGCTTACGCGCGCTTCGCCGGGCTCGACGATCCGGTGATCGACGTCGCGCTGACGCCGAACCGCCCCGACGCGACCGGCGTCGCCGGCATCGCCCGCGATCTCGCCGCGGCCGGCCTCGGGACGCTGAAGACCCCGAAGCCCAAGGTCTTCGACGGCGCCTTCGACTGCCCGACCGAGGTGCGGCTCGACTTCGCGCCGTCCGACGCGCATCTCTGCCCGGCCTTCGCGCTGAGGCTCGTGCGCGGCGTCAAGAACGGGCCTTCGCCGGAATGGATGCAGAAGCGGCTGCGCGCCATCGGCCTCAGGCCGATCAGCGCCCTCGTCGACATCACCAACTACGTGACCTTCGACCGCGGCCGCCCGCTGCATGTGTTCGACCTCGCCAAGGTCGACGGCGATCTGACGGTCCGGCGGGCTCGCCCGGGCGAGAGCGTGCTCGCGCTCGACGGCAAGACCTACGCGCTCGACGACAGCATGGTCGTCATCGCCGACGCCAAGGGCGTCGAATCGATCGCCGGCGTCATGGGCGGCGAGCATTCGGGCTGCGACGAAGGCACGCGCGACGTCCTGATCGAGAGCGCGCTGTGGGACCCGACCAACATCGCCCAGACCGGCCGCAAGCTCGGCATCGTGACCGACGCGCGCTATCGGTTCGAGCGCGGCGTCGATCCCGACTTCTGCCTGCCCGGCTGCGACCTCGCGACCGAACTGGTGCTGTCGATCTGCGGCGGCGAGCCGTCGCGCATGATCGTCGCCGGCGACCCTGCGACGCCGCGGCGCACGATCGATTTCCCCTACAGCGAGGTGAAGCGCCTGATCGGCGTCGACGTTCCGCGATCCGAAGGCGAGGCGATCCTCGCCCGGCTCGGCTTCGGCGTGGACGGCGGCAAGGTCCTCGTCCCCTCGTGGCGCCCGGACGTGCAGGTGAAGGCCGACGTGGTCGAGCAGATCATCCGCATCGCCGGGCCTCGAGCGGGCGCCGCCGACCCCCCTGCCCCGCCTCGACGACGGCGTTCCGGCGCCGGTGCTGACGCTGCTGCAAAAGCGCACCCGGCTCGCCAAGCGGACGCTGGCCTCGCTTTCGCTTGCGAGAGGCGGTGACCTGGTCGTTCATCTCGAAGACGGCCGCCGACGTTGTTCGGCGGCGGCCAGCCGTCGCTCGCGCTCGCCAATCCCGATCGCGGCGGACCTCTCCGACATGCGCCCGAGCCTCGTGCCCGGCCTCGTCGCGGCGGCCGAGCGCAACGCGCGCCGGGCGCTGACCGACGTCGCCCTGTTCGAGGTCGGCCAGATCTTCCTCGGGTCCGGCGACACGGACCAGCGGATCGCGGCGGCCGCCGTCCGGCGCGGCCGCGCCAAGGCGAGCGGCGAAGGCCGTCACTGGAGCGGCGGCGGCCCGGTCGACGCCTTCGACGCCAAGCAGGACGCGATGGCGCTCCTCGCCGCGCTCGGCGTCGCCAATGCGGCCCAGGTCGTTCCGGGCGGGCCGGAGTTCCTGCATCCGGGACGCTCGGCCACGCTGCAGTTCGGGCCGAAGAACGTCGTCGGCTGGTTCGGGCAGCTGCATCCGAGCGTCTGCGAGGCGCTCGACGCGGAAGGGCCGATCGTCGCGTTCGAAATCGTGCTCGACGCTGTCCCGGCGCCGAAGGCGAGGCCGACCAAGGCCAAGCCCAGGCTCGACCGGTCGGATTTCATGCCGGTCGCGCGCGATCTCGCCTTCGTGGTCGAGGAGAGCGTGCGCGCCGGCGATATCCTCAAGGCTGCGCAGAGCGCCGAGCGCGCGCTCGTCTCCGACATCGGCGTGTTCGACGTCTATCAGGGCAAGGGTCTGCCGGAAGGAACGAAGTCGATCGCGATCACGGTGACGCTGCAGCCTCGGGAACGGACCCTGACCGACGCCGAGATCGAGGCGGCCGTCGCCCGCATCGTGGCGGAGGTGTCCAAGCGGACCGGCGCGACGCTTCGGGCCTGAGCGGGCGATGCGCGCGACGTTGCTTCTCGCCGCTTCGGCGGCCGTCCTGCCGGCGATGGCGCGCGCCCAGGACGATCCGGCCTGCGCCCGGTTCGAGGAGCCGCTCGCCTATAACGCGTGCCTCGCAAGCCACGGGCCGAAGGCGAAAGACCTCGGATCGGCGCCGACGGGCGGCCGGCGCGCCGCAAGAGCGATTCGGAGCGGCGCCAGCGGCCAGCCGAAGCGCCGCGGACGCGCGCATGGCGCCGGCTCAAGCGCGTCGCACTCGGCGCCATGGCCGCATTCACATGGAATTCCGCCTTCGATAGGCCGCTGCAAGCGCGACGCCCAGGCCCGCGGTATGGCCCGGACGCCGCGCCCCTTCCCCGCGCGGTGGGAGGTCCGGCGGGGGTCGCCACGTTCCGATCCCCCTTCGATCGGCGCCACGCGGCCATCCTCAAACGGTCCAGTCGCCCCCTGACCGTGCTTGCACTGTACCGCGGAGCCGGGCGTTGGGCTGTGAGGATCGTCACAGCATCGCTTCCTTGCCGACGCCCCATGAGCCGGAGTGTGATCCTCGTCACAGTCGCGGCGACCGCCTTCGCGTAACTCGACAGCCAGCGAAGCACGACGCGGATGCCGCCGCGCCGTTTTCATCGATATGACAGCCCCGTCCGCGTGAAGCGGGACGGGACAGGTAAGTGTTGCGCCTAGCTTGACGGCGCTGAGAAGGTCGTTCACGGTCCGTCCGTAAAGTTCGGGCGGAAACATGACGGTCCCCAGCACCCTTGCGGCGCATCCCTATTTCCGAACGCTCGACGCGGAGACGTGCCGCGTTCTCGATCGTCGAGTGCATCTGGCTGCGCACGCCGGCGGGCGCCTGGATCCTCGACCAGTCGGCCAACGACCGCGACGTCTATTTCATCATGTCCGGGCAGCTGCGCGCCGTTTACAACATCGCCCGCCAGGACCTGATCTTCAACGACATGAAGGCGGGCTCGATCTTCGGCGAGATGGCGGCGATCGACGGCGCGCCGCGCGCCGCCAGCGTCTTCGCCATCGTCAATTCGCTGGTGGCGAAAATGCCGGCGCAGGTGTTCGTCGAGACGATGTTCACCCATCGCCCGCTGTGCGAGGCCGTCGTCGGGACGCTGATCGAGCGCCTGCGTTCGATGTCGGGCCGGGTCAGCGAACTCGGCGCGCTCAACGTCCGCTCCCGCGTTCATGCCGAACTCCTGCGGCTCGCCCGGCGCGACCGCGACGATCCGCGGCGGGCGATCATCGTGACGCCGCCGAATCAGTCGGAGCTCGCCGCCCGCATCAACACCCGGCGGGAGACGGTGTCGCGCGAGATCAACGCGATGGAGCGCAACGGGCTGATCGAGCGCCGCCGCGGGGCCATCGTCATCACCGACGTCCTGCGGCTCAGCGCGGAAATCCAGTCGGCCAACAGCGGCTGACCCCCCTCGGCGTCCCGAAAGAGGCCATTGGACCCGGCGCGCAGCGAGGTTGTTTTGGCGCGCTCGGCCAAATCGGCCGATAAAGCGCGAGCCAAATCAGGGGCGCATTCGCGATCCAGCCATGGAGTTCGATAAAATGGTTCCTATCTCCGGGACCGAGGGCGCCTCGGCCCGAAGTCCGCTCGCCGGGGATGCGATCGTGATCGCCGCCAGCGACCTCACGCCCGCCGGGGACGCCGACGTTCCAGCCATCGTCGCCCTGATGAACCGGGCCTATCGCGGGTCCCGCGAGTCATCCGGCTGGAATACGGAAACCGGCTATATCGCCGGCGATCGGACGACGGAACCTCTGCTTCGCGCGGACCTCGCCGCAAATCCTGACGCTTCGTTCCTGACGTGGAGCGACCCGCGCGACGGCGCGCTGAAAGGCTGCGTCTGGCTCGAGCCGCTCGGCGACGGCGCCTGGTATCTGGGATCGCTGGCCATCGATCCGCGGCAGCAAAACGGAGGCCTCGGCCGCGCCCTGCTTTCCGTTGCGGAGCGCTGGGCGCGCGAACGCGGCGGAAAGCGCGTCCAAATGGCCGTGGTGAACGTCAGGACGGAGTTGATCGCCTGGTACCTTCGGCGCGGCTACCGCGAGACCGGCGAGACGAACCCTTTTCCCTACGGCGACGATCGCTTTGACAAGCCGCAGCGAGACGATCTCTGTTTCGTCGTCCTGGAAAAGGATCTGACGCTGTCGGAAGGCGCCGGGTGACAGCCGCCAGGGGAGACTCTCCACTCGCCGCGTCCTGAGGCGCCGCCGAAAACGCGCCAGC